>NZ_BLWI01000001.1 GCF_013282155.1 Sulfitobacter sp. HGT1
TTTACTTGGGGAATGCGGGGTAAAGCCAAGGGTGAATGCCAAATTTATGCAGAAAAACAATGGGGAAATAGGCCTATAGGCATTTCCTATATCCTTTATAAAAACTTCGATATGTCGCGAGGCGTCTTCATCGCCCTAAGGTAATCCCAAGCAAAGTGCGCATTGTTTCGTGCTGCGGATATCTCGGGAGGGGATGGTCGGTGTCTATTAAACGTTGGTTGGGTAATCTTAGCCAAGAAAAAATCGTGCTTTTGATCACGGTGACATTGTTTGTCACCTTTTCCGTTTCGCTGAACGGATTCATCGGGGCAAACAACATACTGGCATTGCTCAGGAATGTCGCTGTATTGGGTATTCTCGGGCTGGGAATGCTTATTGTTGTCCTGGGGCGCGGCATTGATCTGTCGATGGTTGCGATCATGGCAATTTCGGTCGCATGGACAATCCAGCTTGTGGGCGAAGGTACGCCGTTGGGTCTGGCACTTGCCATGGGCTATGGATTTGCGCTGGCGATGAGCTGCATATCTGGCATCCTTGTCGCCTAAGCCGAAATTCCCGCAATTTTCGCAACGCTCGCGATGGGGACCTTTGTCTATGGTTTCGGCCGGGCGCATCTGATCACCGGGACGGATGTTGTCTATCTGCCCGCCAGCTTTGGCTGGGCCAGTCAAATCGGCCAGGGGCAGCTTTGGGGCATTCCAATTCCAATCATCTTGGCGGTCTGTCTGGCCTTTGTCGTGTTCCTGTTCCTGCGCTTTTCAAAGCACGGATGGAATACCTACAACATTGGCGACAACACGCCCGCTGCCCGCGTTACCGGTATTCCGGTCCGCCCGACGATGGTGATGCAATACATGATGAGCGGAACAGCCGCCTATCTGGCAGGCTTGATCACCGCAACCGCCGTTCAGTCGATGAATACGCGGATCGTGAATTCCAACATGATCTATGACGTCATCCTGATCGTTGTCCTTGGCGGTGTGAGCCTGTCGGGGGGGCGCGGCAACGTGCGCAATGTGATCGTCGGGACGCTGCTTATCGGCGTTCTCGTCAACGGGATGACCATCATGGACATCCAGTACACGATTCAGAACGTGATCAAGAGCTTGATCCTTCTGCTTGCCATTATTTCAGACAGCATAATCAACCCGCGTGATGAACAGACCGGTCAACAGGGCGACATCTAAAGACCCGCGGCAACGTCACTAACCCAATCAAACCAACCAGGAGGAAAATACTATGGAATGGAAAGTTCTTAAACATTCAATGAAATTGGCCACATTGGCGATCGGATTTTCAGGCGCTCTGTATGCGCAGGAAACCAACGATCCGTTCCGTGGCCCGGCGCTTGATGCTCTCGAAGGCAAGTGGGTTGCGTATCTGCCCATCTCAGCCGGTTTCGACCTTGCCCAAGCATGGGGCGGTGTCGTCAAGGAGGAAGCCGAGCGTTACGGGATGAAGTTTACCATCCAGGACCCGAACTGGTCGACGGATGCGATGGCTCAGGGGATGACGTCACTGATTGCCGAAGGGCCTGATGTGATCGTGACGCAGAACCCTGACACACAATCGCTGGCGCGACTGATGGTGCAGGCGAACCGTGCAGGCATCGCTGTCGTTCAGATGAATATGCAGGGTGCCGTTCAAACGGATGCCTTTGTCGGGCCTGACTATATTGCGATGGGGCGCCAGTTGGCAAATATGGCCATCGAGAAATGCGGCGGCGAAACCGATACGTCGCACAAGGTATCGATCGTGCAAGGCGTGATCACGGGCGGCGTAAGCTATTTCCAGGTTCAGGGCATTATGGAAGTGCTGAGCGAACGGGATGACATCGAAATCGTATCTAGCCAGGCCGCCGACTGGGACGCGTCCAAGGCGCGTGCGATCACAGAAACCGTGCTTCAGCAGCACCCCGATCTCTGCGCGATCCTGGACATGTGGGATGGTCAGGCCATCGGCACGGGTGCCGCGGTCAAGCAAGCAGGCCTTGCCGATACGGTTTCCGTTATCACCTCGGGTGGTGGTGCCGCCAGCACATGTGATTTGATCCGGGACGACACGTTTGATGTGGTCGTGAACTACGACGCACCGGGCATGGGCCGCGACGCCTGGACTGCGATCATGATCGCAATGCAGAACGGTGGCGGTGGCAAGATGAAGACGCAGGTCTTCTCGCCTACCTATGTCATGTCGAAGGACAATGTCGAATCCGCGTCCTGCTGGGACCCCGAGCAATACGCCGCGCGTCTACGTTAAGCCGCTCGCATAAAGACCAAAGCAGCGGCACAGGATGCCGCTGCTTTCCGGTCAAACCCGAACACGCCTCAACTCCCAGAAGTTTCATAAGAAAGTGACGCGCTATGTCATTGGCAAGCAGTATTAAAAAAGCCCGGTACCGCTGGCTTCCCGATCACGTTTTTGGCGAATTGCTCTCGAAGAGCTGGATCGACAACGCCATCCCATTCACAATTATGATTATTGTGGTCGGGGTTGTCGGGTCTTTGCTGCCCAATTTCTTTACTGGAAGTAATATCGGCATTCTGGCCCGCCAATATGGGGAACTTGCCCTTGTCGTTCTGGCGATGACCACTGTGATACTGGTCGGGGGGATCGACCTTTCGGTCGGGTCGAACTTTGCGCTCGGCAACTTCTTGATGCTGTACTTTCTCAACCTTGCGGATCTTCCGGTCGGGCTGGCTGCTGGCCTTGTTGTGCTCATCTGCGGATCGGTGGGATTGGTGAATGGCGTATTGATCGGCTATCTGAGGTTGCGGGCATTTCTTACAACGCTTGTGACGCTGATCATTGTGCGCGCCATCGTAGACCTTTTGCTGCTTGAATACGCCCAAGACATGTCGATGTCTTTTTACTCGTCTCCTCTTTGGGATCTGATGGGGCTGGGCAACGTTTCAATCTTTCCGTTCAGCTTTGTGATCCTGGTGATCGTCGCGGTCATCGCACATGTCATCTTTAGCCGGTCGGGGCCGGGCTGGCGTCTTCTGGCGATTGGTGGATCACGCCGGTCGGCCTATAATATGGGCCTGCCTGTGAAACGGATCGTTTGTCTGGCTTATGTCGTTTCGGGGATGTTGGTCGGTATGGCCGGCATTCTATACGCCGCCCGCCTGAGCGGTGCCGGCACAGACACCGGTCTTGGTCTCGAGGTCCTCGTGCTGACGGCAGCGATACTTGGGGGCAATTCCCTTGGCGGCGGTCGCGGTTCGGTGACCAAGGCCATGATGGGGGCGGTCACGGTGCTGGTGCTAACCAACGGTGTTCTGCGTCTTGGCCTTAACAGTGGTTCGGGGCCAATGGTGCTGGGGCTGGCATTGCTTTTCGCCGTGTTCGTCGACGTGCGCTGGATGAAAAACCGTCACAAGCTTTTGAACACGGTCTATGTGTCGCCCACTTTGATGGAGATGCCAGAGCCACGCACAACCGATGAGGGTCCGTTCAAGGTGAATGACCGCTTGTCCAAAGTCGACGTGATCGGTCTGGGAGACGTGGAAAGCCCCGAGGACGTTATCCTTGATGACGAGGATTACCTGTATTGCGGCAACCGCCACGGGGACATCGTCCGGTTTACACCGCCTGAATACAAGACCTACGAAATCTACGCCCATATCGGCGGTGCCCCCTTGGGTATGAGCTTTGATAAAGACGGGAACCTGTTGGTCTGCGTCGGTGGCATGGGGCTTTATATGGTCGCAAAGAAAGACAGAGCGGTCACCTTGGTGACAGACGAAACCAACCGGTCTTTCTTTTCCATCATCGACGACAGCCGCCTGCGTCTTGCGGATGATCTGGATGTTGCCCCAGACGGCAAGATCTATTTCTCTGAGGCGACGGTGCGCTACGAGATGCACGACTGGCCTGTCGATGCTTTGGAAAGCCGCGGCAATGGTCGTATCGTTTGCTATGATCCCAAAACCAAAAAGACACGGACTGTCGTGCGCAACTTGGTATTTCCCAACGGGGTTTGCACATCCCATGACGGTAAATCGATCTTGTTTGCGGAAAGCTGGGGCTGCCGGATCAACCGCTACTGGCTTGAGGGCCCCAAGAAAGGCACGGTTGAGGTGCTTGCCGACAAACTTCCCGGGTATCCCGATAACATCAACCGCGCGTCTGACGGCACCTATTGGGTCGCGATCATGGGGATGCGTTCGCCCGCGCTGGATCTGGCGCTTCGGATGCCCGATTTCAGACGTCGGATGGCGCGCCGCATGGCCGCTGATCAATGGCTGTTCCCCAACCTCAATATCGGTTGCGTTGCGCGCTTTGATGACGACGGAGAGATCATTGAATCCCTATGGGATCGCAAAGCTGCCAATCACCCGATGATTACATCCATGCGCGAGCACAAAGGCTGGCTGTATCTGGGGGGCATCACCAACAACCGTATCGGCCGTATTCGCCTTGAGGGGCAGAATAATCGCTGGACCGGATGGTCAAGCTATTGGGGCAAGAAATCGGGGGAAAACGCGTGAAACACTCTATGATTTCCCGTATCTTTGACAACCTCCTTGGGCGTGGATCCGCTGCGGTCACCGTCCCGCCGATGGATGGCGCGCTCAAGCCGAACAACCAGCTAGAGAACCTCCAACCCGGAATCCCGGCCGCTCAGGTGGATGATATCGTTGAGTGGAAAGGGGAGCCTCTTTGGTCAGACGGTGCCACGCTGGTTTCACGCTCGGGTGTTCAGGCAGAGCTGCCGTCGGTGATCACCGCCCTTGCCGCGCTGGATGATACATTGGTTGTGGCAACCCTTGACGATGGCCTCATTTTGCTTGGCGGTGATTACCAGAGGGCCGAAATCGCGTGGGCCACTCCGATCACAAATGTGACGGCAATATCGGTGGACCAAAGCTGCGATATTCTATTTTGCACCGGTTCACAGACAAATGCGCCCAACGAATGGCGGCGCGATCTGATGGAGACAAACCAATCGGGCATGATCGGTCGGGCCAATCCCAAGACCGGCGAGGTGCGCATCTTGGCGAAAAACCTTCGGTACCCGTCCGGGATCGCAACCACTGCCAGTGGGTCAATTGTTTACAGCGAAGCATGGGCATCTCACATCGTTGAAATGTCGGCAGACGGATCAAACGCGCAGATCATTTTTGACGAAATCCCAGGCTATCCCGGCCGCCTTTGCCGGCAGGAAAATGGCACCTTCTGGCTAAGTGTTTTTGCACCACGAAACCCCCTGATCGAATTCGTCTTGCGCGAACCGGCCTACCGCAAGGCAATGTTGCAAGAAGTCGCGCCCGAGTTCTGGATCGCACCGCATTTCTATAGCGGGAGATATTTCAACGAACCCATGCAGGGCGGGGCGCTCAAACAAATGGGGATCCTCAAGCCATGGGCACCGACCCGTTCATATGGCTTGGTCATAGAGTTGAGCAGCACCTTCATTCCTTTGCGCAGCTTTCACAGCCGAACAGGCGGGTCCCGCCACGGAATTACATCCGCATTGCAATCGGGGAACACACTTAGGATGGCCTGCCGCGGGAACGGCGAGATTCTGGAGATGCAACTGGTGGAAAAAGGAAAAGCGCTATGACCGTCCCTGTTGTAGAAATGTTGGACGTAACAAAAGAATTCCACGGAAATCCGGCGATCCGAAATGTCTCTTTTGATTTGCGCCCCGGTGAAATCCACTCTCTTTTGGGGGAAAACGGTGCAGGCAAGTCGACGCTGACAAAAATGATTGCAGGCGTACACGAGCCAACCAAAGGGCAGGTGCAATACCTTGGCAAGCCGGTCTCTTTCAGCAGTCCCCAAGAGGCGCTGGAGAATGGCATCGCGATGGTGTTTCAGGAAACCAATCTGGTGCCGTCTTTGACCGTGGCGCAGAACCTAGAACTGGGCAATGAAAAGCTGCTGAACCGGTTGCGCGGGCTTTACATATCGGCCCAACAATTCCTGCAATCCCTCAGCTTCGAAGTCGATCCAACGGCGCTTGTGTCCCAGCTTGGGGCGGCACAAAAACAAATGGTCGAAATCGCACGCGCCGTGCGCCACAACGCACGCGTTATCATTTTCGACGAACCCACCGCGACGCTTACCCCCGAAGAAAAGCACCACTTTTTCAATTTGGTCGAGCGTCTTAAAAACGATGGCGTATCCATCATCTTCATCAGCCACGCCCTTGAAGAGGCGTTGAATATTTCCGACCGGATTACGATTCTGCGCGACGGGATGCATGTGATCACGGATGATGCGTCAAATTTCGATCGCGACACGATCATTCAGCACATGGTCGGGCGAAACCTTACGGACGAGCTTTATGGCAAGGACAAGGTCAAAAGGCAGACGCGCCCCTTGGGAAAACGTGTGCTGTCGGTCCAAAACCTGTCGATGGGTTCTATGGTCAGGAATACGTCGTTTTCGGTTTTTGAGGGGCAGGTTACCGGGGTCTTTGGGTTGATCGGGTCCGGACGAACCGAAACATTCAAGATCGTCGCAGGCGTGAACAAACGCAATTTGTTCCATGGCGGAGAAGTGCGCCTTGATGGCAAGCCCGTGCGCTACCGCGTCCCGAGGCAGGCGATCCTTGACGGGATCGTCTACGTTACCGAAGACCGCAAGATCGAAGGCTTCTTTGAAACCAAGTCGATTGCCGAAAACATCTATTCGGGGCTGATCGGGGCTGATCTGAACCAGAAATCTGTGGTCAGCTATTCGGAAATGGCTGCGCTTGCCAAAACCTGGACGGATCGCCTGAACGTCAAAGCGATCGACAACAAATCGAAAGTGATCGAGCTTTCGGGCGGGAACCAGCAAAAGGTCGTTTTGGCCAAGGCCTTGGTTCAAAAACCCAAGTTGATTATTCTGGATGAACCCACGCGCGGCGTCGACGTTGGCGCAATCGCCGAAATTCACGAGCTGATCCATGAACTGGCCACATCCGGTTTGCCCGTGGTGGTGATCTCATCCTATTTGCCGGAAATCCTGAGCCTTTCCGACCGGATTCTGGTTTCCCGCCAAGGCCGCATCGTCGAGGAATTCTCGATTGACGACGCGACTGAAGAGCGGATCATGTATGCTGCTGTCCATTAGGGCCGCCGTGTCGATGTGACCCGGCAAGTGATGGATCAACGGACGCAGCAGGCATGATACCTTCTGCGTCCGGATGCCCGCCTTGAAATGCAGTCAGCTTTTACAAAGCGCAAAGACCTTATTTCTTGCCTACGTTTTCTTCAAAGGCGACCTTGAACGCTTCTTGCTTTTCGGGAGTGGCATCCGTCTGGTAGTTGGCTTTCCATTCATCCATCGTCATGCCGTAATACAGCTCGCGGGCCTCTTCTTTGCCCATCTCGATGCCGCGCTCGTTCGCGGCTTCTTGGTACCAGCGCGACAGGCAGTTGCGGCAAAATCCTGTGAGGTTCATCATGTCGATGTTCTGCACATCGGTGCGGTCTTGCATCAGGTGTTGTTGCAGGCGGCGAAAGGCGGCGGCTTGCAGTTCGATCTCGGTTTGTGTGGGCATGGTGTCTCTCCTGTTTGAGATCAAAGTTGGGTCTGGGCGAGCGTGGTTTCAAGGATGGGCGCCAAAAGCTCGGCCCAGGCCTGCTGGCCTTTGGCATCGGCAATCAGATCACTGCGCAGTTCAATCAGCACATTGGGCCGCCCCTGTTGAAGCGCGTGCCGGTCGATCGTGTCGCCGGGCAAATGGCCGCTATAGGGTTCATTGTCGCCCACTGTCAGGCCGGCTTCCTGCCGCAGCCGGTCCATCAGCGGGACGGCAAGGCGCGCGTCACGGGCGTATAGCACACCGATTTCCCACGGGCGCTTTGGCTTGCCGCGCAGTTGCGGGGTAAAGCTGTGGATTGAAACGATGACGGTCGCAGGGCGTGCGGCCAGTTTGGCCAGCGCATCGTGATAGGGGCGGTAGCAGGTGTTCAGCCGGTGTTCGCGTTCGCCATGGTCAGCGTTCCGGTTGGCTGGAATGATGGTCCCATCATAGAGCTTCATCAAAAGCGTCGGGTCGTCTTCGCCGCGGTTGGGGTCAATGACCAGACGCGAGAAATTGCTGAATATCGCGGGCCCGTTCAGCCGTTCGGCCAAGGCATGTGACACACCTGCCGCCCCGATATCATAGGCGATGTGGCGCTCCATGTCTGCGCCGTCCAGCCCCAGCGTCCCGCCCGCAATGCAGTCCGGAACCGTATTGGCGGCATGGTCGCAGATCACCAACCAGCGGCCGGGGCGATCCGCGCCATCAATCGAAAATGGGGTATAAGTCATATTGCTGAAACCTCTTGCGAGATATCTGTAGGCGAGGGACATGTGAATGAAAATCCGGCAGAACGCAGAAATTCGATGTTATCGCTAACACATTTGCTATCCACTCTGGGCTACACCCATGCTAGACAGGAAATAACAGGGATAAACTGCGGCCAAGAACCGGCCCAATCTGACGAAGGATGACGCACAAGATGAGACGCACACGCAATGTAAAAGTAGTCGCCACTTTGGGGCCAGCCTCGGACACACACGAGATGATATCGGCTTTGCATGCGGCGGGTGCGGATGTGTTTCGCCTGAACATGAGCCACGGCAGCCATGACGAAATCCGGATCAAGCACAAGATCATCCGCCAGATCGAAAAAGAAACCGGATCGACAATCGGGATTCTTGCCGACCTTCAGGGGCCAAAGCTGCGCGTTGGTGTGTTTTCGGGCGACAGTGAGCAGTTGGTCGAAGGTGCCTCCTTCCGCTTGGATTTGGACGAAGCCGAAGGCAATGCCGACCGCGTTTGTCTGCCCCACCCCGAGATTTTCCAGGCGTTGGAGCCCGGCGCAAGTCTTTTGGTCAATGACGGTAAAATCCGTCTCAAGGTCAAGGACTGCGGTCCCGACTTTGCCGATTGCGAGGTGGTTATCGGTGGTGTGATTTCCAACCGCAAAGGCGTGAACGTGCCTGATGTGGTGCTGCCGCTTGCCGCGCTGTCAGACAAGGACCGGGCGGATCTGGAATTTGTCTGCGACTTGGGTGTCGACTGGCTGGCGCTCAGCTTTGTGCAGCGTCCCGAAGATGTGCTTGAGGCGCGCGAGCTGTCAAAAGGGCGCGCCGCGTTGTTGTCCAAGATCGAAAAACCATCCGCCGTTGCGCGGTTCGATGATATCCTTGCGGTCAGTGACGGTATCATGGTTGCGCGTGGCGATCTGGGGGTTGAACTGCCCATCCAGAATGTTCCGCCGATCCAGAAACGGCTGGTGCGTAAATGTCGTGCGGCAGCCAAGCCGGTGATCGTTGCCACGCAGATGCTGGAATCGATGATCGAAAGCCCGATGCCGACTCGCGCAGAGGTCTCTGATGTTGCGACAGCGATTTACGAGGGGGCCGATGCGGTCATGTTGTCTGCTGAATCCGCCGCCGGAGCCTATCCGATCGAAGCGGTACGGACGATGAACAATGTCGCCACCGAAGTCGAGATGGACCCGACCTATACCCAGATCATCGAAGCGTCGCGTACCGCTGACCGGATGACCGTGGCTGATGGTATCGTTGCCGCCGCACGGGAAATTGCCGAAACCACAAACATCAAAGCGATCTGTTGTTTCACCCAAAGCGGCACCACGGCCCTGCTGATTGCCCGCGAACGGCCACGGGTGCCGATCATCGCGCTGACCCCGCTGGCCAAGACCGCAGGGCGTCTGACACTAAGCTGGGGCACCAATTGCGTTCTGACCGAACGGCTGGAGCGGTTCAAGATGGCCGTGGTCAGTGCGGCACGTGCCGCCCGCGAGGAAGGCTATGCCGAACCCGAAGATATGGTGGTGGTCGTGGCCGGTGTGCCGTTCAACGTGGAAGGCAGCACGAATATCTTGCGCGTGGCCCCTTGCGACGAACGTTTGATTTATAGTGCCGATCCGGAGTAGCGTTACCTAACGGAAATGAATTCTTCTTAGGGATGTGTGGAATATGGACTCTGATCTTGCTCTGGTTCTCGGTCTTGCCCTCGCTGCGTTGTCTGTTCCATCCATCGTTTCGGCGTTTTCCGACAGCCGCGCACCGCGTGCGTCTGTCTTGACCGTGCTGATTGCCGGGGGGTTGATTGTGTACGCGATCCGCAGCCATCCCGGCGGCTATGCGCTGGAGGATATTCCAGATGCCATCTTGCATGTGATCGCGCGCTACAGGTTCTGGTAGCGCTTTTACGCTTGCGATATTTTTCTGTCCGACCTATACGCCAGCTTCGTTCCGCGCGTCCGGCCCACGTGGCATGCCGAGTCGCGCATCTACCGAACTCAAGTCAAGGAGACGGAAATGCCCAAGATGAAGACCAAGTCGAGCGCTAAAAAGCGCTTTAAAGTATCGGCGACCGGTAAGGTCATCGGCAGTCAGGCCGGCAAGCAGCACGGCATGATCAAGCGGAGCAACAAGTTCCTGCGCAACGCACGCGGCACGACAGCATTGTCTGCGCCAGATGCAAAGATCATCAAGGGCTTCATGCCCTACGACCGCTAAGATAGGAGAGCCGATATGTCCCGTACAAAAGGTGGTGTCGTCACCCACGCCCGTCACAAAAAGGTAATTAAAGCAGCCAAAGGTTACTATGGCCGCCGCAAGAATACCTTTAAAGTCGCGCGTCAAGCCGTCGACAAAGCAAACCAATATGCAACCCGTGACCGCAAGAATCGCAAGCGCAACTTCCGCGCATTGTGGATCCAGCGGATCAACGCTGCCGTGCGCAGCCATGACGAAGCGCTGACATACAGCCGTTTCATCAATGGTCTGTCCCTTGCAGGCATCGAAGTAGACCGCAAAGTTCTGGCCGATCTGGCCGTGAACGAACCTGCGTCGTTCGGTGCGATTGTTAAGCAAGCACAAGACGCACTGGCCGCATAAGCGCCCTAGGCTTCTTAGAAGTTCGAAACGCCGCTCTGATATCAGGGCGGCGTTTTGCGTTTAAGGGTCCAGCGGCTTTTGGAATGCAGCCAGAAATGCACCGGTCAGCAGGATCGCCGCAGCCACCAGCAGGCCTGACCCGATATCGCCGGTCGCATCCCCGATGGCTCCGGCGGCAAAGGGGCCAACCGTCTGCGCAACCGCAAACACCACAGTGAACAGGCTCATCGTGGCGGCCCAGCTTTCAGGGGGCAGGTTCTGGCGGATGAAATTGGTGATCGCGCCGGGTGCCATGAACACGCACAACCCAAAGACAACGGCCGAGATCACGACGGCACCCCCAGCAGGCAGCACGACGGGCAGGGCGGACCCGATGGCGATACCCGTCAGGATCATCGCCAGTGGTCGCCCTGATTTATGCCGCGCAAAGACACCGCGCCAGACAAAGGGCGATAGGATAAGGGCCACGCCCAGGATGATCCAAACCCCGGCGATCAAACCAGCCGAGGCCTGTTGATCCGTCATCCATGCCCCCAGAAACGTCAGATACACGATGTAGCCCATGGCAAATCCCGCATAGCCGGCCAATTCGCGCCAGATACGGCGCAGCGCCAGCCCACCCGCCGCCGTGTTGCGCGACGCTGGTACATGCAGCGCACGGGCCGACCACAAGCCAAGCGGTGCTGCAATCACGCTGAGAATGCCAATGATGTACCAGCCAAAGCGCCAGGAGGACGGCCCCCAAGTCTCGAGCATCAGGGGCAGGGATGCGCCAGCCAGCATGATGCCAAGCCCGCCACCGGTGCCAAACAGGATCGCAATCGCAAGGGCGTTGCGCTTGGCGTCACCCGGAAACAGCCGTGCGGTCAAAACGCTGGCGGTGGAAAAAGACATCGCCCCGAATACCCCCGCCGCAATACGCCAGAACGTCTGCCAGCCCATCGTCGCCTCGTAACCTGTTGCCAGCAGGCTTAGCGTGGTGGCCACCAGCCCGAAACTGAACAGCCGCGACGGGGCGACCCGCCCGATCAACAGCAGCGTGAGTACCGCCCCCACAACATATCCCAACGCATTGGCCGTGTTCAGCCATCCGGCCTGCGCATAGGTCCAGCCCAATTCGGATTTCATCGCGGGCAGGATCAGACCGTAGGCAAACCGCGCAAAGCCGTTGGTGATCATCACACCCAGGGTCAGACCGGCCAATGCCAGCCACGGGCGATCAACGGGTCGGGGCAAGCCGGGGCTGTTTGGGGTGTCCGTCATCTGTGTCCTCCGACCTGTCGGGGTCACTATGTGCGCAGGGATCGGGCTGCACAAGCACGGCATCGGGTGGCGCTGCGACTTGTATTCGGGCATAATTCTGCTAGCACCAGCCAGAACAAAAGACATGAGGCAGATATGGACGACCTGAAAGCGAAATATCTGGGCCAGATCGCTGGTGCCGCCGACGAAGCCGCGTTGGAAGACATCCGTTTGACCGCCGTGGGTAAAAAAGGCGAAGTTGCGCTGAAAATGCGCGAGCTGGGCAAGATGACCCCCGAAGAACGCCAAACCGCTGGCCCCGCGCTGAACGCGCTCAAGGACGAGATCAATTCGGCGCTTGCCGCCAAGAAGGCCGCGTTGGGCGATGCCGCGCTGGATGAACGCCTGCGCAGTGAATGGCTGGACGTTACCCTGCCGACCCGTCCGACCCGTCAGGGCACGATCCACCCGGTCAGCCAGGTGACCGAAGAGGTCACCGCGATCTTTGCCGAGCTTGGGTTTTCCGTTGCCGAAGGGCCGCGTATCGACACCGACTGGTATAACTTTGACGCGCTGAACATCCCCGGCCACCACCCCGCCCGCGCCGAGATGGACACGTTTTACATGGCCCGCGCCGAGGGCGACGACCGCCCGCCGCATGTCTTGCGCACCCATACCTCGCCCGTGCAAATCCGCACGATGGAAGCACAAGGCGCGCCGCTGCGCATCATTTGTCCCGGCGGTGTGTACCGCGCCGATTACGACCAGACCCACACGCCGATGTTCCATCAGGTCGAAGGTCTGGCGATCGACAAAGACATCTCGATGGCGAACCTGAAATGGACGCTGGAAGAATTCTTTGCCGCGTTCTTTGAGGTCGACGGCATCAAAACCCGTTTCCGCGCCTCGCATTTCCCGTTCACCGAACCATCGGCCGAGGTCGACATCCAGTGTTCCTGGGTCGACGGCCAGTTGCGCATCGGCGAAGGCGACGGCTGGATGGAAGTCCTTGGGTCCGGCATGGTTCACCCAAAGGTGCTGCAAGCGGGTGGGATCGACCCGAACGACTGGCAGGGCTTTGCCTTTGGCATGGGGATCGACCGGATCGCGATGCTGAAATACGGCATCCCCGATCTGCGCGCCTTCTTTGATTCAGACCTGCGCTGGCTGCGCCACTATGGGTTTGCCAGCCTGGATCAGCCGAATTTGCATGGCGGTTTGAGCAGGTAAGCGGAAAGCGCGGCCCAAAAGGAACTGGCGGGGAGCGTTTCGCGTTCCCCACGGATTTAGTGACTTTCAAGGTTGGAGTGGCTTCATGATGCGCTGGTTGTTGTTTGTTCTGTTTCTGTTGCCAGCATTCGCTGCCCCCGCCTCCGCCCAAACCTGCGGCGGTGATATCCCCTGCAAGATCGGCGACCGCGAGTACAACATCCTGCTGCCCGATGACTGGGACGGGGTAACTCCTCTGCCAGTGATGATGCATTTTCACGCCTTCCTGCGGCGCGGCAAGACGGTGGTGAACCATCCGCGTATCGGGGTTGAGACGAAACCCCGTGGGGTCATGTTGATCGGCCCTTCAGCGCAGAACAGGGCGTGGCGGTTCTGGCAGGACGATCCGGCGGATATTGATTTTGCCGATGCGGTGCTGGCCGATGTGGCGAAACGCTATCCGGTGGATCAAAGCCAGATTTACATCTCGGGGTTTTCGTTCGGGGCGGCGATGGCGTGGCGCTATGCTTGTGCGCGCGGCGATAGGGTTGCGGGGCTGATGACCATGTCGGGCACGATCCCGCAGGCAACGACCTGTCCTAATCCGCCCAATCAGGTGCGCCATGTGCACGGCCTGAATGACATCTGGATGAGCCTGCCGCGTGGCCAGGGCCATGACGCCACCAATGCCGTTGCCCTGTGGCGCAAGGCGTTTCGCTGTGGCCAGGGGCGCATTTCCGAACATTGGTTGATCCGCGCTGGTACCCCCGCCACAAATATCGTTTGGGATAATTGCACTGCCGGTCGCAAAGTGACGCTGGATGTGCATTCAGGCGGGCATTTTATTCCGGAACGCTGGCTGGGTATCCAGCTGGATGATCTGATGGGGCGTGAATGACGCGCTAACCGCATTGAACCCGCGCAGATTAAGCGCTACGCCCTAGCCCAAGCATTTGCACGAGGATTGACCCGATGAAATTCACACTCTCTTGGCTAAAGGATCATCTCGACACCACGGCGTCGATTGATGAAATCACCTATGCGTTGACCGATCTGGGTCTTGAGGTTGAAGGCGTTGAAGATCGCGGTGCCAAGCTGGCGGATTTCACCCTAGGCTATGTCAAATCAGCCGAGAAGCACCCGGATGCCGACCGTCTGCGCGTCTGTCAGGTGGACACGGACGAGGGCGTTCAGCAGATTATTTGCGGTGCCCCCAATGCCCGCGAAGGGATCACGGTGGTTGTTGCCAAGCCGGGCGTCTATGTGCCGGGTATCGACACGACGATTGGTGTCGGCAAAATCCGTGGCATCGAAAGCTTTGGCATGATGGCCTCCGAGCGCGAGCTGGAACTGTCCGAAGAGCATGACGGCATTATCGAGCTGCCATCGGGCAATGTCGGTGATCGCTTCATCGACTGGCTTGCCGAAAATGATCCTGCCAAGGTCGATCCGGTGATCGAGATCGCGATTACCCCCAACCGCCCCGATGCGTTGGGCGTGCGCGGTATTGCGCGTGATCTGGCGGCCCGTGGTCTGGGCACATTGAAAAAACGCGACACGCCTGCGGTCGAGGGCATGTTCCCTTGCCCGATCAGCGTTTCCATCGACGAAGACACGCTGGATCAATGCCCGGTGTTTTACGGTCGCGTGATCCGTGGCGTGAAAAACGGCCCGTCGCCCGTCTGGTTGCAAGATGCATTGCGGGCCATCGGGTTGCGCCCGATTTCGTTCCTTGTCGATGTGACCAACTTCTTTACCTATGACCGCAACCGTCCTTTGCACGTCTTTGATGCAGACAAGGTTGCCGGAAACATGCTGCGCGTTCATCGTGCCAAAGGCGGCGAGACCCTGATGGGTCTGGACGACAAGGAATACACATTTACCGAAGGCATGACGTTGATCTCGGACGCTGAAAAGGTCGAAAGCATCGCGGGTGTCATGGGCGGAGCCGAGACCGGCTGTTCCATGGATACCGTGAATGTCTTTGTCGAAGCGGCGTATTTCGATCCGGTGCGCACCGCCTATACCGGTCGCGCGCTCAAGATCAATTCGGATGCACGGTATCGTTTCGAGCGCGGTATCGACCCTGAATGGACGCCTTACGCGATTGAACATGCCACGCGGATGATCCTTGATAATGCAGGCGGCGAAGCGTCCGAAGTTGTGGTCGCTGGCAAGGTGCCTGATTTCTCGCGGGCATATAAGCTGGATGCAGCGCGGGTGCAGTCGCTTGTTGGCATGACCATTTCCGAAGCCGACCAGCGCAAGACATTGACATCGCTTGGCTTCCGCCTTGAAGGCAATATGGCGCATGTGCCCAGCTGGCGCCCCGATGTGCAGGGCGAGGCCGATCTGGTCGAAGAAGTCGCGCGCATTGCATCCCTGACCAAGCTGGAAGGGCGTCCCTTGCCGCGTCTGACGGCGGGTATTCCCAAGCCGGTTCTGTCACCGATGCAGCGCCGCGAGGCCGCAGCCCGCAGGGCTTGTGCCGCCTTGGGGTATAATGAATGCGTTTCCTATAGCTTTATCGATCAGCCTTCTGCTGCGTTGTTCGGTGGCGGCACCGATGAAACCCGTCTGGAAAACCCGATCAGCAATGACATGAGCCACATGCGCCCGGCCTTGCTGCCCGCGTTGTTGCAGGCGGCTGCACGCAATCAGGCACGCGGTTTCCCTGACATGGCCCTGTTCGAGGTCGGTCCGGTGTTCACCGGTGGCGAACCCGGCGAGCAGCACATGCAGATCAGTGGCGTATTGGTCGGGCGTACCGGTCCGAAGGATGTGCATGGCGCGTCCCGCCCTGTCGATGTGTTCGACATCAAAGCCGATATCGAAGCGGTGCTTTCTGCCATCGGCGCACCCGCCAAGGTGCAGATCAACCGCAACGGTGCCGAATGGTGGCATCCGGGTCGTCATGGTCAGATCTGTCTCGGCCCGAAAAAGGTGCTGGGTGTGTTTGGTGAAATTCACCCTCGCGTATTGGCCGCACTGGATGTCAAAGGCCCTGCCATGGGCTTTACCATCTGGCCCGCCGAGGTGCCTTTGCCGCGCAAGTCCGGTGCGACGCGTCCTGCGTTGAAAACCAGCAGCTTGCAGGCGGTTGAGCGCGATTTCGCATTCGTCGTGGATGCCGACATTGACGCGATCACCTTGGTGAACGCGGCGATGGGTGCGGATAAGGCGTTGATCGACGATGTCCGCGTGTTCGATGAATTCATCGGCGGCGCGTTAGGCGAGGGCAAGAAATCTCTGGGCCTGACCGTGCGGATGCAGCCAACCGATAAAACGCTGAAAGATGCCGATATCGAAGCGGTCGGGGCCAAGGTCATCGAGAAAGTCACCAAAGCCACAGGCGGTGTTCTGCGCGGCTAAAGGGAGTAATTCGATATGACGTTGAATGTATATCTGTCCGGTGAAATCCACACGGATTGGCGCGAACAGATCATCGACGGCGCGTCCGGTCTGGATGTCAGCTTTGACGGGCCTGTTACCGATCACGCTGCCAGTGATGATTGCGGCGTTGCCATCATGGGGGCCGAAGCGGACAAGTTTTGGCATGACCGCAAAGGCGCGCAGCTGAACGCGATCCGCACGCGCAAGGGCATCGAAATGGCCGACGTGGTCGTTGTCCGGTTCGGGGATCAGTACAAACAGTGGAACGCCGCTTTTGATGCGGGCTATGCGGCTGCACTGGGCAAATCGCTGGTTATTCTGCATGGCCCCGATCATGCTCACGCCCTCAAGGAAGTGGATGCCGCAGCGCTGGCTGTTGCCCAAGAACCCGCTCAGGTTGTTCAGATCTTGCGCTATGTCTTGACCGGAAAGCTGCCCGAATAGCCCCTATTAGGGGTTGAAACGGGAGAATGGGCAATTTTACCCTCGATTTTGCACGTTTGGTGAATATTATGCTCGCTATTAGCACAACCTGTGCTAACGGGCTGCAATGAAGCGCTCACAATGTAAGGGCGCAAATAAAACAACGAGGGACACGCTATGCTTCAAGAATTTAAGGACTTCATTGCCAAGGGCAATGTTATGGATCTGGCCGTTGGTATCATCATCGGTGCCGCGTTCACTGCGATCGTAAGCTCGCTGGTAAGCGACCTGATCAACCCAATCATCGGCCTGGTCTTGGGCGGCGCTGACTTTACCAGCCTCTATGTTGCTCTGTCCGGTGATGTGCCGGCTGGCGTTGGCCTTGATGCCGCACGCGAAACAGGTGCAGCGATCTTTGCTTACGGCGCGTTCATCACTGCCTGCATCAACTTCCTGATCATCGCATTTGTTGTGTTCATGCTGGTTAAGGCCGTGAACAAACTGAAATCCGCAGCAGAGAGCCCACAGGAAGTCGCGCCAGAAGTCGATACCGGCCCATCCGAGCTGGACGTTCTTCTGCAAATCCGCGACTCGCTCGCCAAGAAGTAATTTCGTCAACTTCGGACGGAAACAAAAAAGGCTCGCAGTCACCTGCGGGCCTTTTGCGTTCCAGTGCCGATGGATTAACCGGCAATCGCCTCGTCGGCCGTGATGTAGCTCATGCCAAGCGCTTCGCCGACGGCCGCATAGGTCAGCTGGCCCTCATGCACGTTCAGGCCCGCCTTGAGATGCGCATCGTCTGAACAGGCTTTCTTCCAGCCCTTATTGGCCAGCGACAGCATGAAGGGCATCGTCGCATTGCCAAGGGCAATCGTTGACGTGCGTGCAACCGCACCCGGCATGTTGGCAACGCAATAGTGCATAATGCCGTCGACGTCGTAAATCGGGTCATGGTGTGTGGTGGCTTTGGATGTTTCAAAGCAGCCACCCTGGTCAATGGCCACATCGACCAGCACCGCGCCGGGCTTGAGCTCGGACAGTTGTGCGCGGCTGATCAGTTTCGGGGCAGCTGCACCCGGGATCAGCACGGCACCGACGATCATGTCGGCTTCGCGGGCCAGTTCGATTGTGTTGCCCGCAGACGCATAAGACGTGTTGAACACGCCGCCAAAGACATCGTCCAGATAGCGCAAACGCGGCAGGGAACGGTCAAGCACGGTAACATCCGCACCCATGCCCGCGGCAATCCGCGCGGCATGTGTACCAACAACGCCGCCGCCAATCACAACAACCCGCGCAGGACCAACGCCAGGAACGCCGCCCATCAATACGCCGCGTCCGCCATTCGCCTTTTGCAGGGTCCATGCGCCAACCTGTGGGGCCAAGCGGCCCGCAACTTCGGACATCGGGGCCAGCAAGGGCAGGCCACCACTGCGGTCTGTGACGGTTTCATAAGCAATGCAGGTCGCACCGGAAGCCAGCAGGTCTTTGGTCTGCTCAGGGTCGGGGGCAAGGTGCAGGTAGGTGAACAGGATTTGCCCTTTGCGCAGCATCTTCCGCTCGACGGCTTGGGGTTCCTTGACCTTAACGATCATGTCGGCGGTTTCGAATACTTCAGCGGCGGTGGCGATGATCGAGGCACCTGCGTCGATATAGGCGGCATCGTCAAAACCGGCACCAACACCGGCACCTGTTTCAATGATAACTTCGTGGCCGTGGTTTGCGGCCTCGAAGGCGGCATTCGGCGTCATACCGACGCGAAATTCCTGTGGCTTGATCTCTTTTGGGCAACCGATTTTCATGGGGTATTTCCTAGGTTATGGGCTCTTGCAAATAATATAATCCGAAAAAAACGAAATTTGGCACCGATTATGGGTCGCGTTTTGATGATAAGTTAGAATAAAACACGGTGAATTAGACAAATAGCGAGAGAGTATTGCGCAGATGGCCCTTGATGACATTGACCGCCGCATTCTGACTGCCCTTCAACGCAAAGGGCGGATGTCGAATTCAGATCTTTCAGAGCAGGTGCATTTGTCGCCTTCCGCATGCCACAGGCGCGTGCAACAACTTGAAACAGACGGATATATTCAGGGGTATGTCGCCCTGCTGAACGCCCGAAAGATGGGGGTTCCGACCACAGTTTTCGTCGAGATCACGTTGCAGGGGCAAGCCGATGAAGTCCTCGATTCGTTCGAAAAAGCGGTGTCGCTGATACCAGCCGTGCTTGAGTGCCATTTGATGGCTGGTTCTGCGGATTATTTGTTGAAAGTGGTCGCCGAAGACACCGAAGATTTCGCGCGTATCCACCGTCAATTTCTGGCCCGTCTGCCAGGTGTGGGGCAGATGCAATCCAGCTTTGCCTTGCGCACGGTCCGCAACACCACCGCCTTGCCGGTCTGACCGGCGGCGTGTTGATCTGCGTCAATGCGTGGGATCTCTAAAGGCTTAACATGATTGTATAATCCTAAAGGAGAATCGACAATGATCGACGTCAAATCTGGAACGCAGGAAGGCCTGCTAGAGGTGCATATGTCAGCACCCATCACCGACAAAGACTATGCCGATGTGCTGATGCCAGCCATTGATGCGGCCCTCGCCAAAGGGGAAAAATTGCGCATGTTGGTGGTCATGAATGCGGACCTGACCGACTTTACCATGGGGGCGTTGTGGGACGACGCAAAGCTGGGAATCGGTAACTGGCGTGGATTCGAGCGAATCGCCATCGTGACAGCCAACAAAGCGATGACCCGACTGGTGCGCGCCTTCTCTATTTTGATGCCTTGTCCGGTGTCGGTGTTCGGAAAATGGCACGAAGACGAGGCCCGACTGTGGCTTTTCGAGTCACTTGGGGCGATTCACCAGACCGATTTGGGTGCCGGTGCGCTGCATCTTGAAATGTTGGGCAAGATCGACGCCGATGTTTACGCATCGGAGACCGAAGATCTGAACGCGTTTGTGCGCAAGAACGACCGCTTTCGCCTGCTGTTGGACATCAGACGCTTTGACGGCTGGCAGGGTTTGGGCGCAATGGCGTCGCATTTCAAGCTTGTGCGCGACCACGTAGGCCAGTTGGACCGCGCCGCAATCGTCGGAGAATCGAAGTGGGAGGCGATGGTTGTTCAGGTGGTCAAACGTCTGGTCGGCAAAGAGGCGCGGTATTTCGACAAGAACGACTTTGAGGCGGCCAAGGCCTGGATCACCGCCGACTGAAACCGGTTAGATAGAAAATCCGTCAGACAAAATAAAACCCCCGGCACCTGATGGTATCGGGGGTTCGTATTCTTATGCGTCGCTTGGAATGATTTACATCATACCTTCGCGCTGCAATTTTTTCCGCGCCAGTTTCCGGGAACGGCGGATCGCTTCGGCTTTCTCGCGTGCTTTTTTGACGGAAGGTTTCTCGAAATGCTGCTTAAGCTTCATTTCACGAAACACACCTTCGCGCTGAAGTTTTTTCTTCAGGGCGCGCAGCGCTTGATCGACGTTGTTATCGCGAACACTAACCTGCATGTGGTTTTCACCACCTTTCTAGTTTGAAGTTGCAAGGATTTGCAGGAACTGGCCATATAGCAACGAAGACCTATATTGTCTAGTGCAAAGCCATTGACCGCTAAGGAGGCCCGCCATGACCGAAACCACCCAAAACCCCAAGGATCAACTGCTGGAAGCCGCATTAATGCATGTTCCTTTTGATGGTTGGTCAGAGGCGACATTTCAGGCCGCCATCGCGGATACAGGTGTTGATTCGACCATTGCCCGCGCCGTTTGCCCCCGTGGGTCGGTTGATCTGGCTGTCGCCTTTCACAAGCAGGGCGATGCCAAGATGCTTGAGCGGATGAAATCCGAAGACCTGAGCGAGATGAAATTCCGCGACAAGATCGCTGCAATGGTCAGGTTCCGCCTTGAGGTGGTGACGGACAAGGAAGTCGTGCGGCGTGGGACGACCCTGTTTGCCTTGCCCCAACATGCCCCCGATGGTGCCAAGCTGGTTTGGGGCACATGCGATGCCATATGGGATGCCTTGGGCGATACGTCAGATGATGTAAACTGGTATACGAAACGGGCAACGCTTAGTGCGGTCTATTCCGCTACCGTGTTGTTCTGGTTGGGCGACACCAGCGACGGCCATCAAGCAACATGGGAATTCCTCGACCGTCGCATTGAAAACGTGATGCAGATCGAAAAGCTAAAGGCGCAGGTGAACAACAGCCCGACATTGAGCAGGCTTATGGCGGGCCCGAACTGGCTGCTGTCCCATGTAAAAGCGCCGAACCGGTTGCCCAAAATGAATCTGCCGGGCAGTTGGACCAGCCCGCGGCGCTAGGCTGGCTTCACACTGACTTTCAGACCTGATAGCCCCCGACGGGTTCGCATTTTCCGCTTACCTGAAATGTTGGTGTCTGGGTATAATGTCCATTCCTTTGATTGATCTGAATGCTGTGTCCTTTGCCCCCGGCGGCGTTGCGGTGTTGCATGATGTAACCTTGCAGGCGAACGAGCGGCGGATCGGTGTCGTTGGTCGAAACGGATCAGGCAAGACCTCGCTGGCGCGGGTTTTGGCCGGGTTGGTTTCCCCCGCAGCAGGGCAGGTGCGCATTGCAGGCGTGGATGTCGCAAAAGACCGCAAGGCCGCTTTGCGCACCGTCGGCATTCTGTTTCAAAACCCCGATCATCAGATCATCTTTCCCACGGTCGAAGAAGAAATCAGCTTTGGCCTGACCCAGCTTGGCCAATCCGGCACTGACGCCGCGCAAAACACGACTGCGATGCTGGCCCAATTTGACCGGACCCACTGGGCCAAAGCGGCGATCCACCAATTGTCGCAGGGCCAACGCCAACTGGTGTGTCTGATGTCAATCTTGGCGATGCGACCCAAACTGATCATTCTGGACGAACCCTTTGCGGGCCTCGATATTCCGACAACGCTGCACCTGACCCGCGTGTTGTCACAGCTTGATGCGCATCTGGTGCACATCACCCATGACCCGCAACATCTGGCTGGCTACGACCGCGTCATCTGGATCGACGAAGGGCGCGTCGCCCGGGACGGTGCCGGCCAAACAGTGATACCGGCCTTTATGACCCGGATGCAGCAGTTGGGAGAGCAGGATGATTTCACTCACCTCTCCGGTTAAAACCCGCGCCCATGGTTGGCCTGCCGGGGCCAAGCTGGCGGCACTTTGCGCGGCAACGCTGATCTTGTTCAGCTTCACCGCGCTTTGGTTTCAGATCGCGACGCTCACGGCGACACTGACACTCTATGCGCTGCCGGGATGGGCGTTTTTCAAGACAGGCATGGCACGGCTGCGAATCCTTTGGCCCTTTATGGCGCTGATCCTGATATGGCATGTGGCGACCGATGACCTTGGAAACGGTGCGGTGATCGCTTTGCGCATGGTCAGCGCTGTTGGAATTGCCAATCTGGTGACAATGACGACCAAGCTGTCGCAGATGGTCGATGTGGTGACATGGCTGACCACACCGCTGCGCAAGATCGGCCTCAAGACCCGTAGCCTTGAACTGGGGATCGCCCTGGTCATCCGCTTTATTCCGGTGCTGGTGGAAAAGGGCCAGATGCTGGCACAGTCATGGCGGGCAAGATCGGCCAAACGGCTGGGCTGGCGGACGATTATTCCCTTTGCCGTGCTTGCCCTTGATGATGCGGAACATGTGGCCGAGGCCCTGCGCGCCCGTGGCGGTCTTTAGCAAGCTCCTGACGTTTATCAGTTCGCTCTGTACGTCCCCTTTGGTTGGCCTATGTTGAACGCAACACAGACACCCGAGGAGGCACCACATCATGTCAGACGTCATGCGCGCGATTGAAATCACCAAACCCGGCGGGCCCGAAGTCCTGCAACCGGTTGAACGCCCGATTCCACAACCTGCCCACGGTCAGGTCGTGATCAAGGTTGCCTATGCCGGTGTGAACCGCCCCGACGCCTTGCAACGCGCCGGCATGTACGCCCCACCCCCGACAGCCAGCGATCTGCCGGGCCTCGAGGCGTCAGGCGAAATCTTCGCGATCGGCGAAGGCGTTTCGGGCATGTCCATCGGCGACAAAGTCTGCGCCTTGCTGCCCGGTGGCGGCTATGCCGAATATGTGGCCACACCTGCGGCGCATTGCCTGCCGGTGCCCAACGGAATGGGCATGAAGGAAGCGGCCTGCCTGCCCGAAACATTCTTTACGGTCTGGTCCAACGTTTTCATGCGCGGAGGCCTAAAGGCGGGCGAACGGTTTCTGGTCCACGGCGGGTCGTCGGGCATCGGGACGACAGCCATCCAGCTTGCCCGCGAATTTGGCGCACGTGTCTTTGCAACAGCAGGGACCGACAGCAAATGCGCAGCCTGTGCCAAATTGGGGGCCGAAGCCGCGATCAACTATCGCGATACCGATTTTGTGGATGTGCTGAAAGCCGAAGGCGGCGCTGACCTGATCCTCGATATGGTGGGCGGCGATTACATCCCGCGCAACCTGCAAGCGCTGGCCGAAGATGGCCGTCTTGTGCAAATCGCCTTCCTCAGCGGCCCCAAGGTCGAGGTGAATTTTGCCACGTTGATGACCCGCCGGTTGACCATGACAGGCAGCACCCTGCGCCCGCAAAGCGATCTGGCCAAAGCCCGGATCGCAGACCAGTTGCGTGAACATGTCTGGCCGCTGCTGGACGCTGGCAAAATCGCACCCGTGATGGACAGCGAATATGAATTCGAACAGGCCAGCGATGCCCATGCCCGCATGGAGACCAGTGGCCATATCGGAAAAATTGTACTCAAGGTAAATGGATAGGAAACCGTCATGGCACTAACAGCAATAATCGAGGCCCACGGCGGCCCCGAGCAATTCAAGCTTGTGGATATCGAGGTCGGCGAACCCGGCCCCAATGAAGTCCGTATCGCCCATAAGGCCATTGGACTTAACTTTATCGACGTCTACCAGCGCACCGGCCTGTACCCGATGAAACTGCCCCATGCGATGGGGATGGAAGCCGCAGGCATCATCGAAGCGGTTGGCGAAGGGGTGACCCACCTCAAGGTCGGCGACCGCGCGGCCTATGCCTCGCAACCCCCCGGTGCCTATACCGAAGCGCGCGTGATGCCCGCAGCTCAAGTATGCCCGCTGCCCGACGGCATATCGTTCGAAGAAGGTGCCGCAATGATGCTCAAGGGCATGACGGTAGAATATCTTTTCCACCGCACCACCCCGCTCAAGCGGGGCGATACGGTTCTGTTTCATGCCGCGGCCGGTGGCGTCGGCCTGATTGCCTGCCAATGGGCAAAGTCCGAAGGGATCACCCTGATCGGCACAGCAGGAACAGACGAGAAATGCCAACTGGCCCTGGATCACGGGGCCGCCCATTGCATCAATTACCGGACGACGGACTGGGTCGCGCGCGTGGCTGAACTGACAGGTGGCGTGGGCGTTGATGCGGTGATGGATGCAGTGGGCGCTGACACATTCGAAGGGTCGCTTGACAGCCTGAAACCATTGGGAATGATGATCTCATTCGGAAACGCATCCGGCCCGGTACCCCCCTTCAGCGTTGGCATTCTGGGGGCGAAAGGGTCGCTGAAAATCACGCGCCCTACGATCTTTACGCATATTGGCGATCACGCAACCTGTCAGGCAATGGCCAAGCATTTGGCAGACAAGGTGATGTCCGGTGACGTGAAAATAAACATCGGCCAGCGTTTTGCGTTGCAAGATGTCGCCAAGGCCCATGTCGCACTTGAAGCGCGCCAGACGACTGGCAGCACGATCCTCGAGATCTAAGACAAATCGCCGCTATCGCGTCGCTGCCTCCGGCGGGGATATTTAGAAAGCCAGAGAAGGGGAAGGACGTCCCTGTCTTCTCTGGCTCTTAAATATCCTCGCCGAAGGCCATCGCTCATTGAGCGATCGTGCTATTTTATCGGCGCGAAAAGCGCGTTGTTAAGTGTGCAGTCCTTGATCACATCACGCCCGCACGGTACGGGCGCAAGGGTTTTGGAGAGGCAGATGCGGACCTCTTGAATGTAGCCGTTTTTGCATGTGACTGTGACGCCGTCTGCCGACATTTCAGGATTTGATTTTAGAAATGCCGCCTCAACCACCGAGGCGGGGAGTGTGATGCCTTTGGTAAGTTTCCGGAAGACGGCCGGGCGTTGGACTGTGGCATAGGCCTCTCGCGAGGTTTCGAAGTAGGTTGCGGCAGAAAGCCCTGTGCAACTGCCGTGCTTTTTCCATTGATGCCATGCGAGGCCCGGGGTGCCCATAATATCGGCCATCGTAGCGGTCATTCCGCGGGACGGGGGCCGTTCAACGGTGTGGCAAAACGATGGGTAGCCGCGATGGAACTGCGGCCACAGCCCATGCATGATCCAGCCGTGGTCTTGGGACGCGTCGCATTGGGGCGAGCGGCGCGCATCCCCTTCAAGGGCGCACCAGTTCGGCGACCAGCTGAGGGACAGAACATAATAGTCGAACTCTCCGGCTATTTCGCCTTCGGCGGCGGCCCCGCGGGGGGAAACCGCAAGAAGTGTCACAAGGCACAGGATCAGCAAACGCATTGGGGTCTTTCCTTATTCAGCTTGGATCACTATATAAGCTGTAAGTTCCCCCACAATGGAAACCGTTCTGCCCCGGCAGGACAGCCAATTTCAGGCGACGGGGAAGGTGTGTTTTAAGGAGAGACCGATATGGCAAAACCAATTATGGCCCGTGCGACTGCCGTTTGGCTGGTGGACAACACGACCCTTAGCTTTAAGCAGATCGCGGATTTCGTCGGGATGCACGAGTTGGAAGTTCAAGGCATCGCTGACGGCGATGTGGCGCAGGGGGTCAAGGGGTTTGATCCGATTGCCAACAACCAATTGACCGAAGAAGAGATCGAAAAGGCGCAGGCAAATCCACTGCACAAGCTGGCGCTGAAGTACAACGCCGCTGCCGAAGGCGAAGAGAAACGCCGTGGTCCGCGCTATACGCCATTGTCCAAGCGTCAGGACCGGCCCGCGTCGATCTATTGGCTGGTCAAGTTCCACCCCGAATTGTCCGATGGTCAGATCAGCAAGCTGGTTGGCACAACCAAGCCGACCATTCAGGCGATCCGCGAGCGGACGCATTGGAACATCTCTAACATCCAGCCGATTGATCCGGTTGCTTTGGGTCTGTGCAAGCAGTCCGAACTGGATGCCGCCGTTCAGAAAGCCGCAGCCAAGAAAGCCGCTGAAGGGGGCTTGATGACTGACGACGAACGTCGCCGTCTGGTCAGCACCGAGCAATCGCTGGGCATGGATACTGAATCCAGAATGCCATCGGCCATTGAGGGCCTTGAGACATTCACATTGTCTGGCAACCCTGCGGATGATGATGATCGTGATCGCGGCGACTATTCCGATGCGGACAGCTTCTTTAAGCTGCCCGAGAATGGCGCGGATGATGACGACGAAGACGATAACAAATAAACTGCTTGGCCTTTCATCAGGCCAAAGCGGAACCAAAGCGGCCAGCGGATCGTTGGTCATCGGGTGGAGGGGTCATGCCCTTCACCCGTTGTTGTTTTGACGGATCGAAAAGGATCAATTCCGGATGCCGTTGCTACACTATTTATTCTGGTTCGGTGTCGCGTTTTTGTTTCTGGCAAGTGTGCTGCCTTTTAGCCGGATTGCACATGGGGCCATTCGTGGCCTTGCCTTTCCGCGCCAGCAGTTTTTTGTCCTGACCCTAGCCATGATCCCCGTGGCGCTTGTTGGTACGGCACCGCAGACGGGGGTATTTGCCATTGCCGTATTGGTTATCTCTGCGGCGGTGCACGTCGGATATATCGTGAAATTCACACCTGTCTGGTCGCAGCAATCGATGGCTGCCAACTTGGCCGAGCTTGGGGATACTGACACCCACATCACCTTGATCGCTGCAAATGTGAAGCAATCAAACCGTGATTATCAGAAACTGATTGATCTGATTATCAGCGAAAAGCCGGATATCGCCACGGCCCTTGAGGTAGACCAGGCGTGGATGGACGCCATTTATGCCGGATTGAAAGACCATTACGCCCATTGGGTCAAAGTACCCAAAAGCAATTCCTACGGCATTGTGCTGATGTCGAACCTGCCCCTGTCAGAGACGCAAGTGCGCGAGTTGCTGGTCGAGGATGTGCCGTCAATACGGACGCGGGTGCAAACCAGATCAGGCCGCGACTGGCGGTTGTACATCATCCATCCCGAACCGCCCGTGCCAAACCATGATACCAAAGGGCGCGATGGCGAAATTGCATTGACCGGGATCGAGGCAGGTCAAGACGAGCTGCCCGTTGTCGTCACCGGAGATTTGAATGATGTCGCCTGGTCTGCGCCGACCCGGCGATTTCAGCGGTTGTCCGGTCTGCTTGATCCGCGCGTTGGTCGGGGTTTGTACAATACGTTTCATGCCGGCATTCCGTTTTTGCGCTGGCCCTTGGATCATCTCTTTCACAGTGCCGATTTCCGCCTGATCCGTATGGATCGCTTGCGCCATATCGGGTCCGACCATTTTCCTATCCTGTTTACTTTGGCGCTAACACGCACCAAGCTTGCCAATTCGACACCCGGCCCGAGTGACGCCGCAGAGCGTGATGAGGTCAGGGAAATCGTACAAGAAGAACTGCAAAATGAAAGACAAGCGATCGGGACTGACTGGGAAAAGGACTGATGCGCGCCCTTTCGATAGAGACGGCCAGACCACGTGATAAACTATTCTGTGCAATGTCATAATTGGCTCTTGTACGAATCTCAAAACACGCTAAATGCGCCTTCACAGACGCCAACGCACGCGCCTCTGGCCGGTCAGATTTCTTGCTGATTGACCCGCGTTTATGCAGCGACGGTAACGTCTCTTAAAACGACACGTTGGGGTGCTCCCGCCCCGCCCTGCTCTTTGGAGATGACCCATGAACGCCACGAAAACCACCGGCCTTAATACGTCCGCCAAATCCAATTTTGACGAGGCTGCAGACTATATCTGGAACAACAGCTTTGATAGACCGACCCTTGTGATCAGTCGCGAGCGTGTCGGCATCCAATACGATGCGCTGAGCGCGGGTCTGGGGGATGCGAATATCCACTATGCTGTCAAAGCAAACCCTGCGCCGGAAATTATCCGTCTGCTGGTCGAGCGTGGCTCGGGCTTTGATGCGGCATCGCGTCAGGAAATCGAACTGTGTCTGTCCCAGGGGGCTGATCCTGCAAAGATCTCGTTCGGCAACACCATCAAGCGCGGCGTTGACATTGCATTTGCCCATTCCATCGGCGTGACCCTTTTTGCTGCCGATTGCGAGGCCGAGCTGGACAAGATTGCCGCCCATGCCCCCGGCGCGCGCGTCTATATCCGCCTGATCGTTGAAAATTCGCTGGCCGACTGGCCGTTGACCCGAAAATTCGGCTGCGCAGATACGTTGCTGCCGTCCTTGCTAGATTACGCCAAATCGCTTGGTCTTGTGCCTTATGGTCTGTCGTTCCATGTCGGGTCGCAAACCCGCAAGGCGGAATACTGGAACCCTGTTCTGGATCAGGTGGCCCCCCTGTGGCACGCCGCCAATGCTGCGGGTCACGACCTGCAATTGCTCAACATCGGGGGCGGTTTCCCCGCCTATCACGGCGATCCGGTTGATGCGCCACGGGGCTATGCCGCCGCCGTTATGGCTGCCGTCAAAGACCGCTTCGGGCACATCCCCTATGTGATGGCAGAACCGGGGCGCGGTATGGTGGCTGAGGCTGGTCATATCGCCGCCGAAGTCCTGCTGGTGTCGCGCAAATCAACCGAGGCGCTGCGCCGCTGGGTTTATTTGGACATTGGCCGTTTTTCCGGTCTGGCCGAAACCGAAGGCGAGGCGATCCGCTACGAGTTTGTGACTGCGCGTGACGGTAGCCCCACAGGCCCCTGCGTTCTGGCAGGCCCGTCTTGCGATTCCGCAGATATCCTGTATGAGAAGAACCCAGTTGATCTGCCGCTTGACCTTCGCGATGGTGACAAGATCATGATCAAGAATTGTGGTGCCTATACCAGCTCTTACAGCTCGGTTGGGTTCAACGGATTTCCGCCGCTTGATGTGTTGGTTCTGTAAAGAACCGAAAACGTCGCGCGGGAAGGACCGCCTGCTTTGGGAGGAGCAGGCGGTCTAATTTTTTCCAACCAGCCAAAACGGCCAAGAATGGCGGTATTTTACGGGAAAGTCTTGACTTCCCCGGCCCCAAACGGTGTACCTGCGACGAGCAAATTCAGCCCTAGGAAGGGACCCGTCATGCACGCATATCGCAGCCACACATGCGCCGATCTGAGCAAATCAAACGTAGGCGACAAGGTCCGCCTGTCCGGTTGGGTACACCGCGTGCGCGATCACGGCGGTATCCTGTTCATCGACTTGCGCGATCACTACGGCATGACCCAAGTGCTGTGCGACCCTGATTCAGCAGCTTTTGCCGATGTTGAAAAGGTCCGTTCGGAATGGTGCATTCGCATCGACGGCGAGGTCAAAGCCCGTGCCGATGATCTGGTGAACGCGAAAATCCCGACCGGCGAAATCGAAGTCTTCGTGCGCGATATCGAAGTTTTGGGAGCCTCCAAAGAGCTGCCTTTACAAGTGTTCGGCGATCAGGAATACCCCGAAGAAACGCGCCTGCGCTATCGCTACCTTGATCTGCGTCGCGAAAAGATGCAGGCGAACATGATCCTGCGCTCTGATGTGGTGTCGTCGATCCGCCGCCGCATGTGGGACCGCAAGTTCAAAGAATTCCAGACGCCGATCATCACCGCATCTTCCCCCGAAGGCGCGCGCGATTTCTTGGTGCCATCGCGATTGCACCCCGGCAAATTCTACGCGCTGCCCCAGGCACCGCAGCAGTTCAAACAACTGTTGATGGTGTCCGGCTTTGACAAGTATTTCCAGATTGCCCCGTGTTTCCGTGACGAAGACCCGCGCGCCGACCGGTCGCCCACGGATTTCTACCAGCTCGACCTCGAGATGTCCTTTGTTGAGCAGCAAGACGTGTTTGACACGATCCAGCCCGTTCTGACCGGTATCTTCGAAGAATTCGGTGGCGGTAAAGCCGTCGATCAGGAATGGCCGCAGATTTCCTACAAGGACGCGGCGCTTTGGTATGGGTCGGACAAGCCCGACCTGCGCAACCCGATCAAGATGCAGGTTGTCTCCGAACATTTCGCGGGCTCCGGCTTTGCGATCTTTGCCAAGCTGCTGGAGCAGGAAGGCACGCAAATCCGCGCCATCCCGGCCCCGACCGGTGGCTCGCGCAAGTTCTGTGACCGCATGAACGCCTTTGCGCAAAAAGAAGGCCTGCCCGGCATGGGGTATATCTTCTGGCGCGAAAAGACTGCCGACAGCGTCGCGCAAGAACTGGGTATTCCGGTGAAGGAAGCCCAGGCAAAGTTGAAATCCGGCGAAGTCGAAGGCGGCATGGAAGCGGCAGGCCCATTGGCCAAGAACATCGGACCAGAGCGTACCGAAGCGATCCGCCAGCAGCTTGGCCTGACGGTCGGCGATGCGGCGTTCTTCCTTGGTGGCAAGCCCAAGGCGTTTGAAGGCGTCGCAGGACGTGCCCGCAATGTGATCGGTTCCGAACTGGGCCTGACGGATGAAAACCGCTTTGCCTTTGCATGGATCGTCGATTTCCCGATCTACGAAAAAGACGCGGAATCCGGCAAGATCGACTTTGAACACAACCCGTTCTCCATGCCTCAGGGCGGGATGGACGCGCTGATGGGCGACCCGCTCGAGGTGCTGGGCTATCAGTACGACCTTGCCTGCAACGGCTATGAATTGGTGTCCGGTGCGATCCGGAACCACAAGCCAGAGATCATGTTCAAGGCGTTTGAAATCGCGGGATACGGCAAGGAAGAAGTCGAGAAGCGTTTCGGCGGTATGGTTAATGCCTTCCAATACGGTGCCCCGCCCCACGGTGGTTGTGCCGCCGGTATCGACCGCATCGTGATGCTGCTGGCCGAAGAAGCGAACATTCGCGAAGTCATCCTGTTCCCGATGAACCAGCGCGCCGAAGACCTGATGATGAACGCGCCGAATGATCCGATGCCGGACCAGTTGATGGAACTTGGCCTGCGGGTGATCCCGCAAGACTAAGCCGCCCGAATGGAATTGAAAAAGCCCGCCACCGATGATCCGGGGGCGGGCTTTTTGCTGTCTTCAAAGCGATTGCCTGAGGCGTCATTGTGTTCCCCCTTCACGTTTCGAAAGGAAAACGCCGGACATCAAACCTGGTTCCCCGTCAGGGGGCGGGCCGGGTCGGACGGGGCGCGTTAAAACAGTGCCGTGGCAATCTGAATCCCGACCTCGGGTGCCTGATCCGCGATCCGTGCGTTTGCGAATGCCAAGGCGACAATCGCCACGCCCACAGCATCGGCGGCCAAAATGACCCAGTCGATCCGAGCCTCGTCGCGATATATCAGGCGCGCTGCTTTAAGCTTGGCCAGCATATGTCGGGATCCTTTGACGCATGAGGGGTTTCATATCGATCAGATTGCCAAGGGTTTGTGTCCAAAGTTTGGTCAAACTAAGAGCGGTCTTAGACACGCCAGACGCGTTTTACAGGCTTGGCGTTGGTGCCGGTTGGTCGTAACGTAATGCTTATGAAAGAAAATGCGCCCTCATCACCGCCCCTTGGCTTTGCTGTTCCGGATTTTGTCCAGCCCCCCTTGCCCCCGCGCGACGGCTTGTCGGGGACATATGCCAAATTGGAACCGTTAACGGCACAGGCCCATGCGGCATTGCTGTTCGGCGCGTTCGAAGGGCAGGACGATCTGTGGCACTATATGTATGACGGGCCATTCTCCTCGTCCTCGCAGTTCCATCGTTGGGTGCGCGAAACGGAAACCCGCGATGATCCGCTGTTCTATGCGATCAAGAACCTTGAGACAGGGCATTGGGAAGGCGTCGCAAGCTATATGCGCATTGCCCCCGCTGCCGGTTCAATCGAGGTGGGGTCGATTGCTTTCAGCCCCGCATTGCAACGCACGCGCGCCGCGACAGAGGCGATGTATCTGATGATGGCTTGGGCGTTTGAGGCGGGGTACCGGCGCTATGAATGGAAATGCAATGCGCTGAACATGCCATCGCGCCGGGCGGCACAGCGGCTTGGGTTCAGCTACGAGGGTGTTTTTCGTCAGGCAGCGGTTGTGAAAGGGCGCAACCGCGACACGGCATGGTTTGCGGCCATCGATTCCGAATGGTCCAGCTTGAAAGAGGCGTTTGAAGCGTGGCTTGCCCCCAGTAATTTTGACGACCAAGGCCAGCAGCGAGAGAGCCTTTCCGATCTGACAAGACTGGTGCGCGTGGCCAGCGACCCGCTGGTCTAGGGGCGGTTGATCTAAATCGCGATGCGTTGCGCCAGCCGGGTTTGCACCAACCCCGCGATTGCGGCTTTTTCCGTTTCTGTCGGTTGGCCCAATGCGCGTTTATGCGCCAGTGCCAGCGCGGCTTTTTCCAGCGCGGTATCACAGACGCCACGCGCAACGCCCCCTAGAAACTGTGCGATATAATCCAGCGTAACCGTGTCTGCGGTATCGTCCAGAATATCCGCGATATGTGCCATGTCGTCCTGAAAGGCGATTTCATCGGGCTGCACCGTTTCATCGGTCAAGACCCGCACCCCCTGGGGTTGTCGGTCGGCGGGCAAAGCGGCCAGCACGGCCTGTTGAAAGTGGCAGAGCGAGTTCAGCGGTTTTTCAATAAACCCGTCGGCACCTGCCGCCAAGGCATCGCCGGCAAGATGGGTATCGCCCGAAATCGCCAGCAGGGCGTCAACACGCGGCTGCGCGCGCGCCAGTTCCTGTATCAGGTCGATGCCGTTGCCGTCCGGCAGCCCCAGATCGGCAATCACCACCGAGGGGCGGTAAACCTGCAAATGCCGTCGCGCCGCGCGCATGCAATCGGCCCGTCTGATCCGCGCACCTGACCGCAGGCACAACAGGCGCATCGCCTCGCAGGCGTAACGGCTGTCTTCGATCACCAAAACCGTCAGGCCCAGCAAAGGCCGGTCGGCCGTGGGGCTTGGAAGGGTATCTGTCTGTACGCCCAGCTTGTCCATTTTAGCCTTCTCCAAAAGATTCCGATGACTCAATGGTTAGGCGTGCTTGGCTAATAGGACGTTAACGTGACGCATTGCTCTTGCGTCAAACCCGGCCCATAACCTGACAAAGTTTAAGAAACGCAGGAGAAATATGATGATCGGTCGTCTTAACCACGTAGCCATTGCTGTGCCAGATTTGGAAGCCGCCGCGAACCAGTACCGCAACGCCCTTGGTGCCAATGTCGGCCCGGCGCAGGATGAACCCGATCACGGTGTGACGGTGATCTTTATCGAACTGCCGAACACCAAGATCGAACTGCTGTATCCGCTGGGCGATGACAGCCCGATCAACGGCTTTCTGGAAAAGAACCCCGCGGGTGGTATCCACCATATCTGCTACGAGGTCGACGACATCATCGCGGCGCGGGATCACCTTAAATCCACCGGTGCCCGCGTTCTGGGCAACGGAGAGCCCAAGATAGGGGCCCACGGCAAACCGGTAATCTTCCTGCACCCCAAAGACTTTAACGGTGCGCTGGTCGAACTGGAGCAGGTGTAATCATGGGCGTTACATCAGCCTTGGTTCTGTTTGCCGTGATCTGGTCAATGACCTTTCTGATCGCGCTGCCTATCCGGGTGAAAACCCAAGGGGATCTGGGAGAGATCGTTGAAGGCACACATGCCGGCGCACCAGAGCATCATCACCTCAAGACAAAGGCGTGGTGGACAACGGGCATTACGATCGTGCTTTGGGCGTTTACTGTCTGGTTCATCCTGTCGGGGTTGGTCACCGTGGCGGATATTGAATATTGGCTGCACGGGGATCTGACACCAATTGGTGGAACAGGTGGGTAAAGGTCGCCGCCCCTAAAATCGGAATAACAAGGTTTAGCAGGGGGATCGACAATGGCATCGCCATCAGCACCCCTGCGACCCAGATTGTGCCCATGTGACGGCGTCTGAGCTTTTTCGCCTCGACCCTGCCGACACGCCTGATCGCTGCCAGTGTGAAATATTCACGGCCCAGTAAGAACCCGTTCACCGTCCAAAAGATCAGCGGCGCAAGCGGCGCGAACAGGATGTACAGGATCAGTGCCAACAGGTTGACGCCAATCAGCACCCCCATGAAATTCACCGTGTCGCGCACCGCATCGCCAAAAGGCACGCGGTTTGCTGCGGGCAGGTGGGGGTAATGCTCCGCCTCGACCGCATCGGCCACGTCGTCCAGAAACATCGACGTGATCGCGGACGCGACCGGGATCATCAAAAAGACCGACAGCGCCATCAACAACAGCCCCGCCCCCCAGCTGAACAGGTCGTCCAGCCACGTCACCTCGCCCACCCAGGGGATCGATGTGGCGTCACCCGCCAACCAGCCAACAAGCCAGACAAAGGCCGCCGCAATGCCGATCAGCAGAACCAGCGCCAGCCCGATGCCCATAAAGAACACCTTGCGAAACCGCAGGTCGCTGAGCTGTCCAACGGCAAGGCCGATCGCCTTGAAAATCTCGGTCACAGCCATGTGGTCAGTGCCGCGATGTCAGGACGAGGACGTTCTGGCGGGGCAGAGGTTTCAGTGCCGATGTGGATGATGCCCGCGATCCGTTCGTTGTCGGCCAATCCGAACCCTTTTTTCATAAATTCGCGGTCGTGGCTGACCCAGCCGCTTAGCCAGTTTGCGCCCCAACCCGCAGCCAAGGCCGCATTGGTCAGCGCAAGGCACACGGCCCCGGCAGAGTACGTCTGTTCAATCGCGGGGATCTTGGGCGACGGTTTTTGCACCTCGACCACGACCACGGCCAGATGGCCCTGATCAAACTGGCCGCGGCCTTTCTGGACCTGTTCGTCGTCAAGGCCCAAGGCCTCTCCGCGGGCCTGCGCGATATCCGCCAAACGCCCCATCGCGGGCTTGTCGATCACGATAAAACGCCACGGTTCCAGCTTGCCATGATCGGGTGTGCGCGCAGCGGCCGTAAGCAGGGGCAGCAGCGTGTCGCGGTCCGGCACGGGGATGGTCAGCGTCTTGGCAGGCCGGGACCGGCGTGTTTGCAGGAAATGCAGTGCGTCTGGGTTTGGTGTCGGCATTGGGTCTCTCTTACAGGTTCAGCTCTTGCGCCATCTCATCAATGGAGCAGCGCAGGAAGGCGTCAAATTTGGGGCTGGGCTGGCGGATGTGATAGTTCTCCGCGTGCGGATCTGGCGCGATGATATCACTGTCTGCGAGGGCTGCGATGGTGGCGTGGCCACAGAACGGGACATAGGCCTCTGAATAGCCGCCTTCGTGGACAAGCACCAGCTTGCCATCGCAAAGTTTTTGCGCAGTCGCTTTGATTTTGCGGGTCATGGCGGCAAAGGTTTTGGCCGTGGCCTGCATCCGCGCCAGCGGGTCCACGATTGCGGCGTCAAAGCCACAGGCGACAATGATCATATCGGGCTGGAACGCCTCAAGCGCGGGGATCACGATGCGGTCCAGCGCGTGCAGATAGGCCGTATGCCCCGATCCGGCATGGAGCGGCAGGTTGATGTTATACCCTTCGCCCGCCCCCTTGCCCCGATCCGCCAGCGCGCCTGTATCCAGCGGATAGTTGCCTTCCTGATGCAGTGAAATCGTTAGCACGTCGTCGCGGTGATAGAATATCGCTTCGGTGCCATTGCCATGGTGCACATCCCAATCCAGCACAGCAACGCGGTTTACCAGCCCCTTGGCCTTGGCGGCTTCGATCGCGATGGCGATGTTTGCCAGCAGGCAGAACCCGTTGGGGAAATCAGGCAGGGCGTGGTGACCGGGGGGGCGGGAAAGCGCATAGGCGTTTTGCAGATCACCCGATGCAACCGCTTCGACAGCGGCGATGGACAGTCCGGCAGACAGGGCAGCGATCTCGAACCCGCCAGCAGCAAAGGGGGTGCGCAGGCCCAGTTCACCACCGCCCGTGTCAGAGAGACGTTTGAAGTCGTCCAGATAGGCAGCAGGGTGAACACGCAACAGATCGTCGCGTGTGGCTTGCTGCGCGCTGCGCACGTCCAACTCGGCCATTAGGCCGGTAACTTCCATCAAATTGCGCAGCCGCCGCTTGGTTTCGGGGTTTTCGGGCAACCCGCCTGACGCCAAGGGCTGCACCAGCCCGCCGATGGGCATGGTAAAGGCATAGTTGCCCCCCGCATGCCAGAAACAGCGTTCATCCATGAAAAAGCCGGTGGTCATCCTGTCATTCCCCTTGTTGTCTGTCTGGAAACTGACGCGACACGGCGGGATTGTCCATGATCCTTAGGCGGGGGCCTCGGCCAGCAGGGCGTTCAGATCAAGCGGGGCATTTACCATCTTGAGCCCGCCATGCGCGTCACGGGGCCAATCCTGCTCGGCGCGGTCGCGGTATATCTCGACCCCGTTATTGTCAGGATCACGCAGGTATATCGCCTCGCTCACGCCATGATCGGCAGCCCCGTCCAGCGGAATGCCCGCAGCAACAATGCGTTTCAGAACGGCGGCCAAGGCGGGGCGGTCGGGGTACAGAAACGCCGAATGATACAGCCCGGTGTGACCTTCGGGCGGGGGCGTCGCGCCGGCGCTTTCCCATGTATTCAGACCGATGTGGTGGTGATACCCGCCCGCACCAAGAAAGGCGGCCTGCGTGCCGAATTTCTGGTTCAGATCGAACCCGAGAATGTCGCGGTAAAACGTGATCGCCCGCTCAAGATCCGCGACCTTGAGGTGAACGTGACCGACTGAGGCATGAGCCATGAGATGCGCCTTTCTTCTTGCGATGACTGCAAGATGGCGACATCGCGCCCGCAAAGCCAGAGCGGCTGGCGCGCGCCGCCTGTGCAAAAATGCGCAGCCCCATCGGCGCGGGTATGATCGGGTGGCGTGCTGCCTTAGCCAACCATCCCGACAATATCATAGGTTTTTCTCAGGATCGGCGCAGTGATCTCGCGGGCCTGGGTGGCACCGTTTGCAAGGATGCGGTCAATCTCGGCTGTGTCGGCCATCAGTTCGGCCATGCGCGTGCTGATCGGCGACATTTTGGCGACGGCCAGATCGGCCAACAGCGGCTTGAAGGTGCCGAATTGCTGACCACCGACTTCGGCCAGCACCTGTTCAACGGTCTGGTCGTTGAGCGCGGCATAGATGTTCACCAGATTGCGCGCCTCGGGGCGGTCCTTCAGGCCTTCGATCTCGGAGGGCAAAGCATCGGGATCGGTCTTGGCCTTGCGGATCTTTTTGGCGATTGTGTCGGCATCGTCGGTCAGGTTGATCCGGCTGGCATCCGATGGATCGGATTTCGACATCTTTTTCGACCCGTCGCGCAAGGACATCACGCGGGTTGCGGCACCTTCGATCACCGGTTCGGTCAGCGGAAAGAAATCAACGCCGTAGTCATGGTTGAACTTGGCCGCGATGTCGCGGGTCAGTTCCAGATGCTGCTTTTGGTCTTCGCCCACGGGCACATGGGTGGCGTGGTAAATCAGAATGTCGGCGGCCATCAGCGCGGGATAGGCAAACAGGCCCAAGGAAGCGGTCTCGGCGTTTTTGCCGGCCTTGTCTTTCCACTGGGTCATGCGGCCCATCCAGCCCATGCGGGCAACACAGTTAAAGATCCACGCAAGCTGTGCATGCTCGGGAACCTGGGATTGATTGATCAGAATGGATTTCTGCGGATCAACGCCCGCTGCAATAAATCCGGCGGCCAGTTCGCGTGTGTTGTGGCGCAAGGTGGCGGGGTCTTGAAGCTTGGCCGTGATCGCGTGCAGGTCCACCATGCAATAGATGGTCTGATATGACCCTTCATCCTGCATGTCGACGAAACGCTTCATCGCGCCCAGATAATTGCCAAGGGTCAGGCCGCCGGACGGCTGAATGCCCGAGAACACGCGCGGGGTGAATTGGGTGTCGGTCATGGCAACGCTCCGATAAGGCTGGAAAAGACGGCACGATGGGCTTACCCATGCGCACCAACCCCGTCAAGGAGCCGCTATGGAAGACCCTGATTTTCAACCACCCGTAAACCCGATGCCTGCCGTGGTTACAGTGGTGTTTCTGGCCATCGCCGGTATCGAGGCAGGGCTGTCCCTGGCCGAGGCGGGTATTATCGGCGGCCCCGGTGCCATCGGCTGGCGACTGGCATTGATCCGCGATTACGGATTTTCGAACGACATCTTTGACTGGATGATCGCCAACTGGCGCTTCCCTGTGTCGGAGACATTGCGCGCCGTGAGCTATTCATTTGTGCATCTGGGGTTCACCCATGCGCTTTTTGCCATGGTGCTATTGTTGGCCCTTGGCAAAATGGTGGCCGAGGCCTTGGGGCAGCTGGCGTTTCTGGCGATATTCTTTGTCTCGGGGATCATCGGGGCGGTTCTCTATGCGCTGGCCCTGAATGATCCGGTTTGGCTGGTCGGGGCCTATCCGAATGTTTACGGGCTGATCGGGGCCTATTCCTTTGTCATGTGGCGCAGATTGTCAGGGCTGGGCGCGCAGCAATTGCGTGCGTTTTCGCTGATTGCGGTGTTGATGGGGATACAGCTTTTGTGGGGCGTGTTCTTTGAGGCGGGCACCCAATGGCTGGCGGACCTTTTCGGGTTCTTCGTGGGCTTTGGATTGTGCTTTGTCCTGGCTCCCGGTGAATGGTTGAAATTGCGCAACCGTGTCCGGCATCGTTGATTTCATGCGCAAGGCAGGGGGGCCAGCCCCCCTGACCCCCCGGGATTTTGAACCATTTGGAAATCAGGTCAGCCGCGTTTCAATGCGCGTTTGAATTCGCCCAGTTTGAAGGCTCCGATGATCTGGCCAGAGCCGAAGTAGCTGATGGCCGCGATCAGGATTAGCAGCAGAAGCCCGATGCCGCGCCACCAGGACTGACCCAGCAGCGGTTGCATCGCGACATTGCCGATCCACAAGGCAACCCCCATGATTGCGGAGGCCGCAAGGATACGCCAAATGCGTTTGTGAAAGCGGGCATCGAATTTCGCGGCCAGGCCAAAGCCGCGTGCGCCATAGGCCAGCAGCCCGAACATGGCCCAACCGGCGAGGGTCGTCGCGATCGCCGGGGCGAACCAGCCGATAAAGGGGCTGAGGCCCACGGCCAGCACCACATTCACGATCATTGCCACAACGGCAAAATAGAACGGGCGTTTGGTGTCTTCGCGGGCATAATACAGCGGTTGCAGGATTTTTTGCAGGACAAAGGCGGGCAGGCCGAGGCCGTAGATCGCCACCGCAATGGCAATCGCCGCCGCATCGTCGACGGTTGTGGCACCACGTTGAAACAGGACCGATGCCAGAGTGAAGGGGATTACCATCAAGGCCACGGCAGAGGGGATTGTCAGGGCAAGGGAGACTTCGGCGGCGCGGCTGATCTGGGTGTGCGATCCCTGTTCATCCCCGGCCTTGAGGCGGCGCGACAGATCGGGAAGCAGGACCACGCCGATGGCAATGCCCACCACGCCAAGCGGCAGTTGGTACAAGCGATCGGCGTAGTTGAGCCAGGCCACGGCCCCTTCGTAAAAGCTGGCCACCTGACGACCGACCAGCAGGTTGATCTGCATCACACCGCCCGCCAGTGCGGCCGGGGCTGCGATGATGGCCAGGCGTTTCAATTCCGGCGTCATGCGGGGTCTGCGGTTGAAGCCCAAGGTGAAGCCCGCGCGTTTGGCGGCCCACCACACCAGCGCCAGTTGCGCAATGCCCGCAATCGGCACGGACAGGGCCAGTGTGTTGCCGATATGCAGGCCGAGGGCCTTGTCGATGCCGAGGCCCAACGCCTCTGATCCGTCGCGGCCAAGGGCGGCCCCAACGAGCACGGCAATGATAAAGATGATGTTCAGCACGACAGGCGCAGCCGCAGCAGCCATAAAGCGCCCCGTGGCATTCAATACCCCCGATACCAGTGCCGCGAGCGAGATGAAAAGGATATAGGGAAAGGCAAGCCGCCCGTATTCAACGGCCAGATCAAAGCGTTCGTCCCCTTTGAACCCCGACGCCATCAGCAACACCAGACCGGGCATGGCGATGATGCCGATGAGGGTGAACAGGGTCAGGATAAACGCCATACCGACAAAGGCATCCTGGGCGAACTCCTCGGGGCCGTCGCCGCTTTCGAGCTTTTTCGAGAACATCGGCACAAAGGCCATGTTGAACGCGCCTTCGGCAAAGAAGCGGCGAAACATGTTGGGCAGGGAAAACGCCACCAAGAAGGCTTCGGCTGCGGGGCCGGAGCCGAGATATCCAGCAACCATCACATCGCGAATGAACCCCATGACGCGGCTGAGAAGGGTCCATATTCCGACGGTGAAAAAGCCGGACATCAGGCGGATTGGTTTCATTGGAATGCTTGCCCTGTGAGTGCGATGCAAATGGCCTACCGTTTGGCGTGCCATAGCGCAATTGTTGATGTGCGGCGGGCAATGGCCGGCAACGGGAAGCCGCCGGCCCTGTTTTCGCCTGCTGGCTGAGGCGGGCGCGCGTGGTCCGGCGTTAATCGGCGGCCCGCTCGACCCCTTCGGCAATCGCAAGGCGGAGACGTTTTTCAAGGGTCCGCTGCTTGCTTTCGGTGTAATATTTCAGCCCGAACATATCTTTGACATAGAAGGTATCGACCACCTGTTCGCCATAGGTCGCGATGACTGCATTGGCGATATAGACGTTCGATTCGGCCAGGCTGCGCGCCAGATCGTATAGCAAACCGGGGCGATCGCGGGTGTCGACTTCGATGATGGTATAGATTTCAGAGCCATCATTATCAAAGGTGATGTGGGTCGGGACCTTGAATGCCCTTTCGCGTTTTTTGACCTTGTCGCGGGATTTCAGGGCCTCGCGGGCCAGGATCTCTCCCTTGAGGGTTTTCGAGATCATCTGCCTGAGGCGGGGCAGGCGGGCAGCGTCATAGGGGTTGCCTTCGGCATCCTGTATCCAGAACGCATCGGTGACATAGCCGTCTTTGGTCGTGTAGCTGCGGGCGTCGACCACATTGGCACCCACCAGCGCCAGCGCCCCTGCAAGACGTGCAAAGATACCGGGGTGATCTGCCATGACAAAACACGCACGGGTGGCATCGCGGTCCTCGTCTGGGTGCAGGTCGATGCGAATTTCGCCATCCTTGATATCACGCAGCAACTGGGCAAACACGACATGGGCCGTGATGTGCAGCCCTTGCCAATAGGGCGGATAGTGGCGTGCGGTTTCGGTCTGCAAATCCTTGCGCGGCCAATCGGCAAGGGCTGCACGCAAGGTCTTTTTCGCCTCGTCGCCGCGGTTCGCACGGTTCAGATCCTCAAGCCCTGTTTCAAGGGCTTTCTTGGTTTGGCGGTACAGGCCACGGATCAGCACGGCCTTCCAGTTGTTCCAGGTGTTCGGCCCGACGCCGCGAATATCGCAAACGGTCAACACACACAGCAGATCAAGCCGCTTGACCGTCTGTACCGCTTTGGCGAAGTCACGCACGGTGCGCGGGTCGGCAATATCGCGTTTCTGGGCCATGTCCGACATCAGCAGGTGATAGCGCACCAGCCATTCGACAGTATCGACTTCGGTCTTGTTCAGCCCCAGCCGTGGCGCGATCTTGCGGGCCATTTGGGCCCCAAGGATCGAATGGTCTTCGGGGCGCCCCTTGGCGATATCGTGCAAAAGCAGGGCCACATAAATGACTTTGCGGTTCACGCCGCGTTTCAGGATATTCGACGCGACCGGCAGGTCTTCCTCAAGCTCGCCCTTTTCAATGAGGGCAAGGTTGGTGATGCACTGGATCGTATGTTCGTCGACGGTGTAGCTGTGATACATATTGAACTGCATCATCGCGACGATGTTTTCGAATTCGGGAATAAAGGCAGACAGAACGCCCAGTTCGTTCATCCGGCGCAGGCCGCGTTCGGGGTTGCCGTGTTTGAGCATCAGATCAAGGAAAATGCGCTGCGCTTCGGCATTGTTGCGCATGTCGTCGTCGATCAGGTTCAGGTTGCGTTTCACCAGCCGCATGGCGTCCGGGTGGATCAACATGCCGGTCCGCAACGCTTCCTCGAAGATGCGCAACAGGTTCAGCTTGTCCGAAATGAACGCAGCATCATCGACAATCGCAAGCCGGCCCACGACGACTTCGTAGCCGTCGCGCATCTTGGGGCGGCGGCGGAATATGCGTTCCAGCAGGGGTTCTGCCTTGATGTGGATGCTTTCCAGCTTGGTCAGGAAGATGCGGGTCAGCTCGCCCACTTGGGTGGCGTGGCGGAAATAGGCCTGCATGAACACTTCGACACCGCGTCTGCCGCCCGTATCCGTATAGCCCATCGCCTCGGCGACGGCGACCTGCATGTCAAAGGTCAGCTGTTCGGTTGCGCGCCCAGACAACAAATGCAGGTGCCCGCGTACCGCCCAAAGAAAATCCTCGGCGGCGACGAAGGTTTTGAATTCTTCTTCCAGAAAGATGCCGCGCTCCACCAGATCGGCAGCGTTTTCGACGTTGTAAATATGCTTGGCGATCCAGAACAGGGATTGCAAATCGCGTAGGCCCCCCTTGGCTTCCTTGACGTTCGGTTCAACCTGATAGCGCAGACCCTGTTTGCGGTGGCGCAGGGCGCGCTCTTCCAGCTTGGCCTCGATGAAACTACGGCCCGAACCGGAAAAAAGATCGGTCTTCAGCGTCTTGTCCAGCTCGGCGGTCAGTTCAAGGTCGCCCGCGATAAACCGGTGTTCGAGCAAGGCGGTCTGGATGGTGAAATCCTCGGCCCCAAGGCGCACGCAATCACGGATCGTGCGGGTGGAATGGCCAACCTTCAGCTTCAAATCCCACAGCATATACAGCATGGATTCGATCACGCTTTCGGTCCAGGCGGTCGCTTTGTAGGGGATCAAAAACAGCAGATCAACGTCCGAGAACGGGGCCATTTCGCCCCTGCCATACCCGCCGACGCCGATCACCGCCAAGCGTTCGCCCGACGTCGGGTTGGGCTTGGGATGCAATTTCTGCACCGCAATCTGCAACGTGCTGCGGACCAGCTGATCTGTCAAAAAACAATAGGCGGAGGTCATTGCGCGCGCGTCAAACGGTGTCGCGGCAAAGGCGCGGGCGATTTCAGCGCGGCCTGCTTTCTGGGCATTCCCAAGAATACGCACAGCCGCTGCACGGACCTGGCTGCTATCCGATGCTTCTTCGAATGCCACAGTCAGGGCGTCGGCGATGGCGTCTTCGTCAAAGATCAACTCGGGGGCGCTGATCAGGTGAAGCGCTGTAGCTTCACCTGTCTCTGCTTGTGCAGCTAATGGTTTTACCACTTAGTGTCCTTTAGAAACCAGCGCCGCCGAAACCTTGGGGGGCGGGATCAATAATCACAACGGAGTTGTTGCGCACGGTTGCGATGGCCAGGCCGTGCTCGGTTGTGCCATCCGTTTTTAAACGGAACACACCGTTGGCCCCGCGGAAACCTGCGCCTTGTGTCAGATTCGCAGTCGACAGTGCATTCGATTTACCCGATCGCGCCAATGCGCCCACAGCGGCAATGCCATCAAACGCAAGGCCGGCAATAGGACCAGGTGTCTTGCCATAAGCCGCTGAATAGCGTTGCGAGAACGCGGCGGTTGCGGAGGGGTCAGGCATCGCAAACCAGCCGCCTTGAACGCCGGGCAGTGCCAGTGTCTGGGCTGGAATGTCCCAGCGGGTCAGGCCGATATATTGCGTTGATGTGGTAAGCACGCCTGCTTCTGGCAATAGTTGCGCAAACAGGGGCAGGGCGCTGGCCGATGATGTTGTCAAAAAGATCGCGTTGGCACCATTGGCTTCTACGGCCGCTTTCACGCGCGGCACGGCGGCGATGACCGATTCCTGGCTCAGGGAATAGTCGACGGCACCAGCAGAGGTCGCACCATTTTGCGCAATCGCGTTCATGATGGCATTGCGGCCCAACTGGCCTGCAACATCATTGCTGTGCAGGACCAGAATTTTGTCTTTACCCGTGGCTTTTGCAAAGCGCACCAGACGGCTTGACGTGTCGTCAAAGCCTTGGCCCATGACAAAGACGTTGCCGCCGGCAATGCTGGCATTATTCGAGAAGGACAGCACATTGACGCCTTGCGCGGCCACGGCATTGCCTGCGGCATTTGCAGCCTCGCCATAAAGCGGGCCGACGATGATCTGCGCGCCTTCGTTCACGGCTTGGGATGCAGCTGTGGCGGCCAGGGCAGCACTGCCGCCTGTGCCATAGACCCGCAGGTCGATTTGCACGCCTGCAAGGTCACGGATCGCCAGACGGGCCGCGTTCTCGAGCTCTTGCGCAAGCAGGTTGTCACTGGCAGAACCGCCGCGTGGCACCAAAAGAGCCACTGGAATGGGCTTGCTGGTATCCACCTTGGGGCCTTTGCTAGACCCTGTATTGGTCATCAATCCCGGCTCGCAGGCGGCCAGTGCAAACGCCACAAAGGGCAGAATCAAAAGCCGCAGTGGCTTGCGAAGGGTGTCGAAAACGGCGAACATAGCAGTGTCACTCCATAAGTGGCAGGTCGGCGGCAATAGCCCATGAACAGATGCACCGATCATAGAGGGTGCGAAAGGCGGGTCCAGCTTGAATTATCAAAAGGTACCGCTCTCTGCGGGGCTTTACTTTGTCGGCGTCCCGATTGGAACCGCCCGTGACATTACCTTGCGTGCGCTTGACGTCTTGGCTTCGGCTGATGTTTTGGCGGCCGAAGATACGCGAAGCTTACGTAGATTAATGGAAATTCACGGCGTGCCGCTGGACGGTCGCAGGGTGCTTGCGCTGCATGACCATTCGGGCGCGGGCGTGCAGGACAAGCTGTTGGCGGCCATTCGCGATGGGCGATCGGTCGCCTATGCCTCCGAAGCGGGGATGCCGCTGATTGCCGATCCGGGTTTCGAATTGTCCCGTGCGGTATCGCAGGCGGGCCTGATGCTGACCTGCGCACCGGGGCCATCGGCGGTGCTGACGGCGCTTGCTTTGGGCGGGTTGCCGACAGACGCATTTTTCTTTGCCGGGTTCCTGCCAAATGCGACATCGGCGCGTCTGACGGCCCTGCAAAAGCTCAAAGACATCCAAGGCACGCTGGTTTTTTACGAATCGCCCAAGCGTGTGGCGGCGATGTTGCGCGATGCGGCCAAAGCGTTGGGCGAAGAACGCCCCGCCGCTGTCTGCCGCGAGCTGACGAAGAAATTCGAGGAAATCCGCCGGGGGACCTTGGCAGAGCTGCAAGAATATTATGCCGACAAATCCCCCAAGGGCGAGATCGTCGTGCTGATTGACCGTGGCCGTTTACAGTCGGTTAGCGAAAGTGACCTAACCTCTGATCTGGCATCGGCGCTGGAAACCATGTCGATGCGCGATGCCGTCGATATGGTGGCGCAGGCGCATAACCTGCCGCGCAGGCAGGTGTATCAGGCCGCATTGGAGCAGGGCAAAGGGAACGGGTAATCATGTCTGTGGCAAAGCAAATTCAGGGCTCGGTCAGCTATCACGCCGGTCAGGCCGCTGAAAATGCTGTGGCCCGGGATTATATCCGCCGCGGGTTCACCCTGGCCCGCGAAAGATGGCGGGGCAAACGCGGCGAAATCGACCTGATCATGCGCGACGGCCCTGATCTGGTATTTGTCGAGGTCAAGAAAAGCACAAGCTTTGAGCAGGCCGCCTTGCGGATCACCCGCCGCCAGATCGACAGGATCTTGGGATCAGCCGAAGAATTCATCGCCAATGAACCAAATGGCAGCCTTACCAACCTGCGTTTTGACGTGGCTTTGGTTGATGAAACAGGCCAGTTACGCATCGTCGAAAACGCGTTTGGCCACGACTGACCCATTGCACCCCGCGCCGTGCTGCGTCATCTAATGAGCAACAGCACGGAGATCTGGTATGAAAATCGCCTTTCAAATGGACCCGATCGGGGCCGTCAATATCAACGCCGACAGCACCTTTCGCATCGCCGAAGAGGCGCAAGCCCGCGGTCACACGCTTTTCTACTACACGCCTGACCATCTGGCCTATCAAGAGGGCCGGATTACCGCGCGCGGTCACGATCTGACAGTGCAGCGCGTGCAGGGTGATCACGCCACGCTGGGCCCCGTTCGCGAGGTTGATCTGGCAGATTTTGACGTGGTCTGGCTGCGGCAGGACCCGCCATTTGACATGCATTACATCACATCGACGCATCTTCTCGACCGCCTCAAGAAAACAACGCTTGTTGTGAATGACCCGTTCTGGGTGCGCAATTTTCCCGAAAAACTGATGTGTCTGGATTTCCCTGACCTGATCCCGCCGACGACCATCGCGCGTGACCTTTCAACGATCAAAGCCTTTAAGGCCAAATATGGTGACGTGATCCTGAAGCCGCTTTATGGCAACGGCGGCGCGGGGGTTTTCCGGCTTGATGACAACGACCGCAACCTTGGGTCGCTTTATGAGCTGTTTACCGGTTTCTCGCGCGAGCCGCTGATCGTTCAGCAATTCCTGCCCGCGGTGTCCAAGGGTGACAAACGTGTGATTCTGGTCGATGGCGAAGCCGTCGGTGCGATCAACCGCGTCCCTGCCGCAGGCGAGACCCGTTCGAATATGCATGTAGGCGGACGCCCCGAAAAGGTCGGCCTGACCGAGCGTGATCTTGAGATCTGCGCGACGATTGGCCCTGTCCTGAAGGAAAAAGGCCAGGTCTTTGTCGGTATCGACGTGATCGGGGATTATCTGACGGAAATCAACGTAACCTCGCCCACCGGTATTCAGGAACTTGAACGGTTCGACGGCACCAATATAGCGGCCAAAATCTGGGAAGCAATCGAAGCCCGCCGCGCATGAGCCTGATCCGTCCGGTTCTGAATACCTATTTACGGCTCGTCGAAAAACGCCGGATGCGGCGCACGAAAGAGCCGGCTAACCTGCGCCGGCACCTTGAGCAAAACGCGCGGCTGTTTTTCCGCGCGCCGCGCGGCACGACAATGGCCAAGATCACCCTTGCGGGGGGTGTTGAGGCGCTGACGGTCACGCCAAAGCGCCTGCACTCTGATATCGTGATCTTCTACATTCACGGGGGTGGCTTTGTTTTCGGCAGCCCCGAAACCCATGCCGCAATGCTGGGCCAGCTGGCAGCGCGGTCGGGGGCACGGGTGGTCATGCCGCGATACCGCCTTGCGCCGGAATTTACGTTTCCTGCGGCAGCGGATGATGTGGAAAGCGCCTATCGCGACCTGATCGCATCGGGCGTTGCTGCGCAGAATATCGTGATCGGTGGCGATAGCGCGGGGGGCGGGCTGGCCTTTGGATTATTATCCGAAATTCTGGCCAAAAAGCTGCCCGCGCCACGCGGTGTTTTCGGTTTCTCGCCTTTCGTTGATTTCAAACGCCAGGGGGCAAGCCTTGTCGAGAACGCACAGCGCGAAGCGATGCTGCCGCCGGAACGTGCAGAGGACATGTTGGATATGTATCTGGCCGATGCCGACCGCGATGATCCCAGATTGAACACGCTGACTGCCGATTTTGCCGGTGCCCCGCCTGTGTGGATTTGCGTGGGCGATACGGAAATTCTGCGCGATGATGCCCGCGCGCTTTTCCAGCATCTGAAAGGCTGTGATGTGCCCGTCATGTTCCACGAGGAACATGATCTGCCACATGTCTGGCCGATCTTTCACAATGTCCTGCCCGAAGGGCGGCAGACCTTGGACGACCTTGCGGGGTGGATCAAAGAATTGCCGACGCCGGTATCCGGAAACTAAGCGCTTCTGCCAGATGGTGCTTTTGCACCGTCTTTTCCCCGTCAAGATCGGCAATCGTGCGCGCGACCCGCAAAACCCGGTGATAACCGCGGGCAGAAAGATGAAACCGCTCTGCTGCGCGGATCAGCAACGCACGCGCGTCCGGGGCAGGCGTGGCGATGCTTTCCAGCAGGTCGCCTTCGGCATCCGCATTCAAATGCGCATCGGGGGTTTGGGCAAAACGGGCTTCTTGGGTCAGGCGCGCATCGGCCACCCGTGCGGCGACCTGCGATGATCCTTCGCCGTCGCAAGGCAGGTCCAGATCGGTAAAGGCAACCGGGGGGACATCGACGCGCAAATCAAACCGGTCCATCAAAGGCCCCGAAATGCGGGCCATATAGTCTTCGCCGCAGGCGGGCGCACGGCTGCAGGCGCGCGCCGGATCGCTTAGATACCCGCATTTGCACGGGTTCGCGGCAGCAACCAGCATGAACTGGCAAGGATATTTCACATGGGCATTCGCGCGGGCGATCATGACTTCGCCGGTTTCGACGGGCTGGCGCAGCGTTTCAAGAACCATGCGGGGAAATTCGGGGAATTCATCCATGAACAACACGCCGTTATGGGCCAGACTGACCTCGCCGGGTTTGGCCTGTCGTCCGCCACCAATGATCGCGGCCATTGATGCGGTGTGATGGGGCTCGCGAAAGGGGCGGGTGCGCGATATGCCGCCTTCGACCAGCAGCCCGGCAAGGGAATGGATCATCGACGTGCTCAACGCCTCGCGCGGGGTCAGCGGCGGGAGGATCGACGGCAGCCGTGCCGCGAGCATGGATTTTCCCGACCCCGGTGTGCCCACAAACATCAGATGGTGCCGGCCTGCCGCCGCAATCTCCAATGCACGTTTTGCCCGCTCCTGCCCTTTGACGTCACGCAGGTCCTTGGTTTGCCGGGGGGCCGATACTTCGCCCGGATCCGCGGGGCTGATCGGGACTTGGCCCGTGTAATGGCGCACGACAGCGCCGAGGGAGCTTGCCGCGATCACCTGCGTGTTGCCGACCCAGGCCGCCTCGGCACCGGACGCTTCGGGACATAACAGGCCACGGTTCTGTTCCGCCGCCGACATCGCAGCGGGCAACGCGCCGATGACCGGGATCAATGTACCATCCAAGGATAATTCGCCCAAAGCGACGACAGACTGGATCGCATCATCGGGCAGGATATCAATCGCACATAGCAGGGCCAAAGCGATCGGCAGGTCGAAATGGCTGCCCTCCTTGGGCAGGTCGGCTGGGCTGAGATTGATGGTGATCCGTTTGCTGGGCAATGCAATCGCCATGGAAGAAAGTGCGGCCCGCACCCGGTCGCGCGCTTCCGAGACCGCCTTGTCAGGGAGGCCGACAATTGAGAAGGCAGGCAGCCCCGCCGAAACCGCGCATTGCACTTCGACAATGCGGGCTTCGACGCCCTGAAATGCAACTGTATATGCGCGCGCAACCATAGGGGCCCTTTGCAAGCCAAGATGGTTAATGCGTAGGTCCGGGGTGTTTAAGAAGCGTTAACGCGCGTTGCGATGGCGGGATTTGAGTTTATTTTGCAAAATGAAACGGGTGGAGGGTCAGGCCACGGGCCAGGGTGATGTGGGGCAACCCATGTCATAGGGGAAGGGGTCATAGGTGACTTTGAGACCCTCTGCGCGCCAGGTTTTGAAGGCGGGATCGTTCAGGGTCGTCTGACAATACTCGCGAGCTGATTGGGACACCGATAGATCATATCCGACGATCCGCGCGCAGACGGGGGCGTAGAACACATCCGCAAGGCTATAGCTGCCGAAAAGCCACGGGCCTTTGCCGTCGGAGGCGTCCTTCGCATAGTCCCACAGTTCTTGCAGGCGGGCGAGATCATTGGCCAAGGCTTCGGAAACTGGGAACCCTTTGTTCACATGTTGAAGCTGCATGGGGCATTCGCCGCGCAGGGTTGAGAACCCGGCCGTCATTGCCGCACAGAGCCAGCGCGCGCGGGCGCGGGTGGACGGGTCTGTCGGCCAAAGTGCTTTGTCTGGGTGCCGTTCTGCCAGGGTTTCGGCCATGGCAAGGGTTTCGCCAATGATGTCGCCTTGGGGCGTTTTCAGGGCCGGCACCAGTTTGGCGGGGGCAAGATCAGCCATATCCTGCGCCATGGTGCCGCCATAGAGGCCCACCATATGGCTGCGATATGGCAGACCGAATTTTTCAAGCATCAGCCAGCCGCGTAGTGACCAGCTGGAGAAGGTTTTATCGCCGATATAAAGTTCATATGTCATGCGGGATTTCTAGCCAGCCAATGAGGGACTGTGCAAATTCTATTTTGTGGCGCGCGCCATCACGGAGAATGATTGATGTGGGTCACATCCCACCGCGCAGGCGACACCGTGATCTGGGTGGCTGACAGATTGTCAATTTTATGGTTGAATGCGGCTTTTGCGCTGATGTTCAAGGCGCGCTGGACCTGCGTGAGGATGACGCCAAAATGGGCAACCGCAATGATATGCTCATTCGGATACATCACGTTCAGGCGATCCACAGCGGCATTGATACGCCGGGCTGCCATGTTCCAGCTTTCACCGTTCGGGGCGGCAATGTCGCCGGGGGTGGTCCAATAAGCTTTGCTGAGCTCTGGATGATGCTTTGACACGTCGCTTGCATGCATGCCGTCCCACAGGCCGAAATCCAGCTCTCGTAATTCTGGCTTGTGAGGCAGGCGCTGGCGTTCGGGGTGCCCCAGCACATCTGCCGTTGCAGTCGCACGGACCAGATCGGAGGACACAAGAATGGCACGCTGCGGTAGATGTGCATTCAGGCGGGCGATTTGGGCTGTGTCCGACAGATCGGCGGGAACATCGCGCCATCCGACGAGGGTTTCTTCATGGGTGGGCCCGTGCCTGATCCAGTGCCATGTTGTCATGCGATTTCCCCCCCTTAGCCCCGAATTATTTCACCTGATCCTAGCGCCGGGTTCCTAGTCCTCAAGGTTTTGTGAACAGAAATCGAAAAAAGTTTTGAACCAAAGCGCCGCCCGAAGCGTTGCTAAAATAAAGAACCAAAATTTCGTTTATCAGGGGGTGATAACTGTGGCACTAACTCAAGCGCGTGAATTTTCGTTGACCCGTACCGCCATGAAGGCCGAGCTTTTGGATGCGGAAACCGAATTGAAGCTGGCCTATGCCTGGCGCGACCAGCGGGACGAGGAGGCACTGCATCGGTTGATCACCGCCTACATGCGGTTGGCGATCTCGATGGCGAGTAAATTCAAGCGTTACGGCGCGCCGATGAACGACCTTATTCAAGAAGCAAGCCTTGGCCTGATGAAGGCCGCTGACAAATTCGACCCGGACCGCGGTGTGCGGTTTTCGACCTATGCGGTTTGGTGGATCAAGGCGAGCATTCAGGACCACGTGATGCGCAACTGGTCGATGGTGCGCACGGGGTCCACGTCATCGCAGAAGTCGCTGTTTTTCAACATGCGCCGCGTGCAGGCCCGTCTTGAGCGTGAAGCCCAGGTTGCGGGCGAGGCACTGGACAAGCACCAGCTGCGGCAAATGATCTCGACCGAGATTGGCGTGCCGATGCATGACGTTGAAATGATGGAAGGACGTTTGTCCGGTTCTGATTATTCGTTGAACGCGACCCAATCTTCGGAAGACGAGGGGCGCGAGTGGATTGATGCGTTGGTCGATGACAGTGCGCAGGCCGCCGAAAAGGTGGAGGAAAGTCACGACATCACCACGCTTCGCAACTGGTTGCTGGGCGCGATGCATGCCTTGAGCGAACGCGAGCAGTTTATTGTGCGCGAGCGCAAGCTGCGCGACCAGCCCCGCACATTGGAAAGCCTTGGCGAGGAATTGAACCTGTCCAAAGAACGGGTGCGCCAGCTTGAGGCTGCGGCCTTTGGCAAGATGCGCAAAACGCTTGAGACGCAGTCCTCCGAAGTTCATCACTTCTTGATGTGATCAGGTTTTTAGCGGCCTTTATACTGTTCCCGATCATCGCCATGGCGCAACCCCTTGGCGATGATGGATTTGCGCGGCTCGCTGCTGCGCAAATTGTCGTTCTGGGGGAAAGCCATGATAACCCGGCCCACCATCAGACGCAGGCAGATATCATTGCGCGTAAGTCCCCCACAGCTGTGGTTTATGAAATGCTGACTGCCGATCAAGCTGCCGTGGTGCGGGCGGATCTGGTTGGTGATCAAAGCGCGTTGGAACAGGCGCTGGGCTGGAACGGAACGGGCTGGCCGGATTTTTCGATGTATTACCCGATATTTGCGGCGTCCCCCTTGGCTGCGGTCTATGGGGCGGCTGTCCCACGAGAGACGGCGCGCCAAGCCATGAAAGACGGCATTTTTGCTGCGTTCGGGGCGGATGCCGGCACATACGGGCTGGACGTTCCGTTGACCGATGAGCAGCAAGCCACACGCGAGGCTTTGCAGATGGCGGCCCATTGCGATGCCCTGCCACCCGAGCTGTTGCCTGCGATGGTCGATGTGCAGCGCCTGCGCGATGCGCGGTTGGCGCAAACCGCGCTGCGGGCGCTGAACGAAACTGGCGGTCCGGTTGTGGTGATCACCGGCAATGGCCATGCGCGTGCCGATTGGGGTGTTCCGGCGGCAATCAAGACGGCCCGGCCTGATGTGACCACTGTGTCTGTGGGGCAGGGCGAAGACGGGGCCGCACCCGAGGGGCGTTTCGATCTTGTCTTGCAGTCCCCGTCTGTCGCGCGCGAAGACCCTTGTCTGGGATTTACCAAGCAGTGATGGGGCTGGCAGAACCGGCGCTTGCAGCTTATGGTTCAGCCTGATTGCGTTAAAAAGGGCTGAACATGCTGGCTGGCAAACATATTCTGCTGATTATCGGTGGCGGTATCGCGGCGTTCAAATCACTGGATCTGATCCGCCGTTTGCGCGAACGCGGCGCAACCGTGACCCCCGTTCTGACCCGCGCAGGCGAAGAGTTTGTGACCCCCTTGTCCGTGTCCGCATTGGCGGGGCAAAGGCTTTATCGCGACCTGTTCGATCTGGGGGACGAAGCCGAGATGGGGCATATCCAGCTGAGCCGTGTAGCGGATTTGGTGGTCGTGGCACCGGCAACGGCTGATTTGATGGCCAAGATGGCGGGCGGATTGGCAAACGATCTTGCATCGACCTTGTTGCTTGCCACGGATACGCCGGTGATGATTGCACCTGCGATGAACGTGCGCATGTGGGAACACGCGGCCACGCAGCGCAACCTTGCCACGTTGCGCGGTGACGGGATTACCGTTGTCGGCCCCAATGACGGCGACATGGCCTGTGGTGAATTCGGCCCCGGCCGGATGTCGGAACCGCTCGAGATCGTGGCGGCGATTGAAGCCCGGCTGAACGATGGCCCGCTGAACGGGCGGCGTATTCTGGTCACGTCAGGCCCGACCCATGAACCGATTGATCCCGTTCGCTATATCGCGAACCGGTCTTCCGGTGCGCAAGGAACGGCGATTGCCAGCGCCCTGGCGGCGTTGGGGGCCGATGTTGTGTTCGTCACCGGCCCCGCCGATGTGCCGCCGCCAAGCGGTGTGCAGGTCGTGCGCGTCGAGACGGCGCTCCAGATGCAGGAAGCCGTGAATGCGGCGTTGCCCGTGGATGCGGGGGTCTTTGCCGCCGCGGTGGCCGATTGGCGGGTGACATCGGCCAGCGACCGCAAATTGAAGAAATCCAAAGACGGTTTGCCAATGCTCGAGTTTGCGGAAAACCCCGACATCCTGAAGTCGGTCAGCCAGATGACGCAAGGACGGCCCAAACTGGTTGTCGGCTTTGCCGCCGAAACGAATGACGTGATTGAAAACGCCACGGCGAAACGTCTGCGCAAGGGATGTGACTGGATCGTGGCAAATGATGTGTCACCCGCCACAGGGATCATGGGCGGCGGTGAAAATGCAGTGACCCTGATCAGTGACGACGGGGCAGAAGACTGGCCGCGTATGGGCAAGGATCAGGTGGCCAAGCAGTTGGCCGCACGCATTGCCGAGGCGTTGAAGTAAAAGATTCTATGCCTTCGGCGAGGATTTGGAACCATTTGGAAGCATTTGCTGCGTCACGGTTTGTGAGGAATGAATATGTCTGAAATCAAGTTTATGCGGGTTGCCGGGAATGCGGATTTGCCGTTACCCGGATATGAAACCGCTGGCGCGGCGGGGATGGATCTGCGGGCGTTTCTGCCTGAGGGGCCGATGGTGTTTGCAAAGGGCGATATCAAGCTGATTTCGACCGGGTTTCATGTTGAGCTGCCCCGCGGCACGGAAATGCAGATACGGCCACGTTCTGGCCTGGCGCTAAAGCACGGGTTTTTGATCCCCAATGCCCCCGGCACGGTAGACGAGGATTATCGCGGCGTGGTGATGGTGGGGCTGTACTATGTTGGCGATGCCCCGTTCGAGATACAGCATGGGGACAGGATTGCGCAGGCGGTGATTGCCCAAGTTACACGCTATGCCACGGCCGAGGTGACAGAATTGTCGGATAGTGAACGTGGGGCAGGCGGGTTCGGATCGACCGGCCTGAAATAGCAAGGGCCGGGCTTTTTGGGTTGGTGTCGGCGGAAAAATGCTTAGGTTGCGGATCTGTTGCAGCCACATAATCAGATGAATTCGGGGCCAGATGTTACTTGTTGTTATTCTTGCGGCCGTGATCTGGGGCGTCGGTGCCGCGATGGGCCGGTCGCGTGAGAGCCGGCTGAAACTGTTGGGCGTCTTGCTGGGCGCCGTGATTGGCGTGAATCTATTGCTGCCGGACGGGCATCCTTTGCGTGAAGCGACAGGTGCAACTGCGGCACCCTGGTTGCTTTTGACCGGATTCGTCTTGCTGGTTTTCGGCTATGGCTGGGGGGTGAAATATCTGCGTGGCCGGAGCGCAGCGGTTCAAGACACCCCGATCCCGCAATCGGGAAGTTTCTCGGAGACCGAACTGAACCGATATGCCCGCCATATCGTGCTGCGCGAGGTCGGCGGTGCCGGTCAAAAGGCGCTGAAAAACGCCAAGGTTCTGGTTGTCGGCGCCGGTGGTCTGGGCGCGCCGGTTTTGCAATATCTTGCAGCGGCTGGTGTCGGTACGATCGGGGTGATTGACGACGATGTGGTCGACAATGCGAACCTGCAACGTCAGGTCATTCACAAAGACCGCAACATCGGCATGCCCAAGGTGTTCTCGGCGCAGGCCGAGCTGGAGGCGCAGAACCCTTTCGTCACTGTGCACCCCTATAACCGCCGGTTGGACGATGACATCGCCGCCACCTTGATCGCTGAATACGATATCGTTCTGGACGGAACCGATAATTTCGACACCCGCTATCTGGTAAACCGTGCCTGCGTCGCTGCCGGTGTTCCGTTGGTCTCGGGCGCGCTGAGCCAATGGGAGGGTCAGCTGAGCGTCTTTGACCCTGCCAAGGGTGCGCCATGTTATCAATGTGTGTTTCCCCAAGCCCCCGCCGCCCATCTGGCACCGTCTTGTGCGCAGGCCGGGGTGATCGGGCCCTTGCCCGGCGTCATCGGGTCTATGATGGCGGTCGAGGCGATCAAGGTGATCACAGGGGCCGGTGCGCCGTTGCGTGGCCAGATGGTGATGTATGATGCGCTTTATGGGGAAAACCGCGTGATCGGTGTCAGCAAGCGCGATGATTGCCCGGTGTGTGGTACCCCATCTTAAATGCGGCACGGATCAAAAACAGCGCTACACTGATCACAGTCCAAATGAGGAGGAATTCATGAAACGATTCGCACTTGCCGCCGTTGTGGCCTTTGCTCCGCTTGCGGTATTCGCCGAAGGCGTGGCGCATAAGGTTGCCATTCACGTCGACCAAAATGACCCACAGGTGATGAACATGGCGCTGAATAACGCTGCAAACGTCGCCAGCTATTATGAAAGCCAAGGCGATACAGTCACCATTGAAATGGTGACCTATGGCCCCGGTCTGAACATGTTGATCGCTGACAAAAGCCCGGTCGCGCAACGTATTTCCGCGATGTCCCTGGAAATGGACAACATCAGTTTTTCGGCCTGTGCAAATACGATGGCCGGCATGAAGAAAAAGACAGGTCACGATGTTGTTTTGCTATCTGAGGCAACCGTTGTGCCCTCAGGTGTGGTTCGGTTGATCGAATTGCAAGAAGACGGGTTCGCATACGTGCGCCCATGAATAGTGACCGGCCCCAGGGTGTATCCATGTGCCCGGGGTCGGGTTTTCTACACGCCTAGACCCTTGTTATTTCGGTTTCGGAACGGGTTCCTGCATCCGCAACATGATAAGTCCCCTGACACTGCTGGATACGGCGGGTCATTTTTGCCCCCATTTTGCCTTTGGTCATGTCTGCGTATCCACGCAGACGATTGCAACCTTCCGCCCCGAACCCTACCTTGTTCGGCAAAGGAGAATACCATGACAAACCCCTTGCTTCAGGACTGGGATACGCCGTTTGAACTGGCCCCGTTTGACAAGATTTCAGACAGCAATTTCGAGCCCGCGCTGGATGAGGCGCTGACCACGCACCGCATGGAGATTGATGCGATCGCCAGCTGCGATGTCGCGCCGACATTCGGCAACACGATTGAGGCGCTGGAAGAGGCGGGCAGCCAGCTTGACCGCGTGCTGGGGGTGTTTTTCACCGTGGCGGGCGCAGACAGCAATCCGCTTCGCGAAGAATTGCAGCGCAGGTTTTCCCCGCTTCTGGCGGCGCATTTTTCCGAGATATCAAGCAACAAGGCATTGTTCGCCCGTGTGGCCGAGGTGTGGGCCAAGCGCGACAGCTTTGATTTGACCCCAGAGCAAGCCCGCGTGCTGATGCTGACCCATCGCGGGTTTGTACGCTCTGGTGCCGCCTTGGAAGGTGCCGAGGATGCGCGAATGAAGGAAATCAAGGGTCGGTTGGCGGTGCTTGGTACGCAATTCACCCAGAACCTTTTGGCAGATGAACGGTCATGGTTCATGAAGCTTGAGGAAGCCGACCTTGAGGGGTTGCCCGAGTTCGTCATTGACGCCGCGCGCAATGCGGGCGCGGAAAAAGACGCAGGCGGCCCGGTCATTACGCTGTCTCGGTCACTGATCGTGCCGTTCCTGCAATTCTCGCCCCGCCGCGACCTGCGCGAAAAGGCGTTTCTGGCGTGGCAGGCACGTGGAGCCAACGAGGGCGATACGGATAACCGCGCCATCGCCGCTGAAACACTGGCATTGCGCGAAGAACGCGCCAAGCTGCTGGGCTATAAGAATTTCGCAGCCTTCAAGTTGGAAACCGAAATGGCAAAGACGCCGGATGCCGTCCGGCAGTTGTTGATGGATGTGTGGGCCCCGGCCAAGGCGCAGGCCGAGGCGGATGGTGCCGTGCTGACTGAGATGATGCATGCGGATGGCGTGAACGCGGATCTGGCCCCCTGGGATTGGCGGTATTACGCGGAAAAACGGCGCATGGCCGAACATGACCTCGATGAAGCCGCGTTGAAACCGTATTTCCAGTTGGACCGTATGATTGACGCGGCCTTTAGCTGCGCCACGCGTTTGTTCTCTCTCGAATTCGCGCCCCTTGATGTGCCGCTCTATCATCCGGATTGTCGCGCCTGGGAAGTGACGCGGAACGGGAAGCATGTTGCCGTGTTCATCGGTGACTATTTCGCCCGCGGATCAAAGCGGTCGGGTGCGTGGTGTTCCGCCATGCGCGCTCAGGCCAAGTTCCCGGCCGAGCAATCGCCGATCGTGATCAACGTTTGCAACTTTGCCAAAGGGTCACCCGCACTTTTGTCCTATGACGATGCGCGGACCTTGTTTCACGAGTTCGGCCACGCATTGCATCAGATGTTGTCGAATGTAACCTATGAATCCGTGAGCGGGACATCGGTCGCCCGCGACTTTGTGGAGCTGCCAAGCCAGCTGTACGAGCACTGGCTGGAAGTGCCCGAGGTGCTGGGCGAATTTGCGGTCCACGCCAAAACCGGCGAAGCCATGCCCAAAGATATGCTGGACAAAGTTCTGGGTGCAGCCAACTTTGACATGGGATTTTCGACTGTAGAATATGTCGCGTCCGCCCTGGTTGACCTGGAGTTTCATGATGCGCCACCACCTGGCGATCCGATGGTCAAGCAGGCGGAAATTCTGGCGGGTTTGGGCATGCCACCCGCGATCACCATGCGCCATGCGACACCGCAATTCGCGCATGTCTTTTCCGGGGACGGATATTCCAGCGGATATTATAGCTATATGTGGTCCGAAGTGATGGATGCAGATGCGTTCCAGGCGTTCGAAGAAAAGGGAAATGCATTTGACCCCGAAAGGGCCAAGGCGCTCGAAGAGCATATCCTTTCCACAGGCGGCAGTCGCGACGCGGCAGAGCTCTATACGGCGTTTAGAGGGCGGTTGCCGGGTGTTGAGGCATTGCTGAAAGGGCGCGGGTTAATCGCGGCTTGAAAAAGAACTTTTTGCCTTCGGCGAGAGTTTAAGGGCAAAATGAAAAACGGGGCAGACCGCTCTGATTTCATTTTGCCAAATAAACTCAAATTCCACCCGCAAGGCAGGGGCCATCAATAGCCTAAAGTGCGATCGACCAGATGCAGGAAACCTTGGCCGGTTTCTCCGCGTTGGATGTTTTCGACGATCACCTGTGAGGCTGTCACGGCGCGGGTTTCTGCGGCGATATGGGGGGTCACGGTGACATGTGGATGTGCCCAGTAGGGATGCTCTGCGGGTAAGGGTTCGATACGGAACACGTCTAGGGTGGCATGTGCAATCTTGCCGCTATCAAGTGCGCCGATGAGCGCATCATCGTCGATCAAGGGTCCGCGGCCGGGGTTGATGATGAAGGCCCCATCCGGCATCGCTGCCAATGCGGCCTTGTTGATTATGTTTTCGGTCGCGGGCGTGTCGGGCAGCAAAAGCACCAGTATTTCGCTGCGTGCAAGGACGTCTTGCAGGCCCTGATCCCCGTGAAAGCATTTTACACCCGGTTCGGACTTGGCGCTGCGTGACCAGCCGGCCACATCGAACCCCAGATTGACGAGCGTTCTGGCGGTCTCGGCACCCAGTGCCCCCATGCCCAGAATGCCGACTTTGCGTTCCTGTGCGAGCGGCGGCGTGCGCGGTGTCCAGTCGGTGCCTGTGTGCAGAATGTCGATATCCAGCCCAAGGTGATAGCGCATGACGTGCCCGGTCACCCATTCGACCATCCCTTTGGTGAGGCCCGGGTCCACCATGCGGGCCAGCGGGATATGCAGCGTCGTGTTGCCGGTGATCTTTTCGACGCCTGCCCACAGGTTCAACACAGCTTTGGCGCGGGTGTAGGGGGTGAAATCCTGCAAGGTGCTGTTTGGGGCATAGACGATATAGTCGACTTCGGAAGGGGGGATATCCAGCTTTAGCTTCGCGGTAATCCCTGCTGCACGCAGCGCATCGCGCAAGGGTTGTTCATAGACCGTCCAGCGTTCGGGGCGTGCGGCGAATAGGATGTTCAGGGACATTCAGACCTACCTTGGGCGATGGACATGTGCGGATTGGACCAGCCCGAAGGCAAGCAAGAGAACAAGCATCGCCGAGCCGCCGTAGCTGACCAGTGGCAGTGGCACGCCCACGACGGGGGCCATGCCCATCACCATCGACATGTTGACCGCAAAGAACAAAAAGAAGTTCAGCGCAATGCCCAAGGTGAGCAGGGAGGAAAAGCGATCCTTGTTGATCACCGCAGCGGCGATGCAGAAAATGATGATCAGGGCATAGAGGCCCAGCAATGAAAAGCCACCGATGAACCCGAATTCTTCGGCCAGGGTGGTAAAGATGAAATCGGTGTGTTTCTCGGGCAGGAAGTTCAGGCGCGATTGCGTCCCTTGCATAAAGCCGCGCCCTGTCCAGCCACCTGATCCCAGGGCAATCTTGGATTGGGTGATGTGATACCCTGCGCCCAACGGGTCTGTGCTGGGGTCAATAAAGGTGTCGATCCGGCGGAACTGATAATCCTTGAGCAATTGCCACGGCGTTCCGCGCGACTGAAATACGGCGGTGACCAAGCCGATACCTGCCGTGATGACGACGGCAAAATAGGCCCAATGCACGCCGGCTAGAAACATGAGCCCGCCGCCTGCGAACATCAGCAAAAGCGCGGTGCCAAGATCGGGCTGCTTGAGCACCAGGGCCGTGGGGACAAGGATCATGACGATCGGAATGAATACCCAGATCGGGCGCGATGTCCGCTTGGCGGGCAGCCAGTCGTAATAGGCGGCCAGCATCATCACCAAGGTGATCTTCATCAGTTCCGAGGGTTGCAGCCGGAACGACCCCAATTCGATCCAGCGCTGTGCGCCCATTCCGACAGACCCGAAAAGTTCAACCCCGATGAGCAGCACCACCGTCCCGAGATAGGCAACGCCAGCAAGGTTGCGCCACATCCAGATGGGCACCATGCCAACCGCGATCATCAAGCTAAGCCCGAGGGCAAAGCGTTTCATCTGCGGTTCGGCCCAAGGTGTGAAGGTGCCCCCCGCGACGGAATAGAGCATCAGGAAACCGACACAGGACACGGCGATCAGCAAGATCGTCAGCGGCCAGTTCAGGTGCAGTATTTTCCGCAATCCCGTGGGGACGTGTTTGACGGTATATTCAAGATAACTCATGCCTGATCTTTACCCTTAATCGTGGCCTGAGGCTGCACGTCACGCAGTTCCTTTTGTTGCGCGGCAATTCTGCCCCTATCGGCTGTAGGGTAAGCATCCAGGGGCGGCTCTCCGTCATAGAGCGCTTGCAACAGGACGTCGCGGGCAATGGGTGCGGCGGCGGTCGATCCGCCCCCGCCATGTTCGACCAGAACAGAGACGGCATAGCGCGGTTTGTCTGAGGGGGCAAAGGCCACGAAAAGCGCGTGGTCGCGGCGTTCCCATGGCAGGTCCTCGTTTCGGCTTACACCGCGTGCGCGTTCGGCCGTGGTAATATTTCGCACCTGACTTGTACCGGTCTTGCCGGCCATCCGCATGCCTTCGGCAATGATGCGGGACCGGTACCCGGTCCCCCTGCGATCATTGACGACCACATGCATCCCCTTGCGAATTTTGCGCAGGTTGTTTTCGTTCATCCCCAGCGGTTCGCCCCCGCCCGAGGGTTGTTCAATGCCGTCGATGGATTTGATGAGGCGCGGCGTAACCATGCGGTTTGTGGCCATCCGCGCCGTCATCACCGCCAATTGCAACGGCGAGCTGAGGGTAAACCCCTGACCGATCGAGGCGTTGACGGTGTCGCCGATCACCCAGTCCGCGCCGCGGGTTGTGGCTTTCCATTCTTTGGTGGGCGCAAGGCCGGCCGCCACTGAGGACAGGGGCAGGTCGTGACGGATGCCCAGACCGAACCGCTTGGCGATTTCCGATATCTTCTCGATCCCGACTTTGAGCGCCAGATCATAGTAATAAACGTCACACGACTGCTTGAGCGAGTTTTCAAGATCGACCCACCCATGACCGGCACGCTTCCAGCAATGGAACTTGCGGCCCCCGACCTCGAGGTGACCGGGGCAATAGACGGTTTCGTCTGGCCCGATGATACCTTCCTCCAAGGCCGCCATCGCGACGACCATTTTATAGGTCGAACCGGGCGGATAGGTGCCTTGGACAGTTTTGTTCACCAGCGGGCGGTACTTCGATTCAAGCATCGGATTGTAATCGGCCGATGAAATGCCGCCGATGAACAGGTTCGGATCATAGCTGGGCGAGGACGCGTTCGCCACCAGATCACCGTTTTCGCAATCAATGATAACGACCGCAGCGCTTTCGTTGCCAAGCCGTGCCTGAACATAGTTTTGCAGCTTGGAATCGATGGTCAGCTGGATGTCGGCACCTGATTGGCCTTCGCGCCGGGACAGTTCGCGCATCACACGGCCTGTTGCGTTCACCTCGACCTGCTTTGTGCCAGCGACCCCGCGCAGCAACCCTTCCTCGCGGGCTTCGACATTAATGCGGCCGATTTGAAAGCGGGGGATGCGCAGCACGGCATCGGGTATTTCCTGAGCATCCAGATCGGATTGGCTCACGCGGCCGACGCGCCCGACGATATGGGCAAAATCCGACCCGCGCGGATAGACCCGTGTCAGGCCGACCTCTGGGCTGACACCGGGCAATGCGGGGGCATTCACGGAAACGCGGCTCAGGTCATCCCAGCTGACGTTATCGGCCACGGTGACCGGCAAGAACCGTTCGGCGGCTTTTACCTCGGCAATGGCGCGGTCCCGCGCTTCGGGGTCCAGCCGGAGGACTTTGGCCAGCCGGTGCATCACCTCTTCGACATCGCCGACTTCCTCGCGGACCATGACAATGCGGTAGGACGGGACGTTCTGGGCCAGTTGCACACCATTGCGGTCGAAAATTTCGCCGCGTGTCGGAGGGATCAGGCGGATGTTGATCCGGTTTTCTTCGGCCAGCAGCAAATATTGATCGGCCTGATCGACCTGGAGATAGTTCATGCGTGCAGCAAGGCCGCCCATGAACAGCAATTGCACGCCGCCCAACAGTGCGGCACGGCGGCTCAGCTTGGCTTGGCTGGCGTCTGATTCTGCTCTGCTGCGTCTCATTCCAGTCTCCTCACGCGCGGCCGCCGATGCTGTCGAAATCGCCCGGTGTCGCTTTGCGCACGCCCATGAAAACATGGGTGATCAAAACCACAACGGGATAGATCAAAACCGTCAATGCCAGCTCGATCAGGCTTAGCTTCAGGTCGGGCCGCGGGACCAGTACCAATGATAGCACTATGCGGTTCAACAGCAAAATCGCGAAAAGCCAAATTGTCACTGCCACCCATTCAGGCCCAAAGCTACTGTCGCGCAATGTTCGCCCGCGCAGCTTCAGGTTCTCGCACGCGATCAACGCCAGCAAGGCCCAAAGCCCCGGGGGGCGTTGAAGCAGCAGATCGGTCAGCAAAAATATGGCACACAGCAAGACCGCAGGCACATAATCAGGCCGCCGCACGGACCATGCAAAGGCAAAGGCGATCAGAAAATCAGGCGCAATAAGGTACCGCGCGCCGCTTTGGTTCAGCAAATCGCGCAACCGCGCCTCGGCGGGGTCGATGCTGGCCAGTGGCGGCAGCAGATCAACCTGAAACAAGGCCACAGGTTGGGTTTCAATCGGCAAAAGGTGGAAAAACAACAAGATCAACGCAAGCAGCAAGAACACCGCGCGCATCATCCACAGGCGAAGAGGCGACAGCGTATCCATTATTCGCCAGGGGGCACGGGGATAGCCGGAGCCACGGCGGGCAAACGACCATCCAGAATGACAGAGCCCCCTTCGGTCACCGTTTCGGCACCGTGATCGCGCAACACCCGCAAGAATTCCAGCCGCTCAAAGTCGGCAGCAAGCCGCACGCGCAACCGCCCTCCGGGATCAGCCGCAACTTGGCCGATCAACAGACCCGCGGGAAAAACACCCCCGTCGCCCGAGCTGATTACACGGTCGCCGGGACGCACAAGATCGGGGTTTTCCAGAAAATCAATCGGCGGTGCCGAGGAGTTATCGCCCGCAATGATCGCGCGTTGGCCCGAAGGCTGGATCGTTGCGGGGATACGGCTGGACGTGTCGGTTACCAGAATGACCCGTGCGGTGTCTTGCCCGACCCCCGATATCCGCCCGACAAGGCCGATGCCATCAACAGTGGCCCAGCCTTCGACGATGCCGTCCCGTGCGCCGACGTTCAGCAATACCGATTGCCGGAAAGGCGAGCCGGAATCGGCCAGCACCACGCCGGTGATATAGGTCAAACGCGGATCAAGCCGCACCTTGTTCAGGTCCAGCAAGCGCGCGTTTTCCTGTTCAAGCTGAAGGGCGGCTTCCTTCCAAGTCTGCATCTTGCGCAGTTCGGACCGCAGTTCCTGGTTTTGCACAGTCAGCCGCTGATAGCTTTGATAGTCGCGCAGCAGGTTCACGGCACCGGTTACCGGGGCCATGGCCCAATCCAGATTGGGCACGATCCTGTCAGTGATTTGTGCGCGAAACCGCTCAACACGCGGGCTGTCTATCCGCCACAAAAGGAACACGCCAAACAGCAGCAAAATCAGCACAGCCATCATGATCCGGCGCAAGGGCCGGCCAAAATCGTTGGAGGATGATCTGTCTATGGCCATGTCGTGACGTGTATCCTGCCTGTTGGGCAGGGCCGTCCTGCCGCTGGTCGGGCTTTGGTAAACTGTGCCTGATTAGCTGTCGTAGTCGATGGCATGGCGCAGTTGTTTTTCGTACTCCAGCGCTTTGCCGGTGCCCAAGGCCACACAATTTAGCGGCTCGTCAGCGACCGAGATCGCCAGACCGGTCTGCTCGCGCAGCGCCAGATCCAGATCGCCCAGCAACGCGCCACCACCGGTCAGCATCACGCCCCGGTCAACGATATCGGCGGCAAGGTCGGGTGGTGTTGTCTCAAGCGCGGTCATGACGGCTTCGCAGATTTGCTGCACGGGTTCGGCCAGCGCCTCGGCGATTTGCGCTTGGGTCACTTCGATTTCCTTGGGGACACCGTTCAACAGGTCGCGCCCGCGAATTTGCATCGATGTGCCGCGCCCGTCGTCGGGCATGCGGGCTGTACCGATAGATGTCTTGATGCGTTCGGCGGTAATTTCACCCACCAGCAGGTTTTGCTGACGGCGCAGGTAGCTGATGATCGCCTCGTCCATGCGGTCACCACCGACGCGAACGGAACGCGCGTAAACGATGTCGCCCAGCGACAGAACCGCAACTTCGGTCGTACCACCACCGATATCGACAACCATGTTACCGGTTGGGTCGGTGATCGGCATGCCCGCACCAATCGCAGCAGCAATCGGTTCGGCAATCAAACCGGCGCGGCGCGCACCAGCCGACAGAACCGACTGACGGATCGCGCGCTTTTCAACGGGTGTAGCACCATGCGGCACGCACACGATGATCTTGGGCTTGGAGAAGGTCGAGCGTTTGTGCACCTTGCGGATGAAGTGCTTGATCATTTCCTCGGCGGTATCAAAGTCGGCAATCACGCCTTCGCGCATCGGACGTATCGCTTCGATGCTGCCCGGTGTCCGGCCCAGCATCAGCTTGGCGTCTTCGCCCACGGCCAGTACTTTTTTAACGCCGTCCTTGACGTGATAGGCCACAACGGAAGGTTCAGACAAAACGATGCCCTTGCCTTTGACGTAGACCAGCGTGTTCGCCGTCCCAAGGTCAATCGCCATATCGGATGAAAACAAACCACGGAATTGATCAAATATGGACATGAGCAGTAGAACCTTGCAAAAAATCTTATTGGCCCGGCGACTCTGATCAGAGGCGGGCTGTTTGGTGTATAGGACGATGCGCCCCAAGACGAAAGGGGGGTTGACTATCCGGGTGGCATGATGCCGCCACTGCGCTAGTATTTCAGGGAATAGGTCAAATCAGGGGAAAGAAAATGCAGAAAATCCAAGTACTCGGGGTCCATCACATCACGTTGATGGGGGCGGACCGTCAGACAAGCATTGATTTCTGGGAAGGGCTGCTGGGGATGCCGTTCATCTTTGACCAACCCAATCTGGACAACCCCGAAGAGGGGCATTTGTATTTCGATCCCGGCGACGGGCGCTTGATCACGATCTTCAGCAATGAAAACCGCAAGCCTGTTCACAGCCGCACCCCCACCGATGCGGGTTGCGTGCATCACGTTGCATTCGAGGTGGACCGCGCCATGTTCGATCAAGTGCTGGAGCGGCTCAAAGAACGCGGCATCGGCAATTCAGGCATCAAGGATCGCGGCTTTATGCATTCGATCTATTTCAAAGACCCGCTTGGGTTCCTGATCGAACTGGCCTGCTATACCTTCATCCCGCCGCGCGGATCGTCCCATGCCGAGGTGATGCTGGAGGCGCATAAACTGCGCGTTGCCCGTGGGGACCACCACATCGAACGCCAGCATCTGGCCGATGCAACGGTGATGATCGTGGAGCGGTCGCAACGGTCGCTGTCGGACGACCGGACGCCAAAAAACCCATACTAAAAGAAAAAGGCAGGGTCGAAACCCTGCCTGATCTTATCAACCAGCGTCTTTATAGCTGATTTCGCGTTTGTCGGTGCCGCCTCTTTCGCGGCGCACCAGCAAACGGTTGAGCGCGTGAATATAGGCTTGGGCTGAACTGACGACTGTATCCGTGTTGGCGGCCTGCCCGGTCACGATGCGCCCGTCTTCCTCAAGCCGGACGGACACGGTCGCCTGCGCATCGGTGCCTTCGGTGACGGCGTGCACTTGATACAGTTGCAGGCGGGCGTTGTGATCAACCAAGGCTTTGATGCATTTGAACGACGCATCAACGGGGCCATCGCCGGTCTGTTCGGTGCTGAGTTCGGCCCCATCCACGGTCAGGGTCATCTTGGCCACGTTCGGCCCCTCGGTGCCGCAGACAACATGCATCGACTTCAGCTTGATCCGGTCGCTTTCAGGGTCTGCCGCTGTGCGCATCAAGGCAATCAGGTCTTCGTCATAGATTTCCTTTTTGCGATCGGCGAGTTCCTTGAACCGTACAAAGACGTCCTTGAGCTGGTTGTCGCCCAATTCGTAGCCAAGGTTTTCGAGCTTGGAGCGCAACGCGGCGCGGCCCGAATGTTTGCCCATGACGATATTGGTTTCGGTCAGGCCCACATCTTCGGGGCGCATGATCTCGAATGTTTCGGCGTTTTTCAGCATCCCGTCCTGGTGGATGCCGCTTTCGTGGGCAAAGGCGTTCTTGCCGACGATGGCCTTGTTGAACTGCACCGCAAAGCCCGACACGGTCGCAACACGGCGCGAGATGTTCATCAGCTTGGTGCTGTCCACGCCCGTCTGATAGGGCATGATGTCGTTGCGCACCTTCATGGCCATCACGACTTCTTCCAGCGCGGTGTTGCCAGCGCGTTCGCCAAGCCCGTTGATGGTACATTCGATCTGACGGGCACCCGCCTCGACGGCGGCAAGGCTGTTGGCGGTCGCCATACCAAGGTCGTTGTGGCAATGGGTAGCAAAGATGATCTCGTCCGCGCCGGGCACGTTTTCCAGCAGCTTGCGGATCAATTCGGCGCTTTCGCGCGGCGCGGTATAGCCGACGGTGTCGGGGATGTTGATTGTGGTCGCCCCCGCCTTGATCGCGATTTCGACGGTGCGGTACAGATAATCCAGCTCTGTCCGGGTGGCATCCATCGGGGACCATTGCACGTTGTCACACAGATTGCGCGCATGGGTGACGGTCTCGTGAATCCGCTCGGCCATTTCATCCATGGTGAGGTTCGGAATGGCGCGGTGCAGCGGCGAGGTGCCGATAAATGTGTGAATGCGTGGTTGGGCTGCGTGCTTCACGGCATCCCAGCAGCGGTCGATATCGCCAAGCTGCGCACGGGCCAGACCGCAGATCACCGAATTCTTCGACAGTTTTGCAATCTCGCTGACGGCGGCAAAGTCACCCTCGGAAGCGATGGGGAAGCCGGCTTCGATGATATCGACGCCCATTTCGTCCAGCAGGCCGGCGATTTCGATCTTTTCGGCATGGGTCATGGTTGCACCGGGCGATTGTTCGCCATCGCGCAACGTCGTGTCAAAGATCAAGACGCGGTCTTGTTTGGTCGTATCGGTCATGTTTTGGGTTCTTTCATTCTGCTTTTCAAATCCTTGGCGCGCTGCACATCCCTCTGAGCGGGCGCGCCGGATGGCACGCTCAGAGGCGGATTAGCAGGAGTAGGTTTGCACACAGCGACGGCGCGCTGGCGCGCGTCAGGGTCGGTGTATGATCAGCATAAGTCATGGGGCACGTTATACTGCTGCGAACCCAAATGGGAAGAGTTTTTTGGCTCGTTTCGATTGGCGATATTGAAGGGCGCAGTTTGCCTGCTACTTGAGGTCTATGAAACAGATTTTGATTATTGGCGCGTCAGGCGGGGTCGGATCGGCTCTGGCGGCTGCATATACGGCACGTGGTGATCAGGTGACGGGCCTGTCGCGGTCGGTTGACGGATTGGACCTGACGGACGAGGCGAGCGTCGAGGCGCATATCGGCGCGCTGGATGGCCCCTTTGATGTGGTCATCGTCACGTCTGGCGCGCTTGAGATTGACGGGGCAGAGCCGGAAAAGACCATCAAATCCATCACTCAAAAGGCGATGATGGACCAGTTTGCGCTGAACGCGGTTGGCCCTGCGCTGGTCTTGCGCCATGCGCCCGACCTTTTGCGCCGCGACGGGCGTGGCGTTTTTGCGGTGCTGTCGGCACGGGTTGGGTCGATTGGCGACAACAGGATCGGTGGTTGGATCAGCTATCGCAGCGCCAAGGCGGCGGTGAACCAGATTGTGCATACCAGCGCCATCGAACTGGCGCGGTCGCACAAGCAAAGCATTTGCGTGGCGCTGCATCCCGGAACGGTCAAGACGCCATTCACCGAAAAATACCTTGCCCGCCATCCTGCGGTCGCAGCATCGGAGGCGGCGGAAAACCTAATGTCGGTGATCGACGGTTTGACGCCTGAACAGACGGGTCAGTTCTTTGACTGGGCCGGAAAGGTAGTGCCATGGTAGCGCGGCTGGTTCTGGTCCTTGGTGACCAACTGTCGGAAGGGCTGAGCGCGCTGCGCGCGGCAGATAAGGCTCGCGACACCATCGTCATGGCCGAGGTCACGGACGAGGCCAGCTATGTCAAACACCACCCCAAAAAGATCGCGCTGATCTTTGCCGCGATGCGCAAATTCGCCCGCGCGCTGGAGGAGGACGGCTGGACAGTTGCCTATACGCAGCTGGATGATACGGAAAATGCAGGCTCTATCGTGGGGGAATTGCTGCGCCGTGCCGAACAGACCGGCGCGACCGAGGTGCTGGCGACAGAGCCGGGCGAATGGCGGCTGATCGACAAGCTGAAATACGCGCCCCTGAAGGTCGAGGTTCTGCCCGACGATCATTTTTTGGCATCACATTCGGAATTCGAAGGATGGGCAGACGGGCGCAAAGCGCTGCGGATGGAATATTTCTACCGCGAGATGCGGCGCAAGACCGGCCTTTTGATGGAGGGCGACAAGCCCGCTGGCGACAAGTGGAATTTCGACCACGACAACCGCAAGGCCGCGCCGGATGATGTTACCGTCGATGGCCCCCTGCAATTTGAACCTGACGCCATCACCCGCGAGGTGCTGGATCTGGTGGCGGCGCGTTTCGGCGATCACTTTGGCGATCTGGAGCCGTTCTGGTTTGCCACAACGCGGGCCGAGGCATTGCAGGCGCTGGATCATTTCATCGAACACGCGTTGCCCCGGTTCGGCGACTATCAAGACGCGATGCTGAACGAGAACCAGTTTCTGTACCATGCCGTCATTTCGCCCTACCTGAACATCGGCCTGCTTGGCCCGCTCGAGGTGTGCGAGGCGGCAGCGGCAGCCTATGCAAAGGGCAACGCGCCGATCAACGCCGTCGAAGGGTTCATCCGGCAGATCATCGGCTGGCGCGAGTATGTGCGCGGCATCTATTTCCTTGAGGGGCCTGACTACACGCAGCGCAATGTGCTGGGCCACACGCGCGACTTGCCGTGGTTCTATTGGGGCGGCGAAACGCGCATGAACTGTGTTTCAAAGGCTGTGGCACAGACCAAAAGCCAAGCCTATGCGCATCATATCCAGCGGCTGATGGTGACCGGCAATTTTGCCTTGCTGGCGGGGATTGATCCGCATCAGGTGCATGAATGGTATCTGGCGGTCTATGCCGATGCGTTTGAATGGGTCGAGGCCCCCAATACCGTGGGGATGAGCCAATTCGCCGATGGCGGTGTCATCGCGTCAAAGCCCTATGTGTCGTCGGGGGCCTACATCAACCGGATGTCAGACCACTGCAAGACGTGCCACTATTCTGTCAGCGCCAAGACAGGGGAAAAGGCCTGTCCGTTCAACCTGCTTTACTGGCATTTTCTGGACCGGCACAGGGACCGGTTTTCGGGCAATGCGCGGATGGGGAATATGTACCGGACGTGGGACCGGATGGCTGCCGAAAAGCGCGAGACGGTTCTGGCGGAAGGGGATGCGCTGTTGAAGCGGCTGGACGCGGGCGAGGTGATCTAGGCCGATGGTGTTCCGGAAGAGATTTTTGCGCTCCGCGCAGGGGATATTTAAGAGCCAGAGAAGGGGGACCGGTACGGTTCAGGCAGGGTCGTGGAGAGCGCGGCTGTCTGTGGGGGCCTCGTCGCGGTCGAACATGCCGTAGTCGCGCATGACATGGGCGATGCGAATGCGGTAGTCTTTGAAAATGGTGTCGCGGCCCGCTTTTTGTGCGCCACGATGTGCCGTGAGTTCGCGCCATTCATCAAGCGAAGCCTCGTCGCGGAAGAAGGATATCGACAGCAACTTGTCTGGGTTGGTGAGCGACTGGAAGCGTTCGACGGAGATGAAGCCGTCGATCCTGTCCACCAAGGGCCGCATCTTGGCGGCCATATCAAGGTAGTCGGCGCGTTTGTCGGCGTGGGGCGAAACCTCGAAGATGACGGCAATCATTCGGACAAGGCCCCGTTGACCCAGTTGCCGGTTGCCTCTTCGCCCGTGTGATAGCGCATGGTGCCGGTGCCTTGGCGTTTGCCGTCCAGGAACGTGCCTTGGTAGACATCGCCATTGGCATAGGTGGCCGTGCCCTGACCCGAGATCACACCGCCGGCCCATTCCCCCTCGTAGGTGAAGCCGTCGGCCATGGTGATCTTGCCCATACCTTCGCGTTTGCCATTGGCAAAGCTGCCCTCATAGACGGTGCCATCGGGGTAGGTCGCCGTGCCTGCGCCGTGGCGCTGGCCGTCTTTCCAGCCGCCTTCATAGCGGTAGCCGTCGGCATAGGTCATTGTGCCCATCCCGTCGTTGCGCGCGTTTTTGAAGTCACCCTCGTAGACGATCCCGTTGGGATAGGTCGCAATGCCGCGTCCTTCGATAACGCCGACGGCCCATGACCCTTCGTAGCTGGAGCTGTCGGGATAGGTGATCTTGCCCTGACCATCTGCCAGATCATCGCGGAAGCTGCCCGTATAGACGGACCCGTCAGGATAGGTCACCTGACCTTCGCCTTCGATTTGGCCGGCCACCCAGGACCCTGTGTAGGTATAGCCGTCGGTGCCGGTAAATGTTCCCTGGCCGTCGCGGCGGTCATCCTTGAATTGACCATCATAGACATCGCCATTGGCATAGGTCACCTTGCCCTTGCCCTGACGTTGGCCCGCAACCAGATCACCCTCGTAAATGTCGCCATTGGGTTGGGTCAATCTGCCTGTGCCATCAATCTGCCCGTCTTTCCAAAGCCCGACATAGGTGAGCCCGTCGGGCATTGTCAGCGTGCCCGTGCCGTTGCGTTCGCCATTCTGGATTTGGCCATCATAGACGGCACCATCGGGATAGGTGATCTTGCCCACGCCCTGCTTGACCCCGTCGACCCAATCGCCCTGATATTCATATCCGCCGGGGGATTGCATCACCCCTTTGCCGTGGTGTTTGGCATTGCGAAACGCCCCTTCGTAGCGGACACCATTGGCATAGATGGCGATGCCCTGGCCCATGATCGCGCCGCCCTGCCACTCACCTTCAAAGGTGCCGCCATCGGCAAAGGTGATCTTGCCAACACCGTCAGGTTTGCCTTTGGCGAAACTGCCTTCGTATATGGACCCGTTGGGAAAACGTGCGATACCTGTGCCTTTGATTTCGCCATCGGCCCATTCGCCGGAATATTCATAGCCATTGGGCAGGGTGTAGGTGCCCGTGCCATGCTGGACCCCGCCGCGGAATGTCCCTTCGTAGATGCCGCCATCGTCATATTGCTTGCTCAGCACCGATCCGTCTTGGGCCAGCGCAGAGAACGGCAGCAGGCTTAGGCACAGGATCAGGGGGGTAACGGTTAACCGGGACATATTACTGCTTTCGACTAAAAGGGGCACCGGATCGGGGTTGGCGCTTTTTGTTACGTCCAAGACTAAGCAATGGGCACCAAGGGGGCAATCGTCTTTTGCGAGACGGGCAAGACCCTTTCCCTTGGCGCATGATCTGCTACATCCAACGCGGACAATATCGAAGGATCGCCATATGACATCGCGTTTTCGCATCACGCTGGGACAGTTGAACCCGACCGTCGGGGATTTGGCCGGGAATGCCGACCTTGCCCGCGATGCATGGGCCAAGGGCAAAGCTGCAGGTGCCGATCTGGTCGCGCTGCCCGAGATGTTTATTACCGGCTATAATGCGCAGGACCTGGTGATGAAGCGCGCCTTCCAGCTGGATGCGATGACCCATATCGACGCGCTGGCGGCAGATTGTGCCGATGGCCCCGCATTGGCAATCGGCGCACCCTGGGTCGAGGGGGCAGAGCTGTATAACGCCTATCTGATCCTTAAGGACGGTAAAATCGCCAGCCGCGTTCTAAAGCACAATCTGCCGAACGAGACGGTGTTTGACGAAGTCCGCATTTTTGACAGCGGCCCGTTGGGCGGGCCGTATTCCGTCGGAAATACCCGCATCGGCAGCCCGATCTGCGAAGATGCCTGGCATCCTGATGTAGCTGAAACCTTGGCGGAAACCGGGGCTGAATTCTTGTTGGTGCCCAATGGATCGCCTTACTATCGCGGCAAGTTCGATACGCGGCTGAACAATATGGTCGCCCGCGTGATCGAGACCGAACTGCCGTTGATTTACCTGAACATGGTCGGCGGTCAGGATGACCAGGTGTTCGACGGGGCCAGCTTTGGCCTGAACCCAAGTGGCAAGCTGGCGTTCCAGATGCCGACATTCGATAGCGAAATCGCACATGTCGATCTGCAAAAGGGGCCTGATGGCTGGCGTATTGTGGATGGCCCCAAGGTACGTCTGCCGTCGGAATACGAGCAAGATTACCGCGTCATGGTTCTGGGTCTGCGCGATTACATGCGCAAGACCGGCTTTAAAAAGGTGCTGCTGGGCCTGTCGGGCGGGATCGATTCGGCGATTGTCGCGGCGATTGCCGTGGATGCGCTGGGCGCAGACAACGTGCGCTGTGTGATGCTGCCCTCTGAATACACCTCGCAGGCGTCGCTGGATGATGCCGAGGCCGTCGCAGAGGCGTTGGGCTGTCGCTATGACTATGTGCCGATCAAGCAGGGGCGCGCGGCGATCACCGACACGCTGGCACCGCTGTTCGAGGGCACAAAGCCCGACCTGACAGAGGAAAATATCCAGTCGCGTCTGCGCGGTTTGCTGCTGATGGCGATGAGCAACAAATTCGGCGAGATGCTGCTGACCACGGGCAATAAATCCGAGGTCGCCGTGGGCTATGCCACGATCTATGGCGATATGGCGGGCGGGTATAACCCGATCAAGGACCTGTATAAAACCCGCGTGTTTGAAACCTGCCGCTGGCGCAATGACAATCACCGCGACTGGATGATGGGGCCTGCGGGCGAAGTCATCACGCCGCGTATCATCGACAAGCCACCCACGGCGGAACTGCGCGAAGACCAGAAAGACAGCGACAGCCTGCCCGATTACCCCGATCTGGACGCGATGCTGGACATTCTGGTGGATCAGGACGGATCAATCGCCGACTGCGTCAAGGCGGGCTTTGACCGCGATGTGGCCAAGAAGGTCGAGCACCTGATCTATATCAGCGAATATAAACGGTTCCAGTCCGCCCCGGGGCCGCGCCTGACCAAGGGCGCGTTCTGGCTGGACCGGCGCTATCCTATCGTGAACCGCTGGCGCGATCCCAGCTGAACGCCGCCTCATTTTCTGGACAATCTGGCCGTGCTGTGACAAGCCAGCGGCCAACAGGAGAACCCAATGACCATCACCCGCTTTGCCCCATCCCCCACCGGTTATATCCACGTCGGCAACCTGCGCACGGCGCTGATGAACTATATGATTGCCCGCAAGAATGGCGGCACCTTCATCCTGCGCATCGACGACACAGATCCGATCCGCAGCAAGGAAGAATATGTCGAAGGGCTGAAAGAAGACCTGACATGGCTGGGCCTGAAATGGGACCGGGTTGAGCGTCAGTCCGAACGGTTGGACAAATACCGCGCTGCGGCCGACAAGCTGCGCGAGATGGGCCGTTTCTATGAAGCCTGGGAAACGCCCACAGAGCTGGACCTGAAGCGCAAGAAACAGCTGAACATGGGCAAGCCGCCGGTCTACGACCGTGCGGCACTGAACCTGACCGAAGCCGAAAAGAACAAACTGCGCGAAGAGCGTGGCCCCGGTGTCTGGCGCTTTAAGCTGGATCAGGAACGCATCGAATGGAATGACGGCATTCTTGGCGATATCTCGATTGATGCGGCGTCGGTTTCCGACCCTGTGCTGATCCGTGCTGACGGGCAGATTTTGTACACGTTGGCGTCGGTCGTCGATGATACCGAAATGGGCGTAACCAATGTGGTGCGCGGATCGGATCACGTGACCAACACGGCGACGCAAATCCAGATCATGCAGGCGCTTGGCGGGGCTGTCCCCGAGTTTGCGCACCATTCGCTGCTGACCGGCCCGCAAGGCGAAGCGCTGTCCAAACGCCTTGGCGTTTTGGCCCTGCGCGATCTGCGTGCGCGCGGTGTTCAGCCCTTTGCGTTGCTGAGTGTGCTGGCACGGATCGGGTCGTCTGACCCGGTAGAGCTGCGCACGACCATGGAAGAACTGATCGAAGGATTCGACATCAGCCACTTCAGCTCAGCCCCGACCAAGTTCGACGTCGAGGACCTGTTCCCGATGACCGCCCGCTATTTGCAGACCTTGCCGCTTGAGGCTGTCGCTGAGGACATCGCAGCGATCGGGGTGCCCGACGACAAGGCGGCACTGTTCTGGCAGGTCACGCGTGAAAACATCACCACGCTGCAAGACCTCAAAGGCTGGTGGGACATGTTCAGTCAGGGGGCGGAGCCTGTGATCGCCGACGAGGACAAAGAATTCATCGCCGAGGCCATGGCAATGCTGCCCGAGGGCGCGTTCGACGAGACGACATGGAGCACCTGGACAACGGCGGTCAAGGAAAAGACCGGACGCAAAGGCAAAACCCTGTTCATGCCGCTGCGTCTGGCGCTGACCGGACAGGCGCGCGGCCCCGAGATGGCCGCGGTGCTGCCGCTTTTGCAAGTTGTGAAGGCGCGCGGATGATCGGGCGGGGGCATCCGGGCGCAAGTTCGGGAGCCTTCGGCGAAAGTTTATTTGGCAAAATGAATAGAGGGCGCGCGTGTCATGGCTGACGGGCGCGCCAAATTTTTGTCGGGCAACCTTTTTGGTCATGTGGCGACCATGTCGCTGATGGCGTCAGTCGGACTGGTTGCGGTTTTTCTGGTCGATTTTGTCGACATGATTTTCATCTCGATGTTGGGCAAGGCCGAGCTGGCGGCGGCTGTTGGCTATGCCGGTGCGATCTTGTTTTTCACCACGTCCTTTGGAATTGGTCTGGGGATTGCGGCGGGGGCTTTGGTCGCGCGGGCCTTGGGGCAGGATGATATGGCTTTGGCCCGCGAGCGGACCACCCATGCGCTGTGTTATGGCGCGATCTTCGGGATCGTGTTTGCGGTGTTGGTGTTTCTGGCGCTGGACTGGCTGGTGCATCTGGTCGGCGCACAGGGGGAAACGGCGGATCTGGCCGTGCATTTCTTGCAGATTGTTGTGCCATCGGTACCGTTCTTGATGTTGGGCATGATGGGCAGCGCCATTTTGCGGGCTCACGGGGATGCGCGCCGCGCGATGATGGCGACAATTGCTGGCGGGATCGTCAATGCGATCCTTGATCCGATCCTGATCTTTGGCTTTGACCTTGATCTGACCGGGGCGGCACTTGCGTCTTTTGTGGCACGGGTGGTGATTGCCTATACCGCGCTGATGCCGATCGTGCGCCATTATGGCGGGATCGCCCGGCCCAGGTTGGGCGGCATGTGGCGCGATCTGTTTCCGGTGCTTGCGATTGCGGTGCCGGCGATCTTGACCCAGGTCGCGACCCCTGTGGGGCAGGCCTATGTCACCCGCGCGATGGCGGCTTATGGCGAAGAGGCCGTGGCAGGTATGGCGATTGTCAGCCGCATGATGCCGGTGGCTTTTGCGGTGATATTCGCGTTGTCGGGGGCGGTGGGGCCGATCATCGGGCAAAACTTTGGTGCAGGGGATATCGGGCGGGTCAAGCGGACCTATAATGCGGGTATCCTGTTTGCCGCGATTGTCATCGTCACGATTTCGGTCGTTTTGTTTTTGACGCGGGGGCCGTTGGCGGCGTTGTTTGATGCGGATGGCATCACGATGACGCTGATCTTTTTGTTCTGCGGGCCGCTGTCGCTGGCGTTTTTCTTTAACGGGGTGTTGTTCGTGTCGAACGCGGCCTTCAACAATATGGGGCATCCCTATTATTCCACCTTCACCAACTGGGGGCGCAACACGGTTGGCATGGTGCCGCTGGTATGGCTGGGCAGCGTCCTGTTCGGCGCGCCGGGGGTATTGATCGGGCAGGCGGCGGCGGGCGTCTTGTTCGGCGGATTTGCATGGGTGCTGGCACTGCGGATGATCGCGAATGGCGGCCAGCCCAAGGGTCCGCGCCCCGAGGTGTTTGGCCGCGAGGGCCGGTTGATGTCGTTACTTCACCTGCGCCGCTAGACGGTACAGGTTGTCGTCAACGAGGGCTTTTTCCTGCACGGTCAGGGATTGATGGCGGGGATAGAGCGGTGCGGCGCGGTCGTTTCGCACCGGCGTGTCCCAGCCGCGGGTGGTATCGAAAAAGCGCGTGACGCCTTGGGTGCCGTATTCGCGCAGAAACCCCTGAACCACCACATCAAGATAGCTGAGCAGGATCGCGTGATCGCCGCCGTGTTTCTGGTTTTCGGGGGCGATGGAGTAATGCGCCATGTCAGGGGCGGGCAGGATATCGTGTCGCACACCATTGCCGGAGTTGATCCGGTCATAGCCGGTTTCACGGGCGTCCAGGGCCTCCCAATCCGCCCCCGGCACGGCAGCGATCAACCCGTCGACAGTGGTCTGCGGGTCCGGTTCAACGCTGAGGAAAACCAGATCGCGTTCTGCGGTGCGCACCCAGACCCGACGCCACCCCTGCAACTGCGCGGGGCGCGCATCGGGGTAGGTGTGGGTGCTGCGGTTTACGAGGCTGCCATAGCCGAAGAAATAAGGTGTCATGGCAGCTTTTTCGCCGATGGCGGTCGCGATGTCCACTGCCGCTGGCGGTTTGCCTGAACAAGAGGCATTGCGAAAAACAATCGTCACCATCGGTGTGACGTCACTTGACGCTGCGCCATCTTCCGGCATAGCAATAGCCACCGTAACGGGAGAACTGGGGAAACCCGGTGCCGAAGGAGCAACCGCCCCGGAAACTCTCAGGCAAATGGACCGTTGCGTGACCGAAAAACTCTGGAGAGTGGTGCCACATGCACCCGCCGAAGGGATAACGATCTCAGGCGAAAGGACAGAGGGGGCATTTTGTTGGGCGCATTTTTGCGGCCTGCTTAGTGCCAGTTTGGTCGATGGCCTTCTGGATTTGAAAAGAAGAGGCCTGTGACCATGAGCGATCTGCACCAAACCCCGTTATACGAACTGCATTTGGAATTGGGCGGTAAAATGGTGCCCTTTGCGGGGTATTCGATGCCCGTGCAATACCCGATGGGCGTGATGAAAGAACACCTGCACACGCGCAGCCAGGCGGGCCTGTTTGACGTCAGTCACATGGGGCAGGTGATGCTGTCTGGTGCGTCCTGGGAGGCCGTTGCGGCTGCGTTTGAAACGCTGGTGCCGATGGATGTGCTGGGGCTGGCAGACGGGCGGCAACGCTATGGGTTGTTCACCAATGACACGGGCGGGATCGAGGATGACCTGATGTTCGCACGGCGTGGCGATGACCTGTTTGTCGTGGTCAATGCCGCCTGCAAGGGCGCGGATATCGCGCGGATGAAAGCCGCTCTTGAACCTGAAGTAACGGTGACACCGATCACCGATCGCGCATTGATCGCGGTGCAAGGGCCAACGGCCGCAGCGGCGGTTGCGTCGCTGGATGCGGCGGCGGCGGATATGCGGTTTATGGATTTTGGCACTTTGAACCTGGACGGGATCGAGGTCTGGGCATCGCGGTCCGGCTATACCGGCGAAGACGGGTTCGAGATTTCAGTGGCTGATGCGGAGGCCGAAACGCTTGCGCGGCGGTTGCTGGCGCTGGACGGCGTCGAGGCGATCGGATTGGGCGCGCGGGATTCCCTGCGGCTTGAGGCGGGCCTGTGCCTGTATGGCAATGACATTGACGCCCAGACCAACCCGGTCGAGGCGAGCTTGACCTGGGCGATCCAAAAGGTGCGCCGTAAGGGTGGCGACCGCGAAGGTGGCTATCCGGGGGCCGACGCGGTGCAAAAGGCGTTCGAGGGCGGTGTGGCGCGCAAGCGTGTCGGGCTGGCCCCGCAGGGCCGCGCGCCGATGCGCGAAGGCACGCAGCTATATGATGCCGAAGACGGCGGTCGGCTGGTGGGCAGTGTTACCTCGGGCAGTTTCGGACCGACTTTGGGCGGGCCTGTTGCCATGGGCTATGTCGGTGATGAATATGCCAGCGTGGACACCGCGCTGTGGGGCGAGGTGCGCGGCAAGCGGTTGCCTGTCCGTGTGGCCAAGCTGCCCTTTGTGGCGGCGAATTTTAAGCGATAATCAACAAGGGACGAAAAGATGAAATTTACCGAAGAACATGAATGGCTGCGCGTTGAAGGCGACGAAATCACCGTAGGCATCACCATTCACGCGGCCGAGCAATTGGGCGATGTAGTGTTTGTGGAACTGCCCTCGGAAGGGACCGTGGTGAGCAAGGATGACGAGGTCGTTGTGATCGAATCCGTGAAAGCGGCATCCGACATTCTGGCCCCGATTGATGGCGAGATCATCGAGGTGAACAGTGCCCTGACCGACAACCCGGCGATGGTGAATGACGACCCGCAGGGCGAGGCGTGGTTTTTCAAGATGAAAGCGTCTGATCCAAGCCAGATGGACGAATTCATGGATGAAGCCGCCTATCAAAAATTCATCGGGTAAACCGATTTGCCCCCGTCGGAGCCTCCGGCGGGGATTTTAAACCATTTGGAATGAGGGGCGTTGCGCCATGGTTTTCAAGCCAACCGAATATTTGCCGTATGATTTTGCCAACCGCAGACATATCGGGCCGTCTCCGGCGGAAATGTCGGATATGCTCAAGACTGTGGGGGCGCAAAGCCTTGCGGCGTTGATTGACGATACAATGCCCGCCAAGATCCGCCAGAAACAGCCGCTGGATTTTGGCAAGCCCATGTCGGAGCGCGAAGTGCTGGAGCACATGCGCGTGGTGGCGGGCAAGAACAAGGTGCTGACCTCGCTGATCGGGCAGGGGTATCACGGGACGGTCACGCCGCCTGCGATCCAGCGCAATATCTTTGAGAACCCCGCCTGGTACACGGCCTATACGCCGTATCAGCCCGAGATCAGCCAGGGCCGGCTTGAGGCGTTGTTGAACTTTCAGACCATGATCAGTGATTTGACCGGGCTTGAGATCGCCAATGCGTCCTTGCTGGACGAGGCGACGGCTTGTGCCGAAGCGATGACCATGGCGATGCGGGTTGCGAAGTCGAAGGCCAAGGCGTTTTTCGTGGACCGCGATTGCCATCCGCAGAATATCGCCGTGATCCAGACCCGTGCAGCCCCGTTGGACATCGAAGTGATCATCGGGGACCCCGACAAGATGGATGCGAGCGCCGTCTTTGGGGCGTTGTTCCAGTATCCCGGCACTTACGGCCATGTGCGTGATTTCACATCGCATATCGCAGCGTTGCATGATGCCGGTGCGTTGGGGATTGTGACCGCTGACCCGATGGCGCTGACTTTGCTGAAGGAACCCGGCGCGATGGGGGCCGATATCGCTGTGGGTTCAACCCAGCGGTTTGGTGTGCCCGAAGGCTACGGTGGCCCGCATGCGGCTTATATGGCGTGCAAGGACGCCTATAAGCGGGCGATGCCGGGGCGGATTGTGGGTGTGTCGATTGATGCCCATGGCAACCGCGCCTACCGCCTGTCGCTGCAAACCCGCGAGCAACATATCCGCCGTGAAAAGGCGACATCGAACGTATGTACGGCGCAGGCGTTGCTGGCCGTGATGGCGTCGATGTATGCGGTGTTCCACGGGCCCGAGGGGTTGAAAGCCATCGCACAGCGCATCCACCGCAAGACCGTGCGGCTGGCGAACGGGCTGGAGGAAGCCGGGTTCAAGGTTGATCCGCAGGCGTTCTTTGACACAATTACCGTTGACGTCGGCCCGTTGCAGGCGGCCGTGATGAAATCAGCGGTGGACGAAGGCATCAACCTGCGCCGCGTTGGCGAAACCCGCGTTGGTATTTCGCTGGACGAGCGGAGTGTGTCTGCGACCATCGAAGCGGTCTGGCGTGCCTTTGGCATCGTCAAAAGCGACGAGAAATTCGAGGCGCAGTACCGGTTCCCCGAAAAGATGATGCGCGAGAGCGAGTATCTGACCCACCCGATTTTCCACATGAACCGTGCCGAGACCGAGATGATGCGTTACATGCGCCGCCTTGCCGACCGTGATCTGGCCTTGGACCGCGCAATGATCCCGCTGGGGTCGTGCACAATGAAGCTGAACTCGGCTGCGGAAATGATGCCTGTCAGCTGGCGAGAATTTTCGATGATCCACCCGTTTGTGCCGCAAGATCAGGCGCTTGGGTACAAACACATGATCGACGATCTGTCGGCCAAGCTGTGCGATATCACCGGCTATGACGCGATTTCCATGCAGCCCAATTCGGGTGCGCAGGGGGAATATGCGGGCCTGCTGGCGATTGCCGCCTATCACCGCGCCAATGGCGAAGCGCACCGCAACATCTGTCTGATTCCGATGTCGGCCCATGGTACAAACCCCGCCAGCGCCAATATGGTCGGCTGGAAGGTCGTCGTGATCAAAACCGCCGCCAATGGTGATATCGATCTGGAGGACTTCCGCGAGAAGGCCGAAAAGCATAGCGAAAATCTGGCCGGTTGCATGATCACCTATCCGTCGACCCACGGGGTGTTCGAGGAAACGGTAACCGAAGTCACGCGCATCACCCATGATCATGGCGGTCAGGTCTATATCGACGGGGCCAATATGAACGCGATGGTCGGGCTTGCCCGGCCCGGTGATGTGGGCGGCGATGTCAGCCACCTGAACCTGCACAAGACGTTCTGCATTCCCCATGGCGGCGGTGGCCCCGGCATGGGCCCGATTGGTGTCAAATCGCATCTGATCCCCTATATCCCCGGCCATCCGAATGGCGGTGAGGGGGCGGTTTCTGCGGCACCTTACGGGTCGCCATCCTTGTTGCCGATTTCATGGTCGTACTGCCTGATGATGGGCGGCGACGGGCTGACACAGGCGACGCGGGTTGCTATTTTGAACGCCAACTACATCGCCAAGCGGCTCGAAGGGGCCTATGACGTGCTGTACAAAGGGCCGACGGGGCGCGTCGCGCATGAATGTATCTTTGACGTGCGTCCGTTTGAGGAAAGTGCAGGCGTTACGGTCGATGACGTCGCCAAGCGCCTGATTGATGCGGGTTTCCACGCCCCGACGATGAGCTTCCCTGTGGCGGGCACGCTGATGGTGGAGCCGACGGAATCCGAGACCAAAGCCGAGCTGGACCGTTTCTGCGATGCGATGCTGGCGATCCGCGAGGAAATCCGTGCGATTGAAAACGGTGATATGCCGCGTGAGAATAACGCGCTGAAAAATGCGCCGCACACGGTCGAGGATCTGGTGGGCGATTGGGACCGGCCCTACACGCGCGAGCAAGGGTGTTTTCCCCCCGGTGCGTTCCGCGTCGATAAATACTGGCCGCCGGTTAACCGCGTGGACAATGTGCATGGCGACCGCAACCTGATCTGCACCTGCCCGCCGTTGTCGGATTACGCAGAAGCGGCAGAATAAATGCGAGCCTGCGCGTGGGTGACCCCCGTGCGCAGGCGCTTTGCTATTCGCTAAGGCACGCGGATAGCTTTTTCAGGCGGTTCCATTCAAAGGCTCTAACGCGGGTATTATTCCCGTGCGCGCAGCACCTGTGCCGGACGGGCATTCAATGCTTTGACGGCAAACCCGAGCGATGCCAGGACAGATGCCAATGCGCCCCCGATGATGATCAGTATCGCCGAGGACCACACAACGCTAAAGTCTGTTTCCATCACAAAGCGGCTGACGGCCCAGCCCCCCAAGATGCCAGCAAGCAGGGCCACTGCCCCGGCGAACAGGCCCAAAAGCGCTGCACGCAGCAGGAAGCTGGTTGCGATGGCGCGGCGGGATGCGCCGAGCGTTTTCAGCAATGCGGCCTCGTAACGGCGTGCATCGGCACCCGCCGCCGCAGCACCGATCAGCACCAGAAACCCCGTCAACAGGGTCGCCGCTGCGCCGTATGATGTGGCGGCGGCCAACCCTGCCAGCACGGCGGCCACGCGATCAATGGCATCGCGCACCCGAATGGCTGTGATGTTGGGATAAGCTGTCGCGATATCGCGCAGGATCGCGGCTTCGGCCTCGGGTTCGGCATAGACAGTCGAGATAAAGGTATGCGGTGCACCTTCGAGTGCCGAGGGGTTCATGGTCAGGATAAACCCGATGCCAGCGGTGGAAAAATCCACCTCTTGAAAGCTGGCGATCGTGCCGGTGACGTCGCGCCCTAGCACGTTGATGGTCAGGGTATCGCCAAGGCTCAGACCGATTTCCTCGGCCTCTTCGGCGGCAAAGCTGATCAGGGGCGGGCCTGTGTAATCTGCTGCCCACCATTCACCGGCGGTGATGTTTGCCTCTTTGCCCGGTTCGGCGGCATAGGTCACACCACGATCACCGCGCACGACCCAATGGTCGCCTGCCACATCCTTGGCCGGGCGACCGTTAATCTGGGTCACCACGCCGCGCAGCATCGGCGCGCTATCGATGCGGCTGACAGCGGGGTCATCGGTCAACCGCTTGGTGTAACCGTCGATCTGGTCTTTCTGGATATCGACAAAGAAATAGGAAGGCGCGATTTCCGGCAGATTGCCCGAGATGGCCTGCCTTAAATTGCCATCAATCTGTCCGACTGCGGCCAGAACCGACAGACCAAGCCCAAGTGACAAAACCACAGCGCTGGCCCCTTCGCCATTGCCGCCAATGGCGGTGAGCGCCCAACGGACCTGCGGATACCCGCGTGCCAGATGCGCGGCGCGCTGCGCCAGAAAACGCACGATCAAGGCGGCGAGGGTCAGGATCAACAGCGCGCCAGCGATGCCGCCCAGCGTCCACAGGGTCAGCATCCAGCTGCCGTTGAACCACCCCGCCAATGTGATCAGCAGCGCAACGGTCAGCGCGATGACGGCGATATAGCGCGGTGCCGGAAAACGGGCGGCTCCGTCCCAAGCATCGCGGAACAGCGTCGCGGCGCGGATGTTTTCACTGCGGGCCAACGGCCAGAGGGTAAAGGCAAAGGCGGTCAGCAGCCCGTAAATGCCCGCCTCGATCAGAGGGCCGGGATAGATGGAAAAGGCTGCGGGAATAGGCAGGCGGGCCGAAATAAGCGGCGCAAAAACCAGCGGCGCGATGGCCCCAAGGATCACACCAATCGCAACGCCAAGCAAAGACAGCAGCCCGATCTGGATAAAATAGGTCTGGAAGATGGTGGCGCGGTCCGCACCAAGGGCACGCAGGGTCGCGATGACTTCGGTCTTGCCGTTCAGATAGGACCGCACGGCCGCCGATACGCCCACGCCCCCTACGGCAAGGCCCGACAAACCCACCAGCACCAGAAACGCCGTCAGACGTTCGACAAAACGCGACACGCCGGGGGCACCGTTGCGGGCGTCGGTCCAGCGCATGCCGCTGTTTTCAAACCGCGATTGCGCGGCGTTTTTCAACTGGTCGAGTTCGGTCTCGGCTGGCAAAAGCATCCGGTATTTTGAATTGAACAACGTGCCGGCAGACAGCAGGCCCGCGTTGTCCAGACTGTCAGTGCGCAGCAAGGTGCGTGGCCCAAGGGCAAAGCCGCTGGCAGCGCTGTCGGGTTCGCGCCAGATCAGGGCGGTCAGGCGAAATTCCTTGGTGCCAAGTTTGAACACGTCACCGGGGGACAGGCCCAGCCGGTCCGACAATGCGCGTTCCATCACCGCGCCGGACATGCCATCACTGTCGGCAAGTGCCTGTTCCAGGGGCATGTCAGGTTCCAGCAGCACGGTACCGACGAGGGGGTAAAGGTTATCCACCCCCTTGATCTGGGTCAGCGCGCGGTCTGCGGCGCTGCCATCGCCAACGACTGCCATCGACCGGAATTCAACAATCTCTGACACCTTGGTCGCTTGGGCATCAATCCATGCGCGTTCGTCCGCGGTGGCAAACCGGTAGGTAAAATCAAGCTCGGCTGTGCCGCCAAGCAACGCGGCACCTTCGCGCTGCAAGCCGCCTTCGATCGCGGATCGCACGGACCCAACGGCAGCAATCGCCGCCACACCAAGGGCAAGGCAGGCCAGAAAAAGACGAAACCCCCGCAGCCCCCCACGCATTTCACGACGGGCAAAGCGGGTCGCAAGAGAAAGGCTCATACGATGCGCCCGTCGGTCAGGGTCACGACACGGTCACAGCGGGCGGCCAGTTCGTCAGAGTGGGTGACAAGCACAAGGGTCGCCCCGTGTTTTCCGCGCAGATCAAACAGTAGATCCATGATTGCGGCACCGTTGGTGCTGTCCAGATTGCCGGTCGGTTCATCGGCCAGCAAAATCGCAGGGCGCGGGGCAGAGGCGCGGGCAAGGGCGACACGCTGCTGTTCACCGCCTGACATCTGCGCAGGATAGTGGTTCAGTCGGTGCCCCAGCCCGACAGCGATCAATTCGGCCTCGGCCCGATCGAATGCATCGGCGACGCCGTTCAACTCCAGCGGGGTGGCGACATTTTCCAGCGCGGTCATGGTGGGGATCAGATGGAACGACTGAAACACGATCCCCATACGCCCGCGCCGGAACTTGGCTAGACCGTCCTCGCTCATTGCGGTCAGGTCCTGGCCCAAGGCGCACACTGTGCCGCCTGTGGCTTTTTCCAGCCCGCCCATGACCATCAGCAGCGATGACTTGCCTGAACCGGAGGGACCGGTAAGCGCGACCGTGTCGCCTTGTGCAACGTTCAAAGTGATCCCATGTAGGATATCTACTTGTCCGGCATTGCCATTCAGTTTCAGGGACGCATCTTGAAGTTGGAACACCGGGTCGGTCATTGGGCTGCCTTTTTGTTGGTAGTTCCTGTTGGATATGGAGGTTTCGCAATGATGCACAAGGTTTTAGCTGGCATTGTTCTGGTTTTTGCAGGGCCCGTCGCGGCGGAGCCTGTTGTAATAGCGGCATTGGGTGACAGTCTGACGCAGGGGTACGGTCTGCCTGCCGAGGACGGTTTGGTGCCACAACTGCAAACTTGGCTTGATCAGAACGGTGCTGAGGTCACGCTGATTAATGCGGGTGTGTCAGGCGATACGACGGCGGGCGGGCTTAGCCGTGTCGGTTGGACGCTGACGCCGGATGTCGACGGGATGATCGTGGCGCTTGGCGGGAATGACCTGCTGCGCGGGCTGGACCCTGCGGTAAGCCGCGCCAATATCGACGGTATTCTCAACGCCGCACAAGCCGCTGACGTCGAGGTGTTGCTTGTCGGGATGACCGCGCCGGGCAATTACGGGCCTGACTATAAATCATCATTCGATGCGCTCTATCCCGAACTGGCTGAACAATACGAGGCGGAATTTTTATCGAGCTTTTTCGCCGGATTGGCGGTGGATGGAAAGCTGCCCGAGCTTTCCCAGGCGCAGTCGTTTTTCCAGCCAGACGGGGTGCATCCGAACAAGGAAGGCGTGGCTAGAATCGTGATGGCGATGGGGCCAAAGGTCTTGGACCTGATCGAAGATATCAAAGCACAATAAAAAACGGGCACCTAGATGCCCGCATTTATCTTGAAACTGGTTTGCCAGATTTAGGCGAGGGCGATGTTGCCAGCGCTTTCGCGCCCGTCACGACCTGCTTCGATGTCAAAGGTCACCTTTTGGTTGTCTGCCAGACCTGTTAGGCCTGCGCGTTCAACCGCCGAGATGTGAACAAAGATGTCCTTGCCGCCGCCATCAGGCGCGATAAAGCCATAACCTTTTGTGGTATTGAACCATTTTACGGTGCCAGTTGCCATGCTCCGTTTCTCCTGTCTTTGGGCTGCCCGCATTATGCGGCAGCGTGGCTCGGTCAGAACTTGATCGCACCGTGGCCAAAGCCGAAGAGGTCGAAAGTCTTTCGCGTCGCACCAGAAATATTGGCAGCCGCCTTTTCAAAATCAAGAGTTTTTATGTCGGAACGCCTGATCGGCGGGCAGTTGCGCACGATATTTCATAACTTTGAAATAATTTTACCAGTTGATAAAAAAATCATTCCGTTGCACCGTTGGAACAACAGCAGGTGACAGCAGAGGTTTTATCAATGTCGCAGAAAATGTTTGAGCCGGGTATCACGGCAGGGCGGCTCGAGGCTTCGGCCTATGCCGATCAGTTTTCCGATCTTCATCCCCCCCTTGACCCCCACGAGGCCCTGGTCGCCGCGGATCGGTGTTATTTCTGCCATGATGCCCCCTGCATCACGGCCTGTCCGACAGACATCGATATTCCGTTGTTTATCCGGCAGATCGCAACGGGCACACCGGATGCTGCTGCGAAAACCATTCTTAGCCAGAACATCATGGGCGGCATGTGTGCTCGCGTTTGTCCGACCGAACAGCTGTGCGAACAGGCCTGCGTTCGCGAGGCCGCCGAAGGTAAGCCGGTGAAAATCGGAGAGCTTCAGCGCTTCGCCACCGATCATCTGCAACAGCAAGGCAAACATCCCTTTGAGCGAGCGACCCCGACGGGCAAGCGTGTTGCGGTAGTTGGGGCCGGTCCGGCCGGGCTGTCTTGTGCGCACCGTCTGGCGATGATGGGGCATGAAGTGGTTGTGCATGATGCACGCCCCAAACCCGGCGGGCTGAACGAATATGGCATTGCAACCTATAAGACGACCAACGGTTTCGCACAGGCCGAAGTCGACTGGCTGATGCAAATCGGCGGGATTACGTTGCAGACGGGATCAGCCTTGGGTGCCGACATTACCCTTGAGGGGCTGAAGGCGGATTATGATGCCGTGTTCCTTGGCATGGGTCTGGGCGGGGTGAACGCCTTGGGTGCGGATGGCGAGGATAAGACCGGCGTCTTGGATGCCGTCGATTTCATCGCAGACCTGCGTCAGGCCGGTGATGTGGCGCAGGTGCCGATCGGGCGTGATGTGGTTGTGATCGGTGGCGGCATGACCGCGATTGATGCGGCTGTTCAGGCCAAGCTGCTTGGCGCGTTAAATGTCACGCTGGTTTACCGTCGCGGTCGCGACCGGATGAATGCAAGTGTGTTCGAACAAGATCTGGCGGCCTCAAAAGGGGTGCGCATTGTGAACCATGCGGTGCCTGTCGCGGTTCATGGCAATGGCGCGGTGCGCGAGATCGAATTCGAATATGTCGATGCCGATATGAAAGGCACTGGCCAGATGCTGCGCCTTGCTGCGGATCAGGTGTTCAAGGCCATCGGCCAGACGCTGCAAGGTGACGCGCTGCCCGCACTGGAAGGGCGCAAGATCAAGGTGGATGGCACAGGGCGCACCAGCGTTGATGGCATCTGGGCCGGGGGCGATTGCGCCAGCGGTGGCGATGATCTGACCGTGACTGCCGTTGCCGAAGGGCGCGATGCGGCGATGGATATTCACATGACATTGGTGGGCTAAACCACCCGACGGGAGAACGCAGATGGCGGATCTAAGAAGCGAATTCGTGGGCATCAAAAGCCCAAACCCTTTCTGGCTGGCCTCTGCGCCGCCAACCGACAAGGAATACAACGTGCGCCGCGCCTTTGAGGCCGGCTGGGGCGGTGTGGTCTGGAAAACGCTGGGTATCGACCCGCCGGTGGTCAACGTCAACGGCCCGCGCTACGGCGCGATCTACGGGGCTGATCGTCGGTTGCTGGGACTGAACAACATCGAATTGATCACCGACCGTCCTTTGGCCTTGAACCTGCAAGAGATTAAATCGGTCAAGCGTGACTATCCGGACCGCGCCATGGTCGTTTCGCTGATGGTGCCTTGCGAGGAAGAGCCGTGGAAATTCATCCTGCCCTTGGTCGAAGAAACCGGCGCTGACGGGGTCGAACTGAACTTTGGCTGCCCGCACGGGATGTCGGAACGCGGTATGGGCGCGGCCGTGGGCCAGGTGCCCGAATACATTGAAATGGTCACACGTTGGGTCAAGGCCAGCACACGGATGCCGGTGATCGTCAAGCTGACGCCGAACATTGCCGACATTCGCAAACCCGCCGAGGCAGCACAGCGCGGGGGTGCCGATGCGGTTAGTCTGATCAACACGATCAATTCGATCACATCGGTTGATCTGGACCTGTTCGCTCCGGAACCCACAATTGACGGCAAAGGGGCGCATGGCGGGTATTGTGGACCTGCGGTCAAGCCGATTGCCTTGAATATGGTGGCCGAGATCGCGCGCGACCCTGGGCTGTCGCAAATCCCGATCAGCGGGATTGGCGGTGTGACAACGTGGCGTGACGCGGCCGAATTCATGGCGCTTGGCGCTGGAAACGTGCAGGTCTGTACGGCGGCCATGACCTATGGGTTCAAGATCGTTGAGGAAATGATCAGCGGCTTGTCCGAATACATGGACGGCAAAGGCATGACATCGGTCGATCAACTGGTGCGCAAGGCGGTTCCGAACGTGACCGACTGGAACCAGCTTAACCTGAACTACATCGCCAAGGCCAAGATCAACGAAGACCTGTGCATTTCCTGTGGTCGTTGTTTTGCTGCCTGCGAGGACACGTCGCACCAGGCAATCGCAATGAGCGAGGACCGCACGTTTTCGGTGATCGACGAGGAATGCGTTGCCTGCAACCTGTGCGTCAATGTGTGCCCCGTCGAAAATTGCATCACAATGGAAGCAATGACCCCCGGCACAACTGACCCGCGTACCGGCAAGGTTGTTGAAGCGGATTATGCCAATTGGACAACGCACCCGAACAATCCTGCTGCGACTGCGGCTGAATAATCGACCCTAGTAAGGCCCGCTTTTCTTGAACTTCAGCAGAATATCTGCGGTCGGGATAGGCAGCGGGCCTTCGGCTTTGCGCAGCCCATTGTCTGCGTCTGCCTGCGCGTCCGTGGGCGCATTCGCCTTATCAAGCATTTCTGACCAGGCGGAGCTCGCTCTTTCCTCCGGCACCGAAGGGGGCTCCGTTTCGATGCTTGATCGTTTTCCGGCCTCTGTTTTCGCATTGACCACAGATTGTGCGGATGCGCCGGACAGCGCCCGGCCTTTGGACCCGAACCATGCCCGAGGATCGCCGGACGACCCGCCGCCAGCCCCGGAATCGCCATCCGTGGATGAGCCGCTGTTCCCGTTTGAGGAGGCCGTCGCAACCGGCGCGATGCCAGCAGTCGGGTTGGCCGCACTCACAGCGCTTTGAGGTGGTGTTGCATGGTGCTGGGCGGGCAGTAAAGTGCTCACGAGAGAGATAGATGCCATTTTGATACTCCGATAAAACAAAGTTTAAGAAGCCCGCCACCACGCAGTTAACTGACTGTCAGCCTGTCTTAATCAGCCCTCAAAATCATCTGTTATTTGCCAAGTCGGTTAATCAACCCTTGACGGAAAGCATCGTCCCGAACAGCGCCCGCAAATGTTGGGAGGCGGCTTCGTGGGGGTCTGTGTTTTCGCCCAGCAGGACCGTCACCTGGGTTTCGAAATCCGCGTAATGCTGCGTTGTCGCCCAGATGGAAAAGATCAAATGCTGCGGATTGAGGGGCGCAATTTTGCCGGCCTTGATCCACCCTGCGATAACGGCGCATTTTTCATCGAACAAGGGTTTCAGATCACTTTCCAGATGCGGCCCCATGCGCGGCGCACCTTGCAAGATCTCTCCGGCAAATAGGCGGCTTTCACGGGGTAGATCACGCGCCATATCAAGCTTGCGCTGGACGTAATCCAGGATTTCAGTCTTGGGATCACCCTCGGGGTCCAGCTCGACCAACGGGTCCAGCCATGTCTCCATCAATTGGCTTAGCAGGGTCAGGTGGATGTCTTCCTTGCCTTGAAAATAATAAAGTATGTTGGGTTTGCTTAATCCGGCCTCGGTGGCGATTTGATCAAGGGTAGCCCCCCGATATCCGTGCTGGGAAAAAACATTTAGCGCTGCATCAAGGATAACACGGCGGTTGCGCATCTGGATCCGGCTTGGTTTTTTTTGGACACCGTCGGGCAAGGTGGACCCCTTTCTGCATCTGTGCCTGAAAAATCATCATGCAGGGTCGCATAGGTAGATTCTATTGAAAGCATTTCTTGACAGATACAAGACTAGCCGCAATCGTGGATTTACCAAATGGTAAAATTTCTGCGAGATGCAAAAGCCGAATTGAATGAAGGAGCCCCCTATGGCCGCGCCCGGTGAAAACCTGAAGATCAACCCTGACCGCTTGTGGGACAGTCTGATGGAGATGGCCCAGATCGGCCCCGGTGTGGCGGGCGGCAATAACCGCCAGACGCTCACCGACGAGGATGCCGAAGGCCGCGCCCTGTTCCAGAAATGGTGTGAGGATGCGGGCTGCACCATGGGGCTTGACCAGATGGGCAATATGTTCGCGCAGCGCGACGGCACCGATCCGGATGCCTTGCCCGTCTATGTGGGGTCGCATCTGGATACGCAGCCGACGGGCGGCAAATATGACGGTGTCCTTGGCGTGCTTGGCGGGTTGGAAATTCTGCGCACCATGAATGATCTGGGGATCAAGACCAAACATCCCGTCGTGGTGACCAACTGGACGAATGAGGAAGGCACGCGCTATGCGCCTGCAATGCTGTCTTCGGGGGTCTTTGCGGGCATTCACACCCAGGACTGGGCCTATGCCAAAACCGATGCGAAAGGTCTGGCGTTCGGGGATGAGTTGAAGCGGATCGGATGGCGCGGCGAAGAGGAAGTCGGCACACGCAAAATGCACGCATTCTTTGAGCTGCATATCGAGCAGGGCCCAATTCTTGAGGCGGAAGGCAAGGACATCGGCGTTGTGACCCACGGTCAGGGGCTGTCGTGGACCCAGGTCACTGTGACGGGCAAAGATGCGCATACCGGGTCGACCCCGATGCCGCTGCGCAAGAATGCAGGACTGGGGATGGCGCGTATTTTGGAAGCCGTGGACGAGATCGCATGGGCACATGCGCCCCACGCTGTTGGGGCCGCGGGGCATATAGACGTCTATCCCAATTCGCGAAACGTTATCCCGGGGAAGGTCGTGTTTACCGTTGATTTCAGATCACCCGACCTGCTGGTGATCGAGGAAATGGAAGCACAGCTGCGGATCAAAGGCCAGAAGATCGCAGATGATATGGGGCTGGACGTTGCGTTTGAAAAGGTCGGCGGATTTGACCCCGTCACCTTTGATGAAACATGTGTGACGGCGATACGGTCGGCCGCAGAGCGGTTGGGCTATAGCCATATGGACCTGATTTCGGGTGCGGGGCATGATGCCTGCTGGATCAACCGGGTCGCCCCCACTGCGATGGTGATGTGCCCTTGCGTGGGTGGCCTGAGCCATAACGAGGCAGAAGAGATCACCAAGGATTGGGCAAAGGCAGGGGCGGATGTTTTGCTGCATGCGGTCTTGGAGACAGCGGAGATCATCGGGTGATGCGGGATCGTTTTCTTACAAAGAAAACGGGCCGGAATTTTCGAAAATTCCGTGGCTGCATGTGATGCTGGAGCGGGATCTTTCGATTGGCGAACGTATTACGGGTATGATCCAGGCCGAATTGGATGAGGCGCTGCAAAGTCGTGATCAGGTAGTCCGGCGCACGGCGGAAGCGTTTCGGGAAACATTGCGACCGCCTCGTGAAATCACGGTGAATTTCAGCGGGGGGCTTATGCAGACCTGTTGGTCGGTCTCTCGGGGGGATGGGACGTATCGGGTCGTTTATATGCCCCGGGCGGGATATTTCTCGCTTTGTGTGGAGAGCGATTTTGGACCGTTGGACATTGGGGTACATGGTCCGGCATTGGGGTGCTTCGGGTCGGTTTGACGTGTCGCCGGGGCGTGCATGGGGGCCAGCCCCCACACCCCCGGGATTTGAACCATTTGGAATATGATATGGGACGGGAGTTTTGAGATGAGTAAGGTAATCAAGGGCGGCATGGTGTGCACGGCGGATCGCACGTGGAAGGCGGATGTGCTGATCGAGGGCGAGATCATCAAGCGTATCGGCGAGGATCTGGTCGGGGATGAATATATCGACGCCGAGGGGGCCTATGTCATTCCCGGCGGTATTGATCCGCACACCCATCTGGAGATGCCTTTCATGGGCACCACTGCTGCCGAGACATTCGAGAGCGGGACTTGGGCTGCGGCTGTCGGTGGGACCACGATGATTGTGGACTTCTGTCTGCCCGGGGAAGACGGGTCCATCAAGAATGCGATCAACGAGTGGCATCGCAAGTCGGCACCGCAGATTTGTTCTGACGTCGGGTATCACATGGCGATCACCGGTTGGAACGAGAATGTTTTCAACGAGATGAAAGACGCCGTGGATATGGGCGTCAATTCGTTCAAGCATTTCATGGCCTATAAGGGCGCGTTGATGATCGAGGATGACGAGATGTTTGCGTCGTTCAAGCGCTGTGCCGAGTTGGGGGCGCTTCCGATGGTGCATGCTGAAAACGGTGATTTGGTTGCCGAGTTGCAGCAAAAATATTTCGACCAGGGCATCACGGGGCCTGAGGGTCATGCCTATTCCCGGCCTCCGGAGTTGGAGGGCGAGGCGGCAAATCGTGCGATTACCATCGCGGATACTGCCGGTGTTCCGCTGTATATCGTGCATGTGTCTTGCGAGCAGACCCACGAGGCGATCCGGCGCGCGCGGCAGAAAGGAATGCGGGTTTACGGGGAGCCGTTGATCCAGTTTCTGACGCTGGATGAATCGGAATATTTCAACAAGGATTGGGACCATGCGGCGCGGCGGGTGATGTCGCCGCCCTTCCGGTCAAAGGACCATCAGGACAGTCTGTGGGCCGGTTTGCAATCTGGATCCTTGCAGGTTGTCGCAACGGACCATGCCGCATTTTCAACAGCGCAAAAGCGAGCGGGCAAGGATGATTTCCGGATCATTCCAAACGGGTCGAACGGCCTGGAGGAGCGTCTTGCGGTTTTGTGGACCGAAGGGGTTGAAACGGGGCGTTTGACGCCGAACGAATTTGTCGCCGCGACGTCGACCAATGTGGCAAAGATCCTGAACATTTATCCGCGCAAGGGGGCGATTGTTGAGGGAGCCGATGCCGATATCGTGGTTTGGGATCCCAAGATCAGCAAGACGATTTCGCCGGCGAACCACCATTCTGTTCTGGATTACAACGTATTCGAGGGTTTCAACGTCACCGCGCAAAGCCGCTATACGTTGAGCCGGGGCGAGGTGATCTGGGCCTGGGGGCAGAATTCGCAACCAAACCCCGGACGTGGCCGGTTTGTTCCGCGCCCTGCTTTCCCTTCTGCTAATGTTGCACTTAGCAAGTGGAAAGAGCTTACTGCGCCCAAGATGATCAAGCGCGATCCGTTGAATATTCCTGCCGGTATCTAAGCCAGAGACCCCGGAGCGGGACGCGGCAGGTTTTCTGCCGCGTCAAAGAAAAAGAAGAAAGAGGCCAGCCGTGATGCGAGCAAAGAATAAGACAGTCAAAGGGCGGGTTCTATGACATCCGCGCCTGTAATTTCTGCGAAAAGCCTATCCCTGACATTCGAGACCAATGACGGCCCGGTACATGCTTTAAAGGATGTCTCGCTGGATATCGAGAAGGGTGACTTTGTCAGCTTTATCGGGCCATCCGGCTGCGGCAAGACCACATTTCTGCGGTGTATGGCGGATTTGGAGCAACCCACGGGCGGGTCGATGACGGTGAACGGTGTGAGTGCCGCTGATGCAAGGATGGCGCGGGCCTATGGCTATGTGTTTCAGGCTGCGGGGCTTTATCCCTGGCGCACGATTGGCGGGAACATCCGGTTGCCGCTTGAGATCATGGGCTATTCCAAAGCCGATCAGGCGGCGCGTGTGGCGCGGGTGCTGGAGCTTGTGGAGCTATCGGGGTTTGAAAATAAATTCCCCTGGCAGCTGTCCGGTGGGATGCAGCAGCGGGCGAGCATTGCGCGGGCTTTGGCGTTTGATGCGGATATCTTGTTGATGGATGAACCCTTTGGCGCGCTGGACGAGATTGTGCGCGATCACCTGAACGAGCAGTTGTTGCGGCTATGGGCGCGAACGGAAAAGACGATTGCCTTTGTGACGCATTCTATTCCCGAAGCCGTGTATCTGAGCACAAAGATCGTTGTGATGAGCCCCAGACCGGGCCGGATTACAGATGTGATCGAGAGCACATTGCCCAAAGAGCGGCCCTTGGAAATTCGCGAAACGCCGGAGTTTCTGGAGATTGCGCACCGTGTACGCGAAGGATTGCGGGCGGGGCATGCAGATGACTGAGCGCGGGTGCAGGGCCAGCCGGCCCTTCGGGGAGGATATTTTTGGGCCAGAGAAGCGGGGGGGCGTGTTGTGAGGCAGAGCTTTTTCCCTGTTCTGACCGTTGTCGGGTTGCTGTTGGTCATCTGGTACGCGGCGGCCGTCTGGCTGAATGCGGATTGGACCTATGACAAGGCGACGCGGTCGGGGGAGGTGGTTACGACCACGTCCTTGATCCAAGATACATGGGCGCAAAAAAAGCCGAAACTGCCCGCGCCCCATCAGGTCGCCGCCGAGATCTGGAGCACCACGGTTGAAAAGAACATCACGTCAAAGCGGTCGCTGATCTATCATTCTTGGGTCACGTTGAGTGCGACATTGCTGGGGTTCGGATTGGGCACTGTTTTAGGGACATTGCTGGCTGTGGGCATCGTGTTTAACCGCACGATGGACATGTCGGTGATGCCCTGGGTGATCGCCAGTCAGACCATCCCCATTCTGGCGATTGCGCCGATGATCATTGTCGTGCTGAATGCTGTCGGGATTTCGGGGCTGTTGCCCAAGGCGATGATCAGCATGTATCTGTCGTTCTTTCCGGTCGTCGTTGGCATGGTCAAGGGCTTGCGCAGCCCTGACCAGATGCAGTTGGATCAGATGCGGACCTGGCATGCGAGCGCTGCGCAGACATTCTGGCGGCTGCGGTTGCCTGCGTCGATGCCGTATTTCTTTACGTCGCTCAAGATTGCAATGGCGGCATCCCTGGTCGGTGCCATCGTGGGGGAGCTTCCCACCGGGGCGGTTGCCGGTTTGGGTGCGCGTCTGCTGGCGGGTAGTTACTATGGTCAGACAATCCAGATCTGGAGCGCGCTGATTATGGCTGCGGCACTGGCTGCGTTGTTGGTCGGGATCATCGGATTGATCCAGCGCGCGACCTTGAAACGTATGGGGATGGCACAATGATCTGGTTGGTCTTTGCCACCGTTGCGTGGGCGTTCGGGTTCTGGGTGAATGTGCGGCTCTCGCGGTTGCGGCCTTCACGTGGCGCGGCCTTGGCGGCACCGCTGATTTTCGGCGCGACATTGATCGCCGTCTGGGAAGGCGTTGTGCGCGGGTTCGAGATTTCGCAGGTGTTGCTGCCGGCCCCGTCGGTCATTGCCGTGCGCTTTGCCACATCGCTGGACATCCTTTGGGTCGACTTTGTGCAGACCGTGCTAAAAGGGGCGCTGTCCGGCTATGTCATCGGCTGTGGGGCTGCGTTTGTGATCGCGGTGGCGATTGACCGGTTCCCATTCCTGCAACGGGGGTTGTTGCCTGTCGGTAACTTTGTGGCGGCGCTACCTGTGATCGGCATGGCCCCGATTCTGGTGATGTGGTTCGGTTTCGACTGGCAGTCAAAGGCCGCTGTTGTGGTTGTCATGGTGTTTTTCCCGATGCTGGTGAACACTGTGCAAGGGTTGCAGGCCACAGACAGCATGCAGCGCGATCTGATGCGGACCTATGGCGCGAATTACTGGGCCACGCTTTTCAAGCTGCGCTTGCCTGCTGCTATGCCTTTCGTGTTCAATGGGCTTAAAATCGGCACGACATTGGCGCTGATTGGCGCGATTGTTGCTGAATTTTTCGGCTCTCCTGTCAGGGGGATGGGGTTTCGTATCTCGACCTCGGTGGGACAGCTTGCGCTTGATCTGGTCTGGGCCGAGATTGTCGTGGCAGCCATTGCAGGATCGGCGTTCTATGGTGCCATGTCATTGATCGAACGGGCAGTGACGTTCTGGCACCCAAGCCAACGTAGATAATTAAAACCAAACCAACCAAGAGGGAGTCTATAAAATGAAAAATCTGACAAACTATATCGCCGGTGCTGCTGTCGGCCTGATGGGTACGATGGCCCATGCGGCCGATGATGTGACCTTGCAGCTGAAATGGGTCACGCAGGCCCAGTTCGCGGGCTATTATGTCGCGCTGGACAAAGGGTTCTACGGCGAAGAAGACCTGAACGTTACAATCAAACCCGGCGGCCCTGACATTGCGCCGACACAGGTTCTGGCTGGCGGCGGTGCCGATGTGACGGTTGAATGGATGCCTGCGGCTTTGGCTGCGCGCGAAAAAGGTCTGCCGATGGTGAACATCGCCCAGCCTTTCAAATCCTCCGGTATGATGCTGACCTGCCGCAAGGATGCGGGCATTGAAACCACAGACGACTTTAAGGGCAAGACCCTTGGCGTTTGGTTCTTTGGCAACGAATTCCCTTTCCTCAGCTGGATGAGCAAGCTTGAGCTGGCAACCGATGGCAGCGAAGGCGGCGTGACGGTGCTGAAGCAGGGTTTCAACGTTGACCCGCTGTTGCAGAACCAGGCGGCTTGCGTATCGACCATGACCTATAACGAATATTGGCAGGTGATTGATGCGGGTCTGACACCCGAGGATCTGACCGTCTTTAAATACGAAGACCAAGGCGTCGCGACGCTGGAAGACGGGCTGTATGTTCTGGAAGACAAGCTGGCTGACCCTGCGTTCGAAGACAAGATGGTGCGCTTTGTGCGGGCGTCGATGAAGGGTTGGAAATACGCCGAAGCAAACCCTGATGAAGCGGCCGAAATCGTTCTTGAGAATGATTCCTCCGGTGCGCAGACCGAAGAGCACCAAAAGCGTATGATGGGCGAAGTCGCCAAGCTCACAGCAGGCAGCAACGGCGCGCTGGATGAGGCGGATTATCAGCGCACAGTTGAATCGCTTTTGTCAGGTGGGTCTGATCCGGTGATCACAGCAGCACCAACAGGCGCATGGACACATGCGATCACGGACAAAGCGTTGAACTAAGTTCGAACATGCGTTGAGAATAGAAAAAGGGCCGGTGGAAACACCGGCCCTTTTTTCGTGATTGCATTAACTATCCAGAATCAGAGAACGGTTACAGTCGTGCCGATCGGCACCCGTTCGTACAGGTCTTTGACGTGTTCGTTGATCATGCGGATGCACCCGTTTGACACAGACCGCCCGATGCTGCTGGGCTGTGTGGTGCCGTGGATGCGGAAATACGTGTCTTTGCCATTCTGGAAAAGATACAAGGCGCGCGCGCCCAGAGGGTTATCCGGACCACCCGGCTGGGCTTCTGTGTTGCCGACGAAACGCGCATAGGCCTTGGGATCGCGTTCGATCATTTCGTCCGTAGGGCGCCAGGTAGGCCACTCTTTCTTCACGGAAATCGTTGCGCTACCGGTGAATTCCAAGCCTGCCTTGCCGACGCCCACGCCATAGCGCATTGCCTTGCCGGGTTCGGTAACCAGATACAAATAGTGGCTCCGCGGGAGTATGAGCATCTGACCAACGCTGTACTGGCTCTTGATGGAGACCAATTGCGGGGTCGGATCATAGGCAGCGTTTTGGGCGAAAAGGGCTTGGGGAAATGCGAGAGCAGCCAAAGAGCCTGCAATAAAAGAACGGCGGCGCATGTGATGTTCCTAATTAGCTTCTGTTATGTCTATTTTGCTGGTTGATTGGTTTAAAGCAACCCTGAGGCCATAAAAAAACCGGCTGTCCCATATGGATCAGCCGGTCAATTCTTTGTGTAGGCCGGGGCCTAGCTTGGCTTACGCCAGTGCGATGTTCGACGCAGATTCGCGACCGTCACGGCCAGCTTCAATGTCGAATGTCACTTTCTGGTTGTCGGCCAGACCGGTCAGGCCTGCGCGCTCAACAGCGGAGATGTGTACGAATACATCTTTGCTGCCGCCATCGGGTGCGATAAAGCCGAAGCCTTTTGTTGTGTTGAACCATTTTACGGTGCCAGTGGCCATATCCGTAGTCTCCTCTAGTGTACCATCCGCATCGTGCGATGGCTTGGCGTTGTCGGTCTGGATCGAAGTCTGAACGCCGTATAAGGAGACAGTGGGTCGAAAAAGAATAACGTTTGCACCGACCGTATGCCAGAGGCGAGAGATTCGCGCAAGGGGGTCGACTTTGGCGGGATAATCATAGCGAAATGCCGCCGATATGTGCACATTCTGGCCATATTCCAAGGGGCGATTTCGCGTAACCCCCCTGCTTTATTGACTTCTACCATTGCGAGTATTTGGCGTTATGACGCGGTGCGGCACCACAAAAATGCCAGATATTCTTGCCAAGATGGGTTTCGTTAATTGGTGTGTGGGTCCTGGCCCTGTAAATTGAGCAAGAGATAGTATGAAAATTCTAGCCGTAGATGACGACCCAACAATCCTCGAAATGTTGAGCAATTGCCTGACCGCCCGACATGGGTTTGATCTGGTCTGCGCGGTGCATGCGGAACAAGCGCTTGCCTTGTTAGACGACAGTGAGACTGATTTTGACTGTTTCTTGCTGGATATCATGTTGCCGGGCATTGACGGGATCGCGCTGTGCGCCAAATTGCGCAGTCTGCAAAAACACCGGCAGACGCCGATCCTGATGATTACAGCGAGCACGACAGCTGATTTGATGAACCGGGCCTTTGAGGCCGGTGCGACCGATTTCATCTATAAACCGCTGAATGGTGTCGAACTGGGGGCCCGTATCAACACCGCGGGCTTGCTGAACGACAGCCTGCGGCGCGAACGGGTTGCGCATCATTCACTGGCAGAACTGACCGATTTGATGAAGATCAGGCCAGAGGAAAGTTTTGATCTGGGGGTTCCGGATGTCCATGATCTGAACGGGTTTGAGAACCGGCTGCTGCGGTTGCCCGAAGGGTGCTATGCGATGAACCTGATCGCGATCAAACTGCCTCAGGTCCGCAATATATTTGACACGCTGACACCGGCCGAATTTTGTCGTCAGATGGTGCGCGTCGCCGAGGCGTCGGTCGAGGCGCTGCAAGATCAACGCTGCATTCTGGGCTATGCAGGTAATGGTGTTATGGTGGCTGCCATATTTGCCCGCAGCCGGATTGATCCGCTAGGTGTTCAACGCCTTGTTCAACAAAACCTGACCCAAAGCAGACAGCCATCAGATGCCGGTGGCGATCTTGCCGAGGATGTGGCCGTGAAATCGCTGACCAATCAGCGGCTTTGGACCGCGCGATCGGCCTGCGGCAAGGTCCGCGAGTATGTCGGGCAAAATGCCCCGAGAGAGCAAGCGGCAGCCGATGACGGCGACAGTTTGTTTTCGTTTGAAATCTGAACCGAAATGAAAAACGGGGGCACCATTTGATGTCCCCGTTTTCCGTCATTCCGTCGCGTTTGTTTAGCGCGAGAACTTCTTGTGCTTCAGGCGCTTGGGTTCCAAAGCATCGGCACCAAGGCGGCGCTGCTTGTCTTCTTCATAATCCGAGAACCCGCCTTCGAACCATTCGACATGCGCGTTGCCCTCAAAGGCCAGGATATGCGTACAAATCCGGTCAAGGAAGAAACGGTCGTGCGAGATGACCACGGCGCAACCGGCGAAATCCACCAGCGCGTCTTCGAGGGCGCGCAAGGTTTCAACGTCGAGATCGTTGGTCGGTTCATCGAGCAGCAGCACGTTGCCGCCTTCTTTCAACAAGCGCGCCATGTGGACGCGGTTGCGTTCACCACCTGACAGCAACCCGACTTTCTTCTGCTGATCGCCACCCTTGAAGTTGAACGCGCCGCAATAGGCGCGGGAGTTCACTTCGGCGTCACCCAGTTTGATGATCTCGGCACCGCCCGAAATCGCCTGCCAGACGTTGTCGTCAGGGTTCAGGTCGTCACGCGACTGGTCGACATAGGACAGATCAACCGTATTGCCCAAGGTAATGGTACCGTTGTCGGGTTGTTCGTTGCCGGTGATCATCTTGAACAAGGTCGATTTACCGGCACCGTTGGGGCCGATGACGCCGACGATACCACCGGGTGGCAACGAGAATTCAAGGTTTTCGATCAAGAGCTTGTCGCCCATTGCTTTGGACAGGCCTTCGACCTCGAGCACTTTGCTGCCCAAGCGGGGACCGTTGGGAATAACGATCTGGGCACGGGTCAAGCGTTCGCGCTCTGAACTGTCGGCCATTTCGTTATAGGACTTGATCCGCGCTTTGGATTTCGCCTGACGGGCCTTGGCCCCCTGACGCATCCATTCAAGTTCGCGCGACAATGTCTTTTGCTTGGACTTGTCTTCGCGGGCTTCCTGCTCAAGCCGTTTGGCTTTCTGGTCGATCCAGTTGGAATAGTTACCCTCGTAGGGGATGCCATTGCCGCGGTCCAATTCGAGAATCCAGCTGGTGATGTTATCCAGGAAGTAACGGTCGTGGGTAACGATGAGGATCGTGCCTTTGTAGTCGATCAGGTGCTGTTGCAGCCAGGCGATGGTCTCCGCGTCCAAGTGGTTGGTCGGTTCATCGAGCAGCAGCATTTCTGGCGCTTCAAGCAGCAGTTTGCACAAAGCAACGCGGCGGGCTTCACCGCCCGAAAGGGTCGTCACGTCTGCGTCGTCGGCGGGGCAGCGCAATGCTTCCATCGACACGTCGATCTGGCTGTCGAGATCCCACAGGTTTTCCGCATCGATCTGGTCTTGCAGTGCTGCCATCTCGTCTGCGGTTTCATCCGAATAGTTCATCGCCAGTTCGTTGTAGCGATCCAGGATGTCCTTTTTCTTTTTCACACCCAGCATGACGTTTTCACGCACGGTCAGGGCAGGGTCCAGATAGGGTTCCTGCTCGAGGTAGCCAACTTTGGCACCCTCGGCGACCCATGCCTCGCCCGAGAAATCCTTGTCTTGGCCAGCCATGATCCGCATCAAGGTGGATTTACCCGATCCGTTCACACCGACCACACCGATTTTCACGCCGGGAAGGAAGTTGAGGTTGATGTTGTCGAAACACTTCTTGCCGCCCGGATAGGTCTTTGAGACACCGGACATGTGATAGACATATTGAAAGGCGGCCATTGGGAATCCTCGGATAAGCTGCATTTTTAGTTTGTTGTGCAATATCGCCCAAACCGGGCAAGATCAAACACTCAATATATGGGGTGCTGATGGCGGATTTGAAGGCATTGATTGCAGGTTATGCGCAGTCGGGGCAGGTGACGTGGATCGGCCTGCGTGCGCAAAGGCGCGTCGACATGCAGCCGGTCCCGCAGATTATGGTGCATGACAGCGGGTTAGAGGGCGACCATGCACGGCCTGGAAAACGCGCCGTGACCCTTATTCAGGCAGAGCATCTGGCGGTGATTGGCGCAATGTTGGGGCGCGACGCAGTGCCGCCTGACATTCTTCGGCGCAATCTGGTGGTGGCGGGTATCAATCTGTCCGCGCTCAAGGGACGGTTGGTGCGCGTCGGGCAGGCGGTGCTGTCTTTTGACGTAATATGTGCCCCGTGTAGCCGCATGGAAGAGGCGTTGGGTCGCGGCGGTTATTCCGCCGTTCGCGGGCATGGCGGGTGGTGTGCATCGGTGCATACGTCCGGTCTGATCCGCCTGGGCGACAGCGTTTCACCGATCTGAGTCGTTAATGCGCATCGCAATAACTGTCCGAATTGTCGTGAAATCGTAGAAAAAACGGCGAATTCGGCTTCAGTTGGCGCAATAATGAGGCGAATATTTTTCGTTTTGTCCGTTATCGTTCTTTGATCCGGGGTCAATTTCAGGCCCCGGTAACGCGACCCGCAAGAGGCCGCGCCGCAACACGAGGGACAAAACAATGACAACATCTACTATCGTCGTCGGGCTTGACGGGGGTGAGGCTGGCAATCGTGCGCTGGCTTTCGCGACCGCTCAGGCCAAGCTGATCGGGGACTGCACCCTAAAGCTGGTCTATGTGATTGAATGGTCGCCGTTCAGTTTCCAGACCCCGGAAGAAAACGAACAGCGCCATGTACGCCGCGAAGAAGAGCTTAGCTTGGCGCGTGAGCGGATCATGGAGCCGGCGCTTAAGAAAGCCGCAGAAGATGGAATATCGGTCAATGGTATCGTCAAACATGGCGATGTCGCGGATATTCTGGACGATATCGCCAAAGAGAGCAAAGCGCAGCAAATCGTGGTGGGCCGTGTCGGCTTGCGCGGTCTGAAAGAGCGGATGTTCGGTGGCGTTACAGGCCGCCTGGCCGTCGCATCCAGCGTTCCAGTCACGATCATTCCATAAGGGGCATATAATGAACAAGTTTCTTTCAACTGGGCTTGGCGCGGCTGCAATCTCTGCTTTGCCGGCCATCGCATCGGCCCAAGACGCCGTTGGCATGGATCAACGCATTAATGATATCTTCGCCGGGGCGACGGGTTGGTTCGTCAACCTGATCTTTATGTCGCTGCCGGGGACCAACTTTCCCTGGATCGTGATGTGGCTGGTTGTGGCTGCTTCGGTCTTTACGATCTATTTCGGCTTCGTGCAGTTCAAGGCCTTCGGCCATGCGATTTCTTTGGTCAAAGGGGATTACTCCGACCCCAATGACGCAGGCGAGGTCAGCCACTTCCAGGCCTTGACGACAGCGCTGTCCGGTACCGTCGGTTTGGGCAATATCGCGGGTGTTGCTGTTGCTGTTGGCATCGGTGGCCCCGGCGCGACATTCTGGATGATCCTTGCGGGTCTGTTGGGGATGGCGTCAAAGTTCACCGAATGTACGCTGGGTGTGAAATATCGCAACGAATACCCAGATGGCACGGTTTCCGGTGGTCCGATGTATTACATGACCAAAGGCTTTAAGGAACGTGGCCTGCCGATGGGCGGTTTTCTGGCTGTTGTATTCTCCATCTTTACGATCGGTGGTGCATTGGGCGGCGGGAACATGTTCCAGGCCAACCAGGCACATGCGCAGATTTCCGGTATCGTTGGGGATTACCCCGGCTGGATCACGGGCATCATCTTTGCCGCTGTCGTGTTCGCGGTTATCGTGGGCGGGATCAAATCCATCGCGCAGGTGACGGAAAAGGTCGTGCCATTTATGGGCATCCTTTATGTTGCTGCGGCACTGGTCATTCTGATCGTCGAATATGACAAAATCGGTTGGGCTTTCGGTCAGATCTTTGATGGTGCCTTTACCGGTCTTGGGGTTGCGGGCGGCTTTGTCGGCGCGTTGATCCAGGGCTTCAAACGCGCTGCATTCTCGAACGAAGCGGGCGTCGGGTCGGCTGCGATTGCACACTCTGCCGTGCGCACCAAGGAACCGGTAACCGAAGGTATTGTGTCGCTGCTTGAGCCGTTTATCGACACGGTTGTGATCTGTACGATGACGGCTTTGGTCATCACGATCTCGGGCGTTTTGGTGATGGACCCTGCAACAGGTCAGTTCGTTCTGAACGAGGCAGGTACGTCGATCAAAACCATCGACGGTTCCAGCGGTGTTCAACTGACGTCGGCGGCCTTCGCCACCGGCTTTAGCTGGTTCCCCTATGTACTGGCAGTCGCAGTGATCCTGTTCGCTTTCTCGACGATGATCAGCTGGTCCTACTACGGTCTGAAGGCGTGGACCTATCTGGTTGGCGAAGGCAAAAACAAAGAGATCGTGTTCAAGGTCATCTTCTGCTTCTTCATCATTGTGGGGGCTGCGGCCAATCTGGGCGCTGTCATCGATTTCTCTGATGCGATGATCTTTGCCATGGCAGTTGTGAACATCACGGCGCTGTATTTCCTGATGCCTATCGTCAAGCGCGAGATGAACAGCTATTTCAGCCGCCTGAAATCCGGCGAGTTGAAGAAGTTCATCAAGTAATCAACGCTTAACGCGATTGACAAAGAGAGCATGCTGCTCTCCTTTCGGCCCCTGATGCAATTCGGGGGCCGTTTTTGTGGGCTATCCATTTCCTTATGCGGCACCGGGTCAGGTGATAGGGCTTTTGGGCGGATCATTTGATCCCGCCCATCAAGGGCATGCACATATCACACGCGAGGCGCTCAAGCGGTTCGGGCTGGATCGTGTCTGGTGGATGGTCAGCCCGGGTAATCCGCTCAAGAACCATGGGCCAGCGCCCCTTGCGCAGCGGATGGCGCATGCCCGCGAAGTGATGCAGCACCCGAATGTGCAAATCACGGATATCGAGACCCATCTTGGCACGCGCTATACGGCCCAGACCCTGGCGGCACTGCGCGCGTGCAACCCTGGTGTCCGGTTCGTGTGGTTGATGGGGGCGGATAATCTGGCGCAGTTTCATCTGTGGCAAGACTGGCGGCAGATCATGGAAACGGTGCCGATCGGCGTTCTGGCGCGGCCGGGGCAGCGCATTTCGGCGCGGATGAGCAAGGCTGCCGCACTTTATGCCCGCTACCGCATCCCCGCGCGGCAAAGCCAGCTTTTGGGGCATGCGGATGCGCCTGCATGGTGTTTCGTGAATGTCCCGATGATGGATGTCAGTTCAAGCGCGATCCGTGCGGCCGGCAAGTGGTCAGCGCAACCTGGTTGAGGCGATGCCCGCGCTTAGGATCACGGCAAGGCCGACCCAGGTCATCAGATCGGGCAAAGCATCAAACAACAGCCAGCCCAAAGCGACAGCCGACAGCAGCTGGAAATAGATCATCGGCGCGATCTTGGTCGCGGGGGCGATCCTGTAGGCATAGAGCATCAGAAGGTTGCCCAGCATCGAACAGGCCGCGCTGGTGACTGTCAGTGCCGCGATGGGGGCTGTGAATTCGGGAAGATGCATCAGGCCAAAGGGCAACAGTAATCCTGTGCTGATGACCAGTTGCGAAAACGAAAGCTGCAAAGGCGATGCCAGCCCGGACAGCCAGCGCGACATGGTCAGAAACACGCCATAGAAAGTGCCTGCCGCCAGCGCCCAGAGCAGCCCAATGCTGACATCGACGCCGGGGCGCACCACCACGATAACGCCAGCAAATCCGATCAGGATCAATGTGGTACGCAAAAGCGTGATCGGTTCGCGAAGGAAAATCGCGGCAAGAAGGTAGCTGAGCAAAGGGCCGATAAAAAAGGCGGCAAAGACATTTGCAACGTCTTCGGTCTGGAGGGCTGTCTGGATACATGTGATGCCGCCACAGATCATCGCTGCGCGTATCCAGATGCGCCAATTGCCAAACAGCGCGCGCGTATTGGCGGGGATGAGCGGGATCAGGAGCAAAGTGCCGATTGCGAAGCGGGACCATGCAACAAATACCGGAGCGGCCCCAAGCTGTGATGTCAAAATCTTGCCTGCACTGTCCCCGGCGGGGATCAGGGACATGGCGATAAACATGATGAAGATTGCCCGCTGCATGGGCAAACGGGTAGCACGGGTGTTTACCCATGAAAATGTGAAAGAGAGATGCTTGAATAGCGGCGCATCGTCGGCTTTAACGTTTCATTATGACACAGCAATTTTCACGACGGTTCTTTCTGGGGTCGGTTGCGGCAGGCGTGGTTGCACCCGCAGCATTTGCCGCACCGCCTGACACATCACTGCGCCCCGTTCTGCGGGGGGACGACCTGTTCCGTCAGGCCATCCCGACCGCCAAGGAACTTATCGAAAAGGCCAACCTGAAAGGGCAGGTCGCGTTCATCGTTGCGGATGCCAAGACGGGGACCGTGCTTGAGGAAATGGCACCCACGATGGGGCTGTTGCCCGCAAGCGTGACCAAGGCCATTACGGCGCTTTATGCGCTTGATACCTTGGGTGGGGACCATCGGTTCGAGACACGGATCGCAGTGACGGGCGAGGTGGTCGAAGGCGAGGTTCAAGGCGATCTGATCCTGGTCGGTGGCGGCGACCCTACGCTGGACACCAATATGCTTGCCGCGATGGCGGGGCAGCTCCAGGACGCGGGCATTCGCAGCATAAAGGGCGGCTTTAAGGTCTATCAGGGGCATCTGCCGGTCCTAAGCCGGATCGACCCGGACCAGCCCGACCATGTGAGCTATAACCCTGGTATCAGTGGCGTGGCGTTGAACTTTAACCGTGTTCATTTCGAATGGAAGCGCGGCAATAACGGCTATGCTGTGACGATGGATGGCAGGTCTGACAAATACCGCCCCGAAGTTGCAATGGCGGTGATGCAGGTTCAGGACCGCGCAAGCCCTTTGTACACGTATCGCGAAGAAACTAAGCGCGACAACTGGACGGTCGCAAAGCCCGCATTGGGGCGTGGCGGATCGCGGTGGTTGCCGGTGCGCAAGCCCGGCCTTTATGCCGGTGATGTGTTTGCGACGATGGCGGGGGCAAACGGGATCAGGTTGCGCGGGCTTGAGGTTATCACGGAGATGCCCGCGCACACAAAGGTGGTGGTTGCCCAGCAAAGTGCGCCGCTGCGCGATATTTTGCGCGACATGCTGAAATTTTCGACCAACCTGACGGCAGAAATGACCGGTTTGGCGGCCACGATGGCGCGGGGCAAGACGCCTGCAACGCTGCAAGAGTCAGCGGCAGAGATGAACTTGTGGGCCATAGCCAAGCTGGGTTTGAAGAATCCTGCGCTGGTTGATCACTCGGGTCTGGGAGAAGCCAGCAGGATTTCTGCAAGTGACATGTTGAAGGCTTTGGTCAGCGTCAACGGGACCGAGGGCTTGAAGCCCATTCTGAAAAAAATCACGCTGCGGGACAGTAAGGGCAAGCCCTTGCCGGATCACCCGATCAAGGTTGATGCGAAAACCGGAACTTTGAATTTTGTCTCGACGCTGGCCGGGTTTATGCAGGCCCCGAACGGGCGTGAAATGGCGTTTGTGGTGTTTTCGGCGGATGAACCCCGCAGGTCAAAGCTGAGCAGGGCGCAACGCGAACGCCCCGACGGCGGCAGCGCATGGAACGCGCGTGCGAAACGCTTGCAGCAGGGATTGATCGAACGCTGGGGCGCGTATCACGTCAGCTGAGGGGCCGTTTTATTCGGGGAAATTCCCGCGGATTACGTGAGGTGGCGGGCCCGCGCACCACGTTCGATTGCGGCGGCGTGAAGGCGGTCGAGATCCAGTTCGTAGCGGATTTCTTCAAGGAGACGCAGTTCCGCCTCTTCCAGCGTTCCATCGGCAGCCGCGACATCGCAGGCCAGCGCATAGGCAGTTTCGTTTAGCCGGTCCGGCAACGCGCCTTTGATGAGCCCGAACAGGGCATCCAATCCGTCTTCTTGCTCAAACAAGTCAAACACCATCTGGCTGACGGTGCTGATGCGATCATTGTCGTAGTTCGAAAAAATCGGCAGAATATTGACGGAGGTCTGAATTTTGATCAGCTCAGTCGTGCGAATGTCTTCGTCTGACGCGGAGACTGCGATCATCAGCGCGACAAGGCAATCTTGTGCGCTTAGTGTCAGGGACGTGTCTTCGGTCATTGGAATATCCTATATGACAAGCTCATGAAGGCCAGATTATTGACGCCCCGTGGGGGACGCAATAGGAACAGCCTGCTTGTGTACATAGGGTGACAGGCAAAATTGATGGATTTTAAAGATGTCGCAGATGCGTGAAGCCGCCTTAACCAGCAAAGCATGGCCTTTTGAAGAGGCGCGCCGGGTGTTGAAACGCTATGCAAACAAGGCCCCCGAGAAGGGGTATGTCTTGTTCGAGACCGGATATGGCCCATCAGGTTTGCCGCATATCGGGACCTTCGGCGAAGTTGCGCGCACCACGATGATCCGGCGCGCTTTTGAACTGATTAGTGACATTCCTACCCGCTTGATCTGCTTTTCAGATGATTTGGACGGCATGCGCAAGGTGCCCGGCAATGTTCCGAACCCCGAAGCGCTGGCAGAGCACTTGCAGCGTCCGCTGACGTCTGTGCCTGATCCGTTCGGGACGCACGACAGTTTTGGTGCCCATAACAACGCCATGTTGCGTCGGTTTCTGGATACATTCGGGTTTGAGTACGAATTTATCTCGGCCACGGAGTTTTACAGATCGGGGCAATTCGACGAGATACTTTTACGCGCTGCCGAAAAATACGACGAGATCATGGCTGTGATGCTGAAATCCTTGCGCGAAGAGCGTCGCCAGACCTATTCGATCTTTTTGCCGATCCACCCCGAAACCGGCCGTATTTTGTATGTGCCGATGAAAGAAGTGAACGTCAAAGAGGGTACAGTTACTTTCGACGATGAAGATGGCACCGAGATGACCCTGCCGTTGACCGGCGGCAATGTGAAATTGCAGTGGAAGCCCGATTTCGGCGCGCGTTGGGCGGCCTTGGGGGTCGATTTCGAGATGTATGGCAAGGACCATTCAACCAATACGCCGATCTACGATTCGATCTGCCGGATTCTGGGCGCGCGTGCGCCTGAGCATTTCACCTATGAATTGTTCCTTGATCAGGACGGCCACAAGATTTCGAAGTCATCGGGCAATGGCCTGACGATTGATGAATGGTTGACCTATGCCAGCGCTGAATCGCTGTCGTATTTCATGTATCTCAAGCCCAAGACGGCAAAGCGGATGTATTTCGACGTGATCCCGAAGGCTGTGGATGAATATCACCAGCAGTTGCGTGCCTATGAGACACAGGATGACAAGGGCAAGTTGAACAACCCGGTCTGGCATATTCACGGCGGCGATGTGCCCAAGTCGGATATGATCGTGCCCTATTCGATGTTGCTGAACCTTGCGTCTGTTTCCTCGGCCGAGGAAAAATCCCAGCTGTGGGGTTTCATCCAGCGTTATGCGCCGGATGCGACGCCCGAGGGTAACCCCGGTATGGACGCGGCGGCCGATCATGCGGTGCGGTATTACAACGACTTTGTGAAGCCGACCAAAGTGTTCCGCGCACCCAGCTATCTGGAGCGCGAGGCATTGGAAGATCTGCGCGATCAATTGAAAGCATGGGATGGCGGGCTGGATGCCGAGGCGCTTCAGACGATGGTTTTCGCTGTTGGCAAAGAGCGTTTCGATCCGTTGCGCGATTGGTTCACGGCGCTTTACGAGGTGCTGTTGGGGGCCAGCCAGGGCCCACGTTTCGGCGGGTTCATCGCGCTGTACGGTGTGGATGAAACCATCGCGTTGATTGATGATGCTTTGGCAGGGAAACTGGTCGCAGCCTAAAGCGTTTGCCTTGCAGCGACGGTAACCGCGTGTGGGTCTGCTGTTCACTGTGCCAAAGAAATAATGCGCCGCTTGTCCGCCTTGGTTGGTGTGGCAAGCGGCGCATTTTTGTTTTCAGCGTTCGGTCCCCTTAGCGCCGGTTAACGACCCGTAACTATCCAGATGCGCATGCCGGCAATTCGCCGGGGTTTCGCAACAGATGGGCCGTGGGGCATATGCCGCGGTTTCCGAAAGGGGATAGTGATGAACAAGGCGATTACGGACGGGCTTGTCCTGACACCAGCAATCTTTGCCAACGGGTTGGATGTGTATTCAAGCGGCGATGGAACCGCCGGATCGGATACCTATGCCAATGCGATCAACGCAGCATTCATCCCCGCAGATCAGGATTTCGGCGGCGCGCTGGAGCTGATCAAGACCCAAAGCACGCAAAAGCTGCGCTATATGGGGCAGACGCCGCTGCTGCCGGGGTGCTATTTGCGCATAACGGCCAAGGTAAAAGCGATCAGCGGCAATCTTCCCGCTGTGCGGATTGCGGGGTATCCGGCGCTTGGGAACGGCAGTCGCGCAGGAGGGCTGGTTGAATCCGGCCCATCCGTGCAACTGACCAGCTATGGCGAAGTTGTCGAGGTGAGTGCCATCGTTGGATCAGGCCAGCGCGGTGGTGTCGACATGGTATGGGGGACGGACCCGGTTTACGGGCATTTCGGTCTGGATTTGACGGGCCAGAATGGCGGCGTGGTTCGCATTGATGATCTACAGATCGAAGACATCACCAGCGCGTTTCTGGTGGATATGCTGGCCCAGATTGATGTGCGTGATTTCGGTGCGGTTGGGGACGGGGTCACTGATGATACCGCTGCATTTAATGCGGCAAATGCGGCGGCTGACGGTCGACGGGTCCTGATCTCGAAGGGGACGTATCTGCTGAACGGTGATGTCACGTTTGATACCGAAACCCTGTTTGAGGGCAAAGTGACCATGCCCGCGACAGCGATCCTGCAACTGCGTCACAACTTTGATCTGCCAAATTATATCGATGCCTTCGAGACCGAGGAACTCGCCTTTCGCAAGGCGTTTCAGGCGTTGTTGAACAATGCCGATCACGAGTCGCTAGATATGGGCGGGCGCAAAGTCTATGTCACCGGGCCGATTGATATGCAGGCCGCCACGCCAGAGCGGACAAGCTATGCCACCCGCAGGATCATTCGCAACGGTCAGTTTGAAGCTGCCAGCAATGGCGATTGGGATACGGTCACGGTTACCTCGCAAGGCACGTATTCCCCGTCCAATGCGCGCAAGCTGACCAATGTCACCAACATTGCCAATATTCCGGTTGGTGCCCATGTATCGGGTACCGGGGTCGGGCGGGAAATCTATGTTCGGGACAAGAATGTCGCGACCCAAGAAATCACCTTGAACGCGCCGTTATATGACGCGGCTGGCACGCAGAATTTCAGCTTTTCGCGGTTCCAATACATGCTGGATTTCAGCAACTTCGCATCGCTTAGCAAGTTCGTGCTGTCCGACATCGAGATCCAGTGCAACAACGTGGCAAGCGGTGTGAACCTTGCCCCGTCGGGAGTAACCTTTCACATGCGCGACTGCTTTGTCTCGCGCCCCAAAGATCGCGGGATCACGTCTATTGGTGGCGGATGTCAGGGCATGTTTATCGACCGCTGTCAGTTCCTGTCGTCAGAGGATGGTTTGAATGTCGCGGATCGCACCAGCATTGCCATCAACTGCAACGCCAATGATGTGAAAATTCGTGACAACCGCGCGACACGTTTCCGGCATTTCGCGCTGGTTGCGGGGCAGAATAATATCATAACCGGCAACCACTTTTTCCAGGGGGATACGGTGCCCAATGGGATACGTTCTGCCGGTTTGATCATTGCTGCGCAGCACACGGGGTCAGTGGTGCAGGGGAATTACATCGACAATTGTTTTATCGAGTGGACGAACGAGCAGGATCAGGCCCCCGATTACAGCAGCGAATATTCGTTCAGTTCATTGTCGATTACCGGCAATATCTTCCTGTCGGGGGAAGTTGCCCCCTGGTTCAGCTATATCGTGATCAAGCCTCATGGCAGTGGTCACGTGATTAACGGTTTAACCATTAATGATAACCGGTTTCGCAGCCTGAACGGCCCGATTGATCGTGTGGAACGGATTGATACCAGTTTTGCCGATATGGATTTTTCGCGGATGCGCAATATCGAGATGACGGGGAATTCGTTTCATGGCGTGAACTTTCCTGTTGCGAACCCGGTGCAGGTTGAACATTCGCAATCCAGCCTTGCGCAAACCTGGGTCGTCGATATTTCGGAACGCCTACCTTTTCAGGGCTGGGCAATCGCGGTGGACAGCATTGCGATGGACGGGCCTGTGCGGAATACATCGAATGTTGCGCAATTCACGGTGCCTTATGTGCTGACGGATCAAGGGCCGGATCGCGATTTGTTTCATCTGGTCTGGAGCACGAGCGTGAAGGGCTCCATCTTTATGCAGGCGCGTATGGACAAGCGTTAACGATGCTAGGGGCCTTTTGCCGGATGCGCTTGCGAAAGGCCCTAAAATTCCCGCCAGAATGATATCTTGAACGCTGGGTTTTTCGCTTTTCCCAGTTCCGTTTCCCCGCCGATTTGCAGCCTGATATTCGGTTTGCTTTTGATCGGTTTGACAAGGAATGAAGGGGCGATTGAGGTGGCGGTGCTATTGGCGGTATGCGCGTGAAAAACCTGTATCATGCCGGAAAACCGGTCGTTGAAATTCAGCCCAACGGTGCTGTCGATCTTGAGCGTATGGCTTGCGTCATACACATCAAGCTTGATTGCCCCGTCAACGGCCATCCACCCGTTCAATTGTTTAAGCTGGTAGCCACGGCCCCATGAAAGGGCAGCCCGAACATTGGCGCGCACGGAAGCGTCGGACCAATCAGCACCGATGCCCAACTCATAGGCCCAAACGCTTGGTCGGTCTTTTTTCCCAATGGGGCGGCGCAAAAAGACCATGCCCGACCCTGACTGGGCACCGGACGCAAAGGTGAAAAAGGCGGCTTCCACGCCCAGCGTCAGGTCGTCCCGAACGCCATATTCCCAGTATGTGGTTTCGGCGAAATCCCGCGAAAGGGTGCCTTTGGTCGTAACCGACGAAAAACCGGTACCCTTTTCGCGCAGCCACGCGCCTGCTGTGGCGGTGCTAACATCAAGCAGAAAAAACAAGATCGCCAATCTAGGAAGCATGTCCAATATACCGCCCTTTCGCGGAAAACATGCTTAATGAAACTTAATAAAACGCTTACGGTTTGAAATGAAATTTCCGCAAAAAAAAGGACCGGCAGAGTGATCTGCCAGCCCTTTGTCTGTCGTAAGACCGATTTAGACGCGCACTGTGCCGCCACGTGGGCCAGCCAGCAGCCACACGATAAAACCAACAACCGGGAATGCCAGGATGCCCACGACCCACAGAATTTTCGCAAGAGTTGATGCGCCGGAGCCGATGACTTTGACGATAGCGTAGATGTCGGCGATCAAGATAATTAGTCCAAGAATACCATATTCCATTGTCGTTCTCCTAATGAGTTGTTCTGGGAGATCAACTTGCCAATGTGCGATTTTGTTCCCACTCCCGTGAGAGGATCTTCAATTTTTTGCGAGGAGGGGCGGTCAAGGGGGGCTGTTGGCGCAGGGATAAAGCGTGAATACCCCTGCGCGAAGTTTGACTGCCTAGCGCTTTTTCCCGCCATAACGCGACTTGCCGCCACGCATGCCGCCACGCCCGCCGGTAGACCGGCCCGATGCCTTATGCGCGTCATCGACGGCTTTCTCGACCGCGTATTGCCGCGCCATCGGGTCGTCTGCGATTGCCAGATCGACGGCCTCAAGCCGCTTCACCTCGTCACGCAAACGCGCGGCTTCTTCGAATTCAAGGTTCTCAGCCGCCTTGCGCATATCGGTGCGCAGTCCTTCCAGAACGGTCTGAAGATTGCCGCCTGCCAGTGGATTGTCGATCTTGGCGGTGACGCGGATCATGTCCACATCGCCCTTGTAGAGCCCGGCAAGAATATCATCGACGTTCTTTTTCACCGTCGTTGGCGTGATGCCGTGCAACTCGTTATAGGCGACCTGCTTGGCGCGGCGGCGGTCGGTCTCGCCCATCGCGCGTTCCATCGAACCGGTGATGCGGTCGGCATACATGATCACGCGGCCTTCGGCGTTACGCGCGGCGCGGCCAATCGTCTGGATCAGGGATGTCTCAGAGCGCAGGAAGCCTTCTTTGTCGGCATCAAGAATGGCCACCAGCCCGCATTCGGGGATGTCCAAACCCTCGCGCAGAAGGTTAATGCCGATCAGCACGTCGAATGCTCCCAAACGCAGATCGCGCAGGATTTCGATCCGTTCGATGGTGTCGATATCACTGTGCATATAGCGCACGCGGATGCCCTGTTCGTGCATGTATTCGGTCAGGTCTTCGGCCATGCGTTTGGTCAATACGGTGCAGAGCGTCCGGAAACCGTCGGCGGCGACCTTGCGGACCTCGTCCAGCAGATCGTCGACCTGCATTTCAACGGGGCGGATTTCGATCATCGGGTCGATCAGACCGGTCGGCCGAATGATCTGTTCCGTAAACACCCCGCCGGTTTGTTCGATTTCCCACGCAGCAGGGGTGGCAGATACGAACACCGATTGCGGGCGCATGGCGTCCCATTCCTCGAACTTCAGCGGGCGGTTATCCATGCAGGACGGCAGTCGGAACCCATGTTCGGCCAGCGTGAATTTGCGCCGATAGTCGCCTTTGTACATCCCGCCGATCTGCGGCACGGAAACGTGGCTTTCATCTGCGAAAACAATCGCATTATCAGGAATGAATTCGAAAAGGGTGGGGGGCGGTTCGCCCGGCGCACGCCCCGTCAGATAGCGTGAATAGTTTTCAATACCGTTGCAAACGCCCGTGGCTTCCAGCATTTCGATGTCAAAATTGCAGCGTTGCTCAAGCCGTTGCGCCTCAAGCAGTTTGCCTTCGGAAACAAGCTGGTCCAGCCGCATCCGCAGCTCTTTCTTGATGCCGATCACTGCCTGATTCATCGTCGGTTTCGGCGTGACATAGTGACTGTTGGCGTAAACGCGAATCTGGTCGAACGTGCCGGTTTTTTCTCCGGTCAGCGGGTCGAACTCGGTGATGCTTTCCAGTTCCTCGCCAAAGAACGACAGTCTCCATGCGCGGTCTTCAAGGTGGGCGGGGAAAATCTCGAGCGAATCGCCGCGCACCCGGAACGTACCGCGCTGGAACGCGGCATCGTTGCGTTTATACGCCTGCGCGATCAGATCGGCGATGACTTTGCGCTGGTCATAGGATGTGCCGACTTTAATATCCTGCGTCATCGCGCCATAGGTTTCGACCGAACCGATACCATAGATGCATGACACGGATGCGATGATGATCACATCATCACGTTCCAGCAGAGATCGGGTGGCAGAGTGGCGCATCCGGTCGATCTGTTCGTTGATCTGCGATTCTTTTTCGATGAAGGTGTCAGACCGTGCGACATAGGCTTCGGGCTGGTAATAGTCATAATAGCTGACGAAATATTCGACAGCGTTGTCGGGAAAAAAACCTTTGAATTCGCCATAAAGCTGGGCCGCCAATGTCTTGTTCGGGGCCAGAATGATGGCGGGGCGCTGTGTTTCCTCAATGACCTTGGCCATCGTGAATGTCTTGCCCGTGCCTGTCGCGCCCAACAGCACCTGATCGCGTTCACCTGCGCGCACGCCTTCGGATAGCTCTTTGATTGCAGTCGGCTGATCGCCCGCAGGTTCAAATTCTGTTGACAAAACAAACCGTTGACCACCTTCAAGCTTGGGGCGGCTGCGCACATCGGGTGCCGGATTTGATAGGAACGCTTCCTTGCGTTCTGGCAAACTGTCAGAGTGGGCGTAGGCCATGGCAAAGTCCTTTGGGGGGGTCGCCCCTTAAGGTGTCATGTTTTGGCGCAGGTTCAAGGGGTAGGCGGGCAAACGACTGCCCAGCCGCCTATTTCGTAAGCCGCTTGCGGTTGGCGCGTACTCTCTTGCTGACCGGAGCCATCGCCGCAGTCATGATCTGGTCGGGGCTACCGCCGGACAGCGCAGCATGGGTCGCCGCCTTATAGGCTCGGGCCATTGCCGGCCCTTTTTCCTTAAACATGCGTGAGTTTTCACCGCTGGCATGTGGCAACGCGCCCGCCATCCCCAGCATGCGCAGGGTCATAACGGCTTGGGTATCAATCATCAGGGAGGTGAATTGGGCGTTTAAGGCCAATAATTTCAGGGGATTCATGGCAATGCTCCAGTGGGGTTCCCCAAAGTGATGCTGCGCCGCAGCATTTGCAAGCTGTTTTATCTACAAATGCCTGTGATAGCTTGATACCTTGGTTCAAATGCCCGATATATACGCCACCACAGCGGAGAATGACCCATGCGCGCTCGCATTTACCAACCGGCACGAACAGCAATGTCATCTGGCACAGCCAAAACGCACGTCTGGCTGCTTGAGTTCGATCAAGAAAGCGCACGCGAGGTTGACCCTTTGATGGGCTGGACGTCATCCAGCGACACGCAAACGCAGGTCAAGCTTCGGTTCGAGACCAAGGAAGACGCTGTCGAATATGCCCGCGATCACGGCATTGATGCGATGGTCCAAGAGCCGCACAAACGCCGTGCGAACATCCGCCCCGGCGGCTACGGCGAGAATTTCGCGACGGCGCGGCGCGGGTCGTGGACCCACTAAGCCTGAATGTTTTGAACGGTCACATCTGCCGAAGACTGCTCTTTAATACAGATAGTTGATGCCGAACAAGAACATGTTCGGCGGCGCAAAAAGCAGCCGTGCCTCAAGTTTCTCCGTAATCTGGTAATACGGGGACGCGATAACATAGGGGTTCAGGTTGCCTTCAAAAAGCGGCCGCAGGACATGGGGAGCGATTGGGCCGAGCTCCCCCCGATATCCGACCATCAAGCCGAAAGAATAATCCAAGCCGATACGGTTGTTCAGAAAAAGTGTTCTGGAGAACCCGAGGCTCCATGTTCTGTCCCCAAAGGAATTGATAAAAGTAGAGCCGCTGATGCCGTTTTTTGTCAGCGAAACAAAATGGTTCATGGAAATACTATCGGTGCTAAAGCTATCGCTGGGGTGCCATCCAAAGGGCAGATACATAAAACCGTCGGCGGCTTTTTCCCCACGGGTAAATGCAAACGCCCTGCTTGCAACAGAGTGCGAAGCTGCGCCCGTCTGCTGTTCTGGTGAACCCAGGGGGGGCAAAACCGATGAGGTTTGAGCGAATGGCGCGCTGCAGGCCAGGCACAGAATGAGCGTTAGAATGTGCCTCATGAAACAACCCTGTATTTTCGAAATCAAATGAACGCGCGCAGTTAACTTTTTTTGTAAGTAGCCGGTGACAAAACCACAATATAGACGGTTCGGGTGCGCAACATGTGCCATGCCGTTCCGGTTCTTGCGCTGACGCGAAGGGTACCTGTTTTGTTATTCGTATGTATCCCGCCAAACGGCAACCCGTTTCGGGAACAGGTGTTCCAATTCTTTATAGACGGGCGATAAGTGCGAGTAGAGCTTGGTGCGCAGATCGCGCGAAGGTTGGTACGAAGGCCCCTTATTTACTTTTGCAGAGAGGATTTCGGGATCGACGCCCGCCCTTTGTGCGCCGACAAAGTCGCAAATATCTTGGAACAGATCCGCAGGTCTGCTTGCAATATCATCAAAGAAAAAAACGCCAAGCCTGTCTTCCCCGAACACTTTTGCGAATTTTCCGATGTGGTTATGCCCGTTGCAAAAAGAAAGCTGCATAGGGTGAAGCGCTTCCTTGAACAGAAGGTCTTCGCTATTGGGCTGGTCGATTGTTTTTAAAACCATACGGGCACCAGACAGCAGCCGCTCGACCGGATCCCGAAGCATGTAAACGATCCGCGCATCGGGGGCGATCTCGCGCATTTTGCGGACCCGCTCTATCGGTTGAATACAGTATTGCGGTGTCAGTTCGCCAACAACCGGCTCTTTGAGCTGACCGAAAACCCGCAAATATGCAGGGATGCCACCGTATAAAAGGCGCAACTCGGTTGCCACGCGTTCCAGGAAATCGGGGCGAAGTGGCGCGTTGCGGGGGTCTTCGAAAAACTCTTTTGCTGCTCTGAAATGGTGCGGGTCAAAGGTTCGGGACTGATTGAACATCCGAAGCTCTTTGGTCGCGGGGACGCCGATGTTGGGGTGGTATTTCATCGAATGCCACAACCAGGTTGTCCCGGCTTTTTCCGTGCCGATACACAGAAAATCGGGCCTGCGTTCTGGTCCGATCTCGTCGACAAGGTTGGGTGTGCCTTCAGTATCTGGCCAGAGGTGCCTGATGGTAACGCCCTGTTGCTGTCCGATTGGTTTTATTCCCATCGATAACTCCAATCCTTAGACGGTCTTGTCTGAGGTTTAATTCACAAGATTTGTGATGCTTGTCCCTGTGACAGCACCCAAACCGAACAGGCTAAGTGCTTTGCGCAGCGCGATAGCGGAAGCGTTCGCGACATAAATTGCATCCCCATCCCGCATCTGGATTGTCTGGGCAAGGAAAAGCGCTTTTGGCGCACTGAAATCCAAGACGTACACCGTTGGCACGCTTTCGCCTTTTCCACCCCACCACGGTTTTCTGGCTACGCCGTGGGCACTCAAGACACCTTGTTGTTCGCGACGATACAAAAAGACATTCCCTGAATCCGCGCGCACATCCAGCAGACCGCTTGCCTTGCCAATCGCTTCGAGCAACGTGATCGACGGTTCGCTGAAGGGGACGTCACCGGGGCGGTTGACCGATCCCATTATGGTATAGCTTTCCGGATTGTGCAGAACGGTGACGGTGTCATCGCTGCGCAACGCGATATCCTGGCGTGAATCCGTTTGGATGCGCTCCAACGAGGCCGTTGACGTTTGCCCCCTGCGCGTGATTTTCACCGAAATCTCGTGGGCAGGGTTGCGTGCGCCGCCGGCAGCAACCAGTGCCGCAGAAAGCCGCTCTCCGCGCAGGTTCATCTGTAGTTTGGTGGGACGTACGACAGCCCCCATGACCGTAACGCTGTTGTTGGCATTCAGCGCTATCTCGACGGTTGCCTGTGGTTCAATTGCCTTGCCCTGAAGTGACGCAACGATCTCTTGCTCGATCTTTCGGGGTGTTTGACCTCTGGCCTGGATCGTCCCGACATAGGGCAGCGATATCAGCCCGTCCGGTCCAACCGTCACGTTTGGCAAGCTGACGGTACCGTTGCCGGTATCGTTACTGAAAAGCCCGCCACGGCCCGCTTCGAAGATACGGATGTTCAGCCGGTCCCCTACGCCAACAACAAGGTTGGACGTCAGCACCGGTGCGTTCAAAAAGGCGGCTGAAAATCCGTGACGTCCCGCAGCTGAAAGGCGTTTGGCAACATCATCCGTGATAGGGACAAGCTCGTAGCCCTGCACTTCTGCTTGCTCCAGAACCTCTTGGGCAGACGGGCCTTGTGCCGGCAACGAACAGTTCGCCAAAACGGTCAAACCTAACGCCAGCGCGAGATACCTCACTGAGGTTTGGCATATACAAAGGGTCGGGTATTTCACGTCTGTTCCAGTTTCTACGAGCTATGTTCGCGGACGACGTACACAAGCATGACGCCAATCGACCAGAGCATTGTCGCAAACGCAATGAAGATTAAGATATTTGAGGTTCTTTTGGGATAGAGCGATTTTTCCGGCAGGCTGGGCTGAACAAACGCGGCCAGGTAACGCTGCATACGATCTGCCTCGATTCGGGCGGCCTCTCGTGATGCTAGTGCCGTAAAATAAGCCCTTTGCAGGAAATCCAGGTCCACGACCAAGTCTTCGTAGACCCCGATCTGAGAGGTAAGCGTGGGGCCGGTGCCTTGTGTCGCTCCTCCGTTTTGTGTTCCTGATCCCATTTTCGCGCGCTGGCTTTCCAGCTCTTGCCCCATCGCTGCGATCTGTCTTTTCAGGCTTTTCACACTTGGCGATTCGTCGTCAAGCACGCCTGCCAACGCGCCCAATTGGGCCCTCGTGGCTGCCATTTTCCCTTCGAGATTGCCCAAAAGCTGGATCTGTTGACCTGCGGCCGCAGTCGGGTCTACCTCCTGTTGGGATTGCCGGAAGGCTGCGATCTTTTCACGGTGTGCGGCAAGTTGCAGTTCAACACGGGCGACTTCACCTTCGGCGCTGCGCATCGTGTCCTGACGCGCGCGTTCCGAAATGGTGTTCACCAGTTCATCACAGATATCGAGGATCGCAGCAGATATCCGTTGGGCGTCTTCGGGCGAGAATGCCTGCACCTGCAACGTCATAATTTGCGAAGACGTATCAAAATATATCGAAATAACCCGTGCCAGATATTTCACCACATCTTCTTTGGTGCTGTCTGCCTCTAGGCGCATCAACGGGTCGATTGTTTCCTGACTGTACATGGCGCGCAGATCCAGCCGGGCTTCCAATTGGTCAACCAGATCGCGACTTTCGATGAAATCTACGATCATGTAGCTGTCGCTGATTGTCGAAGACGCGGTCGACACGCTCGACATGATGCCAAGCAAGTCCGTCGGGGCCGATGCCCCCGGTGATTTGATCGCGAATTTGCTTTCCACCACATAGCGGTCAACAGCAACTGCGAGGTAGTAATAGGTCACAACCCCCGTTGGCAGGATTACAAACAGTACAAAACTGAGAATTGTCAGAAGTCGCCTGAAACGCTGCGCCCGATGTGACCGTCTATTGATCTCTCCGGCGTTCAAAACGTGGATTTTCTGAGCGGACTTATCCTTGGGTGAAGCTGCTTCTAATGATGGCGCATCCGCTGACATGTTATCGTCCAAAAGTAGAGTAAGGTTAATATATGCGAAAATGCAAATTTGAGCAATGGTCCGCAAAGTGAGAGGTCTTAGGCGTTGAGTGCCCGGTAATGTTCGATCGCGCCTTCCAGTTCTTCATAGTAGATAAGATTGCCGTCATCGACAATCAGACCGGATTGGCAGTGCTCGCGCAGGGCCGGCATCGAATGGGACACCATGATCACCCTTGCCGTCGGTAGCCGGTCACTAAAGGCGCGCTTTGACTTGCGTTGAAACCGCTCGTCACCAACCGCCATCACTTCATCAATCAAAAACACTTCGAAATTGATCGCCATGCTTAATCCAAAGGCAAGGCGCGCCCCCATACCGCTAGAGTATGTCTTGAACGGTTCATAGAAAAACTGCCCGAGTTCGGCAAAGCTTTCTACTTTATCAATGACCTCTTCGGTGTTCTGGCGATAGATCCGGGCGACAAAGCGGACATTTTCGATGCCGCTTAGCTCGTGGTGAAAGCTGCCCCGAAAACCGATCGGCCAGGAAATCGTTTTGTGGCGGGATGTTGTGCCGGTGTCGGGCTTTTCGATGCCCGCAATCAGCCTCAGAAGCGTCGATTTTCCTGCACCGTTGCGGCCAAGTATCGCGGTGTTGCGCCAGGGAAGCGAAATGGTCGCCCCCTTCAGGATGACCTTTCTTCCGGTCCGCAAGGGATAGGTCTTGGACACGTTGTTTAGGTCAATCATACGCTCCGAAAACGTGTCAGCCATTCACCCACCAATCCAAAAAAGTTCAACACAACAACCCATGTAAACAGGTAAAACAAGTCAACATCGGCATCATGATAGCCATGATAGTACCCTGAGCGGAACCCTTCGATACCATGTACGAGCGGGTTCCAGACCAGAACACTTCGATAAAGTGTCGGTACAGTGGAAATCGAAAAGAAGACGCATGATACAAAGAACGCAGGCCCCATGATGACCATGTAAACATTTGAAATGGAGGGCATGAAACGGCGGATGACGGCCAGACTTACACCTGCTCCAAACGCCATCATGAGCAGAAAAAACAACGTCAGAAACATCAGCGGAATATTGTCGGGTGGCGGAGCGCCAAGCGCGAAAATCTGGAAACAAAGAACCAGGGTAATGACAACAGCATGGGTCGACCCATCAAGGACCAGCCGCGCCAATGCCGCATCCATCGGCTTGACCATCGGATAGTTGAACAAGGGGCGGTTTTGATCGAACGACATGCTGATGTAGCTCGAGGTATTTCGGAAGAGCTGGAAGGATAAGACGCCCGTGGCAAAGAAGAGCGCAAAGTCGCTGCGCCCTCCGGTTCCGATCAGTTGAAACAGAAACGTCAGAATGGAGATCAGCAAGACCGGTTCAATGATCGCCCAAGTATAGCCGATGCGTGCCCGTCCATGCCTTACACGCGCTTCTCGGAGCACCAGTGCAAATATGACGCTAATATGAGTGACGAGTGGCGACATCTGTCTCACTAACGTGTTGCGAAAACGGGCATTTGACAAGCGGCTCTAGCGATAGTCGCCGCTGTGAGGGAGACAGTCAAATAATTGACCGACTGGCGCAAGGGGAATCTGGCGCATCTGAAAGGTTGCCTGTGCTGCTTGTCCATATGCAGGGCCCTGAAATCAGCGGCGTTCAAAGCTGGAATTTCTGCAGTAGGGTTTCTGAAAAGAGAGCTGAAAAAAACAGCGCGACGCAGCGACCCGCGAACCGATATGGGGTATTGACGGCATGACCTGCGCAATGAAGCGTAAGCGCGGCGTTAACTGTTTGCTGCTTGCGTTCCATGGGGTTATCCACTTGCTGACAGTTAGTTAACCTTTCGGCAACTCAGGGCGGCACAGACAAAAGCGGCAACCATCAAAGAGATCATTATTGTGGATACGAGTACATATGTGATTGGCCAGGCTTGTCGTCTGCCGGGCGCAAAAGATGCCAAAGCTTTTCGGTCGCTTCTGCGTGAAGGAAAGTGTTCTGTTACCTCTGTTCCACAGGACCGCTGGAACCATGATCTTTTCCTTCATCCCAAGCCCGGGACGCAGGGCAAATCCTATACTTTCGCCGCAGGTGTATTGGACGATATCTGGGGCTTTGACCTGTCTGCCTTCAACCTCTCGCCCCGCGAGGTCATCTTACTAGACCCGCAGCAGCGCCTGTTGATGCAAGTTGTGTTCGAAGCACTTGAGGATGCCCATATTGATCCTGCAAGTTTGGCGGGGCAGCGGGTCGGGGTCTATGTCGGCGCATCCAGCATGGACCACGGCACCATCCTGGGCCGCGATCCTTCCTTGACAGACGCCTATATGATGACGGGCAACACCCTGTCTTTGGTGGCGAACCGGATTTCGCACGCTTTTGATTTGCGCGGCCCAAGCTTTGTCGTCGATACGGCGTGTTCATCGTCTCTTGTTGCGCTGGACGTCGCAAGCAAGGCGTTGTCCTCGGGCGAGATCGATACCGCGATTGTTGGCGGGGTTAACCTTTTGCTGAACCCCAGCAGCTTTGTCGGTTTTTCCGCCGCTCATATGTTGTCGCAGGTGGGCAGGTGCCAGTCATTTTCCGACAGTGCAGACGGGTATGTGCGCGCAGAGGGCTGCGTTGCCGTTGTTTTGCAGCGTTCCGATGTTGTGCCGCGCCGCGCCCGCGCGGTTGTGCTGGATACAGACGTAAACGCAGATGGTCAGACGATGAACGTCGCACTCCCCTCAGAGGAGGGGCAGTTCAGTTTGCTGTCAGGACTGTATCAGCGGGCCGGGCTTGACCCGAACGCGCTGTCCTTCATCGAGGCACATGGCACAGGTACGCTTGTGGGGGACCCGATCGAGGCGCGCGCATTGAGCCGTGCGATTGCGCAACAGCGCGACGCGCTTTTGCCAATCGGGTCGTCCAAGTCCAACGTCGGGCATCTTGAACCCGCTTCGGGTCTTGTGGGGCTGCTCAAGACGTTGGTTGCGTTTGAAGATCGGGTTCTGCCTGCGTCGTTGCACGCGGGAAAACTGAACCCGAATATTGATTTTGACGCGTTGAACCTTGTCGTCGTTCGCGACGCGCTAAAGCTGCCAGAGACGGGAACTCTGCTTGCGGGGGTCAGTTCTTTTGGTTTCGGTGGCGTGAATGCGCATTGCATTGTGCAATCGGTCGAAGCGCCTGCCGAAGCTGCGGGCCCGGTACGGCAAGACAGGCTGGTGGTGACGTCGGCATTTTGCGAGGGCGGGTTGAAAGAGCTTGCCGCAGCCTATGCTGAGAAATCAGATCACCCGCAGGCATTTTGCCAAGGCGGGCTGGTTGATCAGATGTGGGCCGGACGGGGCTTGCACCAAAAGCGCCTCGCGGTTCTGGCCGACGGGGCGGAGGCTATGAAGGAAGCGCTGCAAGCTTTCGCAAAAGGGCAACCGGACCATAGGCTTGTGCAGGTGGAGTCGCGGCGCGCTGGTCTGCCAACGGTGTTTGCCTATTCTGGCAACGGTGCCCAATACGGGGGCATGTGCCGTCTGGCATTGGAAACCGACCCGACCTATCGCCGTGTGTTCGAACGTATCGACGCGGAATTCAACCAGATCGCCGGTTGGTCGCTTATGGACAGCGTAAACGGGGATGCGCTGACCACCCCCAGCGGTGATATCGCACAATGCCTGTTGTTCGCAGATCAAATCGCCCAGACTGAATCCTTGGCCGAAAAAGGGCTAAAGCCTGCTGCCGTGATGGGCCATAGTGGCGGTGAGATTGCGGCGGCTCACGCAAGCGGTGCGCTATCGCTGGGGCAAGCAGTTTCACTGATTGTCCATCGTTGCGCCAATCAAAAACATATCCAAGGCAAAGGGAGCATGGCCGCCTTGCAGGCAGGTGCTGCCGAGGCCGAGGCGGCTTTGGCAGTCTTCGACCACGCCGACCCTGATTTTCCGATTGCGATTGCGGCCATCAACAGCGCGCGCAGCGTCACACTGACCGGACCGAAACCCGAGCTACAGCGCTTTGGCAAATGGGTAAGAAAAACCTATCGTTTTGCATGTGTACAGCTTGATCTGGATTCCCCTTACCATTCGGTCTTGCTGGACCCTTACGAGGCGCAGTTTCGTCATGCCTTGGGGGATTTTCAGCCGTCGGACGCTTTGGTCCGCTATTTCTCGTGCACCAGAGGGTACGAAGTGGCCGGAGCCGACTTGGGGGCCGGATATTGGTGTGACAATCTGCGGCAACCCGTCTTGTTCCAATCCGCTGTTGAAAGCGCGATTGCGGCTGGCTTTGATTGTTTCCTTGAAATCGGTGCCAGCCCTGTTTTGGCAAGCTACATCAGCGATAGCGCAAAAGCTGCGACAGGCGATGTCGTGGTCACCCGCACGCTTTCAAAAACAGACCCCAAGGGGGTGAACCCCGTTGCGCGGGCCTTTGCGCGCGCGGTCCTGAGCGGCTGCGCGTTTGACGAAAGCAAAAGCTTTGCCCCCCTCAAGGGTCCGGCCATCGACCTGCCACGCTATCCTTGGCAAAACACCCAGCTCAGGGCGACCGACAGCCCTGAAATCCAACGGCAGCTGGGGTTGAACAGCAGCTATCACACCCTTCTCGGGGCTTCGGTTGCGTCTGATATCGGGGTGTGGCGACGTGATCTGGATGAACACGTCATACCCGCCTTGAAGGATCATAAACTGGGCGAGACCGTTTTGTTACCAGCCACTGCCATGGCAGAGATGGCCATTGCCGCAGCGCGTCAGGTTTCGGGCAATTCCTTGGTTGAGATCACGGATCTGGATCTGGTTGCGCCCGTGATTTTGTCAGGTGGCCAAGGGATTGAACTGCAAATGACCGCCAACCGCTCCACAGGTCAGATCGCGCTGCACTCTCGGGCACGGTTCAGTCAGGAACCGTTCAGGGAAAATATGCGGGCGCGGTTTTCTGTGCTTTCTACCGCACCCACGCCACCAAGCGCGCGCGCGCCGTTGCCCGTCACAGACGCCGAGAACCGGGGCCGTTTTATCTATGAAAACGCGGCGCGGTGTGGTCTGAATTATGGCCCCGCCTTTCAAGGCATCGCTGCTGTGCGTGTCGGCAATGGCATGGCCGAGGTGGTCTTGGCGGAGGGATTAACCCTGCGTCCCGGTTTTGTCCCGATCGGGGTCGATCCTGTCCAGATGGATTGTTTGCTTCATGGCATTCTTGAGATCAGCGGGATTGGCCGGGGGTCGGATTTCGACCGCGCCGCGATGGGATTTGTGCCGATCCGTGTGGAGCGGATAAAAGTATTTGCGCCCGGCGAAGCGCTCAGCACAGGACGTATTGAGGTGCGCACGGTCGGCACCAAGTCTGCGCTTGTGGACGTCACCGGTTTTGACGCCGATGGGCAGCCGGTTGTGTGTTTTGAAGGTTTGCGCCTGCAAGCTTCGTTCTTGCTGGCACCCGTCGAATTTGACCAGCACGCCTATCATGTCACGGCCCGCCCGATCCTACCTTGTGTCGCAGCACTGGATGACGGGGCCGTTGTGGCGTCGATTGCGCAGGCAGTGACACCTCAGGCAGAGGCCGACGATAGTAATCTGCTTTTGACCGCAGCAACGCATCAGGCAATCTGGTCTGTGGTGCGTGAACACGCAGACGACGACGGCGTTTACAAAATCGCCCACCCTCAGCATCGGGCAGAGCAAACGTTACTGGGAATGCTGGCCGCCTTGGATCTTGCCGTTCCTGACGATGTGCCTGACCAGTGGCACCTGTCCAAGGTATCCGAGCTTCCGGAATCCAACGACATTGCCCATGGCCTATTGGAAGAACGCCCTGATCTGGTCTCCGACCTTTCCGTTTTGTTGCGTCTCCCGGATGCACTGCGACAGGTCTTGGCGACCGGGGCAGGGGCCTTGCCCGAACCTGAAACGCTTTATGGACGTGAAGCGCTGAAAACCTTGGGGAACATGCACCCAAAGGCCGCCCGGATATTGAGGATTGCGGTGAAAGGGCTGATAGGCTCGGTGCCTTGTGAAAACCGTGTGCGTGTCGGCGTCGTGGGTCATGACCTTTCGGCGTTACATGCGGTGCAGGGCTCCCATCCGGGTCTGGAAATCGTTGAAATCCGCAGACCCTCTTTTGAGGGGGCTTCGGAACAAACTGAATTCGCGTCGGTCCCATGGGATAGCGCGGCGGGCTTTGATATCGTCGTCGTGCTGGCCCCTGCAACCCTTGTGAAACCGGATGCGGAAGCTTGGCTTCGAAGCGCGGTCAATGCAGGCGGCGCAGTCTTGATCCTGAACCAAAGCCTGCCCGCACTTGCTAAGGCCGCATGCGTGACCACGCTGCACCCCGCCGATCAGGCACCAAGGACAGAGCGCCTTCAGCAGCGGTATGAACAGCACCTCGGGGTGCCAATGCAGCGTTTTGCGCTTCCTGATGACGCAGCCGGTGGCGATCTTTTGTTGGCGCGATTGCCTGCCGCTGCCGCCGATGACGAGATTGATCTGGCAAGCGGGGCCGACCCGTGGCTCGATGTTTGGCAAAGCCTTTATGGCCCGTGTCAAACGGCTTGGCACAGTCTTGAGCAGGTTACCCCCGCCGATGACACTGCACCTGTGTTGGTGAAACGACCACAGGGCGCAAAAGCCACGCTGGCTGAAAGCTTGCTGTGTTTGAAGGCGGTGGTTCTGGAAGCTGCCCAAGCTGGCCGTCCGGTCATTGTTGCCTTGCCCAACGGGGCGCAGTTTCATGGCGCGCAGCCTGCCGATCCGGAACAATTTGCATTGTGGTGCAGCCTGCGCACCATATCGAACGAATATCCTGCGCTCAAGATCACTGTGATTGATGCGTGCGATCTGGATGATGCGACAGGTCTGTTGAAAGCGCTTCGCGCGCTTGCCCGATCTGCACCAGCTGAAACCGAGATTGTTTTGAGGTCCGACACCACACTGGGCTTGCGTGTTGAACTGGGGCTGCCAAAGCCCGCGCCTGGCCGCGCTTCGGACGAGGATACATCCCTGACACTGGCGTGCCTCGGTTCGCGGCGTCTGAACGGATTGTCGTGGCAACAAACCCAGCGGGCAAAGCTGGGTTCGAATGAGGTCGAGGTCGAAGTCGCGGCAACCGGGCTGAACTATCGCGATGTCATGTGGGCATTGGGCTTGCTGCCCGAAGAAGCCTTGGAGGCCGGATTTGTCGGCGCGACCCTTGGGTTGGAATGTGCGGGTAAAGTGGTGCGCGTTGGTGCTGACGTCTCAAAGGTGGCCGTCGGGGACCCTGTGATCGCTTTCGGGCCATCGTCCTTTGGCACGCATCTGGTGATCGAAGACAGTTGGGTTACCGCCGTCCCGCCTGATCTGCCCCTTGATCAGGCGGCAACATTGCCGGTTTCATATTTCACCGCCCAATACGCGCTGGACTATCTCGCGCGACTTGGGGAGGGCGAAACGGTCTTGATCCACGGTGGTGCCGGTGGTGTTGGCCTTGCCGCCATTGCCGTGGCGCAGCGCGTTGGGGCGCGCGTCATCGCGACGGCGGGCAGCCCTGTGAAACAAAACCTATTGGCTGAACTGGGGGTGGATCATGTCTTGTCATCCCGGGACATGGTCTTTGTCAGCCAGATCCGCGAAATCACTGATGGTCGGGGTTTGGACGTTGTCCTGAATTCGCTTGCCGGCCCCGCGATGGAGGCAAGTCTGGGATTGCTGCGGCCCTACGGACGCTTTCTGGAGCTTGGCAAACAGGACTATTACGCAAATACATCTGTCGGTTTACGCGCCCTCAAGGACAATATTTCCTACCACGGGATTGACGTCGACAGCTTGCTGGCCGACCGTCCGGAGATTGCAAAGGCTGTCCTGAAAGATGTGATGGCCCATGTGGCGGATGGCCAGTATCCCCCCTTGCCGATGACGGTTTTTGAGGCGGAGGATGTGGCAGAGGCTTTCCGGCTCATGCAACGGTCGGGGCAGATCGGCAAGGTTGTCGTGACCCCGCCAAACGTCGGCAGTCTGGCGTCATCGGAACCTGCTCAATCTCCAATGTTTATGGCACGCCCCGACGGGTGGCATGTCATCGCGGGCGGCTTGGGTGGTCTTGGCTTTGAATGGGCTGAAATTCTTCGGCAACGGGGTGCCAAGCGGTTGGCGCTGCTCAGCCGGTCTGGCAACCCTGCTGACGACGTCGCCACGCGCATCGAAAAATTGCGCAGCGATGGTGCGGAAGTGCGGATTATTGCATGTGATATCACAAACAAGCCGACCCTGTTGTCGGCTCTGGACGCATTGCGCCGCGATGCACCACTGGCAGGCGTTTATCATACCGCGATGGTCTTGGAGGATCGTCGGCTTCAGGACATCGACGCCGCCTATCTGGATCAGGTGCTAACGGTGAAAACCCTTGGGACGGATAACCTTGATCAGGCGACCCGGTCGGACGATCTTCAGGCCTTTGTTGCGTTTACGTCGCTGGCGACGCTTGTCGGGAACATTGGGCAATCCGCTTATGTCGCGGCAAATGCCTATCAAGAGGCGGTGATCAAACGGCGGGTGGCGGATGGATTGGCAGGGCTCGCCGTGGGCTTTGGCGCGATTACGGATGTTGGATATGTGGCTCGGGACGAGGCACTGTCGAAGATGCTGTATCAGGTAACGGGCAAGCTACGGTTCCCGGCGGCAGTGGCGTTGGGCGCATTAACGCGCCTTCTGGAGCAGCCCTTGCCTGACCCTTGCGTCACACTTACCCAGATGGGGTGGGCAAGCGCTTTGGGTCAGCTCTCCGTGCTGGGTCATCCAAGTCACGAGCGCCTGCACAGACTGGCCGTGTCATCCGGTCAGGGGCAAAACTCGGGCACCCTGCGTGCTGATTTGTTGACACTAAGCCATGCGAAAGCGGTGAAACGAACAACCGAGTTTCTCAAGGCCGAAATCGCGGGGATTTTGCGGGTCTCGGCCAAATCTCTTTCTTCCACGCGGCCACTGGCAGAATACGGGATGGATTCGCTGATGGGGGTCGAGTTGGGCCTTGCGACGCAGGACACGTTGGGGGACGATCTTCCGATGTCGGCCTTGGGGGACGACTCTACGATTGAGGGGATCGCCACCATGCTTGTGGACCACATCAAAGCAAGCGGTGGGGCCCAATGAGATCCCGTAAACCTCCCCTTTCTGCTGCCGACCGTGCCCGCGCGCTTAGCGCTGTCCGTGGCATGGGCCAAGCAAGCCCCAGCCCGACCAAAAGCCCCGCCTTTGATGCGGCGGCGGGCTATAAAGAGCGTCAGGTTCTGCGCCAGATGTCTTCGGCACATGGCATCGGGGACCCGACGTTCCGCCAGCTTGAGGGGCGACCGTCTGTGGTCAGCGATTTTGAGGGCAGGGACGTCTTGAACTTCGGGTCCTACGATTACCTCGGGCTTAATGCTGATCCCCGGCCCGGCAATGCCGCCAAGGATGCGATTGATCGCTATGGGGTCTCTGCTTCGGCCAGCCGTCTTGCCGGGGGGCAACGCCCGATACACCGGGAACTGGAAACGGCGCTGGCCCGTCATTACGGCGTCGAAGATGCCATGACTTTTGTGTCGGGGCACGCGACCAATGTGTCGGTCATTTCGACAATCACGCAAAAAGACGACCTGATTATCTATGACGCGTATATTCACAACAGTGCCTCGGTGGGGGCCGAATTATCCGCCGCGTCCCGCCGCAGCTTTCCTCACAATGATCTGGATGCACTAGAAGCCCTGCTGGAGGAAAATGCAGGCCAATACCGCGCAACGCTGGTTGTGGTTGAAGGCCATTATTCGATGGATGGCGACATCCCCGACCTTAAGCGTTTGCTTGCCCTGAAGGCGCAGTTCGGGTTCTGGCTGATGGTGGACGAGGCCCATGGTCTTGGCTGTGTCGGAGCCACGGGAAAAGGCATTCGTGAAGTTTACAACGTGGCCGGAACCGAAGTTGATATCTGGATGGGCACGCTAAGCAAAACGCTAGGATCGACAGGCGGGTACGTGGCGGGCAGTGCCGCACTGATTGACATCATCAAATACGAGGCACCGGGGTCGGTGTATTCTGTGGCCCTGTCGCCGCCGCTTGCTGCTGCGGCAGCCTGTTCCCTTTCGATCATGACGGCAGAGCCCGAGAGGGTCGCGAAACTCCATGCGCTCGGCAGGTTTTTCTTGGAAAGTGCCGCCGCCCACGGGCTCAATACGGGGACAAGTATCGGATCGTCTATCATCCCCGTTATCATAGGCAATTCGGCCATCGCCGTGACGCTCAGCATGAAGCTGTTGGAGCGCGGCATACATGTGCTGCCCATCGCCTTTCCGGGCGTGCCGATGAACGCCGCGCGATTGCGGTTTTTTCTGACCTGCGACCACACCGAGGCGCAGATTTCCCATGCGCTGGCGGAAACCGCCAATCTCTTGGCGCAGCTGCGCAACAGCCCTTTGGCTGACATCAATTAGGAAGTTCAATAAATACGATATGGTTGGAACAAGTCCCCCCCTTCTGACACTTTGGATGTCCGGAGACCTTGATTGGCTTTCGGTTGCCTGCCTTAAATCGGCGGTGCGCTGCGGTCACGAGGTGCATCTGTACAGCTATGGCGAGGTTCCAAACCTTCCCCAAGGCGTGGTGCATAAAGATGCGCGCACGGTTGTCCCCGAAGATGAAATCTTTTTCTACGATGGCGTGGACCAGCCCGGCCGCTTTGGGTCTTCTGCACCCTTTTCGGATGCTTTCCGTTACCGTTCCCAGCAACAACAGCGCGGCGTGTGGATGGATAGCGATATGTATTTCCTGCGCGAGATGGACCTGTCGCCGCCCATGATCCTGGCTTGGGAAACGCCCGAAAACCCGGACCCGCTGGCGACGTGGCAAAAAAACCTTGTCGGCAATGCCTTGATGAAGCTTCCGCCGAAATCGCCGCTCACGAAAGATCTCGTAAAGCTGACTTCGCGGCCCTATAAAATGCCGCCCTGGATTTCGAAAGACCTTGAAAGACGGGTGTTGGAAAAACTGCAAGGCAAACCATTTTTCCCCGGCGCGGTCACCTATGCAACTGTGGGGCCGGTCGCGCTAACCTACTACGCGCAAAAGCGGAAGGTCTTTCCAAGTGTCAGACCCAGCCATCATTTCTATCCGGTATTCTTTCAAGACGTCGACCGGTTCGGAGAGCAGGACGCGGCTTTTGTGGCCTCTTTATCGCCGGAAACCGGTGCAATTCACCTGTGGAACAGCGCTTTCAAACGCAGGTTCAACGCCGGCCTTCCCGAGGGAAGCTTTGCCGCACGATTGATGGAGGAAAGCCTGAATGCTTAAGCCGAAGAATATCCTGATTGTTGGTGCGGGGTTTACCGGCGCGGTGGTCGCACGCAAACTGGCCGAAGCGGGGCATATGGCGACGGTGATTGACGAGCGGGGCCATGTTGCCGGCAATTGCCATACCGCGCGTGATGAAGAAACCGGTGTGATGGTCCATGTTTATGGGCCGCATATTTTTCACACGGATAATGCGCGCGTCTGGGAGTTCATCAACCATCACTGCGAGATGATGCCCTACCGCCATCAAGTGCGTGCAAATGTCGGCGGCAAGATCTTTTCGATGCCGATCAATCTGCACACGATCAACCAGTTCTTTTCGACTTCGATGTCCCCCAAAGAGGCGCAAACCTTTGTTCAGGGGCTTGCCGAATGCGATGTCGACGACCCCACAACATTTGAAGAACAGGCGCTCAAATTTGTGGGGCGTGATATCTACGAAGCATTTTTCCGGGGCTATACGCTCAAGCAGTGGGGGCTAGAACCCAAACGCCTGCCTGCTTCCATCCTCAAACGCCTGCCGCTGCGCTTTACCTATGACGACAACTATTTCGCCCACGGGTTTCAGGGCATCCCGCGCGACGGATACACAGCGGCGGTGGACTCCATTCTTGATCACCCGAACATCGTTGTCCGTCTGTCTACGACTGCTGAAAATCTTGATGGCGATGCGGGGTATGATCACGTTGTCTATACCGGGTCTTTGGACCGGTATTTTGATCACACGCTTGGGCGGCTGGCATATCGGACTTTGCGCTTCGAAAAAGAGGTAAAGGATGCGCCCTATCAAGGGACCGCTGTGCTGAATTATTGCGATGTGGACGTGCCGTTCACCCGCATTACAGAGCATATGTATTTCGCCCCTTGGGAGGCCGGGAAATTTGACAAGTCGGTGATTTACACGGAGTTCAGCGAGACTGCCAAAGCCGGAGATATCCCTTATTATCCTGTGCGTCTGGTCGATGATATGGCGATGCTCGACAGCTATGTCAGCCTCGCAAACGCGACGTCTGGCGTTACCTTTGCGGGGCGATTGGGGACCTATGCGTATCTCGATATGGATGTTTCAATCGCACGCGCATTTGATGTAGCAGAACATATCGAAACTGCATTTGCGCAGGATAGAAAACCCGACGCATTCGTACACGAAATGTAATTTAATGAGTAAACTTGATTTGATGAGTAACGTTGAAGCCTATGCCATCCAGAATGTTATCGCGCCTGACTTTGATCGCCCGCCAACGCTGTATCTGAACGAACCGGACACCGCGCCGGGGTGTCGGGGCGACCTGCCGTGGACCCTGAAGGCAAATGAACTGCTTTCAACCGACACATACCTTAACGCGCTGTTCACCCATGTCTGGGGCCAGCACACAAGCATCGGCAATATCGGCCTTAGGGTTCAGTCGGATGCGGCAGTTTCGATTGAAATCTTTGCGGTCCACGCTGAACAAGGGCCGGTGCAAATTGCACGGTGGTCGGGTTCAGGGCAGCATATCATCTGGCTGAACGACCTGCCCGAAGACACGGTGCGGCTGACTTTCACGCTCAAGGCCGATACCAAGACGCGCATTTCGATGCTTGGCTGGGTCACGGACACCGCCCCGCTCCGCACCGCGACGCTTTCGATCGGGTTGTGTACATTCAACCGAGAACCGTTTTTGGCGCGGACGGTTGAAGCGCTGGTTCAGCAGCGCGCAAAAACGCCCGCCATTGATCGCATTTGGGTCATCAATCAGGGGGCCTCGTTTACCGATCCGGACCTGCTAGAGAATGCCAATCTGGACTTTGTGAACGTTCTTGAGCAACCCAACCTGGGCGGTTGCGGTGGTTTTGCGCGCAGTATGCTGGAAAGCATAACCGCAGAAGATCCGACGACGCATCATGTATTGATGGATGACGATATCGTCCTTGATCCCAGAATGCTCGACCGGATCGCGCTGTTTTTGGGGTATTGTCACGAGGCTCTGGCGCTTGGCGGGCAGATGCTGGAGATTGAGACCCCGACCCGGTTGCACGAGGCTGGCGGGCGGTTGCATCCGCTTTGGTTTGTGGAATCCCTTGGCCATCACCTTCGGATGGATACCCCCCAAGGGCTGGCGTTTTTCAACGAAACTCCGTTGATCGACTATAATGCATGGTGGTTTTGTACCATTCCCACCGATGTGATCCGCGCCATCGGCCTGCCACCGCGGCTTTTTATTCGTGGTGACGACATCGAATATGGCAGCCGCATGGCCGCGGCAGGTGTCAAAACGATCCCGTTGCCGGGGTGCGTGGTCTGGCACGAAAGCTTTGCCTACAAGCAAAGCGATTGGTTGCTGTATTACGACCTGCGCAACCGTCTTTTGCTGGGAGTTTTGCACCCGCACACTGCGGCCCCGCCCGACACGCTTTATCTGCTGGGGTACTGCCTGAGCGTTTTGCTCAAGCACCAATACCGGTCGGTGGAGACCTTGCTCAAGGCTATTTCGGATGCCATCGAAGACCCGCGCGTGTCTTTTGCCGTTGATGAAACCACCCGCCACCAAGCCTTGCTATCCTGGCTCAAGGGTATTCCTGAGCCAAAGGTCTATGCGGCGGAGGCGATGCCGGAAAGCGAGGAAGGGACATTGGTGCCACTTGATCCATCGGTTCTGGCGATGGTCAAAATGTCTGTGAAGGGTTTTGTCACCTTGCACCTGTCGCGGCTTTTGCCACGTCGCAAGCCGCTGCGGTTTCAGACAATGCCGCAGGCCACGGCGGTCGGTGCGCGCGACTATCTGGCCTGTCGCAATCCCGATGGCACCGAATTTACCCTTTACCAAAGCAACCTGTTTGAGCTTTGGCGTCTGTTTTTCAAAACCCTGTACGTGTGTTTGCGACACCAGTTGCGGCACAAGGAAATGACAACAACCTATGCTGCCCAGCTTGAAAGCCTGCGCAGCCAAGAGACGTGGCGCAAGGTTTTTGGCATTGATCAGCCCTGATGCGACCCATTAGCTATCGGGCTTTTTCAAGACAGCTGCAAAATCTGCGCGCAAGCCGGTTTCATATTCTTCGTATTCCCGGCTGCCCGGCATATCCGCCCATTTGTGCGCATAAAGGCTGAACGGCCACGGTACTTTTGCAAGCACGATTTCACGTCTGGGCAGGTCTGCCTTGAGGGATGCGAAGGTGTTGGGGGTGATGTCTTTGTAGCTGATGAAATCCAGCCCCGAAGCCAAAGCGGCTGTGCGCAATTCGCCTTCGATTTCCCTGTGATTGCCCTGTCGGTATCCTCCGCTCAACGAGATAACCCCGCCAGGGCGGAGCACTTTTGCCGCTTCTTGAACAAAAGTCGTCAATCCAAAATAGGTCGGTGCGCCGACGCTTATCACCAGATCAAAACTTTCCGGTTCAAACGCGATGCGATTTGATTTGCCTCTTTGGATATCTGCCGTGACCAGTGGCGCGGTGCGTTTGCGGGCAAGGGCAACGGCGGACAGGCTACGCTCGGTTCCCGTCAGGTTTGCCTCAGGAAACAGGCGTGAAAGAAGAACCAGACCACCGCCCTGGCCACACCCGACATCAAGGATATCTTTGGGGTGAATGCCCAGCTCTTTGATCTGGGTTCTTCCGGCCTGATGATACATCATCGCGCAATGTGCTTCGCCGGGAAATTCGGGGTATTCGACAAAATCCGGATCAAAAGGCAGGTAGCCCCCGTTAAAGAACCAGTGTTTTCGTGCGGGCGACAGGCGGTATAAAACCTCATACGCAACCAGATCAAAAAGGTGAAAGCCAAAGCCGAAAAGTCGCTTGATCGGGGTCGATTGCGCGCGAAGAAAGTCTGGCATCCAAAGCTCTTTTCATGATTACTACCCCTTCAATAGCTTCAAGCCGGGAAGCTCGCAATGAGAAGGCCACATGGTTACCGAGTTCAAATCCGAGGGGGTGTCACAGTCAAAGCGCAGCTTTGTTTTCTTACAGGGGCCAACGTCCCCGGTGATGCGTGATCTTGGTCAGGCATTGATGGCGCGCGGGCATAGGGTATTGAAAATAAACCTGTGTCCGGGGGACTTACTGTTTTGGCACGGACGCGACACGTTGATGTACAGGGGCAGTCTGGCACAATGGCCCGCGTTTCTGGCAGCACATCTGAGAGCGCAAGGCGCAACCGATATCGTCTATTTCGCAGACCGCTTTCCATATCACCGCATCGCGCAGGACGTGGCGCGAGGGATGGGCGTGCGGCCCGTGTCGATGGAATACGGCTATCTGCGGCCGGACTGGCTTATCCTCGAAGAAGGGGGGCAATCGACCTATTCGCATTTCCCGAACTCGAACCAGTTCATCCGCGACCGTGCCAAAGCGATTGCCGGTTTCGAGATGGCGCAGCTTCACGAAATCCCCGAAGTGACAGAGGCAGTCTTGGAAACCGGTTTCCATCTTTCAAATGCGTTTCTTGCATGGCTTTTGACACCGAATTACGCCCCTGATCGGTACTATCCGGTGATCCGCGAATTTTCTTCCTATGTCCCGCGTCTGATCCGCCGCGCATTTGCAGCGAAACCGGCAAACAGGTTGACCAACCACCTGCGCGGAGTCGATGCGCCGAAATTTCTGGTCCCGTTGCAAATGCAAAATGACTATCAACTGCGCGACAACGCCCCGCCGGGGTATCAGCATGGCTTTATCCGCGAGGTGATGGAGAGCTTTCAAAATGCGGCCCCCGCAAACGCCCGGTTGATCTTCAAGCTGCATCCCATGGACAACGGGCTTGAGAATTGGGGGCGGCGGATACCCGAAATGGCCCGCTCTCTCGGGCTGGCTGATCGGGTGCATTTTCTGGATGGCGGGGATCTGACGGCTTTGTTCGGGATGGTTTCAGGCTGCGTTGTCATCAACTCAACCATGGGGCTGCGGGCGATAAAAGAAAACGTCCCGACCAAGGTCATGGGCGTCGCGGTATATGATATCGACGGGCTGACGTACCAAGGGGCGCTAGACGGTTTTTGGGAAAATCCGGTGCCACCTGATCCTGCTTTTCTGGAAATTTTTATTCGCGCGATCGGCAAGGGCATCCATGTGCGCGGTACTGTCTATGGGCGCAGCGGGCGCGCCGCATTCGTTGAAAATGCCGTCGCCCGTCTTGAGGCCACTGAGCTGCACGAAGCCGGCCTCTATGTCTCCCCGCCACCGCGTCTGGCGCGGGCAAGGGCGTTGGGGATCGACCTGTCTGACAGCCCTGACTGGAAACCCGCATCATGAAACCACAGCAGCACATTGTGATCACCGGCGCATCACGCGGGCTTGGCGCGGCCCTTGCAAGGCGGCTGGCGGGTCAGGGCATCCACCTTGATCTATGCGCGCGCGATATCTCGGAGGTGAGCGCGCTTTCAGAGGCGTTGATCGCTTTGGGAAGCACCGTTGCCTGGGCAGGCGTCGATGTGGCTGACACCCCAAGCGTCACAGAATGGATCGATACCATTTACGCGCAATCGCCAATTGATATGCTTATTCTCAATGCGGGCATTTTTGACGGTAAGGGTGAGGATGGCGCGTTGGAAACGCCTGCCCGCGCCGCTGCTCTGATAGGGACGAATTTAACCAGCGCCGTTGTGACCGCCCTGACGGTCGCCCAGAAGATGCGCGACCAAAACCATGGTCACATTGTCTTTGTCAGTTCGTTGGCAAGTTTTGCGGCCCATGCAGACGCGCCGACCTATTCCGCAAGCAAGGCCGGTGTCACGACTTTCGCGCGCGCATTGCGCGAGGATCTTGCGCCGTCCAAGGTGCGCGTGACCCTTGTTCACCCCGGCCACATCGCCACGCGGCAGGCGCAGCAACATATCGGCGCGATGCCCGGTCTGATCCCAGCCGAGGTCGCGGCAGACCGGATCGTCACAGGCATCAGGCGCGGAAAAAGCGAAATCAACTTTCCGTGGACATTTCGCTTGGGGTTGGCATGTTTGGCAATCCTGCCTTGGCGGCTGCGCGCGAAAATCAATCAACCGTTCCGGTTTCAGGTGCGCAATGCCCCACCTTCAGAGCGGGGCTAGGGTTTCTCCGGCGGCCAGGCGGGCTTTGAAATCGGCGATCAGCATCGACAACCCTTCGTGAATTTCGATCTTCGGACCCCATCCAAGGGTATGCCTTGCTTTGGCAATATCAGGGCAGCGCCGCATTGGGTCATGCTGGGGCAACGGCCCAAACTCCAAAGCGCCATCAAGGCCGGCCACGTCCAAAACCATCTCTGCAATCTCACGCACGGTATATTCGCGAGGATTGCCCAGGTTCATGATCTCGCCGCGCGCGCTTGGGGTTCGCGCCATGGCGATAAGCCCGTCGACCAGATCATCAACGTAGCAAAGCGACCGTGTCTGGGTGCCGTCACCGAACACCGTAAGCGGATTGCCTTGCAGCGCCTGGATCGCAAAATTCGATACCGCACGCCCATCGTCGAACGCCATTCCCGGGCCATAAGTGTTGAAAATACGCGCAATGCGCAGATCAAGACCTTTAACCCGCGCGAGGTCCGTCAGATAGGTTTCGGCGGCGCGTTTGCCTTCGTCATAACAGGCGCGAATACCTTGGGTGCTGACATTCCCCCAATATGTTTCTGACTGGGGATGTACTTGGGGGTCGCCGTACACTTCGCTGGTCGACGCCTGGACAAAGATCAGACCGTTTTCGACGGCCATCTCGCCCAGATGCATCGCCCCCAGAACAGAGGTTTTCCAGGTCTGCAACGGATCACGCTGGTAATGTTTCGGCGATGCGGGGCAGGCGAGATTAAACAAGACATCGCCGTGCAGATCTATGGGGCTGGAAATATCATGCTTGATAAAACACGCGTTGCCTTGGCCGCCTGTGGGCTGCGCAGCAATGTCGTGGTGCCCCGTTGAAAGATCGTCCACCACAGTGACAATAGCGCCCTGATGCAGCAGTGCCCTTGTCAGATGCGTGCCGACAAATCCGGCACCGCCCGTCACGATGCATTTCTTCCCCGCAAGCGACATCATGCAGGCAGCCCCGCAAGCGTGCGAAGACGGTCTGTGGTTTCGCCGACCACGGCGTCCCAAGTCATGCTTTCGGCAAGCTGTTGTCCTGCGCGCGCAATCTCTTGGGCTTTGTCGTCATTCGCCAGAACCCAGTCGATTTGCCCTGCCAGATCGGATAAATCCTTTTTCACCGGAACAAAGTTTTCGTAAGGTCGCAGCCGGTCATAATACCACTGGCGAAACCCCATTTGGCTTTCCACCTTAAGCACGCAATTCCCCATCAAAAGCCGTTGAAACATGTTGTCCCAGGTGTTGGAAAACCCGTCGATGTCGATGGCGAATTTCCGTCCGCCCCATGTCCGCGCCTCGATCCGGTCGGCCATAAAACCCGCAGTGCCAAGGATATGTTTTTCGAGCGGTGTGATCGCGCTGACAAAGCGAAAATCAAGCGCGGTGTCTTTTGCGTGCAGCGCCATGCGAAGCCGCTGGCGTATCAGGGGATTGTCTTTCTGCGCAGGATCAACCGAGAATATCCCGGCCCCCGTCAAACGGCCTCTCCAGACCAGGTCGTCGCTGCGGTCCTTCCAGGGTGTCTGCCCCCGCGCCATCCAGTCGCGAATATTCTGATAGCCATGGTCGCGGAAGAAATAGAAATCCGGGACCAGAACTTTGGTCGGGTCGCAGGATGAAAACGAACATTGCGCAAGCGAGGGAAGCTGCCCGTCCGAAAGATGAAACCTGACTTCGGTCATGTCCGATCCGGCCAGATACATCCATCCAATCGCAGTTGGTGCCCTTTCAACGATCAGGCGTCGCCGATCGTCCTGCGGCCCCATTTTAGGGACATGCAGGACATAATCATGGCCGTCACGCGCGATACGCACGTCCAGACCGGGAATAAGGCTGTCGTCAGCGCGCCAGAAAACCTGCCCCTGAAAACCAGTCGCCAGTTTCACCTTTTCAGAGAGACCGTGTTCGAGCGTTTCAATTGCTTCTGAAGGTCCGGATTTTGTTGGCTTTGCAGATGCGGGTTCCCGCGCCTGCCAATAGTTAAAAAGGGCTTTCAATCTTGGTTATGATCCTAATGTTGGCAGCTTTCGTGACCGTTAAATAATATCCGTTTAATGTTTTTCGGATCACCGTCAGCCTGAAGTAGGGGATGCGTCAGGTCATCCGTTCGGTTGCATTATGCGGCGCGCGGCCAGCGATGCAAGCACCGCATTTCGCGCGTCTGCCCTGTGATACGCCGGCAAGAAGAGCGCGATACCCGGAAAGGCGATCAGCTAGAAGGCCATCAACAGCATGGTCAGGCAGTAGGGCAAGGCACCTAACATGACCTCGTTCAGGCTTCCCGGTTTGCGCGCGCCCTGCCGCAATTGCGCCCGAAAACAGCTTGGGGTCATATCCCAGTTTGCCGGCTTGGGGCATGGCCGCGGTGTGGCAGAAACATTGTCGCCGTTGCGATATTGGCTTGTACCAGACCCACCCTGCAAACCAGCAATCCTGCGCGATAGCTCGGCCATCAGCGCGCGGTAGGGGCGGGTCTTGCTGGAGTATGAAGTGACCGGAATCCTGCTCAGGTCTGTTTGATCGTTTGCGGTTGACCGGTACCAGTGCAAGTCAAACGGGGGCAGGGCGATGTTCTCAACGGAAAACTCGGACACCGGCCCCATATACGCAAAGAACATACCATTGCGGTTTTCAACGGGTAAACCGGCCCGGCGGGGTCGCCCTGAGGTTTTTGCATCGAGGGAAAACGCGGGCGGTTCTTGTTTCAATGCAATCCGCGTCGCCAGAACCAATTGCCCGGCGTCACTGTGCACCGGTGCCAATCTCTCTTCCGACAGGTTCACGGGCACAGTCTCGCCACGCCGCTGTGTTAGCGGGCTGATCCCACGATGCCATCCGAAACAAGCTTGGCTATTTCGGCGGGGGTAAGGTTCAGGCGTTCGGTCAGAACCTCTATCGTATTTTCGCCCAAGAGGGCGGGGGCTGCGGCCTTGTTTGGTCCTGCCCCGTCAAATCGGATCGGCCCGCGCACCAGCCGCATTTCACCGATTTCCGGATGCACCACCGTTTCCACAAGGCCGCGCTTGGCAACGTGATCCTGTTCCAGCGCTTCACCGATGGACAGGATCGGCGCACTGGGCACGTCGAATTCTTCGAGCCGTTGAAGCCAGTATTCGGTGGTGTTTTGGGTCATGCGCGCATGGATGATCGGTTGCAATGCGGTGCGGTTGGCCAGTCGCGCTTCGTATAGGGCAAAACGGGCGTCTTTGATCAGGTCTTCGCGGTCCAGGCTGCGTGCGAAATTATGCCAGAAACGTTCGGTCAGGCAGGCCACGATGACATGCCCGTCAGATGTCGGGAACGACCCATAGGGTACGATGCTGGGATGTTGGGTGCCAACGGGTTCGGGGCTTTTTCCGGTGACGAAATAGATCTGCGACAAATACCCTTGCAACGCGATGAGACTGTCGAGCATCGCCACCTCGATATGCCTGCCGCGCCCGGTTGTGTTGCGTTCGTGCAGCGCTGCGAGCAATCCGAAAAGCGAAAAGATGCTTCCGGCCAGATCGCCCAAGGGAATGCCCAGCTTGTTTGGTGCCTGACCCGGTTCGCAATTCACGCTCATCACCCCGGACAGCGCTTGGGCCACAATGTCAAAGGCGGGTTTGTCGCCATGCGGGCTGTCGGTGCCAAACCCGGTGATCGAGCAATAGAGCACCCGTTCGTTCACGGCGCGCAAAGCGTCATACCCCAATCCCAGCCGGTCCATCACGCCGGGGCGGAAGTTCTCGAGAACGATGTCGCTTTGCTGCGCCAGATCCTTTGCGATCTGCATCCCTTCGGGGGATTTCAGATCAAGGGAAATGCTTTTCTTGCTCCGGTTTAGTGCCATGTAATAATGGCTCATCCCGTGTTGGAAAGGCGGGAAGTTACGGGTCTCGTCGCCGGTTGAAATCGGCTCTATCTTGATGACTTCGGCCCCCAGATCGGCCAGCACCATGCTTGCGTAAGGGCCCGACAGGATCCGTGAAAAGTCGAGGACCTTGATCCCTGCCAAAGGGCCGGCCTGCGGCCCAGTCGGGGTCTGCTCTTGGGTGTCACTCATGGTTTTCTCCCGATTGTTTTGAAATCTTCATGACGGCGGACGCGCTTGCGATCGCCTTGTCACCGCAGGTGATATCCGCATCGACAAAGATCAAAGACCGCGTTGCCTGACGGATCACGGGGCGGATTTCCAGAAAATCACCAACGCGGGCAGCACCCAGAAAACGCGTCTCCATCTGGACGGTGACCGTTGGTCGCCGGTCTGCGGCGTTCCATGCGCTAAGCGCGATCACCTGATCCAGAAGGCTGGTGATGACGCCGCCATGAACAATGCCCAGATGGTTTTTATGGGTCTCGTTGGTTTGCAGCGCATAGCTGTGTTTTTGCGCCGTTTGCGCCGACCGCAACAGCGGGCCGATCAGCGCCATAAACCCGTCAATCTTCAATGCCCGCCAGCCGTCTGGTGCAGTGCGATGTGCCGTCACGATCTAACTCCCGGTATCGATCTGAATGTTTTCGATGTGTTCCCGAATGGCCTTCATCGCCTTGACCAGTTTCGGGATTTCCTTGTCTTTCAGGCGTTCCGATATGCCAATGGCGACGATTGAACGGGTCATCTTGCCGTTTGCGCCAAAGACCGGAACCGCAACAACGGTAACGCCGGAAATATAGCTGCCCTGATCAACCGCATAGCCAAGTTCGCGCGCCTGCCTGACCTGTTCGCGCCACAACTCGTGCGAGGGCGGGTGATCCCATGCCAGCTTGTCAAACGCGGTTTTCAGCTCGTCTTCGTCCGTCATGTTGAAGGCGGCGAACAGGCGTCCGCTGGCGCTGATCAGGGCGGGAAAACGGCTGCCCAGATCGACCTGAAGCCGAAACGGTATGTCTGATTGAGAAAGCGCAACGACCACCATTTGCCCCGGCTCGGAAAGCTGGGTGGCGATCCCGGTCACACCGAATTTCTGCGACAGCTCGGACAGTTTGGGCTGGATCAACGTCGAGAAAGTGTTGCGCTGAAGTGCTGCTCTGGCGAGGGGCAGAATGCCGATTCCGATCGTGTAGCGTTTCAGATTCGAATCAAATTCCACCAGCCCCTCATCCTCGAGAACACGCAGAATATGCAGGCAGGTGCTTGGGATCAGATCAAGCTCCCTCGCGATGGGATTGACCCCGATCGGTTCGTTCGATCGTGCCAGAAGCCTCAATATAGCAAGGGCGCGGGTCACTGCCGGCACCTGTCGCTTGGTGGCTGATTTCTTGTCTTCGCTGGTCATTTCAGTCCCCTGTCTGACTCGGATATTGTTGTACATATACAATAAAGGAATCATATTGACAACAATTGATTGTGATCCCTACCATTGTCAACAATGCAGGCCACACCTTCAGAGCGGCCCGCCAGAAACTTTGGGGAGGAGACGGGAATGACCCGGTTGACGGAATTCACGTCCTACGCGGACGCTCAAAAGCACTACTCGAAAGAGAAGCTTTGGGAGCTGTTCGACGGCGACACGACGCGGTTCAATATCGGGCATGAATGCCTTGACCGGCATGTAGACGGACAAAACATAGCGCTTCGGATCGCGCATTCTGACGGTGCCGACGAAGTGCTGACCTTTGAGGAAGTCTCGCGGCGCTCCTCGCAGATCGCCCATTATCTGGATGCGAAAGGTGTCAAGAAAGGCGACCGGGTCGCGGTGATGATCGAACCCTCGCTGGCCTTTTACAGCGCCATGTTCGGGGTAATCAAAAGCGGTGCCGTTGCGGTGCCCATGTTTTCGCTTTTCGGGCCGGACGGAATTCAGCTGCGGGTGGGCGACTGCAAACCTGTGGTGTTCTTTACCAATGCTGAAAAGGCCCCTGACGCGATATCGGGGGGTGCCAGCAATGTGACGGTGGTCGATCACGATTTCCTCGAGGGGCTAAATGACCTGCCCGCCACCTATGACTGGGATACGTCGGGCCGCGATCTGGCGGTTTTGCAATATACCTCGGGGACGACCCGCGCCCTGCCTGCTGCTGTCAAACACAGCCACCAGTCGATCGTGACGCTGATGGTTGCCGCGCTTTATGCCACAGGTATTCGCCCGAACGATCGGTTCTTTTGCCCGTCATCACCCGCCTGGGGGCACGGCCTTTGGCATGGCACGCTTGCGCCGCTGGCGATGGGGGTGTCGACAGGGACATTCAGCGGCAAATTCGATGCAGTCCGCCTGCTGCGCGCCTTGCATGATTTCCGCATCACCAACCTGACGGCAGCAGCGACGCATTACCGGATGATGCGGAATTCCGGCAAGGCCGAGAGTTTTTCCTATTGCTTTGAAAAGCTGTCTTTCACCGGCGAGCCGATTGACTCTGAAACCGCGAATTACGTCGAACAGGTTTTCGGGACCAAGGTGCGTTCGATGTACGGCACGACCGAAATCGGCGTGATCATCGCAAACTATCCGGGTGCCGATGATCTTGAGGTCCGCGAAGGCGCGATGGGCAAAGCAGTTCCGGGTGTCGAGGTCGAAGTGCAACGCCCCGATGGAACACCGGCTGATCCGGGCGAGACCGGCGAACTGATGGTCAAGAAGCGCGGCGAATGGTTTCCGACCAAAGACCTGGGCCGTGTGGATGAGGATGGCTATTTTTACCACGGTGGCCGGGCCGACGATGTGATCATTTCCGCCGGCTGGACAATTGGTGCGGTCGAGGTCGAGGACGCCGTCCTGAGCCATCCGGCAGTTGCCGAATGTGCCGTCATCGGTGCCCCCGATGAGCTTCGCGGTTTGGTGGTCAAAGCTTTCATCATCCTCAAAGGCCCCGAAACACCCGGCTTGGCCAAAAGCATCCAAGATCACGTGCGCGCCAGATTGGCCCGCCATGAATACCCCCGCCAGATCGCGTTCGTCACGGAGCTTCCGAAGACGCCGGCGGGAAAAGTGAACCGAAAAATTCTGAGAGATCAGGAAGCCGAAAAACTGGCTGCTGCGGAATGATCCGCGACGCCGGCCCAATATTTTCAAGGAGAACGAAATGAACGAGATGACACGTAAATTCCCGAAGATCACGGATGAAGGTCTGGAAGACCTGCGCAAGCGCGTCGGCGTAAAAATCGAAAGAACGGTCGAGCCATGGTGCTATGAGGCGACCCGCGACAACATCCGCCACTATGCCCACGGCATCGGCGACGACAATCCGCTGTGGTGCGACCCTGAGTACGGCAAAACCACAAAATACGGTGATGTTCTGGCACTGCCGAGCTTCCTGTTTGCCACCAGCCGGATCATCTCGGGGTATGTGGGCGGTCTGCCGGGCGTTCACGCCATGTGGTCGGGCGCAAACTGGACATGGCACAAGCCGATCCTGCGCAACACGGAGTTCCGCACCGAGGCTTATCTGAAAGACCTGATCGAGCATAACACCCGCTTTGCAGGTAAGGCGATCCAGCAGATTTATCACGTTGATTTCTATGACGCGAAGACCGGCGAGATGCTGGCCGAGGCCGATAGCTGGTGTTTCCGCACCGACCGCGATCAGGCCCGCGAAAACGGCACCAAATACACCGAGGCCAAAAAGAACGGTCGCAAGGTCTATACGCAGGAAGAACTGGATAAATACTATAAGTATTACGAGCAGGAAACGATCCGCGGTGCCGAAACCCGTTATTGGGATGACGTCAACGAAGGCGACGAACTGCCCACAATGGTCAAGGGCCCGATGACGGCGACCGGTTTTATTGCTTACGCGCAGGGCTGGGGTGGTTTGTACATCCGTGCCAACAAGCTGGCCTGGCAATTGCAGCAAAAACACCCAAGCGCGGGGATCAAGAACAAGTTCGGCATTCCCGACTGCCCCGAGCGCGTGCATTGGGAAGAAGAATTTGCCCTCGAAGTCGGTGCGCCGGGTGCCTATGACTATGGCCCCGAGCGGACGTCGTGGCTGACGCACCAGATCACCAACTGGATGGGCGATGACGGTTTCCTTGCCAAGTCGAAATGCGAAGTCCGCCGTCACAACCCCGAAGGCGACATCATCCTGATCCACGGCACCGTTGTTCGCAAGTTCGAGGAAGACGGCCGCTTCTTGCTGGAAATCAAGCAACGTGCGGAACAGCAAGACGGCGAAATGTCGGCTGTTGGGTCTGCCATCGTGGAATTGCCCAAACGCTGAGGTCCACCACGCTTCAACAGCTGGGGAGGCTTCGTTGAAATTTCTGGGAAAACTTCTGACCAAGATAGAGGACACCCTTCATATCGGAGGGTGCCTCGGCCTCGTCGCCGTGGCGGCGTTGATCAATGCAGATATTCTGCTCCGGCTTTTCTTTAACAGGCCGGTGCAGATCCAGTTCGAATTGACCGAACTGTACTTGATGCCGGCACTTGCCACGTTGTCCTTGTCGCGGGTTTTCCGTGACGGCGGGCATCTGGCGCTGGATTTTGTGCCCGAACATCTACCCGGAGTTTTTGGAAGGGTTGTCGCCAAATTGCGATTGCTTTTGCCTGTGCTGTTCTTTGGCGCGGTCACATGGATGTCGGGGAAATTTGCTTTCAAAGCCATCTCGAATGGGGATGTCGAATACGGAGCAATCGATTGGCCGCTTGGGTGGGCCTACGCCGTGATCCCTTTGGGATGCAGCGTTCTGGTTCTGCGGCTGCTCCACGATGCTTTCACGCGAAAGCCGTGGTCAGTACCCACAACAAACCCAATGGGAGGAAAACCAAATGAAACATAAGAATAAACTGATTTCAGCCGTGGCAAGCGCGTTTGTATTTGCCGGAATGGCTGCCCACGCGGAAGCGCTGCGCCTTGGTGATTTTCAATCCACCAGCCACATCGTTTCTGTCGAAGGCACGACCAAGTGGATGGCCGCTGTGACCGAAGCCACAGATGGCGCGATCACCTTCGAGCATTTTCCATCACAGCAGGCGGCAAAATCCAAAGCCCAGCTGGATGCTGTCAACAACGGCATTCTGGACGTCGCATTGCTTGGCGCGTCCTATCACGCGGACGTCTTGCCACTGAACTCTGTCGTGGGGCTGCCCGGCTATTATGGCTCGGCTGAACAGGGCACAGTTGCGCTGCAAACGATGCTGCAAGACGGCCCGCTGCGCGACGAAATTCTGGCGTCGGGTGTTACACCGGTCTTTGGTTTCGTTTTGCCGCCCTATCAGGTGCTCGCCAAAAAGCGGCTTGGGATGCCAGCGGATTGGGACGGGCTTGACGTGCGCACCTCGGGGTCGACGCAAGCGATGACCGCGCGTGCGCTTGGCGGTGTTGGCATCTCAATTCCGGGGCCAGAGGTATATACCGCCGTGGAGCGTGGCCGTCTGGATGCGGTGTTGTTCCCGCTGGCATCGGTACCCGGCTACAAGCTGAACGAAGTCGTTAGCCACATTTCAACCAACGGGTCGTTCGGCGGCTACAGCTTTATCATGGTGGTCCGTACCGATCTTTTCGACGGCCTGCCTGAGGACGTTCAGGCCAAGATGCTTGCGCTTGGAAATGAAACCGCCGTTCACGTTGCACAAGCACAAGACGCGTCCGTCGAAGGGCTGATCGAAAGCTGGAAAGCGGAAGGCATCGACACCTATACGTTCACCGAAGAAGAGCTTGCGACGATCACGGATGCTTTGGTGGCTGTCAGCGTCGATTGGGCAGAGCGCCTGCAAGATGACAAGGCTGCCGCCGTTCTTGAAAGCTACAGCGCGCTGACCCGCGAATAACATCGCGTTCCGAAACACTTATCCGGGCGGTCGCTGCGGCGGCCGCCTGCCACAGACGGAGCGGAAATTCATCAGATGCTTACATTCGGTATCATACTTATTATTCTTGCCGTTCTCATGGCGGCACGCGTGCCAATCGCTTTTGCGATGGGTATCACCGGCACGCTTGGTCTTGCGGCGCAGCTTGGGTTCAAACCTGCATTGGCGGTGTTGGAACGTACCTTCTTTGACTCGTCTTCCTCCTTTATATTGGTTGCCATCCCGCTGTTTATCCTGATGGCCGAATTGCTGACCGCAGGGGATGTGACCCGCCGGGCCATCATTGCCTGCCAGTCCTGGATCGGCCACGTCAAAGGCGGACTGGCCATCGCTACTGTCGCGGCTTCGGTTCTTCTGGCGGCGCTGGTTGGCAGTTCCACGGCGTCGACGGCTGCGATGGCGGCTTCTGCATTCCCCGAGATGCGTCGACATAACTACTCTGATCGTCTTGCGGCGGCGGTTGTCAGCGTCGGCGGCACATTGGCCGTGGTCGTCCCGCCCTCTATCGTGCTGGTGGTCTATGGCGTTTTGACAGAAACCTCGATCGGCAAGCTGTTCATCGCGGGGATCATCCCCGGCCTTTTGACCGCTGTCGGTCTGGGCGTGGTGATCAAGATCATTGCCGAGACCACGGACCAAGCTCCCAAAGGCGAACCCTTTGTGCTTAACAAAGCCATCAAGCAAAGCCGGCACGTGATCCCGATGGTGTTGCTGATGATCGCCGTTATCGGTGCAATCTACGGCGGTATCGCATCGCCCTCCGAGGCGGCGGCCCTTGGGGTCATGGGGTCGCTGGTCATCGTTCTGGCGCAGCGCACCTTAAACTTTGTGCAGTTCAACAGATCGGTCAGCAGCGCCATCCGCGCCACGGTGATGATCGTCACGATCGTCGCCTGTTCGGCGATTTTCTCGAACTACCTGGCCTTTACCCGCATCACGCACAGCTTGCTGGAATTCGTGGCAACAACAGACATGCCGCGCGAAGTCATCATCGGCGTCATCATTGTCGCCCTGCTGGTCATGGGCATGTTCATGGACCAGCTTGCCATTTTGTCACTGGCCATGCCGCTGGCCTTTCCGACGGCGATGGCGCTCGAATGTAACCCGGTGTGGTTCGGCATCGTGGTGACCAAAACGGTGGAGATCGGCCTTTTGACGCCGCCGCTGGGGTTGAACGCCTATGTGGCCGCCGCACAAACCAAGGTTCCGCTCGGCACGATCTTCAGGGGGATACTGCCCTTTCTCGGGATGGAGATCATCATCCTCGTTTTGTTGCTCGCCTTCCCCCAGATCACCCTGTTCCTGCCCGACCTCATGAGCCGCTGATCCGTGGTATCACATCCTCAAACGCCCGCTCCATCGGGGGCCATGCCGCGCCTTGGCCGCAGCGATATATTGCGCGCCTCGCTTTGCGGATAACGGTTGACCTTGGCGGTCAACCGCTTGCTTGATTGCGGGGCGAACTCACTGTACATCACCGCGACGCGTCGGATGAATACAGCAGAAAATCTGGCTTTCCAAAGGCGGCTGAACAGGTCGCCTTTTTCATATTTGTCAGGGGCTTTTCATGACCATCACCCATCTTGTTACACATTCCGGCGGTTTTCATGCAGATGAATTGCTGTCCTCTGTGATCCTGACGCGGTTGTTTCCCGATGCCGAACTGGTGCGCACCCGCGATGCGGCATGGACCACCCCTGCGCCAGACAAAATCATCTATGACGTCGGCCGCCATTACGATGCCGACGCGCAGATATTCGACCACCATCAACGCCCCAACCCCCTGCGGGAAGATGGCCAGCCCTACAGTTCGTTCGGGCTGATCTGGGCGCATTACGGGCGCGACTATCTGCGCGCCTTCGGGGTGCCTGAGGTCGATGTGGAAGGCATCCACAAAAGCTTTGATACCGGTTTTGTTGTGCCGATTGATCTGGTGGATAATGGCGATCTGGCCCCGGCAACGGCTGGCCAACTGGCGGGGCTGACCTTGCCGACACTCCTCGGCACGCTCAAGCCGGTTTTTGATGACCGCAGCCCCGATGCCGACGATCAAGCCTTTGCCGCAGCGCTGCCAATTGCGCGCGCCTTTATCGAAGGGTCGCTGGCTGGCAAAGCCGCCAAGCGCCGCGCCGAAGCCGTTGTGATGGGGGCCATCGAAACTGCCGGCCCTGCGCGCGTTCTGGAACTGCCGATGGGGATGCCGTTTCGCAGCGCCATCGAAACTGCCGGTGCCGATCATCTGTTGTTCGTCGTGCACCCGCGCGACACCGATTGGGCGATCACGGGCATTCGGCTGAGCGGCGACAGCTTTGACCAGCGCGCCGATCTGCCCACCGCATGGGCGGGCCTGACCGATGCCGAGCTTGAGCAAGCATGTGGCGTGACGGGCGCAAAATTCTGCCACAACGGTTTGTTCATCGCCGTCGCCGCCACCCGCGAAGCCGCGCTCGAGATGGCGGGTTTGGCAGTCAGTGACGCAGAAAAAGCCTGAGCCGCTGCGACCTGCGCGCCGCCGCATCTGACTGACAGGTGCGGCGAGTGATGTTTGGTGTCTGATCACGCTTGCCCTTGCCCGCCACGGGGATAGACTGACCGTCCAGCAAGAGGCAGGGATTTCCGTGAAAGACCAACTTAGGCAACTGCCCCAGATCGAGGTGATGCTGACCTTTCCCAGCATTCAGGCATGCGTTGAAACCTATAGCCGGCCAGAGGTCATCGGCGCTCTTCGCGCTGCGCTGGACGCCTTGCGCAACGCGATCGGCAAAGGCGCTGAGGTGGACCTGCCTGATTTCGCGGGGGGCGGCTTTGCTGACGGTATCCGGCTGGCGATAGACCGAGCGCGTCATATGAATTTGCGACCCGTGGTGAACGCGACGGGTATCATCATCCACACCAATCTTGGCCGTGCGCGTCTTGCCCCTCAGGCAGTGCAGGCCATGCAGGATGTCGGCGCGAACGCGTCCAACCTTGAACTGAATTTGGCCACGGGCAAACGCGGCTCTCGGTATGATCATGCCGAGGCGCTGATTTGCGAACTGACGGGGGCAGAGGCCGCGTTGATTGTGAACAACTGCGCCGCCGCCGTTGTGTTGGGGTTAATGGGGACGGCGATGGGCCGCACGGTTGTCGCGTCACGGGGCGAGCTGATCGAAATCGGCGGATCGTTCCGCCTGCCGGATGTGATTGCCCAAAGCGGTGCCATCCTGCGCGAGGTCGGCGCGACCAACAAAACTCGGCTAAGCGATTATGCCGATGCGATTGATGACGACACTGCCGTTTTGTTGAAAAGCCACACCAGCAATTTCAAGATCGTGGGATTTACCTCCGCACCCGACAGGCGCGATCTGGCGAAGCTGGCCAAAGACCGGAACCTGATCCTGATGGAGGACTTGGGCAGTGGTGTCCTGATTGATCTGTCGCCTTATGGGATGACCGATGAACCTGTTGTCAGTGATATCCTCAAGGCGGGCGTTGATGTGGTGATGTTTTCCGGCGACAAGTTGCTGGGTGGCCCCCAAGCCGGGATTATCGCGGGCAAAGCCGATGTGATCGCCAAGCTGCGGTCCCATCCGTTGCTGCGGGCCTTGCGGATCGACAAGCTGTCGCTTGCAGCACTCGAGGCGACGTTGCGTTTGTACCGTGCCCCGCATGATCCGTTCAAAACGATCCCTGTGCTTCAGATGCTGTCCGAACCCCTGGACGATGTGCAAACGCGGGCCAATAGGCTTGTCGCGCTGCTAAACGGGGTGGCTGCCGCGTCTGTTGTTCCGTCGGCGGCTTTTGTCGGGGGCGGATCGTTGCCGCAGCAGGAACTGCCCAGTTTTTGTGTGAGGGTCGACCACCCCGATATGGCGGCTGATGCGCTTGCTGTTGCGTTGCGGTCTGCATCTGTGCCGGTGATCGGTCGCCTGCACCAAGGGCAGTTACTGCTCGACATGCGCACCGTGGCCGACACAGAACTGCCGCCGATCGTGGATGCAATCGGCCAAGCCTGCGCCACATGACATCGGCTTGCGTCATTGTGATCGGGCATGTGGATCATGGCAAAACCACAGTTGTACGGGGCTTGACCGGCATGGAAACGGATACCTTGCCGCAGGAAAAGCAACGCGGGTTGTCGATCAACCTTGGCTTTGCCTATTGCCGTTATCCGTCCGGCACCGTTGATCTGATCGACGCGCCCGGCCACGAGGATTTCATCCGCGCGATGGTCGCCGGTGCCAGCGGTGCGCAGGCGGCGCTGTTGGTCGTTTCCGCCGTCGATGGCGTCGCCCCCCAAACGATAGAGCATCTGCGCATTGCGAGACTTCTGGGCGTCCCTGTGCGTTTTGTCGCGGTGACCAAGGTCGATTTACTGCCCGCCGGTGATCTGGAAACGCGGCTTGAGGCGATCCGTGAAACTCTGCGCGGGTTGGGCCTTGGGGATGTGCCGTTGATACCCGTTTCTACCTACTTAGAGACTGGTATGCAGACTCTGCACAAGGGGTTGGAGGGCCTGCTGGGCGACGTCCCTGTCGCGCAACATCCGAAAGCCGGCTTTCTGCCCATCGACCGGGTTTTCACCATGCCGGGTCTGGGGACGGTCGTGACCGGAACACTGCTGGGCGGCAACCTGTCGCTGTCTGACGCGGTGAAACTGCTGCCGCAAGATCGGCCTGTGACCCTCCGAGGCGTGCAGGTGCGCGGCACCGCGCTGGACCATGCCACCCGCGGTGAACGGACGGCGGTCAATCTGCGGGGCATTGCAGCCGATGATATCACGCGGGGGGATGTGCTCTGTGCTGGCGCTGACTTTGCGGCGGCGCGCTGCATGGATGTCCGGTTGAGCTTGCTTGATGATGCGCCGTCCCCCCTGAAACATATGTCGGACGTCAGGGTTCTGTTCGGCACAACCCATACTGTCGCGACCCTGCGCCTGATGGGCGGCGGGCAGGTCGTGCAAGGTAATTCAGCCTTTGCGCAGCTGCGTTTTGACAAGCCGGTTGCGGCATTTGCAGGCCAGCGCATGATCTTGCGCGCCTTGTCACCGGCCCAGACGATTGGCGGGGCCGTGGTGCTTGATCCGCATTCGCTTGGGGTCAAATCTGGCGATGCTGCGCGTCTGGCGGTGATGCAGGCGGCGGCAGGTGGAAGGACAGGCGACATCGTTGCTGCGCTTTGTGTTCAGGGCAGGGGCTGTGCTGATCTGTCTGAGGCAGCGCGGATTGCACGGCAGAACCCGGCAAGCGTTTTGGCAGCGCTCGGGGCCGAAGTCACGCAGATCGCCCCCGGATGGATCGCCTTGTCCGACATCATCCAGACAGCACAGGCTGACCTGTTGCAAAGCCTGAAAACGTTTCATGCAGAACACCCGATCAAGCGGTTTGCACCGCGCGGCATGTGGGCGAACCGCAAGCAATCGCCGCGGCTCTCGCACTATGTGGAGCAGAGTTTGGCCAACGAAGGCGCGATCCGCTTGGCCGGTGATCAGATCGCCTTGACCAGCCATGACCCCTCCGCGGCACTAACCAAAACCCAACGCGACCGGCTGGAGGAAATCGAAAAGCAGTTCAAAGACGGGGGCACCGTGCCGCCCGGTCTTGGCACCGTCTTGGAAACCGGCGACGATCCTGACCTGCTTGCGATTTTGATGGCGGACGAGACCTTGGTCGCGCTGACCAATGTCGCGCTTAATCAGCAGGTGGTTTTTCACAGCCGGACCCTTGTGCAATCGGCCCAGACCCTGCGCGATGCGTTCCCGCCGCCGATGTCTTTCACAACGGGACAGGCGCGCGCGGCGCTGCACACCAGTCGCAAGTTCATCGTGCCGCTGTTGGAGCATTTCGACACCATCGGGGTCACGCAGCGGCAAGGTGACACTCGCCAGATGGCACCGCTTGCTGATTGATCTTTCACCTGTCCGCGCCCCCCGCTAGGGTCGCCGGACGGAGGTGACTGGAGTCTGGTGGCTTCCCTGGTCTTCAAAACCATGGACGCGCCGAAAAGGCGTGTGGTGGGTTCGATTCCCATCCACCTCCGCCAAGCGGCTGGACATTGCGCTGCAATCGCCATCAATATGCAAATGCATACTTGGGAGGGTGGCCGATGATAGATGCAGCGCGTTCTTTCACACTGAATAATCTGGACGGGGCGGCGCATGCCTTTGATGGCACAGGCCCTGCGTTGGTTTGTTTCGTGAAAGAGGATTGCGAGACCTGCAACATCGCGGGCCCTGTGATCGAGGGAATGTTCAAGGCCTATGGCAGCGGCATCGACATGGTTGTGCTGGGCCAGTCCGGTGACAATAACGGGGTGTTTGCCCGGCGTCATGGCCTGACCATGCCCGTGCTGGCGGATGCTGGATGCAAGGCGTCGTTTGATTGGGACATCGAAATCGTGCCCGCCGTGTTCTGGATTGATGAGGCTGGCAAGGTCGTCACCAAGTTCGAAGGCTTCGTGCGCGACGACTGGCAAGCGTTGTCCGATCAGATCGCGGCCGAAACAGGTCAACCCAATGCGCAGATCGACTGGGACAGTCTGCCGCCGTGGCGGCCCGGTTGCGGGTCCAAACACTTTGACCCCGAGATTTACGACAAGCTGCGTGCCGAAGCGGACGGCAGCGTCTTGCGCGCCCGCAAGGTCGAGGTTGCCAGCGGCGATGACGTGGCAGAGTTCATGTTCGATCAGGGCTTTTCGGACGGGTTGCCGCTGGTGCCACCGACGCCCGAACGGGTGATGCGGATGCTGGCCGGGACCCACCGCGACCCGCAAGAGGTGATCGCGACCGTGCCGCCCAACATGGGTGTCGCCACGGTTGAAAAGATCGCGATCAACGCGGTGATGGCGGGCTGCAAGCCTGAATATCTGCCCGTAGTCATCGCGGCAGTCGAAGCCGTTTGTACCGATGAATTCAACATTCACGGGGTGACGGCAACCACGATGGGGGCCGCGACGGTGATGGTCGTCAACGGCCCCGTGGTCGAGAAAATCGGGATGAATGCGGGCCTTGGCGCGATGGGGGCCGGCAACCGTGCCAACGCCACCATCGGGCGCGCGCTGCGTCTGGTGATCCGCAATGTGGGCGGTGCGACGACAGGGGGCGTTGAACGGTCGACGCTTGGCAATCCAATGAAATACACCATGTGCTTTGCCGAAAACGAAGCCGTGTCGCCGTGGGAGCCGCTGCATGTCGAGCGCGGTTTCAAGGCGGAAGATTCCGTCGTCACCGTCTTTGCCATGACAGGTGGCCCGGTGCATATCGTCGACCAGACCTCGCGCAAGCCGGACCAGATTGCCGGATCATTGGGGCAGGGGCTGGAAGGGGTGTTCATGCCCAAACTGCACAACCTGCCCGTCGACGCACTGCTGGTGGTGTGCCCTGAACATATCAACACGCTGACCGTTGAGGGTGATTATTCCAAGGACCGTCTGCGCGACCGCATTCAGGAAGTCACATCGCGCCCCCTGCGTGAAATGGTCCAGAATGATCATTCCGGCGCGGGGATCCCTGTTGCGGATGCCGAAAAGATGGGGCCGGAAAAACTGGCGCAGCTGGCCCCGAAATTCGCCGGCAAGGAATATATTCATATCGTTGTCGCAGGCGGCGAGGCCGGCAAGTTCTCGTCGGCCTTCCATGGCTGGGCCACGGGCGCGGTCGGGTCAATTTCCGTTTCCAGAAAGATCGATCTGGGCTAGCATTATATTTAGAGGAGGACATGAATGACCATAATTCTCGACCCGACGGATGAACGCGTCCCGGTCGTGCGTCAGATTACCGAACGAACCGGATCGGTGCAGGGGGTCGTGGGGCTGCTGAACATCAGCAAACCGCGCGGCAATATCCTGCTGGACGAACTGGACCGTTTGATAGCCGAAGGCGCGCCGGGCGTTGAAATCCGCCGCTATACCAAACCGACCTTCGCCAAGCCGTGCCCCGACGCATTGCGCCATCAAATTCGCGACGAATGCGATTTTATGATCGAGGCATTGGCGGACTGAGGATCATGTACCACGTGCAGTATGCACGATACAGTCTGGTTTGAAATCCAGGGGATCCCGTCCGTTTCCGTCGCCTCGAGCGCGTTTGGCCAAGCTGCGGAAACGCAGCGCAAAGCGTTAGGTATGGAGGGCGCAAGATACGTGTTGGTGCCGCATCCCATTCAGGATGCCACCGACGACGAAATGCGCATCAAAGCCCGCGAAGCCTATGACCAGATCATGGCAGCGCTAAGCGATAAATAACGAAAAAAGCGGCGCAGGGGAAACCTTGGGCCGCTTTATAATTCAGTGACCCAGCACGCTTTGGACAGGTCGTTGTCAAGCCACACCAGATCATCGACGCGGTCAAGCGACGGTGCGCGGCGCAACATCTGCGCAGGGATCGTCGTCGCGCGGGCCAGCGCCTTTTCCAGCGGTTCCTTGACCTGCTCGACCAGCACGCGGATCGCCTGTGGCATTGTCAGATCAGCGCCGGCGAGGGTGCCATCGGCAAGGGTAAGCCTGCCCTGGCTGCGCATAATTTCGCGGCCGTTCAGCGTGAAGCTGGTGATGTCCGACCCCGCCGTGGCCATCGCATCGGTCACCAGAAACACGTCGCTTGGGCCCATGTTGGCAGCGAGCGCGTTGCGGATTATCGCGGGATGAACATGCACAGCATCTGCAATCAAACCACTGGCCACCCCGCCATGATCCAGCGCGGCACCGACCAGACCGGGCGCGCGGCCCTGGGCCTGGCTCATGGCATTGAACAGATGGGTGGCGCAGCGTGCGCCAGCGTCAAAGGCGGCCATCGCGGTATCGTAATCGCAATCGCTGTGGCCAAGCGATACGATGATGCCCGCATCTGCCATCGCCCTGATCTGCGCGTTTGTCACGCTTTCGGGGGCGACCGTCATCATCAGGTTGGGAATGTGGTTGGCGGCATCCAACAGCCCGCGAAGATCACTGTCTTGCATCGGGCGGATCAGCGTACCGTCATGCGCGCCCTTGCGGGCAACGCTCAGATGCGGCCCCTCAAGGTGCAGGCCAGCGATGCCGGGTATTTTCTGGTCCAGCGCGGTCGTAACGGCGCTGATCGCTGCGGCGGTCTGATCGGGGGTGTCGGTGATCAGTGTGGGCAGGATCGCCAATGTGCCCAACCCCCGATGCGCCGCTGCGATGGTGGCAAGGGTTTCGACAGTGGGGGCATCGTTGAACATCACACCGCCGCCGCCATTGACCTGCAAATCCACAAATCCGGGTGACAGGGTGCCGCCGTCCAGCGCCTTTATCTCGCAGTCGGAGGGCAGGTCTTGCGGTTTGACGATGCGGGTTTCGCCATTTGAAAGCGCCTGCAATGCGTGAGCGTCCCACATGGCGGTGCCATCAAAAATCCGCGCCCCGACATAGGCCGTCACGGCGCGGGTCATTCGGCCGCAGCAGTCATCGCCAGGGCAAAGGCACCATCGACGGCGCGCCCCTTTGCCGAGACCAGATTGGCGGTCATATGTTCGGGCAGATAGGGCGCGTAATGTGGCCCGACCCCGCCCGACAGGCACAGGATGTCATTGGTCTGATACTCAAGCGCGCCGATCGCATTTTTCAGATAATCCGCACCGCGCTGCATCAGCATCGTGCCAATGGCATCGCCCGCCGCCGCCGTTTCCACAACGTCCGGTGCAAGGGTGCCGAAATCGCCGGGGCGCGCCTTGAGGCTGAACTGCACGATCCCCGCCGCCCCGCCGAGCTTTTCCAGCATCCGGTCAGACAGGGCGCTTGGCGGGACGATCCCATCGACCACCAGCAACGTCTGTTCTAGCGCGCCATGCCCCAGCCATGCGCCCGACGCCTGATCCGACACCTGATAACACCAACCGCCGATGCAGGTCTGAACGGCGCTGCGTTGCCGTGCAATGATCGTGCCGGTTCCAAGCGCCACGACATATCCGTCATCCGCGCCGATGGCCCCGACAATGGTGGTTGTCGTGTCTTCGGTGACAATGCTTTTGGCAAAGGGCAGCGCATCTGTGACCCGCTTGCCAATTTCCGGCCCTGTGAACCCGGCCAGCCCCAGATGGGCGACAGCATGGTTCATCTGTTCCAGATCCTGACCGGCATCTTTTACGGCAGCGCGGGTCGCTTCCAGAATATGGGCGATTGCTTCGTCGAAATTGGTACTGACGTTGGCGCGGCCGCCTTTGGCCTCTGCCAGAATGCCATCTTGGGCGGTGCCAACCACAACGCGACAGCCGGTCCCGCCGCCGTCGACGCCAATAAGAATAGGGGGGTATTGATCCATCATAGGGCTTGTCTAAGATACCTGTTTTGTCGGGGAAAGGATATTTTCCCTGTTGGAGTAAAAGCGTTCGCGCAAATCCATTTACAAATTGCCCGCCTCAATGCTAAGTTAGCGCTAACATTAGTCGAGCAATCACAATTGTGGTAGCCTGAACTGATCACAAGGGGATTATTATGCTGAACGAAACCGTCGCGCGCGTCACCAACCGCATCATCGAAAGAAGCGCCGCTGGCCGTCAGGCATATCTGGGCCGGATGCACGGGGCCGCCGAAGCAGGTCCGGCACGGGCGCATTTGTCGTGCAGCGGGCAGGCACATGCCTATGCGGGCGCGGGGCCGGATCAAAACGCGTTGGCAACGCAATCCTCCGGCAATATCGGTATCATCACCACCTATAACGACATGCTGTCGGCGCATCAGCCGTTTGAACGGTTTCCCGAAATCATCCGCGATGCCGCCCGCGCGGCAGGGGGCACGGCACAGGTTGCAGGCGGGGTTCCTGCGATGTGCGACGGCGTCACCCAAGGCACGCCGGGGATGGAGCTGAGCCTGTTTTCACGCGATATCATCGCAATGGCAGCGGGTGTCGGCCTTAGCCACAACACGTTTGATTCCGCGGTTTTCCTTGGGGTGTGCGACAAGATTGTGCCGGGGCTGGTGATTGCCGCACAGGCGTTTGGCCATTTGCCTGCGGTGTTTTTGCCAGCGGGGCCGATGACCTCGGGCATCTCGAACGATGAAAAGGCCGTTGTGCGCCAGAAATTCGCATCAGGCGAAGCAACCCGCGAAGAGCTGATGGCGTCGGAAATGGCGGCCTATCATGGTCCGGGAACCTGCACGTTTTACGGCACCGCCAACACCAACCAGATGTTGATGGAATTCATGGGCCTGCACCTGCCCGGCGCATCCTTTGTGAACCCAAACACACCGCTGCGCGATGCGCTGACTGTTGCGGGCGCACAGCGCGCTCTAGCGATCAGCCACTTGGGCGACAGCTATACGCCGGTCTGCGATGTGCTGGATGAAAAGGCCTATGTAAACGGCATCGTCGGCTTGCACGCGACGGGCGGATCGACGAACCTGCTGATCCATCTGGTTGCGATGGCGCGTGCCGGTGGCATCATTCTGGACTGGCAGGATTTCTCGGATCTGGCCGAGGTGACGCCATTGCTGGCGCGGGTCTATCCAAACGGTCTGGCGGATGTGAACCATTTCCATGCCGCAGGCGGTTTGGGGTATATGATCGGTCAATTGCTGAGCGGCGGTTTGCTGCATGAGGATGTGAAAACCATCGCCGGTGACGGGCTTGCCCGCTATACCCGCGACCCCAAGCTGAAAGACGGCGCGGTTGAATGGGTCGATGGCCCGACCGAGACCTTGAACGACAAGATCCTGCGTCCGGTGGGTGACCCTTTCCAGCCGACAGGCGGGCTCAAGCGGTTGTCAGGATCATTGGGCAACGCCGTGACCAAAGTTTCAGCGGTCAAGCCCGAGCACCATATTGTCGAAGCACCGGCACGGGTGTTTCACGATCAGGAATCAGTGAAAGAAGCCTATAAGAAAGGTGAATTCACCAGCGATGTCGTTGTTGTTGTCCGGTTTCAGGGGCCAAAAGCCAACGGGATGCCCGAATTGCACAGCCTGACGCCGGTACTGGCGAACCTGCAAGCCAAGGGGCTGAAGGTCGCGTTGGTGACAGATGGCCGGATGTCCGGTGCATCGGGCAAGGTTCTCAGCGCGATCCATGTCTGCCCCGAAGCGCTGGATGGTGGCCCGATTGCCCGCATTCAGGATGGTGACATTATCCGTGTGGATGCCCGTGATGGTGTGCTTGAGGTCATAACCCCCGGTGCGCTTGACCGCCCCGTCACGACCGCTGACCTGTCGGGGAATGAATACGGTCAGGGGCGCGAACTGTTCGCGAATTTCCGCAGGACTGTCGGGGCTGCCGATACCGGTGCCAGCAGTATTTGAATTGAATAAAGGACGATTTCCATGACCCCACAACAAGCAAGCGCCGCCGCCTATGACATCTGCAAACTGGCCCCCATCGTGCCGGTTCTGGTTGTTCATGACGTGGCCCATGCCCGCCCGCTGGCCGAGGCGCTGGTCGCCGGTGGCCTGCCTGCGCTTGAGGTAACCTTGCGCACCGATTGTGCGTTGGACGTGATCGCGCAAATGGCCAAAGTCGAGGGCGGCGTTGTAGGCGCAGGCACATTGCTGACGCCGGATGATGTCAAACGTGCGGTGGATGCAGGCGCGAAATTCGGCGTCTCGCCCGGGGCGACCGACAAATTGCTGCAAGCCGCCGAAGACCTTGGCCTGCCGATGTTGCCCGGTGCCGCTACCGCATCTGAGGCGATGCGCCTGCTGGAACGCGGCTATGACATGCTCAAGTTTTTTCCGGCCGAAGCTTCGGGGGGCGCACCTGCGTTGAAATCCCTCGCGTCGCCGCTGCCGCAGATCCGGTTCTGCCCAACAGGCGGCGTCAGCCCTGCCAATGCCGAAAGCTATCTGTCTTTGCCCAATGTGGTTTGCGCCGGTGGCAGCTGGGTCGCCCCCGATGCGCTGGTGCGCCAAGGCGACTGGGCCGCAATCACCGAACTGGCCCGCGCGGCAAGCAAGCTGGGGCGCTAAAGCGACGCGGCAGCGCGGCTGGCCTGATCATATTGGCCTGAAATAGCACGCAAACGGGCGGCGATCTCGCGTAGGTCGTCGCCTTTCATATCTGTGCGGTCCAGATTGTCGATCAGGCAGGTGTTGCGCACGGCGCGGTAAGCCTCAATCAGTTCGGCACCTTTGGGTGACGTTCTGTAAAATACTTCCTTGCCCCGTTTATCGGCCTCAAGCAGCCCTGATTTCAGCAGCTTGCGCAGCGCATAGTTCACCGTATGGGTATCTTCGATGTTCAGCATAAAACAGATATCGGTGAGCCGTTTTTCACGGCCCCGGTGATTGGTGTTGTGCAGCACCAGAATTTCCAGAGGCGTCAGATCGGAATTGCCCGCCGCCGTCATGCAGCGCGACATCCAGCGGCTAAAGGCATTATAGGCAATGATCATCCCGTATTCGAGCTCGGATGCCTCCCAGCCTTCGCCCTCGGCCAGGTGGCGTGATGATACAATCCGGCGGGAAGGCTGTGATTTCGGTTCTGACATAAGGCATCCACGGCTGATTATTGTTGTCGTTACGTTAGCGATTTGTGTGCGTCATGCAACGTTTCGAACATTCGGCGGTCCAAAAATGGTCGCATTTCCGGCATAGGTCAAACCGCGTTGCCGCCGCGCAATTCCGAATCTGATCCTCCCCCTCGGCCATGGCGTCTAATTGGGGCTAATCCTGGAGAGACACCCATGCTCAAGGTCCTTACCGCCGCCGCGGTTTTGCTGTTTTCGCTCCCTCAGGCAACGGCAGCGGAGGCGCGCGCATATCTTGGCTATGGCCGGTTGATCACCAACGACTTTCTGGGCGATCTTCAAGACCGTGAACGCACCGGTTCCGTGACCTCTTCGCGGGTTTGGGGGCCGGAATGGACCGGCACGCTGCCCCGGCAATTTGGCAAACTGATCGAATTGCGTTTGGGGATCGAGGTGCTGGCACCCGATAATCTGACCACCCCTGCCGCCGGGTCGCGCCCTTGGGCCGGGGCCTTGTCTGTCGGGATGCACAGCCATTTCCAGCACAAAGGCACAGAATTTGCAGTGGGCGCGTCGCTTTTTGTGACCGGGCCGCAGACGCGTCTGGGGATGTTGCAGCGCGAATTTCACGACTTGATCGGGGATAACCCCCCGACGGCGCTGACATTGAACAACCAGATCGGCAACGGGTTTCACCCCACGGTGCTGATCGAGGCGGGGCGCAGCGTCGGGTTGGGCGAAAACCGGACTTTCCGCCCCTTTATCCAAGGGCAGGCAGGCATTGAAACAATGATGCGCGCCGGGTTTGATTTGACGTTCGGATCGGTCGGAACGGATGCCCTTTTGGTGCGCGACGGCACGTCGGGCCACCGCTACCGCGTGATCCAGAACACCCGCAATACCGGTTTCAGCTTTGTTGCCGGTGCCGATATTGCCTATGTCCGCGAAAGTACGTTTTTGCCCGAAAGCCGTGGATATACCCTGACCGATCACCGCGACCGCGTGCGTCTTGGCATGCATTGGCAAGGCAAGGATGCGTCGGCGTTTTACGGGGTTACGTGGCTGGGCAAGGAATATGAAACCCAACCGGACGATCAGATCGTAGGATCGTTGCGTATCAATTTATCGTTCTGAAGGCGCTACATCTAGCGGGCTTATGCCCTTGCTGCCCTACATGGGGGATATCCGGCGGTACCTGGGGAAAAATTAAGACTTTTTGCAACGCGTTGAATTGACTGAAAGAAATGGCCTTTGCAGATGCGCGGCTTTTTGCTACTCTAAAACTAATAAAAAAACGACGAGGCAGCAGAACAGTGGTGAAAACGGGCTTTCGGGGCACGTTTGTCATAAGCTGGTCGCAAACAGAAATAGATGGGCTAGACGCCGCGCCGGTGCGATCTCTTGAGGTAGGGGCGGCATGGGCATGGCGGGGCGACGTGGTACGCGTCGACGGCCCTTCTGACGTATTGCGACTGGATCAGGCAGATGGAGCAGAAGAACTTCGCAAACGGGCGTCACGTATGGTGCATCGGCTTGTCGGGACGGCTTTGGAAAAAGAAGTCGCGGTGCCGCGCAAGAACTATGGCGACGACCAATTCGCAAACTTGATGGATAACAGTTTCGTCGTCACGGACGGCGGCAAAAGCTATACCGTGACGTTGATCGAAGTCGGCGGCGGTAGCCAGCCGTTGTTGATGTTCCACGACGAAATTCCGCCACGCAACAGCGACCTTTGGATTGTGCACCACACATTGGGCACCACGTCACTGGATAAGGTCGCGCAGCAAAACGGCGGCGTGATCTGCTTTACGCCCGGCACATTGATCCGCACAGACAACGGCCTGAACCGGATAGAGGATTTGTGCGAGGGCGATCTGGTTCAAACCAAAGACAACGGCATGCAGCCTGTCCGCTGGATCGGCAAACGCCGGATGAGCGGTGCACGCCTGTTTGCGATGCCACATTTGCGCCCCGTCAGATTCCACGCAAATTCGCTGGGTCTGGCAAGGCCGGACCGGGATTTGCTGGTGTCGCCAAGCCACCGCATGTTGATCAAGGGTGATGTCGCACAAAGCCTGTTCAACACCAACGAGGTTTTGGTCACGGCGCGCGATCTGATCAACGGCTCAAGTGTGACGGTCGATGCACATGCGCGCGAGGTGACGTATATCCATGTGTTGTTGGATAGCCATCAAATCATGTGGGCGAATGGTGTCGAAACCGAAAGCTTCCACCCGGCATCTGCCGCGCTGGAAAGTCTGGATGCCAGCGACCGCGCCCGTTTGATCAAGAACTATCCAAGCCTCAGCTTTGATCCGCATACCTATGGCAGCTATGCGCGCCGGAATCTCTCGGTGTCCGAGGCCGCGATCCTTAAACACGCCGCATAATCAGGTCGGGCCGCGCAATCAGCGGCCCGAACCCCTTTAGCCGCCGGCGCGGCTGTCGACCAACGCCTTGATAATCGCCTTGGCACTGTCGCTTGACCAATCCGCATCGCCCCGCAGCCGCGCAATTTCGCGCCCCTCAGGGTCCATGATCACGGTGATCGGCAGGCCAAAGATACCCATCTGGCTGGCAACTGCCTGTTTGGGGTCTTGGTGGCGGGGCAGGCTGTCAACGCCCGCTTCCTCAAAGAACCGTTTGATCCCTTCGGGCGAATTGCGGCCCGTAGCGAGTGTCAGCACTTCGAAATCATCGCCGCCGAATTCTTTTTGCAAGGCGTTCAGCTGTGGCATTTCCTTGCGGCAGGGCGCGCACCAGGTCGCCCAGAAATTGACCAGCACATATTTGCCGCGCCAATCCTCAAGCGTGGCCGTGCCCGCGCCATCAGCCAGATCAAACGCAGCCGTAGACGTTGCCACAGGCGCGTCATGCACCACCAGTTTTTTCATGTCACCGTCACGCAGCGCCGTGATATCGGCAGTTTGCGCAAAGCTGGGGTTTGCACCGACCGCTAGGGCCGTATAAACGAGCGCGAGCATTATCTTTTTCATTTTCCCTCCGAGGGGTTGCCTGATGACCGATACGACTTCGAACAAAATGTGGGGTGGCCGTTTCGCCGCCGGACCAGACGCGATCATGGAGGCGATCAACGCCTCGATCTCGTTTGACCAGCGCATGGCCGCCCAGGACATCGCCGGGTCGCGCGCCCATGCGGCCATGTTGGCTGCACAAGACATCATCAGTGATAGCGATGCTGACGCCATTCGGAAAGGCCTGCTCACGGTCTTGTCAGAGATCGAAGGCGGCACCTTTGCCTATTCGACCGCGCTGGAAGACATCCACATGAACGTCGAGGCGCGCCTGAAAGAGGTCATCGGCGAACCTGCGGGCCGCCTGCACACAGGCCGGTCGCGCAACGATCAGGTGGCGACAGATTTCAAGCTGTGGGTGCGCGATCAATTCGACGCCGCCGAAAGTGGTTTGCTGGCTTTGATCCAGGCATTGTTGGGCCAGGCAGAGGCCGGGGCCGATTGGGTCATGCCCGGTTTCACCCATTTGCAGACCGCACAGCCGGTCACGTGGGGCCATCACATGATGGCCTATGTAGAGATGTTTGGCCGCGATCTGGGCCGGATGCGCGATGCGCGGGCGCGGATGAATGAATCGCCCCTGGGTGCTGCTGCGCTGGCCGGCACGTCCTTTCCCATCGACCGCGACATGACGGCGCAGGCGTTGGGCTTTGACCGTCCGTCGGCCAATTCGCTGGATGCGGTCAGCGACCGCGACTTCGCCCTCGAATTCCTCGGGGCGGCGTCCATCTGTGCGATGCACCTGAGCCGTTTCGCGGAAGAACTGGTGATCTGGTCGTCGGCGCAATTCCGTTTCGTGACCCTGTCGGACCGGTTTTCGACCGGGTCCAGCATCATGCCGCAGAAGAAAAACCCTGACGCGGCAGAACTGATCCGCGCCAAGATCGGTCGCATCATGGGGGCCAACGTGGCGTTGATGATGGTGATGAAGGGCCTGCCGCTGGCCTATTCCAAGGACATGCAGGAAGATAAAGAACAGGTATTCGACGCCGCCGACAACCTGATGCTGGCGTTGGCCGCGATGGAAGGCATGGTTAAAGACATGTCCGCCAACCGCGACAGCCTTGCTGCGGCGGCGGGGTCGGGTTTCTCGACCGCGACCGATCTGGCCGACTGGCTGGTGCGGGTGCTGGGTCTGCCTTTCCGCGATGCGCATCACATCACCGGATCGCTGGTGGCGCTGGCTGAAAAGAACGGCTGTGACCTGCCTGATCTGACGCTGGACCAGATGAAAACCGCCCATGACGGGATTACCGCAGACGTATTCGACGTGCTGGGTGTGGAAAATTCCGTCAATTCGCGTATGTCTTACGGGGGTACCGCGCCCGCGCAGGTGCGTGCGCAGGTTGCCCGCTGGAAAGGAATTCTTGGATGAAACGCGCATTTGCCATCTTTGCCCTTCTCGGCTTGGCCGCATGCGGTGCAGATGGTGAACCGACCCCGCCGCACGTGAACACCGCTGTGACCCTGTCAACTTCGGGCGTGTCGCTTGGGTCCTCCGTGTCGGTGGGCCGCGGGCCGTTCCGGTTGGGGCTTGGGCTGTCGTCATGATGCGGTTGGCATGTATCCTCGTTATGTGTGCTGCGGTTGGGGCCTGTACCAAACCGTCGCCAAAAGAGGCGGATGACGCGCAGAATGCACGCCAGCAACCGACACCGACAGCGTCAGGCCTGACTGTTTCAGGCTACGCCACAGTCGGCGTGATCAAGAGTTTCTGAGATGTCGATGCTGCGGATGATCTATCTGGCGCTGGCGATCTGGGGCGCGATCCATCCGATGTATTATTTTGTCACGTGGTTTCGGGCCAATGGCGTTGATATCATGGGCATGGTTGACGCGTGGCATGCGAATGCCGCTGCCAGCGGGTTGGTCTGGGATTTGACCATTGCGGCCGTCACCTTGACCGTGTGGATCATCGCCGAAGTCGCTGTGCGGCGAAATTGGCAGGCGCTGATTGCCATTCCCGCAACCTTTGGTATTGGGGTAAGCTGTGGCCTGCCATTGTACCTTTTCCTGCGGTCGGCCCCTGTAAAATAGCGCCGGAGCCTCCGGCGGGGATATTTGGGAGCCAGAGAAGATGGATCATTTCCTGTATCGCGACGGTGCGCTGTTCGCTGAGGATGTCGCAATTGCCGAGATCGCGGCTGCGGTGGGAACACCGTTTTACGTCTATTCGACGGCGACGCTTTTGCGGCATTTCAAAGCATTCGATGATGCGTTGGAAGGGATGGACCATCTGGTGTGTTATGCCATGAAGGCCAATTCCAATCAGGCGGTATTGCGGACGTTGGCACAGGCGGGCGCGGGCATGGATGTGGTGTCAGCCGGTGAATATCTGCGCGCCAAGGCGGCGGGTGTTCCGGGCGACAAGATCGTGTTTTCCGGCGTAGGCAAAACCGCTGCCGAGATCCGCTTGGCGCTTGAGGGTGGCATTCGCCAATTTAACGTTGAATCCGAGCCGGAGATGGAAGTGCTGGATGCTGTGGCGCGGTCGCTGGGCAAGGTCGCCCCGATCACCATTCGCGTGAACCCTGATGTCGATGCCAAGACCCATGCCAAGATTGCCACTGGCAAATCCGAGAATAAATTCGGCATTCCCATTGCGCGCGCCCGCGAGGTCTATGCGATGGCCGCTGGTATGGCCGGTTTGCAGGTCATCGGCATTGATGTGCATATCGGCAGCCAGTTGACTGATCTGGCCCCGTTCGAGCAGGCCTATGAGAAGGTGGCAGAACTGACCGAAGTCTTGCGGGCCGACGGCCATACGATCCAGCGGCTTGATCTGGGGGGCGGTCTGGGTATCCCGTACGAGCGCAGCAACGAAGCGCCGCCCTTGCCCAGTGACTATGGTGCGATGGTGCGGCGCAAGCTGGGCCATCTGGGCTGCGAGATCGAGATTGAACCGGGCCGTCTGATTGCAGGCAATGCCGGGTTGATGGTGAGCGAAGTCATCTATGTGAAGTCCGGCGAGGGGCGCGATTTCCTGATCCTTGACGGCGCGATGAATGATCTGATCCGCCCTGCGATGTACGAGGCGCATCATGATATCGTCCCTGTGGTTGAACCGGCCGCAGGGGCGGAGCAGCAGCCCTATGACATCGTTGGCCCGGTTTGCGAATCCGGTGATACTTTTGCCAAGCAGCGCATGATGCCCAAGCTGGCTGCCGGTGATCTGGTCGCGTTCAGAAGTGCTGGCGCATATGGTGCCGTGATGAGCAGCGAATACAATTCGCGCGCCCTTATTCCCGAGGTATTGGTCAAGGATGATCAATTTGCGGTTATTCGCCCACGCCCGACCTTTGACGAAATGATAAATCGCGATACCATCCCTGAATGGCTTTGACCGCGCGCCGCGTGTCAGCCATGCGGGAGAACGGTAGCGATGACCCTTTTCACAACCGATGATCAGCGCCGCGGGCTTGCGGAAATTCGCTGGCCCCTGAGGCTGACCTGGGCCGGAATGTGGGCGGAGAGCCTTGTTCAGGCGCTGTGGCCGTTGCTGAGCGTTGTTTTGGTGGTGCTTGCGGCCTTGATGCTGGGGTTTCACGAAACTTTCCCGGTTGAGGGTGTGTATGGTGCTGCCGCTGCGGTTGGCATCGCTGTTCTTGGGGCCGTGGTCTATGCCGTGCAGGTTTTCCGCCTGCCCCACCGCACCGAGGCATTGGCGCGGCTGGATGCGAGTTTGCCGGGCCGGCCCATTCAGGCGCTGATGGATGATCAGGTGATTGGCGCTGGCGATGCCGCGTCGATGGCTGTGTGGCAAGCCCATCAAAAGCGCATGGCAGATCGTGCCGCGACGGCGCGGGCGATCCCTGCGGATCTGCGGGTCAGCCGCCGCGACCGCTATGCCTTGCGCTATGTCGCTGTGCTGTTTTTCGGGGTGGCGCTGGTATTCGGGTCTGTTTGGCGTGTGGGGTCCGTTGCGGGGATGGTGCCGGGGGGCGGCGATCTGGCGAATGGTCCGGTCTGGGAAGGCTGGGCAGAGCCGCCGCGCTATACTGGACGGCCCACGTTATATCTGGCCGATCTTGAGGAAGGGCCGCTGAGCCTGCCAAGCGGCACGTTGATCACCTTGCGGCTTTATGGCGAGGTGGGCGCGTTGCAAGTGGCCGAGACCGTGTCGGGGCGGGCCGCACCCGCCGATGCCGAACCGGCCTTGGTGTTGGATTTCAAGGTCAATCAAAGCGGAGAGATCAGCATTGACGGGCCCGGGGGGCGCAATTGGCGTGTGACCATGCTGCCCGATGCGGCCCCTCGGGTTGAAATCACCGGTGAACCGAAGGTCGCGGCCTTGGGCGAAATGCGTCTGCCCTTTGCCGCCAGCGACGATTACGGCGTCGAGGCCGGAGAGGCGCGGATATCGCTTGATCTGGCGTCGGTTGACCGGGGCTATGGTCTGGCGATTGAACCGGATGCGCGGCCCGAACTGATCATTCCGCTGCCCATGCCGATCTCGGGCAACCGGACCAATTTCGAAGAAAACCTGATCGACGATTTTTCCAAGCACCCCTGGGCGAACCTGCCCGTCAAAATCAGCCTGAGCGTTCTAGACGCGTCAGAGCAGCAATTTGCCACTGAACCCAGCGATATGATCCTGCCGGGGCGGCGGTTTTTCGATCCGCTTGCGGCGGCCGTGATCGAACAGCGGCGCGATCTGTTGTGGGCCAAAGCGAATGCATCGCGTTTGGTACCGCTGTTGAAAGCGGTGTCTTACCGCCCCCAGGATGTGTTCCGCTCCGATACCTCGGCCTTGCGGTTGCGCCGCCAGATTGAACGGCTGGAAATCCGTGCCAAATACGGGCTGACGGATGAGCTACAGGCCGAAATTGCGGATGATCTGTGGGATCTGGCGATCGAGCTGGAAGAAGGGGTGCTGGCAGATGCGTTGGAGCGGATGCGGCGCGCGCAGGAGCGCCTGACCGAAGCCATGAAAAACGGTGCCTCCAAAGAAGAGATCGCTGAGCTGATGGACGAATTGCGCCGCGCAACCGAGGATTACCTGCAGCAATTGCAGCGTCAGCAGGCCCAAGAGGGGCAAGACGGCGAGCAGCAGCAGGGTCAGCAGGGCGAAACGATGCAGATGACCCAAGACGATTTGCAACGCATGATGGACCGTATCCAGGAGCTGATGGAGCAAGGGCGCATGGCCGAGGCCGAGCAAGCGTTGCGCGAGCTGCAAGAGATGATGGAAAACATGCGCGTGACCGAAGGCCAGCCCGGTCAGGGCGGCAAAAGCCCCGGACAAGAGGCCATGGAAGGTCTGGCCGATACCTTGCGTGAACAACAAGAGCTGAGCGATCAGGCGTTTCGTGATCTTCAGGAGCAGTTCAATCAGGGCGGCCAGCCAAACCAGCCCGGGGAGGCCCCCGGCCAGCAGCAAGGGCAGGGCCAGCAGCCGGGCCAAGAACCGGGCGAGGGGCAACAACAAGGGCAGGGTCAGCAACCCGGCCAGAATGACGGGCAATCCCAGCCGGGTCAGGATCAGGGCTCAATCGCCCAACGCCAGCAAGCCTTGCGCGACGAGTTGAGCCGCCAGGAAGGCCGCTTGCCCGGTGGTGGGTCGCCCGAAGGTAAGGCCGCGCGTGACGCATTGGATCGTGCGGGTCGTGCGATGGACGGGGCAGAGGAAGCCTTGCGCCAGAACGATCTGGCAGATGCCATCGACAACCAGGCCCAGGCGATGGAGGCCCTGCGTGAGGGCATGCGTGCGCTTGGCGATGCGATGGCGCAAGAACAGCAGCAAGAGGCTGGTCAGGGCACAGCCGAAGGCACCCAAAAGGGCGACAACCGTGATCCCTTGGGGCGCAATCAATCCTCTAACGGGGGCGAAAGCACCGAAGGTGATCTGGCGCTGGACAATGATGCCTATGGCCGCGCGCGCGAATTGCTGGATGAAATCCGCCGCCGTTCAGGAGAGGCTGAGCGCCCCGAGGTGGAGCGCGATTACCTGAATAGGCTTCTGGATCGTTTCTAGGTTGAGATAGCCGCCAATCGGGCAGCCGCTAGCTGCCGGATTGGCTCGCCTTTGTGTCAAGCCACTGCAACATGTTTTGCAATCCGCTATCAAGCGAGACGCGTGCCTGATTGATCGTGGCAACATAGCTGGACAGAAAAGGCTCAAGCTGCGGAACAGCAGCCGATAGTTGCGGCGCAAAAACATAGGCAAGCAACATCAGCAGCGCCAAGACCACAATGATTGTGAACCCGCGCTTAAATCCACCCTCGCGTTTTGCCGCCGGGGTAACGGTTGAATCTTCGAGATCGGGGTCCGCCGAGCGGCGTTCGTTACCGGTGCGCAGGGTCGAATTGATTTCTTCGATATCGGGCAACAGATCGCGCCGCGATGCCAGTGCGGCAGCACTTGCCCCGGCAGGTACCGCTTCGTGTTCTGTTTCCTCGCCACGCATACGCGCCGTGCGGGCTTTGGCAAGGCGGGCCCGCTGGTCGGGGGTGGGCTCATCCGCACTGTCATCCAGACCCAGATCGGGCTGGCTTTCCAATACCTCGGCCTGCTTGGTGCGGCGGGCCAGCTTTTCAGCTTCGGCTTCCTGACGCAGAATATCGGCGACCGACGGATCAAGCTGTTTGCGTTCGGGCGCGGGTTTGGCGTGCGAAGCCGGGGGCGGGGTTGCCGTTTCCTCGTCCGGGGTCGGAGTGTTGTCACCCAACCCTTCGGGGTCTTCGGCAGGCATGTAATCGGGGTGGTGTTGAAACCATGTTTGCCCGCAGTTGGAGCATTGCACGTCACGCCCGGCTGTTGGCATCACGCTATCGGGCACTTCATATTGTGCATCACAATTGGGACAGATCAGTCTCATCTTTCTTCCGTACCCATTGAAAACTCCATCGTTTGCGCGTGACTGTTACCTTATGTTCTAGAAAACCGCAGGAAAAGTGCAAACTTCGATGTATCGCTGTGTTGGGGTGCATTGAAACCCATGCGGTGCTGAGGCACAACAGTCCAAACCAAGTGGGATAAGCCTGTGATCGAATTTGAAAACGTGGCCTATAGTTATGGCGGCGGCGAACTTTTGTCCGATATCTCGGTCAAGCTGGCCCCGGGGTCGTTTCACTTTCTGACAGGGCCATCCGGGTCCGGGAAAACCACCTTGATGAAGCTGTGTTATGGCGCGCTGCTGCCAACGGCGGGGCATGTGACGCTGTTTGGCAACGATGTGCGCAGCCTTGACCGCGACGATATTGCCATGGTGCGCCGCCGCGTCGGTGTCGTGCATCAGGATTGCCAGTTTCTTAATCACTTGCCGGTTGCCGAAAACATCGGGTTGCCGCTGACCGTCTCTGGCAGGCATGACGAAACCGGTGGCGAAGATCTGTCCGAACTGCTGTCATGGGTGGGTCTGAGCAACCGCGCAGATGCATTGCCGCCGGAACTGTCGGGCGGTGAACGCCAGCGAGCGGCGCTGGCCCGTGCGGTAATCATGTCGCCCGATGTGGTGCTGGCTGATGAGCCCACTGGCAACGTAGATTGGGAAATGTCGCAGCGGTTGCTCAGGCTGCTGGTCGAGTTGAACAAGATGGGCAAGACCGTGTTGATCGCGACCCATGATCTGGGTCTGATCCGCGCCACCAAAGCGCAGGTGCAGGCACGGGTCTTGCGGATCGCCAACCGGCGCATCCAACTGGCGGGGGCAGATTTGTGAGCGCGCTTCAAGTTGCCATTGCCGCCCTGTGGACCGGGGACCGCCATGCCGACCGCGTGGTGCCGCCATCCGGTTTTACCGCGCAACTGACCTTGTTCGCGTCAGGGACGATGGCGTTTCTGGCTGTGTTTGCGCTGGCGCTGTCGCTGGCATCGGGTCGGCTTGCCACGATTTGGGGGCAGGAACTGGCGCGTACCGCCACGATCCGTGTGGTGGCCCCCGTAGATCAACGCGCAGCCCAGACCCAAGCCGCCCTGCGCATTCTTGAGACAACCAAAGGCGTCGCCTCGGCACGCGCCCTGACGGATGCCGAACAGCAATCCTTGCTGGCCCCATGGTTCGGGCCTGAACTGGCCATCGACGCGCTGCCCGTGCCGCGTTTGATCGAAATTATCGAAGACAGCGATGGCATGGACCCCGAAGGCCTGCGCTTGCGTCTGGCCGCAGAGGTGCCCGGTGCCGTTCTGGACAACCACAACCGCTGGCGCGCGCCCTTGGTCAAAGCCGCATCCAGATTGAAACTGCTGGGCTGGATATCGACCATCCTGATTACCGCAACCCTTGCGGCGATGGTCACGCTGGCCGCGAATGCAGCGCTATCCGCAAATGCGCAGGTGATCGCGGTTCTGCGACTGGTGGGTGCCACCGATGGCTATATCGCCCAAGCCTTCATTCGCCGGTTTACCTTGCGCGCCCTGTCGGGGGCTGCTGCCGGGATGGTGCTGGGGATGCTTGCGGTACTGCTGTTGCCCAGCACGGATGACGCAGGCGGATTTCTGACAGGGCTTGGCTTTCAGGGGTGGCATTGGCTGGTTCCATTGCTGATCCCGTTTCTGGCAGGGGCTGTTGCCTTTGCCGCCACAGGTGCCGCCGCGCGCCGTACGTTGAAGGAACTTGCCTGATGATCCAGTGGATCCGGTCCCTCACATTCATTGCAATCGCCACCATCTCGATGCCGATTATCGGATTGGCCTTTGCCCCTTGGGCGATGTTTTCGTTGCGCGGTGCCTATGTGTGTTGCAAAAGCTATTCCCGCTTTGTCATGTGGCTGGCGGAACATCTGGTGGGGATGCGCTGCGAAGTGCGCGGTACGCCCCCCACAGGCGAGGTATTGATCGCCGCAAAGCACCAATCCTTTCTTGATATTTTGATGATCTTTCAGGCGATCCCGCTGGGAAAGTTCATCATGAAAAAGGAAATCCTGTGGACGCCCGTCGTGGGACAATACGCAAAACGCATGAAAATGTATGCGGTTGACCGTGGCAAGCGCGGTGCCGCGGTGACCAAGATGCTGGAGGATGTCAAAACCGGGCATCTCGAGGCCGGTCAGCTGATTATCTATTCCCAAGGGACACGCGTGGCCCCCGGCGTATCCGCGCCCTATAAAAAAGGCACGGCGGCCTTGTACGAACAGATGGGGCAAACCTGCATACCCGTCGCCACGAATGTCGGTTATTTCTGGCCGCGCCGCGGGCTGTATCGCCGCCCCGGTGTCGCAGTCGTCGAATTTCTGGACCCGATCCCGCCCGGTTTGCCGCGGGATGAATTCATGGCGCGCCTTGAAAACATGGTCGAGGCGCGGTCGGATGAATTGCTGCTAGAGGCACAGGCCGCCAACAAAGGCCGGTAAACCGGCGGTTGGGCCAAGGGGCGTGCGGAGATTTTTCGCGCGCCGGACATTTTCAAAACAGTTTTCAAAAAAGTCGGTGGTGGGTCAGGTGGGGCGTGAACCCCACCTGCGTTTCATCACATGTGGATTGCACCGTCACCACAGGCCAGCGCTGCCTCGCGCACGGCTTCGGAATAGGTAGGGTGCGCGTGGCACGTCATCGCCAGATCTTCGGCTGATGCGCCGAATTCCATCGCGACACAGACTTCGTGGATCAGATCACCCGCCGCTGGCCCGATGATATGCGCGCCCAGAATGCGATCAGTGTCTTTGTCGGCCAGGATTTTGACAAACCCTTCGCCGGCGAAAACGGCCTTGGCGCGCGCATTGCCCATAAAGCTGAACTTGCCGACCTTATAGGCACGGCCCGCTTCCTTGAGCTGCTCTTCGGTGGCACCGACATTGGCGACCTCGGGGTGGGTATAGATCACACCGGGGATCACGCCATAGTTCACGTGACCATGCTTGCCCGCCACGACCTCTGCCACGGCCATGCCTTCGTCTTCGGCCTTGTGGGCCAGCATCGGTCCTTCGATCACGTCACCGATGGCATAGATGCCTTTGACCGAGGTCTGCCAATGATCGTTCACCGCGATCTGGCCACGTTGTGTCATCTCAACGCCAAGGGCGTCGATGCCCAAGCCGTCGTAATAGGGTTTGCGGCCTGTGGCAACCAAAACAGCATCGGCATCAAGCGTGTGTTCGCTGTCGTCCTTGCGCAGTTTGTAGGTGACTTTGGCCTTGGTCTTGGAAGCTTCGGTGCTTTGCACGGCGGCCCCCATGACAAAGTCGATGCCCTGCTTTTTCAGCAGCCGCATGAAGTTCTTTTGCACTTCGCCGTCCATACCCGGGGTAATCGCATCAAGATATTCAACAACGGTGACTTCGGACCCAAGGCGCGCGTAAACGGAGCCAAGTTCAAGACCGATGACGCCGGCCCCGATCACGACCAGCTTCTTGGGCACTTTGTTCAGTGTCAAAGCGCCGGTGGATGTCACCACGATTTTCTCGTCGACCTCGACGCCGGGCAGCGATGCAGGCGCAGAGCCTGTCGCGATGATGATGTTCTTGGCTTCATGAATGTCGTCACCGACCTTGACCTTGCCGGCCTCGGGGATGGTGGCCCAGCCCTTGATCCAGTCGATCTTGTTCTTCTTGAACAGGAATTCGATCCCTTTGGTGTTGGTGTCGATGGTGTTCTGCTTATAGGCCAGCATCTGGTTCCAGTCGACAGACGGGCTTTTGCCCTTGAGGCCCATATCTGCGAAATTATGTTCCGCCTCGTGCAGCATATGGGTGGCGTGGAGCAGCGCCTTGGACGGAATGCAGCCGACGTTCAGGCAGGTGCCACCAAGGGTTTCACGGCCTTCAACGCAGGCGGTCTTGAGGCCCAGTTGGGCACAACGAATGGCGGATACATAGCCGCCGGGGCCGGAGCCGATGATGATGACATCGTAGCTGGACATGGAAGGTCTCCTTGATGGGGCAGTGATTAATGTGGTCAGGCGGTGTGCCGGTTGAGGGGGAGGCTAGGGGGCGCTGCCCCCGTGCGCAAGCGCACTCCCCCGGGATTTTGGGCCATTTGGAAATTCAGAACAGGGCGGCGATCAACATAAGAACCGTTACCCCGAAGCCGATGACCCAGATGATCGAGCGCCCCGGGTGCAGCCCATAGGCATAGGCCGGGACATAGGCGATGCGGGCGGCGAGGAATATCCAGGCCAGAAGCGTTGTGTAGCCGGTGCTTTGGTTTGTGGTATGAATGACGAGCGCCGCGATGCCGAACAGGATCAGGCCCTCGAACATGTTGGTCATGGCGCGCCCCAGCCGTGCGGTGCGATCCGACATCTGGCGCGTCGGTTCGCGGTCGCGGGCGGACATGGTATAGCCCGACCCCAGCTCAATATTGGCGGGGATGGCGTAGGCGACAAAGGTCACCACCTGCACCAGTGCTGCAAGAACGAGGACCGTCAGTTCAGGGGGCATCATCGCAGCGCTCACGGTTTAAAGCGCCAGAAGATACAGCATTGCGGTTGCTGCAAACCCGACGAGCCAGACAAGGGTGCGGAGTGCGGGGATACCAAGGGCATAGACCGGCAGATAGATGATGCGGGCGACGAGAAACACCTGCGCTGCCAATAGGGTGGCGGGGCTTGTGCGGTCGAGGATGACAAGGATCAGGACCGCAGGCGCAAAGAGCGCCATGGCCGTGATGGAGTTGGCAAGCGCGCGTTCAATACGCGCGGTCATCCCGCTGACAGTGCGCGTTTCGTCGCGCGACGAGATCAGATAGCCGAGGCTCAGTTGCTGCATCCCGCCCAGAACCTGAAGCAGGATCGTCAGCATAACAAGCAAGCCATAGGTCGCGAGGATCGTTGTCTCTGTCATGGTATATCCTTTGCAAAGGGGCGCGCGGACAAAATGCCCGCGCGCCGTTTATTACAGATCCATCAGCAGGCGGCGTGGATCTTCGAGGGCTTCTTTCACCCGTACAAGGAAGGTTACCGCGCCTTTGCCGTCGACGATACGGTGATCGTAGCTGAGCGCCAGATACATCATCGGACGGATCACGACCTGACCGTTGATCGCCATCGGGCGGTCCTGGATCTTGTGCATGCCCAAGATCCCGGACTGTGGCGGGTTCAGGATGGGCGAGGACATCAGCGAGCCGTAAACACCACCGTTGGAGATGGTGAAGGTGCCGCCTTGCATTTCGGCCATCGACAGCTTGCCGTCACGGGCTTTCGCGCCCATTTCGCCAATCGTCTTTTCGATGGTCGCGAAAGACATGTCTTGTGCGTCTTTGATCACAGGCACCACAAGACCTGTGGGTGTGCCGGCCGCGATGCCCATGTTGACGTAGTTCTTGTACACCACATCGGTGCCGTCGATTTCGGCGTTCACCTCGGGGACTTCGTGAAGGGCGTGGATACAGGCCTTGGTGAAGAAGGACATAAAGCCGAGCTTCACGCCATGCTTCTTGAAGAACAGGTCTTTGTATTCGTTCCGCAGGGCCATAATCTCGGTCATGTCGACCTCGTTATAGGTGGTCAGCATCGCGGCGGTGTTCTGGCTGTCTTTCAGGCGGCGCGCAATTGTCTGGCGCAGACGGGTCATTTTCACCCGCTCTTCACGCGATGCATCTTGTGGGGCAGAGGGCGCGCGGGGGGCGGCAGCCGGTGCCGGCTTTGCAGCGGAGGTTCCGGCGGCGACGGCCTTGGCGACGTCATCCTTCATCACGCGGCCATCGCGGCCCGTGCCGGTGACCTGATCCCGAGAGATGCCGGCCTCGGCCATCGCTTTTTTCGCGGATGGCGCATCTTCGATATCACCGGAGGCGGGGGCAGCGGAGGGTGCCGCTTGGGCCGCTGGCTTGGCTGTTGGGGCAGAGGCCCCGGCGGCCCCTTCGGTGATGACCGCAAGTTTGCCATTGGCCTCGACGGTTGCACCTTCTTCGAAAAGGATCTCGGTCAGGATGCCAGCGGCGGGTGCGGGGACTTCGACGCTGACCTTGTCGGTTTCCAGTTCGCACAGCATCTCGTCGGCTTCGACGGTGTCGCCGACTTTCTTGAACCAGGTGCTGATTGTCGCTTCGGTCACGGATTCGCCAAGGGTGGGGACCATCACATCGACAGTGTCACCACCGGCAGCAGGTGCGTCGGCTTTCGCCGCAGGTGTTGACTTAGCATCCTTCGCGGCAGGTTTTTCACCGCCTTCGGAAATATTGGCCAGCAGGGCATCAACGCCAACGGTTTCACCTTCGGCGGCAATGATCTCGGCAAGGGTGCCTGCCACGGGGCTGGGTACTTCGACGGTGACCTTGTCGGTTTCCAGTTCGCACAGCATTTCGTCAACCGCGACGGTGTCGCCTGGTTTCTTGAACCATGTTGCCACGGTCGCTTCGGTAACGGATTCACCCAGTGTCGGGACGCGTACTTCGCTTGTCATGGTTATTTTCCTTCGATGGTCAGCGCTTCGTCAACGAGGGCTGCTTGTTGTGCTTTATGTTGAGAGGCCAGACCCGTTGCGGGCGACGCCGATGTGGCGCGACCTGCGTAAACGGGACGGGTGTGCGTGGCATTGATCCGGCCAAGAACCCATTCGATGTTGGGTTCGATAAAGGTCCAGGCCCCCTGGTTTTTGGGTTCTTCCTGACACCAGACCATTTCAGCGTTCTTGAAGCGTTCCAGTTCCTTGACCGCCGATTGCGCGGGGAAGGGGTAGAACTGTTCGAACCGAAGCAGATAGATATCGTCGATACCGCGGGCATCGCGTTCTTCGAGCAGGTCATAGTACACCTTGCCCGAACACATCACGACGCGCTTGATCTTGTCATCTGCAACCAGCGTGGTGTCCGAATTGCCCTGCTGGGCATCATCCCACAAAACGCGGTGGAAGCTGGAGCCGGTGGTAAATTCCTCGGTCTTGCTGACGGCCATTTTGTGGCGCAGCAGGGATTTCGGGGTCATCAACATCAGCGGCTTGCGATAGCTGCGGTGCAATTGGCGGCGCAGCAGGTGGAAATAGTTCGCAGGCGTGGTGCAGTTTGCCACGATCCAGTTGTCGCCGCCGCACATGGTCAGGAACCGTTCCAGACGCGCGGAGGAGTGTTCAGGCCCTTGCCCCTCATAGCCGTGCGGCATGAGGCAGACGAGGCCGGACATCCGCAGCCATTTGCTTTCACCCGAGCTGATGAACTGGTCGAACATGATCTGCGCGCCGTTGGCGAAATCGCCGAACTGCGCTTCCCACAAGGTCAGCGCATTTGGTTCGGCCAGCGAATAGCCGTATTCAAAGCCCAAAACCGCATATTCGGAGAGCATGGAATCGATGACCTCGTATTCGGCCTGCCCCTCGCGGATATGGTTCAGCGGATAATACCGGTCTTCGTTTTCCTGATTGATCAGGGCGGAATGGCGTTGCGAGAATGTGCCGCGTGCGGAATCCTGACCGGCAAGGCGGACCTTGTAGCCTTCGGTCAGAAGCGAGCCGAATGCCAGGGCTTCGGCTGTGGCCCAGTCGAAACCGGTGCCGGATTTGAACATCTCTGCCTTGGCATCCAGCAGGCGCGTCACTGTTTTATGTACCGGAAAGTTATCGGGTGCAGTTGTCAGCGCCTTGCCGATGTCGGCCATGGTTTCGGGCGCGATTGCCGTTTTGCCGCGCTGGTATTTCTTTTCCTTGGCCTTATCGAGATGCGACCACTTGCCATCCAGCCAATCGGCTTTGTTGGGGCGGTATTCTTTGCCGGCTTCGAATTCGGTGTTCATTTTCTCTTGGAACGCCGCTTTCATGTCCTCGATCTCGCCTTCGGGGATCAGACCGTCTTTGACAAGGCGATCTGTGTACAGCGTCAGCGTGGTCTTTTGCTTTTTGATCTTTTTGTACATCACCGGGTTGGTGAACATGGGCTCGTCGCCCTCGTTATGACCAAAGCGGCGGTAACAGATGATATCCAGCACCACGTCTTTGTGGAACTTCTGGCGGAATTCGGTCGCGACGCGGGCCGCGTGAACGACGGCTTCGGGATCGTCACCATTGACGTGGAAAATCGGTGCCTCAACCACCAGCGCGTTATCGGTCGGATAAGGACTGGAGCGGCTGAAATGCGGCGCGGTGGTAAAGCCGATCTGGTTGTTCACCACGATATGCATGGTGCCGCCGGTACGGTGACCGCGCAATCCGGACAGGGCGAAACATTCAGCCACAACGCCCTGGCCCGCAAAAGCGGCATCGCCGTGCAGCAGGATCGGCATTACCGCTGTGCGTTCCTTGTCGTTCAACTGGTCCTGCTTGGCGCGTACCTTGCCCAGAACAACGGGGTTCACGGCCTCTAGGTGGGACGGGTTGGCGGTCAGCGACAGGTGAACGGTATTGCCGTCAAATTCACGGTCAGACGATGCGCCAAGGTGGTATTTCACATCGCCCGATCCATCGACGTCCTCGGGCTTGAAGCTGCCGCCCTGGAATTCGTTAAAGATCGCGCGGTACGGTTTTTGCATCACATTGGCGAGAACCGACAAACGACCACGGTGCGGCATACCGATGACGATATCGCGAACGCCCAGCTGGCCACCGCGTTTGATAACCTGTTCCATCGCAGGGATCAGGGATTCACCGCCATCAAGGCCAAAGCGTTTTGTGCCCATGTATTTGACGTGCAGGAATTTCTCGAAACCTTCGGCTTCGACCAGCTTGTTCAGGATGGCCTTGCGGCCATTCTTGGTGAACTGGATTTCCTTGCCATAGCCTTCGATCCGCTCTTTCAGCCAGGCAGCTTCCTCGGGGTTCGAGATGTGCATGTATTGCAAGGCGAATGTGCCGCAATATGTGCTTTTCACGATGTCGACGATCTGCTTCATCGTGGCGATTTGCAGGCCCAGCACGTTGTCGATGAAAATCGGGCGGTCCATGTCTTTGGGACCAAAGCCATAGGCGGCGGGGTCCAGCTCGGGGTGGAGCGATTGTTCACGCATGCCAAGCGGATCAAGGTCGGCGGCCAAGTGGCCCCGAATACGGTAGGCGCGGATCAGCATGAGGGCGCGGATGCTGTCCAGCACGGCGCGTTGCACTTGTGCATCCGACAGCTCGATGCCTTTGGCGGCGGCTTTCTCGACGATCCGTTGGCCGGCGGCTTTGGTTTCGACCGGGGCAGGCCATTGGCCTGTCAGCGCGGCGGTCAAATCGTCCTGCGGCATCGGTGGCCAGTCGCTGCGTGCCCATGACGGGCCAGCGGCTTCGGCTTTTACGTCGGCGTCATCATCATCCATCGCCTTGAAAAACGCCTGCCACGCGGCATCGACCGCCGTCGGATCATTGGCATAGCGCGCATACATGGCTTCAAGGTACGTACTGTTTTGCCCCTCAAGAAACGAGGTGTCGTGGAACTGTTCGTTTTGCGGTTGGTCGGTCATGGCGATACCTCTGATGAGAGCGCGACGTTTGAATGTAAGGGGTCAGGCAGGGAAAGCCTCGCCTGACCGAAAGGGGTTTAGCCCTTGTTGATGGCTTCTTGAACAGCTTCGCCCAGTGTTGCGGGGCTGTCAGCAACAACGATACCAGCGGCTTTCATCGCTTCGATCTTGCTTTCTGCGTCGCCTTTACCACCAGCAACGATGGCACCGGCGTGGCCCATGCGACGGCCGGGAGGGGCTGTGCGACCGGCAATGAAACCGGCTGTTGGCTTCCAACGGCCTTTCTTCTTTTCATCGGCCAGGAACTGTGCGGCTTCTTCTTCGGCGGAACCGCCGATTTCACCGATCATGATGATCGACTGCGTTTCCGGATCGGCCAGGAACATCTCGAGGATATCGATATGTTCGGACCCTTTGATGGGGTCGCCGCCGATGCCAACAGCTGTGGACTGGCCCAGACCCAGATCGGATGTCTGTTTCACTGCTTCATAGGTTAGCGTGCCCGAGCGCGAGACAACGCCGCAGGTGCCGCGCTTGTGGATGTGGCCCGGCATGATGCCGATTTTGCACGCGTCAGGTGTGATGACGCCGGGGCAGTTTGGCCCGATCAGGCGCGACTTGGACCCGTCCAGCGCGCGCTTTACGCGCATCATGTCCAGAACCGGGATACCTTCGGTGATGCAGATGATCAGTTCCATTTCGGCGTCAATCGCCTCGAGGATGGAATCGGCTGCGAAGGGCGGTGGAACATAGATGACGGTTGCGTTTGCTTCGGTCACATGACGCGCTTCGTGGACAGAGTTGAACACGGGCAGGTCGAGATGGGTTTGCCCACCTTTGCCAGGTGTCACGCCGCCAACCATCTTGGTGCCATAGGCGATGGCTTGCTCTGTGTGGAACGTGCCCTGGGACCCTGTTAGGCCCTGACAGATCACTTTGGTATTTTCGTCGACAAGTACGGCCATTGTAATTTCCTATCTGTGGTTCGAAATGCTGACGGATCAGCATTGTTGTCTGAGAGGGCGTAGCCCCGTCGATATTGCGGGGCTGACTTAGGCCACTCCAGTTTGAAAATATGTCGCGCCGGGGGCGTTTGTGACGTCGCGGCCACTGTAACATGCGCCACAACCGGCATCGCCAACGCGATACCGGTTGCAAGACTTCAAACACATGCTCAGAAGGCGCTGCGTCACTTTGATTAACCCTTAACGGCTTTCACGATCTTCTGTGCGCCATCTTTCAGGTTATCCGCTGCAATCACGTCCAGACCGGAGTTGTTGATGATCGCTTTGCCTTCGGCAACGTTTGTCCCTTCAAGGCGAACAACCAATGGCACTTTCAGACCGACTTCTTTTACGGCTGCAACAACGCCTTCGGCGATAACGTCGCAGCGCATGATCCCACCAAAGATGTTGACCAGGATGCCTTTGACCTGCGGGTCAGAGGTGATGATCTTGAACGCTTCGGTCACTTTCTCTTTGGTGGCACCGCCGCCAACATCAAGGAAGTTCGCAGGCTCGGCACCGTAGAGTTTGATGATGTCCATTGTGGCCATCGCCAGACCGGCACCGTTCACCATGCAGCCGATTTCACCGTCAAGCGCGATGTAGTTCAGGTCGTACTTGGACGCCTCAAGCTCTTTCGCATCTTCTTCGGTGGTGTCGCGCAATTCGGCGATATCGGGGTGACGGTACATGGCGTTGCCATCAAAGCTGACCTTGGCATCAAGCACCTTCAGGTCACCACTGTCTGTGACGATCAGCGGGTTGATTTCCAGCATTTCCATGTCTTTTTCGACAAAGGCTTTGTACAGCTGGCCCATCAGGGCCACGCATTGTTTCACTTGCTTGCCTTCAAGGCCCAGCGTGAACGCGATGCGACGGCCGTGGAATGCCTGGTAGCCTGTTGCAGGGTCTACCGAAAAGCTGATGATTTTTTCTGGGGTCGATGCGGCGACCTCTTCGATGTCCATGCCGCCTTCGGTCGAGCAAACGAACCCGACGCGCGATGTCTGGCGATCGACCAGCAGGGCAAGGTACAGTTCGGTTTCAATGCCGGAACCGTCTTCGATGTAGATGCGGTTCACTTGCTTGCCAGCAGGGCCGGTCTGATGCGTGACCAAAGTGCGGCCCAGCATTTTTTTGGCTTCTTCTGCGGCTTCTTCGACCGACTTGGTCAGGCGTACACCGCCTTTGTCGCCAGCGTCGGCTTCTTTAAACGAACCCTTGCCGCGTCCACCTGCGTGGATCTGCGCCTTGACCACCCAAAGGGGGCCGTCCATTTCGCCAGCGGCTGTTTTTGCATCTTCGGCTTTCAGTACGACGCGGCCGTCAGATACTGGCGCGCCATATGTGCGCAAAAGGGCTTTCGCCTGATATTCGTGGATGTTCATGAAAAACGGTCCCGTTTTTTGTTCCAGTCAAATCGCGGTATACGATTGAGTCTTGATATTGGGTAAACAGTTTTTCTCAGAAATACAGGATTTTTCAAACAAAAGCGACATTTGTGATCACACGTATTTATCGTGTGATCACAAAAATTGGACAGCAGTCCGGAAATCGGCATTTCGTGTGCGGTGACGTTGGACGTCAGGGGGCAAGTTTACGCAAATAGGGCTCAAATTCGGTGCAGATTATGACCCTGACCAAAGAAGAATCGTAAAAGGCATTCGGCTGGCCGCAGGGCTCGACCGTGACTTCCAGGTCTTCGGGCAAGGCCAATAGTTCATTCAACGTGGCCACTTCGCCGCTGATGATCTCTTGGGCAAAGCCTTTGTCCGATCCGGTATAGATGATGCTGTCGCCGGGGCCTGCATCGAATAATTCATCAAATATCGGCCCCCAACTGTCATCTGCCAGTTGATATTCAGCCTCGCAGGTTTCTGCGCGCGCGGCAGGCAAACCCATGTCGTCGGCAAAATCATCGCGCGTGCCGACATTTGCCCCGTAAAACAGGCACACAAGATTATAGAACCGCTGCAAACTGGCCCCGTGTACCCCCCACGCCGTTTCGTTCGGATCGGTTTCGTTTTGTGATTCGGCATAAAGCCCCAACGCGCTGTCATAGGCGATGGACACCGCGTCTTCTTCCGAGAACGTATTTTCCAGAAACAGGACAGAGGCCATGTCGGCGGCGTCTTCTTCCTGTCCGAAAACGGGCAAGCGCATGATGTCGATCAGCGCATGGCCCATCTCGTGATAAAAGATCGAGATAAGATTTGCAGAGACAAAATTATCCTCGGCCTCATCAGCACAAGCGCCGAGGGGCAAAAGCAACGTCAGGGCAAAAATCAGCGATTTCACTTTGGCATCAAGGCCCAATAATCCAGATCAAGCAGAACATCGGGCAGGTATTTGCCATCGTCGCCCTTCAGCTTGAACGGATCGCCGCCTTTGGTTGCCACCAGACGCAAGCGGATCGCACCAACGCCGGGGGCGGATGTGTCGGCTTTGTCCAACACTTCGGACCACGCGCGGATGGTGTCGCCTGACAGGCACGGGTTCGCATGTGCCCCGCCGTTCAGCCCGACAATCATTTGCGCATTGGCCAAACCGTTGAACGACAGCGCCCGCGCCATCGAAATTACGTGACCGCCATAGATCAGCCGCGACCCGTCGGGGCGGGCAGAGGTGTCAAAATGAACTTTGGCGGTGTTCTGCCACAGGCGCGTGGCCATCATGTGTTCGGCTTCCTCCACCGTTACGCCGTCAACGTGGTCGATCTTTTCACCGACCTCGTAATCGCCCCAGCGGTGCGGTTCGCCGGCCAAGGTGAAATCGTAATTGCTGAAATCCAGATCGTCAGGGATATGCAGCTGTCCGACGCTTAGCGCTTTGGGCAGGTTTGGCACCACTTCGGCGGGGGCAGGGGCGTTGACATCGCGTTTGCGCACCATCACCCAGCGGACATATTCCAGCACTTTGCTATCGTCTTGGTTAAAGCCCGAGGTGCGCACATAGACCACGCCGGTTTTGCCGTTGGAGTTCTGTTTCAGCCCGATCACTTCGGACACAGACCGCAGCGTGTCACCGGGCCAGACGGGGGCGAGCCAGCGCCCTTGGGCATAGCCCAGATTTGCCACCGCGTTCAGCGATACGTCAGGCACGGTTTTGCCAAAGACGATGTGAAAGGTGATCATATCATCCATCGGGCTAAACGGCAGGCCGCAGCTTTGGGCGAATTGATCGGAGGAATAAAGCGCGTGACGTGCCGGATACAGCGCATGGTACAAGGCGCGTTCGCCGCCCTTTACCGTGCGCGGTACAGCATGGTGCAGCGTTTGGCCGACAGTGTAGTCTTCAAAGAAGCGACCGGCGTTTGTTTTCGTGGCAACCATCAGTGCTCCCCCAGTTTGGTGTCAGGGGTATAGGTGCCTTCGACTTCTTTCGTGACGGCCTGACCGCAGCGCATGATACCAGCGGCGGCGTCAAATGTCTGGGTCGGCGTGCCGTACAGTTCCCACCCCTTGTTCAGGGCATCGGTGACCTTGTGACAAAAGGCGGAGGTGTCCTCTTCGGACAGGAAACGGTAAAGTTTCATGCAGATACTCTCAGGTTAATGGCAGATTATTTCAAAGGAACGGCGTTAGGAGAACGGCGAGACGCCGAGCCAGCTATGGATGCCGACGACGATGACGAAAACGACAGCCGTGATCACGATAAGGCGGATATAGGTCGCCTTGCCTGCGGCTGGCGGCGGGGTCCAATCAGGTTCGGCTTTGTTGATCAGGATCACCGATCCGACGGCCCAGGCCAACATGCCACCGAACAGGATGATCGACGCAAGATCGCCGTTCACCAGCAAATGCGCTGTAGCCCAGATCTTGACGGCCATCAGTTGCGGGTGACGGGTCTTGTTGGCGGGCCATGCTTTGGCACCTTTGGCGGCACTTGATCCATAGACCCAGAAGGCCAGCACCATCAGCAGGTTGTTAATGTGGGTGAGGAAGCTGGGCGGATACCAGACATCAATGAATGCCGCACCGCGATAGCCGATGATGATCAGCACAAGGGATACGACAAGCGCCACGGCAATCACGCCTTTGCCTTTGTCGCCAAGGGCGGCCCGTTGGTCGGGCATCAGCCGTTTAAAGTAATGTGCACCGACCCAAAGGATCATGCCGAGGATCAAAAGTGCCATCATGGGGCTTACTCCGTTTGTAGGGCCGCGATTGCGTCCAGTTTTGCCAATGTTTCGCGCGCGGTTGCAACATGCAGGTTCTCTACGATGCGGCCGTCCACGACTGCCACACCCTGACCTGTTGCCTGCATTTCGTCAAACGCTGCGATTTGGCGGCGCGCAAGGTCTGCTTCGGCCTCGGATGGGGAAAATGCTTCGTTTGCCACATCCAGCTGTGCGGGGTGGATCAGGGTTTTCCCGTCAAAGCCCATATCGCGGCCCTGGTCACATTCGACGCGGTGGCCTTCGTCGTCTTTGAACGCGTTATACACCCCGTCGATGATCGCAATCCCGTTGGCCTTGGCGGCCAGCACGCACAGGCCAAGACCGGTCAGCAGCGGCAGGCGGTCGGGGCGGACGCGGGTTTGCAGGTCTTTGTTCAGGTCGTTGGTGCCCATGACCATGCATTGCAGCTTCGGGTGCGCGCCGATGGCGGCGGCGTTCAGCATGGCACCGGGGGTTTCCATCATCGCCCAAAGCGGGATGTCATCGGTGATGGCGGCAAGGGCGTCCAGATCGGCGGGGCTGCCGACTTTGGGCAACAGAATCGCGTCGCAGTCCATCTTGGCGGCGGCGCGGGCGTCGTCGGCACCCCATTCCGTGTCCAACCCGTTGATACGGATCACTTTGAAACGGCTGCCATAGCCGCCGTCCTTGAGCGCCTGTGCCAGCGTATCGCGGGCGGCGGTTTTTTCTTCGGGGATAACGGCATCCTCAAGGTCAAAGATGATCGCGTCGGCTGGCAGCCCGCGGGCTTTGTCCAGGGCACGGTCTTTCGAGCCGGGGATATAGAGAACAGAGCGGAGCGGGCGGGTGATTTTCGACATGATATGAACCTCCGAAGAAATAATGTTGCGCGCAGGTCTGCATTTTTTAACGAATACTTCAAGCGCAATCCCGCCGCAGCGCAGCAAATTGGGCGAATAATTCTTCGAATGGCGGGAATTAACGGATTGTTCAGCTGGATGGAGCACGGTTGCAGGGCATGCGTCGGCATCGCGGCTCTGTGTCTTCAGGGGAAAATGCCAGCGTGCCCCGATATCCATCATGACCGGTTTTCCTGTGAACTGGTCAGAAAAGGAAAGCGCGATAATGACTAATTTCCATAAGGTTTTTCACCTGGCGGGGCTTGCCGCCGCAGGGGCGATCATGATTGCAGCAACGCAGGATTTGTCAGCCGATCCAATGGCGGGGCCAATAGCGTCATATTCCTTTGCCGTTATGGTTGATATTCCCTGATGCGCACTGCCAGACACTAGGTCAAACCATCCCAGATCAGCTTGGTCCCTGTTGTCAGCAACAAAACATAGGTGATCGCAAAGAACTGCTTTTGAGAGATGAACCGATGCGCTTTGACCCCGACCCACGCGCCGAGAATGGCAAAGGGCGCAAGCACCAGGTCCGCTTTCAACGTATCGAGTGTGAAGATACCCAAAAAAGCATAGGGCACGAATTTGACGATGTTGACTGTCCAGAACAGCAACACGGTAGAGGCCTGAAATTGGGTTTTCGTCAAACCGCGTGACAAAAGATAGATCGCGGCAGGTGGGCCGCCTGCGTGGCTGATAAAACTGGTAAGGCCAGCAACACCGCCCCAAAACACACCCGCCCAATCTGGCAACGCGTGTTGTGCGGCGCGAATCCAGCCCGAACTGCGGCCCCATTGCCAGAACACAAACCCGACCGAAATGCTGCCGATCATCAGGCGGAAGAAATCCGGCGATGCGATCTTGTACAGTGCCGCGCCCAAAACAACGCCCGGTACGGCACCAAGGACCAGCAACCTGACGTCGTGCAGGCTCCATTTTCCCCAATAGGGTTTCAGGGTTGTGACGTCGATAAGCATCAGCAGTGGCAACATGATCCCCAGGGCCATCCCCGGTTCGATGACCACAGCCAGGATGGAGGAACTTGCAAAAGCCGCGCCCGATCCGAACCCGCCTTTCGAGACACCTGCAAAAAGAACGGCAGGCCCGGCGATCAGCAAGAACCAAATATCAAAGGTCATCGGGGCACCGCTTTCGGACAGCTATGTCATGGATTGATTAAAGTGACAGTTTGTTGATCCGAGTTGGAACTGATTGGCGAGATGCTGGTTATCCTTGCAACCGAGCGATGTTCGCTTGGCGGAAAGTACAGTACCTTAATAGGAGTAAATAGTAATGAAACGTTTTCTTGGAACAACCGCAATTATTCTTTCTTTGACCGGCCCGGCATTTGCTGCGTCCCATGCCACAAACGGCATTGGCAGCACTGTTGCGCAGCCGTCTGATTTCTTTGCATCCGACCTGATCGGCATGCGCATCTATAACGCCGAAACTGAAATCGACGCCAACATGACTGTCGTCACCGGTGCTGAAACCGAATGGGACGATATCGGCGAGATCAATGATATTCTGCTGGATGAAAACGGCGATGTAAAAGCTGTGATCCTGGGTGTTGGCGGCTTCCTTGGCATGGGCGAACGTGACGTGAGTGTCAGCATGGACAGCATCAAGGTGCTGAAGGCCGAAGGCGATTCGGACGACCGTTTTCTGGTGGTGACAACATCGAAAGAGATGTTGGAGCAGGCCCCCGAGTTTGACCGTGACATGGACGACGACATGGAAAAAGCCGAAGCTGCTGCAACGACCGAAATGTCCGACACAGCGACATCTGCCGAGATGGCCAAAGACGAGCCCGCAAATGATCGTCCAATGTTGACCCGTCCGGCTGTCGAATATGATGGTTATGCAGAAGCCAACGTCGAGCAAATGCAAGCTCTGACAGCTGAAGACCTGGACGGGGCCTATGTCTATGGGTCCGACAATGAAACAGTCGGCGAAGTTGGCAGCCTGATCCTGGGTGACGACGGCCAGGTGAAAGAAGTCGTGATCAATGTTGGCGGTTTCCTTGGCTTGGGCGAAAAGCCGGTCGCGGTGACATGGGATGAATTGCAGGTCCTGAAAAACGCTGAAGGCGATGATTTCCGCATCTACATCGACAGCAGCAAGGAAGCGCTTGAAGCACAGCCCGAATACCGGAACTAAGTCGAAACCGCGTATGAATATTCGGGAATTTTGTATTTCTTGACCTGAATAAAGGGCCATTTCCAACTGGAAGTGGCCCTTTTTTATGCGTTTATTCACCTTCCATCGGCCATGATCGACAGGCAACTTGCACGGTGCGATGCATTTCGTTATCCCGTGGCCAATCTTAACCTTGTCGGAGAAAACCACATGGCCAGACCCAAAATCGCGCTTATCGGCGCTGGGCAGATCGGGGGCACGCTTGCCCATCTCGCAGCAATCAAGGAACTAGGTGACGTCGTTTTGTTCGACATCGCCGAAGGTGTTCCTCAGGGTAAGGCGCTTGATATCGCCGAATCCGGTCCATCGGCAAAGTTCGACGCGACCATGTCAGGTGCAAATGACTATGCTGATATCGCTGGTGCTGACGTTTGCATCGTTACAGCCGGTGTTGCCCGCAAGCCCGGGATGAGCCGTGATGATCTGCTGGGCATCAACCTGAAAGTGATGAAATCCGTTGGCGAAGGCATCGCAGCCCACGCGCCAAACGCCTTTGTGATCTGTATCACAAACCCGCTTGATGCGATGGTTTGGGCTCTGCGCGAATTCTCCGGTCTGCCACACCACATGGTTTGCGGCATGGCTGGCGTTCTTGATTCGGCACGCTTCCGTCACTTCCTTGCCGCCGAATTCAACGTGTCGATGAAGGACGTTACCGCGTTCGTTCTGGGCGGCCACGGCGATACAATGGTGCCACTGACACGCTATTCGACAGTTGCGGGTATTCCTTTGCCTGATCTGGTGAAAATGGGTTGGACCTCACAGGATAAACTGGACGCGATCGTTCAGCGCACCCGTGATGGCGGCGCGGAAATCGTTGGGTTGCTGAAAACCGGTTCGGCGTTCTATGCGCCAGCGACTTCGGCGATCGAGATGGCCGAAGCCTATCTGAAAGACCAAAAGCGCGTGCTGCCCTGTGCGGCATATGTCGACGGTGCTTACGGTCTGAACGGTTTCTATGTTGGCGTTCCAACCGTGATTGGTGCCGGCGGCATCGAACGTGTTGTCGAAATCTCGATGGATAAAGACGAGCAGGCGATGTTCGATAATTCTGTCAATGCCGTCAAAGGCCTGGTTGATGCTTGCAAAGGTATCGACGGCTCGTTGAGCTAAATCTTTACTGGCGGGGCGCTGAAATCAGCCGCCCCGCCAATTTTTCCCACCTGTTTGCTGTTGCGCGCCATCCGACACGGGCCGTCTATCCCAATTCAATGGACATGCTGATTTGCACCCTCCGTCACGGTATTCGCCAAAAGCGCGAAGATCAGCGGAAGCCTGGCCCCGTTGTGATCACATGAAAAAATTCCGTGATCACAAATCTAAAAACTTTTGATTAATTCGAATTTTTTGCGGGTTTTGGTGCGCAAACATGACCCGAAACGGACGTCTGTGCGTGACAGTATCGAAAATACCGCTATCTATAAGCTGAACGAGACGAGAAAAGGAATCCATCATGGCTGATGTGAACCGGGGCAACCGCCCGCTGTCACCACACCTGACGATCTACCGCCCGCAACTAACCTCAATGTCGTCGATCCTTACCCGGATCACTGGCAACGCGATGCTGGTCGCAGCGCTGCTGATCGTGTGGTGGTTTCTGGCCGCGGCAACATCGCCCGAAGCATTTGCAACAGCCAACGGATTTATCACCAGCTGGTTCGGCGACCTTGTGATGTTCTTTTCATTGCTGGGCCTTTGGTATCACACCCTTGCAGGCATCCGGCATCTGATCTGGGACAACGGCTATGGGCTGGATATCCCGACAGCTGAAAAAATGGGCTGGGCGGCATTGGTCGGTTCGGTCGTTTTGACCATTATCACCGCGCTGATCATTTAAGGGGAACAGACATGGCTTATTTGACAGACCGCAAACGCGCGCTCGGTATGGGGTCGGCAAAATCCGGCACTGCACATTTCTGGGCGATGAAAGTCAGCTCGGTTGCGCTGCTGATCCTGATCCCGCTTTTCGTCTTTACCTTTGGTGCGGCACTGGGCGGCACCTACGAAGAGGTGTTGGCCTATTACGCCAAGCCTTTCCCCGCAATTATTGCAGCACTGACACTGACCGTTGGGTTCAAGCACTTTAACGATGGTGTGCAGGTGCTGATTGAGGACTACGTTCACGGATTGGCGCAAAAGATTGCCATCATCCTGATGACTTGCCTCAGCTACGGCGCGGCGGCGGTTGGGCTTTTTGCCATCGCACGCATCGCGCTTTAACACAGATTTCGCAGGACGGGAGACCGAAACATGGCTGCATACGAATATGAAACGCATGAATATGACGTGGTTGTTGTGGGGGCCGGCGGTGCAGGTCTGCGCGCGACCCTCGGCATGGCCGAACAGGGCCTGAAAACAGCCTGCGTCACCAAAGTTTTCCCGACACGGTCGCACACTGTTGCGGCGCAGGGCGGCATCGCGGCATCCCTGTCGAACATGGGCCCCGACAATTGGCAGTGGCACATGTATGACACCGTCAAAGGGTCCGACTGGCTGGGCGATACCGATGCGATGGAATACCTTGCCCGCGAAGCGCCCAAGGCGGTTTACGAGCTTGAGCATTACGGCGTTCCATTCTCGCGCACTGAAGCTGGCAAAATCTATCAGCGTCCGTTCGGTGGCCACACCACAGAATTCGGCGAAGGCCCCCCCGTTCAGCGCACCTGTGCGGCTGCTGACCGTACCGGCCACGCGATCTTGCACACGCTTTACGGCCAATCGCTGAAGCATAACGCTGAATTCTACATTGAATATTTCGCCATTGATTTGATCATGTCCGATGATGGCGTGTGTCAGGGCGTTTTGTGCTGGAAGCTGGATGACGGTACCATGCACCTGTTCAGCGCCAAGATGGTTGTTCTGGCAACGGGCGGCTATGGCCGCGCCTATTTCAGCGCAACATCGGCGCACACCTGTACAGGTGACGGTGGCGGTATGACCGCGCGTGCAGGTCTGCCCCTGCAGGACATGGAATTCGTTCAGTTCCACCCGACCGGCATCTATGGTGCCGGCTGCCTGATCACCGAAGGCGCACGCGGCGAGGGCGGGTATCTGACCAACTCCGAAGGCGAACGCTTTATGGAGCGGTATGCGCCGACCTATAAAGACCTTGCCAGCCGTGACGTTGTTTCGCGCTGCATGACGATGGAAATCCGCGAAGGGCGCGGTGTGGGCGAAAACAAAGACCACATTCACCTGCACCTGAACCACCTGCCCAAAGAAACGCTGGATTTGCGCCTGCCGGGCATTTCTGAATCCGCGCGTATTTTTGCCGGTGTTGACCTGACCAAGGAACCGATCCCGGTTCTGCCGACGGTGCACTATAACATGGGCGGCATTCCCACGAACTATTGGGGCGAAGTGTTGGCACCCACCGCCGACAAGCCTGACAACATCGCACCCGGTCTGATGGCTGTGGGCGAGGCGGGCTGTGCCTCTGTTCACGGTGCAAACCGTCTTGGGTCGAATTCGCTGATCGACTTGGTTGTCTTCGGTCGCGCTGCCGCGATCCGCGCCAAGGATATTGTTGATCCGTCGACACCCGTGCCGACGCCAAACCAGCGGTCGATCGACGCGGCGTTCAACCGGTTTGACGGTCTGCGTTACGCCAAGGGCGACATCGCCACCGCCGAATTGCGCCTTGAGATGCAGAAAACCATGCAGGCCGATGCTGCCGTGTTCCGCACCGACAAGACGCTGAACGAAGGCAAAGTGAAAATGGACGAGGTCGCAGGCAAGGTCGCTGACCTTAAGGTGACGGACAAGTCGCTGGTCTGGAACTCTGACCTGATGGAAACGCTTGAGCTGACCAACCTTATGCCAAACGCTGTGGCCACGATTACCGCAGCGGCTGCGCGCAAGGAAAGCCGCGGGGCACACGCCCACGAGGATTATCCTGATCGCGATGACAAGAACTGGCGCAAGCACAGCCTTGTCTGGTTCAAAGGGAACGAAGCGACCCTGGGCTATCGTGGCGTGCATCTTGATCCTTTGACCACCGAAGAAGAAGGCGGCATCGACCTCAAGAAAATCGCACCAAAAGCACGCGTTTACTAAAACTCTTGCTCCGCTCTGGTACTCACCGGGGCGGGGCATACACGAACCAAAGGACCCCCCTGTGACACGAGCCGGAACCACATTCCATAATATCGTTGAAGGTCTGCGTCATCGCGCGGCCCGTCCGGCTGTGTTTGGGGTGGTGCTGATGGCTGTTGGGCTGTCTGCCTGTACAGAGGCATCCCAGCGGGTTGATGCGATCGCCCGCGAAGGCGCGAAAGGTGTGGTTACCGAAACCATCGCCACGCGGTTTCCCCAGGTGCCAAAGCAGCTGATCACGCCGTTCACCGATTGTATCATCGACAATTCCGACGCGGCCGAGATACGGGTATTTGCGAAATCGGCAGTTATCGGCGTAGATGATACGACCGTTGCGACAGTGCGCACCGTGTTGGCACGCCCTGAAACAGTACGCTGTTTGTCGCAAAATAGCCTGGGCCTGACAGGAACACTTGGCTGATGGGGCTTGAGCGGGGAAGCAGCATGATGGCTGACCAGATCAAAAAAGCTGAAATGGACAGCTTGCGGGCTCGTTTCCGGACAGGGTCGCCCCAAGAGCGGGCCAAGATCAACGCAATGTTGGGCCCGGTCGAGATTGAATTTGCCGATATCAGAATGGTTGTCGATCCGCGGGACAACTATACAGAAACCTGCATTTGGCTTGAGGGGCACCCTCCCGAGCTGAAATCCCTGCTGGCATTGGTCAAACTGGTCGAGCAGCGCAATGCCCTGGTTTTGGACATTGGTGCGAATTGCGGCGCGTTTACCATTCCTCTGGCGTTGGCCAGCGGGAAAGGGTCGCGCGTAATCGCCTTTGAACCGAACCCGATCATGATTGGCCGCCTTGGCCTGAATGTGCAGATCAACGATTTGACCGAAGTTGTCAGAATAGAAGGCTGTGCATTGTCTGATCGCGACGGAGAGGCGATGCTTAATTTTCGCGGGCACAACTATGGGCAGGCGTCCTTGAAAGAGGTGCAAGGCCGGATGCGCAGTGGTGGGTCATTGGTCCCGACGCGCCCGTTGCGTCATTTCACATCTGCGTCTGAAAACCACGATTTCACCCTGCTCAAGATTGATGTCGAAGGGGCCGAAGCCTTGGTTCTTGACCCCATTCTGGACGAGGCAAAATCCGGCGGATGGCTGCCTGATGCAATCCTTATCGAAGTGCGGCATGCCCAGCAGTGGCAGACCGATCTATGTGCAAAAATACTGGCCAGCGGTTTCGAAGAAACGATGCAGGCCGAAGGAAATGCGCTTTACCTTTTGAAGAAGTAAGCGCTGGAAATTATTGAAAACGGGTAACTGCCCGGCAGACCAGGAGAGGCGATATGGTTCAACTCACGCTCCCAAAGAATTCCCGGATGACATCCGGCAAGACATGGCCAAAACCAGAGGGTGCAAAAAACCTCAAGCAGTTCCAGATTTACCGCTGGAATCCGGATGACGGGAAGAACCCTGCCATCGACACATATTTCGTCGATATGGATACCTGCGGCCCGATGATCCTGGACGCGCTGATCAAGATCAAAAACGAGATTGATCCCACCCTGACCTTCCGCCGTTCGTGCCGCGAAGGTATTTGCGGATCTTGCGCGATGAACATCGACGGGATCAACACGCTGGCCTGTACCTACGGCGTGGACGAGGTTTCGGGCACCGTAAAGATTTACCCGTTGCCGCACATGCCTGTGGTCAAGGATTTGATCCCCGACCTGACGCATTTCTATGCGCAGCACGCGTCGATCCAGCCATGGCTTGAAACCAAAACAGCGGCTCCTGCGAAAGAATGGAAGCAGTCGATCGATGACCGCGCCAAGCTGGACGGTCTGTATGAATGCATCATGTGTGCGTGCTGTTCGACATCCTGCCCCAGCTACTGGTGGAACGGCGACCGCTATCTTGGACCAGCCGCATTGCTGCATGCCTATCGTTGGTTGATCGACAGCCGCGACGAGGCGACAGGCGAACGTCTCGACGAGCTTGAGGACCCCTTCAAGCTGTACCGCTGCCACACAATCATGAACTGCGCCAAGACCTGCCCCAAGGGTTTGAACCCGGCAGCGGCGATTGCGAATATCAAAAAGATGATGGTCGAACGCACCATCTGATCAGATTGACCCACCCCGATTTTGTCGGGGTGGGTCGGCGATTTTTTCATGCCCCTTTTATTGCTTGCCTTTTTTGTCGTGTTTTTGGTCGCCTCGTATTTCTGGCGGCGCAAAAGCCCCGGGCGCGGCTGCCGCTGGCGCAAAGATAACACCCGCGACAAGGGCAGCTTGAGCTTTTACCACTGCGTTGCCTGCGGTGCCGAAGCCTACACCGCCACAAACGGCACCCCGAAAGACTGCAAATCCAAAGTGACCTCGCGACCGCTTTGATCAGGGTCCTCGACAGAACCATTGATCGTCGAATAGCCTTTGTTCTGTGACAGGGGGATCCATGACAGATAAAAATTTCAAAGCTGATGTGATTGTCGTTGGTGCCGGCCTTGCCGGGATGGTGGCCGCACATGAGGCAATCCTGCGCGGTCGTCGGGTGCTGATGATTGACCAGGAAGGCCCGCAAAGTCTGGGCGGTCAGGCGTTCTGGTCGCTTGGCGGGCTGTTCATGGTCGACACCCCCGAACAACGCCGGCTGGGCATTCGCGACAGCCCCGAACTGGCACTGCGCGACTGGATGGGGTCAGCGCAATTTGACCGCCCCGAGGATGCGAACCCGCGTGCCTATGCCACCCGTTTTGTCGACTGGGCTGCGGGCGACATGCGCGGATGGCTGCACGGGCTGGGCATGCGGTGGTTCCCTGTTGTGGGTTGGGCCGAACGTGGCGGCGCGATGGCAGGCGGGCACGGGAATTCGGTTCCTCGTTTTCACATTACTTGGGGAACCGGCACCGGTGTGGTCGCCCCCTTTGCCAAGCTGATGCAGGACCATGCTGTTGCAGGGCGGTTGCACATGGCGTTCCGCCACAGGGTTAACGCGCTCGAGGTCGTAAACGGTGCCGTGACGGGGGTATCCGGTGAGGTGCTTGAGGCGACCACCAAACAGCGCGGCGAAAGCACAAGCCGTGCCCCCATCGGCACTTTTCACCATCAGGCCGAAGCGGTGATTTTGACGACAGGTGGCATCGGTGCCAACCATGATTTGGTGCGGCAGCACTGGCCGACAGGTCGGCTGGGCCAGCCCCCCAGTCGCATGGTGTCGGGCGTGCCGGACTATGTTGACGGAAGGATGCACGGTATTGCTGCCAATGCAGGTGCGGGTCTGATCAACGAAGACCGGATGTGGCATTATTGCGAGGGCGTCGAGAACTGGAACCCGATCTGGCCCAATCACGGCATTCGCATTTTGCCCGGGCCGTCTTCGATCTGGCTGGATGCCAAGGGCGACCGGATGGAGGCTCCCTGCATGCCGGGTTTCGATACCCTATCGACGCTCAAGCGGATCTTGCGGGCCGGGGAACACAGCTGGTTTATCCTGACCCAAAAGATCATCGAAAAAGAATTCGCCCTGTCCGGGTCAGAGCAGAACCCCGACCTTACCGATGGTGGATGGCGCGATGTATTGAAAGCGCGGCTTGGCAAAGGGGCTACGCCCGCAGTCGAGGCATTCAAGGAAAAAGGTGCGGATTTCATTGTTGCGGATCGGTTGGACGAACTGGTCGCCGGTATGAACAAACTGACGCCGGACCAACCGCTTGATCTGGACCATCTGCGCAACCAGATCGCAGCGCGGGACGGGCAGTTGGATAACCCGTTTTCCAAGGATGCCCAGATTACGGCGATCCGTGGGGCGCGTGCCTATCGCGGTGATAAACTGATCCGCACCGCCAAACCCCACGCCATTCTGGACGCGGAAAACGGCCCGCTGATTGCGGTCAGGCTGAATGTTCTGACACGCAAAAGTCTGGGCGGTTTGCACACTGATTTGCAGGGCAGGGTCCTTACGCCAGAGGGCGACGTTTTGCAGGGGTTGTATGCCGCTGGTGAAGTCTGCGGCTTTGGCGGCGGCGGGTATCACGGGTATAACGCGCTTGAGGGGACATTCCTGGGCGGGTGTCTATTTTCGGGCCGCATTGCAGGACAAAACGTATGAACGAACCCAAAGACGCGGCAGCACGGCGTGCGGTCAAACCGGTAATCTGTTATCCGGTGGATACGCTGCCGGTGCCGGATATGGCGGCGTACCACGCTGCGCGGGACACGATGACCAAGGTAGACGAGGTGCTAGTGCCGCCACGCGAAGCAGGGTGCTTTACCGTGCCGGCGGGGCACTTCTTTCGAATTGTCAGTGTCGAAGGGCCGCAGGTCGGTGATTTGAACCTGTGGGCGCGCGACAATATTAACGAACGTTTCTATTCCGGGAAAACCCGCGCGCTGCACGGCACGCATATCACAACGGGCCAGCGGATGTGGACAAGCTTTCCGTATCTGCGACCGATGGCGACCATCACCCATGACACGCTTGGCTGGTACGGCAAGGACTCATTTGGCGGTTCGGTGCATGACGTCATCGGCACCCGCTGCGACCCCTATACGCATAACTTGCTGGCAGGGGGGCAGTATCACCATTGCTGCCATTCCAACCTGACCCGCGCTTTGGCAAACCACTTGGGTGTGTCTGTAGCGGAGGCTGAGCCACATGTGCATGACGTGTTGAACGTGTTTATGTGCACAGGCTTTACCCGCGACACCGGCCAGTATTTTATGAAGGCAAGCCCCGTCCGGCCCGGTGATTATCTTGAGTTCTATGCCGAGATTGATCTGTTGGGGGCGCTAAGCGCATGTCCGGGGGGCGATTGTTCGGCAGAACATTCGTCTGATGCCGCTGCCTGCTATCCGCTGCTGGTCGAAATCTTTGCCCCTGATGCAGATTACCTTGGCGCGGCTTCGCAACCTGCGCCCAATGGTTATGACAGGTCACACGGCACTTGAACCCCTTGGCAGGGTTCAAGCCGTTTAGATAATTTTATGCGTCGGCAAAGGCTGCTTGCAAAGCGATCTCGACCATGTCGCCAAAGGATTTTTCACGCTCCGATGCAGGCAGCGCCTCGCCGGTTTGCAGGTGGTCGCTGACCGTCAGCACCGCCAAAGCGCGGCGTTTGTGACGGGCCGCCAAGGTATAAAGCTCGGCTGCTTCCATTTCGACACCCAGAATCCCGTGACGCACCATCTGTTCATCCAGATCGGGGCGTTCGGCGTAAAACACATCAGACGAATAGATGCCGCCCACATGGGTATTGGTTCCTTTTGCTTTTGCTGCGATAACGGCTGCTTGCAACAATGACCAATCGGCGCAAGGTGCGAAATTCATTTCGCGGAATATACCGGAGGAAGGAGATGTTATTGTGGTCGCCGTCATTGCGATAATAATATCGCGAATTCCCACATGGGGTTGCATACCGCCACATGATCCGATGCGGATCAATGTTTTGGCCCCGTAGTTGGTAATCAATTCGTTCGCATAGATGGAAAGCGAAGGCATTCCCATTCCTGATCCTTGAATGGTCACACGGTGGCCATTCCAAGTGCCGGTAAAGCCAAGCATGCCGCGTACTTCATTCACAAGTGTCGCGTCTGTCAAAAACGTCTCTGCCGCCCACTTTGCCCGATAAGGGTCGCCTGGCATCAGAACCGTTTCAGCGATTTCACCTTCTTTGGCACCAATATGAATCGTCATTTTTGATAACTACCGCTCTAAGTAAAAAAAGTGCCCCAATCCTGGGACACCCTATTTTTTCGTTAAAGGTAAAGTTCAAATCGCCAGATCATCCGGGGAGACACCCTTGGCTGTCAATTCACGGAACCAATTCGGCTGGCGACCTTTGCCAGTCCATGTCTGGGTCTTGTCAGCCGGGTTCGCAAATTTGGCGGCCGCCTTAACCCCTTTGGATTTTTTTGCACCCGAAGATACTTCGTCCAAAGAAAAACCAAATTCGGCTGCCGCTTTTTCAGCCGCTTTACGGGCCTCAACACGGTCACGGTCATAGGCCGATTTGATTGCGATCTTTACATCTTCCAGCAAGGTCTCAAGCTGCTTGTGAGACATGGCGTCCAGATTAATGCTCATTATACCAGTTCCTAATATTTAACTACATTCCATCCTTATGCGAATATAGAGATGAAACAAAGAATAAAAATTCTAAAGATTTTATTCCGCTGCAATTGTATCGGGGTCTGCAAGTATTACGATATCTTTCATTATTGTGTTCAACTCAAAGTCTTTAGGCGTATAAACGCGGGCAACGCCCATTCCGAGTATCCGGATTTTGTCATCCTCTGGAATAATACCGCCCACAACCACAGGGATATGTCCAAGCCCTGCCTGACGCATTTCATTCATTAAGTCTTGGACCAGTGGGATATGGGAGCCGGAAAGAATAGACAGGCCCACAACATGGTGATTGCCGTCTTTTGCGGCTTTGACGATTTCTGACGGGGTCAGGCGGATACCTTCATAGGTAATATCCATGCCGCAATCGCGGGCGCGCACTGCAATCTGTTCTGCACCATTCGAATGGCCATCAAGCCCGGGCTTCCCAACCAGAAAGCTAAGCCGGCGACCCAGACGGGTGCTGACGGCATCCACGGCCTCGCGTAGTTCATCCAGACCTTCGGTCTTGTTCGACCGCCCTGCGGCAACCCCTGTCGGTCCACGGTATTCGCCGTGTACGGCCCGCATTTGCGCGGCCCATTCGCCTGTGGTTACACCGGCCTTGGCGGCGGCAATTGACGGTTCCATCACATTGCGCCCTTCGGCGGCGGCGGCGCGCAGATCGGCAAGAGCTTTGTCAACGGCGGCCTGATCACGGGTGTCGCGCCACGCATTCAGACGGTTGATCTGGTCAGCCTCGACGGCGGGGTCAACGACCATGATCCCGCCGTCGCCGGTCATCAGCGGCGAGGGTTCGCCCTGCTGCCATTTATTCACGCCGACAACGATCGTTTCACCCTGTTCGATCCGGCCCAGACGGTCGGCATTGCTTTCGACCAGTCGCGATTTCATGTAATCGATCGCAGAGATAGCGCCGCCCATGCCGTCAAGATTGGCAAGCTCGGCACGTGCACCTTCTTTCAACGCTTCGACCTTGCGGTCGACGGCGGGGTTGCCATCAAACAGGTCGTCGAACTCCAACAGGTCGGTTTCATACGCCATGATTTGCTGCATACGCATCGACCATTGCTGATCCCACGGGCGCGGCAGGCCAAGAGCTTCGTTCCAGGCGGGCAATTGAACGGCACGGGCGCGGGCGTTTTTAGACAGCGTGACGGCCAGCATTTCGATCAGGATACGGTAGACGTTATTTTCCGGCTGCTGTTCGGTCAGGCCAAGAGAGTTCACCTGAACCCCATAGCGGAACCGGCGGAACTTGGGGTCTTCGACGCCATAACGCTCAAGGCAGATTTCATCCCACAGATCGCCAAAGGCGCGCATCTTGCACATCTCGGTCACGAAACGAATACCGGCATTCACGAAAAAGGAGATGCGACCAACCAGTGTCGGGAAATCTTTCTCAGGCACGCGGGGGCGCAGGGCATCCAAGACAGCTGTCGCGGTGGCCAGGGCAAAGGCCAATTCCTGTTCGGGCGTCGCACCGGCTTCTTGAAGGTGGTAGGAACACACATTCATCGGGTTCCATTTCGGCACGTTGGTATAGCAATATTCGGCGACGTCGGCGATCATCTTCAGCGACGGGGCAGGCGGGCAGATATAGGTGCCGCGCGACAGGTATTCTTTGATCAGGTCGTTCTGAACCGTGCCTTGCAGGGCCGATACATCCGCACCCTGTTCTTCGGCTACGGCAATATAAAGCGCCAACAACCACGGTGCCGTCGCGTTGATGGTCATCGAGGTGTTCATCTGCTCAAGCGGGATATCCTTGAACAGCATCCGCATGTCGCCCAGATGGCCGACAGGCACGCCAACTTTGCCCACTTCGCCACGCGAAAGGATGTGATCGCTGTCATAGCCGGTTTGTGTCGGCAGATCGAAGGCGACGGAAAGGCCGGTCTGACCTTTGGCCAGATTGCTGCGATACAACGCATTGGATGCCTCGGCGGTAGAGTGTCCGGCATAGGTGCGGATCAGCCAGGGGCGGTCTTTTGTTTGTTGCGACATGGTGCGGCCTCTCGTGAATCGGTAGGGTAATAATATTGCGTTGAAAGACTGATACTTGAAATAATCAGGCAGTGTCAATTCGCTGCATTGCGGCATTATCGCATTGATTTCCGGGCAGGGTCCACATTATTTGCAAAGGCGACCGCGAATGACCCGTTATTGTAGAAAATTTGGTCAAATCTTATTCGCAGGCCGCGTTCAGCCAAACGGCGAATTCATAGATTTTCATTGCCCAGTCCGTTTTCCTTCTGCAAGTGTGGGCCGATGACGCAGACCATTGAACTTCCTATCTGGCTATTCGTCGTGATTTTGCTTTTTGCGACTGTCACGGCATTAAGCCATTTTTTATTGCCCTCGGTACGCTGGTTTTTCCGGCTGCGCCTTGAACGTGCGGTTGCCCGTCTGAACAAACGCCTGACGCGCCCGATTGAACCGTTCAAACTGGCGCGGCGTCACGACATGATCCAGCGGCTGATCTATGATCCGCAAATCAGCCAGGCGATTGCCGATCACGCCCGCGAAGAGGGCATTCCCGAAAACGTCGCGTTCCAGCAGGCCCGCCGCTATGCCCGCGAGATCGTGCCCAGTTTCAGCGCCTTCGCCTATTTCAGCTTTGGCATCCGGCTTGCGCGGTTTCTGGCAAATACCCTGTACGAGGTACGCACCGGCAAGGACAACGCTGCCGTTATCGAAAAAATACCCGGCGACGCGACGGTGATCTTTGTCATGAACCATCGCAGCAACATGGATTATATGCTGGTGACCTATCTGGCGGGCGAGGCATCGGCATTGAGCTATGCGGTGGGGGAATGGGCGCGGGTTTGGCCGCTGAGCGGGTTGATCAGATCAATGGGCGCTTATTTCATCCGGCGCAAATCACGCGGTGCGCTGTATCGCAAAGTCTTGGCGCGCTATGTGCAAAAGGCGACCGAGGGCGGCGTGACCCAAGCGGTGTTCCCCGAAGGCGGGCTCAGCCTTGATGGCAAGTTGATGCCGCCAAAGATGGGGTTGTTGGGCTATGTTGTCGGTGCTGACCTGACCGACCGTGACGTGGTGTTTGTGCCAGTCGCCATCAACTATGATCGGGTTTTGGAAGATCGGGTTCTGATCGAAGCAGATCTTGCCGGGACGCGGCGATTCAAGGCGCGCATATCGGTGATCCTGATCTTTATTTTGCGCAAAACGTGGCTGCGGATACGTGGCAGGTTTATGCGTTTTGGCGAGGCGGCCGTGGTTTTTGGCGAACCGGTCCCTTTGCGGGACTATGGTGACAAGCCGGATGTTGACCGGTTGGCCCAGGATCTGATGGGGCGGATCGCAGACGAGATGCCGTTGCTGTTTGTGCCACTAATGGCGCATCTCATGCTGTCGACCAAGACGCCGCTGACAGAGGATGCCCTGAGGGCCGAAATGGCGCGGCTGTTGAAAAAGGCGAAGCCGACGATCGACATTCCCCATGCGGATTTTGACGGGGCCGTTCAAAAAGCGCGCGAACATATGGTGCAGCGCGGCATGGTGTTTGCAGTCGACGGGGGCTTTGCCGCCGACCCTGATGAGCTGCCTATCCTGAACTACTATGCCAACTCGATCGCACATTTTTTCATCTGAGGCCGCAGGTCTTGGGATTTGCTGCGACTGCAAAGTTATAAAATTACAAATAATGCCCAAATACGGTTGCATTGTTGCGCCGTGGGCAATATCTCACTTTTAGACGCCGCGATTCTGCACTGCGGCACAAACGAATTCTGATAGTGGAGGCACGCATGGCCCTGGACACCAATATCGCGCAATACGACGCACCGGAAAAAGACCTGTACGAAATCGGTGAGATCCCTCCGATGGGGTATGTCCCCAAGCAAATGTACGCATGGACCATTCGCCGTGAACGTCATGGCAACCCGAACACCGCCATGCTGGAAGAAGTCGTCGATGTTCCAACGCTCGACAGCCACGAAGTGCTGGTTCTGGTGATGGCTGCGGGCGTTAACTATAACGGTGTCTGGGCTGCCTTGGGCAAACCGATCAGCCCGTTCGATGGCCACAAACAACCCTTTCACATCGCCGGTTCCGATGCCTCGGGGATCGTCTGGGCGGTTGGTGACAAGGTGAAGCGCTGGAAAATCGGCGACGAAGTGGTGATTCACTGCAACCAGGATGACGGCGACGACGAGCACTGCAACGGCGGCGACCCGATGTATTCGCCCAGCCAGCGCATCTGGGGCTACGAGACCCCCGACGGGTCATTTGCCCAGTTCACAAACGTGCAGGCCCAGCAGCTTATGCCGCGGCCCAAGCACCTGACCTGGGAAGAATCCGCCTGCTATACGCTGACGCTGGCCACGGCATATCGCATGCTGTTCGGTCACGAACCACATGACCTGAAGCCCGGTCAGAACGTGTTGGTCTGGGGCGCATCGGGTGGTTTGGGATCTTATGCGATCCAGCTGATCAACACAGCGGGTGCGAATGCGATTGGCGTTATCTCGGATGAATCCAAGCGTGATTTCGTCATGGATCTGGGGGCCAAGGGCGTTCTGAACCGCAAGGACTTTAACTGCTGGGGGCAGATGCCCACGGTGAACACGCCCGAATATGCCGCCTGGTTCAAAGAGGCCCGCAAGTTTGGCGCGGCGATCTGGGAAATCACCGGCAAGGGCGTCAACGTTGATATGGTGTTTGAACACCCCGGCGAGGCGACATTCCCCGTGTCCACATTCGTCTGTAAAAAAGGCGGCATGGTTGTGATCTGCGCCGGTACATCCGGTTTCAACCTGACGCTTGACGTGCGCTATATGTGGATGCACCAAAAGCGCTTGCAGGGCAGTCACTTTGCGCATTTGCAGCAGGCGTCTTCGGCGAATAAACTGATGCTCGAGCGCCGTTTGGACCCTTGCATGTCGGAAGTATTCACATGGAATGACTTGCCCGATGCGCACATGAAAATGTTGGCCAACGAGCATAAGCCGGGGAACATGTCGGTTCTGGTCCAGTCGCCAACGACCGGTCTGCGGACTTTGGAAGACGCGCTGGAAGCCGGAAAATAAGCAAACAATTTAGATTGTTGGCCCAATCGCCCGCGAATCGTTCATCCGGTTCGCGGGCGATTTGCGTTCTAGGGGCACCTCTTGGGGAAACAGTGTCTTGTCTCGGGGTCAACCCACCAGAATTGGGGAGTTGGAAAACGCGAATTTACGGAAATATCGGCACATGTTATGGCTGTATTAATCAAAAATTAACCAAAAAGGTGAGATTCTTAACATGCAAAGTGACTGGATATTGGACGTTCTCACCGATCTTAAAACTTTCGCGACAATCAATGGCTTTCCTGCTTTGGCAGAACAGCTTGATGATACCGCGATTGTAGCAATGGCCGAGATCTCCGCCCGTGAAGAAGGGACTGGAAGAAAACCATATGGTAACGATCTCTCCAAAGCTCGACCAGATATTGGAGGCGCTGGAACAGGCCGCCACGCTTGAGGGGCTGCAAACCGCGAGCGAGGCCCTGCGCGACCATTATGGGGTTAATCACATCGTCTATCACTGGGTCGATTCAGCGGGGGATCAATACGGCTGCGGCACCTATTCGGTGGCCTGGCAGGAACGGTATCTAGCGCAGAATTATCTGCGCATCGATCCGGTCGTTTCGGGTTGTTATCAGCGGTTTCATCCGGTCGACTGGAAACGACTGGACTGGACCAGCAAAGCCGCGCGCGCCCTGTTTTTGGAGGCAATTGAATACGGGGTTGGCAATCAGGGCTTTAGCGTGCCCATACGCGGGCCGAACGGGCAATTCGCGCTTTTTACCGTGAACCATTCATGCAGCGATGCCGAATGGGAAGGTTTTGCCGAAGCCAACCGCCGTGATCTTATTTTGATTGCGCATTACTTTAATGAAAAGGCGTTGGAGATTGAGCCCGCCCGCACACCGGAAATTGCCCAAGCGCTATCGCCAAGGGAAATTGACGCAATGACGTTGATTGCGATTGGATTTAGCCGCGCGCAGGTTGCGCAGACATTGTCGATTTCAGAACATACCTTGCGCGTCTATATTGAGAGTGCGCGTTTCAAGCTGGGTGCGCTGAATACCACCCATGCTGTGGCGCGCGCATTGAGCCGCGGGCTGATCGTCGTATAGCGGAAGGTGCAAGGGGGCCGGCCCCCGCCTTTCAGGCTCCCCCGGGATTTGATCCCATTTGGAATAAAAAGTTGCACCTTCTACCGGTTGAGCGGGCGTTGATAACGGGAGCCGTTAAATAAGCCAGATGTATTGCCACCCCTGATGATCACTGGGGGCGCGGCAATTCATGTTGAGATATATTTACGGCGACGAACTGGGCGACCATCCGAAACTTGCCGCAAGCATGTTCCGGGACAGGGCCGTGCAATTCAAGGATCGGTTGAAATGGGATGTTCGGGTCGATGCGGACGGGTTTGAAAGGGATGAATATGACGACCTGAATCCGCTTTATGTGATGTGGGAACTGCCCGGAGGGATGCATGGCGGGTCAATGCGGTTTCTACCCACCACCGGACGCACGATGGTGAACGAGCATTTTGCCGATCTGTTGACGGGGCCGATTTGCAGCCCGTTGATCTGGGAATGCACACGGTTCTGCCTGGGCGCGCAAGCGTCTGCGCATGTCGCCGCAGCATTGATGTTGGGCGGAGGCGAAATCATGCAAGGGTTCGGCATCGCGCATTTTGCGGGGGTCTTTGATGCGCGGATGGTGCGGATTTACCGGATGACGGGATCGTCGCCCGAAATTCTTGGCAGCAGTGGCGCGGGGCTATCGAAGATCAGCGTGGGGCTTTGGAGTTTTGACGCCAGTGCGCAGGCCTGTGTGGCGGACAGGGCTGGCGTTTCGCCGCAGCAATCCGGGGCATGGTTCCAGCAGCGCTTTGGCCCTGATTTGCGCAGGAAGGCAGCGATTAACGGCTAAGCTGTCTGGCCCCCGGCGCGGCCCTGATTTAGGGTCGCGCCATGACAACACCTTTGCTTACCTTTTCAGATGATCAGGCCGCTGCTTTCGACAGCATCGCCGAAATGTTGCGTCTTGCCGGGATCAATCTGGAAGACAGCCTGCTGATGCCCCCCGCCGGGGGCAAGGATCAGGTCATGGCTGTGACCGGAAAGGCCGGGTCAGGCAAAACGCTGCTGCTGGCGGAGCTTTATAAAGCGTTGGAAGCGGCGGGTGTTGATATCGTATCGGGCGATTATGAATCCCGCAAACGCAAGGACAAGCGGTCGCTTGCGATTTTGGCCCCCACCAACAAGGCTGCGTCCGTGTTGCGCTTGCGCGGTGTTCCGGCGACGACGATCCACCGCATCTTGTACACCCCCGTTTACGACCCCGAATATGAACGCATCGCCGAATGGCTGGCCGGCAATGGCGAGCGTCCGGTGATCGAGGGCATGAACGAGGTGTCGCTTGATCGGGCCGAGGCATTTTACGCCAATAACAAATCGATCCCGGGCGCGTTGGCTGCGGCGGGTTTGCGGGGCAGTGATTTCATCACAGGCTGGAAGCGCCGCGAAGAGCCGTTGGATATCGGGTTGGTTGATGAAAGTTCGATGCTGGATGACAAGCAGTTCGAGGATCTGAAAGAGATTTTCCCGACGTTGCTGTTGTTTGGTGATCCCGCGCAGCTTGCCCCTGTCGGCCAATCCGGCACCATGGTGTTTGAGAAACTGCCGGAAAACCGCGTTTTGAACCTGAGCCGCATCCACCGCCAGCAGGCCGATAACCCCATCCTTGATCTGGCCCATGCGCTGGCAGACCCTGAACTGACGTTCGAGCAGTTCGAGAGGATGGTTGAGGCGGCCTCGAAGAAGGATGATCGCGTGGTCTGGGGGCAACGGGTCGAGGTTGATTTGATGGCGCGGTCCCCCGTGCTGGTGTGGCGCAACGCGACGCGCATCCGGTTGATCAACGCCTTTCGCGCTGTTCACGGTGCGCCCGAAGACGCGCTGCTTGAGGGCGAGCCGTTGATTTGTGACGGGATCGAACTGCCGGTGAAACATCGCAAGAAGCGGCTGGACCTGGAAGCGCGCGGCCTGATCAAGGGTGCGCAGGTGATTTATCTGGGCAATGGGCGCAAACCGGGGTTCAGCCGCTTGCATGTGATGGGGGCCGAAGACCCGCAGATTTCAGCGGCATCAATCGTAAAGATTGAAAAGCCGGACGAGGAAGAGCCCTTTATCCCTTTTGCCGCACGGATGGGGGCCACGTTCCTGCATGGGGCGGCGGTCACCATTCACAAGGCGCAAGGCAGCCAGTGGGACACCGTTCAGGTGTTTGCGCCCGATCTCTACGCAGCGGCGCGTATGGGGCGGTCAGAGGCGGGGCAACCCTTGTGGAAGCGTCTTGCCTATGTCGCGATCACGCGGGCGCAGGAGCGGCTGATTTGGGTGGTGCGCAACCGCCTCTCAAAACCGACCGGCGTGTTGCGTGTGGATGATCTGCGCGCTGTTGCGGCAGCGCCATTAAGCCTGGATATTCAGACTGAGGAGGAAGAAACATGAACACCATTTTGATCACAGGGGCGAGTTCCGGCATCGGGCGCGCCACGGCAGAGCTGTTCTTGGATCAGGGGTGGCGCGTCGGCTTGGTTGCGCGCCGTGCGGAGCGTCTGGCTGAAATCGCCGATGCACATCCCAATGCTGTCGCACTGCCTGCGGATGTGACAGATGCAGCTGCAATGCGCGCCGCCTTCGAAAGCTTTGGCCACATCGACGTGTTGTTTAATAACGCGGGGCTGTTCGGTATGTCCGGCCCCATCGACGAAATCCCGCTCGAGGTCTGGACCGAGGTGATGCAGGTCAACATCAACGGCATGTTCATCGCCGCGCAATTGGCGTTCGAGCAGATGCGCAAACAGGCAGACGGCGGGCGCATCATCAACAACGGGTCTTTGTCCGCCTATGTGCCGCGGCCCGGATCGGTCTGCTATACCATGAGCAAACATGCGGTGACGGGCCTGACGCGCACGCTGTCGCTGGATGGACGGCCGTTTAACATCGCATGTGGGCAGATCGACATTGGCAATGCAGAAAGCGAACTGGTTGCAGACCTCAAGGCTGCTAACCCCGACATGGACACGATGGATGTCAAACACGCGGCATCATCGGTGCTGCACATGGCGCAAATGCCACCCGAAGCGAACGTGCAATTCATGACAGTGATGGCGACGAAAATGCCGTATATCGGCCGCGGTTAGCGGCGGATCATCGCAAAGGCAGCCGAGGCCAGCCAGCCGGCCGCAATGGCGATGGCCAGCGACAAGAGGCCGTAGATCAACGACTGCTCGCGCGACAGGTTGTAAAGCCAGCGTTCCAGGCCGACTTTGCGCACGTCGATCAGGGTGTTGTACTGCGCGATGACCTTGCCTTCGCGTGTCAGGAAAATCCGGGTGTCGTAGTCGCCTTCGACCAAGGCGGCAGGCAGTTGGACATTTGCGCGAAACAGCGTCTGCTGGTCGACGCTCACGCCTGCTTCGTTCAGTTGATACTGGTTGGCTTTGGTACGGATACGGATCAGCGCTTCGGTGAAGGCGGCGGAATCGCTGATGTCCATTGGCGCGCCAACTGACCTGATCGCGCGCGGGACCGATATTTTATAGCGCAGGTCCTCGACCCGGCTCAGAACATCGCGCAACGGGCCGCTGGTGGCCACCGCGTAAAAGCTGGGCGCGCGGTCAACCTCGACCGCGTCGGTGTTCACCCAGATCCCGAATTTCTTTTCCTTGCGGCGGACCACGACCGGCTTTGAGGGGCCGGACACGGTCACAACCACCTGCAATTGAGACGTATTGGGGATCGGCGTTTCGCGTTTCACGGCCCCGAAGATGATGATCTCGGACCCGTTGAAATTGGTGGAAATGGACACTTGGGTTTGGTTCAGCCCCAAAACGATGTCTTCTTCGGCCTGTGCGATTGACGCAAAGGCCAGACAGGCAAGCGCTATCGCCATGCATTGCCGGATCATGAGGCGAACCCGATTGAATACAGTTCATTCGGTTGCAGCAAGAGATCCAGCGCCAGTTTGCCGCATACGGCCAGAACCAGCAGGGCCAGCAGAATGCGCAATTGTTCCGCCTTGAGCTTGGTGCCGAGCGTTGTGCCGAATTGCGCGCCGATCACCCCACCGATCAGCAGCAGAACGGCGAGGACAATATCAACGGTATAGTTGGTCGTCGCGTGCAGCAATGTGGTGAAAGCGGTCACAAACAGGATCTGGAACAGCGATGTCCCGACAACGACTTTGGTCGGCATCCCCAGCAGATAGATCATCGCCGGAACCATGATAAAGCCGCCGCCAACCCCCATGATCGCCGCCAGCAGACCCACGAATGCCCCCACCAACAGCGGCGGAATGACCGAGATGTACAACCCCGTGACCCGAAACCGCATCTTGAACGGTAGCTTTTGAATCCAGGTGTGTTTCTTGCGGGGCTGACGTTTGCCCGACCGGGTTTTGTAAAGCGCGTTGAGCGATTCAATGAACATCAATGCGCCGATGATCCCCAGAAAGATCACATAGCAAAGGTTCACCAGCAAATCGACTTGGCCAAGAGATTTCAGGTGGTTGAAGATGCTGACACCCGCGGCAGCGCCGACCAGCCCGCCGATCAGCAAAACGGTGCCCATCCTCAGGTCTACGGTTTTGCGTTTAAGATGGGCCAGCAAGGCCGATACGGAGGAGGCGACAATCTGGTTCGCCCCGGTGGCCACAGCCACAGCAGGCGGAATGCCGATAAAGAACAAAAGCGGCGTAATCAGAAACCCGCCGCCCACGCCAAACATGCCTGAAAGCACGCCCACAATACCGCCCAGTCCCAAAAGCAGGAACGCGTTAACCGAAATCTCGGCAATGGGCAGGTATATTTGCATATAGGCTGTTATCCTGATTTGCGGATTGAAATCAATTGTGGATGCTGCGCTGCCGAAAGATTTACAGCAGCGCAGGGCAAGTCAGCGTTCTTTTACGTAAGGCTCTCCGCCGGCGCGGGGCGGGATGGCCTTGCCGACAAAACCGGCAAGGATGATGACCGTCATGACATAGGGCAGGGCCCCCAACAACTGGCCTTGGACCTTGATGCCGATCAACGCTTCGATCACATCGGGGCGGGTTTCAAGGGCACCGAACAACCCGAACAGCAACGTCGCCCACAGCGCGTACCACGGCCGCCACTTGGCAAAGATCAACGCTGCCAGCGCGATATAGCCGCGGCCCGCCGACATGTCCTTGATGAACCCGGCCTGCAAGGCGGTGCTAAGGTACGCACCGGCAATGCCGCACAAGACGCCACAGATGCACACGGCGGCATAACGCAGCCCGATGACAGAAACCCCTGCGGTATCTACGGCGGCGGGGTTTTCCCCCACGGCGCGCAGGCGCAGGCCGAACCGTGTGCGATACAGCAGCCACCAGGTCAGCGGCACAGCAGCAAAGGCCGCATAAACCAAGATCGAATGCCCCGAGATCAGTTCGGCATAAAGCGGCCCTATGATGGGCATCGGTTCAATCGTGTCGGCAAAGGGCAGGGTGATCGGATTGAACCGCGCGCCCCCGATCAGCGACGGGGTGCGCCCGCCCTGTTGGAACCAGTCCTGGGCAATCAGCACCGTCAGCCCCGCAGCAAGAAAGTTGATCGCCACACCCGAGATCAGCTGGTTGCCGCGAAATGTGATCGACGCCAGCCCGTGCAGCAAACTTAGCGCGAGCGAGGCTGCAATCCCGGCAAGCAGGCCCAGCCACACATTGCCCGACATCGCAGCAATGGCCGCCGAAAAGAACGCAGCCGCCAGCATTTTGCCATCAAGGCCGATGTCAAAAATCCCGGCACGTTCGGAAAACAGGCCAGCCAGACAGGCCAGCAGCAATGGCGTGGCAAGGCGCACCGTACTGTCCAGCAGTTGGATAAGGGTCATGTAATCCATTATTCTGCTGGCTCCGCTGGTTTGGGCGCACGGGCATTCCGGATGCCAAGGAAGATTTTCTCGAGCGGCATCCGTACCATGTTGTCCAATGCACCGGTGAACAGGATGACCAGCGCCTGAATGACCACGATCAATTCACGCGGGATCGACGTCCAAAGCGCCAGTTCAGCGCCGCCCTGATACAGAAAGCCAAACAGGATCGCGGCCAGAAAGACGCCAAAAGGATGGCTGCGGCCCATCAGCGCCACGGCGATCCCGATGAAACCTGCGCCTTCGGTCGCGTTCAGAACCAGCCGCTCGGCTTCGCCCATGACGTTATTGATCGCCATCATCCCCGCAAGCGCACCGGAAATGACCATCGCGATCATGGTGATCTTTACGGGCGAGATACCGGCATATTTCGCAGCGGATTCCGATTGGCCATAAGCACGGATTTCATAGCCCAGCCGGGTGCGCCAGATCAGCACCCACAGGAAAATACAGGCTGCAACCGCAACCAATAGCGATATGTTCGCAGGGGCTGCTTTGGAAAAGTTGATCCCGATGGGGGCCAGCAGATCATGCAGCGTTGGCAGTTTGGTGGCGTCGGGAAAACGGGCGGTTGCCGGGTCCATACTGCCTTTCGGGCGCATCATGTTTACCAAGATATAGTTCAGCACCGCTGCTGCGATAAAGTTGAACATGATCGTGGTGATGACGATGTGGCTGCCCCGCTTGGCCTGCAAAAACGCAGGGATCGCGGCCCAAGCCGCGCCAAAAAGTGCCGCCATCGCGGTGGCACCGATCAGGGCCAGCGACCAGTGGGGCCAAGGGATATACAGGCAGGCCAGCGCCACGCCCAAACCGCCCAGCATCGCCTGACCTTCGCCACCGATGTTGAACAGCCGCGCATGAAACGCGATGGATACGCACAGGCCGGTGAACATGAAATTCGTCGCGTAATACAGCGTATAGCCCCAGCCATAGGTGCTGCCCAATGCGCCTGTGACCATCAGCTTTACCGCAGCAACAGGGTCTTCGCCGATGCCCAGGATCACCAGCGCCGACAGGATCGCCGCCAACACAAGCGAGATGAGGGGCACAAGAACGACCTCGGCCCATTTTGGCATGACGTCCATTCTAGGCCCCTATCTTTGCATCAGCTTCAGTGTCGGTGATCCCGGCCATCATCAGGCCCAGCTCTTTTTCATCCGTCGCCGACGCGTCGCGCACGCCCATGACCTGCCCGTCAAACATCACCGCGACGCGGTCGCTGAGGGCCAGAATTTCCTCAAGCTCGACGGACACGAGCAGGATCGCTTTGCCCTGATCGCGCAGGGCGACGATCTGCTGGTGGATGAATTCGATGGCACCAATATCGACACCGCGCGTCGGCTGGCCGATCAGCAGCAGGTCGGGGTTGCGTTCGATCTCGCGGGCCAGAACGATCTTTTGCTGGTTGCCGCCGGAAAAGCTCTTGGCGGCCAGCCTCGGGTTCGGGGGGCGCACGTCGAAACGTTCCATCTTTTCAACGGTATCAGCCTTGATCGCGGCATTGTCCATCAGGATGCCATGGCGATAGGCCGGGTCTTTGTGATAGCCAAAGGCGGTGTTTTCCCAGGCTTGAAAATCCATTATCAGACCTTCGCGCTGGCGGTCTTCGGGCACATGGGCGATGCCGCGGTTGCGCCGTGACTGACCGTCGGAGTGTTTGCCCGTCAGGTCCAGCGCCTGGCCTTTGACCTGCACCGATCCTGATCCGGTTTGATATCCGCCCAACACCTCAAGCAGTTCAGACTGGCCGTTGCCCGCCACACCTGCCACGCCCAGAATTTCACCGGCACGCACCTGCAAGTCGATGCCGCGCAGCCGTTCGACACCTTTTTCGTCAACGACGCGCAACCCTTTGATGTCCAAAACCACCTCGGCGGGTTGGGCGGGCTTTTTATCCACGCGCAGCAAGACTTTGCGCCCGACCATCAGTTCGGCCAGTTCAGCGGGAGATGTTTCAGCGGTCTTGACGGTCGCTGTCATCTCGCCCCGGCGCATGACCGATACGGTATCGGTAATATTCATGATTTCGCGCAGTTTATGCGTGATCAGAATGATCGTTTTCCCTTCGGAGCGCAGACGCCCCAGAATGCGGAACAACTGGTCTGCCTCGGCGGGGGTCAACACGCCTGTGGGTTCATCGAGGATCAGGATATCGGCCTGCCGGTACAGGGCCTTGAGGATTTCGACCCGTTGCTGCATGCCGACGCCGATATCCTGGATCAATGCGTCCGGATCGACCTTGAGGCCGTAATCATCCGCCAGCTTCAAAAGGCTTTTGCGCGCCTTGGCCAGTGACGGTTTCAGCAACCGCCCGTCTTCGGCACCCAGAATGATATTCTCGAGCACCGTGAAATTTTCAACCAGTTTAAAGTGCTGGAACACCATCCCGATACCTGCGGTAATCGCGGCCTGACTGTCAGGGATATCCGTCTTTTTGCCACTGATGAAAATCTCGCCCTTATCGGCTTTGTAAAAACCGTAAAGGATGCTCATCAACGTGGACTTGCCCGCGCCGTTTTCACCGATGATCCCATGGATCGTGCCGGGCATAACGCGGATGGAAATGTCTTTGTTGGCCTGCACCGGGCCAAAGGCTTTGGAAATACCCTTTAGCTCAATGGCTGGAGCGGCAGTTGCCTGCCGCTCCATGTTTGTCGTGTCGTTCACGTTCAGAAGCTCAACGCTGGGCAGGTGTCGTCGGACATATAGTCGTGGACCATCAATGTGCCGTCCGCGATTTGTGCAGATGCTTCATCGACAACGGCCTTCATGTCAGCAGAGACGATGTCTTTGTTGAATTCGTCCATCGCATAGCCAACGCCGCCATTGGCGATGCCCATCACGTTAAAGCCTTTTTCCATGCCGGGGCCGTCTTTCATGGCTTGGTAAACAGCATTATCAACACGCTTGAGCATGGAGGTCAAAACCTTGCCCGGGTGCATGTAGTTCTGGTTGCTGTCCACACCGATTGACAGGATGCCTTCGTCAGCTGCGGTTTGCAGAACGCCAACGCCTGTACCACCCGCGGCGGCATAGATGACGTCAGCGCCCTGGCTGATCTGTGCCTTGGTCAGCTCGGAGCCTTTTACCGGGTCATTCCATGCGGAAGGCGTTGTGCCTGTCATGTTGGCAACAATCGTCGCGTCCGGGTTCGCTGCCAGCACACCTTGGGCATAGCCACAGGCGAATTTGCGGATCAGCGGGATATCCATGCCGCCGATAAAGCCGACTGTGTTGGATTTGGACGCCATCGCAGCCATGATGCCAACCAGATACGAGCCTTCGTGTTCGTTGAAGACAACCGAACGTACGTTTGGCGCATCAACAACCATGCCGATGATGACAAAATCGGTTTCAGGGTAATCGCCTGCAACCTGGCCAAGCGCGTCACCAAAGGCAAAGCCGGTCATGACGATCGGGTTGGAACCCGCTTCGGCAAAACGGCGCAACGCCTGCTCGCGCTGCGCTTCGGACTGCAATTCGATTTCGCGGAATGTCTCACCTGTTTCTTCGGCCCAACGCTGTGCGCCCGAAAATGCAGCTTCGTTAAAGGATTTGTCGAACTTGCCGCCAAGGTCGAAAATCAGCGCAGGTTCGGCCAGTGCAGCACCGGCGGTTAGGGCAGTGACAGCAGCGGCACCAAGAAATTTGGTCATTAGGGTCATGGAGTGTCTCCCAGGTTTTGTTGTGTTGGGGTTTGGCGCAGTGCCATACCCGGTCGCGGGTCTACGCCCGTCGATCAGATATACGATACTGCGTAGCGGGTGCCGGGGTCAACCGGATTCTAGGCTTTAGGGGGCAGAATCGCGCGAATGACCACGCGTTAAGTCTTTTGACAGGGTCAGGGCGTCAACGGCCGCCGCATCTTTGCGCAGGTAATAGCGGTGTCTGACGCCTATCTGTTCAAAACCAAGGCTTTGGTACAGCGCGATTGCAGGGACGTTGTCGGCGGCGACCTCAAGAAAAGCGGTGTCGGCACTGCTGGCAATCCACCGCTCCATTAAACGCCGGCCGATGCCCTGTTTCTGATGGGCGGGATCAACGGCAATCGTCAGCAGTTCCGCTTCGCCCGCGATCAGCCGGGTCAGGGCAAAGCCGCCGGTTTCATGGAATGCCGTGATCAGGGGCGACGCAAGCAGGTCCGCAATCTCCTCCGCGCTCCAGCTGCGATCCTGCACAAACGCGGCGGCATGGATGCGGGCCATCTGGTCCGGGGTCACGGGAGGATGGTGGGGGGCGCATCGCGTGCAGGGGCGGCATCGGCAGGGCGCAGATACAGCGGGGCAGGGCGCGGGTTGTCATGGGATGCACGGCCCGCCGCAATATGCGCAATGGCATCAGCCAGCGGCATCCGGGGGGCGGAAACGGTGCCGTTGCACAGCGCGGCGATCATGTCGGCCTGAAAGCCGATACATATCGGATCAGCCCGTGACGGGATCGTCGGCAGGTCGTCAGCGCTGCACATTTCAGGGGCTCGGTCATCCAGTGTCCCAAAGACCTGAACGAACATCTTGTCTTGGCGGGCATCGACGCTGGCGATCACCACGCCATCGGTCCCATAGGCCAATGCCTCGAGCTGGGACACGCCGATGGCCGGAATGCCAAGCCCCAAGGCCAGCCCGCGCGCGGCAGAAACGGAAATCCGGATGCCGGTGAAATTGCCCGGCCCGATGCCCACGGCAATGGCCGTCAAATCATCATATGCCACATTGGCTTGGGCCAGAACGTCGCCACACAGACCCAGCAGGCGTTCGCCTTGCCCCTTGGCCATAGGTTCGATGATGCTTGCAATGATCCGGTCGCCCGACAGCAAAGCGGCCGCACAATGTGCGGCCGATGTGTCAAATGCCAGTATGAGCGGCTTCTTATGCAACCGGGCGTACCTCGGTCACTTCGGGGATGTAGTGGCGCAGCAGGTTTTCGATACCCATCTTCAACGTCAGGGTCGACGACGGGCAGCCCGCGCAGGCCCCTTGCATATGCAGGTAAACAACGCCGCGTTCAAAGCCGTGGAACGTGATGTCGCCGCCGTCTTGGGCCACCGCAGGGCGCACGCGGCTGTCCAGCAGTTCTTTGATCTGGCCCACAATCGCACCGTCTTCGCCGGTGTGTTCGGCATGGCCGGAAACGTGTTTGTGGTCGGTTTCCATGACCGGCTGGCCGGATTGGAAATGCTCCATGATGGCACCAAGAAGCGCAGGCTTCAGGTGGTCCCATTCGATCGCGTCGGCCTTGGTCACGGTCACAAAGTCGGTCCCGAAAAAGACACCGGTCACACCGTCAACTGCGAACAACCGCGTGGCAAGCGGCGATGCGCTGGCAGCCTCGGGGGCAGGGAAATCGGCGGTGCCCATCTCCAGCACGGTCTGTCCGGGTAGGAACTTCAGTGTGGCGGGGTTCGGCGTGGATTCGGTCTGAATAAACATGACATGCTCCTGATAACGGGTTGCCATTGATATGCGGGTTGGCAGGCCCCAAGTCAAGGTTTGGAACGATTCTAAAAACTGCGGCGCGGCGGTATTACGTGATCGCCTCAAGGCGTTCCTTGCTCAAATCTCCGGGGACGATCGTGATCGGAACGGGCAGACTGCCGGCATTGCGCGACAATTGCGTGACCAAGGGCCCCGGCCCGGATTTCTTGTCGGTTCCGGCCCCCAGCACCAACACGCCCACATCGGGATCTTCGGCAAGCTGCGCGATGATCTCGTCGACCACGACACCCTCGCGGATCACCAGTTCGGGTTCGACATTCAGCCGGTCGCGCATCCACTTGGCAAACACCTCGAAATGCACTTCGATCCGCTCGCGGGCTTCGTCGCGCATGACTTCGGCAACGCCGATCCAGTGATTGAACTCATCCGGCGGAATGACCGACAGAACAATAACGCCGCCGCCGGAATTTGATGCACGCATTGCAGCGAAACGCATCGCGTTCAGGCATTCGCGGCTGTCATCGAGAACCACCATAAATTTACGCATCGTTTTCTCCGATCGGGCATCTGGGGCCTCGGCGATCATGCCGTTTGCACATGCCGCTGGCAATCGTGATTTTCCGGGCGCGGGTTAACCCCGCTCTGATGCGGCCCAATCCCAATACATTTCGCGTACCCTGCGGGTGATCGGGCCGATCTGGTATTGTGTGTCATCAAAGGCTTTGACCGGGGTGACCTTCATCATGTTGCCAGACAGGAATACCTCGTCTGCGGCATGGAAATCGTCAAACCCCAAGACGGTTTCATGTACCTTGATCCCGTCGGCACGCATGTTTTCCATGTGACGCGCACGGGTGATCCCGGCAAGGAACGTGCCGTTGGGGATCGGGGTAAAGACCTCTCCGTCCTTGACCATAAACACGTTGGCGGATGCGGATTCCGCGACGTTGCCCATGGCATCAGCCACCAGCGCATTGCCAAAACCCTTGGAGCGCGCCTCGACCATCATGCGCGCGTTGTTGGGATAGAGGCAGCCGGCTTTCGCATTGACCACGTTGTCCTCCAGAACCGGGCGGCGGAAGCGGGTGCGGGTCAGTGTCGTTGCCGCGTCAGGTGCGGCCATCGGAATCTGCTCGAGCGAAATGGCAAAGCCGGTCGCGTCCTTGAGCGGGACGATCCCCAGCTCGTCGCCTGCAAGCGCCCAGTACATGGGGCGGATATAAACCGCATCGGTCTTGTCATAGCCCTTGAGCCCCTCGCGGACCATTTCGACCATATCGGCGGCATCGACAGTGGGGGTGATCATCAACGCCTTGGCAGACCTGTTGATCCGGGCGCAATGGGCGTCAAGGTCAGGGGTCAGCCCGTCAACCATGCGCGCGCCGTCGAACACCGTTGTGCCCAGCCATGCCCCGTGATCGGCCGCTTTGATCACCGACACATCGCCGTCGTGCCACGCACCGTCATAATATGTTTTGATCTTTGTGCCGGTGGCCATGTTATGTTCCTTTGGTCAGCTTTTGGGACTGGTGCGATATATGCCCTCGGGCAAATTCAACGCAATAGTCAGATCGCGCAATTGCTCGGGCGAAAGGTTGATTTTGCTGACCGTATTGGTGCGCGGATCCCATTGTTCAAACGTGACGACGCTGGCAAAGGCCTGCACGATTACGTCTTCGCGCAAGGGTGATTTGCCTTCGTCGACCAGCGTGATCACACTGGCATCAAATTCGTGTTCAATGGTAAACATAAACTGCACAATATTCTTTCGGCGGATCATTGCAAGGGCGTGCCTGCGCAGTATGTTCAATGGGGCAGCACCGCGTTAAACAGGTGCGCAAAGATAGTATCGTGCAAGGTCACAAGGAATTGCCGCTCTATGATTAAGTTTTTTGGCATAGTTGGCGTTGCTGCATTGGTGGCAGGCTGCGAACCCATGATGGATACCGGACCGGTCGCGCAGCCAGCCGTTCAGTCGCAACAGACAAATCTGTCGGCATCCCAGTCTGCGCGCAGCTTTTTGCGTGTTGTCCAGACGGTTGAACCTGTTGCGGAACGCGAATGTCGTGCGCGCACATCCGGCATCAATTGTGATTTCAACATCGTCGTGGATGATCGCCCCGATCAACCCGCCAACGCCTATCAGACCGAAGACCGCGCCGGACGACCGGTGATCGCGTTCACGCTGGCATTGATCGCGGATGCCCGGAATGACGACGAACTGGCCTTTGTGCTTGGCCACGAGGCTTCGCATCACATCGCCGAACACATCGCCCGCCAGCAACAAAACGCTGTCGCCGGTGCCGTGATATTTGCAGGATTGGCGACGCTAAGCGGTGGCGATGCAACCGCAGTCGAAACCGCACAACGCCTGGGCGCGCAGGTGGGCGCGCGGACCTATTCAAAAGACTTCGAGCTTGAGGCAGATGCCCTTGGCACCGTGATCACGAAACGTGCGGGGTATGATCCTTTGCGCGGGGCCGAATTCTTTACCCGCATCCCTGATCCCGGCGACAGGTTCCTGGGCACGCATCCGCCCAATTCCTCCCGACTTGACACTGTGCGCCGTACCGTCGCGGGCATGTAACCGCTTTGCAGCAGCTTGGCCAAATCCTGACAGACCGCGGGTCGAAATATGCGGTTTCCGGCGGGGCGGCCAAGGATCGCGCGGCAGTCGATACCGCGCTCAAGGCCCTCAAGCGTGACAAATCCTATGCCAAGGCAACCCATAACACATGGGCTGTCCTGCTGTCCGACGGTGGCCCGCTCAAGGGCGACGACGGGGAGGCAGGGGCCGGAATGGTCATTATCCGGATGCTGGAACGCGAAGGTCTGTTCGATCATCTGATCGTCGTCACGCGGTGGTATGGCGGCAAACATCTGGGCGGCGACCGGTTTCGCCACGTGCAAACCTGCGTGCGTGCCTATCTGGACGAGCGCCCTGAACGCTGATCCTTGCGGCGTATCACCGGGCCTTGCGCCGGCGTTGCCGCGATAGGTGCCAGCGGTACAGCAGAGGGGCCAATGCAGAATCGTACATGGCACAGGCCACCTGATACACGCCCGGCAAGCCTACGACCTTGGCCAGCCAGCGCATTTGCGGGATCTCCTGCCAAAGAAGGATGAAGGCAGGTATCCCCGAATAGATCTCACCGTCTTTGCGCAGATGCAGACGTTTGGCAGCCTGATCCGCATCAAGCCCCCAATCATCCAGCTTTGTCTGATCGGCCAGATCGACATAGTCGATTTCCAAAGCCTGACTTTGGCTCAGGCGCTCGTAATGCCTGATCTCTCGGCGGCAAACCGGGCAAGAGCCGTTATAAAGAACTTGAATTTCATCCGTCATGGCCAGCGATCTAGCCCGCCATGACGGGGTTTCCAACAATCAGCGCGGTTTGTTGCCATCAATCCAGCGTGACATCATGGTTTTGTCACGGAAACATTCCTGCGGGATGTCGCGGCGTTTGACCCGCGCAATCCTTTCGGCAAACGCCACCTGTTTGGAAGACGGATAATTGGCAAAACGCCCGTCCAGCGGTTTCGGCTTGTGGCTGTCGATCCATGCCGACAAAGCCACCCGATCCGCGCCGATGCCTTCGGGCAATGGCACACCGCTTTTTGAGGCCAGCGACGTGGCATATTGCATCTGCTTTGGCGTCGCGGGCAAAACATGACCGTCTTCATGATCATGCGCCGGTACGGCCCCCTGATCGGTCGAGAATAATCCGGGAAATTGCGGTTGGTAGGACATTCGGGAAGCCCCCTGTATTCTGTTATGGAACATATATAGAACATTAACGGAACATATGCAAGGTCGGTGTGTGATCGTCCTGCTGTATGAGGTATATGTGGTGCTAAAGTTTGAATCGGCAACTACATAGGCTATTTTTGGCCGATGGCGGCGGGGAACATCGGGTCGACGTCGTTTGCAACCTGCGACCACGCAGTCAGCCGATTGAAACCGTCTGATTGAGGTCAAAAAACGGGGGGATTTCGAATGACGGTCTGGAACTTCAATCGGGTCAGCAGATCCGGTCATTAATCTGGCAGGCTCAGTCTGCCTTCTGGCAAGTTCCGTCGAACGCCGCCGCTTGGGTCTTGCCGTGACCGCATGACCTGTGGGGCTGAAACCTAAAGCTCTGTTCCACGCATATAATTTCTACGCTTTTGTCTCTTGCCCCTCTTGGAACCTATCGCTAAACGGGTCAGCGGAGACGTGGCCGAGTGGTCGAAGGCGCTCCCCTGCTAAGGGAGTAGGCCCGGAAGGGTCTCGAGGGTTCGAATCCCTTCGTCTCCGCCATTACATCTTAAATTAGTGATTTATATCAAGGATTTAAGGTGTATCGCGTTTCTGTCGCCCCCCAGTTTGACCCTCAATTTAAATTTGCATGGCGACCTATTTACCTTCAGACTGACGGTGCAAGAAAACGACCATTCGATGCGGTCCCAAACCTTTCACGGCAAGTTTCAGTTGCCCCCCTTTATTCGTTTCCTAAAAACATCTCACGTTCTTCCGCGCTGAGAAGGTGGGTAAATTCGCTGAGAAAATGGCAGTCTGCTCGGTCCTCGTGCCACCGAATCTCGAACCGCTTTCTTTGGTACGCCTGTTCCCACATGCCCTTGGGCTTGGGTGATATTCAATGCGCAGTTCCGGGTTCGCCGCCCAGCGTGGTGCGTAGCTTGTTTACGCGCCTCAACATACGGTCATAGCGCGGCTCTGATCGGCTGGTATGGGTGATGCTGTAGCAATGACGGCAAAGTAAACATCTGGCTCCGGAGAACACCTTGCGGACGCGACCTGTGCAATGCTGCCGCAAGTGCGAAACAAGTCTATCGTGGCACATCAACCACGATTCAGAACCCCACTATCGGCTGGCTGTATGACGTCGAAAAATATCCCAGTAGTATTTTCCACCCAATCTGTGCATAGCTAAAATTCAAAGCATACCAACGCAGAATGGCAACCACATGAAGAAGAGACTCTCAATACTCGCATTGGTGGCTTTTGCCGCGACGAGCAGCGCCTCTTATGCAGACCGTCCTTTAACAATGGCGACAGGGGCAGATAAAACGACGGCATTCGTCGGTTTCAATCTCGTTTTTGGGTCTGCGGGCGTCCAGCCTGAGGCCGTACTCGGCGTTGCTCACGGCAACACCGACAGCTCAGGCGATCTAAGGGGTATGAAGGCCAGCCTGCACTTCAACCTTTTGAACGCGTTCTCTCCAAGCAAGGTCAAGCTCACAGGCATTGTCGGGCAAACTGACAAGCAAGTAGAATTGGGCTTTGGATACAGCTTCGTAAATTCTGGCGTGTTTGCCGTCGGAGGGGTGAATTCAAATCATGTCGTCGTCGGGGCTGACGTCTGGCTCTCTGGTGGTTTGGAAGGTTACATTGGCCTTCAATCAACAGGCAAGTTTGACGAGCCAGCCTTTACCTTCAGGGAACCTGTCTGATCATAACATGAAGGCCCCAGATTAGATTTCGCGGATATTATCTGTACTTAGATATCTGAACTAAGGCGCTTTACTGATACCAAGATGCTCCATGACCTGTATGCGATTAACACCCGATCTCAACCAGAGCCTGAACTTTATCGGACTGGTTTCGGTCATGGAGCGTTTCTTCCCTGTGAGTGGTTAGTATCAGTGTCCCCCAGAGTACCCAAGCGGGCCCTTGAAACGGACCTGACGGGGTCTCTGGCGGACCCGGAAGCGGGGGCTTGGCCGGTTTCGTGTGGAAAGGCCGCAATCGGCCCCTTGGCAAGTGCCAAAGGGTCAGAAAACCGGTGGGGCGGGAAAATCGGCAAGCGGTTTTTCCCGCTTGTCCCCAAGTCAGGTATTGAACAGGAAGTGTAGAACGTCGCCGTCTTTGACGGTGTAGGATTTGCCTTCTGAACGCATTTTGCCGGCTTCTTTCGCAGGGCCTTCGCCGCCGAGATTGACAAAATCATCATAGGCAATCGTCTCGGCGCGGATGAAACCTTTTTCGAAATCACCATGGATCACACCGGCGGCTTTGGGGGCCGACGTGCCTTGCTTGATTGTCCAGGCGCGGGCTTCTTTGGGGCCGACAGTGAAATATGTTTCGAGATGCAGCAGCTCGTATCCTGCACGGATCAAACGATCGAGACCGGCTTCGTCCAGGCCCATCTCGGTCAGGAACATCTCGGCTTCGTCGGCTTCAAGCTGGCTGATTTCTTCCTCGATCTGAGCCGAGATAATAACGGCAGAGTTGCCTTGCGCCGCGGCCATTTCAGCAACTTTTGCAGATAGTGCATTGCCTTCTGCGGCCTCGGATTCACCTACGTTACAGACATAGAGAACCGGCTTGGTGGTCAGAAGCTGCAACATGCGCCAGGCTTTGGCGTCGTCTTCGTCGATTTTGACGGTGCGGGCAGGCTGACCATCTTCGATGGCGGCCTGGGCCAGCGCCAAAAGACGGTCCTGCTGGATGGCGTCCTTGTCGTTGCCTTTGATCTTGCGCACCAGACCGGCGCGGCGCTTCTCGATGCTTTCGAGATCGGCAAGCATCAGTTCGGTGTCGATGGTTTCGGCATCGGCGACCGGGTCAACGCGGCCTTCGACATGGGTCACATCACTGTCTTCAAAACAGCGCAGCACATGGGCAATGGCATCGGTCTCGCGGATGTTGGCAAGAAACTGGTTGCCCAGACCTTCGCCCTTGGACGCGCCTTTGACGAGGCCCGCAATGTCAACAAATGTCATCCGTGTGGGAATGATCTGCTTGGACCCGGCAATTTCAGCCAGCTTATCAAGGCGCGCATCCGGAACCGCCACTTCGCCGACGTTGGGTTCGATCGTGCAAAACGGAAAATTCGCCGCTTGCGCAGCCGCTGTGCGTGTCAGCGCATTGAACAGGGTCGATTTGCCGACGTTCGGCAGACCCACGATACCCATTTTGAAACCCATGACGTCCATCCTTTATGACTTGGCGCTGTCCTAGGGTTTTGCCGGGGTTTACGCAAGTCTTAGCGATATCAGGGGTGATTGCGCGTTTGGTAAATCAGGATCCACGCAAGAAGGATAAACATGGGATGGGTCAATCCGCCCGAAAAGATGATCGCGGGGATCCAGAGCAAAAGCACCACGATGGCCGTGAAAATGCGACCTGTCAGCAGGATTGAAAGCGGCGGGAGCAAAAGCGCGAGTACATAATTCATAGCGGATAAATAGGGTCGGACGCCCCGAGTTAAAGGGGGCGGCCAGTTGCGGCGACGAAAAATTCAAATTTTTCGGACCGGAATTTTTGGAAAATTCCGCCGCCCGACTGTGATGTGCCGCATTGATTTCTGTCGTTATATTCGGCATTGCAACGGGACCACCTAACAAGGGCTGCACCTATGACACGTATCGACGCCAAATTCGCTGATCTGAAATCGCAGGGCAAAAAGGCATTTGTGTCTTATGTCATGGCTGGCGATCCCGATTTTGACACCTCGCTTGAAATCGTGCGTGGTCTGCCCGCTGCTGGCGTCGATATTATCGAACTCGGCTTGCCCTTTACGGATCCAATGGCCGACGGCCCTGCCATCCAACTGGCTGGACAGCGCGCGCTTGAGGGTGGGATGACACTGGACAAGACCCTCGCCCTTGCCGCCGCCTTTCGCGAACAGGATGATACCACGCCGATTGTTTTGATGGGGTATTACAACCCGATCTATTCCAAAGGCGTCGATAAATTTCTGGTAGCCGCCAAGGCTGCAGGCGTCGACGGGTTGATTGTTGTCGACCTGCCACCAGAGGAAGACGCCGAACTGTGCATTCCCGCCCAGGCCGCCGGGTTGAACTTTATTCGTCTCGCAACGCCCACAACCGACGACAAGCGCTTGCCACGGGTCGTGCAGAACACATCGGGCTTTGTGTACTATGTTTCGATCACAGGGATCACCGGTTCTGCCGAGGCGGAAGCCAGCGATGTCGCCCCCGAAGTCGTGCGCATTCAAAAGGCCAGCGGATTGCCCGTGATCGTGGGCTTTGGTGTGAACACGCCGGAAAAATCCGAAGCCATTGCCGCCGTTGCTGACGGCTGCGTTGTCGGCTCTGCGATTGTGTCCAAGATTGCAGGCGGCGCGTCGGTGAAAGACGTGCTTGCCTTTGTGAAAACCCTTTCGGACGGCGCGCACCGCGCCTGAAAACAGACGGTTCAAAGCATTGCTTTCGGCGGCGTCTATTGGTTAGATAATCTGACCAATAAATAGGATGCCCGCCGATGCCCGTAATCACGACCATACAAGACCTCAAGCGCCTGCATGAACGCCGCGTGCCGCGCATGTTCTATGATTACGCCGAATCAGGCAGCTGGACAGAGCAGACCTTCCGCGAGAATACATCCGATTTTGACCAGATCCGTCTGCGCCAGCGTGTCGCCGTCGACATGAGCGGCAGGACAACCAAGACCCAGATGATCGGCCAGGACGTCGCGATGCCCGTGGCGCTTGCCCCTGTCGGGTTGACCGGGATGCAGCACGCCGACGGAGAGATCAAAGCCGCCCGCGCCGCCGAAGCCTTTGGCGTGCCCTTTACCCTGTCCACCATGTCGATCAATTCCATCGAAGACGTGGCCGAGGCGACAACCAAGCCGTTCTGGTTCCAGCTTTATACAATGCGCGACGAAGACTATGTGGCGCGTCTGATCCAGCGGGCCAAGGATGCCAAATGTTCGGCCTTGGTCATCACGCTTGACCTGCAAATTCTGGGCCAACGCCATAAGGATCTGAAAAACGGCCTGTCCGCCCCGCCCAAGCTGACCGCGAAAACCATCGCGAACCTTGCGACGAAATGGTCCTGGGGGATCGAGATGCTGGGCGCAAAACGCCGGACGTTCGGCAATATTGTGGGCCACGTTCAGGGCGTTGATGACACCGCCAACCTTGGCGCCTGGACGGCAGAACAATTCGACCCCTCGCTTGATTGGGGCAAAATCGCCAAGCTGAAAGAACAATGGGGCGGCAAGGTGATCCTCAAGGGAATTCTGGATGCCGAGGACGCCAAGATGGCGCTCAAGGTCGGGGCTGATGCAATCATCGTCAGCAACCACGGGGGCCGGCAGCTGGACGGTGCGATCAGTTCGATCCGCGCGCTTCCGTCGATCCTTGATGCGGTTGGCGATCAGATCGAAGTGCATCTGGACAGCGGAATCAGGTCGGGTCAGGACGTCTTGAAAGCGATGGCGATGGGGGCATCGGGCACCTATATCGGCCGCGCCTTTATCTATGGTCTGGGTGCGATGGGCCAAAAGGGTGTCACAACCGCCCTTGAGGTGATCCACAAGGAACTGGATTTGACCATGGCGCTGTGTGGCGAAACCTCGGTCCAGGCGTTGGGTAAGCATAACCTTTTGATCCCCAAAGGTTTCGAAGGCGTCTGGCAGGATTGATCCCGCGCGGTTGACCGGTTTGGATACGCCAACACCCAACGGGGTTGGCGTATCGGGTCAAAATAACCGGAGCCGGTAAGGCAGCCACGTCACAACTGTGACCAACGCCGCCTGCCGATCCGGGCTTTTTAGCCTTTTCACAGCGGTAAAACCGGTCTATACGCGCGACTTCACGCGGACATACAGCCTTGGAGGATGTCCGCCCTAAACATATTGGAGAATAACATGGCTGGAGAGATTCCTGATCTTGAAGCTTTCGTACGCACGGGGACAGGCAAGGGCGCCGCTCGTCAAGCACGTCGCGACGGCATGGTACCGGGTATTGTATTTGGCGGCGACGTCGATCCACTGCCGATCAACCTTGATTTCAACAAGCTGCTGACCAAGCTGCGCGCCGGTCGTTTCCGCGCTACGCTGTTCAACATGAAGGTTGAAGGCCACGACGACGTTCGCGTTATCTGCCGCGATGTTCAGCGTCACGTTGTAAAAGACTTGCCAACGCACGTCGATTTCATGCGCCTCAAGCGCACCACCAAGATCAACCTGTTCATTCAGGTTGAGGTTTCGGGCGAAGAAGATTGCCCAGGCCTGCGCAAAGGTGGCGTTCTGACGCTGGTACGTCCCGAAGTTGAACTGGTTGTGACCGCAGGCGATATTCCTGATCACATCACAGTCGACATTTCCGGTCTGCAAATCGGCGATAGCGCGACAATCGCGAACGTGGTTCTGCCAGAGGGTTCCAAGCCGGTTATCGACCGTGACTTCGTGATCGCTCAGGTGTCCGCGCCTTCCGGTCTTGCCAGCCAAGACGACGAAGACGAAGATGTTGCAGCAAACGAAGTGCCAGCAACAGAAGTCAAAGAAGACTGATAAAACCGTTCAACCTTACTCGGGTTTGGTTGAGACGAAACGGGGTCGCCATTGGCGGCCCCGTATTTCGTTTGGCCTATCTGTTTGATATGCTGGCCCAAACAAGAGGATATGGCACATGAAACTGATCGTAGGGCTTGGCAATCCAGGCGCGAAATATGCCCGAAACCGTCACAACATCGGCTTTATGGCACTGGATCGCATCGCCGAGGATCACGGCTTTTCCCCGTGGAAGGCCAAGCATCAAGGGCTGGTCAGCGAAGGCCGGTTGGGATCGGAACGCGCCGTTCTGCTGAAACCCGAAACATTCATGAACCTGTCCGGTCAATCGGTTCAGGCCGCCATGCGGTTTTACAAGATCGACGCCGCCGATGTCATCGTGCTGCACGACGAGATCGACCTTGCCCCTGCCAAGGTCAAATGCAAAACCGGCGGTGGCCATGCCGGACATAATGGCCTGCGATCCATTCACGCGCATATCGGGCCGGATTATGACCGTGTGCGGCTTGGTGTGGGCCACCCCGGTCACAAGGACGCCGTGCCCGGCTATGTCCTGCGCGATTTCGCCAAGGCCGATGAAAACTGGCTTGAGGATGTGTTGCGCGGCATCAGCGATGGGGCCCCCGAACTGGTCCGCGGGGACACGGCGAAATTCATGAACGCGGTGGCACTGCGTGTCTCTCCGCCACGGTCCGGCACAGGGACGAAAAAGCCCGCGAAACCGGATACCCAACCCCAAAAGGCAGCACCTGCCAGCACGCCCGAAACACCTGCAGAGCCGCAACCGGACGACCGGTCATCCCTGCAAAAATTAATGGACCGCTTTAAATGACGTTGAAACAAGCTTTCGAAGATCAGGCGGGCCATTGTGTCGCGTTGGGCTCTCCCTTTATGGGGCAGTTGATGAATGTACTGGCGCGCGACTGGCCTGCCGACAGCGCCCTTGGCCGCAAGTTTGCCAGCGTGGCGGGCGACGTGGGCCCGATGGGGGCATCCTTGCCCTTGCGCATCGCGGGCGGGTTGCATGCCCTTGTGTTACAACGAAAATCGCCGCAACTGGCCGCAGTGTACCCGCCCAACAGCGCGTCAGATGCCGATCTGTCTGCTGCCGTGCTTGACGCTATGCAGACCCACGAAGCGTTCCTGATGGACTGGACGAACCACGCGCCACAAACAAACGAAGTGCGCCGGTCTGCCGCCCTGATCGCAGGGGCGCGTGTCGCAGCACAGCGCTTCAACATGCCGTTCCACCTGTCAGAACTGGGCGCAAGTGGCGGCCTGAACCTGATGTGGGATCATTACGCGCTCGAGATCGAGGGCCACCATTTCGGGCCCAACATGTCAACGATCCTGCTGTCGCCCGAATGGACCGGTGCCATGCCGCCGTCGGTGCAACCGCGCATCGAAAAACGGCGCGGCGTGGATTTGAACCCGCTGGACCCGACGCGCCCTGATCATCTGATGCGGCTTATGGCGTATCTTTGGGCCGACCAGCCCGAACGGTTGAGCCTGACACGGTCTGCCGCGTCGGTGATGGATGTGAAGGTTCAACAAGGGGATGCCATTGATTGGCTGGCAAAGCATTTGCCCGAACAGCCCCAAGGGTGCCTGCACCTGATCCAGCATACGGTCGCCTGGCAGTATTTCCCCGCCGATGCGCAGGCCCGTGGCAAAGCATTGATCGAGGCCGCTGGCAAACGCGCTACTCCCAACCGGCCCTTGGCATGGCTGTCGATGGAAAACGATGGTGAAAGCAACAAAGGGGCCGCTCTGACTTTGCGCATGTGGCCGGGCGATATCACCCTGAACCTCGGCCGGGCCGATTTCCATGGCCGCTGGATCGACTGGACGTACAAAGGCTGACCCCATCTGGGGCTGGCAAGCTGTTGGCCGCTGTGATTGGATGCCTTGAAATAGGGGGACTGAACATGCGGACATTCGGTAAGTGGCTCGGGCGGATTTTGCTGGCCTTTGTGCTGGCGGCGCTGGTCGTCGGGGTCTGGAAACGAGACGAGATCGCACGCCTGATGGCTGTGAATTCGCTGTTCGCGCAAGACAAGATTGTCTTTAACTTCAGCCATATGGATCAGGCTTTCCTGTCCACGCCTGTACCGCGCGGCGACGGCCCCACGACCGAATTTGCCTATGGGCCCGAATTCACCCCGATGCCGCAGGTCGATGATTGGATCGCCGAGCGGGACGTAACAGCGCTGGTTGTCCTCAAAGACGGCAAAATCGTTTACGAAAACTACTTTTTGGGTACCGAACCCGATGACCGTCGGATCAGCTGGTCTGTCGCCAAAAGCTATCTGTCTGCCTTGGTCGGTGTCCTGCTGGACGAGGGAAAGATCGCATCGCTGGACGATCAGGTGACCCAATACGCACCCGACCTGATGGGCACTGCCTACGAGGGGGCTACGATCCGCAATGTGTTGAACATGGCCAGCGGCGTCACCTTTGACGAGGATTACCTCGACAAGAATTCCGACATCAACCGTATGGGGCGCGTTATCGCGCTTGGCGGGAAGTTGGACGAATTCACCGCCGCGCTTAAGGACAGTTTTGCCCGGCCGGGGGATCAGTGGCAGTATGTGTCGATTGATACCCATGTGATCGGCATGGTGATCCGGGGCGCAACGGGCCGCACCATCCCCGACCTGCTGAGCGAGAAAATCATCACCCCGATGGGGCTGGAATTTGAACCCTATTATCTGACCGACGGCTCTGGCGAGGCCTTTGTGCTGGGCGGGCTGAACCTGACCACCCGCGACTTTGCCCGAATGGGGCAAATGTTTTTGCAAGACGGGATGTATAACGGCACCCAGATCATACCTGCCGAATGGGTTGCGGCATCCACCGCGCCCACGGCCCCCACCCAAGCCGATGCCATCGGCTATGGCTATCAGTGGTGGGTCCCCAAAGGGGCGACCAAAGGCGAGTTTATGGCGCGCGGCGTCTATGGGCAGTATATCTATATCAACCAGACGGATGGCGTTGTGATCGCCACCAATGCTGCCGACCGCAAGTTTCGCAACGACGGCGTTTCGGAGCAAAACGTCGAAATCTTTCGCCTGATCAGCGCGACTTTGGGGGGCAAGTGATGACACCTGATGACAGCATCAATGTTCTGGGCACCGCCCTTGTGATCTGCGGCACCGATCCTGTGACCGGATTTTTCCGCGACGGGATGTGCAACACCTGTGACGCAGATCAGGGCAGCCATACAGTCTGCGCCGTAATGACCGCTGAATTTCTGGCCTTTTCCAAATATGTCGGCAACGACCTGAGCACGTCACGGCCCGAATTCGGCTTTGTCGGATTGGAACCGGGCGATCCGTGGTGCCTGTGCGCCGCGCGTTTTCTGCAAGCCGCCGAAGAGGGCTGCGGCCCGCTGGTCCACCTTGAGGCAACCCATAAACGCGCGCTTGAGATCGTGCCGATGGACGTGCTGAAGGATCATGCGGTCGTAACTGGCCAAGGCTATGCATCGTGATCCGTGCTTTGATCGCTGCTTACCTTTGTTTGACGGCATTGCCTGCCGCTGCGCAGGATGTCTTGCGCCCTCAGGAAATGCGCCGCCTTGACCGGTTCGAGCAGACGGCAGGAGAAGCCCTGCTGCAGGCCTTTCAAACCGGTGCGCCAAGTGACATCGCCGCCTTGACGGTTGCGCTTTCGGGCACCCCGTTGGTGGCATTTGACGAAGGGCTGGGGGGCGACTGGACCTGCCGCACCGTGAAGCTGGGCGGGATATCCGGGCTAATCGTTTATACCCCGTTCAAATGCCGCCTTACGTTTCAGGGCAACGGATACACGTTCGAGAAACTGAGCGGATCACAACGCACCAGCGGTTTTTTGTCCTTGCGTGACGGACGGGCTGTCTATGTCGGTGTGGGGTATGTCGCGGGCAGCATTCCGCCAGCTTACGCAGATTTGGCCGCCGATTTCGAAGGGGACGGGGAAATTCAGCCCGACATCGCCGTGTTCGAACGGGTCAGCAACCAACGGGCAAGGCTGATGTTTCCCGCACCCGTCGTCGAAAGCGATTTCGATATACTGGAGTTGACGCGTTAGGTGACCGTCAGGCGTCAGGTGGCTAGGATGCAGGCGACCCGCATCCTAGCGTTTGTCGTTTAGGCAAAGGCACCCATTTCAAATTTCAGTGCCTTGGCGACTGTAAAGATGTCTTTGTCGCCACGCCCGCACATGTTCATGCAGATGATGTGGTCTTTCGGCAGGTCTGGCGCGATCTTCATGACATGTGCCAAGGCGTGCGAGGGCTCCAGCGCGGGGATGATCCCCTCAAGCTTGCAGCTGAGCTGGAAGGCTTCCAATGCTTCGACATCGGTGATCGACACATATTTTGCGCGGCCGATATCATGCAGCCACGAATGTTCAGGCCCGATGCCGGGGTAATCAAGGCCGGCCGAGATCGAGAACCCTTCGAGGATCTGCCCGTCGTCATCTTGCAACAGATAGGTCCTGTTGCCATGCAAGACACCCGGACGCCCGCCGGTTAGCGACGCGCAATGCTCCATCTTTTCATTCACGCCTTTGCCGCCGGCTTCGACGCCGATGATGTTGACCTGCTTATCGTCCAGGAAAGGATAGAACAGACCCATCGCGTTGGACCCGCCGCCAATGGCCGCGATCAAGGTGTCGGGCAGGCGGTCTTCGGCCTCCATCATCTGTTCGCGGACTTCCTTGCCGATGATGCTTTGGAAATCGCGCACCATGGCGGGGTAGGGGTGCGGACCCGCGACCGTGCCGATGCAATAGAACGTATCGCGGACATTGGTCACCCAGTCGCGCAGGGCGTCGTTCATCGCATCTTTCAATGTGCCACGGCCAGAGGTGACGGGGATCACTTCGGCCCCAAGCAACCGCATACGGAAAACGTTGGGTGCCTGACGTTCAACATCATGCGCGCCCATATAGACCACACATTGCAAACCGAACTTGGCACAAACCGTTGCCGTTGCCACGCCGTGCTGGCCGGCACCGGTTTCAGCGATGATCCGTTTTTTACCCATGCGGCGGGCAAGAATGATCTGGCCCAAGACGTTGTTGATCTTATGCGCACCGGTGTGGTTCAGCTCGTCGCGCTTCATGTACACCTTGGCACCGCCCAGATGGTCGGTCAGACGCTCGGCGAAATACAAGGGGCTGGGACGGCCAACATAGTGCTTCCACAGGAAATTCATTTCGGCCCAGAAACTGTCGTCGGTCTTGGCCTTTTCATATTGCTCTTCCAGCTCGAGAATCAGAGGCATCAGGGTTTCTGAAACGAACCGCCCACCGAAATCGCCGAACCGGCCGTTTTCGTCGGGTCCGGTCATGAAAGAGTTGAAAAGATCATTGGACATGAGGTGCTCCTTGCGCTTGGCATAGCCATAGCGCCCCAGCTAAGGCAGGTAAAGACAAGGACGCGGCGACGATTTGACACTTATGGTTAACGCCCACCGCGTCAGACGGAAAATTCGAATTTTCCGGTCCGGAATTTTTGAAAAATTCCGCCGCGCCCTCACTCGAATATCTTGAGCAATTTACGTTTCAGTTCGTCTTCCACGCGGTCTTTCAAGGCGTCTTCGACTGATTGCCCGTCTTCACGCGCCACCCCCAGCTTTTCCTGCAATTTATTTTCCAGTTTTTGCTGGGCTTTTTCTTTCTCGGCGGCAAAGTTCAAATCGATTGCGGCCTGCAAATCGGGTTTGATCTGCGGGGAGGCCCAAGGCCCGAAAATCCGCACCGGCACCGCAAACCCCCGATCACCGTTCACCCGCAACGCTTTTGGGGTGACGGTGTAATCGACCGTTTGCGCGCCAATGCCCACTTTGCCCGCGCCCGTTGCGGTAAAGTTGGGCAAGAGCATCAGCAGATCACTGTTGGCAAGCACGCCCTGATCCATCGTGAAAGTCGCACCAAGGGAATCAAATACGGTAGTCCCGCCTTTGACATCGAAATTGCCCATCAAGGCATCCAGATCGATCCCGTCGATGCTGCCGCGCCCGACATTGAGAGCGCCATCCCCCTTGAGGGACCGCATGATGGCGTCAATGGATTGCCCGACCCCCAAAAAGCTCAGATCCGCATCGCCGGTCCCTTTGAACCGCGACAGGCCCGCCGTTTGCACCAGCAAGGGCTGCATCTGGATGCCGCGTGCTGCCAGTTTGCCGCCGACAGACAGGCCGCTGCGGTTGTTCACCACGAACTCACCGCTGACGATGCCACCATAGGCGTTGATTTCGCGCAGTTCGGCCACCATCCGCGCGTTGTCATTGCGCAGCAAGACCCGCGTGGCACCCAAGGTCAAAGTCCCCAGTTCCACGCCCTCGGCCCGCAGGGCGATTTCGCCGTTGAAACCTGCCAGAGCGGCGGCATCAATCCGCGACGTGGACCAGCCCGCCTGCGCCGCCGCCGTTGTGCCAGCGCTTGCCGCGCTTTCGCTGCTGCCTGCAAATCCGGCCAGATTCAGCAAGCCGGTGGTTAGTTGCGCGTTGATGTTGGGTGTGCCGTTCAATGTGATATCGGCAGCACCGCGCAGGGTGTTCCCGCCCAGATCAGCCGTCATTTCGCGCAGGGCAAGGCGGCGGTCAGGGGTCAGGGTCAGTTGCAGCTTTACATCGGCGCTGCGGCCCAAACCTTGGGGCAGCTCAACTGTGCCTGCGCCAAGGGAGGCCAGAAACCGTCCGGTGTCCGGCGTCTTGAACACCAGATCGCCCGCGACCGCACCATTCAGCCCGGCCCGTCCCGCAAGGGTAAAGCCGCCGCCTTTGGTGTCCAGTCGCGCCGTGATTGGGCGCACGTCACCGTTCAGAAATTGGTCGAACCGCGAGATATTGGCCTGAACCGACACGCGGTCGCCCGCTGGCCGCAGCGCCGCGTTGATCACCGCGTCGCCTGCACGCTCGGGCCAATCGAGGGACAGATCAACGCCTTCGTATCTGACCAGATCGGACCCTTCGGCATCGTAAATCAAGGTGGCGTCGGTGATGTTCAGCCGCTGGATGGTCAAGGGGCGCGGTGTGCTTGCGGGTGCGGTCGGTGCCGTTTCAATTTGTGCATCGCTGCCGCCATCGCTGAACTGCCAGCTTGCGCGCCCGTCCTTGCGGTGCTCCAGCCGGATCGTCGGGCTTTGGGCTTCGATGTTGGTGATCTTGATTTCGCCGCGGATGAACGCCAGCGCATCGACGCCAATTGCCGCGTTTGCGGCGGACAACATCGCGCCATCCTTGGCCCATGACGCATTCCCGACCTCAAGCCCACCGGCGCTGACCCCAAGGATGGGCCAAAAGGTGATGCCGACATCGCCGGTGATTTTGACGTCACGCCCCGTCAGATTGCGCAGTTGATCCGCCGCAATCCGCGCGATCCGGTCTGCGGGCAGCAGAAACAAGGACCCGATTGCAACGGCTATGATCAGCAGCAGCACCCCGAAAATTCTGATAATCCATTTCATTGCCCGTCTCCTTGCCCGTTACGGGGTCTTTCCCAGACCCTTTGCATGGCTTATAGCGCATTTCATGAGCACAAACCCACCCAATCTACGCCCTGATCTTGCCCCCAAAGCAAAAATCAGCAACCCGTCCCGCCCCGGCCAGCCAACCATTGGCATGGTATCGCTTGGCTGCCCCAAGGCTTTGGTCGATTCCGAACGGATTTTGACCCGTCTGCGCGCCGAAGGCTATGGCGTGTCGCCAGATTATGCCGGTGCCGACGCGGTGATCGTGAACACCTGCGGCTTCCTTGATTCTGCCAAGGCCGAGAGCCTCGAGGCGATTGGCGAGGCGCTCAAGGAAAATGGCCGCGTGATTGTGACGGGGTGTCTGGGTGCCGAACCCGATTACATCCGCGAACACCATCCGCGCATTCTGGCCGTCACCGGCCCGCATCAATACGAACAGGTGCTGGATGCCGTGCACGCCGCCGTGCCGCCGTCGCCAGACCCGTTCATTGACCTGCTGCCCGCCCAAGCCGTCAGCCTGACGCCGCGCCACTACAGCTATCTGAAAATCTCCGAAGGCTGTAACCACAAGTGCAAGTTCTGCATTATCCCCGACATGCGCGGCCGCCTGCAATCGCGCCCCGCCCATGCGATCATGCGCGAGGCTGAAAAGCTGGTGCAAAGCGGCGTGAAAGAACTGTTGGTGATCTCGCAGGATACCTCGGCTTACGGGGTTGATATCAAACATGCCGAAGATCGCGGCCACCGCGCCCATATCACCGATCTGGCGCGTGATCTGGGCTCGCTTGGCGCGTGGGTGCGGCTGCACTACGTCTATCCCTATCCGCATGTGCGCAACCTGATCCCGCTGATGGCCGAAGGGCTGGTGCTGCCCTATCTGGATATCCCCTTCCAGCACGCGCATCCTGATGTTCTAAAACGGATGGCGCGCCCTGCTGCGGCTGCCAAAACGCTCGACGAAATCGCCGCCTGGCGCGACACCTGTCCCGATATCACCCTGCGCTCGACCTTTATCGTGGGCTATCCCGGCGAGACGGAGGCCGAATTCCAGACCCTGCTGGATTGGCTGGACGAGGCGCAGTTGGACCGCGTGGGGTGTTTCCAATATGAAAACGTCGATGGTGCGCGGTCAAATGCGTTGCCGGATCACGTGGCCGATGAGGTCAAACAAGACCGCTGGAACCGGTTTATGGAGAAAGCGCAGGCGATTTCCGAGGCCAAGCTGGAGGCCAAGGTCGGTCGCCGCATGGATGTGATCATCGACGAGATCGACGGCGATGCTGCAACCTGCCGTACCAAGGCCGACGCGCCCGAGATCGACGGGAACCTGTTCATCGACGAAGGCTTTGAGGGGTTGTCGGTGGGCGACATCGTCACGGTCGAGGTCGAGGAAGCGGGCGAGTATGATCTATGGGGGCGGGTTGTTTGAGGGGGCAGCACGCTCTCTGAAACAATGCCGCGATTTGCCGGACAAGACCCCGATGTATCGGGCAAGCCGCCGCCGGCTTTCAGTGCTGCCCGTCAGGCATTCAGCCCGATCACGATGATGCCGATTGTCATGAGAACGGCAGCGCCTAAACGGCGTTTCCAATTGCCCTCTTTCAGGATGATGAAGCCGATAAGCGTTGCGAAAATAACGGATGTTTCACGCAGCGCTGAAACGGCCCCCAAAGGCGCAAAGTTTTTGGCGTAAAGCACCAGACCATAGGCGGTGATCGAAACCATGCCGCCTGCAATGCCCACAAGCCAGACCTTCATCGGCAGCCGGGCCAGCGTGTCGCGTTTGCGCCATCCGATAAAGCCCGCAATGAACAGATGCAAAAATGCGCCCCACGCCCAATAGCTCAGGGTGTTGCCTGAAATCCGGACGCCGACACCGTCAACGAGCGAATAGACCGAGATAAAGAACCCCGTCCCCAGTGAAAAAAGCAGGGCCGTCTTGCCAATGCCTGACCGCAGAGCGACCCAATTGCTGAGGATAATTCCGGCGGCGATCAGCCCGATCCCGGCCAAAACGGCCCAGGACAGGACTTCGCCCAGCAAAAGATATGCCCAAAGCGACACAAGCACCGGCACGATCCCGCGTGCAATCGGGTAGACGACGCTTAGATCGCCATGTTGGTAGGCACGCCCCAGCAGGTAGAAATATCCGAAATGCACGATCGTAGACATCGCGATATAGGGCGCGCTTTGCAGATTTGGCAGGGGCAGTAAAAGCACCATCACCAGCCCCGGAATGACGTGCCCTAGTGCCACAAGGCCAAGGGTGGTTGTCCGGTCGGCGGCTGTCTTTACGATGGCATTCCAGACCGCATGAAGTATGGCCGCCGACAGGATGATTGCAATAATGAAGGGCGACATCTGGGTCTTTCGGGGCTGGGCGCAGGAGGGGGCGGGCCGTGATCGGTTCCGTTTGACGAACATTTACAGAAAATACCGACTTGGCAAGCCGCGCATGCCGCAGCCGATCTGCCCGAACCCATTGTCAAAGAAACACTCTTTCCACCGGCACGCTTTTTAAGGCTAATGGGGCAACCGGATCAAAAGGGAGTGGCGTCATGGGCAGCACCAAAAACGTTCTGTTTATCGTTATCGACCAATTGCGCGCCGATTGTGTGTTTGGCCCGATGGCAGACCATATCGACATCCCCAACCTGCGCGCGCTGATGGCGGATGCGGTGACCTTTCAGCGCCATTTTTCGGTCGTGTCGCCCTGTGGGCCTTCGCGGGCCTCTTTGTTGACGGGGCAATATGCGATGAACCACCGGTCGGTGCGCAATGGCACGCCGCTGCGCCATGACGTGCCCAATGTCGCAACCGAAATGCGAAAATCGGGCTATGTTCCGATGCTGTTCGGGTACACGGATACCTCGCAAGACCCGCGCGTATTTCCCGCCAATGATCCGGCGATGCACAGCTATGAATACCCGATGAACGGGTTTCAGGAAGCCGTCGAAATGCGGTTTGAAATGTCGTACCCGTGGCGGTCGCATTTGATGGCGCAGGGTTATGAATTCGACACCTATCAAGACGTGTTTCGGCCTGTTTCGCCGACGGGCGGGGTGCCGAGGATCAATGATCCGGCGCTTTATTCCCATGCCGACAGTGACACTGCGTTTCTGACCGACCGGTTTCTTGCGACCATGCCCGCCTATCACGATCAGGACTGGTTCGCGCATCTGACCTATATCCGGCCCCATCCGCCGCTCGTGGCTCCTGCACCCTATAACGACATGTACGACGCTGGCAGTATCCCTTTGCCCATACGTCACGCCGATCCTGCAACCGAAATCGCGCAGCACCCGTTCTTTGACCCGACGATTGCGCAGAAAACACCGGCGGGGAATGTCGTGGGCTTTCCCGATCTGGACCCTTCCGACGAAAACATCCAAACCTTGCGCGCGATTTATTTCGGGCTGATCACCGAAGTGGATGCGCATATCGGGCGGGTGGTGCAGTTTCTGAAAGACAGCGGCCAATATGAAGACACCTTGCTGATCGTCACCGCAGATCACGGTGAAATGTTGGGCGACCGTCATTGCTGGAGCAAATTCACCCCGCATGACGCGGCCTTTCATACGCCCTTGATCATCCGCCAGCCGGGCAATGCGGATCGTGCCGGTGCTGTCGTGACAACCCCGGTCGAGACGATAGACATCACGCCCACGATCCTCGATTGGGTGGGCCAAGATATTCCCAATTCCATGGATGGCAGATCGCTGTTGCCGTTGTTGGCGGGAAAGACACCCGCCGATTGGCGGCGCTATTCGTTTTCGGAACTCGACTTTTCAGAACCCGAAACCCCAACCCTGTGGGAGCAATCCTTGGGGACGGGGCCAAGTGAGTCATCTTTGTCGATCCTGCGCGAAGACCGTTTTACCCTTGTTACGTTCGCGGCCGATCTGCCGCCGATCCTCTATGACCATCACGGCGACGGAGAGGCCGAGAACGTCGCACATAAACCCGAATTCGCGGCGGAACTGTACCGGATGACCCGGTTGATGTTGCAGCACTGGATGAAGAACATGGACCACACATTGTCACTGGCCACGATCACAGACGCAGGGCCGCGCGTTCAAAAACGGTATAAAACGAGTGATTTAGAAAGCGGCTGACTGTTGGGTGAACCCCATGCGCCAAAGGCGGCATCGGGGGAAAGCAACCTGCTTTCGGGGTGGGGGGAATGGGCCGGACATGCCGGTTTTGGGCTGAAAATAGACGATTTTTGCGCGGTTAAACGGTCTCTTGCGCCAATCGACAACACTTTGGCCTGAATGGAAATTGTTGACAGGTGCCATAGAATAGCCGCTACTCTGGGTATCTGCTGGGAATTTTTCATGCCAAAAACATTGTGCGCGCCCTTAGATGTGGCATCGACCAATGCAAATCCAAGACAATTAACGACTGCCGTGAAGCGCCACGGCCAAATCGTTTGGCATGGGCTCCTGTCCGTCCAAACGCTTCGTTTTATATCGTTTATGCCTAATGCCAGGGCATTTCTTTCAAATCCAAAGATAATCTTACACCGATGCACAAAAACGGGGTGCGTTGCCGAAGGACCGTGTCACACCGTTTTTACATCCAACCCATAAAACCAACATAATGCGGCAAACGCATTGCAGGCGCAAAAGGGCACAAAGCCCAGCGGTCCGGAAAAGGATACGCACATCACGACCAACAAGGAGAGACGAATGAAGAAGGTACTTTTATCCAGCGCGGCGATGACGCTTATGGCGGGTGCTGCGATGGCGGCCTGTCCGGCTGTCACCGTTTCCGATCCGATGGGCGTCGCCGCTGGCGCATTTCCGCAGCAATATGAACTGGCCGAATTTCAAGGCCTGGCCGATTGCACCCTCGAGATGTCCGAGAACCCGGATATCGCCGCCCTGAACGGCCGCATTCGCGGCAACCCCGAAATGCCCGCACTGGCCGACCGTTTGCCGTCCGAGCCTTTGGTCGTCGCCCCCTATGACATGATCGGCAGCTATGGCGGGACGTTCAATGCCCTGTCCAACGCGACCGAGGCGGGCACATCCGACTTTATGTCGGTGCGCCACGTCAATCTGGTGCGCTATGCCGATGACCTGACCACCATCGTGCCCAACGTCGCAAAAAGCTGGTCATGGAATGACGACTATACCCAGCTGACATTTGTCCTGCGCGCAGGCCATAAATGGTCCGACGGCCAGCCCTTTGGTGCCGAGGATGTCGCGTTCTGGTACGAGAACCTTGCGCTTGATCCCAAGGTGATCGAAAGCCCCAAGGATTACGTTCTTGCCGGTGGCGAGCCGATGAAGGTCGAGGTCATTGACCCGCTGACGGTGCGTTTCACCATGCCATCGCCCAAGCCCGGGTTTCTGGCCCATTTCGCCAACCACTATGCCCAAGGCTTTCAGCCCAAGCATTTCCTTGGCCAGTATCACCCGGCCATCAACCCCGACGCCGATACATTGGCACAATCGCTTGGGTTTGAAGGCGGCTATGACCTGATCAAAGCCTATTACGGCAGCTCTGACTGGATGGACACGCCAACACCGATGCTGGCACATCCCGACAAGGTCGCAAACCTGCCGCTGGATGCAGCACCGACATTGGAAAGCCACATCGTGATTTCCGAGACGACCGAGGGCCGTCAATTCGTGGCGAACCCCTATTACTACATGGTCGATACAGCCGGCCATCAACTGCCCTATATCAACGAAATGGACGAAATCTTTGTCGGCGAAAGCGAAGTGCGTCTGCTCAAGCTAGTGAACGGCGAAGTGGATTATAAAGCGCAGGCTTTGCAAATCGACTACGTCCCGCTGTTGATGGAAAACCAAGAGAAAGCCGGCTTTACCGTCGATCTGAAACCCGACATCACCATGCCGACTTTTGCGTTCAACGTGACGTCTGAAGATCTGGAAAAACGCAAGGTGTTCGGCGATCTGAAGTTCCGTCAGGCCATGTCTGTGGCAATGAACCGCGACGAAATCAACGAAGTCGCGATGTTCGGTCTGGGTACGCCGCAGCAATATGTCGGCTTTTCGCCCACGCCCGGCTTTGTCACACCGGAATGGGAACAGCATTACGCGCAGTTCGATCCTGAAATGGCAAAATCGCTGCTGGATGAAATCGGCGTTGTCGATGTTGACGGCGACGGTATGCGCGAATTGCCAAATGGCGATCCTTTGATCCTGAACCTGCAAGTCGCAACGCAAGGGATATCGATCAAGATTGTTGAACTTGTCGGCCAAAGCTGGCGCGATGTGGGGGTCAACAACACGGTCAAGGAAGTGACATCGGATGAATACCGGTCCTCGCAATCGTCCAACCAGCTGGATGTGACGCTTTGGGAGAAATCGGTACCTTTGGCCGTTGTCTTGGGGAACGCGGAAATCTTTATTCCGCCCTATGACAACTATTTCAACATGCGCACGGCGATGCTGTGGGGCGAATATGTTGACTCAAATGGCGCATCCGGTGTTGAGCCGCCCGCCTATGCCAAGCAGATGATGGAAGACGTCAAAGCGTTTCAGGCAACGCCCGTTGGCACCCCTGAATCGGATGCCTTGGGTCTGAAACTGGTCGAGGCAATGACCGGCAACCTGCTCTTCATCGGTACGGTGAAAGAGCAAAAGCCGATCTACCACTCCAATGCGCTCAAGAACTTCCCCGAGTTCAAGACAGCGTCCTATGCCTATTACCGGACCTACCCTTACCGTCCGTCGCAGTGGTTCTTTGACGAGTAATCATCGCTTGTTGAAATGAACCGGGTTGCGGGCCAGCGTTGTTGGCCCGCAACCTTTATAACAGCGAACCCAAATGGGTCGTCATCTGCTGCGGGGCAAAAACATTCATGGTGCAATTTTTAAGGTTTGCGTTCATCCGCTTGGTGCTTGCGTTTATCACGCTGTGCCTTGTGTCCTTTATCGTTTTTTCCCTGATGGAAATGGTCCCGGGCGATTGTGCAGAACGCTATCTGGCGTTCAAAAACAGCCAGGGCGCGCAGATTTCGATCGCTGACATCGAGGCAGAGCGCGTGCGCCTTGGTCTGGACCGCCCCTTTCTGGAACGTTGGACCGGCTGGATATTCAACGCTTTCCAAGGCGAATTTGGCGACAGTTGCATCTTGCGCCTGAACATCAATCAACTCTTGGGTCAGAAGGTCTGGTTGAGCATCGGCATCTGCCTTGGCTCCCTTTTGCTGGCCTATATCATCGCGATCCCTGTTGGGATCATCGCCGCCACATCGCGCAACCCGTTTCTAAACAACGGGCTGCGTCTGGTCAGCTATCTGGGTCTGGCATTGCCGAACTTCTTGCTGGCGCTGATGATCATGTTGTTTTCAACGGTGATGTTCGGCGACAGTTTGACGGGGCTGTTTTCACCCCAGTACCGCGATGCACCGTGGGACGCCGCCAAGGTCAGGGATTTCCTGAGCCACGTCTGGCTGCCGGTCTTTATCCTTGGCTGGTCGGCCACGGCATTCGCGATCCAGACGGTGCGCGCGCTGATGTCGGACGAGATCAGCAAGCTTTATGTCACCGCCGCTGCGGCGCGCGGGGTGTCGGGCCGCCGCTTGTTGCTGCGCTACCCTGCACGCCACGCGCTAAGCCCGATCATCAATTCGCTGGGGTTCGACTTGAACCGCATCTTTAACGAACTGCCCATCGTGGCCCTGATCCTGACCCTGACCGAGGCGGGGTCGCTGCTGATCGAGGCATTGGCGCGATCGAACGATCAACAGCTTGCAGGCGCGATCATCTTTTTCCTGACGGGCAGCATCGTGGCCATCAACTTTATCACGGACATCGTGTTGGCCTTGGTCGATCCGCGCATCCGCCGCAGCATATTGGGGTAATGAAAATGGCAGATACCAATAGCTATGACGCCGCGATCGACCAAACCGCCAAGGATGCCTATTTTACGGCGTCCCAAGGGCAATTGATCTGGACCCGTTTCAAGAAACAAAAAGCGGCGATGGTCGCGGCTTGGGTGTTGGTGGTGTTGATCCTGTCGGGGATATTTGCGCCGTTCCTAACGCCTTATGACCCGACCATCGCGGGCCGCGACAAAGACTATCTGAACGGTGCCCCCACCGTCCCGCATTTCTGCGATGACAACGGATGTTCGTTCCGGCCGTTCATTTACGCGTTAGAGCGTGAGCGATCGATCAAAACGAACTTCAGGTGGGTCACGACCGTCAACAAAGACAAACGGCATTACCTGAAATTCTTTGTCGAAGGGTCCGAATATTCCTTGTTCTTCATGACCTTCAACACCCATCTGTTTGGCGTGGACGAAGGGTACATCCACCTGTTCGGGACCGATTCAACCGGCAAGGACATCTTTTCGCGCACGTTCCATGCCATCAACACATCGCTTGCGGTGGGGACCATCGGGGTGCTGATCGCCTTTGTGCTTGCCTTGGTGATCGGGGGCATATCGGGGTTCTATGGGGGCTGGGCGGATTCCGTCATTCAAATGGCGACCGATGCCGTGCGTACCATTCCGGCGATCCCGCTGTTCATGGCGCTGGCCGCCTTTATCCCCGACACCTGGAGCGCGGAGGAAAGGTTTTTCTTCATCTCGATCATCTTGGGCTTTATCGGCTGGCCCACATTGGCGCGGCGCGTACGCACCCACATCCTGACCGAACGTAATCAGGAATATGTGCTGGCCGCGCGGCTCTGCGGGGCCTCCAGCGGGCATGTCATCCGCAAACATCTGCTGCCCAGTTTTACCAGCTACATCATCGTCGATCTGGTCATTTCCTTTCCGTATATGGTGCTGTCCGAAACCGCGCTCAGCTTTATCGGGCTTGGCCTCAAGGACCCTGTCAATTCGCTGGGTGTCATGTTGCAAAACGTCACCAGCGCCGATGTTTTGCTGAATTATCAATGGTATTTCATTCCGGTGGTGTTTTTCATCATCCTTGTGATGGCATTTGTGTTTGTGGGGGACGGGTTGCGCGATGCGGCTGATCCGTATGGGGATACCAAGAAATGAGCCGACTGATCGACGTTGAAAACCTGACCTTGCAATTCGACACAGACGAAGGCCGCATCACCGCTGTCGATAACGTGTCCTTCAGCCTTGAGGCGGGCGAGGTCATGGGGCTGGTCGGCGAAAGCGGGTCGGGTAAATCCGTGACCGCCAAGTCGCTGATGAAGCTGAACCCCGGCAATGCGGTCTATGGCCCCGACAGCAAGATCACCTTGCATCTGGATGACGGCCCGGTGGATGTGTTGTCGTTGAAAACCGACCGCGAGATGAAGATCGTGCGCGGCGGGGCGATATCGCTGATCTTTCAGGAACCGATGGCCAGTTTCGCGCCTGCGATCTCTATCGGGGACCAGATGGTGGAACAGCTTTTGATCCACACGAATTTCTCCAAGGCGCAGGCCAAGGAGGTGTCGATCGAGATGCTGGACCGCGTTGGCATTTCCGACCCTTCCACACGCTTTGGTCAATATGCGTTCGAACTGTCCGGCGGGATGCGGCAGCGCGCGATGATCGCGATGGCACTGTCGACCAAGCCCAAGCTGCTGATCGCGGACGAACCCACAACGGCGCTGGACGTGACCATTCAGGCGCAGGTCATTGACCTGATGAAGGACCTCGTGTCAGAATTTGGCATGGGGATCGTCTTTATCACCCATGATCTGGGGGTGATTGCGCAGACCGCTGACAAGGTGGCGGTGATGTATCTGGGCCGTTTGGTCGAACAGGGCACCGTGCGGGATGTGATCCGCAAACCTGCGCATCCCTACACCCGCGGGCTGCTGGCTGCCTTGCCAACACTTGATGATATTGACGCACCGCTCACGCCTATCCCCGGCGATATTCCCTCGCCGTTGGAACGCCCTTCGGGCTGCGTCTATCACACCCGCTGCCAAGAGGTGATCGGCCCGCGCTGTGCCGCGCAGGTGCCCGCGTTTCACAACGTCGATGCGGATCACTTTGCCGCCTGCCATCTCTATGATCCGCAAGAGGGGACGACATGACCAACAAACCCTTGATCGCAGCCAAGGGCCTGTCGGTCCACTATGCCTTGCGTGGCAAATTGATCGGCCCGAAACCCTATGTCGGTGCCGTCGAAAACGTCGATATCGAAATCGCGCCGGGCAGCTTTTTCGGGCTGGTTGGCGAATCCGGTTCCGGCAAGACAACATTGGGCCGCGCCATGCTGCGCGCGGCACCGATCAGCCGGGGCGACGTGGTGTTTGACGATGGCGAAGTCGCCTATTCGCTCAAAAAGCTCGGCAAGAAAGAGCTGAAAGACTACCGCAAACGCGCACAACTGATCTTTCAGGATCCCTATGCCGCGCTCAGCCCCCGCATGACCGTGCGCGACATCATCGCCGAACCGCTCGAGGTGATGGGCCTGACCCGCAACCGCGCTGAGACCGACGCGCGGGTTCGCGAAATCGCCGCCAAATGCCGGTTGAACGTCGAACACCTGCGCCGGTTTCCCCATGCGTTTTCAGGTGGTCAGCGCCAGCGTATTTCCATCGCGCGCGCCCTGGTGTCCGGTCCCAAGTTTATCGTGGCCGATGAAAGCGTCGCGGCGTTGGATGTGTCCATTCAGGCGGATGTTTTGAACCTGCTCAAGGCGATCCAGCAGGATATGGGGCTGACATTCCTGTTCATCAGCCACGACCTAAGCGTCGTCGCGCATGTCTGCGATCATGTGGCCGTCATGTATCTGGGTCGCATTGTCGAAACCGCGCCGACGCGCACGCTGTTTTCGGGGCCGCGCCATCCCTATACCAAGGCATTGCTGTCGGCGATCCCGTCGCTGGACCCCGATGACCGGGGCAAGGCGCAAAAGCTTGAGGGGGAAATCCCGTCGCCCACCAACCCGCCGCCAGGCTGCAAGTTTCAAACCCGCTGCCCCGTGGCGATTGACCGGTGCCGCGTGGAGGAACCGACGTTGGAAGCCGCAGGCATCGAACACAAGGTCGCCTGCCATCGCTGGCAGGAACTGGCTGACTAACTGCATGTGGAGTGGTTCAGCGGTGGATCAGGGCAAAAAACCGAACCACCGCCGCTGACCCGTTTCAGGTCTTCTTTTTATCGTTGACGATGTTCATCGACGCGACACCGCTTTGCCCCAGATCGACAGATGCAAACGGCCCGCCGTGGCACATTTCGCCGGGGTCTTTCAGGTCTGCCGGTGCTGCATTCGCCAGAATGGTCTCGGCGAATTGTTCGGCGTTGTCTTTGGGGCGGTACCCCAGAAACGAGGCTTTGGCATTGTCGACCGGTGCGCGGTCGTTGTTTGACACACCGTAAACCACGCTGAACCCGACCGACGGCGTGTCGATGGCGCGGGTAACAAGCTGGATCAGGTCATCATAAGACAGCCAAGACCCCAAGGCGCGCGGGTTATTGACCTGTGCGCAGCTCAGGATGCGCAGGCAAACCGCCTCTAGGCCGCGCTTGTCCCAATACATGCTGGCAAGGTCTTCGCTGAAACATTTGGCCAGACCGTAGAACGTATCGGGCTTGTGGGGCGCATCAATGCCGATGAAATCCGCCTTTTTATGCATCCCGACCGCATGGATCGACGACGCGTAAACAACGCGCTGCAACCCGTGCCGATAGGCGGCTTCCCAGATGTTATAGGAGCCGACAAAATTCGGGCCCAGCAATTCTTCGAACGGTTTTTCATCCACGATGGCACCGAAATGGACAACCATATCAGCGCCTTCCAAAAGCGGCGCAATCTGGTCGTAGACCGCGATGTCGGCTTGGGCGAAACGTTCGTTCGGGTACAAGGTGCCGATATCATCCGCGATATCGGTGCTGATCAACTCCTCGCACATCTTCGACAAAGGTTCGCGCAGATAAGACCCAAGACGCCCCGCAGCGCCGGTCAAAACCAATTTCTTCAACATTCGTCGTCTCCTTGTTTTTCTTTAGATGATGGCCTGTTCGATCATCTTGCTTTGTGACTCTATCCGGGCGTAATCAAAAGGCGTCAAATCGAGGCTGCGATATTCCCCATAGGCAATCAGTTCAGCAATCCCGCGCCCGATCGCAGGGGATTGTTGCAAGCCATGCCCGGAAAAGCCGTTCATGAATATGAAATTCCCGACCTCGTTATGGGCCCCCAGAATCGCGTTCTGGTCCAGTGTATTATAGGCATAATGCCCGACCCATTCATTGATCACCTTGACCCGTTCAAACTGGGGTATGCGGGTGGCAACGGCTGGCCAGACCTTGTTTTCCCACAGGCTGTGATCAAACCCGAAATCGTCATAGGCAACGGCCGGATCATCGTCAGGCGGCGATCCTGCCATGTAATATTTGCCCTCGCTGCGAACATGGATGCCGGACGGGTCAATCGTCAGTGGCAGATCACGGTCCAACGGGTCGGCGGCATCAAAGACAAAGGTATAGCGTTTGCGCGGCTCAACGGGCAGGGAAACCCCTGCCATCTGCGCAGTGGCAAGGGCGCGGGGGCCTGATGCGTTCACCACGGTGCCGCAGGCAACAATGCTGCCGGATTTCAGCGTGACGGATGTGACCGATTTGCCGTCGGGTGATTTGGTCATCGCGACGACCTCGTCATGGATAAACGCCACCCCGCCGCGTTTGGCCTTTCGTTTGAACCAGTCAAACATCGTGCCGCCGTCGAAATAGCCTTCGTCGATCAGGTTGTGGTTGCCCGCCAGAATATCGTCCAGCTGATAGAACGGATAGGCGGCGGCAATCTCGTCACGGGTTAGATGTTTTGTGCCTGCGCCAAGAGACGCCTGTATTTGCTGGTTGCGCAAAAGGGTCTGGGCGAACTCGGGATCATCGGCAAGATACATGTAGCCAAAGCTTTGCAGCGCAAGATGCGGTACCTCCGGATCGTTGCCCATGAAGGCGCGGAAGTTCTTGATGAACTTTGCGCCGAATTGCGACACCTTGATGTTGATCGCAGAACTGAACTGTTGCCGGATGCAACTGTTCGTGTGGCTTGTTGACGCGAATTGATATGTGGGGTCACGTTCAATCACCAGAACGGTCCCGTCAAAGCCCGAAGTCTGCGTCAGCCACCACGCAAGGGATGATCCAAATATCGCACCGCCCACAATCACCACGTCATAGGACGAACGCAAATGGGTCATATCAAGGGCCTTTCATGGGTGGTGTTTCGCTTGAGGGTAAGCATCTGCCAATATCGACCCTATTTGTAAGACAGCCGCAATAGAAATTAGGTTGCACCGCATGACCATGGTATCAAACTGGCTGACAGTATTTTCATTGGAAAAATCCATGCCAAACTTTAGTTAGTTGATTACGCTTTAGTATCCTTTCGATCTATTGGAGAACGGACCCGTGCACATGGACCGGAACGAAATTGAAAACCTTATCGCGCGGGTAGCACTTCGGGATCGCGCGGCGTTTGAGCAGCTTTATGATCGTGTTTCCGCGAAACTTTTTGGGGTATGCCTGCGTGTGTTGAACAAGCGCGCTGCAGCAGAGGATGCGATGCAGGATACTTTTGTAAAGATTTGGAAAAACGCAGACCGGTATAATGCCAACGGGTTAAGCCCGATGACATGGCTGATCACGATTGCGCGCAACACGGCCATCGATCGGCTAAGGGCACGCAAAAAGGGCCATCAGGATATTGATACCCCCGGTTTTGAACTGGTTGCCCCCGGTCCCAACCCCGAACAAGCCGCCGTCGCATCGTCAGAGGCGCTGCGTCTGTCAGGCTGCCTCGACACGCTTGAGCAAGACCGCGGCAATGCCATTCGGGGCGCTTATCTGGATGGTGAAACCTATGCCGATCTTGCGGACCGTTTTGGCGTGCCGCTGAACACAATGCGCACATGGCTGCGCCGAGGATTAATCGCCCTGCGGGAGTGTATGAGCCAATGACCGATCAAACAGAGTTTCCCGACAATGACGACATTCATGCCGCAGAGCTGGTATTGGGGCTTGCCTCGGATGATGATCGGACTGCGGGACGTCGGCGGATGGCCACGGACCCGACCTTTGCCGCCCATGTCGTGTTCTGGCAAGAGCGTCTGGCGGCGATGGCCGATAGCATTGATCCGGTTGCCCCGCCTGCAAGGTTGAAACAGCGGATGCTTGCGCAGGTGTTCCCGGCCAAGCGGGTTTCCATCCTTGAGCGGGTGTGGCTCTGGCAGGGGATCAGTGTGGCTGCCCTTCTGTTTGCGGGCTATCTGGGCGTTCAGCTGTTGACGATCAATACGCAACCGAACCAACAACCGGCAGTTCTGGCCGCGCAATTGGTGAGCGACACAGGCCCCTTGCAAGTTTTGGCCGTGATTGAACCGGTAAGCCATGAAATTGCGCTGCGGCGGATCGCAGGCGAGGCCCGGGCGGATAGATCGTTGGAACTGTGGGCCATTCTGCCCGGACAGGCCCCTATTTCGCTTGGGGTGTTGCCTGACAGTGAAACCGCGCGCATTTTGGTGCCGGCCGCGCTACGCAGTCAGGCGGCGCAGTTTACATTGGCGATCACGGATGAACCTTTGGGCGGCTCACCGACGGGCGGGCCAACGGGTGATGTCTTGGCCGCGGGGCCCATGACAACGCTGTGATGGCCTGATGTCAGGAAATGATTGTTGGCGGGGATGGGCGACCTGGCGGCCATCCAGACAATGCGGATAAAACTGTTTGTTTTTTGGTCAGCCGTGGCAACGCTTTGTCATCCAACTTTGTGAATAAAGAAGCGGCAGCATGTTTGGCGTTCATGGATGCTGCAACGTGGTGTTTTCGATCGTATCTGTGCCGCCTGCAAACGGGGGCATCGATCGGTGGGAAAGCGGGTTCAGACCGGTGCAACGTTAATGAGTTTTAAGTATAACGGAACTCTTTGCCGCTTGAGTAAGTTTAATCAGTGTAAGCGCATGGCGCATGGTAACGAGTATCTGCTGAACGACCCTGATATTCAGGGCGTTCGGCAGCTCAATTCTTCCAAGAATGATCCAGTCGAAAGGGGCCTCCCATGAAACGTAGGAATTTTATAAAGTTTGGCAGTGTTGTTGCGGCTGCATCTCCGTTTGCTTTCGTCGGGGCCGCGCAGGCGGCTAACGTGGCAAAAGGTGATTTCGAGGTGAGCTTTACCCCCGAACAATGGCGTGCGCGCCTGGACCCTGCTGCTTACGACGTGCTTCGCGAAGCGGGGACGGAGCGGGCTTTTTCCAGCCCTCTGAACGACGAAAAACGCGCTGGGACATTTCAATGCAAAGGCTGCGACCAACCTGTCTACAGCTCCGAGACAAAATTCGACAGTGGAACCGGCTGGCCCAGCTTCTATGCACCATTGGAAAATGCCGTTGCCACGATGGAAGACCGCCGCCTGTTTTCAGTGCGCACCGAGGTGCATTGCGACCGCTGCGGCGGGCATCTGGGCCATGTGTTCGATGACGGGCCAAAACCGACAGGCCAGCGGCACTGCATCAACGGCGTCGCACTGACGTTTAAGCCAGCTGTTTAAACACATAAGCCGCATGATCGACCGCTAGGTCAATGTCACCATATCTTCGGGCCGCCTGTAAAGGGCGGCCCGTCTTGGTTAACAATCTGGGCAAAAACCCAAACCGTTCCTTGGTTTAAACAAACAGCATTTCAGGTTCCACGCGGTTTCGCCCGCAAGGTCGGGTCGGCTTGTGTCGGGTCTTCGGGCCACGGGTGGCGCGGATAGCGGGCGCGCATGTCTTTGCGGACATCGGCGTATGATCCTGTCCAGAACCCCGGCAGATCCGTGGTCACCTGAACCGGGCGCTGGGCGGGGGACAGCAAGGTGATTTGCAGCGGTTGGCCGGCGATCATCGGGTGGCGGGTGACACCGAACACCTCTTGCAGGCGCAACGATATCTGCGGCTGCGCGCCGTCATAATCAATTGCCAGCTTGCGCCCCAGAGGGGTGGTGAAATGCGCCGGTGCTGCCTTGTCCAGCATTTGTTGTTCATCCCACGACAGCCGCGCCACAAGCGCCGGATGCAGATCAAACCCCTTCCAGTCGCCGGTGCTGCGGACATTGGTCAGATGCGGCAGCAGCCAGTCCTCCAGCGTCGCCATCAGATGCGCCTCTGAGAAATCGGGGAAATCGCTGCCCATCAACCGGGCACGGGCAAGGAACAGTTTCGCGGCCTTACCGGGCATTAACCCAAGCTGCCGCACACCGTCCAGCATCGCCAGCGCGATTTCATCGGGGCTGGCGTCTGACCACGCACGATCATCCAGCACCAAGGCACCGAACCGTTCTTGTTGCCGCGTCAGAACCCGCCCTTCGCGGCGGGACCAGATGCAAACATCATGCCAGCCGATCTGTTCGGGAAATGTTGCCCGTAAATCCGCGTCAGACAGGCGCACGGCCTGACGGATGCGCGCCTCGCGGGGGTCACCGTCCAGATCGGTCGCAACCAGCAACCGCTCGCTGGCCATCGGGTCGCCATCAGGCATCACCGCCCCCTTTCCGCCTGACATCACAAAACGCGGGCTGTCGCCCTTGCGGCGCAAGGCTACACGGTCGGGATAGGCCAGCGCGGCAAGCACGCCCAATGTGTCAGGCCCGTCGGTTTTCTGACCCCGCGCAAGGCGCTTGGCCTCTTGGCGGATGCGGGCGAGGGTGGCGTGGTTGACCTCTCCCAAGGTGCGTTTGCCTGCAACGGCGTCCATGCGCAGCGACAGATCAACGGGGGCACCGCGCAGCGGGTCACGCTCCGCCAGAATGGCAGCAAGCGTCGGCGCGCTGCGCCCGCCTTTGGCCACCATATGCGCCAGTCTGGGATGCAAGGGCAGCTTTGCCAGGGCGCGCCCGTGTTCGGTGATCCGCGCGTTACCATCCAAGGCCCCCAGCATCTGCAACACAGCTTGGGCCTCTGCCAGACGGCCTTCGTGGGGCGGGGTGACGAAGCCCAGATCAGTGGCCTGAGCCCCCCAGATCGCAAGCTCCAGCGCAAAGGATGACAAATCGCCAACCTCGATCTCGGCGGGAGGAAAGGCGGCCAACGCGCCTTCCTCTCCCTTCGTCCACAGCTTGTAGGCCACCCCTTCGCTGGTTCGGCCCGCGCGACCCGCCCTTTGGGTGGCCTCGGCCCGCGTGACGCGATCCGTCACCAACCGTGACATGCCCGATGCTGGGTCAAACCGGGCACGCCGCGCCTTGCCACCATCCACGACGATCTGGATGCCTTCGATGGTTAAAGACGTCTCGGCGATCGAGGTCGCAAGAACGATCTTCCGCCCTGTTTCCGCCGGCGCAATGGCGGCCCGCTGCGCCTTGAATTCCATCGCACCAAACAAAGGGGCCAAGGTGCAGTCTGACGGTATGCGGTCCCTTAATGCGGCCTCGACCCGGCGGATTTCGCCTTCGCCGGGCAGGAACACCAACGCCGACCCCGGAGAGGTATGCAGCGCATGGATCACCAGATCGGCAACAGCCTGTTCGAACCATTGTTTGCCGGTCGGCCGGTCCAGCCAATGCGATGTCACAGGAAAACTGCGCCCCTCAGAGGTGACAATCGGGGCCTCCATCAAGGCCGCAACGGGGGCTGCATCCAGGGTGGCAGACATGGCCACCAACAGCAGATCGTCGCGCAACGCGCCCGCCACCTCAAGACACAGCGCCAGCCCGAGATCGGCGTTCAGCGACCGTTCGTGGAATTCGTCAAAGATCACGGCACCGACACCGGGCAAATCGGGGTCCTGCTGCAACATGCGGGTCAGAATGCCTTCGGTCACCACCTCGATACGGGTCTGGGCGCTGATGGCGGATGCCCCGCGCACGCGAAAGCCGACCGTCTGGCCGACATCCTGCCCCAGGGTGGCCGACATCCGTTCGGCAGCCGCCCGCGCGGCAAGGCGGCGGGGTTCCAGCATGATGATTTTGCCCTTGGTCAGGCCCGCATCCAGCATTGCCAAAGGAACGCGCGTGGTTTTACCGGCACCGGGCGGGGCTTGCAAAACGACACGGCCGGACGCGCGCAGGGCGTCAATCACCTGCGGCATCACATCATCAATAGGAAGGTCATAGGCCATGCGTCAGCTTATGGGACAAATGGCTTGCGCCGCCAACCCTTGCGTTGGTCTGGACATTTGCGCCGCATCGCTTGAAAGATGCAGGCCAAGGCATGGGGACGGCGCATGAATATTGATGAATTGGCCAAGGGTATCATTGCAGGCGAACGGCGGGCATTGGCACGGGGGATCACGCTGGTCGAATCCTCCCGCGAGGACCACCGCGCGCAGGCCACAGCCCTTTTGGCCGCGTTGCCCAAAGACCGCGAAGCCCTGCGGATCGGTTTGTCGGGCACACCGGGGGTTGGCAAATCAACCTTTATCGAAAGCTTTGGCATGATGCTGATCGGGCGCGGATTGCGCGTGGCGGTTCTGGCGATCGATCCGTCCTCGTCGCGGTCGGGCGGCTCTATTCTGGGGGACAAGACCCGCATGGATCTGCTGTCGCGCGAAAAGGCCGCGTTTATTCGCCCGTCGCCCAGCCAGACCCATCTGGGTGGCGTGGCCCGCCGCACCCGTGAGGCGGTCAGCCTGTGCGAGGCCGCAGGTTTTGATGTGGTGTTGATTGAAACGGTGGGGGTCGGACAATCTGAAACCGTTGTGGCGGAAATGTCCGATCTGTTCTTGCTGCTTTTGGCCCCAGCCGGGGGGGACGAATTGCAAGGCGTGAAACGCGGGATCATGGAAATGGCGGACATCATCGTGGTCAACAAGGCCGACGGGGATCTGAAACCCGCAGCTTCGCGGACATGTGCGGATTACGCAGGGGCGTTGCGGTTGATGCGAAAGCGGCCCCAGGACCCTGATGGTTTCCCCAAAGCGATGATGGTGTCTGCGCTGCAAGAAGACGGATTGGCCGAGACATGGGACGAGGTCCAGAAGTTGATCGAATGGCGCCGCGCCAACGGATTTTGGCAAGGCACGCGTGCGTCGCAGGCGCGATACTGGTTCGAACAATCGGTGAAGCAGGAATTACTGGCCCAGCTTGAAACCCCAAAGGCGAAAGCCGCGCTCAAGGTTCTGGGCGACCGCGTGGCAGAGGGGCTTGAAGACCCGACAAAGGCCGCTCAGGATTTCGTTATGCAGCTCGACCGTTAGGATCGCGGCGGAATTTTTGAAAAATTCCGGCACGATTTTTTTACAAAAAATCGGCACCGGACGAAAGGGCAGGGGCTATCTGGCGGCTTTGGGATGGGCGCTGTTGTAGACTTCCATCAAACGCGCCGTATCGACCGCAGTATAGGCTTGGGTGGTCGACAGAGATGCGTGACCCAACAGCTCCTGAATGGCACGCAGATCGCCGCCCGCGTCCAGCAGATGGGTGGCAAAGCTATGGCGCATGGCGTGTGGCGTCGCTGTTGCGGGCAGCCCCAGTTGCATCCGCGCATCCATCATTACCTGTGAAATCGCCCGCGCTGCCAACGGGCCGCCCCGCATCGCCTTGAACAGGGGGGCGTCGCGTTCCTGTGGAAAGGGGCAGGCGCGCAGATAGGCGTCTACGGCGTCTTTGGCGGCTGGCAACACCGGAACAACCCGTTCCTTGCCGCCCTTACCGACAATGCGTAACACATCCGGCAACGGTGCGTCAGCGCCCTTTAGGCCAAGCGCCTCTGATATGCGCAGCCCGCAGCCCCACAGCAGGGTCAGCACGGCCACATCGCGCGCAGCCACCCATGCATGGCGCGATTGCAATTCAACGCAGTCGATCATCGCTTTGGCGGCATCCACAGCCAAGGGGCGGGGGAGCTTTTTGGAAAATTTTGGGGACCGTGTCGATAGAACGGCGGTGGGCTCGAATCCCTCGCGTTCGGCCAGCCACCGATAGAAGGCTTTGACCGATGACAGCTTGCGCGCCAAAGACCGCGGCCCGACATCCGGCCCGCGTGTTTTGGCCATCCAGCTGCGCATGTCCGAGATGGTCAGCCTGGCCAATGCGCCCAAGCCCTGACTGTCGCCCTTGTGCAAGGTCATGAACGCCAGAAAATCGATCACGTCGCCTTGATAGGCGGTGATTGTATTTTCGGCGGCACCTTTCAGGGCACGTTGGTGGTCAAGCCAGGTTTGCAGCGCATCCCGCGCGGCGGGGCTGATCAGAAGAGCATTTACACCCGTGCTCAAGACAACCAGCGGCGCATCGCCCGCTCGAACACGCCGGTGAAAAAGCCCAACAGGTCTGTGCCTTGTTGCGGCCCGAACATATGCGGGTCTTCCGACCCCAGAATAAGCAGACCGGGCAGGCGGCCATCGCCAAAGTTCAGTTTCAGGCAGGCTTCGGATCTGATCCAGTCGGCGTTATCGCCATAAACGCTTGCGGGGCTGTCCTGAACGCCGCGCAGGGTCACCTGACGCACGTTGCCGCCGCGCCCGGAGGTGAGATAATCATCGATAAAGCCGGGTTCAGCCACGTTCAGTACATCGCCCAGTCGCTTTACCGCCGGATCATTGTCGTTCTGGACAGATTCCAGAACCAGCCTGACGGCATCGACCCGCAGGATGTCAGCAACATCGCCGCCCAGATCGCGCAAGAATGTTTCGAACTCGACAGGGTCAAGCATCCGCAGAATGGCGCGGTGAATTTGATTGGTGCCCGCCAGATTTTCATAGGCAGCGGCGATGACATTACGATGGGTGTCTTCCAGCCGGTCCAGGCGTGTTTCCAGCCGGTCCATCGCGATTCCGCGTAGATCGACGATATTGCCGCCCATCGCACGTTCGTTGGCGGCGATCAGGGCCTGCATCACGTCATTGTCGTCAAGGATGACATCTGGCTGCGAAATGATCGCTTCCCGAAGGGAATCTTCGATTTTGTGGCTACTGCTCATGCTCGTCTCGTTTTTATTTTTTAATGCAATAACACGCGGGAATCCCAAAATCTGCTTTTTTCTTTCGGCAACGCGCCGGTTTTTTCGCAGATTGATGTTTTTCGGCCCCGTGCGCCAATGCAACTTTGGCGTTGATAGGGTCATTGCGGTGTCGAATGAGGGCAGAATCAGGGGACCAAAGAAAGCCGGAGCTCCAGACCGCACCGTCATTCAGCCGGATTTTCCTGCCAGACCCGGGCATGTAGCGTGCGATGCCCAAGAACAGCGCACGCCAGAATGTTTTACAAAATCTTCTGACCGGTCTTGGCCCAGTCGGCCATGAACTGCTCAAGACCTTTGTCGGTCAGCGGGTGCGTGGCCAGCTTTTTGATCACTTCTGGTGGGGCGGTCATCACGTCGGAACCGATACGCGCGGCTTCCAGAACGTGGTTCACCGTGCGGATCGATGCGGCCAGAATTTCAGTATCGAAACCGTAGTTGTCATAGATGATGCGGATATCCTGGATCAGTTCCATGCCATCAAGGTTGATGTCATCCAAACGACCGATGAACGGAGAGATGAATGTCGCGCCGGCTTTGGCCGCGATCAACGCCTGATTTGCCGAGAAGCAAAGCGTCACGTTCACCATCTTGCCTTCGCCCGACAGAACCTTACAGGCCTTCAGGCCGTCCCATGTCAGGGGCAGTTTGACAACGATGTTTTCCGCGATCTCGGCCAGCTTGCGGCCTTCGGCGATCATGTCGTCTGCCTTGAGGGCGACAACTTCGGCCGACACGGGGCCGTCTACCAGATCACAAATCTCTTTTGTGACTTCCAGAATGTTACGGCCCGATTTCAGGATCAGCGACGGGTTGGTTGTAACCCCGTCGACCATGCCCAGATCGTTCAGTTCTGCAATCGCGTCGATTTCAGCTGTATCTACAAAGAATTTCATATTGCTTCCTTCCGGTTGGAATAGGGTGGCCTAATGGCTATGTCTGTTGCCACACGCTTTAGCGCATGATCCGCGCTGCTGAAACCCTAATTCCCGTAACCCAAGGCCGGAGCCGCTGGTGACATCCCCTGAATTCTTTCACCAAGGTGATTTGGTCGCCGTTCTGACAACCCAACCCTTGGGTCGCGCCCTTGATTACAAGGCCCCCGAAGGCGGCTGCCATCTGGGGGCGTTTGTCGAGGTGCCGCTGGGCCCGCGCAAAGTTCTGGGTGTTGTCTGGGGCGCGGGGCAGGGCGATTACGAATTGTCGAAAATCCGGTCCGTCATACGCGTGATGGACGCCGCCCCCATGCGCGAGGAGTTGCGCGCGTTCCTGAGCAGGGCCGCCGCCTATACGCTGACGCCGATGCCCGCGATGTTGCGGCTGGCCACCCGCGCGCCGGGGCTGGGCGACCCGCCCTCGATGCGCAAGATTTACCGGCGCGGCACGGCGGAGCCCGACCGCATGACAGATGCCCGGCGTCGGGTGCTGGAAACCCTGGCGGAATACGGTGATCTGTCCTTTACCCTCAAGGAGCTGGCCGAGATGGCCGGGGTGACGTCATCGGTGATCAAGGGATTGGTTGCGCAAGATGCCGTGGTTGAACAGGACAGCCCCCGCGATGTGCCGTTTTTGCGGATGGACCCAAGCCTGCCCAGCAAAGAGCTGACACAGGATCAGTCGGATGCGTCGGCGCTGCTGGCCAAAGGGGTCCACTCAGGCAAATACGGCACGACATTGCTGCGCGGTGTGACGGGGTCGGGCAAGACCGAAGTCTATCTTGAGGCCGTGGCCGCCGCGCTGAAAGCCGGACGTCAGGCGCTGGTGCTGCTGCCCGAGATCGCGCTGACCGAACAGTTCCTCCACCGGGTCGAAGCACGGTTTGGCGCAAAGCCTGCCGAATGGCATTCAGGGGCCACCATGACCGAACGCCGCCGCATCTGGCGCATGGTCGGGCAGGGGCAGGCACAAGTGGTGATCGGTGCGCGGTCGGCGCTGTTCTTGCCGTTCCAGAATCTGGGGCTGATCGTCGTGGATGAAGAACACGACACCTCCTATAAGCAAGAAGAAGGCGTGCTGTACAATGCCCGCGACATGGCGGTGCTGCGCGCATCAATCTGCGGGGCGCAGGTGGTTCTGGCCTCGGCCACGCCCAGTCTGGAAAGCTGGGCCAATGCCGAGGCGGGTAAATACACGCGGGTCGAGCTGACCTCGCGATTCGGGCCTGCCGTCATGCCGGAAATGGGCGCAATCGACATGCGCGCTGAAGGATTGCCAAGCGACAAATGGGTGTCACCGACTTTGCGTGCAGAGGTCGACAAACGACTGGAGCGCGGCGAGCAGGCGATGTTGTTCATCAACCGCCGCGGCTATGCGCCCGTGACGTTGTGTCGGGCCTGCGGGCACCAGATCGCTTGCGATCATTGTGATGCGCGCATGGTCGAACACCGGTTCCTCAAGCGACTGGTCTGCCATCAATGCGGCGAAAGCAAACCGATGCCCGATGCCTGCCCGTCCTGCGAGGTCGAAGGCAAGTTGGCCGCCGTGGGGCCGGGGGTCGAACGGTTGGGCGAAGAGGCCGCCGAGCTGTGGCCGGACGCACGGGTCGCCACGCTGAGTTCGGACATGTACGGATCGGCCCGCGCCCTGAAGGCCGAGATCGCGGGCATTGCCGAGGGGGCCGCAGACATCATCATCGGGACGCAACTGGTCGCCAAGGGCCATAACTTTCCGAACCTGACATTGGTGGGGGTGATTGACGCGGATCTTGGGCTGATGGGGTCGGACCTGCGCGCCGCCGAGCGTACCTTTCAACTGATGCGGCAGGTCGCAGGGCGTGCCGGACGCGCCGAGGCACCGGGGGCCGCGATGTTGCAGACCTACCAGCCCGACCATCCGGTGATCCGCGCCATTCTGGCGGGCGAGGAAGAAGCCTTTTGGAAGGCCGAGGCGGCAGAGCGGCGGCAGGCCGGTGTGCCACCCTACGGGCGCATGGCGGGGATCATTCTGAGCGGGCCGGATGTGGCTGCGCTGTTTGATGCGGGCAACCAACTGGCGCGGCAGGACGGGCCGCTGCGTGCGGTTGGTGCGCAGGTTTACGGCCCCGCCCCCGCGCCGATTGCACGGGTGCGCGGGCGTCACCGCGTGCGGTTGCTGGTCAAGGCAGACAAGTCGGTGCCCCTGCAAGAGGCGCTGGCCAGATGGGTCGGGCAGGTGCGTTTGAAGGGGGATGTACGGATTGCCGTCGATATTGACCCGCAAAGTTTTTACTGAGTCTTTATTGGTTTTGCCTGACCGGCAAAACATGCCTTCGGCGAGGATTTATTTCCATTTGGAAGAGGCGGCGGGATTTCATTGCACCGCCTTCGTTTGATTTGACCTCGTCAAGGTTGGGAATGGGGCGTAAAGGATTTGCCATGACCCAATTTGTGACCCTTGAGGATGCCAAGCATCAACCGTTTTGGCGCCGCCCGGTGGCGTTGTTGTTCCTGATGGCTTTGGCCATGCCGGTGGCGTTCAATACGTGGTCGGCGTTGCTGAATAACTTTGTGATCGAGGTCGCGAATTTTGACGGCTCGGATATCGGGCTGTTGCATACGGTGCGCGAGATTCCGGGGTTTCTGGCTGTTGGTGTGATTGCGATCATCATCTTTGTGCGCGAGCAGGTCCTGGGATTGGTGTCGCTGGTTTTGCTGGGGGCGGCCACGGCTGTCACGGCCTGGTTCCCGTCAATGGGCGGCATTTTGACGATCACCATGCTCAGCTCGATCGGGTTTCATTATTACGAGACGGTGAACCAGTCGTTGCAGTTGCAATGGCTCAAGATTGAAGATGCGCCGCGGATGATCGGCTGGTTGATGGCGGCGGGGTCTGCTGCGACTTTGGTGGCTTATCTGGCGATTATGGCGCTGTGGGACACGCTGTCGCTGTCCTATAACATCGTTTACATGATTGGCGGCAGTGTCACCGTGGTCGTCGCCTTGTTCGCGCTGTTTGCCTATCCGCAGTTCGAGGCACCGCATCCGCAGGTCAAAAAGATGGTGCTGCGCAAGCGGTATTGGCTGTATTATGCGTTGCAGTTCATGTCGGGCGCGCGGCGTCAGATATTCGTGGTGTTCGCGGGCTTCATGATGGTCGAACGGTTTGGCTTTGATGTGCATGAAATCACCCTGCTGTATTTGGTCAACCTGATCGCCAACATGATATTCGCGCCGCTTATGGGGCGGGCTGTCGGGTTTTTCGGGGAACGGCGGACGCTGTCGTTTGAATATGTCGGGCTGATCATGGTGTTTCTGGCCTATGGCGGCGTTTATTATCTGGGCTGGGGTGTGGTCGTGGCGGCGAGCCTGTATGTGATTGACCACATGTTTTTTGCGCTGGCGCTGGCCTTGAAAACCTATTTTCAGAAGATCGCCGATCCTGGTGATATCGCGCCCACTGCGGCGGTTGCCTTTACCATCAACCATATTGCGGCGGTGTTCCTGCCTGTCGGCCTTGGCCTGCTGTGGCTGGTGTCGCCCGCTGCGGTATTCGTGCTGGCCGCGGCGATGGCGGGGGTGTCGCTGATCCTGTCCTTGATGATCCCGCGCCACCCCATGCCGGGCAACGAGACGATATTTTCGCGACCACAGACCGTGGCCGCCCAATAGCCAAGCCTTGACCCGACCCGCGCCCCTGCTTTAGGCGACGCGAGCAACCTGCGGAGAGACCAATGCCCACATTCACAGCCCTGACGACCCTTGAAGGACGCACGCCAGCCTATGCTTTGGGCGAGGCGATGGAGAGTTTGACCCCGGAGCCAACAGGGGTTGGCGTGTTCGAGATGGAAGACGGATCGGGCCTGTGGGAAGTGGGCGGCTATTTCGAGGAAGCCCCGGACCAGACTGCCTTGGCAATTCTGGCGGCTGCGATGGGCGCAAAAGATTTCGTGGTTTCCGAACTGCCCGAGACCGATTGGGTGGCCCATGTGCGCCGCGAACTGTCCCCCGTCGAGGCGGGTCGGTTTTTCGTTTATGGCAGCCACGACGCCGACAAGGTGCCCGAGGGCTGTGAGCCGCTGTTGATCGAGGCCGCGATGGCATTCGGGACAGGGCATCACGGCACGACATTGGGCTGCCTGCGGGCGCTGGACCGCTTGGCCAATGGCGGTATGGTTGCGCAGAACGTGGCTGATATCGGCTGTGGCACTGCCGTTTTGGCGATGGCTGCCGCGCGGATATGGCCGAACCCCGTGTTGGCCAGCGATATCGACGAGGTTGCGGTTGACGTGGCGCGGGCGAATGCTGCGGCGAACGGGCTAAGCGATCGTTTGATCTGCGTAGAGGCAGCCGGGTTTGATCACCCCGATCTTGCCGCAAAGGCCCCCTTTGATCTGATCTTTGCAAATATCCTGAAAGGGCCGCTGGTTGCGCTGGCCCCGGATATGGCAGAGGCGCTGGCCCCGAACGGCATGGCGATTCTGTCTGGAATCCTGAACGAGCAAGCAGATGACGTGGTTGAGGTTTATGCACGATCTGGCATCAATCTGGTTAACAGAGAGATGATTGGCGACTGGACAACGTTAACGGTCCAGAAATCGACACAATAAAAGCCGCTTTTGCGCCGCATTTGGTGCGATTTTGTGGAAAATGGCGTTTTTTTCCTGTATTGTATGTTTTGTGAAAGGTGGGGGCCTTAAGCAATACGAGGCGACCATGGTTGAGACACATCAACAATTTGGGAAGCGCGTTAATAATTTGAACCGCAAGCACAAAGCTTTGGCGAATGGTTATTATACAACAATTCGTAACGACGGACTGGTCATTGCAAGGCCACGTCGTCGGGACACAGGCCTGCCCGTCAAATATATTCTGGCACTGGTGGTTCTGTTTGTCTTGCTCAAGGCATTTATGCTGTCGGCAAACGGGCCGGGCACATATCAGATCCGGCTCAATGCCCTGAGCGAGGGGACGGCAATTGAGCGGGCCGGTGCTTGGATTTTGCAAGTGGATCCGGTGACGCAAGCGCTGGCCAACAAGATCGGTCCGGTCTTGCGGGGCGATGTTGCAAAGCTTTAACCGCACCTGATCTGCTATTTAGAAAAAAATTTAGCCACGCTACCGTCTGGTAGGCGTGGCTATTTTTTGTCCGATGGACTGCCCTTGGGGCATGGGTCTGTCATTGCGCGTTAGCGAATGAAGTGGTTCAGCGCGACATTTTCGATATCGCCACGTGTCAGGCCGATATCATCAAGTTCGCGGTCTGTCAGTGAAGACAAAGCGTTGCGTGTTACGCGTGCATCGTTCCAGGCAATAACGCTGGCAACAATGTCACCCAGATGGGAGAAAGCGCGGTTGACTGTGGAAGCCGTCGCGTAGTTGGTTGTTGGTGTGTAGAACATAGCCATGAGAGCCATCCTTGAATTTCAAATAAACTGGTAGTCGCGTCGTTGTGCCCAGCAACTAGGCAGTTTGAAAACACGCCACAACACCCAGACTTGCATGTGTGATCTGCGTTTGCTGCATGGCAGCATAATCCGCCGGAGCCGTAGTAAAATATGGCGAATCCAAGGCACAGCGATTGCCGTGAACAGATGTCCGAGCGTCGCTTTCGCGCAGTTAAGCGCGGCAAATGCGCCAATTGTGTCCATTTCAAGGCATATGGGAAAAGGCCTTGGTGGATGTTCGTGTTTTGTGCTAATTGTCGAAAAAGATAAAAACTGAGGTAAAAAAGCACATGATACGGGTAATCGGGATTGATCCGGGGCTGCGCAACATGGGGTGGGGGGTCATTGATGTGGCCGGAAGCCGGATAAGTCATGTTGCAAACGGGGTTTGTGTGTCCGAAGGGCCGGATCTGGCTTCGCGGCTTTTGTCGCTTCATGCACAGCTGACCAGAATAATGGTGACCTACCGCCCGCAATCCGCTGCGGTCGAGCAAACATTCGTGAACAAGGACGGTGCTGGCACGCTAAAGCTGGGCCAGGCGCGCGGAATCGCGATGCTCGTGCCTGCGCAGGCGGGGTTGGCGGTGGGTGAATATGCGCCCAACACCGTCAAGAAAACCGTCGTGGGCGTCGGCCACGCGGATAAGGGGCAGGTGTTGCACATGGTGCGTATGCAACTGCCGGGGATCGAGATCGCAGGCCCGGATGCCGCCGATGCATTGGCGATTGCGATTTGTCATGCGCATCACGGCGGGGCCAGCACCTTGGCCCAGGCGGTCGCAAGGGCAAGCGCATGATTGGCAAGATTACAGGCCGTATTGATTACCGCGCCCCCGATCATGTGCTGATTGATGTGCGCGGTGTCGGGTATCTGGTCTATTGTTCAGACCGCACATTGGCAGCGCTTCCGGGTGTCGGGGAGGCAGTCGCCCTGTTCACCGACTTGGTCGTGCGCGAAGATTTGATGCAGTTGTTCGGCTTCCAGACCCTTGTTGAAAAGGAATGGCACCGCCTGCTGACCTCGGTTCAAGGCGTCGGTGCCAAGGCATCGCTGGCGATTCTGGGCGCGCTTGGCCCTGATGGCGTCAGCCGTGCCATTGCGCTTGGTGACTGGAATGCCGTCAAAGCGGCCAAAGGCGTTGGCCCGAAAATTGCGCAGCGGGTTGTTCTTGACCTCAAGGACAAGGCACCGGGTGTGATGGCGATGACTGGCACGCTGGCTGAAGCCCACGGCGAGGTTGAAGCGATGCAAGTGATCGAATCCCCCGCGCCCAAGCGCAGGCCGGCACCTGCCCCCAATCAATCGGCGCAATCGGAGGCGCTGTCTGCACTTGGCAACCTTGGCTATGGTCCGGGGGATGCCGCAGGGGCGGTGGCGCAAGCCGCCGGCGAAAACCCCGATGCGGAAACACCGGCCCTGATCCGCGCGGCGTTGAAACTTCTGGCCCCCAAGGGGTAGAGTAGCCGCATCGGCATAAAGCGCCCCAAAGTTTTGGAAATTGAATGATCGACAGCGACCCCACCTTGCGGCCCGATCCGCTGCCAGAGGATTTTGACCGCGCCTTGCGGCCTCAGATGCTGGATGAATTCGTGGGCCAGGCCGAGGCGCGTTCGAACCTCAAGGTATTTATCCAATCCGCCAAGCAACGCAAAGAGGCGATGGACCACACGCTGTTCCACGGCCCCCCCGGTTTGGGCAAGACGACGCTGGCACAGATTATGGCGCGCGAATTGGGTGTCGGGTTTCGCATGACATCTGGGCCGGTGCTGGCCAAAGCCGGTGATCTGGCGGCGATCCTGACCAACCTTGAAGCCCGCGATGTCTTGTTTATCGACGAAATCCACCGTCTGAACCCCGCCGTCGAAGAAGTGCTGTACCCCGCACTTGAAGATTTTGAGCTCGATCTGGTGATTGGCGAAGGACCCGCGGCGCGCACCGTACGGATTGAATTGCAGCCCTTTACGCTGGTGGGGGCCACCACGCGGATGGGCCTGCTGACCACGCCGCTGCGCGACCGTTTTGGCATCCCAACGCGGCTGGAGTTCTATACAGAGGATGAGTTGTTCATCATCGTGGACCGCAATGCCCGCAAGCTGGGCGCACCGGCGGATGAGGGCGGCGCGCGCGAAATCGCCAAACGCGCCCGTGGTACGCCGCGGATCGCAGGGCGTCTGTTGCGCCGCGTCGTGGATTTCGCGGTGGTCGAAGGCAACGGCCGTGTAACACAGGAACTGGCCGATATGGCACTGACGCGGTTGGGTGTGGACCGTTTGGGTCTGGACAGTGCCGACCGCCGCTATCTGCGGCTGATTGCCGAGAATTACCAAGGCGGGCCGGTCGGAATCGAAACGCTGTCGGCAGCGCTGTCGGAATCACGCGATGCGCTGGAAGAGGTGATCGAGCCGTTCTTGTTGCAGCAGGGCTTGATCCAGCGCACACCGCGCGGCCGGATGCTGGCGCAAAAGGCATGGACCCATTTGGGGATGGCACCGCCAAAACCACGGGCGGACCTGTTTGGCTGACGTCGCGCAGCCTTCGGCGAGGATTTTAGACCATTTGGAAAATGTGATGACACCACAAGATATCGAAAAACTGTTTACGCGGGACAGTGGGGATTTTGTCTTTGCGCGGTGGGGGCGGCCCCTTTCGCCTGTTGTGTTCGGCGTGGACGATGCGACCCTGTCTGTCATCAAAGGCGCGCTGGAGGCGGTTTGTGTTTTGTCGGGTCACAAGATGGCCGAGACGGACCCGGAACTGGGCAGCAATCTGATGATGTTCTTCTTCAAGGAATGGGCCGAACTGCCAGAGGTGCCGGGGCTGGATCGTCTGGTGCCGGATTTGGGGCCTTTGGTCGAGAAGCTGGAGGCGGTGGATGCCAATCAGTACCGGTTGTTCCGGTTTGACGAGGCCGGTGCGATCAAGGCCTGCTTTGTGTTTTTGCGCATGGACGAACATCTAAGTTCGGTGCCTGCGCAGACCTTGGCGCTAAGCCAGATTGTGCAGTCCTTTCTGCTTTGGTCTGATGTGGCCTTCAAGGACCGGTCGCCTTTGGCTGTTGCGGATCAAACCACCATCCTGCGCCCCGACATAGCAGAGCTTTTGCGGGCGGCGTATGATCCGGTGCTGCCATCTGCTGCGCAGGATGCGTCCCATGCGCTGCGTCTTCTTGCGAGGTTAAACAAACCCCAATGACCCATACCCTGCCGATCCGCGTCTATTACGAAGATACCGATATGGCGGGTATCGTCTATTACGCCAATTATCTGCGCTATATTGAACGGGCGCGCAGCGATTGGGTCCGCGAGATCGGGATCGACCAGCTTGAGATGAAAGCGGATGGCGTTGTTTTCGCGGTGCGCAGGGTCGAAGCAGACTATATCGCGCCCGCAGTTTTCGACGATCTGCTTGAGGTGCGGACATGGGCGACGTCCATCGGGCCTGCGCGCATGGAGATGGCCCAGGAGGTCTGGCGCGGCGATACGGTGCTGTTTCGCGCCGCAGTCACGATTGTGTGTATCAGCGCCAGCGGGAAACCGTGCCGATTGCCAGCGAAACTTCGCTCAATCCCTCTGTGACGCGCGGATTGACGCCATAATCCTAGCAATCGACATTGCACTCGGCTAAGCTTGTGCCAAATAGCGCCTTGGAAAACAGGGCCGTTGAGGCAGAACAGCCCCGAGAGGGGCCCTTAGTAAAGAGCAGAACCGATGGAAGCAGAAACGCTGGCGGCGGCGAGCGAGATTGATTTCTCGCTCTTGGGTCTATTCCTGCGCGCGACATTCACCGTTAAATTAGTGATGATCAGTTTGATCGTTGCATCGTTCTGGTCATGGTCGATCATTGTGCAGAAGATGCTGCAATATCGTCGGGCCAAGGCCGAGGCCGATGCTTTTGATCAGGCGTTCTGGTCGGGCGAACCTTTGGACGGGTTGTATGACACCATCGGGTCGGACCCTGACGGGGCCGCGCAAAAGATATTTGCCGCTGGCATGACCGAATGGCGCAGATCGCACCGCGAGGATGGTGATCTGATACCCGGTGCCACTGCGCGCATTGACCGGTCGATGGACGTGGCCATCGCCAAGGAAGCGGAAAAGCTGCAAAAGGGCTTGCCCGTCCTGGCGACCACCGGATCGACAGCGCCTTTTGTCGGGCTGTTCGGGACGGTCTTTGGGATCATGCATTCGTTTATCGAAATCGCTTCGCAGCAAAATACCAGTCTTGTGGTTGTGGCCCCCGGCATCGCCGAGGCGCTGCTGGCGACCGGCATTGGTCTGCTGGCTGCGATTCCGGCGGTGATCTTCTATAACAAGCTGAGCGCGGATTCAGATCGTATCCTTGGCGGTTACGAAGCATTCGCCGATGAATTCGCCACCATCCTTAGCCGCCAGTTGGATAGCTGACCGATGGGGGCTGGTATCGCAAAAAAATCGGGCGGTGGCGGACGCGGACGGCGTCGCGGCCGCGCGCAGCCGATGGCCGAGATCAACATTACGCCTTTCGTGGACGTGATGCTGGTGTTGTTGATCATCTTTATGGTCGCGGCACCGCTGCTGACGGTCGGTGTGCCGGTCGAATTGCCGAAGACCGCGGCGACCGCATTGCCATCCGAGCAGGAAGAGCCTTTGACCATTACGCTGTTGGCGGACGGGTCGGTGCAGATTCAAAAGACCGAAACCGCGCGCGGCGACCTGATTGCCAAGCTGCGAGCCATTGCGACAGAGCGGGCAAGTGATCGGGTGTTCCTGCGTGCTGACGGGTCTGTGCCTTATGCGATGGTCATGGAAGTCATGGGCGCGCTGAACGCCGGCGGCTTTTCTAACATCGGTTTGGTGACTGAAACGGGTGGCCCAAAGCTGGACGGCACTGGGACGTCGGGCGGTTAACCATGCACACGGGGCATTACATTTCTGGGGCAGGGCATCTGGGGCTGATCGCCTTTTTGCTGTTTGGCGGCGTTTTCAGGCCGGACCCTGAACCCTTTGAGATGCAAGAAGTATCGGTGCTGTCGGCAGCCGAGTTTGACGCGCTTGTTGCCGCGTCGCAATCGGCAGAACCGCCGAGCGAAGCGGTGCAGTCCGAGACACCACCAGCCCCCGCAGAAACACCCGAGCCCGAAATCCAGCAGCCCGAACCGATCGAGCCTGAGGCACCAGAGCCCGATCCTGTACCAGAGCAACCCGCACCAACGCCGCCACCCGTGCCAGAGGTCAGCGAAGCAGCACCCGAATTGCCCGAACCACCGGCAGAGGTCGCCGTGATTGCGCCCGAAGTGGCACCTGTCGCTGTGCCGCGTCCGGTGGACCGTGTCGCCCCCGAAGCCGTGGCCCAGCCCGACCCCGAGGCACGCCCCGATGTGGTCGAGCAGGAAGCCGCAACGCCCGATGCGCCCGCCGAGAAAGTCGTGGACGAAGCGCAAGAGGCGACCGCGCCGGAAGAAGCGACAACCGAGATCGTGACCGAAGCTGCCGAGGCCCCCAAGGCCGCGCCGAACCAGTCGGCCCGCCCGCCTGCGCGCAGGCCAACGCCCCCTGCGCCGCAGGTGGCCGAAGCGGTTGAAACGCCTGATCCGACCCCGAAACCCGATCCGAAACCAACGCCAAAACCCGATCCAAAGCCAGCCGAACCCAAGGTTGACACGGATGCGGTTGCCGCGGCCCTGGCCGAAGCATTGGGCGGCGAAGATAAACCCGCCAAACCTGCGCCCGCAGCCCCCACCGGACCGCCTTTGTCGAGCGGCGAAAAAGAATCGCTGCGGCTTGCGGTTTCTGCCTGTTGGAACGTCGGCTCGTTGTCGTCAGAAGCGTTGCGCACCACCGTTGTTGTCAGCGTTCAGATGAACCAGGATGGCACGCCGCAAACCAATACGATCACCCTGACGGGCAGTTCAGGTGGCTCACAGGCGGCCGCAGGACAGGCGTTTGAGGCGGCCAGACGGGCGATTATCCGCTGCGGGTCGCGCGGATACCAGCTTCCTGTAGATAAATTTGGCCAATGGCAGAATATTGAGATGACCTTCAATCCTGAAAGGATGCGCATCAAATGATTTTAAGAGTAGTGAGCATATGTCTGGCGCTGATCTGTGCCGTCGCGGGAACCGCTCAGGCCCAGCAGGGCCCGTTGCGGATCGAAATCACCGAAGGCGTGATCGAACCTTTGCCCTTTGCGGTGCCCAGCTTTCAGCCCGAAAGCGGCGATGCGGGGCAGATGGCCGTTGATCTGGCGCGCGTGGTTTCCGAAGATCTGGTCGGCTCCGGCCTGTTCCGCGAAATCCCGGCGAGCGCCTTCATTTCCACCGTCAGCGATTTCAACGCGCCTGTGCAATATGCCGACTGGAAAGCGATCAACGCCCAAGCGCTGATTACCGGCGCGGTCAGCGTTTCGGGCAACACATTGAACGTGAAATTCCGCCTGTATGATGTGTTCTCGGGGGCCGAGCTTGGTTCGGGGTTGCAATTTTCGGGTACCGTTGATGGCTGGCGTCGCATGGCGCACAAGGTCTCCGATGCGGTTTACTCCCGGATCACAGGCGAGGGCGGATATTTCGACAGCCGCGTCGTCTATGTGTCCGAGACCGGGCCGAAAGATAACCGTCAAAAGCGGTTGGCCGTGATGGATTATGACGGCGCGAACGTCCGTTATCTGACGGATAGTGCGTCCATCGTGTTGGCACCGCGTTTCTCGCCCACCGGTGATCGCATCCTTTATACCAGCTATGAAAGCGGTTTCCCCCGTATCTATGTTCTGGATATCGGATCGGTGCAGCGCCGCGTGTTGGAAAGCGCGGATGGCACGATGAGCTTTGCGCCGCGTTTCTCTCCCTCAGGTAACACGGTTGTTTATTCGCTGACCCAAGGCGGCAATACCGACATCTACACAATGGATATCGGCAGCGGGCAATCCGTGCGTCTGACAAATACACCGGCGATCGAAACGGCGCCCAGCTATTCACCCGACGGCAGCCGGATCGTGTTTGAAAGCGACCGTTCGGGCAGCCAACAGCTGTATGTGATGTCGGCCAGCGGCGGCGAAGCGCAGCGTATTTCCTTTGGCGAAGGCCGTTATGGCACGCCTGTCTGGTCCCCGCGTGGCGATCTGGTGGCGTTCACCAAGCAGAACAAGGGCCGTTTTCATATCGGTGTCATGCGTCTGGACGGGTCCGAAGAGCGTCTGCTCACCGCATCGTTTCTGGACGAAGGTCCGACATGGGCCCCCAATGGCCGCGTCATCATGTTTGCGCGCGAAACCCAAGGGACCGGCGGGTCATCCTCGCTGTATTCCGTGGATATTTCGGGCCGGAACCTGAAACCCGTACGCACCCAAGAAGGCGGGTCCGACCCGTCGTGGTCGCCGCTTCAGAACTGATCACCGCAGCGCCTTGGTGATTCCCAAGGCCACGGCGCTGTGTTAACACCAAAGAAACCAGAATTAACGCCAGCTTTATAAAGGCAGCCCTATGAACCGCATCCTGACCAGCACTCTTTTGATCGCCGCCCTCGCCGTATCGGCCTGTACCAACCCCAACCGCTTTGGCGCGGACGGTATGGACGGATCGGGCAACATGGCAAACCTGAACGGCGGGATCATCCCCGGCAGCGCCAATGACCCTGCATCGACGGCCTATTTCCAGCAGTCCATCGGCGACCGTGTGTTGTTCGAGGTCGACCAGTCGACATTGACCCCGGCAGGTCAGGCGACGTTGGACGGTCAAGCCAACTGGCTGAACCAGAACACCGACTATCAGGCCATCATCGAAGGCCATGCGGACGAGCAAGGCACACGTGAATACAACGTCGCCCTTGGTGCCCGTCGCGCAAACGCGGCGCGCGAATATCTGGTGTCGCGCGGCATTTCCGGCAACCGTCTGCGCACCGTCAGCTATGGCAAGGAACGCCCGATCGAAGTGTGTTCGCAAGAAGCATGCTATGCCAAAAACCGCCGTGCGGTCACCGTACTGGCTGGCGGTCTGTCGAGCTAAGAAAGAACGAAACGGTTAGGAATGTTATGATGCGGTTTGCAATGATGATGGTACTGGGGCTGGCCTTTGGGCCGGTCGCCGTACAGGCGCAGGATGCGCAAACTCTGGCGGATGTGCGTCAGGAGCTGACCGTGTTGAACGTCGAAGTGCAAAAGCTGCGGCGTGAACTGTCGACAACGGGTGGTGCGTCCTTGAACCTGAGCGGCAATTCCGTTTTGGACCGTATGAACGCAATGGAAAGCGAATTGCAGCGCCTGACATCGAAAACCGAAGAGCTTGAGAACCGGATCAACCGTGTTGTCACCGATGGCACCAACCGCATCGGCGATCTTGAGTTCCGCCTTGTGGAGCTTGAGGGTGGCGATGTGGGCGCTATTGGCGAAACCTCGACGCTTGGCGGCGGTGATATGCCCGCCACCAACACCGCCCCGATTGCCCCGACGGCCCCTTCCACCAACACGGCCGAACTTGCCATCGGTGAAGCGGATGATTTTGAGCGGGCGAAGGCGGCGCTCGCCACCGGTGACTTTCGCACCGCCGCTGACCAGTTTGCGACCTTTAATCAGACCTACCCTGGTGGCCCGCTAGGCCCCGAGGCAGAACTGCGGCGCGGTGATGCCCTCAGCGGTCTGGGCGACACCCGCGAAGCGGCGCGTGCCTATCTTGCCAGCTTCAGCTCTGATCCGGTTGGCCCGGTGGCCCCCGAAGCCTTGTACCAGCTGGGCAAATCCCTTGGTGCGCTTGAACAACGCCAAGAGGCATGTGTGACCTTGGGCGAGGTCGCAACCCGTTTCCCGACCAGCCCCTTTGTGCCGCAAGCCGCAAACGAGCGTGCTGCGCTGAACTGCCAGTAAGTCGATGACGGCTGATCTGGCGCGGCTGATTGCTGACCAGTTTCCGGCTGATCCCCCGAAAACCATGGGCGTTGCCGTTTCCGGCGGCAGCGATTCCATGGCTTTGCTGCATTTACTGCACGCGTTTGCACAAACCCGTGACGTCACGCTTGCGGTCGCGACAGTCAATCATGGCCTGCGCCCCGAGGCCGCAGACGAGGCAGCAATGGTGGCTTCCGTTTGTGCAGGCCTTGGGGTGGGTCACAGCATTCTCGACTGGAAAAACTGGGATCATAGCGGCAATCTGCAGGATGAAGCCCGCAAGGCGCGCTATGGGTTGCTCGCGCAGTGGGGCCGCGATGTTGGCGTGGACTGCATCGCCCTTGGACACACCATGGACGATCAGGCCGAAAGTTTTCTGATGCGCGTAGGGCGGCGTGCGGGCGTTGACGGTTTGGCCGCCATGCCCCGCCGGTTTGACCGCGAAGGAATGCAGTGGGTCAGGCCGCTTTTGCAGGCCCGCAGGGCCGGGCTGCGCGATTATCTGACCGCGCGGAATGTCACTTGGGTCGATGACCCCAGCAATGAGGACGACCGTTTTGCCCGTGTCCGGACCCGCAAGGCGCTTGCGATTCTGTCGGATCTGGGGATCGACGCAGAGGCCATAAGCGATGTTTCGCACAACCTTTCCGCTGCAAAAGACGCATTGAACCATCAGATGCTGGAGATTGCGCGAAACATTGTCACGCTGCGTGCCGGTGCCATCGCAATCGACGCCGAAGGCTTGGCCGCTGAGCATCCCGAATTGCGCCGCCGTCTGGTCGTACATGCGCTGAAATGGCTGAACGGTGCCTATTACGCCCCCCGCAGCAGCGCCATTGCATCCGTATTCGAGGCGCTTGAACATGGCCCTTCTGCGACCTTGCAGGGCTGCGAATTGCGCCGAAAGGGGAAAACCCTCTGGATTTTCAGAGAGTTGAACGCCATCGCAGACCTAAAGGCCGCTGTGGGCGATATCTGGGATGGCCGTTGGGTTCTGACGCCGCCATCCGATCCAACCGGTGAAACGGGGCATCTGACCGTTCAGGCCCTGGGTGCCAAAGGATTAAGCCAATGCAAAGACTGGCGGGCCTTGGATATCCCGCGCGGCGCGCTTTTATCGACACCTGCTGTCTGGAATGGCACGCGCCTGGTCGCTGCCCCCCTTGCTGGTTGGCCGCAAAACTGGCAAGCACGGCTTAATCGCGGTGAAGATACCTTTTTTGCCGCACACATAACGCATTGAACATACGCCCATCGTCTCTATCTTATAGGCAACGGGCACATTGTCTTGATGTCGTCCCCCGGATTTAGGAGAGTTTCCTTGGGTAATATGCGTAATCTCGCCTTTTGGGTCGTTTTGATGCTGCTGGTATTGGCGCTGTTCAATCTGTTCAGCGGGTCAACCAACGGTCTGCAAAGCCGCGAAATCAGCTATTCCGAATTTGTAACAGCGGTTGAGGCGGGCGATGTTCGCAACGTCACGCTGGATGGTGAACAGGTTCGTTTCCGTCGCGCTGATGGCTCCGACTATGTCACGATCATGCCGCAAGACGCCGAAGTGACTGCGATGCTGATGGCCAATGACGTGCCCGTGCGCGCCGAGCCGCAGCAGCAGTCCGGTTTCCAGACCTTTCTGATGTCGCTGTTGCCAATCCTGCTGCTGATCGGTGTGTGGATTTATTTCATGAACCGGATGCAAGGTGGCGGCAAAGGCGGTGCCATGGGCTTTGGCAAATCCAAGGCCAAGATGCTGACCGAAAAGCACGGTCGTGTGACGTTTGATGACGTTGCAGGCATCGACGAGGCCAAGGAAGAACTGGAAGAGATCGTTGAATTCCTGCGCAACCCGCAAAAGTTCAGCCGTCTTGGTGGCAAGATCCCCAAAGGCGCGTTGCTTGAGGGCCCTCCCGGTACCGGTAAAACCCTGCTGGCGCGTGCTATCGCGGGCGAAGCGGGTGTTCCGTTCTTTACCATCTCGGGCTCCGACTTTGTTGAAATGTTCGTAGGTGTTGGTGCATCGCGTGTGCGCGACATGTTCGAGCAAGCCAAAAAGAACGCACCGTGTATTGTGTTTATCGACGAAATCGACGCCGTGGGCCGCTCGCGTGGGGCCGGCTATGGTGGCGGCAACGATGAACGCGAACAGACGCTAAACCAGTTGCTGGTCGAAATGGACGGCTTTGAAGCCAACGAAGGTGTCATCATCATCGCGGCCACAAACCGCAAAGATGTGTTGGACCCTGCCTTGCTTCGTCCGGGCCGTTTTGACCGTCAGGTGACTGTCGGCAACCCCGACATCAAAGGCCGCGAGAAAATCCTGGGCGTGCATGCGCGCAAGACACCGCTGGGCCCCGACGTTGATCTGCGCATCATCGCCCGTGGTACACCCGGTTTCTCGGGTGCCGATCTGGCGAACCTGGTAAACGAGGCTGCGTTGACGGCTGCGCGTGTCGGTCGTCGTTTCGTGGCGATGATGGATTTCGAATCTGCCAAGGACAAGATCATGATGGGGGCCGAACGGCGTTCGATGGTTCTGACCCAGGACCAGAAAGAAAAGACCGCCTATCACGAAGCGGGCCATGCCATCGTTGGTATGAAGCTCGACAAATGTGACCCCGTCTACAAGGCCACAATCATCCCGCGCGGTGGTGCCTTGGGCATGGTGATGAGCCTGCCTGAAATGGACAAGCTGCAAATGTTCAAGGACGAAGCCGAACAAAAGATCGCCATGACCATGGCGGGCAAAGCGGCTGAAATCTTTAAATACGGCCCTGACAGTGTGTCTTCCGGCCCAATGGGTGACATCATGCAAGCCAGCCAACTGGCGCGCGGTATGGTTATGCGCATGGGCATGTCGGACAAGGTCGGCAACATCGACTATTCCGAAGCGGCTGCCGGGTATCAGGCCAATGGCGGGGCAGGAGGCTTTAGCGTCTCTGCCGCGACCAAGGAACTGATCGAAAGCGAAGTCAAAGCCATCATCGATACCGGCTATGATGTGGCCTTCAAGATGATTTCCGAACATGAGGTCGAATTCGAGCGTCTGGCCCAAGGTCTGCTGGAATATGAAACCCTCACCGGTGAAGAAATCCAGCGCATCATGGATGGCAAGCCACCCCAGGACCCCGATGGTGAAGACACCAGCGGGATGGACAAGCCAAGTGTAACGGCGATCCCCAAGGCAAAGGGCAAGAAATCGCCCCCCTCTGGTGATATGGAACCGGAGCCAATGGCCTGATCAGCATCGCTGATGGACCCATCAAAATAAATCACAAGGCCCTGCATCTGCGGGGCCTTTTCTTTTTGGGCGGTTTTGCGCAAGTTGCCGCAACAAGGAGAAAACCTATGCCAGCCCTCGTCCCGACCGACCATTACGCCACGATCACCTGGCTTGGTACCGTACCCGACCGCGCAGCCGGGCTCAAAGCCCACGCGAGACAGTCCCTTGCCCTAAGCTTTGCCGGTGCCGAAGGCGAAACCCATGGCGGGTTGACGCGCCCGTCTTGCAGCCGCGTGCTGTCACAATACCCGCGCGACACGGTGATCCGGAACACCCGTCAGCTGTGCGTCATGAGCGCCGAGGAAATCGCCGCCATCGCCGCCACTATGGGCATTGACGCGCTGGACCCCAGCTATTTGGGGGCAAGTCTGGTGATTGAAGGGATTTCTGATTTCACCCATGTGCCGCCGTCCTCGCGGCTTCAGGCTGAATCGGGTGCGACCCTTGTGATCGACATGGAAAACCGCCCCTGCACCTTGCCCGCGCGCGAGATCGAAGCCGATATGCCGGGGCGCGGCAAAGCGTTCAAACCGGCAGCCAAAGACCGCCGCGGCGTGACCGCATGGGTAGAGCGTGAAGGCATCCTGACGCTGGGAGAGCGGATGCGCCTGCATGTGCCCGATCAGCGCCCTTGGGCACCGGGGATGATCTGAGCCGAGAGACTGCCGACAGATTTGGCCTGTTTCGCTTTCTTCGAATGAAAAAGAACGGGCAGTTACGCGGTTCAAGCTGACGCTGCCGGTTCGTTTGTCCCGCGCGCATTCGTGGATGTGAGGTCTGCGTCGCGCAGGGCCGTCCTCTATCAGGAACCCCGCCGTATCTTAAAAGAAAGCTGCGTGTCGGGGCTACGCCGCAAGGCGCGTTGGAAATGTCGTAAATCTGACCCGGATTAGCAGTGCATCGCTGTATGAATCCGCTACAACATGCCGCAGCGGCACTGAATGGGGGATACCATGGCTTTTAAAACTGACATCCAAATCGCACGCGAAGCGTCCAAGAAACCCATTCAAGAGATTGGTGCAAAGCTGGGCATCAGCAGCGACGATCTGCTGCCCTATGGCCACGACAAAGCGAAAGTGTCGCAGTCCTTCATCAACTCGGTACAGGACCGCCCTGATGGCAAGCTGATCCTTGTGACCGCGATCAACCCGACACCTGCGGGCGAAGGCAAGACAACCACCACCGTCGGTCTGGGTGACGGTCTGAACCGCATCGGCAAGAACGCCGCCGTGTGTATCCGCGAGGCATCGCTGGGGCCTAACTTTGGCATGAAGGGCGGTGCCGCTGGCGGTGGCTATGCGCAGATCGTGCCGATGGAAGAAATGAACCTGCATTTCACCGGCGACTTTCACGCGATCACCTCGGCGCATAACCTGCTAAGCGCGATGATCGACAACCACATCTACTGGGGCAACGAGCTTGAGATCGACCTGCGCCGTGTCGTGTGGCGCCGTGTCGTTGACATGAACGACCGCGCGCTGCGCCAGATCACGGCGTCGCTGGGCGGCGTATCCAACGGTTTCCCGCGCGAAGCAGGGTTCGACATTACCGTAGCATCCGAGGTCATGGCGATCTTGTGTCTGGCAAAAGACCTGAGCGATCTGCAAAAGCGTCTTGGCGATATGATCGTCGCCTATACCCGCGAGCGCAAACCGATCTATGCCCGCGACATCAAGGCAGACGGCGCGATGACCGTGCTGCTGAAAGACGCGATGCAGCCGAACCTTGTGCAGACGCTTGAAAACAACCCCGCCTTTGTGCACGGCGGCCCGTTCGCCAATATCGCGCATGGCTGCAACTCGGTTATTGCGACGACCACGGCGCTGAAACTGGCCGATTATGTTGTGACCGAAGCGGGCTTTGGCGCCGATCTAGGGGCCGAGAAGTTCCTGAACATCAAATGCCGCAAGGCGGGTCTGGCACCGTCTTGCGTGGTCGTTGTGGCCACCGTGCGCGCCATGAAGATGAACGGTGGTGTGGCCAAGGCCGATCTGGGGGCCGAGAATGTCGCGGCGGTTCAGGCGGGCTGTCCCAACCTTGGCCGCCACATCGAGAACCTCAAATCCTTTGGCGTGCCAGTGGTCGTGGCGATCAACCATTTTGTCACCGATACGGATGCCGAAGTGCAGGCGGTAAAGGATTATGTCGCCTCTCAGGGGTCCGAAGCGGTCCTGTCCCGGCATTGGGAACTGGGCAGCGAAGGCTCTGCCGATCTGGCAACCAAGGTTGTGGAAGTGATCGAAAAGGGTGAGGCGAATTTTGCACCGATCTATCCGGATGAAATGAGCCTTGCCGATAAGATCAACACCATTGCGACCAAGATCTACCGCGCGGATGCTGCGGTGATGGATCAGAAAATCCTGAACCAGTTGAAGGATTGGGAAGATCAGGGCTACGGCAATTTGCCGGTCTGTATGGCCAAGACGCAATACAGCTTTACCACCGATCCGGAACGCCGTGGCGCGCCCACGGGCTTTAACATCCCTGTGCGCGAGGTGCGTTTGTCAGCGGGCGCAGGGTTCGTCGTGGCGATCTGCGGTGAAATCATGACCATGCCGGGCCTGCCACGGGTGCCATCGGCTGAAAATATTCGCCTGAATGCCAATGGGGATGTTGAAGGTCTGTTCTAAGGGCGTATGAAAAGGGCGCGGGGGAAGACCCCCGCGCCCTTTCCTGCCTCTGGCAGGGATATTTAAGAGCCAGAGAAGATGAAGGACGGAACCCATGACAGCGACAATCATTGACGGCAAAGCGTTTGCAGCCCGCGTGCGGGGGCAGGTAGCTGAGCATGTGGCCCGATTGAAGGCGGAGCACGGCATTACGCCAGGGCTGGCCGTTGTGCTGGTCGGGGCTGATCCTGCATCCGAGGTCTATGTCCGTTCCAAGGGGAAGATGACGGTCGAGGTTGGCATGAAATCGGTGGAGCACCGGTTGCAGGCGGATACATCCGAGGCCGATTTGCTGACGTTGATTGCTGATCTGAACGCTGATCCGGAAATTCACGGTATATTGGTGCAACTGCCTTTGCCCCAGCATCTGAACGAGGATCTGGTGATCAATGCGATTGATCCCGGCAAGGATGTCGACGGGTTTCATATCTCGAACGTCGGGTTGTTGGGGACCGGGCAAAAATCGATGGTGCCCTGCACGCCGCTGGGATGTCTGATGATGTTGCGGGATCATCACGGCAGTCTGTCCGGCATGGACGCGGTCATCATCGGCCGCAGCAATATTGTCGGCAAGCCTATGGCGCAGCTGCTGTTGAATGACAGCTGTACCGTGACGATTGCCCATTCGCGGACCAAGGATCTGGCAGATGTCGTGCGCCGCGCCGACATTGTTGTCGCCGCAGTCGGACGCCCAGAGATGGTGCCGGGCGATTGGATCAAGCCCGGTGCAACCGTGATTGACGTCGGTATCAACCGCTTGGATGCGCCTGAAAACGGCGAGGGCAAGACCCGCCTTGTGGGCGATGTGGATTTCGCCAGCTGTTCGGAAGTTGCCGGGGCGATTACACCGGTGCCTGGCGGCGTGGGGCCGATGACCATTGCCTGTCTGTTGGCCAACACGGTCACCGCCTGCTGTCGCGCCAATGGGCTGGACGAGCCTGAGGGGCTAACGGCCTAACCCCCCGTCACCACCTGATACATGATGCGACCGGGCAGGAAGGTGAACGCACCTGCCCCGACAAGTGCGCCCAACGTCAGCAGCTTCATGTTGCGGGCGTGGGTGTGGATGCGTTTCGACCGGGCCGCGCGGATATTCACCACAAGTTGGAACAGAACAAAGGCCGATAAAAGGTGGATGGGGCTGAAGGCACCAAACATCGCGATCCCGTGAATGCCAAAACTGCTAAGCGCTACGACCGCCATAAGGATGACCCATGACCACCCCATCCAGCGATGGGCGATGGTCCCGCGTCGCAGGGTGAAGATGGCGATGGTCAAAATGGAGGCGGCAATCGCCATGAAAGCGTGAATCTGGATGATCGGGGCGGCATTCAAAAGCGGGGAAAGGGACATGGGGAAACTCCGTTGTGTTTACCGCCCAATGCGTGCCAAACTTTGGTGGTTGCCCCCAAGTGGGTTTACGCGAATGCCGCCGGGGCTTCGTGAATAACAGGTTGGATCAGGGGTCGGATCAGGGAATGTCATCGACGCTTCGTGAACGAAAACGCGGGTTGGTCTTGCTGGCGGTCTGGCTGCTGGCGACTGTGTTCTGCACCTTTGCGGGCCCGTTTGGCACCCATGATGCGTTGACGATAGTGCCGAGGTTTTTCTATTGGGCGGGCATCATAGCGCTGTCAGTGTTTGGCACGACGTTAAGCCTGCGTCTGGCAAAAAAGGCGGATGTCTGGAAGGCCCTGCTGTTTTGGGTCGGTTTCACACTCGTTCTGTCTGGCATCATCCATGGCGTAAACAGCTGGCTGTTTCCGGGCTGGCAGGGCGTTGGGCAATTGCTCTATCTGATCGGGATCATCGCCATGACGGTGGTCGTTGTGCATGGAACGCTGGCGCTTGCCCGCACTGTGTTCGTGCCGCCTGCTGAAATATCGACAGAGGATACAGAGGCAAGTTTCCTGCGACGGCTTCCCCTGGACCGGCGTGGAAAACTGATCAGGCTCGAGGCGCAGGATCACTATTTGAATGTGGTTACGCAGAACGGGAGCACGCTTGTTCTGCTGCGCCTTCAGGATGCTGTCGAGGCGCTGAAGGACTTGGATGGCTTGCAGGTTCACCGCTCGCATTGGGTTGCAACGGGGGCTGTGGTCCGGCACCGGCGGGTGCAGGGGCGCGATTTCCTGATACTTGCCTCGGGGGAGGAGGTTCCTGTCAGCCGGAGTTACCGGCCCTTGGTCCAAGAGGCCGGATTGATCTAGGCAGGGACCGGCACCATCGTGCCTTGCAGGATCGCGATCAGTTTTTCCTCGCCATTTTCGACCGCAAACACTTCGGATGTGACGACACACAGCCTTTTGCCGGGTTTGACCAGCTTGCCAACCGCGATCAGTTTTTCACCGCGGGCGGGGGCCATCAGGTTGATCTTGATCTCGGCTGTGACAACTTCCATGTCCAGCGACAGACAGGTCAAAGCCGCATAGCCTGCCGCACTGTCGCCAATGGAAAACGTCAGGCCGGCGTGGCCGAACCCCTGTTGTTGCAGCGCCCCCGGCAGAATAGGGGCTTCGATCCTGACGCTGCCATCTGAAACATCGCACAACTTGGCCCCCAAGGTCGCCATCATCGATTGCGCCGCAAAGCTGTCGTATATCCGGATCCGTTTCGCTTCGTCCATGGGGCGCTCCTTGTTTTGGTCAGGCTGGCACATTTCAAAACACATGAAAATGCCTAGCGCGGCATCGGGACGACAACAGGGGCTGGTCCAGTCAAGATTGCACACGCCTGGGGGGACATGAGCGACCGGATGGGTTCCGAACTTGTCCGCAAGCCCCCCGTATAGGTGCCATAGGCCGGCAGGATCAGCCGTGCGTGGTCATAGATAAAAGCCGGACGCGATATCGTACGCCCCTTCAGGGAAACGGATGCTTTGGGGTGATAATGCCCAGAAACCTCCCCCTGTGCGCCGGGCTGCGCGATGTGTCGAAAGGTTAAGGCATCGCATGCGATTTCGCCCAGATGCACGCCCCCAAGGCCAACAGGGCCGGGATCGTGATTGCCTTCTATCCAAACCCATTTTCGACCCGCCTGCAGCTTTGCAATCCACAGACGCGCCGCCTCCGGCAATGCTTGGGCCGCCCCAAGGTCATCAAAACTATCGCCCAAAGCGACCACTGTCTGCGCATTACACCGTTCAAGATCATGCGCCAACCGTGTCAGAGTATCCTGGCTCTCGTAAGGCGGTAACGGGGTGCCGCCGCAGCGGGCGATGCGCTCTGATTTTCCCAAATGCAGGTCAGAAACACAAAGCAAACGGTGTTCGGCCCACCATAGCGCGCCAGAGCCAAGCGCGGTAAGCCGCGCCCCGAACAATGTGAAGTTATGGCCTAAGTTCATGCTTCGTTCATGGGGTATGGAGGCATGGACTGCAAGAGGTTTGCAGGCGCTTCATTCGCAGAGATGTTCGAATTTTGAGTATTTTTAAAAGGGTGAAGAACGGAAGACGTCCCAGCAGAAGTCTTTGAACCAGCCGGAACGCCTTCACCCTTTACGGCCATCGGCTCTCCAGCCTGTACCGCCTTAACGTTGTACGGCTCACCTGGTTAACAAGGGATGAACGGCTTTGGCTTCACCCTTTTAAAAATACTCAAAAAGACCGCGATCGAAACCAAAGGCGACGGATGTGGTTACCAGCCTACCCTCCACCGTGGGGTATTGGAGGGGGCGGGCGTTATGTTGGCCAATCCGGAGGCTTCCATCAGACGCGCCGCTTCTTGCGCCAGCAATCGTTCCTCGGCGTCGCCTTTGACGGGGACACGCCCTGCTTCCAGAAAAAGCGGTGCCGAAAGGGGGGTGACTTTATCTAAGACGCGGTGGTCGATCCGGCTGCCAATACGTGACAACATTTCTTCGATCCGCCCAAAATCAACCAACCCGCGCAGGGCCTCTTGGCGGGTGATGTCGAGCATCAGGTGGTCGGGGTCGTATTTCATGAGCGTGTCGTAAAGAATGTCAGAGCTGAAGGTCGCTTGTCTGCCGGATTTCCGGGCCTGTGGCGTGTTGCGTTCAATCAGTCCGGCGATTGTGGCTGACGCGCGGAAGGTACGTTTCATCACGGCGTTTCCGGCCAACCAAAGATCCAGCCCGTCGTGTAATGCGATTGGGTCAAAAAGCGGTGCCGGATCTTGCACGGGGTCCAGGCCCCAGATCAATGTGGCATAATCGGTTGCCACAAATCCAAGCGGGTTGAGCCCAAGTTCTTCCATGCGTTTGGTCAAAAGAAGCCCGAGGGTTTGCTGGCCGTTGCGCCCTGCGAAGCCGTAAATCACGGTTTGCGCGCGCCCGTCGTGGGGAAAGCTTTCGACCAGTAGGCGGCCGGGTTGGGGCAGTTGGCTGACCTCGCGTTGCAGGGCCAGCCACTGCGCTGTGTGCTCGGGCAAGTCGGGCCAGCTTTCTTGGGTGAACATCCGTTGCACCCGTTCTGATAGCTGCGTCGAGGTCGCGAATTTCGTGCCCATGAAAGATGCGATGCGCGGCTTTTTCGCGGAATCGCGGCTGACTTCAACAGTCATTTCGCGCAGGCCTTCGTATTTGACGATCTGCCCGCCGATCAGAAACGTATCGCCTGCCGTTAGGGTCGCGGCGAAGGCTTCTTCGATTTCGCCCAGAGGTTTGCCGCCCCGGTTGCGTTTCATGCGGACCTTGAGTGTATCGGTGTCCTGGATCGTGCCGATGTTCATGCGGATGCGTTGGCTGCTGCGCGGGTCGCGCAGGGTCCAGAGCCCGTCCCGCAGCATCAGGCGTTGCCATTTGTCATAGGCCCGCAGAGCGTAGCCACCGGTCGCGCAGAAATCGAGGCAGGCGTCGAACTCGGGGCGGGTCAGTGCCGCATATGCGCCGGCGGAGGTGACTTCGGCAAAGAGCGTGTCTGCATCAAACGGGCCGGCGCAGGCCGTGATCAGGATGTGCTGGCACAGCACGTCGCGGGGGCCGGGGCCGCGCGGGTCGCCGTCCAGCTCTCCGGCCAAGACCGCTTCGAGAGCCGCCACGCATTCGACGACTTCGAAGCGGTTGGCGGGGACCAGCAGGGCCTTGGACGGGGCGTTGTAGCGATGATTGGCGCGGCCAATGCGTTGAACAAGGCGTTTCACATTCTTGGGCGCGCCGATCTGGATGACCAGATCCACATCGCCCCAGTCGATGCCCAGATCAAGGCTGCCGGTACAGACGATCGCCCGCAGGTCGCCACGCACCATTGCGGCTTCGACGCGTTCGCGTTGGGTGCGGTCCAGCGACCCGTGATGGATGCCGATGGGCAAGCTGTCGTCATTCGCCAGCCACAGGTTGTGAAAGAAAATCTCGGCCTGGGCGCGGGTGTTGTGGAAAATCAGCGTCGTTTTATGCTGCTGGATTTGATCAAGAACTGCCGGAATTGCATAGGCCGCGCCGCCGCCCGACCACGGCGGGGCCTCAGCAGTGCGCAGCATCTGGATGTCGGGGGGGGGGCCGGGATCGGCCAGAAGGATCGGGCAGGGGTCAGGGTGACGCGCCATGAAATGCGCGATGGCGGCCGGGTCTTCGACCGTGGCAGACAGGCCAACCCGTTTGAGATCGGGGCAAAGGGTTTGCAGCCGCGCCAGCGCCAGCATCAACTGGTCGCCACGTTTGCTTTCTGCCAAGGCGTGGATTTCATCAATCACAACCCGTTTGAGGCCTTTGAACATGCGCGGCGCGTCCTCGTAAGAGGTCAGCAGGGCCAGGCTTTCGGGGGTGGTCAGCAGGATATGGGGCGGGTCGGCCCGTTGGCGGCGTTTGCGGGTTTGTGAGGTGTCGCCCGTGCGGTCTTCGATCCGGATTGGCAGGTCCATTTCGGTGACCGGCGTCGTGAGATTGCGTTTGATGTCGGCGGCAAGGGCTTTGAGCGGGGAAATATAAAGCGTGTGCATCCCCTTGTGGTCACCATCGGCCAGATCGACCAGCGTGGGCAGGAAGCCGGACAGGGTTTTACCACCGCCTGTGGGGGCGATCAGCAGAAGGGCGGGGGCGTCTGCGCGGTCCAGCATGGCTTGCTGGTGCGGATGGACTGTCCAGCCTTTGCTGTCGAACCATGTGGTGAATTGGGGCGGAAGGATGTGCATGGGAGGTAAGATAGGGTGCGATTGCGCAGGAAACAGCCCCGGGCCCGGCAATAAGATTGGGGGCCAGCCCCCAAACCCCCGGAGTTTACATGGCAAAATGAAATCAGGGGCGGGGTGTCAGGCTTCTAATCGCGGATTGAACGAGTTCGGGCAGCGCTGTGTCGGCATTCGTCGGGGCGGCATCGAGGGCGCTGGCAACGTCTTTGACAAGAATACCGATGGTGTTATCGGCGGCAAAACCGTCGCGGGCGAATTCGATGTCATTGAAGCCCGAGGCCAGCCAGTTCTGGCCGGAGGATGTGTGAATGAGCTTGAGGAGTTTTCTTTCATCCAGTCCGGCCTGATCGGCCCAATCCAGCACGAGGCGGGTCATGGCGGTGTTTGAGGCGGCTAGCAGGTTGTTGAGAACCTTGGCCTGCATGCCTGCACCGAAGTCGCCCATATGGTGGAAATGTTTGCCCATGGCGTTGAGCAGGGGTTGCGCGTTTTCCAGATCATCGCTGTCCCCGCCCAGCATGAAGCTGAGGCGCGCCTGTTCGGCCGCGATCTGGGCACCGGACATGGGGGCGTCGATCAGGGTGATATGAGGTGGCACGCGGTCGCGCAGGCCAAGCACGTAGCGCGGGCTGAGGGTCGAGCAGACGATGATCCGGCGCAGGCTGGGAATGGCGGTGAAATTCTGATCGCCGAATAGCACCGCATCGGTCTGGTCGATGTCACGCACGACGGTGATCAGCGTATGGAGGTCTTCGGAGAAGACGGCGATGTCGTCGGTGATGTGTGCCAGATCGGAGGGCACCACGTCATAGCCCCGCGCGGGCAGGTCAGCCGCCCGCAGCGCGGCCAGCATAGGCGCGCCCATGCGGCCACAGCCTGCGACACCGATCAAAGACCGCATTGCATCATTTCACGATGTGTTCGTCTTTGACGAACATGTTGGCCCAGGCGCGGTCCATCAATTCGGGGGTCATTTGGTAGGGTATTCCTTCGAATTCGCAGATTGCGATGATCTGGTCGATCAGGAAGATCGGCTGATAGTTCGCGAATGTATTGTCGATCGTGGGGTATTTATTCTTGAGCAGGTGGATCAGGGTTGGTTCATCCAAGGGCATCTTGCGCTTTTTTGCAACCATCGCAAAGATCTTGAGGAAGTTTTTCTGGTTCGGCCCGTCGATCTTGATCTTGAAGAAGATGCGGCGCAAGGCGGCTTGGTCAAAGATTTCGTTCGGGTGGAAGTTGGTCGAGAAGATCACCAGCGTGTCAAAAGGCACCTCGAATTTCTCGCCCGATTGCAGGGCCAGGATATCCTTGCTTTCCTCAAGCGGAACGATCCAGCGGTTGACGATGCTTTGGGGTGGTTCCTTCTGGCGGCCAAGGTCATCGACGATGAAGATGCCACCTGTCGATTTCAGCTGAAGCGGGGCCTGATAGGTGCGCGCCGTGGGGTTGTAGACCAGATCGAGCATATCAAGGGACAATTCGCCACCCGTGATGACCGTGGGGCGTTCGCATTTGACATAGCGGCTGTCATAGCGGGTCACGCGGCGCAGGGAATTGGGGTCTTGTTCCTCGTCCGAGGCGGCGGAATGCACGATGGGATCATAGACGGTGATGACCTGCGACGCATATTCGATCGCGCGGGGGACGAATATCTTGTCGCCAAGCGCGTCGCGGATGCCATTCGAGATGCTGGATTTACCGTTGCCGGGTGGGCCGTACATCAGGATCGAGCGGCCGGCAGACACGGCAGGCCCGAGGTTGCCGATCAATGCGTCGGGCAATACCAGATGGCCCATTGCCCCTTCGAGCTGGGCGCGGGTGATTTGCATGTTGCGCACCGACTGGCGCTCAACCTGCTCGCGGTAGACCTCGAGCGGGACCGGCATGGGGCCGAAATATTCGGACTGGGCAAGGGCATCAAGCGCGCGCGCCTTGCCCAAATCGGTCAGTTGATAGCCCATTTCATTGCCGTTATTGGCGTTCAGCGTGCCTGTTGCCTCCAGAAGGCGTTGGTCGCGGGCCATGTCGACCAGTTCCTGGGTGACCTGAATGGGCAGACAAATCGCTTTTGCGACTTCGCTGACCATCGTGACATTCTTGCGGTACATGGTTTTGATCATGATATCGCGCATCATGACGACGGGCAGTTTCATGTCTTCGATGGTGCGCGGTGGCGGCGGTGCCAGCACGGTAGAGTTTTGCATGTTCATGAAAAGGCCCTCTGGGTCGAATGATCGTTGACTGGAGATCAAACTAGCAGGCGAATATGGCGTAATTCAGGCTCCGAACAGCGCGCCGAGGATCAAATATATGGCAAGAGCAGGACCGAGCGCCAGCCCCATGGGGAATTTCCTGGTTTGATCCCAGCTGGTCCAATCGGGTGCCAGTTTGCGCAGGGGGGTATATTTTACACCGCGGTGCGTGACGGCTGCCGCCAATAGCGTCGCCATGAACAATGCCATCATCAGCCGCAAATCACCCAAGGCAATGAAAGGCACGCCGGCGGCAATGAATTTCGCGTCACCCGCCCCCATCGCCCCGACGGCATTCAAGAAGATGCCGATGATCAAGGTGACGACCATGGCGAGCAGATGCCAGAGGTACGTTTCGAGCGGCAGGGCAATCGGGCCGATGATCAAGAAGACGGCACCCAATGCCAGCACTGTCGGGTTGGTGATCCGCATGGATGCCAAATCGGTGTAGGCTGCATAAAGGCACAGTGGCAGGACAAAGGGTAAGAACCAAACCGCGGCATAGACGGTGATCGACATCCCCCGTCAGCCCGCGTTTTCCAGCGCACGAAGCGACCGGACGGCTGTTTCAAAATGCTGCGGATGGGTGTTGATTGCGTCTTGAAGCAACCCCTTGCCGGTTTCCACATCGCCTTTTTTGATCGCGGACAGGGCAAGCGTGTGCAACAGCTGGGCGCGTTCGGTCTGGTCCATCTCGATCGGGGGCAGGGTGTATTCACGCTGTGCGCCACGGGCAAGGATCAGGTTGTTCTTGGCGGTGAACAAGGTCGGGTCTTGGCGGATCGCATCGCCAAACAACCGTTCGGCAGCTTTGTATTCGCCGCGTGTCAGCTTGGAATAGCCCCAGTTGTTCATAACCGATGCGGGTTTCGTGGTCAGACCGATTGCGATTTCATAAAAGCTGTCGGCCTTTTCCCATTCCTGCTTGCTGTCGGCGACGATCGCCTCGAGACGGTAGCGGTTATAGGTTTCATGGGTAGGGGGCACCGCATCAAGGGTCTTTTCGGCCCTTGCCCAGTCGCCAGAGCGGATCAGCGCATCGGCATAATCAACGCTGTCGTCGGAGGTGGTGTCTTCCATCTTTACAATCTTTGCCCAGACGGCGGCGGCTTCGGTATACCGTTTTGCACGGACCAGAGATTTCGCCAAACCACGTTTGATATCAATCCGCTCGGGGCTTTCCTTTTCGGTGCGGGCGAAATAATTCACCGCCTCGTTCGGGTCCGCGACCGTCAGCATGACATCATTCAGATTTGTTTCATCAATCACGTTCACGTCTTGAAACGCGCGTGAAACGGTGTTGTCACCGGATTTGTCTCCACAGCCTGCAACAGCGGTGACGCCTGCAATGCAGGCGGCCAAAATCATGGGGTGGCGCATTTTTGCGTCCTTTTACTGCTCTGCCTCGGTCATGGTACCGGCCGGAGTAGGTAGTCACCCGAACCGCGCCGTACCAATTTATAATCTTCTTCTTGAGATGGGATCGTAGCAGAGTTTTCTGATTTTGCGAGTGCTAAGCGTAAATTGTCGCGGATTGCGTCACTTTCGCCATTATCCAGCGCATACGCCTTGCGAAATGTCAGATTTGCCTCGGCTAATTTGCCACGTTCCATCAAAACAACGCCCAGATTGTTCCAGACTTCGGGCTGTGTATCGTCTTTGGCCACGGCCTCGCGAAGCAGCTTTTCCGCCTGACCCAGACGCCCCAGACCCAGATTGGCACTGCCCAGACCTGACAGGATTTCGGCGTTCAATTCGGTGGCCAGGGCCGCACGGTTAAAGGCGCGGATGGCCAGCTCGTATTCACCGGCCTTCATCAGGCGATGGGCGACCTCGACACCGTCTTCGGCGTCCTTGCGTTGGTTCACGCCGGGGGCAAAGGGGTTGGCGTCGGTACGCGATACCCCGAACGCGGGAAAACCGCCTGTTGAACAGGCGGTTAATCCGGTGGTGATTGTCAAACAAAGTACAAGCGTTGGAAGACGCTTGAGACTTTGGTGCTTGATCATCTTGTACCTTCACCTAGCTGGGTAATGCCAATGACCGACGGTGCTACCAGAATGATGAGCAAAGGCGGTACTGTGAGCATCATTGTGGCAAGGGTCATCTTGGTTGGCAACTTGTTTGCGGCTTCTTCGGCACGCATCACGCGTTTATCCCGCATTTCATCCGCATAAACCCGAAGCGCATCCGAAATCGACGTACCAAAGGCAGCGGATTGAACCAGAACGGTCACGAAGGATGAAATATCCTGAATGCCGCAGCGCTCACCCATATCGTTCAAGACGTTGATCTTGTCTTTGCCCGCTTTCATTTCATAAGCGACGACTTCGAATTCCTCTGCCAGGGCCGGGTATGACGCGTGAAGTTCGTGGGCAACACGTACGATACATTGATCCAGTGATTGCCCCGCTTCGACGCAGACCAGCATCATATCCAGCGCATCGGGAAAGCCGCGGGTGATTTCCTCTTTGCGCTTTGCGACGCGTTTGTTCACCCAATAGCGCGGCAGGTAATAGCCCAAGCCACCCGGCCCAACGGTATAGATCATCATCTTTTGTGTGGTCAGACCTTCGCCGCCGCCCAGAAAGTTGACATAAACAATACCGACCACAAGGCCGAGTATGCCAAGGATCATCTGGGCAAAGTGGAAGAACCGCACCGCATCGCGCGAGGAATAGCCCGCCTGACGCAGCATCAGTTCTTTCGCGCTCAGTTCCTCGATGTTTTCGGGTTCAAGGAACTTTGCGAATTTCTGAAGCTGCTCGTTGCGGTCGGTTTGGCGCAAGCGCTGTTGTGACGGACGGCCATCGGACGCCCCCGACTGGGTGCGCTTGAGCTTGGTCAGCGGGTCTTCGGGCTGGCGCGCGATGAACAGAATGGTCAGGCCGATCATCGTCAGCCCCATAACGCCCAGCAAGACAATCCAGCCAAGCGGCCCCATCATGTCGTTGATCGAAGAAAAAATACTCACGATATCCCCCTAAACCTTGATGTCTGTAAGGTTGCGCATCACCAGCAGGTTCGCCCCCAGAAACAGGACGACTGCGATACAACCCGGAATGAACATTTCATGCAACATGACCTCGTCGTAGTAATGCGGGTCACCCAGCTTGATCACGATCAATGCGACAATCGGGAAGGCTGACAGAAACTTGCCGGACCATTTCGCCTCGGCGGTGATGGCGTTCACGCGGCGGAACAGCCGGAAACGCGCGCGGATCACCTTGGCCAGACCGGCCAGGATTTCCGCAAGGTTACCCCCTGATTGCTGCTGAATGGTCACGGCCACGGCAAGAAAGCGCAAATCCTGCATGTCCAGACGTTCGGCCATGTCCTTGAGCGCCTCACCCACATCGCGACCATACGCGGCCTCGTCTGCGATAACGCCAAATTCCGACGCCAGCGGATCCTGGATTTCTTTGGCCACAATGGAAATGGCACTGGTGAACGGGTGACCCACACGCAGCGACCGCACCATCAGTTCAACGGCATCGGGCAGTTGTTCTTCGATCATGCTCATGCGTTTTTTCGCCTTGGCCGAGATCCAGAAATAGACGGCACCAATGCCGATCCCGATCGAAATCACCGCGCGCACCGGCGGTTCGGTGCTGGTGCCGATGGTCAGGCCCAAAAACGCGACAACAGACAGGCCGGCCATGATCATCATCAACTGCTGGGGCGTAAAGGCGATGGCCGCTTTTTGCGCTTTTTCAGCCAGCAAGGAATAGATGGGGACGGATTTCCTATCCATATGCTGCTGCATTTCCTTGCGCAGCTTATCCAGCACTTCCTCGCGGCGGGTGCCTTTTTCCAGCATCTCGAGCCGGCGGTTCACGCGGCTGTTGAGGCTGATGGATTTACCAAAAGCGACAAGATACAGACCCTCGACCAGCACAAGAACGCCGATAAAGATAAGACCATAGATAATCGGTTCAATACTCATGACGGGTATCCTTACTGGGCTGCGATGGGATCATAGATGGAGGCTGGCAGATCATAGCCCCACATCTTGAACCGTTCGGAATAATGGCTGCGCACACCGGTGGCGGTGAAATGGCCGATGATCTTGTTTTCGGGCGTCAGGCCGACGCGCTGGTAGCGGAACAATTCCTGCATCGAAATCACATCGCCCTCCATGCCGGTGATTTCGGTGATCGACGTCATGCGCCGCGAGCCGTCTTGCAAACGCGAGGCCTGCACGATCAGGTTCACAGCGCTTGAAATCTGGGACCGCACCGCCTTGAGCGGCATTTCGATCCCGGCCATGGCGATCATGTTTTCCAAACGGCTGACACCATCGCGCGCAGAGTTGGCGTGGATCGTGGTCATGGAACCGTCGTGGCCGGTGTTCATGGCCTGCAACATGTCGATAACTTCCTCGCCACGGGTTTCGCCGACGATAATCCGGTCAGGGCGCATCCGCAGGGCGTTTTTCAGACAGTCGCGCGGGGAAACCTCGCCTTTGCCTTCCACGTTGGGCGGGCGGCTTTCCATCCGGCCCACATGGGTCTGTTGCAGTTGAAGTTCGGCAGTGTCTTCGATGGTCAGGATGCGTTCATCGTTGTCGATAAACGATGACAATGCGTTCAGCGTGGTCGTTTTACCCGAACCGGTACCGCCCGACACGATGATGTTCAGCCGTGTCGCAACGGCGGCCTGCAAATAGGCGGCCATTTCTTCGGAAAACGCGCCAAAGGACACCAGATCATCAATGCCCAGCTTGTCCTTTTTGAATTTACGAATGGAAACGAGGCTGCCATCCACCGCAATCGGCGGCACCATTGCGTTGAAACGCGACCCGTCCTTCAGCCGCGCATCGACGTAGGGGTTGCTTTCGTCAACGCGGCGACCCACGGCCGAAACGATCTTGTCGATGATCCGCAACAGGTGCTTTTCATCTTTGAACGTGATGTCCGTCAGTTGCAGTTTACCCGCACGTTCCACAAAGATCTGTTGCGGGCCGTTGACCAGAATATCGTTGACCGTGTCGTCTTTTAGCAATGTCTCAAGCGGGCCCAGACCGGTGACTTCGTCATAAAGCTCGGAGTTGAGCTGGATGCGGTCTTCGCGGTTCAAGACGATGGATTTCTCGGACAGGATTTCTGCCGAGATGTCGTTGATTTCCTGCCGCAGGTCCTGTTCGGTCGCGTGTTCAAGCGCCGCCAGGTTCAGGTTGTCCAGAAGCGACCGGTGGAGTTCAAGTTTGATCTCGCTCATCCGCTGCTTGCGCTTGAGTTCCTTGTCCAGTGGTGCAACCGCCGCCGGCTGCGAGGCGCGGCGCATTGATACGGGTCTGCTTGCAGATGGCTCAGCCGGTTTGATCGGTGTCACCGTTGCGGGGGCCGCCTGTTTTGAAGGGACCGCCGCGTTAGACTTTTTATACTTGGAAAACATGTGGCAACTTTCTGGTTAAGCTTGCGCTTGGGAGGTCTTATGCGGCTTTGGCTTCGTCATTTTTCAGGTCGTGAATAGAGGCGGCCAGCTTTGCGAATTCGCGGCGCAACGGGCTTTTGGGTGCAGAAACGGACAAGGGTGTGCCGTGGTCATTTGCCTGGGTCACCTGTTTACCCCCGTCGGGCAGGTGCACATCAATCGAGAGACCCAGGCTTTCAGCCATACGTTTTACGCGGCTTTTTGCGTTCAGATCGGTGAACTTTGGCGCACGGTTCAAAACATAGCGCAGTTTTTCAACAGGCAGCTCTTCGGATTGCAAAGCACGTTTGAAGCGCAACGCATTCTGGGCGCAGCGCATGTCCAGTTCGAGCATGGCAAAGTAGACATGCGCGTTGCTGAGCACTGTTTCGGTCCATTGAACCAGCGTCGACGGCATATCGACAATCACATAGTCGAACTGATTGCGCGCCACATCCAGGACCCGTTTCACATCCTCTGAGGTGATAATATCAAGCGGCAGGATTTCCGGCGGGGCGGTCAAGACATGAAGCCGGTCTTCATAGGTCAGCAGCGCCTGCCCGAAACTTTCTTCGTCCATGGTTTCTGTCTCTGACAGCATGTCATAAACGACTTCGCGCCGCGGCAGATCAAGGAAGGTCGCAATCGACCCGAACTGCAAATCCAGATCCAGAATACAGACCTTGGGCGGGTGTTTCTTGTCGGCATTGGCCAGTTCCCAAGCAAGGTTCACCGCCATTGTTGTCGCACCTGTGCCACCTGCCAACCCGTGCACAACGATCAGCGCGCCATCTTTGTTGGTGCCGGATTTGAGCTGCGGGGCATGTGGCGCGGGTGTTAGCGTTTCCTCGGGGTCGGCACGCAACCGGTCGATGGCCGCTGACAGCTCACCCTCGGGAAGGGGGTAGGGCACAAATTCATCAGCGCCCTGGCGCAGCAAGGAGTGAAGCGCAGCCGGGCTCATGTCCTCTGCGATCAGGATCACCTTGAGTCCCTGCGCCTTGGCCTGGGTGATGATTTCACCCATCAGAACAAGGTTTTCCTCGTCCGTGGCATCGACCGCCAAAGCGATCAGTTCAAGCGATTGGGATTCGGGTTGGCCAAAGAACGAAAGCGCCTCGGCAAAGCTGAGATCACCCCAGCTTTCGCCCAAGGCATCCTCCATATCTTCAATCAAAAGGTCGAAATTCTGGACATCACGGCTTACCGTGCAAGCGACAATTTGTGGCGCTTCGATTTGTGGCATTGTGCTGCTCATAGCCTTAACTTCCTTCAATACTCGATGCTTGGCAGAACGCTGTCGGGGCCGATGGCCGAGACAGGCATCTCTGCGGTCGCGTGCGGCGGGTCAAACGACCAGTCGCAGTTGTCCTCTTGCAAAGAATATCCCAGTCAACTGGGGCAGGATTGGGGCTAAAAAGTTTCGATTGTAGGATTTTTTGAAACGATCACTGCGGATCGTTGGGTATTAACGACGGATTTTCCGCCCCGTTTACTTTTAAAACGGGGCAAGTCGTTAATAAATAGGGTTATTCGCTCGCAATTGCGGTCGCGTTACCTGTCAGCTGAGTCGGTGGAACGGCGCTGGCGACATAATCACGATAGATGATTTGTGCGTATTTTCCGTCAAGAACGGTCGGATGGCGCTCCACAAAACCGTTCACTTCGGTGACGGTCCGCCGGTTTGCCCGTTCGCGGCCTTGGGAAACGACCAAAGGCTGCGTTTCACCAAAGGAAACAACGGCTTCCAAACGGCTACGCCCGATTCCCTGTGTCGCCAGATAGCTGACCACAGCCTGCGCACGGCGCAAACCCAGGGATTTGTTATAGCGGTTCGACCCTACGGCATCGGTGTGGCCATAGACGCGGAAACGCACTTCGGGGAATTGACGAATCCAGCTGGCTTGCTGGCGCAGAACGGCTTGTGCGTTTCCGTCCAACTGGGCCGAGTTGAATGCGAATGTTACCGTCGACTGCACTTCGCTCGCAAAGCGGTTGGCCAAATCAAAGGTATATTGTTTCTCGCCCGTCATAACCAGACGGTTGTTCAGGGTCGCATCCCCGAAAGTGCCGACATCGGTGATTGAACCGGCTTCGCGGTAAAACTGGGTATAGACGGGATCTGAACTTTGCCCGCAGGCTGCCAGCATCGCAAGGGTTGCGATCAGGCCGGCAGAACTGATTTTTGCTGTGATCCGCGTGTTCATCTGATCAATCCAGTACATAGCCATAAGAGCCACTGAAATCCTGCTTGGCAACTTCGCCTGCAGCACCTTTTGTGGGCGCGCGCGTGCCGGCAGTTACACGACCACTCAGAAACAGGTCTTTCTCGGAAGGGGGGGTGATCCGGTCGGTCGGCAATGCCAATGCTTCGCCACGGGTCGGGGTCACCAGATGGGCTGTGATGATGATCACAAGCTCTGTCTGTTTGCGTTGGTAATTAGCACTGCGAAACAAGGCACCCAGAACAGGCACGTCGCCGATCCAGGGCAACTGGCTGGACGTGTCGGTAAAGTCGTCTTGCAACAGACCCGCAATCGCAAAGCTTTCGCCATCGCGCATCTCGACCGTGGTTGAAGTTTCGCGGCGGGTGAAGGCGGAGATGTTAAAGCCGTTGCCCAAAGATACCGCGTTAGACGGGTCAATGGCAGACACGGCAGCGTTCAGTTCAAGATTGATCAAATCCTTGTCCACGACACGCGGGATAAAGCTCATCTCGACGCCGAAGGGTTTGTATTCCACCGAAATACGATCGCCGGTTTGGGACACAGGGACAGGATATTCGCCACCCGCCAGGAATTTTGCTTCCTGACCGGACAAGGCAACAAGGTTGGGTTCAGCAAGGAAACGAACCGCGCCTTTTTGTTCAAGCGCCTCAAGCAACAGACCGACTTGAGTGGAACCGGCGTTAAAGCCGAACAGCATTGCACCCGCGTTGGTGTTGGTCCCCGGGGTCGATCCGGAAAGCGAATTTGTAATCGCTCCGGATGTGTTGGTGGTGTTCGTACCGCCGTTCAAAGCAAGGTCGCTGCCCAGCAAGCCGTTCAACGCCAAAGAGGCGCTAAGCGACTTGGACACTGACCGTTGCATTTCGGCAAAGCGGACTTTCAACATGACCTGTTGAATGCCCCCCACGCTCATCAGGTTTGACACACGTTCCGGCGCATAGCGTTCGGCCAAATCCAGCGCGCGTTGCAGGCGCTGTGTCGATGAAACGATGCCGGACAAAACAATACCGTCATTCGCCGTGCGAACTTCGATTTTTTCACCGGGCAGAATCTGGCGCAACCGTTCTTTGAACTCGGTAATGTCCGATGCGACCCTGACATCCACGTTGGTGATCAACTGGCCCGCTGCATCCAGCAAGGTCAACGTCGTCAGCCCAGGGGATTTGCCCAAAACATAGATCGTACGTTCGGACAAAGAAGAAATATCTGCGATGCCGGGGTTCGCAATGCTGAGTTCAGCAAAGGGAATATCGCTTTCGACAACAACCGCGCGGTTCATCGGAACCTCAAGCGTGCGGTTCGTACCCTTTTTGACCACGCGCAAGGTATCAGCCTGCACTGCAGTCGGGGCGGCCATCATCAATGGCATTGCACTTAACGTCAGCCCCAATAGGGCCGCTGTAAGAAATCTATCGATTTTCATGTGACCTGCCTTTGTGATCACGCCTCAAGGTAGGGTCTTAGCGCCCGCCGTTTGGAACACCTTGAGTGCAATTGACTTTTTTTGCAAGAATCAATGAAGCGAGCAGGTGATAACCTGTGGATTAAGAGCAACATATTACATCTACGCCAAAGGCCGCACATTGCTGTGCGGCCTTTTTTTGTGATGTTTTAGGGGTCAATTCGTGCAGGGGATAGGAATTTCCATGACCTCGGCACCGCGGCGGGTACGGATCGTACAGACCTTTTCTTTTTCGATTTCGACCTTCACGGTTTCATTTTGAATGCCCAGAAGGCTGCGTTGGTCGACTTCAATGCTGGACGCGATGGTGTCGTCTTCGGCACCCACCAGCGACAGGGACAGTTTGCCGGTGGATTGCGCCTGAGCCAATGCGGCAACCTGGTTTGGCTTGACCGCAACGGTGACAGTCTGCGCAATCGCCGCCTCGCTGCGTTCGCCGCCCGCACTTTGGTCGATCGCGATCAGCTGGATACCTGCCTGGATCAGCTTGGTAACATCACCAGATCCGCGCTGGCTGGCACCTTCGATGTTGATCCGGCCTGTCCAATAGACGTCAACCCGGTCGCCGGGGCGCAAAAAGCCCGAAACACCGCTGGAAACGTCGACCTTGATGGTAAAGGCGCGTGTTCCGCGTTCCAGCCGTGATGTCAGGCCGGTGTCTTGGCCCGGTTCGGTAACCTTGACGGCCATGATTGCTTCGTCTTTTTCGATGGCGCGCAGGACCACGCGCAATTCGTCGTTATTTTCGGGGAACAGGATTTCGGGATCAATAAACGCCCCTTCTGGAATGGCATTCTGCGGCCAGGCCACCTGACGGACATCATCACGTTTAAGTTGCTGGCCGTATTTCAAAGGTTTGTCGGCAACAAAGACATTCACAGTAGGGACGATCTGCGCCAAAGCGGCTTGCGCCTGGGCGTTCGCCATCTGATATTCACCAATGCGATCTTTGGCGAGATAGACAGCGCCACCAGCGAGGGCGATGCCAGCCAACAGGACCAGTCCAAATAACATCCGCATTTTGTTTACCTCATGTATTCATCCGCCAGAGTGTGTCTGGCGCTTGTTCAGTTCCCAGCCTACAGGTCGAATATGGCCTGAATATGGAACGTCGGCGTCAATACTGGGCCGATGGAAAGTCAAGGTAATGCCCAAATCCACGGCGCAGCTTTTCGGGGGCCTCAAAGGCCTGTCGCGTGACGGGAAGCGATATTCTCAATTAGAATTCACCAGGGGTGAAGACAATTGTCCGGTCGGCCAGTTCAACAGCGCCGTCACGGGTGGAAGTCACCAGAGCGATCGCGAGGCCAACCACGGCAGCGCAAAGTACAACCCAGTCAACGGTAATTGCACCATCGTCTTTGGACATAAATTCTTTGAATTTTAGATACATGCTTTGCGCCTTTCGGCGTTAAGGTGGTTGCATTGAAAATGGCCGCACCCTGTCGTGCAGAATGCGGCCAATCGTATCTTAGCGAACTAAGACTAAGCTAAGTTAGCTAAAGATCTTAGGATCAAACGGAACCAGGAGTAACGGTGCCCATGTAGCTGTTGGTGTTGCTTGTCAGGTTCGACGCGCCAGTTTCGATCGACGAGTAAGCTGCAACGGCCAGGCCAACAACTGCGGCTGTCAAAACAACCCAGTCAACTGTTACGGCGCCGGATTCGTCTTTGTTGAAGTTTTTGATAAAGTTCATCATGGTATGTCCCTCCAAGGATCATTAGGTTTTTCAATCTCAACCCTGTCGACCGTGTGTAGCGCTGTATCTCTCAATTAAGCGCCTGTTCGACTTGGTATGACGCTATATAGCCGTCTGAATGGGGCATGAATTTGGCGACAATTGTGACATTTGTACTTTTCTCGCGGATTGGCCGCCAAATGGCACTAGCTCCTTGATTTTAATGCTTAAAAAATCTTAACTTTTTAAAAATCATTATAAAGCGCGCCGGTTTGAACTTGAATTAAGGCGTTTTGGACACAATCCATGCCACGATTGGCTGGTTTTGGGACCGTTTTCATGTGATATTCCGCGTATCGAGCAGAATAAGCATAAAAAAGCAGGCAAAGATGTTTCGATTATTGACGGTCTCGCTGGTAGCGGGGGCATTGGCGGGGTCAATGCTCTATGCTGATGCGCCTAAACCCTTTCCCAAGTTCGAAGCAAAACGGGTGAAACCGCCCAAGCCGGGCAGCGTCAACAGAATTGACGTGTTCATTGAACCACAGGCGTCCTTGCCTCAGGTTGTGGCGACCCCATCGGGTGCCATTGCCCCGGCTGCACCCGGTCAGTTTGACTGGTTCTGGGAACGCGTATCGCCCGAGGTCGCCAAATCAGGGCCCGGCAGGCTCGAGGTGGCGATGATCACGCTTGCCACCGCAACAAACAAAGTACCCGCTCCCCGGATGCAGCAGATGCAAGAGATCGCGAAAGCCAACGGTGTTGATATCTTGCGCTCAACCATCGGGACCAAGGTTTCGCCGGCACTGGTTCTGGCCGTGATCACCGTTGAATCCGCAGGGCGGGCAGATGCCGTGAGCGGGGCAGGGGCTCAAGGGCTGATGCAGCTGATGCCGGACACGGCCGCGCGCTTTGGTGTCGATGACAGTATGATGCCGACCCAGAACATCCAGGGCGGCGTAAAGTATCTTGATTGGTTGATGGGGCAGTTCGACAGCGACCCCATTCTGGTGCTGGCCGGATATAATGCCGGCGAAGGGAATGTGCGCCAACATGCGGGCGTGCCGCCCTTTGCCGAGACGCGCGATTATGTGCCCAAGGTTCTTGCGGCCTTTCAAGTGGCCAAAGGGCTGTGCCAGACGCCGCCCGAACTGATTTCCGACGGCTGCGTTTTTGCGGCAATGAATTAGGGAACGGCCCCGCAGGCGATTCGCCATAAGGCCATCGGGTACAAACGGCGGCTGTGCTGCTGCTTTTTCCGGTCTGGTATGCCGGCGCATCCATTCTTGGGCTCTGGTGGCCCCGCAAATGGTTCAAGGCACGAAAAAGGGCACCAACCCTGACGGAGGTGCCCTTTCACTTTCGTATCGCGAAACGGTCAGACGATGGTGGCGAAGGTCGCTGCGCGCAGCTCTTCCTCAGACACGCCATCGGCGCATTCCACGATCTTCAGCCCGCCTTCGACCACATCCAGCACACCAAGGTTGGTGATGATGCGGTCAACCACTGCTTTGCCGGTCAGGGGCAGGGTGCATTCTTTCAGCACTTTGCTTTCGCCGTGCTTGTTGGTGTGATCCATCACGACAACCACGCGGCCAACACCGGCCACCAGATCCATCGCGCCGCCCATACCTTTGACCAGCTTGCCCGGAATCATCCAGTTCGCCAGATCGCCGTTTTCGGCAACTTCCATCGCGCCAAGGATCGCCATTGCGATCTTGCCACCGCGGATCATCCCGAAGGATGTCGCACTGTCGAAATACGCGGTCTGGGGCAGTTCGGTAATGGTCTGCTTGCCTGCGTTGATCAGGTCGGCATCCTCGGTCCCCTCAATCGGGAAAGGGCCCATGCCCAGCATCCCGTTTTCGGATTGCAGGGTCACTTCGACGCCTTCAGGGATGTAGTTCGACACCAGCGTCGGAATCCCGATGCCCAAGTTCACATACCAGCCGTCTTGCAGTTCCAACGCGGCGCGCGCCGCCATTTGATTGCGATCCCACATATTATGCGCTCCTTACCGTGCGTTGTTCGATCCGCTTTTCATGTTCGCCCTGAACAATGCGATGCACATAGATGCCGGGCAGGTGGATTGTATCGGGGTCAAGGCTGCCTGTCGGGACGATCTCTTCGACTTCGGCGATGCAGATTTTGCCACACATCGCGGCGGGCGGGTTAAAATTGCGGGCTGTCTTGCGGAACACAAGGTTGCCGGTCGCATCAGCCTTCCACGCCTTCACGATGGACAGATCGGCAAAGATGCCTTCTTCCATGATATAGGTTTCACCGTTGAAATCCTTGTGCTCTTTGCCATCGGCAATCACGGTACCCACGCCGGTTTTGGTATAGAAACCGGGGATGCCCGCACCACCGGCACGCATGCGCTCTGCCAAAGTGCCTTGGGGGTTGAATTCAAGCTCAAGCTCGCCACCAAGATACTGGCGCATGAATTCTTTGTTTTCACCGACATAAGAGCTGATCATTTTCTTGACCTGCTTTGTCTGCAACAAGATGCCGATCCCGAAATCATCAACACCAGCGTTGTTTGATGCAAAGGTCAGGTCCTTGGTGCCCGCATCGCGGATCGCTGAAAGCAGCAGTTCAGGGATGCCGCACAAGCCGAAACCACCGGCCGCAATCAACATGCCATCGTGCAGCACACCATCCAGCGCTTCAGCAGCACTTCCATATATTTTCTTCATTCCGGGTCCTTTCGATCGCGGGGTTACCCCGCTCGTCTACATGCATGCCAACTTCTATGACGCCACGTTAGGCGGGTGTCAAATAGGCCTCAGGCGCACCCGTAAAGATGCGCCTGAAAATAGCTGTAAATCGAATGCTGGCATTTCAGATGCGTATTTCCGCGCCGTCGATCCGGATGGCAGGGGGTGCCTTGTTGCCAAAGGTCAGCCCCTGAATCCCGCTTGTGATCAAGCCGGTAAATACCCCCGCTGTGGCGTGGCCAATTTACCTGCCAGGCCGCGCCCCTTGATCAATCCAATCTCGCGCAGTGTTCCCATTGGAGGGCGCGAGACCGCAATGCAGCCACAGATTCTCGTCAGATGATCCGCACTTGCGTCCCAACCGGCGCGATCTGGAACAGTGCCTCGATCATGTGGTTATACAGACCGATACACCCGTCCGAGCTTTGCCGTCCGATCTTGCGGGTGTCGTGGGTGCCGTGGATCAGATAGGCGGGCCAGCCCAGATACATGGCGTGCGTGCCCAACGGGTTATCGGGGCCGGGGGGCATGTATTTCAGGTCGGGATCGCGTTCGATCATGCTGGAGGTCGGGGTCCAGTCGGGGCCGACACGTTTGCGCATGATCTTGGTGTACCCCCGTTTGGTCAGCTCGTCGCTGCGCGGTACCGAGGTGGGGTAGATGTTGTAGGTCTCGCCATCACCGCTCCAGAAATGCAGGGCGCGTGATGTTGTGTCGGCAACAATTGCCGCTTTGCCCAGATCGTCAAAGTGATCCTGCCAGCGCTGTTGGGTAAAGCTGGATGTGTTGTGACGTACCGCTTCGCCCTGCCGTTCAGGCTCTGCCGTTTGGGCGCGCAGGATAGAGGGCATGAATAACGTGGCACCCGCCACCGTCATCAACATGCGACGTGAAATCTTCTGCTCGGCCATCCTTGTGCTCCTTATGCTGTGGCATTCGCTGCACAGGTGACACTTGGATGGCCTCGCGGCAATTCACATATTCATGAATTACCATACGTTCACGAAATGGTTATTCTGTTTCCTTGGCCGCGGCCTTTTTAGCCGGCGCTTTCTTCTTTGCAGCGGGTTTTTTAGCAGCAGGCTTCTTTGCAGCGGGCTTTGTGGCTGCCGCTTTCTTGACCGGTGCCTTTTTGGTCGCCGCTTTGCGCTTGGCCGGTGACTTGGCCAGCTTTTCCTCGATCAACTCGACAGCGCGTTCCATGGTCAGATCGGCAGGCTCGATTTCCTTGGGCAGGGTCGCGTTGACCTTTTCCCATTTCACATAGGGCCCGTATTTGCCTTCCATGATATGCACGTCGCCGCCCAGATCAGGGTGTTCGCCCATCTCGCGGATCGGTTTCGCCGCCTTGCCACGGCCACCACGGCTGGCGACTTTTTCGGCCAGCAATTGCACAGCACGGTTCATGCCAACGGTAAACACTTCGTCCAACCCTTCGAGGTTGGCATTTGTGCCGCCGCGATCCGATGTGCTGGCCGCGTGTTTGATATAGGGGCCGTAGCGTCCGATGTTGGCCCAAACCATAATCCCGTCTTCGGGGTGGGGGCCAATCTCGCGCGGCAATGAAAGCAGCATCAAGGCGCGGTCCAGCTCCAGCTCCTCTGCGGGCCAGTCTTTTGGCACAGACTGACGCGGCGGCTTTTTGTTTTCTTCGGTGACGGGCCCGCGCTGGACGTAGGGGCCAAAGCGGCCTTTGAACACGCGAATTTCGTCACCGTTGTCTTCGCCCAACAGCTTGCCATCCGGCGGGATCGCAGATTTTTCCGCTTCGGGGTCTGGCGGGCCAAAGGGGCGCGTATAGCGACATTCAGGGTAGTTGGAGCAGCCAATGAATGCGCCGCCCGAGCGTGCGGTGCGCATCGACAAACGACCGACCTCGCAATTGGGGCACAGACGCGGGTCTTTGCCATCTTCGGTCGCCGGGAAAAGATGCGGTTCCAGAACCTCGTTGATCTTTTCCAACACCTCGGTGATGCGCAGATCGGCTGTCTCGGCAATCGCTGCCGAAAAATCTTTCCAGAAACGGCTTAGAACGTCTTTGTAATTCGCATCAGCAGCACTGACCTTGTCCAGCTGGTCTTCCAGATCGGCGGTGAAATCATAGCCGATATATTTGCGGAAATAGTTTTCAAGAAACGCGGTAACCAGCCGGCCTTTGTCCTCGGGGAACAGACGGTTGCCTTCCTTGCGGACATATTCGCGGTCCTGGATGGTGGTGACGACGCTTGCATAGGTCGATGGCCGACCGATCCCCAACTCTTCCATACGCTTGACCAATGTCGCTTCGGTATAGCGCGGCGGCGGTTGTGTGAAATGCTGTTCGGGCGTGACCGACCGCTTGTCCATCTTGTCGCCCTGATTGATCTGGGGCAGGCGCTTGTCGTCCTCGTCCACCACATCGTCACGGCCTTCCTCGTAGACCCGCAAGAAGCCGTCGAATTGCACGACCTGACCGGTGGCGCGCAGGCCGACCTGTTCATCCTTGCTGCCGATTTCGACAGTTGTCCGTTCAAGACGGGCGCTTTCCATCTGACAGGCCAGCGTGCGCTTCCAGATTAGATCATACAGCTTGCGCTGGTCCGGTTCGGTCAGTTTCAGCGCGGCGGCATCCTTGGACATGTCCGTGGGCCGGATACATTCGTGCGCTTCCTGGGCGTTCTTGGCCTTGTTTTTATAGATACGCGGGGCCGATGGCACGTATTCCGCGCCAAACCGGTCTTTGATCGCATCTCGGGCCATTGTCATCGCCTCGGGGGCCATGTCGATACCATCGGTCCGCATATAAGTAATGTGACCGGCCTCATACAAACGCTGGGCGGTGCTCATGGTCTGGCGCGCACCCATGCCGAATTTGCGGCTGGCCTCTTGTTGCAGGGTCGAGGTCATGAAGGGGGCCGAAGGGTTCCGGCTGGCGGGCTTTGCCTCGACGCTCGTGACCGTAAGATCGCGGCTGGTGATCGCCTGCACTGCCATTTCGGCCTGCGTGCCATTCGCCAGATCAAAGCGATCCAGCTTTTTGCCGGCAAGGGTGACAAGGCGTGCTTCGAATTCCTGGCCGCGCGGGGTGGCGACCAATGCTTTCACGCTCCAATACTCGCGGTTGCGGAACGCTTCGATTTCCATTTCGCGCTCTACGATCAACCGCAGTGTCACCGATTGCACGCGACCTGCCGATTTCGCACCGGGCAGCTTGCGCCACAAAACCGGCGACAGGTTAAAGCCGACAAGATAGTCCAGCGCACGCCGGGCCAAATAGGCTTCGACCAGTGGCATGTCGACCTGGCGCGGGTTTTTCATCGCTTCGGTCACGGCGGATTTTGTAATCGCGTTGAAAACAACCCGGCTGACCGGCGTATCCTTCTTGATCGATTTGCGGGCAGTCAGCGCCTCTTGCAGGTGCCAGCTGATCGCTTCCCCTTCGCGGTCGGGGTCGGTCGCGAGGATCAGTTCGTTATCGTCTTTCAACGCGTCGGCAATTGCTTTGACGTGCTTTTTGCTGGTCGAAGCGACCTCCCAAAGCATTTCAAAATCATTGTCCGGATCAACCGACCCATCTTTCGGAGGAAGGTCACGCACGTGACCGTAAGACGCTAGAACAGTGTAGTTGCTGCCCAGGTAAGAGTTGATCGTTTTGGCCTTGGCAGGTGATTCGACGACAACAACTGGCATAAATTTCCGTACCTTGGATCAATTGAAATAGGTCTGCTTGTGCTGTGACATGTGGCGTAGCGGTTGTTTTGTCAATGCGCAGGTCGGGCGAAACTAGGCCGCTTGCCGGCCAGTGGCACAAGGCGGGCTGACTTTGGGGGGCAGGATTATTCCAAACCTACTGCCCGGTACCAATGTTCGTTTTAGGAGAATCGGGGGGAGGTGTTTCGCGGAATGCGCGTTAGGAGCTTTGGATAAAACCGCCCTTAGGCACGAGAGACAAGACCACCGGGCTGGCGTCGCACATGGCCTTCCAGCTCAAGATCGATCAGGACGGGCGCAACCTTGGAGGAGGGGGTGTTTAAATCCCTGATCAATTGATCCTCGGCGATGGGGCTGGGCCCCAGCCGCGACAGGATTTGCAGATGAAGCGCCGCAGTTTCCCGAAGCGTTCTTCGCGGGGCGGGGGCTTTTTCTGCTGCCGCAAGATCAAGCTCGGGCTGGGCGGGTACCGACAAACATGCTTTTCCCAGAACCTCGATAACATCTGCGGCATTGCGCACCAAAGCCGCGCCATCGCGGATCAGCATGTTACATCCGGCTGCGCGCGCATCAAAGGGGTGACCGGGCACGGCCAGCACGTCGCGGCCCTGATCCAAGGCATCGCGCGCGGTGATCAGGCTGCCTGATCTGGCAGCGGCCTCTACCACGATGGTTGCGCGGCTTAATCCGGCGATGATCCTGTTCCGGCTCGGAAAATGGCGGGCCATCGGTTGCAGGCCCATGGGTTGTTCTGAAACGCGCAGGCCCGTCTTGGCGATATCCTGGGCCAGTTGGGTGTTTTCGGCGGGGTACATCACGTCAACGCCGCCCGCCTGAACCGCAATCGTGCCAGTGGCAAGCGCCGCCAGATGGGCCGCCGCATCAATACCGCGCGCCAGCCCTGATACGACAACGAAACCGGCCTCGCCCAAGCCTTGGGCCAGTGCCTTGGCCATGCGCGTGCCCAGCGAGGATGCATTCCGCGCCCCGACCATTGATATTGTGGGGCGGTTTAACAGCTGGGTATTGCCAATCACCCAAAGGAAGGGGGGCGCATCGTCAAGTTCAGCAAGGGTTTGTGGGTATTCCGCAGTGCCATGCATGATCAGACGCGCGCTTGCGTCTTTGCCAGCACGCAGTTCGGCGCGCACCACCCCTTCGGGGCAAACCTCGTAATTCGCGACGCCCGCGGCGCGCGCCACCGTCGGCAGCGCGGCCAGCGCATTCTGCGCAGTGCCATGTTCGGTCAGCAGTCGTTTATACGTCGAAACGCCAACCCGGCGCGAGCGCAACAAACGAAGACGGGCAAAACATTCGTCTTCCGAGGTGGGTGGGATTGGGGGGTGAGTGGAAGAAGGATTGTGGTCCTTGTCAGTCATCCCGTATCTCCGTCTGTTGCTAGAATCAGGTATAGGCAGACCTGGTTAACAACGGATGAAGGCTTCCCCGCCCATTTTTGTCAAATAGGGCGGGGACCGTCTTTTATGTCGCTGCACCGCCAACGGTAAGGCCACCGATCATCAGTGTCGGTTGCCCCACACCGACTGGCACCCATTGCCCCGCCTTGCCGCAATTCCCCATGCCGGGGTCCAGCGTCGGATCATTGCCGATGGCGCGGATCTGCTTGAGCGCGGTTGCGCCGTCGCCGATCAATGTTGCACCTTTCACCGGTGCCCCGACGATACCGTTTTGAACGCGATATGCTTCGGTACAAGAGAACACGAACTTGCCGTTGGTGATATCGACCTGCCCGCCGCCAAATCCGACAGCATAGATGCCATCCTTGAGGTCGGCCACGATATCACCCGGCGCAACATTGCCGCCCAGCATATATGTGTTGGTCATGCGCGGCATCGGAATATGCGCATAAGATTCGCGCCGCCCGTTGCCGGTAGACTGAACCCCCATCAGGCGCGCGTTCTGCCGGTCCTGCATATAGCCGACCAATACGCCATCTTCGATCAGGGTGTTTTTGGCCGAAGGTGTCCCTTCGTCATCAATGGTGATCGACCCGCGGCGGTCCGGGATGGTGCCGTCATCCAGAACTGTCACCCCTTTGGCGGCAATCTGCTGGCCCATGAGACCTGCAAATGCACTCGACCCTTTGCGATTGAAATCACCCTCAAGGCCGTGGCCGATGGCCTCGTGCAGCAAAATACCGGGCCAGCCCGGGCCCAACACCACGTCCATCATGCCCGCAGGCGCAGGGACAGCATCAAGGTTCACGCAGGCTATGCGCAATGCCTCGCGGGTTTTGGCCTGCCAATCCGCGCGATCAATCAACCCGTCCAGCCCGACACGTCCACCGCCACCGGCACTCCCGCTTTCGCGTCGTCCGTTTTGTTCGACAATCACCGACACGTTAACGCGGGTCATGGGGCGGATATCGCGCACCGAAATGCCTTCGGGGCGCAAAATCTCGACTTCTTGGATGGATGCCGAGATGGAAGCGGAGACCTGGACGACCCGTTTATCCAGGCTGCGGGCAAAATCATCGATTTCACGAAGCGTTTCGACTTTTACAGAAAAACTTGCCCCGGCGATTGGATCTTCGTCGGTATAAAGGTGACGGTTGGTTGCAACCGGCCCGTCAGCCCATGTGCCGCCCCCGTCACCGACGGCCAGTCGCGCCGTTTCGGCAGCGCGGCGCAATGCAGATTCGGTGATCTGGGACGAATGCGCATAACCCGCAACTTCACCGCGTACTGCACGCAGGCCAAACCCCTCAGAAGCATCATAGCTTGCGGTCTTGAGGCGGCCGTCATCAAACATCAGCCCTTCGGAGCGGCGGCGTTCAAAGAACAGCTCTCCGTCATCAGCGCCCGCGACCGCATCTTTCAGAATTGAAAGGGCCGCGTCACGGTCAAGGTCACCCTCAAACGGGTTAAAAGGTGGTTGGCTCATCAAGATGTTCCCTGAATCGTGTTAAAAAGATCGCTTCGCGTCTGTTTGACGCAAGCAGAAGTCTTTATCTTGAAGTTAGAATATGATTGTAAGCGTACAGATTACAACGGCGCGTGGTCCGAAACGGCACATGCCGGTAGGATTCGATATCAATGGTCACAAGATCAGGACGACATATGAAACATCTTCTTAAACTTTCAGGTCTCATGGCCGCCTTCTCTGCAGCTCCCGTGTGGGCGCAGGAAAACCTTCGCATCGATGGTCTCGAAATCATCGGCGAACCTGTAGACGCTCAGATGGGCTTTCAGCCCGCTGTGACACGTGTTGCACAGGATATTCACGATCTCGATTACTTGATCCTGGTGATCATCACCTTGATCACCTTGTTCGTGACGGCCCTGATCCTTTGGGTCGCGTTCCGTTACAATAAAAAACGCAACCCGACCGCAGCGTCCTTTACGCATCACACCCCGGTCGAGATCGCCTGGACGATCGTGCCGATCCTTATCCTTGTTCTGATCGGTGCCTATTCGCTGCCGATTCTTTTCCGCCAGCAGGAAATCCCGCAGGCTGACCTGACGATCAAGGCAACAGGCAACCAGTGGTACTGGTCCTACGAATATGTTGACGACGGTTTCGGCTTTGACAGCTACATGATCGGTGCCCCGGCACTGGGTGGCGAAAACCGCAAAACACCCGAAGTCATCGCGGAGCTGGAAGCAGCCGGTTACACCGAGCAGCAGTTCCTTTTGGCAACCGACACATCCGTTGTGATCCCAGTGGGTAAAACGATTGTGGTTCAGGTGACCGGCTCCGACGTGATCCACGCTTGGGCAATGCCGGCATTCGGCGTAAAGCAGGACGCGGTTCCGGGTCGTTTGGCTGAAACATGGTTCAAGGCCGAAAAAGAAGGCGTTTACTTTGGCCAGTGTTCCGAGCTTTGCGGCAACGCACACGCTTACATGCCGATCACGGTAAAAGTCGTATCCGAAGCGGCCTATGCTGAATGGCTGGGCAAAGCGAAAGCTGAATACGCAGGTATCGCGCAGCCTTTGACCGTCGCTTCGAAGTAACGAAATGTAAAACGTCGGGTCGCGCGTTGCGTGGCCCGACCTTTGTATATGAGTTTTGACATGGCAGACACCAGTACAACAACTTCTGGCGACTACGAGGCACAACTGGGCGATTACTTCGCGCTGTTGAAGCCGCGCGTCATGCAGTTGGTCGTTTTCACAGCGCTGGTTGGCATGTTGGCCGCACCTGTTTCTGTACATCCGGTCGTCGCTTTCGCGTCGATCCTGTTTGTTGCGATTGGCGCGGGCGCGTCGGGGGCATTGAACATGTGGTGGGATGCCGACATCGACGCCATCATGCGCCGCACAGCAGGCCGCCCGATCCCTTCGGGCCGCGTTCAACCGGGCGAAGCTTTGGCCATTGGCGTTGCGCTGTCCGGTTTGTCCGTGATGATGCTGGGGCTGGCCGCGAATTTGCTGGCAGCCGGTATGCTGCTTTTCACAATCCTGTTTTACGCCGTTTTCTACAGCATGTGGCTAAAACGTGCGACGCCGCAGAACATTGTTATCGGCGGTGCCGCCGGTGCGTTCCCGCCTGTCATCGGCTGGATTATCGCCACGGGCAGTTTCTCTGTCGAAGCATGGTTGATGTTCGCGCTGATCTTTATGTGGACGCCACCGCATTTCTGGGCGCTGGCGCTGTTCATGCGCAACGATTATGACGATGCAAAGGTGCCGATGTTGACCGTGACCCACGGTCGCCCCTCCACCCGCCGTCATATCCTTGCCTATACCGTTTTGCTGGTGATCCTTGCGATTGGCACCGGTTTCACTTCGATCGGTGGGCCGATCTATCTGGCGACAGCAGTGGTGTTGAACGCCCTGTTCCTGATCGGCGCTGTGCGAATCTGGAAGCGTAACGAAGACGACAGCGAAGCCGACAATTTCCTGGTGGAGCGCAAGTTCTTCCGGCTGTCGCTTTGGTATCTGTTCCTGCACTTCGGTGCGATTCTGGCCGAGGCGACCTTGCGTCCCTACGGCTTTGGAGGGTGGTCATGAGCATTCGAGTTGAACACGAGCTTCACACACGGCGCCGTGGCCGTAATCTGGGTATCGGTCTGATGCTGGGGGCATTCGTGCTTTTGGTCATGGTGCTGACCTTTGTGAAGATTACCAACATCGATTTCAACAACCTCCCCGGTGGCGCGATCCAGACGCAGGAGAGCAAGTAATGGCAATGTCCGGTCCGGCAAAAACGGTGGCGCAAACCGTGTCAGTCGTGGTGCTGATGGGCGGGCTTGCTTGGGCCTCCGTGCCTTTTTACAACTGGTTTTGTCAGGTCACCGGATTTGGCGGCACGCCTGGCCAGGTCAGCGCAAACGCCGGCGATATCCTGGATCAGACGATCAAGGTGCGTTTTGATGGCAGCCTGAATCAGGGCATGGCGTGGGAATTCAAGCCGGTCGTGACTGAAATGGAACTGCGCATCGGCGAGACGGGGCTTGCTTTCTATGAAGCATACAACCCCACGGACAAGCCGATTGCCGGTCAGGCGTCTTATAATGTGACGCCCTATGCCGCTGGCCCGTTCTTTGAGAAAATCGAATGTTTCTGCTTTACTGAGCAGGTGCTTGCCCCCGGCGAGCGTGTTCAGATGCCGGTCAGCTTCTTTGTTGATCCGGAAATCGTCAAAGACGTTGATGGCAAGTATGTACATACCATCACACTATCTTATACCTTCTATGAAATTGATCTGCCCGAGGGCTATGCCGCCCTTGATCAGGACAGCCAGACAAACCTGAATTAAGAAAAAGGTGAGGGACGCCACCATGGCCCATGAAAAGAACCACGATTACCACATTCTAGCGCCCTCCACATGGCCGCTGCTCAGCTCCTTGGCTGGCTGTGCCATGCTGGTTGGCATCATCCTGTGGATGCATGATATCACGCCATTCTTGTTCTTCGCGGGCTTGGCCGGCGTTTTGTACTGCATGTTTGGCTGGTGGTCCGAAGTTGTCGCGGAAAGCAAGATCGGCGATCACACCAAGGTTGTCCGGATCGGCCTGCGCTATGGCTTTATCCTGTTCATCATGTCCGAGGTGATGTTCTTTGTTGCTTGGTTCTGGACCTTCTTCAAAGAAGCGCTGTACCCGATGGATGCCTTCCCCGGCTCCACCTATGTTCAGCCAGACATCATCCCTGTCGACGCCTTTCACCTGCCGCTGATCAACACGTTGATTCTGCTGCTGTCGGGTTGTGCTGTCACATGGGCGCACCACGCTTTGGTACATGAAAACAACCGCAAGGACCTGATCTCGGGTCTGGCGATTGCCATTGGTCTGGGTGTGATGTTTACAGCGTTTCAAGCCTTTGAATATTACGAATTGATTGCCCATACCGGTTGGACATTCGGCGGCGATCTGTTCTTTTCCAGCTTCTTTATGGCAACGGGCTTTCACGGTTTCCACGTTCTGATCGGTACGATCTTTCTGACGGTATGCCTTATCCGCGCGATCAGAGGCGACTTTACCCCAGAACAGCACGTCGGTTTCGAAGCGGCGGCATGGTACTGGCACTTTGTTGACGTGGTATGGCTGTTTTTGTTCTTCGCCGTCTACATGTGGGGCATCTAAGCTTCCCACCTGCTTGCAAACCTGCACGCAATCACTAAAAGCAACGGGCGCGCTAGGGGAACCTTGCGCGCCTTTGCCTTGAAGTTACCTCGTTGTAACCAACCTCAAGAGAGCCTTATGCGCCGCACGCTATTCCTGCTGATTATCGGCCTTGGGGGGGCTGCAATCCTGATCTCGCTCGGGGTCTGGCAGGTTCAACGGCTTGCTTGGAAACAAGCGATCATCGCTGACATCAATGCACGGATCATCGCAACACCCGTCGCTTTGCCCGACACTGTCGATCCGCAATCTGATGCGTATCTGCCGGTTGTTGCTGACGGTGTCATCGGGGATGGCGAAATTCACGTGCTGGTTTCGCAAAAGGACGTAGGGGCCGGTTACCGCATTATCGCCCCGTTCGATTTGCAGGACGGCCGCCAGATCATGGTCGACCGCGGTTTTGCCCTTGCCGATACCAAAGACACCGACCGCGCCATTGGTCCGGCGACCATCATCGGCAATTTGCAATGGCCCCAGGAAACCGACGGCTATACGCCCGCACCCGATATGAACGCCAATATCTGGTTCGCCCGCGATGTCGATGCAATGGCCCGTGCCTTGCAGACCCTTCCGATTCTGCTGGTGGCGCGGACCAGTTCACCTGATGACCCTAATGTGAGCGCCTTGCCTGTGGATACTGCTCGTATCCCGAATGACCATCTGCAATACGCCATCACCTGGTTTTCTCTTGCCGCCATCTGGCTCGGCATGAGCCTCTTTTTCCTGCGCCGCCGCGGCGCGTCCAAAGCCGAAAGCTGACCTTCTTATGCGTTATGTCTCTACTCGTGGATCTGCCCCCGTTCTGAATTTCGAAGAAGCGTTGCTGACAGGGCTTGCCCGTGACGGCGGGCTGTATGTGCCTGAAACCATCCCGACCCTGTCGCGCGAAGACCTGGCCGAGATGGCAACGATGTCCTACGAGGACGTTGCATTCAAAGTCATGCGCCCCTTTATCGGCGACACGTTCACAGATGCCGAATTCAAGCAGTTGATCGCCAATGCCTATGCAGGGTTTAATCACACGGTGCGCGCGCCATTGGTGCAGCTGGATCAGGGGCATTTCCTGCTTGAGCTGTTCCACGGCCCGACCCTTGCGTTCAAAGATTTCGCGATGCAATTGATCGGCCAGATGTTTCAGGCCGTGTTGTCGCGCAAGGGCGACCGCGTGACCATCGTCGGCGCGACCTCTGGCGATACAGGGTCCGCCGCGATCGAGGCATTTCGGGGCTTGGACAATGTCGATGTGTTCATCTTGTACCCGCATGGCCGCGTGTCCGACGTGCAGCGCCGCCAGATGACCACCCCATCCGAAAGCAACGTGCACGCCTTGGCGCTGGACGGTGATTTCGACGATTGTCAGGCCCGCCTCAAGGATATGTTCAACGACCACGAATTCCGCGATGGCGTGAAACTGGCCGGAGTGAACAGCATCAACTGGGGCCGCGTTTTGGCGCAGGTCGTCTATTACTTTACCGCCGGTCTGGCGATGGGCGCGCTGGACCGCAAGGTCAGCTTTACCGTACCAACCGGCAACTTCGGCGATATCTTTGCAGGCTACATCGCCCGCGAGATGGGTCTGCCGATCGCCGACCTCGTGGTGGCGACAAACCAGAACGACATCCTGCACCGCTGCCTGACCACAGGTGGCTATCACAAGGGCGAGGTTCATCCGTCAATCAGCCCGTCGATGGATATTCAGGTCAGCTCCAACTTTGAACGTGCGTTGTATTTCGCCTATGGGCAGGACAGTGACGCGATCAACGGCTTGATGGATGATCTGGCCAAAGGTGGCTTTGACGTGGGCGACAATGCCCTGCGCGATCTGAAAAACACCTACAAGTCCGGCCGTGTCTCGGAAGAGGAAACATCGGCCACGATCAAGGAATTTTACGCCAATACAAACGAACTGCTGTGCCCGCATTCGGCCATCGGTGTCCGTGTGGCCCAAGCGCTGCGTGATCCGGCGACGCCGATGATCACATTGGCCACAGCGCATCCGGCAAAATTCCCCGATGCGGTCGAAGCCGCAACCGGTGTGCGCCCGCCATTGCCAGCCCATATGGCCGACCTGTTTGATCGCGAAGAACGCATGACCCGTGTGCCGAACGATCTGGCAGCCCTCAAAGACATGATCAAAGGGGGCATCAGCCAGTGAGCCTGCAGCAACATCGCCTGTCCAACGGGTTTCGCATTGTAACCGAACACATGCCGGGTCTGGCTTCTGCCTCCATCGGGGTGTGGGTCACCGCAGGTGCGCGCCACGAGACACCCAATCAGAACGGCATCGCGCATTTCCTTGAGCATATGGCGTTCAAGGGGACAGCCAAACGCACATCGCTGCAAATTGCCGAAGCGATCGAAGACGTTGGCGGCTATATCAATGCCTATACCTCGCGCGAGGTGACGGCCTATTATGTGCGTGTGCTGGAAAACGACGTGGCCCTTGGGCTGGATGTGATCGCGGATATCCTGCGCAACCCTGTGCTGGATAAAAACGAGATCGAGGTCGAACGCGGCGTGATCCTGCAAGAGATCGGTCAGGCGCTTGATACACCGGATGATGTGATTTTTGACTGGTTGCAGGAAGAGGCGTATCCAAACCAGCCGCTGGGCCGCACCATTCTGGGCCCCCATGAACGCGTTTCCAACTTTACCCGCGAAGACCTGTCGGGCTTTATCGCGCAGCATTACGGCCCTGAACAGATGATCCTGTCAGCGGCAGGGGCGGTGGATCACGACGAAATCGTACGGCTGGCGGAAAAGCTGTTCGGTGACATGCCACAAAAGCCGTTGTTCGATGTGGATGCGGCAAAATTTTCGGGGGGTGAAATCCGCCAGATCAAACCGCTTGAGCAAGCCCATTTCGCGCTTGGCTTTGAATCCCCCGGCTACCGCGCCGATGATATCTATGTCGCACAAATTTACGCCTCCGCGCTTGGGGGCGGTATGTCGAGCCGCCTGTTTCAGGAAATCCGCGAAAACCGCGGGCTGTGCTATACGATCTTTGCTCAGGCGGGGGCCTATGCCGACACCGGCATGATGACGATCTATGCGGGCACCAGCGGCGAACAGCTGCCTGAACTGGCCGGCATCACCATCGACGAGATGAAGCGCGCGGCATCTGACATGTCACCCGCCGAGGTCGCCCGCGCACGGGCGCAGATGAAAGCCGGATTGTTGATGGGGCTGGAAAGCCCGTCGAACCGTGCCGAACGGCTGGCGCGTCTTATCCAGATTTGGGACCGTATCCCGCCGCTGGAAGAAACGATCGCGCAGATTGATGCCGTGACCACAGGCGATGTGCGCGATTTTGCCCAGACAATGGCGGCCACCGCACCGGCAGCCTTGGCCCTATATGGCCCGGTCGACGCCGCACCAACCCTCGAAGCCCTGCAAGAGCGTCGCGCCGCCTGATGATCCTGGTCAGACGGAAACTCGCAATCGAGACGGAGCGGCTCACCTTGCGCGCTCCGATCCATTCGGATTTCCGCGCCTGGGCCGCATTGCGCGCCGACAGCATCGACTACCTCAGGATGTGGGAACCCTCCTGGGCCAGCGATCATCTCTCGCGCAAGGCCTTCACTAATCGTGTCTATTGGGCGTCCCGCTCGGTTTCGGGGGGCACGGCGTTGCCGCTGTTCCTGATCCGGCGCAAAGACAATACGCTGATCGGGGCCATCACCCTTGATAACATCCGCAGAGGGCCGGCGCAGGCTGGAACGCTTGGCTATTGGACTGGCGAAAGCTTTGCCCGCCGTGGCTATATGCGCGAGGCGATCGAGGCGACAGTGCACCACGCGTTCACGCGGCTGGACCTAAGCCGGATCGAAGCGGCCTGCCTGCCGGAAAACGCCGCCTCTCGCGGGTTGTTGGAAAAGACCGGCTTCAAATACGAAGGCGTCGCGCAAAGCTATTTGCAGATCGACGGCCGCTGGCGCAATCACGTGCTTTATGCACAGCTGCGCAATGACAGACGTGGCAAAACAGCCGTTGGTTGATTTCGGGCCCACCCCCGCAGAAACCTGATCGGCAAAAAGAAAGGGGGCCGAAGCCCCCTGATCTCAAACCGATGCGATACGATCTTTACCGACGACGATCGCGACGCGCGCTCATCGGTTGGAACGCGACACCAACATGCGCCTCGCAATAGGGCTTGCCTTGCTGCACGGGCAGACCGCAGAACCAGAAATCATCCGTAGCAGGGTCACCGACCGGCCATTTGCATGTGCGCTCTGTCAGATCCATCAGGCCGATCTTCTTCGACTTCTTCTCGATCTCGCTGACCTTTGCCAGGGCCTCGGGGCTGATTTCGTTCGCCGACGGTTGCGGGGGCAGGGGCTGACCCGCCGGAATGATCTTGGCACGTGCAGGCAGGTTCGGCCGGGGCGCGGGGGCGGCTTCGACTTCTTCCTCTTTCGGTTCGGCCTTCGGCTTGGCAGCAGCCTTTGCGGCGGGCTTTGGCTTTGCCTCTGCCTTAGGGGCAGCGGGGGCCGCGGCACCGGTTGTTGTGCGGTTTGACAGGCCAAGACGGTGAACCTTGCCAATCACGGCATTACGGGTGACGCCGCCCAGTTCTTTTGCTATCTGGCTGGCAGATTGGCCCTCGCCCCACATTTTCTTCAAAATCTCTACGCGGTCATCAGTCCAAGACATTTGGCGTCCTTAGCTAAAAAGCGGCCCCATTCCGGACCGCCTTGGAAAATCTCAAGGCCCTATACTAATCACTGACAGCTTGGGTGCAAGGCGCGAAGCAGCGATTGGGCGGGTTGTCGTACTATTCGGGGCCTTAAAAACACATCAAAACTGATCGCTTTGGCATAAACTGACCGCAAACCGCCCGGTGGGGCAAAGTTTGTACTAGGCAAAACGGCACTGTGGCAGTATCCAAACCCCATGATCAAAAACGCAGCCCATCTGTCGCGACGACGCCAAAGCTGACCTGGCCTAAGCACCCCTTCTTGGGGTGTGTCTGATCATATGCGGTAATAATCCGCAAAAACCCCCTGAAATCCATTGACCCTCTCCGCCTCTCATGGCCTTTTGTGGCTTTGATGCGGCCAACCCCATAAGGATGATCCTGATGATCCCATCTGTTCTGCCGACCTATTCTCGCGCCCCCCTCAGCTTTGTCAAAGGCGAAGGCAGCTGGCTGATCGAGGAAGACGGCCGCCGATTTCTGGATCTGGGGGCGGGTATCGCTGTGAACGCATTGGGCCACGCCCACCCTGCGTTGGTCGCCGCGCTGACAGAACAGGCCGGCAAATTGTGGCATACATCGAATCTCTATCAAATCCCGCAGCAACAGGCGCTGGCCGACAAACTGGTCGCCCTCAGCTTTGCCGATACGGTGTTCTTCACCAACTCGGGCACGGAATCCTGTGAACTGGCCGTGAAAATGGCCCGCAAGTATTTCTATGAAAAAGGTCAGCCGGACCGGGTTGATATCATAACCTTCTCCGGTTCCTTCCACGGGCGTTCGTCAGCAGGTATTGCCGCTGCCGGATCCGAAAAAATGACCAAAGGGTTTGGCCCGTTGCTGCCCGGCTTCGTGCATGTGGAATTTGGCGACCATGACGGGTTGCATGCCGCGATTACCGACACCACGGCTGCCATCCTGATTGAACCCGTACAGGGCGAAGGCGGAATCCGCCCGGTCCCCGACCAATGCCTGAAAGGTCTGCGCGATCTGTGTGACGAACATGGCATCCTTCTGATCATGGACGAGGTCCAGTGCGGCGTCGGCCGGACGGGCAAGCTGTTTGCCCATGAGTGGTCCGGCATCACCCCTGATATCATGATGGTCGCCAAAGGCATCGGCGGGGGCTTTCCCTTGGGCGCTGTTCTGGCGACCGAAGATGCGGCATCAGGCATGACGGCGGGCACCCACGGGTCGACCTATGGCGGCAACCCGCTGGGCTGTGCCGTCGGTAATGCCGTGATCGACATCATCGGCGACCCGGCCTTTCTGGCCGAAGTGAACCGCAAAGCCAGCCTGATCCGCCAAAAGCTCGAAGGCCTTGTGGCCAGCCATCCCGATGTCTTCGAAGCCGTGCGCGGCAGCGGCCTGATGCTCGGCCTCAAATGCAAGGCAATCAACAGCGATGTGGTCGCGGCGGGTTATCAACACGAAGTCATCACCGTCCCGGCTGGCGACAATGTGATCCGCCTGCTTCCCCCGCTCACCATCACCGATGAAGAAATCGCCGAAGCGGTCGCACGACTCGACAAAGCTGCAAGCAGCCTCACCCCTGCCTGATCTTCATTTTGCAGAATAAACTCCGGGGGGCTCGGGGGGCTGGCCCCCCGTCCTTTCAAACAGAAGAATTACCTATGAAACATTTTCTCGACATCAATCAAACCGATCCCGCCGATCTGCGCGGCATCATCGACAATGCCGCCGCAATGAAGGCGCAGCGCAACGGCCGCCCGCGCGGCGCGCCTGATGATGACCAGCCGCTAAAAGACCACATGGTCGCGCTGATTTTCGAAAAACCATCAACCCGCACCCGCGTCAGTTTTGATGTGGGCGTGCGCCAGATGGGCGGGCAAACCATGGTGCTGTCGGGTGCCGACATGCAACTGGGCCACGGTGAAACCATCGCCGACACCGCCCGCGTCCTGTCGCGCTATGTCGATCTGATCATGATCCGCACATTCGAGGAAGCAACCCTTCTCGAGATGGCGGAATACGCCTCGGTTCCGGTGATCAACGGGCTGACAAACCGCACCCATCCTTGCCAGATCATGGCTGATATCATGACCTTCGAAGAACACAGCGGCCCGATCAAAGGCAAGAAAGTCGTGTGGTCCGGTGACGGCAACAACGTCTTTGCCAGCTTTGCCCATGCGGCCAAGAGCTTTGACTTCGATCTGGTTTTCACCGGTCCGCCCACCCTTGATCCCGAAGCCGCCTTGAATGGTCTCTACACAATCGAGCGCGACCCGAACAAAGCCGTCGAGGGTGCCGATCTGGTGGTGACCGATACATGGGTCTCCATGCATGATCCGCAATCCGCACGCGAACGCCGCCACAACCAGCTGCGCGGCTATCAGGTCAATGATGCGCTGATGAACAAGGCAAAGCCCGACGCATTGTTCATGCACTGTCTGCCTGCGCACCGCGATGACGAGGTCACAAGCTCGGTCATGGATGGCCCGCGGTCGGTGATTTTCGACGAGGCCGAAAACCGGCTGCACGCGCAAAAGTCGATCATGCGCTGGTGTCTGGGCAAGTGACCGGCAAGCAGCCCGTCGTCGTTGCAGGTGCAGGGGCGATAGGCTGCTTTGTGGGCGGGCTTTTGGCGGCGCGCGGGCATGATGTGACGCTGCTCGCCCGCGCCCGCGTCATTGACCAGATCAACGAACATGGCCTGCAGCTGACCGATTTCGGCGGGATGGATCGCCGTATTCCAGCACAAGACCTGACGCTGACAGATAATCCAGCCTGCCTGAAACAGGCGGCGATTGTACTCGTGACGGTCAAGACATCAGACACAGCCGCGATAGCGCGGGAAATCCGTAAAAACACCCCCCGGAATACGGTTGTGATCAGCCTGCAAAACGGGATGGAGGCGGCACAAACCCTGCGGGATATTTTGCCGGGTCACGATGTGCGCGCGGGCATGGTGCCTTTCAACGTGGTACCCGTTGGCCCCGCGGCCTATCACCGGTCCACCAGCGGTGACATCGTGATCGAAGCGGGCCAGAAACCCCTTGCCGACCTCTTGTCGCAACCGGATCTGGTGTTTGTGGACAGCGGTGATATTGCAGCCGTCCAATGGGGCAAGCTGCTGATCAACTTGAACAATGCGTTGAATGCCTTGTCGGGAGTGACGCTTCAGGCGCAACTGCTCAGCCGCCCTTGGCGCGGCCTGATGGCAGCACAGATGACCGAGGCATTGAAGGTGCTAAAGGCGCATGGCATCCGGCCACAATCCACGACGCCTTTGCCATCAGAGTTGATCCCTTGGGTGCTGCGCCTACCTACGCCGATCTTCCAACGGATCGCCGCCAAGATGTTGACCATCGACCCGACGGCGCGCACCTCGATGTCCTATGATCTTGAGGCAGGAAAACCGACAGAGATTGACGCCCTGCAAGGGCTGATCATCACGATGGGTGCGGAAAAGTCGGTGCCCACACCGTTGTGCGCCCGCGTTCTGCACCACGTTAACCAAGCCCAAGCCGCAGGGCAGGGGCTGCCCTGTCTATCCCCGACTGATATTTGAAGGGGCAAGCGGCTTGGGGGATGATCAATTTAGGTAACGATCGAGGTCAGCAAGACAAAGATCAGCGCTGACATGGTTGCCGCTGCGGGAACGGTAATCACCCAGGCAGCGATGATGGTCATGAAATGCGACCGCCGGACCAGCTTGCGGCGGCGGCGTTCCTCGACGGCGATCCGTTTGACGTTACCAACGGTAGCATCAGGTTTGCGCAACCGGCGTTCCATGTGCCATTCGCGGTAAAAGCCCACACCGAACACGCCACCAACGGCGATATGGGTGGAACTGACCGGCAGCCCCAGCCACGACGCCACAATCACCGTGATCGCCGCTGACAAGGCCACACAATAGGCGCGCATCGGGTTCAGCTTGGTAATCTGGCTGCCGACCATGCGGATCAGTTTTGGCCCGAACAGGAACAACCCGAACGAGATACCAAAGGCACCGATCACCATGACCCAGGTGGGAATTGATACTTTGGCCTCGAAGCCGCCAAATTCAGAGGCGTGCACAATCGCGGCCAAGGGGCCAACCGCATTGGCCACGTCGTTGGCCCCGTGGGCAAAACTCAGCAAACCTGCCGAAAACACCAGCGGCAGACCAAACAGAACCTTGACCGATTTGTTGCGGTTTTCCAGCCCTTCGGAGGCGCGGAAAATGGCCGGGCGCGACACAGCGTAGGAGATAAGCCCCAGAACCAGCCCGATGAACAGGGCCATGCCCATATCGATGTGAACGATCTTTTTCAGACCCTTCAGCGCCAGATAGGTGGCGAAAACGCCAGCCATGACGCCGATCAGAATGGGGACCCACCGGCGCGAGGCGGCGATCTTGTCTTCCTGGTACAGGATTTTAGCTTTGATCAGCGCCAGAAAACCGGCGGCGACAACACCGCCCAAGACGGGAGAGATAACCCAGCTTGCGGCAATCATGCTCATGGATGACCAGTTGACGGCCGTAAGGCCGGCGGCCGCGATGCCCGCCCCCAAAACGCCACCGACGACCGAATGGGTCGTGGACACGGGCGCGCCGACCCATGTGGCCAGGTTGACCCATAGCGCAGAAGAAATCAGCGCGGCCATCATGGCCCAGATAAACACCTGCGAATCCGCAACCGAATTGGGGTCAATGATCCCCTTTGAGATGGTCGATACAACATCGCCCCCGGCCAGCAAGGCACCCGCGCTTTCGCAGATCGCCGCGATCAGGATCGCGCCGCCCATGCTCAGCGCTTTGGCCCCCACAGCAGGGCCCATATTGTTGGCAACGTCATTGGCCCCGATGTTGACCGCCATATAGGCACCAAAGGCCGCAGCGGCGATCACCACATAGTTGGAGGAGGAATAGCCAAGGAAAATCCCAGCAGAGAGCGCAGCAAGCACAATGAATGCCAGCGCTATCCCGAAACCGACCATCGGGCGTGCGGCATAGGTCGCGGCCTGTTCAACACGGGAAATGCGGTGCAAATCGGTGTCTAGGGTCTTCCACTGCTGGCCTTTGGGGGCGTCACTCATAGCTGCTCCAATCGTGATAATTGGCGCGTCCTGCCAGAAACGCGGCAGCTATACAAGTCAGACCGGAAAAACCGGACCGCTATCGGGGTGCAGTTTATAGCGACCGCAGAATTTCTTGGAGGTCGGGTTCGTCCACCAACTCGGCAGCTTCGGCGGGTGCGAACCATTTACGTTTGCGTTCATTCACCTCTGGGTACTCGTCCTCGAGGTTGCGCACACGCGTCAGATACACCTGCGCATTCACAGGCGTGGTCAGCCCGTGGTCCAGACGCTTGTTATAGTCGTAATACCCCATCGGTGCGCTCTCGATGTCGGCTTTTGAAACGCCGGCTTCTTCCCATGCTTCTTGCAAGGCGGCCTCGGCACCGTCCAGCCCGTCTACGGGCCAGCCTTTCGGCACGATCCACCGTCCGGTGTCGCGGCTCGTGATCAGCAACACCTGTTTTCCCTTGGGGGTTTCGCGATAGCATAGGGCGGCAACCTGCAGCCGTTTCGGCCGTTGCCACATAGGAAGGAACATGTCGCTCCACGCGCGTTTAAATACGTGCATCATCTTGGATCACCTGCCAAATAGGTCTGTTTTTTGATTTTATGCGTAATCAGTAAACGATTTTACAAAAGAAATCAATTCCATAGCCGAAAGGCCCCCACGGGCTGGTCAAGCCGGTCGGTGCTTGTGGCCATAAAACCATGTCTTTGACAAACTACATAAGCAGGGTCAGCCGCAAAACCAACCCTGACAAAACCGCTTTTGGGTCGGGGGCAACCGCAAAAAGCTAGCCCGCGAAGGGATCAACCGGATAGCCGACATGGGACAGGTACAACCCATGCGGCGGCGACACGGGGCCGCAGGCCTGACGGTCGCGCGCCTCAAGCATCGTTTTCACATCATCGGGGCGAAACGACCCTGCGCCGACCCGTTCCAGTGTGCCGACGAAACTGCGCACCTGATTGTGCAGAAACGACCGCGCACGCACATCGAAATGCAGCTCTGGCCCGCCAAGGGTATCGACCCATGTCATGTCCAGCCGGTCAACGGTTTTGATTGGGGTCATTGACTGGCAGATCGTTGACCGGAATGTCGTGAAATCATGCTTGCCCAGCAAATGGCTGGCACCTTCGCGCATGGCATCCAGATCCAGTGGTTTCTTGACGTTCCAGACCAACCCCGCCTGATGGGTCACAGGGGCCCGCCGCACGAGGATGCGGAAAAGATAGCGCCGTTCCTGTGCGGAAAAACGGGCGTGAAACGTCTCGTCGACCTGTACGCAATCCACGATCGCCACCGGATGCGGCTTCATGTGATAGTTCAACGCTTCGGACAGCCGGAAGGGCGTCCACTCGCGCGCCATCTCGCAATGGGCGACCTGCGCCATCGCGTGAACGCCTGCGTCCGTGCGCCCGGCGGCTGCGATATTGTGGTCGCGCGGTTCGATTTTGGCCAGCGCAGCCTCGATCACGCCCTGAACCGAGGGCACATCATTCTGACGTTGCCAGCCGTGAAACGGGCCGCCGTGGTATTCGATTTTCAGGGCATAGCGATACATGGCGCGGGCTTAGCGCGGGCGGTGGCTTCTGGCAATCCCTGCACCCCATGCTTATGTTCGGTTTCAACAGCAAGATAAGGCGGGCGCGGGCTTTGGTACTTTCAAAAATTGCCGATGGTATTTGGCGGCAGGTCGAAAATGTACAGGACGGCGTGTCCGAGGTGTTCTTTGAGCCGGTCATCCGTCTGGGCGTCACCGGATTGGCGCGGTCGGGCAAGACGGTGTTCATCACCTCACTGGTGGCGAACCTGCTGGACCGGGGCCGGATGCCGGGGCTGCTGGCCGCGTCCGAGGGCCGGATAGAGGCCGCATTCCTGCAACCCCAGCCTGATGATACCGTGCCGCGCTTTGATTATGAAAACCACCTGGCCGCGTTGACAGGCCCGACACCCCATTGGCCCGACAGCACCCGCGCGATCTCCGAACTGCGCCTTTCGTTGCGTGTGCGTCCCAACGGGCTGCTGGCGGGGTTTCAGGGGCCGCGCACGATCCATCTGGATATTGTCGATTACCCCGGTGAATGGCTGCTGGATCTGGCGTTGATGGATGTCGATTACGCAGAATGGTCCGCGCAGGTTCTCAAGCGGATCGGAAACCGCGAAGAGGCGGCAGGCTATCGCGCATTGGTCGCTGACACTGATCCCATGGCCAGCCTGAACGAGCCCACGGCCCAAACCCTTGCCGCCAGCTTTGCTGACTATCTGCAAACGGCGCGTGCCAATGGCTATTCCGATTGCACGCCGGGGCGGTTCCTTTTGCCCGGTGATCTGGCGGGATCACCTGTGCTGACCTTTGCGCCCTTGCCCGGTGGCGACGGCCCGCGCGGGTCGTTGCTGCGTGAAATGGCGCGGCGCTTTGAGGCGTATAAACGCAAGGTCGTGCAGCCGTTTTTCCGCGACCACTTTGCCAAGATCGACCGTCAGGTTGTGCTGGTCGATGCGCTTGGCGCGATCAATCAGGGCCCCCGTGCGGTCGAGGACCTGCGCGCCGCAATGAGCGAAATCCTCAGCAGTTTCAAGCCCGGTCGCAACGGGTTTCTGACGCAGCTCCTGCGCGGCAAACGGGTCGAAAAGATATTGTTCGCCGCGACCAAGGCCGACCATCTGCACCATTCCCAACACGCCAGCCTGACCGCGATCATGGAGGCATTGACCCGCGAGGCCCGCGACCGTGCGCGGTTCGCAGGGGCAGGCACATCCGCGATGTCGCTGGCATCGCTGCGCGCCACGACCGAGGCGTCGATGGAGCATGGCGGCGAAACCTTGGATGTTGTGCGCGGCAGCTTGCTTGAGACCGGTAAAGAGGCGGCTTTCTATCCCGGCGAGCTGCCCAAAGACCCCGCGCATCTGCTGAGCCCCGCACGGGCGGGGGCGGAAAAATGGCTGGATCAGGATTACAAAATCATGCGCTTTGCCCCGGCCAAGCTGAACCTGCGCCCCGGTGACGGGCCACCGCACATCCGGTTGGACAAGGCGGCTGAATTCCTGATCGGGGACCGGTTGTGATAAAACTACGCAGGGCGCGGGATATGGACGCCGGCACTGTTGGCGCGATCCTGTCGGAATTCGTGGATACAACGGCGTGGATGCCGCGGATACACAGCCGCGCCCAAGACATCGCCCATGCCGCGCGTATGATTGATTTGGGGCGGGTCCATGTGGCCGAGCAGGAAGGCGCAATTGTCGGGTTTTACGCATTGAACGGCGAAGATCTGGATGCGCTTTATGTTGCTGCGGCAAATCGCGGGCAGGGTGTGGGGGCAGCGTTGCTTCGCCATGCGCAAGACGCGGTGGACCGTCTGGCGCTTTGGACGTTTCAGGCCAATTCAGGTGCCCAGCGGTTTTATCTGCGCCAAGGCTTTGCAGAAGTGCAGCGTAGCGATGGCAGCAACAGCGATGAGAAATTGCCGGACATCAAATATGAATGGCAGCGGGGGGCGATGTAATGGCTAAGGGTCCGGTATTGTTTGATCTGGAAGAAGACGCGGCACCGCGCCCGTCTGTATCCGAGGCGCCGCCCGTTCCGGATGTCGGAATGGTCGCCCCCCAAGGTCAGGCGATGCAAATCGCGGCACGTCTGGCGGCGCGTAAACCGTCGAAACTGGTCAGGCTGTTCTGGTGGCTGCTGACGGCCTTTATCGGGGCGCTGGTGTCGATCACCGCGTGGAATTTCATCACCGGATTGATGGCCAGCTATCCGGTGATCGGGCTGGCAATGAGCGTTCTGATGGGGGCGTTGCTGGTGGTGGTCGCCCTGCTGTGCCTGCGAGAACTTGCGGCGTTCAGCAGGCTCGCGCGGCTGGACGGCCTGCACCACGACGTTGGCCAGGCCTTGGCGCAAGATGATCTGAAAGCGGCGCGGTCGGTGACCGACCGGCTGGTCGCGTTGTACAAAGGGCGCGAAGATACCCGCTGGGGCCGCGACCGGCTTGCCGAGCTGCGCGAAGATCAACTGGACGCACATAGTTTGCTGGCGCTGGCCGAGGCCGAATTGCTCGGCCCGCTGGACATCGCCGCCAGCCGCGAGGTCGAAGCCGCCGCGCGGCAGGTGGCAACGGTGACAGCGCTGGTGCCACTGGCGCTGGCCGATGTGGCCGCCGCCCTGACCAGCAACCTGCGCATGATCCGCCGTGTCGCCGAGATTTATGGCGGGCGATCGGGGTTTTTCGGGTCGTGGCGGCTGACGCGGGCGGTGTTGTCGCATTTGGTGGCGACGGGGGCCGTGGCGGTGGGCGACGACATGCTGGAGCCGATTTTGGGCGGCACGATGCTGGCCAAGCTGTCGCGGCGTTTTGGCGAAGGGCTGGTGAACGGTGCGCTGACGGCGCGGGTCGGTGTTGCCGCGATGGAAGTCTGTCGCCCGATGCCGTTTTCGCAAGGGCGCAGACCGAAGGTGCGCAGCATCATCAAGCGGGCCTTGTCGGGGTTGTTTGGCAAAGGATCGCAGGCGCAGGAGTGATCGGACCAACGGATTGGGGCGCTGCCCCAAACCCCGGGATATTTAAGAGCCAGAGAACGAGGGGCGTAGGGGCTTGTCGCTTCTGGGTGGGGGGCTTATAAGGCGCGTCATGAGCCGGATATCCGCGATCATTATTCGAATTATTTTCCCGGCGCTCTGAATGCACGAGACGCCGGGCAGAGGTGTTTGAGATACTCGCACCGCACCTGAACATCTATTCCCCAATTCCGTTTGCCAAAGGACGCCCCCCATGTGCGCCGACACGCCTGAAACAGTTGATTATAAATCCACGCTGAACCTGCCCAAGACCGATTTCCCGATGCGCGCGGGCCTGCCCAAGCGCGAGCCCGAGTGGCTGGCGCGGTGGGAGAAGATCGGCGTCTATGACCGGTTGCGTGAAAAAGAGGGCCGCACGCCGTTTACGCTGCATGATGGCCCGCCCTATGCCAACGGGCATCTGCACATCGGTCACGCGCTGAACAAGACGATCAAGGACATGATCGTGCGCAGCCACCAGATGATGGGTTTTGACGCGCGCTATATCCCCGGTTGGGATTGTCACGGTCTGCCGATCGAATGGAAGATCGAGGAACAGTACCGCCAGAAGGGCAAGAACAAGGACGACGTGCCGATCAATGATTTCCGCGCCGAGTGCCGCAAGTTTGCCGCCGGTTGGGTGGACATCCAGCGCGAGGAATTCAAGCGTCTGGGCATCACCGGCAATTGGGCCGATCCGTATCTGACGATGGATTTCCACGCCGAGCGTGTGATCGCCGAGGAATTCATGAAGTTCCTGATGAACGGCACGCTGTATCAGGGCTCAAAGCCGGTGATGTGGTCGCCAGTTGAGAAGACCGCCTTGGCCGAGGCCGAGGTCGAGTATCACGACAAGGAAAGCTTTACCATCTGGGTGAAGTTCAAGGTTGTGGGCACGGGCGATGCCGGGCTGGACGGGGCGCAGGTCGTGATCTGGACCACGACGCCCTGGACCATGCCGAGCAACAAGGCCGTCGTTTATGGCGAAGGCATTTCCTATGGCCTGTACGAAGTGACGGGTTGCCCTGAGGAATCCTGGGTCACGGTCGGGGATCGCTATATCCTGTCCGACGCTATGGCGATGGAGGTTTTCGGGCGTGCGCGTCTGGACGAGACACAGGTGCGCCGCCTGTCTGATGTGACGCAGGATGATCTGGCCAAGATCAAGTTGCAGCATCCGCTGGCCGGGGCTGAGGGCGGCAATGGCGAGTGGGATGATCTGCGCGACTTCCGCGCTGCAGATTTCGTGACCGATACCGAAGGCACGGGTTTTGTGCATTGCGCGCCAAGCCACGGTCTTGAGGAATATGAGCTTTACCGCGATCTGGGCATGTTGGAGCAGGTGATCACCTATAACGTGGTCGAAGACGGGTCGTTCCGCACGGACCTGCCGTTCTTTGGCGGCAAGGCGATCCTGAAGCCCAATGGTAAGGAAGGTGACGCGAACACCGCCGTGATCAACAAGCTGGTCGAGGTGGGCGGTTTGCTGGCACGTGGCAAGATCAAGCACAGCTATCCGCACAGCTGGCGGTCCAAGGCACCGGTGATCTATCGCAACACGCCGCAGTGGTTTGCCGCCATCGACAAGCCCGTTGGTGACGGGTTGGATACCTTTGGCAAGACCATCCGCGAACGTGCCCTGACCGAGATTGATAACGTCAACTGGGTGCCGAAAAAGGGCCGCAACCGACTGTATTCGATGATGGAGGCACGGCCTGACTGGGTGTTGTCGCGTCAACGTGCGTGGGGTGTGCCGCTGACCTGCTTTACCAAGAAAGGTGCGCTGCCGACTGATGCTGATTTCCTGCTGCGCAACCCCGACGTTAACAAGCGCGTCGTCGAGGCCTTCGAGGCAGACGGTGCAGATGTCTGGTACGAGGATGGCGCGAAAGAGCGGTTCCTGGGCGGGATCGTGAACCCTAACGATTATAATCAGGTGTTCGACATTCTGGACGTTTGGTTTGATTCGGGTTCGACCCATGCATTCGTTCTGCGCGACCGCCCCGACGGCACCAAAGACGGCATCGCTGATGTCTATATGGAAGGCACCGACCAGCACCGGGGCTGGTTCCATTCGTCGCTGCTGCAATCGGTTGGCACCACGGGCCACGCGCCTTATCGCAATGTGGTAACGCATGGTTTCACGCTGGATGCCAAGGGCATGAAAATGTCCAAATCCATCGGCAACACCATCGTGCCGGAAAAGATCGTGCAGCAATATGGCGCGGATATCCTGCGGCTTTGGGTGGCGCAGACCGATTATACGGCGGACCAGCGGATCGGGGATGAGATCCTCAAAGGTGTCGCGGACAGCTATCGCCGGTTGCGCAACACGATGCGCTATATGCTGGGGTCGCTCACGGATTTCGACAAGTCCAAAGCTGTCGCAATCGAGGACATGCCCGAGCTGGAGCGTCTGATCCTGCACAAGCTGGCCGTTCTGGATGGCGTTGTGCGCGAAGGCTATGCCAAGTTCGACTTCCAGGGTGTCTTCCGCGCGGTGTTCGAATTTGCGACGCTTGATCTGTCGTCCTTCTATTTCGATATCCGCAAGGATGCGTTGTATTGCGACGGTGACACGACCCGCAAACTGGCCGCTTTGACCGTGCTGGATCACCTGTACAACCGTCTGACCATCTGGCTGGCCCCGATCCTTGTCTTCACGATGGAGGAAGTCTGGCTGGAGCGTCATGCAGATGAAAATACGTCGGTGCATTTGCAGGACTTCCCCGAAACGCCTGCCGCATGGCGCGACGATGTGTTGGCCGCCCGTGCGGAAAAGCTGCGTGCCGTGCGCCGCGTCGTAACGGGGGCGTTGGAAGAGCAGCGTACAGCCAAGGTGATCGGTTCATCGCTGGAAGCATCGCCAACCGTCTATCTTGCGCCCGAATATGCCGAGATCATCACTGACCCGGAAACCTTTGCTGATTTGTGCATCACCAGCCAGATCACCCTGACGACCGGGGATGCCCCCGAGGGCGCATGGACATCCGATGATGTGGCGGGGGTTGCCGTGGTCTTTGCCAAGGCCGAGGGCGAGAAATGCGCGCGGTGCTGGAAAGTGCTGCCAGACGTTGGCACCCATGCGCACCCGGCCGTGTGCAAGCGGTGTGACGATGCAGTGTCCTAAGGCGGGGTTGCACCCCGGTTGCGTCTAGGTGGCTCTGCAACAGTCCATCCAGACGCAATTCGGGATGCTGACGGTGACCGAAGAGGCAGGCGCAATCACGCGCCTGTCTTGGGGGGCTGCTCGGGATCAACACCGCAGTGATCTTCTGGATGCCGCTACCCGTCAGCTTGCCAGCTTTGACACAGGCGCGTTGACCGAATTCACGCTTCCCCTGCGGGTCGGGGGCAGCGGTTTTCTAAGGGCGGTGTGCGATGCGATATGCGCGATTCCCTTTGGTGAAACCCGCACCTATGGCGAGATCGCCAAGGATCTGAATGCCCCCGCGCAGGCGGTGGGGCAGGCCTGCGGGCAAAATCCGATTCCCGTCATCATCCCGTGCCACCGCGTGATGGGGGCCAAGGGCCTGACCGGCTATTCAGGGGCAGGGGGGATCGAGACGAAAATCGCATTGCTGCGCCATGAAGGGGCGGCAGGATTGTTGATATAGGGCAATTGTGTTGAGCGGCGCAAAGCGTGGGTTAGAAACCTACCCTATATATCCCGTTCGTACAGAAACTGTTGCGCGACACCGGCAAAGGTCAGGTAAAGGCTGGTCAGGACCAGACCCCAATGTGCCCAGCTTTCTGGGTGAAAATCGACCCAGGCGGCCCATCCTGCGAAAAATGTCCACGCCAGCGCCATTGGCAAGGTAACCGGCCGCCAGCGTTCGGTGCGCACGGGATGCACGAATTTGAGCGGCGCAAACATGGTGACTGCAAGGAAGGTGACCAAAATCAACGACACCCACCATGGCGGCGACAATGCAAACAGCACCAGCACCAGCATGTTCCAGCACCCCGGAAAGCCCCAGAACGAATTGTCTTTCGTCTTCATCCGGGTGTCACAGAAATACATCGCACTTGCGAAGGTGATGATGATGATCATGACCCAGCCGCTCCAGCCGTCCATCAGGCCCGATTTGAACAGGGCAAAGGCAGGGATGAAAACATAGGTAAGATAGTCGATAATCAGGTCCAAAAGGACCCCGTCAAACTGCGGCGCATTTGTTTTGACGTCGTATTTGCGGGCCAATGGGCCGTCGATACCATCAACAAAAAAGGCAACAACCAGCCATAGGAACATCAAATCCCATTTCTGGTCGACAGCCGCCAGCATCGCCAACATGGCAAATATCGCGCCGGTTGCAGTGAACAAATGAACAAGAAGGGCGCGTGACTGGATACTCATTCATCACAGATGCCAAATCTTTCTGGTAAGTGCAAAAGGAAAAGCGCAAGGAACTGGTTAGGCTTGGGTTGACCCCGCTTGTGATTCCGCCTAAAGCCTGACAACCAATTTCAGGGTTGCCCTTGTGCAGCCCATTCGGGTGTTGGGTCGGATCGCCGATTACACCTCTGTAGCAAAAGGATGAACCCATGTCGCGCGTTTGCGAATTGACCGGAAAAGGCCCGATGTCGGGCAACAACGTAAGCCACGCCAAAAACCGCACACGTCGCCGGTTCTTGCCGAACCTGAACGATGTGACTTTGCAGTCCGAAGCACTGGGTCGCAGCTTCAAGTTCCGCATTTCTGCGGCTGCTTTGCGCACAGTCGACCACCGCGGTGGTCTGGACGCGTTCATGGCCAAAGCAAAGGACACAGAACTGTCCGGCAACGCTTTGAAAGTGAAAAAGGCGATTGCAAAGTCCAGCGCGACTGCTGACGCTCTTTCCTAAGACCTTCTAAAGTTTATTCACGCAACCCTGGCTTAACCGCCGGGGTTGCGTCGTTTTAACCTGTCGAAACTCTTTTGCAGCTTTGTTATTATTGCCGATATGTTGAACCGTTCCTTCATTGCTGTCTTGCTTGCCTTGGTATTGGGGCTGACCAGCCAAAGCATGGCCGTCGCGCGCGGCGCGTCTGCGGCAACGGGGCAGATGGTTCTGTGTACAGGGGCAGGGCCGGTCGCGGTCTATCTGGATGCCAAGGGGCAGCCGACATCGGCCCCGCATATTTGCCCTGATTCTGCGTTAAACATTTCGGTCGCGGGTCCTGTCGCCCTGCTTGATGCGCCTGCGCGCCTGATCGTGTTTCGCCGCTTTGTGGGCCACCCCAAGGTGCAGGAAATCGCGCGGCCCAAGCTGCGCCCCGATACGCGCGCGCCCCCTGTGACTGTCTGAAAACCAATCCTTTCTAGACATATCAAAACACAGGAATACCCAATGAAACTTGCTTCTTTTACCCGCGCGGTCTGCGCGATCCTTCTGCTGTCTGCTGGCCCTTTGGCGGCCCAAGGCATGGTGGTTCATGACGCCTATGCCCGCAGTTCCACCGCGTCATCGACATCCGGCGCGGCGTTTATGGTGCTGATGAACCATTCAGGTGCCGATGACCGCCTGATTGGTGCATCGTCGGATGTGGCTGAAAAGGTCGAACTCCACCAGCACGCCGAAGACGCCAATGGCGTGATGCGCATGGGCGAGATCGAAGGCGGCGTTCCGGTCGCCAATGACGAGGCTCATGTCTTTGAACGTGGCGGCGATCACCTGATGTTCATGGGGCTCAAGCAGCCATTGACCCAAGGCGACGTAATCAGGGTGACGCTTGAGTTCGAAAAGGCCGGCGCGGTCGAAATCGACATCATCGTGGATCAGGAACGCCAGCCCGATGAGGGCGCGATGAACCACGGCACCATGGATCATAGCAAAATGGGCCATGACAGCATGAAACGCTCGGACGATACCAAGGCCTCCGAATAAGGCAGCTATCATCGGCGGTCAGGGCAAAGGCGCTACCTAAGCTCTGGCCGCTGCGGCACGCTGCTGTTGCCCAGCAATTCCTCGACCCAATCGGTGACAATGCGTGTGGCGGGGCCGGTGCGGTGTTCTGCGAACTGATTCCCCACCGCCGACCGTTCCAGATTCATCTCGATCGTATGCGCCCCGTTGCGCCGCGCGTCTGCGACAAACCCCGCCGCCGGATAGACATTGCCCGACGTGCCGATGGCTGCGAAAATATCCGCCTCGGCCAGATGGTCAAAGATCACATCCATGTCATAGGGCATTTCGCCGAACCAGACGATGTCGGGCCGGGCCGCAGGTGCGCTGCATTTCGGGCAGGCATCACCGGGGGCCATGACCATAGGGGCGGGCCAGCGATGATCACAGGCCGCACATAGCGCCGAATTCAGGGCACCATGCATATGCATCACGTCCAACGCGCCCCCCTGTTCATGCAGGTCATCCACGTTTTGGGTCACGATCACCACTTGGCCGCCAAAGTGCCTTTGCAACTTGGCCAACGCCTTGTGCGCCGCATTTGGTGCGACCTCTGCGGCCTGTTTGCGGCGGGCATTATAGAAATCGACGACCAGCTTGGGGTCGCGGGCGAACCCTTCGGGGGTGGCCACGTCTTCGACGCGGTGCTGCGCCCACAACCCGTCTGCGGCGCGAAAGGTTTCGATCCCGCTTTCTGCCGAAATTCCTGCGCCGGTCAGAATGACAATCTTGCTCATGTTTACGGCCTTCCCAAGTCTGTGTGATGTCTTACCCTTCAAGGGTGTGAAAACTGCCCGATAGCCACGGCATCTGCACCAGCGTTGGCGCGATCATATGGGTTCGCAGCAGCTGGCGCATGGTGGTGGCGATGTTTTGGGGCACAGGGCCTGTCCAATCAGCCCCCGCAAACAGCGATATCTGCCGCGATACCCCCGGCGCGGGCAACGGGTGCGCGGTAAGCTCCGCGTGAAAACGCTCTGCGCGGCCATAGCCAAAGGGCGTCGTGATCGCCCAGCCAATGCCCCGCGCCACCATCGCCATCAATGCCAGATGGCTGCCGATCTCGAATTGCGAGGCCAGATTGATGTTGTTTCGGGTCAGGTGATTGTTGATCTGGCCGGCAATCATCTGGTCGGCCTCGTACCGCAGGAATGGCAGGGCGGACCGACCGGAGAGCAAAACAGCAGGCGTTTGGTCGGTATCAACGGGTGTGACAATGATAAACGGGTCACGGGCCAGCGGGATTTCGGTCAGCCCGCTTTTGGCATCACCGCCGGTGGCTGCGATTGCTATGTGCAGCGCCTTGTCCTGAACGGCTTGTATCAAGTCCTTGCTGCCATCGGTGATCATCCGAAACCGGCACCCCGCCATGCTGTCGGCCAGTATCGTCGCCAGACGGGGGGTAAGATCGTTGTCGAAATCATCAATCACCCCGAGGCTCAGATCGGACAGATTGGCAAGGTCCATCACCGTCAGTTCGGTCTGCGCCAATCGCAACTGGGCCAGTGCCGCAGTTGCGTGTCGCAAGAAGTTTTCACCCTGCGGGGTCAGGCGCATCGGTCGACGGCTGTGATCAATCAGGTCGGTGCCGATGGCGGCCTCAAGGTTGGACATTTGCTGGCTGACCGCAGGTTGGCTCAGCCCGGTTGCCGCTGCTGCTTGCGCCACTGAACCGGAGCGCGCCAATGCCTCGAACACTTCGATCCCGCGCAGGGTCACACCTTTTTTGAACATCACAGACGCCTTTTGGCAGTTTCCAGTTTCTCAATATCACGGTTGGATCGGCTTCGCACAGGTGGCCCCTTTCAGCTGATTGATTCAGCAAATAAGAATAGGGCGTGCCTGCTTATTTGACCATTGAAGCGGGCGCATAACAAGCGCACGATTGGCGCGAAACCAGACAGAGACGCAAGTGATGAAGATTGCCACAGCCGCCTATACCCAGGATATCCTGACCAGTTGGGCCCATTACGAGGATAAACTGGCCAGTTGGGTCGCAACGGCCGCTGCCAATGGGGCCGATTTGCTGGTCTTTCCCGAATACGGCGCGATGGAGCTGGCGACATTGGCCGGTCTGGACGTTGCCGCAGATCTGGAGGCGTCGCTTTTCGCGGTGTCGGACCGGTTGGCGGATGCAGATGCAGTGCATCAAAGACTGGCGGCAGAGTACGGCGTGCACATCGTCGCGGCGTCAGGGCCAGCGGCCACAGCCACGCGTCCCGTCAACCGCGCAAGGCTGATCACGCCCGACGGCAAGATCGGTGTGCAAGACAAGCAGATCATGACCCGTTTCGAGCGCGAGGTTTGGGGTGTGATCGGCGGCAATGCCTTGCAGGTCTTTGAAACCGCGATTGGCAAGATCGGCATTCTGATCTGCTATGACAGCGAATTCCCGCTTTTGGGTCGCGCATTGGCTGATTGCGATGTCATCGCCGTGCCCAGCGTGACCGAAGCCCTGGCCGGATACTGGCGTGTGCGCATCGGGTCGATGGCCCGCGCGCTTGAGAATCAGTGCATCACGGCAATGTCGTCTTGTGTGGGGCCTGCCGACTGGTCGGACGCTTTGGGCGATTCCTATGGGGCGGGGGGCATCTTTTGCCCGCCCGATATTGGTTTCCCGTCAACGGGTGTGCTGGCTGCGGCGGAGATAAACGTGCCGGGCTGGACCTATGCCGATGTCGATATCGCGCAGATCGCCAATGTGCGTTCGCAGGGCGTGGTATTGAACCGAACCCATTGGGCAGATCAGGCAGGCCGCGATAGCGTTGCGATAAACACGTCTTTGCTGTGAATAGGTCTTGAAAAAGGGGAAAATTGCGCCCATTTAAGCCTGCGCTCTGCATTTGCAGGGCAAAGTGTTCAAGGAGAGACCATGGCTAAGGAAGACACGCTCGAATTCCCCGGTATCGTCAAGGAACTCCTGCCGAATGCGACATTCCGGGTCGAGCTTGAAAACGGCCATGAGATTATCGCACATACGGCAGGCAAAATGCGTAAAAACCGCATTCGTGTTCTGGCAGGCGACAAAGTACAGGTGGAAATGACCCCCTACGATCTGACCAAGGGCCGGATCAATTATCGCTTTAAATAACGCGCTTTACCGAAGGTTTCACGATCTTCGGTCTGCGCTTTGGGTTTGCATATGACCTTTATCCTCGGATCAGGCAGTCCGCGCCGCAAGGAATTGCTGGCGCAAATCGGCGTTGTGGCCGATGAAATTCGTGCGCCCGATATTGACGAAACCCCGCAAAAAGCCGAATTGCCGCGCCCCTATTGCGCGCGCATGGCCCGTGAAAAGGTCGCCGCCGTGCAGGTTGGCCCTGATGATATCGTGCTTTGCGCTGATACCACAGTTGCTGTTGGCCGGCGCATTTTGGGCAAACCCGAAAGCGCCGAAGAGGCGGCGGGTTTCTTGCGACTGATGTCGGGGCGTCGTCACAAGGTGATCACGGCCGTTGCGGTAAAACGCGGTGACAGGCTGTGGGAACGCGATGTTGTCAGCACCGTGCGCATGAAGCGGCTGTCGGATGCCGAACTGGCCGCCTATCTTGCCACCGGCGACTGGCACGGTAAGGCGGGCGGTTATGGTATTCAGGGGCCAGCAGGCGCGTTGATCCCGTGGATCAGCGGATCATTTACCGGCATCGTGGGGCTGCCCCTTGCCGAAACCGCAAACCTGCTGCGCGCAGCAGGCTATATTTTTGACGGAGAGACATCATGAAGGGTCGTACGATCATTCTGGACCACTTGGGCGAGGTCGAGGCGGCTGCTTTGATGGTGGATGGCAAGCTGGACGATCTGCTGATCGACAGCGACGGCCCGCGCCCCGGTACGATCTATCGCGCCATCGCTGACCGGCCTGTCAAAGGGCAGGGCGGCATGTTTCTGAAAACCCCCGACGGGTCCGCGTTTCTGCGCCAGATCAAGGGGCTTGCCCCCGGTCAACCGATCCTGGTTCAGGTGTCGGGCTATGCCGAACCCGGCAAGGCGATCCCTGTTACGCAAAAGATATTGTTCAAAAGCCGCTATGCGATCGTCACGCCCGGCGCGCCCGGCACCAATATTTCACGCTCCATCCGCGACGAGGAAGAACGCGACCGTCTGCTTGAGGTCGCCCATGAAGCCGCCCAAGGGGCGACCCACGGTCTGATCTTGCGGTCGTCTTGTGCGGGTGCTGATGGCGATGATATCGCCGATGACATTGATGCCATGCTGACGCTTGCCGACAAGGTGTTGGGCGATGAAGCGACAGAGATGGAACTGCTTTCCGAAGGCGATGGCCCGCATATCATGGCATGGCGCGATTGGGTGGCACCCGCTGATGTCGTGACCGACCCCGGCAGCTTTGAAACCCACGGCGTGCTGGATATTGTCGAAGAGCTGCAACAGGCCCGGGTTCAGCTTGAGGGCGGGGCGTCGATGTATGTCGAGCCGACCCGCGCCTTGGTGGCAGTGGATGTAAACACCGGCGCTGATGTATCCCTTGCTGCGGGTATCAAGGCCAATATGTCCTGCGCGCGCGCCTTGCCCCGTGCATTGCGTCTACGCGGTTTGGGGGGGCAGATCACCCTTGATCTGGCACCCATGCCCAAGAAAGACCGCCGCCCCTTCGAGACCGCCTTGCGTCAGGCGTTCCGTGCGGATGACGTTGAAACCACCTTGATCGGATGGACCCCTTTGGGCCATTATGAACTGCAACGCAAACGCGCCCGCCTGCCCATAGCCGAGGTCCTAAAGTGAGCTGCCCGATCTGTTCTGACGAAACATCGCCTGCCTACCGCCCGTTCTGTTCTCGACGCTGTGCCGACATTGATTTGGCCAAGTGGTTCAATGGCAGCTATGCCACGCCAAGCCGCGATCCCGAAGACATAGAGGCCGCGATTGATGCGGCCGAGGCAGCGCTGAACACGCCGCCAAAGCCCCACTAGCATCACGCAGTCAGGCAGGTATTGCGGACGGTTTGCGCAATTTGTTTCAGCTGTCCGGCCAGCGGGTTGGTTTTTCGCCAGACCATGCCGATTGTCCGCGAGGGCCGCGGTGCCGGCAACCGCGCGACCGATACCGCAGCCGATCGGGTTTCAATCGGAACGGCCATATCGGGAATCAACGTAACCCCGATCCCCGCACTGACCATCTGCACCAATGTAGACAGGGAACTGCCCTCCATCAGGTCGCGGGGCATGGCGGATGACATGCTGCAATACGACAGGGCCTGATCGCGAAAACAATGCCCTTCCTCCAGCAATAACAGACGCATTTCGCGCAGCAATTTCGAATTTGGCACGGGTTTGTCCTGATCTTCGATCTGGCGCACCAACACGAATTCCTCGTCCAGCAGTATTTCTTCGTGCAAGGTCGGTTCGGAAATCGGCAAGGCGACGATGGCGGTATCAAGCTGCCCGCCCAACAGCCCCTCGATCAGCTTTTGTGTGACCGCTTCGCGCGGGCGCAGATCCAGCCCTGCATAATCCTGGGACAGGCATTTGATAAACCGGGGCAGAAAATAGGGTGCGACCGTGGGAATGATGCCAAACCGCAAGCGCCCGATCAACGGATTATGCGAGGCGCGGGCCAGATCGCCCAGTTCATCCACCGACTGCAAAATCTCGCGGGCGCGCGCCACAAAGGTTTCGCCAAAGCCCGTCAGTTGCAGCTGTTTTGCGGATCGTTCAACCAGCCGCGTCCCGACCAGATCTTCCAATGCCTTGATCTGCACCGACAAGGCAGGCTGCGAAACGCCGCAATCGTCGGCCGCGCGGCCAAAATGGCGATGGCGGGCCAAAGCTTCGAAATATCGAAGGTGTTTCAGTGTAAAGTCCATAACCTTTGATTATCATGCCGATTAGAAAATGCAATTTTTCTTAATGCTGCTGATGGTGTAGGACCCAAGCCAATGGGCGATGCCATAGGCATTGTCACAGGCTGCTTGCTGCCAATATCGAAATGGCAGGTAGGACTCGGATATAGTCGGCAGTATAATGATACGTGAAACTACGATGGGAGATCAAAATGGACGGCAACGATAACGGTTCAATGGGCAAATGCCCGGTTATGCATGGCGGAAACACTGCCAATAAATCATCCGTGATGGAGTGGTGGCCCAACGCGCTGAAGCTGGATATTTTGCACCAGCACGACACAAAGACCAACCCGATGGGCGCTGACTTTGACTATCGCGAAGAGGTCAAGAAAATCGATGTCGACGCGCTCAAGCAAGACCTGCACGCGTTGATGACAGACAGCCAGGAATGGTGGCCAGCCGACTGGGGCCACTATGGCGGCTTTATGATCCGTATGGCGTGGCATTCGGCAGGCACATACCGTTTGGCCGATGGCCGTGGCGGCGGCGGCACAGGCAGCCAGCGTTTCGCGCCTTTGAACTCGTGGCCCGACAACGTCAGTCTGGATAAAGCGCGCCGCTTGCTGTGGCCGATCAAAAAGAAATACGGCAACAAGCTGAGCTGGGCCGATCTGATGATCCTTGCGGGCAACATTGCCTATGAATCAATGGGTCTGAAGACATTTGGTTTTGCCTTTGGCCGCGAAGACATCTGGGCCCCTGAAATCGACACCTATTGGGGGTCGGAAAAGGAATGGCTGGCAGATAGCACCAACCGTTACGGCGACCTTGAAAATCCGGCCACCATGGAAAACCCGCTTGCTGCTGTCCAGATGGGCCTGATCTATGTGAACCCCGAAGGTGTGAACGGCCAATCCGATCCGCTGCGGTCTGCGTTGCATGTGCGTGAAACATTTGCGCGTATGGCGATGAACGACGAAGAAACTGCCGCTTTGACCGCCGGTGGTCACACCGTTGGCAAATGCCACGGCAATGGCGATGCGAACACTCTGGGTCCAGAGCCGGAAGCGGCAGGTGTTGAAGAGCAAGGCTTTGGCTGGACCAATCCCGCAGGGACCAAAGCTGCGAACATGGCGATCAGCAGCGGCATCGAAGGCGCGTGGACCACAGAGCCAACGAAGTTCGACATGGGCTATTTCAAACTGTTGTTCGGCTATGACTGGGAGCTCAGGAAAAGCCCGGCAGGTGCCAACCAGTGGGAACCGATCAACATCAAGGAAGAAGACAAACCTGTCGATTCCTCCGATCCCTCGATCCGCCACAACCCGATCATGACAGATGCGGATATGGCCATGAAAATGGACCCTATCTATCGCGAAATCTGCGAACGGTTTATGGCTGACCCTGCGTATTTCTCGGATACTTTTGCCCGGGCATGGTTCAAGCTGACGCACCGCGATATGGGCCCCAAAGCCCGCTATATCGGCCCCGATGTGCCGGCAGAGGATCTGCTGTGGCAAGATCCTGTACCAGCGGGCAACACCGGTTACGATGTCGATGCCGTCAAGGCACGTATCAGCACCAGCGGTTTGTCCCTGAGCGACATGGTTTCCACAGCTTGGGACAGTGCGCGCACTTTCCGTGGTTCCGACATGCGGGGCGGTGCCAATGGCGCGCGCATCCGTCTGGCCCCCCAGAAAGACTGGGAAGGCAACGAGCCGCAAAAGCTGGCACGGGTATTGTCCGTCTTGGAAGGCATCGCAAATGACACAGGCGCAAGCCTTGCCGATGTGATCGTTCTGGCCGGCAATGTTGGTGTTGAGCAAGCCGCCAAAGCAGCCGGGTTTGATGTGTCAGTACCGTTCCTGAAAGGCCGCGGCGACGCCACTGCCGAGATGACCGACGCAGCAAGCTTTGAGCCGCTTGAGCCCCTGGCCGACGGGTACCGCAACTGGTCCAAAAAGGACTATATTGTCAGCCCAGAGGAAATGATGCTTGACCGGACGCAATTGATGGGTCTGACGGCCCATGAAATGACCGTTCTGGTTGGCGGCATGCGCGCAATGGGCACGAACCATGGCGGCACCAAGCATGGCGTCTTTACGGATCGGGTCGGCGCGTTGACGACCGACTTCTTTGTGAACCTGACCGACATGCAGTATTCGTGGCATCCGGTTGACGGTGGCATCTACGAGATCCGGGAACGGGGCACGGCCAACGTAAAATGGACCGCAACACGCGCGGACCTGGTCTTTGGCTCCAACTCGATCCTGCGGTCTTATGCTGAAGTCTATGCACAAGACGACAACGCCGAAAAATTCGTAAAGGATTTTGTGGCGGCTTGGGTCAAGGTCATGAACGCGGATCGCTTTGACGTCGCGGCCTAACGCCAAATAATAACCCCGCGCTGCCCAAACGGGTGGCGCGGGGTGCTTTGATAACGAGCGGGATGCGCTTTGATGCAGCATCGCAGCACAAGAACATCATGCAAGCAGGCGTGGATGAAACGGGCGCGCTGAGCGAAAGCCGGTTTCACCTACTTTAACCCCTGCCAATGCCCTGAAATTCCGATCCCTGCACAACCACGTCAGCCGCGTGAACGGGGCCGAGATGGTCTTGATCGGCCTGATCTATTTAGGGGCAGGCAGCGACATAGCGCGTGCCGTCCGTGCGTTGATAAACGCAGGAACCGCTTTGTGTACGGCCAATGTAACTGCCCGCATAAGCCCCAGCCGCGCCACCGATGACTGCGCCAAGCACCTTGTCATCGTCGCCGGATACGGCCGCCCCGATCAACGCCCCGGTAGCCGCACCTGCAATGGTTGCGTCTTGCTGGGTTTGGCAGGCAGAAATCGGTACAATAAGGGCTATCAAAGCCAAATATTTTCTCATGTCATTTTCCTTTTGTCGGGTTGCGAGACCAAAGCGTCAGTCCAAAACAGGGATGTGTCTGGCCAGCGCGCCCGAATTAATCACAGCGATTGCTGTGCTTTCTGATCGGGCACCCTCACTTTCGCCCCATTCCAAAGCGGAAGGGTTGATTTTGATCAATCGGCACGAAAGGTTCTGTAGGGTGTCAGGCGGGTTGGCTTCGAATAGCCTGATTTACCGTGCCAGACATGTTCATTTGATAATTCTGAGATAACTGGCCGGGGTGGTAGGGGTTTCCGCCATCATATCAGCGTCTTGACGTCATTAAAATTTATGTTCGGTATTGTTTCTGTTAGATTAAGTCCGAATTGAACGTGTGTTTTAGCTAAAAACAATAATAGATCCTCGATGCGGTGCCCGAGAAGGACCGGTTGCAGTCGAAACTGAAGTGTCGATCGGAATTACGACTTCGGCGCGGGGCAGGTGGGGCCGGACGTTCTTAACTGATGCCTCGTCTGTCTGACGTCTACTTGGGGCGTCACAGGGCCATTTTACAGCAAAGAGAAAGAATCAAACGAAAGACCCTTGAAGCGCGCCGCGTGCGACATCGCCAGCGCGCTGCATAATGCAACCACAAGATGAGCCAGATTCTCTCTTGGTTTAGGCTGCCTTTGGTCCCAAAACCGTCTGACGACGGACAATAGTGCAACAAAAAAACTAAAGGTCCTTTGGTTAAACCAATTTCCGTGTTTCCCCTTGCCTGGGAATAGGGCGATTGTTCATGTAAGCGATGAAATGGCGGGGATTGTGTGATTTTACTATTCAAATTTCAAACTTATTCCGCCGGTTTTTTTTGAAGAGACGGGCGGGTAATGTTGCGAAATCTGATTATGGCCAGAATACTGACTGTACTTCTGGGGGCAATGCTTTCTTTTGGTATTGCGTCGCGTTCGGATGCGACACCTTTTACCATGTCTGTTCCGGGAACATCGCTGAACCTTCCGGCTGAGTACCCCCAAGCAGGCGGTGTCGCCTTTGTGCTGGTTGGTGTGAATGGCAACGTCTACTATCAATTCTCTGACCCGACAGGTGCCTTCATCGGCTTTCAATCCAATGGTAAACCGAAGGAGTTTCGTGGCAACCCGTTCACAATCAATGACCCGATCCAGCTTGATTGCGGCTTTTCGGATTGTGCGACGTATTTCGGCGGTGCACTTGCGAATGTCTATATCCGCTTTTCCGCCTATGATGGTGATACGCAAGTCAATGGATTTGACGAAGATGACATTACGCTTCGGCTGAACGGTTTCACAGTTGGCAACTGGTCCGATGTCACAACCGATATTACCAACACGGATGGCACGACCAGCTTTGGTCAGGTCCAGGGTTTTGGAAACAACACCTTCAACACCGGGTGGTTTAGCACAACAAACTCCGCGCTGTTGTCCAACATCCTGACAACGAACCAGACCACAACGCAGGTCTATGACCGTGATCCCAATGACAACTATTGGGACTTCACGCTCGGACCGACGCTGACAAATACCAGCATCGCCACCGTTGCCCCTGGTTATACGCTCGAGAAAGAGGCGAACCCGACCACCTATACCGTCGTTGGGCAGAAAATTGATTTCACCTATACTGTCACGAACATCGGCTCTGTCCCGATCCGCCAGCTGGCGGTCAACGATGACAAAATCAGTTCGGTCGAATGTCTTGATACCGTCATTCTGGATGTCAGCAGAAATGACCCGAACCCTGATTTCGCTGTGTGTACCGCGACCTATACTGTCACACAGGAAGACATCGACAATCAAAGCGTGACCAACGTGAGCTACTCCCCATTAGTTGGACAGGATCTGGCGTAAATTAAGCTACTTTTTGTACCTGCTGATCGGGGTTGGTTGTTTCAATTCTCTGCCAATAGACCACAGCAGGTGGTTTGCCGCCAAGGGCAGAATGCGGGCGCTTGTGGTTGTAGAACTCGATCCATTTTCTGACGCCATCTCTGGCCTCTGATCCGGTTTCCCAGGCATGCAGGTAGACGCATTCATACTTCAGTGACCGCCACAGCCGTTCGACAAAGATATTGTCGAGGAAGCGGCCCTTGCCGTCCATTGAGATGCGCACGTTTGCGCTCCGCAACCTGTTCGTCCAAGCGAAAGACGTGAACTGGCTGCCCTGGTCCGTGTTCATTATGTCTGGCGGGCCGAACTTGTGGATCGCCTCATTCAGCGCATCAACGCAAAAGCCAGCCTCCAACGTGTTCGAGATGCGCCACGCCAGAACCTTGCGCGTGTGCCAATCCATGATGGCCACCAGATAAAGGAAGCCGCGCCGCATCGGTAGATATGTGATGTCGGCGCACCAAACTTGATTTGGCCGATCCACGCGTAGCCCCCGTAGCAGGTAGGGGTAAATCTTGTGACCCTTCGCCGCCTTGCTCGTGTTGGGTTTCTGGTAGATCGGCATGAGACCCATCAACCGCATAAGGCGTCGGATGCGCTTTTCGTTCACCAGATGCTGTTCATTGCGCAGGTGCCACGTCATTTGGCGCACACCGTAAAACGGGGTTTCCAAGAACTGCTTATCGATGACGCGCATCAGATCGAGGTTCATCTCGCTCTCACCCTTGGGTTCATAGTAAAATGACGACCGCGAGATCGACAGCAGGGAACATTGCTTGCCAACGGATAGACCCGGAATGTTCGGCTCAATCATCTTGCACCTCACTTGCCGGTCCAGGGTTTGAGCTTTCTGGCCAAAAAATCGTTGGCGACGGCCAACTCCCCAATCTTGGCATGCAGGTCTTTGACCTGCTCTTCATCGACTTCCGGTGCCTTCCGGCTACCGCGCTCGAACACACCAGATGCGCCTTCCAGCAAAGCCCGTTTCCATTGATGGATCATCGTCGGGTGAACCCCAAACCGACTGGCCAGCTCGCTGACAGTCTCTTCGCCTTTCAGCGCTTCCAGCGCCACCTTGGCTTTGAATTCTGGGTGATGTTGCTTCCGTTTCGACATTCCTGATCTCCTTCGTGTTGAAGATCAGCAAACTACAAATCGCAGCTTACGTCAGTGTCCGATGTTCGGGGGGTAGCTCAGTGTATGGCGTTATATCTCGAGCTTGTGTCCCAGTAGTTCGACGACATCGAAACCCCAATGCAGAGTTCGGGATCTTCTAGCCACGCGACATAGAGGTCGAGCAGCAGCACACGTAGCTGGTGGCGGAAGGTGGTCTTGGGCTTTGGTCCGGTCTTGCTCTCGCCTGGAAAGTACGCCCCCCAAACCTGTTCCACCAAGCCAACAATCTCGGGATGGTCGGACCAGCGGTGAACGTCTATGGGGCGGGAGTTCCAAGGGTCAGCAATGGTGGCCATAGGTTCCTCTTAAGGGGGGTTGGGGGGAGCTCTAAGGGGTGGTCTCTCCTAGGTATCTATTCATTACTTATACCTATTACCCTTCCCCTTAATACCCCACCATAATTATAGCCAACTCCCCTTCAGGGAAGTCCACTTAGCTGGGGCATAAAACAGGGGCATTCCCGGCAGCGGTGGCGCTCCGGGTTGTTCGTTTATTCATTCAGAAGAGTAGTGGCTGGGATGGTAGGATTCGAACCTACGATCTACTGTACCAAAAACAGGTGCCCTACCGCTAGGCCACATCCCATCACTGGGCGTTATTTAGTCTGGGTTTCGCGATGGTGCAAGACCTGAATGCAGAAAAAATGCAGAGTCTTGGGTGAAATTTATTCCTTTGCGGCTTCTTCGGTCAGCAGGTCGCTTTCTGTCCCCGCGCGCTCCTGGTCAACGATCTGCTCTAACGCTTTCTCGGCATTTGCATCGACGTCTTGGGGTGTGGTTGATGGCGGGCTTGTCTGTGGGGCTTTGGGCTTTGACGGTGCCCCTGATACATGGTCGATCAATCGGTAAGTGGGTTCCGGCATGGCAAATCCGGCGCGGTCAAAGGCTGCGATCACCAGGCGAATTGCCTCGCCTCTGGCGAGATTGATGCTGGTATCGGTTTGGTTCACCCAAGCGGCAAACTGCAGTGAAATTGTGCTGTCACCAATCGTTTCGATCCAAACGCTTGGCTCTGGCGTGTCGAGGACGAAGGGCAATGAAACCAGCGTTTCCAGACCAAGGGTGCGGGCGGCAGCGAAGTCTGTGTCGGGGGCCATCCCCAGTTCGAAGGTAAAGCGGCGCTCGGCGTTGCGGGTGTAATTTACGATTCGGCTTTTGAACACGGTCGAATTGGGAATCCGAATGTGATTGCCATCAAAGCTGAGCAAGATGGTGGCGCGGCTGGTCAGGCGGATCACATTGCCGGTGTCGCCGTCAATCTCGACGGTGTCATTGGGGCGAAACGGTTGACGCACCGAAAGCATGATCGACGCGATGAAGTTTTCGACCGTGTCGCGCACGGCAAAACCGATCGCCAGACCAACGATCCCGGCGGCACCCAAAATGCCAGACAGCAGGGCCGTGGCACCGATGATATCAAGGGCAATGACCAGAGCGGCGACCATAAACGACAGCCGGATGACCTGCCTGTAGATATCGGCGATAAACGCATTGGGGGCGATTCTGTCCCATGGCTGCCGCCGACTTGCGATAAAGAAGCCCAGCAAGACGATGCTGGCGAAGACCGCCAATGCGATGGCTGCCAAGGGCAAAAACGCAACAATCTGCGCGGCGCGGGCTTTGAAGCGGTCAAGGACGGGATCGAGGCGTTCGGTCACATCGGTAGTTTCCGTCACCTCGTTTTCGATCGCAACGACACCTTCAATGCGACCGACTAGGTCAGTCAGTTGCTTGGCCTTTTGCGCATCGACCGTGGTGCCGGTCAAAGTGACGATGCCAGCCGAAACCGTCGCAGTTACGTTCGCATACCCGTCCAGTTCGGCCAGAATGTCACGGATGCGCTTTGCTATGGCGCGGTCATCGCTGGCGCTGTCTTCGACGGCAATCGTGCCGGTTGGTTGACCGCTGGTATCCTGGGCCGCGGCCCCCAAGGGGATCATCAGGCAAAGCACCAAAGCTAGATATCGCATCATTTATCTCCCTAAGTCGGTCCTGTCCGGCACTGCTCGGCGCACACTGGAATTTTTGAAAATTCCGGTGTGCGCCGCGCTGTTACGCTGAACAATCGACCAATATCGCGCCTGTCCGGGCTCCGGCTTCAACAGCCTCGTGGGCGCGTATTGTGTCGGACAGAGGGAATATCTGTTCGACGGGGCACTCCAAGGCTCCTTCGGCCAAAGCCTGATGGACCTTGTCGATGGCGATGCGGCGTTGTGAGTCTGTCAGAAGATAGACCAGAATAATATCTATCGTGACCGCTTTGAAAAGCAGGGGCAAAAACGGCAGGGTCGGGGTCATTTCCTTGGCCGAACCATAGGCCGCAATGCGACCGTTTGGTTTGATCACTTCTGCATCCAGCCCGATGTTCACGCCGAACTCCACCTCGATCACCGTATCGACCGGCTTGCCGTTGTTCGCGGCCAGCACCTGTTCCAACAGGTCGGGCGAGGCATAGTCCAGCACCACATCAGCCCCGGCTTTGCGGGCGCGGCGTGCGCCGTCTTTGCCCGCAGTTGCAATCACCCTTGCGCCCGCCCATTTGGCCAGTTGCACGGCCAGATAGCCGACGGTGCCAGCCCCGCCCTGAATCAGGATGGTCTGGCCTTTCACATCTTCACCGTTGAAAATCGCGTGGCCGGCTGTCAGCGCAGGGATGCCAAAGCTCGCGGCGGCCTCAAGCGATACATCATCGGCCAGATCGACCGCCTGGGCCGACGGCAGCGCGATATGGGTTGCTGCTGTGCCAAAGGGACGTTGCCACTGGCCGTTCCAGATCCAGACGCGCTGGCCGATCCGCGCGCGATCGACGCCTTCGCCAACCGCTTCGATCACGCCGGCACCATCGCTGTGTGGAATAACCTGATCAAAGGGGGGCTTTGTCATCCCGGGTCTGCCGCGCCGCGATTTGACGTCAGAGGGGTTCACGCCCGAAAAGGCAAGCCGCACCAGAACTTCGCCTTGGGCCGGGGTGGGGGTCTCAAGCTCGACCAGTTTTAGGACATCGCGGGCTTCGCCCAAGGTGGAATAGGTAATCGCGCGCATAATACTGTCCTTGTGCTGTCAAATTTCAGCGGACGGTATGTCCGCGACCCTACACTAGTCGCGGATCTCTTGGGCGCCAACGCCCCATAACCGCGCCTTGGGTGCCCAGCCTTTGTATCCGTCGGCGCGTAAAAAACACCATTCAAGACTGCATTCACCAAGCCGCGCAATGGCACCGACCTCGAATTCGGCGGCAACGGGTGCATTCGGATCGGGGCGCACCAGCAATTTCATCTTGTCTTGCTCGATCAGCACGGTGCGTGTCCCCGACAGCAGCGAATAATGTACCCAGCCGCCCATGCCGTCACGGTCTTCGACGCGGCGCCAGTGACCGTGTTCAGCCGTAATCAGCAACGGCATATCGCGGTGTTTGAAGACCCAGTCGATCCTGTGTGTCAGGGACGGGCCGCGGCGCACGTTGCCCTCGGCGGCCTTCATCGACACGAAACGGGGAACAGGCAGGTTCGTCACCTGGCCAAGCTCTGCTGCTGCAAGAACCGTGCTGAAAGCTAATGGAATCGATACAAGCGCACCCATCAGGGCGATGCGGAACTTCGGTGTCATGACAGCCTGCTTGATGTTTTGTGGTTGATTTATTGCTCTTTTACGCCGCGAAGTTCTTGTGCCTCGTCGCCGCTTGGGACACCATGCCATCAAGCAAAGCGCAAAGCCAGATTTGGGAGGCTCAAAATGTCAAAGCAACCGCTAAGTGTTGTAGTCACGCGACGGTTGCCGGAGGTCGTGGAGAAGCGATTGTCGGAACTTTTCAAGGTGACATTGCGTGAAGATGATACGCCAATGACACGCGCCGAACTGGGCGAGGCCATGAAAACAGCCGATATTCTGGTGCCCACGGTCACGGATGAAATCGACGCGGCCCTGTTGGGGCAGGCGGGTGATCAATTGAAATTGATCGCAAATTATGGCGCAGGGGTTGACCATATTGATGTGATGACAGCCCGCCAGCGCGGGATTCTGGTGTCCAACACGCCCGGCGTTCTGACAGATGATACGGCCGACATGACCATGGCGCTTATTCTGGCCGTGACCCGCCGCATGTCCGAAGGTATGGCGCAGATGCAATCTGGCGACTGGAAGGGCTGGGCCCCGACGGCGTTGCTGGGGGGGCGGGTCAGCGGCCGCCGTTTGGGTATTCTTGGCATGGGCCGTATCGGTCAGGCTGTGGCGCGCCGTGCGGCTGCCTTTGGGATGCAGGTGCATTATCACAACCGCCGCCGCTTGCGCCCCGAGGTCGAAGAAGCCCTGGGGGCCACCTATTGGGAAAGCCTGGACCAGATGGTCGCGCGTATGGACGTGCTCAGCATCAACTGCCCGCATACGCCGAGCACCTTTCACCTGATGAACGCCCGCCGTCTGAAATTGATGAAGCCGGAGGCGGTGATCGTGAACACCTCGCGCGGCGAAGTGATCGACGAAAATGCGTTGACGCGGATGCTGCGGGCCGGCGAATTGCAAGGTGCCGGTCTGGATGTTTACGAGCACGGGACCGACATCAACCCGCGCCTGCGCGAGATGGATAACGTGGTTTTGCTGCCGCATATGGGATCGGCCACATTGGAAGGCCGGATCGAGATGGGCGAAAAAGTCATCATCAACATCAAGACATTCGAAGACGGCCACCGCCCGCCGGATCAGGTTGTCCCGTCGATGCTGTAAATCTTCTCTCACGGAGGGAGCCTTCCCATGCGTATGACCCTTACTGCCCTTGCATTTCTTATGGCCAGTGGGGCGCTTGCGCAGCAGGCTGCCGATAGCGTCGCCCCCGAGGCTGCCAGCAGCGGCGCGTTCAATGCGATGTCGCCCGGGGTGGCCGCTGCCTTTGCCGCCAAGGATGCGGGCAAGCCGGTGGTGGCGGAAAACTGGATGGTTGCTGCCGCCAACCCTCATGCCGTTCAGGCCGGTGCGGATGTATTGGCAAAAGGCGGCACAGCGGCGGATGCGCTGGTGGCAGTTCAGGCGATGCTGGGTCTGGTCGAGCCGCAAAGCTCGGGCCTTGGGGGCGGTGCGTTTCTGGTCTGGTATGACGCGGGCAGCGGGGAAATCACCACATTGGACGGGCGCGAAGCAGCGCCTTTGGCCGTGACGCCGCAATTATTCCAGAACGACGCAGGCGAGCCGCTCAAATTCTTTGATGCCGTTGTTGGCGGGCGATCTGTCGGCACCCCCGGCACGCCCGCCTTGCTAGAGACCGTGCATCAACGTTGGGGTGCGCTCGACTGGGGAGACCTGCTGGCACCCGCCGCAGCGATGGCGGAAACGGGTTTTACAGTGTCGCCGCGCCTTGCGAGTCTTGTTGCGGCTGATGCGGAACGGCTAGGATCATCCCCGACAGCGGCGGCGTATTTCCTGCCCAACGGTGCCGCCATTCAGGCCGGTGATACGCTGAAAAACCCCGATTATGCGCAGACTTTGACAGCTATGGCGGCAGGCGGTGCAGGGGCCTTTTACACCGGTGATATCGCGGCGGATATTGTGGCTACGGTTCAGGGCGCGACAGGCAACCCCGGCGTGTTGTCCCAAGTCGATCTGTCGATCTATCAGGTCAAGGAACGCCCGGCCGTTTGCGCCCCCTACCGTGCGCACGAGGTCTGCGGGATGGGCCCGCCGTCATCAGGCGCATTGGCTGTCGGGCAAATTCTGGGGCTGCTTGAAGGCTATGACCTAAGCGCGGGCCCCAACGATCCCAACGTCTTGCGGCTGATCGGCGATGCCTCGCGCTTGGCCTTTGCCGATCGGGGCCGCTATGTCGCTGACAGTGATTATGTCCCTGTGCCGGTGCAAGGTATGCTGGACCCGGCCTATCTGGCAGAGCGCGGCAAACTGCTGTCTGGTGATGACGCGCTGCCCGAAGTCGCCCCCGGCAAACCCGCATTCGATCACGCCTTGAACCGGGCCGATGACATGGCGATTGAACTGCCCTCGACCTCGCATATCTCGATTGTGGATGGCATGGGGAATGTGGCCAGCATGACCACGACGATTGAAAACGGGTTCGGCAGCCGCCTGATGGTGCGGGGGTTTCTGCTGAACAACGAGCTGACTGATTTTTCGTTCAGCAGCCATAAAAACGGTATCCCGATCGCCAACAGGGTAGAGCCGGGCAAGCGGCCCCGTTCGTCCATGGCACCGACAATCGTGATGAAAGACGGCAAGCCCGTGCTGGCCGTTGGCAGCCCCGGTGGCAGCCGCATCATCGGGTATGTCGCAGGCGCGATTATTGCGCATCTCGATTGGGGTCTGGACGTGCAGCAAGCCGCAAGCTTGCCCCATGCCGTGAACCGCTTTGGCACCTATGATCTGGAAGAGGACACGGAAATGGCGGTTTCGGTCGACGCTTTGGAAAACCTTGGCTACAAGACATCCACGCGGGCGCTGACATCGGGCCTGCACATGATCGCCATCGGTGACGGTCTAAGCGGCGGTGCAGATCCGCGCCGCGAAGGCATCGCCCTTGGTCAATAACCAAGGGACGAACAGATATGGTACAGCCGACAGACCTGCCTAGAAACGAAACCGGAATCGCCACCGTTTTGGGGATCTTGAAGCAGCAATTCGCAGAGCAATTCCAAACCGGACAAGCGATCCGCGAACAGCATGGCCATACAACGACCTGGATCAAGAACCAGTCCCCCGATGCGGTGGTCTTTGCCCGCTCTACTCAGGATGTGGTCGACGCTGTCAAAGTATGTGCCGCGCATAAGGTGCCGGTCATTGCCTTTGGCACCGGAACGTCACTTGAGGGGCATGTGAACGCGCCCGCCGGTGGGATTTCGATTGACCTGTCGCAGATGGACCGCGTGCTGGAAGTGAATGCAGGTGATCTGGATTGCCGTGTGCAGCCGGGCGTGACCCGCGAGGCGCTTAACACCCACCTGCGCGATCAGGGGCTGTTTTTCCCGATTGATCCGGGTGCCAACGCATCCCTTGGCGGGATGACGGCGACGCGGGCATCGGGCACCAATGCCGTGCGCTATGGCACGATGAAGGATAACGTGATCGCGGTCGAAGCCGTTATGGCCGATGGGTCGGTTATCCGCACAGCACAACGCGCGCGCAAATCGTCAGCCGGCTATGATCTGACACGGCTGATGGTCGGGTCCGAAGGCACGCTTGGGATCATCACGGAAATCACCTTGAAATTGCAGGGCATCCCCGAGGCCATCAGTTCGGCGCGCTGTTCGTTCCCCTCGGTCGAGGCCGCCTGCGAGACGGTGATGAACGTCATCCAATACGGGCTGCCCGTCGCGCGGATCGAGCTGCTGGATGCGATGGTTGTCAAAGCGGTCAATAGCTATTCCAAACTGTCGCTGCCCGAAACGCCGATGCTGCTGCTGGAATTCCACGGATCGGATGCGGGTGTGGTCGAGCAGGCCGAAACTTTCAGCATGCTGGCCGAGGAAAACGGTGGATCGGATTATCAGGCGACCACCACGATGGAGGAACGCAACAAGCTGTGGCAAGCGCGTCACGACGCCTATTGGGCGATGCTGGCGCTGCGTCCCGGCTGCAAGGCCGTGGCGACCGATGTTTGTGTTCCGATCTCTCGGTTGGCCGATGCGGTGGGGGCGGCGAATGACAAGGCCGCCGAATTGGGATTGATCGCGCCGATTGTCGGCCATGCGGGGGATGGCAATTTCCATGCGTCCTTGTTGCTGGACATGGACAACGCGGACGAGGTCGCGCGGGCGGAGGAATATGTGAGCTGGTTGAACGGTTTGGCCATTTCCATGGATGGCACTTGTACCGGTGAGCACGGGATCGGGCAGGGCAAACGGCCCTATCTGGTGAAAGAGCTTGGCGATGCGGCGGCGGTCATGGGAATGATCAAACGCGCGTTGGACCCCGACAATATCATGAACCCCGGCAAGATTCTTCCCGCGTGATCCAAAGGACGCGCTCACGCGCGACATGATGTTTGCCCCTGCGTCCCGCAGGGGCGTTTGATGCCTCCGGCGGGGATTTAATCCCATTTGGAAAGGGTTTGCGGGGTTGGTTTTTCGGGCCGCGTCGCATTTGAGCTGTCATGGGTCGGCTGGGCTGTGCGTTTTATGCTGGGGCTGTTAAATATCGGCGCAACCCTTAGTCCGGCGGAGCATTGGATTCATGAAAACACACGTCAAAGCATTGGTTGTCGGCGGCGGTGCCGTCGGAACTTCGATCGCGTATCATCTGGCCCGCGCAGGCTGGGACGATGTCATGTTGCTGGAGCGCGACGAGCTGACCAGCGGGTCGACGTGGCATGCGGCGGGCCTGTTGCCCTATTTCAACATGTCCTATGCCACGACGCATATTCATGATTATTCGATCAAGTTTTACAAAACGCTTGAAGAAGAGACCGGGCTGAATGCGGGCTTTGCGGTTGTGGGCAATTTGCGCATGGCGCAGACCGACGAGCGTATGGATGAATATATGCTTTATGCCGCCACAGCCGAGACCTGTGGGGTGCCCTATGAGTGGCTGACCCCTGATCAGATCAAGGCGAAATGGCCGTTGATCCGCACCGAGGATTTAAAAGGGGCGATCTATCACCAGACGGATGGCTATATTAACCCTGCCGATGTGACCATGGCGATGGCCAAGGGTGCGCGCCAGCGCGGCGTTGTGATTGAACGTAAATGGCAGGCGGATGCGTTTCACTGGAACGGTGAGGCGTGGGAAGTGACGGTGACCAAGATGGTCGAGCGCGGCGGCAACCTTGTGCCGTCGGACGAGCAGGTCGTGATTACCGCAGAGCATGTGGTGACCGCATCGGGCAACCACGCGCAGCGCACCGCCAAGATGCTGGGCATCAAGATGCCGGCCATTCCGGTCGAGCATCAGTTTATTGTCATGGATCAGGACCCCGAGTTGGTGAAATTCCGCAAGGGCGAGGGCAATGTCGAACATCCGGTTATTCGCGACGCTGATGCGCAGTCTTATGTCCGCGAGGAACGCGGTGGCTGGATCTTGGGTGTCTATGAGAAACACGCGCCGGCGCGGTTTGAATATGGCGTGCCGGACAGTTTCCGTGCCGATCTGTTCCAGCTGGATCTGGACCGGATCGAAGACCAGTATATGGCGATGAACCACCGTATCCCGTCGGCTGAAAGCTGCGGGCTGAAAGATGATTTCAACGGGCCGATTTGCTATACGCCTGACGGCAACCCGCTGGTGGGGCCAGCACCGGGCCTGCGCAATATGTGGCTGGCCGAAGGGTTCTCGTTCGGGATCACGGCGGCGGGCGGTACCGGCTATTATCTGGCGCAATTGATGGTGAACGGCGAGGCCGACATCGACATGGCGTCGCTGGACCCCAAACGCTATGGCGACTGGATGACCACGGAATATGCCGCGCGCAAGAACGAGGAAGCGTATGAGCATGTTTATATCCTGCACCACCCTGACGAAGAGCGCCCTGCGTGCCGCCCGCTGCGCACATCGCCTGCCTATGACCGTCAGGCCGCACGGGGGGCGCAGTTTGGTCATGTGAACGGCTGGGAACGCCCCAACTATTACGCGCCCATGGGGTTCAACGATCACGACGCGCGGTCTTTCCGGCGCGGGGGCTGGTGGCAATATGCGGTTGAGGAAGCCAAGGCGATCCGCGAGGGCGTGGGCCTGATTGATGCAACGGCCTTCACCAAGCATCTGGTCAAAGGGCCGGGTGCCACGGAATTCCTCAACTGGTTCACCTGTAACAAGCTGCCCTCGGTGGGCCGGATCAACCTGACCTATGCGCTGACCGGCCACGGCACGACCCGCACGGAATATACCATCGTGCGTTTGGCCGAGCATGAATATTACCTTGTTTCGGCCGGTGCCTGGACAGCCTATGACAGCGACTACCTGCGCAAGGCGATCGAGGATAAGGCACCTGAATTCGGCTATATCGAATGCCATGACGTGACCACGCAATGGGGCGTTTTCGCCATCGCGGGGCCGAAATCGCGCGATGTGTTGAAAGAGATCGTCAAGGACGCCGACCCCGAAACCGTGCTGTCCAACAAGCGGTTCCCGTGGCTGACCATGCGCAATATCGAATTGGGCATGGTGCCGGTGCGCGCCATCCGCGTCGCCTATACTGGTGAACTGGGCTGGGAACTGCACCACCCGATCGAGATGCAGAACCACCTGTTTGATCTGCTGGAAAACGCGGGCGAAAAGCACGGGATGAAGCTGGTTGGCGCACGGGCGCAAAACTGGCTGCGTCAGGAGAAATCCTATCGCGCGTTTGGCACCGAATTGGGCCGTGATGCGACCCCGCTTGAAGCGGATCTGCCGCGCTTTGTCGACTTGTCCAAAGACTTCTATGGCAAGGATGCGATGCAGGAACATGGCATTCGCGCGCAATGCGTGACCGTGTTGATCGACGGGCCGGATGATGCTGATCCGTGGGGCCGCGAGGTACTGTATCATGGCGACACACGTGTTGGGCGTCTGACCTCGGGCGGGTATTCGGTGGCTTTCGGGAAATCCATCGGCATGGGCTATGTCAAACCGGAACAAGCGTCCGTCGGGACCAAGCTGAAGGTCAAGATGTTTGACCAGCTTTGGGATGCTGAGGTGGTTGAAGACAGCCCCTATGATCCGAAAAACGCAACGATCCGGATGGACGGCTGAGCGTCTATTTCGGGCACCGCTTTGCTGGTGTCTGTTGCAAAATCAAAGGCCAGCCGTGTTTGATACGCGGCTGGCCTTTCGCGTTTTACCGCGGTTAACGCACCTGCCGTCGGGCCAGCCAGCTGTCCCAACTTGCAGCGCTGCCTGAATAGACGTTGATATCCAGATCACCCAAGGCACCGGGGACGCGGCCTGTGCTGGTGTATTGCCAGAACGTCCAACGCTCGCTCGGGTATTTCTCGGACGGATGGGCGGCGGTCGAGCGCAGCCAGAATTCGACACCGCGCAGGCGGCCCATCTGGTTTTTCTCGTAAAAATCGGGCGTGGTGTAAATGACGGGTTGCTGGCCGTAATGCGCCTTTAGGATGCGCAGGAAGGTTTGTGTGTGGCGGCGCACGGTTTCAGCGGGCGGGCGCAGGGTGCAGGTTGGCGAAAACGGGTTCCATTCCATGTCCAGCACGGGGGGCAACATGCCGGGGGTCTTGGGGACGTTTTGGATGAACCAGCGGGCCTGAACCTGCGGCGTGGTGCAGAAATAATAGAAATGATAGGCCCCGCGCGCCACGCCTGCGCGACCTGCGCCCTGCCAGTGATTGGCAAACATCGGGTCCAGCAAATCGCCGCCTTCGGTCGCTTTGATAAAGGCAAAGTTGACGCCGTTTCTGCGCGCCTCGCCCCAGTTCAGCGGGCTTTGGAAACGGGCGACGTCAATGCCATGCACGGCATAGCTTTGCGGGGTGCGGCCTGTCCACTCATGGGGTTTACGATCACTGAAATTCGCCGATGTAACAGTGCCAAGGGGGACCGACACTTGCGGTGTCCCACACGCGGCAAGAGCAAGGGCGGTTAGCACGGCAAGGATGCGGAGCGGCGACATTGTCAGGGCTTTCTGGCCGGGGTGCCAAAGCGGTTGGCGGGGCAGGGCGAGGCCTGCGCCGGGGGGTGTTTTACGGTCATGGGCGCAGCCTGTCTGGCCGCAATGCAGCGACAGTTTCACGAGACAGCGGCGAGGTGCGTCCGAAGGTCAAATCGGCCACCAGTTGCGAGGCCGCAGGGCTGGTTTGGAACCCGTACCCGCCCTGGCCTGCGCACCAGATGAAATCGGCATGATCGGGATCAGGCCCCAACACGAGGGTCCGGTCGGGGGCAAAGCTGCGCAAACCGGCCCATGTTGAAATCGGCTTGGTCAGCGGGATGGCGACCATGTTCTGATAGCGCTCCAACCCTTCGGCCAGCACCATATCATCGGCCCATGCGTCATGGGGTTCGACCGGGTCTTCGTCAGCCGGTGAAATGATCAGCGCGCCCGCGTCAGGTTTCGCGTACCATGTTTCATTGACGCCAAAGAACATCGGCCAGCGCGCGGGATCATGCCCGCCGGGGGCCGCAATCCGCGCCATCGACCGCCGGTGCGGCACAATCCCAAGCGGCGGGACACCTGCCATCACCGCAATCTGGTCGGCCCATGCACCGGCTGCATTGACGATCTTTTGCGCGTGCAGTTTTTCACCGCCGGTTTCAACCTCCCAGCCCGATGGGCCATGGCTGATGGCGGTCACAGGATGACCCGTTCTGATGGTGCCGCCGTTGCTGCGCAGGGTCTTGGCGAAATCCTGCATCAAACGGTCCGTGTCGATGTCATGGGCATCGGCATGATAGCCCGCAAAGGCGACCTTTTCGGGGTCCAGCACCGGCACCATGGCCAGTGCTTCGGCCTTGGAAATCCGGCTGAGGCCCATTGTTTCCAAATTGGCATCAAGGGCCGCTTCCTCGTGTGTGCCCGCGACAATCATCAAACCGCGCTGCGTCAGATACCCGCCATTCGCGTCATTCAGAGAGCCGACACTGGCACGGTTCAGTGCCTGCACCGACGGGGCACCGTAATTCTGTTCAATCAACGCGGCAGATCGACCCGAGGCGTGATAGCCAAGCGCCTTTTCCGCCTCGATCAGGGTGACCTGTGCATCTGCCGACAACCGTGCCGCCGCAGAAATGCCAGCAATGCCGCCGCCGATTACGATGATATCTGTCATGACTGTTCTTCAATCCGGTCTGTCGCTGGGGGCGGGGTCGGTGAAAGGGCTGTGATCTTGGCGTAAAGATCGGCAGGCATGTCAAAGGTCATCGCTGCCAGGGATGGTGCCAGTTGTTCCGCCGACCGGGCCGAGATGATCGGCGATGGCCCCGTGGGATGGGCCGCAACCCAGGCAACAGCCAGCGTCGCAGGGTGAACCCCCATGTCAGCGGCGAGATCGGCCAACCCTGCGGCGGCCTGATGCATCACATCGGGCGCATAGCGCGCGGCATAGCGGTCATCCTGGGTCAAACGGCCAGCCTCGCCCTTGGCGTATTTACCGGTCAGCAAACCACCCCCAAGAGGGGAATAGGGCGCGACAAGAATGCCCAGATCATCGGCCATCGGCAGGATTTCAACCTCGGCCTGCCGTTTGACCAGATTATACATCGGCTGGATCACGGCGATATCCAGATCGAACTTGGCTGCGATCCCGGCGGCCTTGACGACCTGCCACGCGGCAAAGTTTGACAGTCCGATGTGACGGATATGGCCCGCAGCCTTCATTTCGGCAAAGGTTTCGAATGTCTCGTGCATGTCTGTATCGGGGTCAAACCGGTGCAGGTACAGCACATCAAGCGTGTCGAGCTTCATCCGGCTGCGCGACGTTTCGCAGGATTTCAGCAGATTGGCGCGGCCCGATCCCCCGTCATAGGCAGCCTTGGTCGCGATGATCAGGTCATCGCGGTGTGCGCCGAGAAAACTGCCCAGCAGTGTTTCGGATGCCCCGCCCGTATAGACATGGGCCGTGTCGAAATGGGTGATCCCTGCATCAATACAGGCATCGAACATGGCGCGCGATGCATCGGCATCTGCGCGCCCGCCAAATTGCATGGTGCCAAAAGCAAGGCGGCTGGCGGGGGTGCCGTTGGGGCTGGTCAAGGTATGTTTCATCCTCAAACCGTGCCACGGCACGCCCGCCTTCGCAACGTTGATCTTAGTCGTTCATCGCACCCTTTTCGGTAGCGCGCTGATAGGCCGGGCGGTTGTGGATCATATCTACAAATCCGGCCAGTGCCGGATAGCGCGCTGCCCCGTCGCCGCCGCGCATGGCGATCTCGGCTGGAAAGCTGAGCATGATATCCGCCGCCGACAGGCTGTCCTGAACAAAATGACCCGAGGGGCGCACAAGGCTGTTCATATAGCTGAAATGGCTGTGCAATTCGTCCTTGATCCGCGGGTGCAGCGGGGCACCGGCGTCACCCAACCGGCTGACATAAAGGTTCAGCAAGATCGGTGTCATCGCAGAGCCTTCGGCGAAATGCATCATCTCGAGATGCTGCAAATAGGCGGGGGTGCCTTGGTCGGGGATCATCCGGGGGGCGAAGCGCGCGCAAAGCGTTTCGGTGATTGCGGCGCTTTCGGCAACCAACACATCGTCGATCTCCAACATCGGGGATTTCCCCAAAGGGTGCACCAGTTTCAGTTCGAGCGGCGCAAGGTTGGTCTTTGCATCACGCTTGTAGGGGACGATTGTATAGGGTTGCTCGATCTCTTCGAGCAGCCACAAAATACGGTGAGAGCGGGACCTGTTGAGGTGATGAATTTTGATCATGCCCCCGACGATAGCGTTTTGATCCGCAATGGGTAGTCAAATGATACGCTCTTGCGCGCAGATCCCTGCGGATTCTGCGCCTTTGGCGGCGGACCATGACACAGATCAATGTTTGTCACGCGCCAATCGTCGATACATGCGTAAAACGGGATATGTTTATGGATGTGGCATCAATCTTGGAAACTGCGGGCGAACCGACAATCGCGGCCTTGGCCGGATTGGTCGCCGGCATCATCTTTGGGCTCTCGGCCGAGCAAAGCCGGTTCTGCCTGCGCGCCGCCGCAGTCGAAGTCGCGCGCGCGACACTTGGCCCGCGCATGGCGGTGTGGCTTTTGACGTTTTCAACCGGGCTGCTGTGGACGCAGGTGATGCACGTCACCGGTATCATTGATCTGGGGACCAGCCGTTGGCTTGCCTCGCCGGGGACGCTGTCGGGGGCGATCATCGGTGGCATGATCTTTGGCGTCGGGATGATCCTTGCGCGCGGCTGTCCGGGGCGACTGCTGGTTCTGGGGGCCACGGGCAACCTGCGTGCGATCCTGTCCGGCCTCGTCTTTGCCGTCTTTGCCCAGATGAGCCTGGATGGCGCGTTATCCCCCCTGCGCGAGGTCATATCCGGCACGTGGATCACCCATGGGCCGAACCCCAATATCCTGTGGGAATTGCACCTTCCCAATGGCACCGGCATCGCGATCGGCATCGCTTTTGCGGCGTTGGCGCTTGTCATAGCGTTTCGCAACCGGGTGTCATTGGTCACCCTTTTGTTCGGCTGCGGCGTCGGGTTTTCGGTCGCGGCGGGATGGTACCTGACCTACACGCTGTCACAAATCAGCTTTGATCCGGTGCCCGTTGGCAGCCTCACGTTTTCGGGGCCATCCGCCGATACGTTGATGTATCTTCTGTCGGCGGAGTCCGTGCTGGAATTCGATGTCGGCCTTATTCCCGGCGTGGCCATCGGGGCGTTTTTGTCGGCACTGGTGGCCGGGCGGTTGATCTGGCAAGGCTGGGACAGTGCGCGGTCGATGCAGCGCTATCTGACAGGGGCCGCGATGATGGGGTTTGGCGCGATGACAGCGGGCGGCTGTACCATCGGTGCCGGTGTGACGGGCGGATCAACCTTTGCGCTGACCGCCTGGGTGGCATTGGTGTCGATGTGGCTGGCGGGTATGGCCGCAGACCGGTTGATTGACTAAGCGCCCCATCCGGCCAGCGACCCACACCGGCCTAGCAGGTTTGACAGCCCATTTCGCGGGTCGGCCCGACAGGGGTATAGCCTTCTTTCAGAACCCGCAGCATCCCGCCTTGAACATCGACGACCGGATAGTCGACCAAACCGGCAATCTGTTGGGCCGCGCGCGAGGTCCGGTTGCCAGAGCGACAAATCAACGCCAGACGCTGACCTTGAGCCAGATGTGGCGCGACGGCTTGCAGGAAGCTCTCGGGTGCGGCGTATGTTATCAAAAGCGCCCCTTCGATGACGCCGGTCTCTTTCCATTCCTCGGGGCGTCGAATGTCGACCACTACGGTTTCGGGGTCGGACGCCAGGGCCGATCCGGACAGCGCCTCAAGGGTTACATTCTGCGCAGTCGCACGCCCGCCCAAGGTGATCAGGCCGACCGCTGCTGCGATTGCAGCAACGCCAGCGGCTAAAAACGTTCGCTTTTGCATCACACGTGATCCTGAAGCTTGCGCCAGGCATTCAGCCCGCCGCCGATGAACGTCGCATTTGCATAGCCCATTTGCTTGAGCGTCGCGGCCGACAAAGCCCCCCGGTTATAGGCGTTGCAATAGCACAATATCGTCGTGTCCAGATCAGGCAGAACCCCTTCGACATTCATTTCCAGTTTGCCGCGACTGATGTTGAGAGAGCCCGGAATATGGTCCTTTGCATGTTCATCAGGGTCGCGGATGTCCAAGGCGACGGCACCGCGCTCCATCAATGCGGCGACATCTTGGGGTGCGACTTCTTGAACCTGCGCGCGTGCGTGGTCCGCCAGGTTTTGGAATTTTTCGGTATAGCCCATCTGAGTTCCTTTCAGAAATCCTCTGAGCGATAATACATTCAATTAAATGCATATGTAAATGCGGCAATCACACAACGCCAAAAAAAAAGGCCCCGCGCAAGCAGGGCCTTTCGTCATCGCGCAGGATATCCGATTAGTTCGGGATATCGCCTGTGATGCCTTCAACGTAAAAGTTCATGCCAGCCAATGTGCCGTCATCCGCTGTTTCGCCATCGGCCAGAAAGTCAGATCCGTCCTGCTTTTTCAGCGGGCCGGTGAACGGGTGGTAAGACCCGTCTGCGATGGACGCTTTCAACGCCAGTGCTTCGGCTTTCACATCTGCAGGTACCGCATCTGTGATTTCGCCGATGCCAACCATGCCAGCGCCGATACCGTCCCATGTGTCTGTCGACGTCCATGTGCCGTCCATCACGGCTTTGGTACGCGCGATATAGTAGGGGGCCCAGTTGTCGATGATCGACGACACGCGCGGCATGGGTGCGTATTGCGCCATGTCGGATGCCTGACCAAAGGTGATCACGTTACCCGCTTCCTGGGCTGCGGCCTGTGGCGCGGTGGAGTCTGTGTGCTGCAATACAACATCAGCACCCTGTTCGATCAACACCTTGGCTGCGTCCGCTTCTTTTGCGGGGTCGAACCATGTGTAGGCCCAGACGATCTTGAACTCGACGTCAGGGTTAACCTTTTTGGCGTGGATATAGGCAGAGTTGATGCCACGAATAACTTCGGGGATCGGGAAGGAACCGATATAGCCGATGATGTTCGACTTGGTCATCTTGCCCGCGATGTGGCCCTGAATCGCACGACCTTCGTAGAAGCGCGCGGAATATGTCGATACGTTGTCGGCACGCTTGTAGCCGGTGGCGTGTTCGAATTTCACATTCGGGAACTTGGCCGCAACGTTGATCGTCGGGTCCATATAACCAAAGGAAGTGGTGAAGATCAGGTCGGCACCGTCCAGCGCCATCTGTGTCATCACGCGTTCGGAATCGGGGCCCTCTGCCACGTTTTCAACGAACACGGTTTCGACCTTGTCGCCGAATTCCTTTTCAACGGCCAAACGGCCTTGGTTGTGCTCGTATGTCCAGCCGCCGTCGCCCACGGGGCCCACGAAGACAAAGCCGACTTTGGTCTTGTCGTCGGCAAAAGCGCCGCCCGCAAGACCGATCGCCAGCGCAGCGCTGGCGAGGAGTGTTGATAGTTTCATTACATAGTCCCCTAGTTATTCTGCCCTTTTATCGGGCATTTTGAAGTGTGACCCCGTTAGGACGAGGCATGGAAAGTGCGGCCAAGCGATGCCGGGGCACTGCTTTTATCGGCAGAAAGAACCACCAGCACAAGGATGGTGATGATGTAGGGCGACATTGCCAGATACTCTACAGGAATGGCAACGCCTGCACCTTGTAGATTTAGCTGCAACTGTGTGATTCCGCCAAATAAATAGGCACCCAGCAGCAGACGCCACGGCTTCCAGCTGGCAAAGACGACCAGCGCAAGCGCGATCCAGCCCACGCCGGCGGTCATTCCTTCGGTCCATTGGGGCACACGGATCAGGCTGATATAGGCCCCGCCCAAGCCAGCACAGGCCCCGCCGAACATGATGGCCAGCGTGCGTATCCGCACCACCTTATAGCCAAGCGCATGGGCCGCATCATGGCTTTCGCCGACCGCACGCAGGATCAGACCCGCGCGGGTGAATTTCAACATCACCCAAACCGCGATGACCATGGCAATGCCCAGATACAACATGATGTCATGGGAAAACAGAACCGGCCCCAGAACCGGAATATCGTGCAGCGGGCCAAAGTTCACTTCGGCCAGACGGGGCGGTTTGATCCCGACATAGCTTTGCCCCAGCAGCGCTGAAAACCCCAAGCCGAACAACGTCAGCGCAAGCCCCGACGCGACCTGATTGGCCAGCGTGATCTGCGTCAGGAAGGCGAACAACAGGCTCAGCAGCGCGCCGCCTGCAGCCGCCGCCGCAAACCCCAGCATGGGTGACCCGGTTTCCACTGCGGTGGCAAAGCCGCAAATGGCCCCCATGATCATCATGCCCTCGACGCCCAGATTAAGGACACCTGATTTTTCAACGACCAGTTCCCCCAATGCGGCAAAAATCAGCGGCGTCGCCGCGACCAGAAAACCGGCAACGAACAGAACGGGATTGATGGCTGACAGATCCATTATGCGACCTCCGCCCGGCCAAAGCGCAGCCGGTAATTTGTGAAAAGATCAAAGGCGAGCAGGAAGAACAGCAACATGCCCTGAAACACCTGAATGGCAGCAGCGGGCAGACCCAGCTGGCTTTGCGCGATGTCGCCCCCGATATAGGTCAAGGCCATCAACCCGCCCGCCAGCAAAATGCCAATTGGATGCAACCGGCCCAGAAAGGCCACGATGATGGCGGTGAACCCGTAGCCCACGTTGAAATCAATGGTGATCTGACCTGCGGGGCCCGCGACCTCGAACATACCTGCAAGGCCCGCAAGCAGCCCGGACATCCCCATGCAGAACAAAACCAGCCGCACCGGGTTTACGCCTGAAAACTTTGCGGCCCTTGGTGCTTCGCCGGTCACCCGGATGGCAAAGCCCAGCCGGTGCCGCGCCAGCAACACATAAGCAAAGATCACCGCAATCAACGCCGCGACAACCCCCCAATGCATGCCCGATCCCGTGATCAGCTCCGCATTATGGGCGGATGGGTATTGCTGCAAATTCCGGCTGCCGGGAAACCCGAACCCTTCGGGGTTTTTCAAAAGGCCAAGGGCCATCGAGGCCAGAAACTGTTCCGCCACATAGACCAGCATCAAAGACACCAAAATCTCGTTGGTGCCGAATTTGACCTTCAAAACCGCCGGGATCATCGCCCAGATCCAGCCGCCCAACGCACCCGCCAACACCATCAGGGGAAAGATCAAGACGCTTTCGGTCGGATAGAACGCCAACCCCACCCCCGCGCCGAAAATCGCCCCCATGATATACTGGCCTTCCGCGCCAATATTCCAGATTCCCGCCTTGAACCCCAGGGACAAGCCGATGGCGATCAACACCAAAGGGGCCCCTTTGATCAACAATTGCGGGCGATAATAAAACGCAAAATCACCAAACAGCGGCTCCCAGAAAATCGTGGCGATCGACGCCAGCGGGTCCTTGCCCAATGCGGCGAACAAAAGCCCGCCAAAAACCATGGTCGCCAAAACCGCCAAAACGGGCGCTGCCCAAGAAAACGCCTGACTTGCCTGCGGCCGTTTCTCAAGCCTTACCATGCTGTGCCCCGCATTTCATTTTGCCAAATAAACTTCACGGGGGTGTGGGGGTGTGAAACCCCCACTTCTGTCATGTCAAACATGCGCGACCTCCATTCCGTGGGCACCGCCCATCATCAACCCGATCTCGTCCACCGTCAGGCCCTGCGCGGGGCGCGGCTCTGACAGACGGCCTTCGTTCAGGGCGGAAAACCGGTCCGAGATTTCCATCAACTCGTCCAGATCCTGACTGATCACAATAACGGCGGCCCCGTTTTCGGCCAGATCCAGCAACGCCTGCCGGATCGCCGCCGCGGCCGAGGCATCAACCCCCCATGTGGGCTGGTTCACAACCAATACTTCAGGGCGCTGTAACACCTCGCGGCCGATGACGAATTTTTGCAGGTTCCCGCCAGACAGCGCGCGCGCGGCGTTGCCGGGGCCGGGGGTGCGCACGTCAAATTCCTTGATGATACGCTCGGCAAACCGTCTTGCGGCGGGCCAGTCCAGCATCCCGCCCCGTTCGAGGTTTTCGCGCACGGCACCGGTCAACATCGCGTTTTCGGTCAATGTCATATCGGGGGCGGCGGCATGACCCAGCCGTTCTTCGGGGGCCGCGAGAATACCCAGAGCCCGCCGCGCGATAGGGCCCAGCTGGCTGATATCGTGGTCCTTGAACCGGATCATACCCGCACCGGAAGGCTGTTCGCCGGACAGCGCCGCCAGCAATTCGTCCTGACCGTTGCCTGCAACGCCGCCGATGCCGAGCACTTCGCCGGCGCGGACCTGAACGCTGATATCCCGCAAAGGCATACCAAAAGCCGAGGGGGATTTCGCGTTCAACCCCTGAATGTCCAAAAGCACCGCGCCGGGGGTCTTGCCTGCGCGCAATGGCGTTTTCAGGATGCTGCCCACCATCATTTCCGCCATATCGCGCGCGGATGTTTCCGAGGGCGTGCAATGGCCGACCACCTTGCCCAAACGCAGAATGGTGGCACTGTCACACAGGCTCCGGATCTCTTCGAGCTTGTGCGAGATGTACAAGATCGCCGTCCCTTCGGCGCTGAGCTTGCGCAGGGTCTTGAACAGGATTTCGACTTCTTGCGGGGTCAGAACCGAAGTCGGTTCGTCCATGATCAACAGTTTCGGGTCTTGCAAAAGGCAGCGAATAATCTCGACCCGCTGACGTTCCCCGGCCGAAAGGTCGCCAACAATCCGGTCGGGCGACAGCGGCAGGCCATACGCCTCGGACACGTCGCGGATTTGCTTGCTCAGCGCGCGCAGCTTGGGGGCGTTTTCCATGCCCAAGGCGATGTTTTCCGCAACGCTCAGCGCATCGAAGAGCGAAAAATGCTGGAAGACCATGCCAACCCCGGCCGCCCGCGCAGCACGTGGTTCGCTGGGGTGAAACGCCGCGCCGTGCATCTGCATTGTGCCGCTGTCAGGTTTGACCAGACCATAGATCATCTTGACCAGCGTTGATTTGCCCGCCCCGTTTTCCCCCAACAGCGCGTGGACCTCGCCCGGGGCGATTGTCAGCGACACATCGTCATTCGCCACTACGCCGGGATAGGCTTTGGTCAGTCCTGAAAGGGCAAGAAGGGGTGCAGTCATGATCCGGCCTTTGGTTGAGCGTCTAATCGGGTGCCGCCCAACAGCGCGGCAACGACCCCTTGTGCAATGTCGGAGGGGCGTTTTCCAAGGGTTTTGTCACCGATGGGGCAAGTGATTTGCGATGGATCATGGCCCATCGCCGCCAAACGTCTGGAAAAGCGGGCCCATTTCGTGTCTGACCCGATCAATCCGACGCTGGCAGCCTTGCGGGTCAGCAACGCGTCACACAGCGCCAGATCAATGTCATGGGAATAGGTGAAAATCAGGTGATGCGCGTCTTGGGGGGCGCGCAGGGCCAGACGCGGCATGTCACGCGCGGGCACAATGGTGATGGTATCCGCGACAGAGGCGGGGAAACGGGTGATGTCGCTGTCGACCCATGTCAGGTCAAAGGCACCGGCAGGTGCCGCAGCAACCACAGCGCGCCCGACATGGCCCGCGCCCCAAAGCCACAGCTGTTGCGGCGCGCCGTGGGTGGTGGGGGAAGCCATCGCAACCGGTTGCGGATCGGTTTCGCGTTGCTGGTCGGTGAAAGACAAGGTGACCGCGCCGCCGCAACATTGCCCGAGGTTCGGGCCAAGCGGTATTTTCAGCGTATGGGCCGCGCGCCCCTTGGCAAGCATTTCGCGCGCGGTCTGAATGGCCTGATGTTCAAGGGCACCGCCACCGATGGTGCCGGCGATGTCTTGTGCCGTTACCTTCATCGCGGTGCCCGCATCCCGCGGGGTCGAGCCGCGCGTGGCGGTGATCTCAATATATATTGCGTCGCTCATGCGCGGGCCTTGAGGGTGGCAGCCAGCACTGCCTCAGCGGTCGCGGGCGTTTGCAAATCAGCGTAGTTCGGACCGCAGGCGCGGGTCGCGTCCGACAGTGCCATGAACGCAGAAATCCCCAGCATCAGGGGCGGTTCGCCCACGGCTTTGGACCGGTACACCGTTTGTGCAGGGTTGGGTTGATCCCACAGGGCCACGTTGAAGATATCCGGCCGGTCCGAGATCGCGGGAATTTTATAGGTCGATGGCGCATGTGTTTTCAGCGTGCCTTGATCATCCCACACCAGTTCCTCGGTGGTCAGCCATCCGGCCCCTTGCACATAGCCACCTTCGATCTGGCCAATATCCAGTGCAGGGTTCAGCGAGGCACCTGCGTCATGCAGAATATCCGCCCGCAGGATGCGGTTTTCACCGGTCAAAGTGTCAATCACCACCTCGGTCACGGCGGCCCCATAGGCAAAGTAAAAGAACGGGCTGCCTTGTCCGGTGATGCGGTCCCATTTGATGTCCGGCGTTTTGTAAAATCCGGTCGAGGACAATGAAACGCGGTGTTCATAGGCAGAGGCGGCAGCTTGGGCAAAGGTGATTTCACCATCGCCAACCCGGACCATGCCATCCACGAATTCGACGGCATCGGGGGTGGTTTGGTGCAATTCGGCCAGATGCACCGCGATGCGGTCACGGATCGTGTCGCAAGCGGCCTGAACCGCCATGCCGTTCAGATCGGTCCCCGAAGACGCGGCCGTGGCCGAGGTGTTGGGCACTTTGCCGGTATCGGTTGCAGTGATCTTGACCGCGCTGACCTCCACGCCAAAGCGGCTGGCGGCGACTTGGGCGATCTTTTGGAACAACCCCTGACCCATTTCGGTACCGCCATGGTTCAGATGGATCGAGCCATCATTATAGACATGCACCAACGCTCCGGCCTGATTGAGATGGGTCAGGGTGAATGAAATGCCGAACTTGACCGGCGTCAGTGCGATACCGCGTTTCAGAACCGGCTGGCTGGCGTTCCATGCGTCAATGGCAATACGGCGGGCCGCATAGTCTGATGTGGCCACCAACCGGTCGGTCAGGGCGTTGATGATCCCGTCGGTGACAGGCTGGTGATAAGGCGTGGTCTGCACCTGATCGCTGGGCGCATCGGCATAGTAATTCGCGCGGCGCACCGCCAGCGGATCAGCGCCAAGGTGATGGGCAATGTGATCCATCACCCGTTCGATGCCGACGATCCCTTGGGGGCCGCCGAAACCGCGAAAGGCCGTGGCACTTTGGGTGTTGGTGCGCAACCGGTGCGAGGTGATGCGGATGTTATCCAGATGATAGGCGTTATCGGCGTGCAGCATTGCACGGTCTGCCACGGGTAGGGATAAGTCCATCCCCCAGCCGCAGCGGGTGAAATGGGTGAAATCCAACGCGGTTATTTTGCCGCTGGCATCAAAGCCGACGGTATAGTCGATCCGGAAATCATGGCGCTTGCCAGTGATGATCATATCGTCATCGCGGTCATAGCGCATCTTGCAGGGCCGTCCGGTTTTCGACGCTGCAACGGCGCAAGCAATCGCCAGCGCGTTGCCTTGGCTTTCCTTGCCGCCAAATCCACCGCCCATGCGCCGCGTCTCTACCCGGACGGCATGCATCGGCACGCCAAGGGCTTCGGCGACCTTGTGCTGGATTTCGGTCGGGTGCTGGGTCGAGGAATGGACAACCATGTCGCCATTGTCCTGGGGCAGGGCAAGGGCGGCCTGACCTTCGAGGTAGAAATGTTCCTGTCCGCCGATGTTGATCGTGCCGGTCAGGGTTTGGGCCGCTTGGTCCAGCGCCGTGGCGGCATCGCCTTTTTGATAGATGCGCGGGCCGTCCTCGAACCGGCTGTTGGCGGCAAGCGCCTGTTCGATCGTCAGGATCGGGTCGGTTTTTTCAATGTCGATTTGCCCCAATCGCGCCGCATGGCGTGCGGCCAGATGGCTGGTGGCAATCACCATGAACAAGGGCTGACCCGCGTAATGCACCGCATCCGTCGCCAGCAAAGGTTCGTCATGGTTGGAAGGCGACACATCATTGCTAAAAGGCAGATCGCCCGCGGTCAGGACCGCCGCCACCCCCGCGGCATCACGCACCGTGCTGAGGTCCATCGAGACCAGTTTGCCAGCGGCAACCTTGCTGAGACCAAAGGCGATATGGAGCGCATTTGCGGGCACCGGAATGTCATCGACATACCGCGCGGCCCCGGTGACATGGAGCTTTGCTGCATCATGGGGCAGGGGGGTTGCGACGCTCATGCTGTCACCGCCTGTATGTCAGTGCTGATGCCCTGAGCTTCGAGGAAATACCGCATCAGCATGTTTTGCGCGGTTTGCAGGCGATAGCTGGCAGAGGCGCGCATGTCGGAGAGCGGTTGGAAATCTTTTGCAATCAGCGTCATGGCGGTTGCGAAACTGGCTTCGGTAAAGGGCTGGTTTAGCAATGCGGCCTCGGTCTTTGCGGCGCGTTTGGGTGTGCCTGCCATGCCGCCAAAAGCGATGCGCGCATCGGTGATGGTGCGACCCTCGCGGGTGAGGTTGATGCAGCCACAGACCGCCGAGATGTCTTGGTCAAACCGCTTGCTGAGCTTGTAGCAGCGCAGGGTGTCGGGTTGCTTGGGGACGGTGACCGCCTCGACAAATTCGCCGGGCGCGCGGTCTTGTTTGCCGTAGGCGATAAAGAAATCCTCGAGCGGGAGGCTGCGGCGTCTGTCGCCGTGGCGCAGATGCAATGTAGCCCCCATGGCGATCAGCCCTGGCGACCCGTCCCCGATGGGCGAGCCGTTCGCGATATTGCCGCCGATGGTCGCGGCATTGCGCACCTGGGTTGATCCGTAACGGCGTAGCATCGTGGCGAGGCTGGGATGATGGGGCGCGAAATGGGCCTCGAGCTCAGTGATCGTGGTCATTGCACCGATGCGCCAGTGATCGCCTGCATCCGTAATGCCGCGCAGGTCGTCGATCCTGTTCAGAAAGGCGGTTGGGCCGAGGCTGCGGAACTGCTTGGTCACCCAAAGGCCGACATCCGTGGCCCCGGCGATCAGGGTGGCATCGGGGTTGGCGGCGTACCAGCGTGCCAGATCATCGGTGGTGGTGGGCTGGATATGTTGAGGGGGCTGTCTGCCCCCGTCCGGCTGCGCCGGCCCCCCCGAGGATTTTGGTCCATTTGGAATGCGCAGGTTTTTGAGGTGGTGGGGGACGGGTTCGTTTTCCGCAGCTTGTGCGGCGCGGATGATCGGGGCGTAGCCGGTGCAGCGGCACAGGTTTCCGGCCAGTTGGGTGTCGTGGTCGGTGGCCCCGTTCAGGTGGGCGGTGGCCATGGTGACCGCAAAGCCGGGGGTGCAAAAGCCGCATTGGCTGCCGTGGTGGTCGATCAGGTTTTGCTGGACAGGGTGCAGTGTGCCATCGGGCGCGCTGAGGCCTTCGACGGTTGTTACTGATTTACCGTTGATCTGGGGTAGAAACAGGATGCAGCCGTTCAGGGCGCGGTGACCTGTATCGTCGCTGATCATGACGCTGCACGCACCGCAATCGCCTTCGTTGCAGCCTTCTTTGGTGCCGGTCAGGTGTTTGGTTTCGCGCAGCCAGTCAAGCAGGGTTGTGGTGGGAGAGATGCCAGTCAGCGACACGACTTCCCCGTTGAGGAGAAAAGTGATGTCCATAGGTTCGTTCCGCCGCGGTACCGGGGCCCATGATATGCGCGGGGTTCGATGCGACGTAGAACGCGGCGCGGGCAAATGCTGAGCGAGGCTAAGCGCGGGCGTGTGGTCTTGGCAAGGGGTTTCCTGTTTCATGCGGGGGAATGACCGGCGCGTGCCGAAATTATTGGCATGACGCGTCAGCGGGTATGGCGGCTGGGGGTTTGGTCGCTTAGACTTGGAGGATGGCAAATACACCCCGATTCATTCACCTGCGCACCCATTCCGAATATTCGTTGCTGGAAGGCGCGTTGCGGCTGAAAAAGCTGCCCGATCTGTGTAAATCGGCGGGCATGCCTGCGATGGCATTGACCGACACTAACAATATGTTTGCGGCGCTCGAGTTTTCTGTCGCCATGTCGGGGGCGGGTGTCCAGCCGATCATCGGGTGTCAGGTCGATCTGGCCTATGTCGCGGCACAACCGGGGGAAAAGCCGCGCGCGCCTGCCCCTGTGGTGCTTCTGGCGCAGTCCGAAGTCGGGTATGAGCATCTGATGAAGTTGAACTCGTGCCTGTATATCGACAAGGGCGGTGCGCTGCCCGAGGTGACGCTGGACCAGCTTGAGACATTCAGCGCGGGCATCATTTGTCTGACCGGTGGGGCAGGCGGCCCTGTGGGGCAGTTGTTGCAAACCGGGCAGGGGCCCGCCGCCGAGGCGTTGATGAAGCGGTTGCATGGCATGTTCGGCGACCGGTTATATGTCGAATTGCAGCGCCATCCGGGCGAGAATGGCCAGCCCGAAGCCGAGCGGAAGACCGAGCGCGGCTTTGTCGAGATGGCCTATGCGATGGGCATCCCCTTGGTGGCAACCAATGACGTCTATTTCCCGAAAACCACGATGTACGAGGCCCATGACGCGCTGATCTGTATTGCGGACGGGGCCTATGTCGACCAGCAGCAGGACCGCCGCCGCCTGACGGCACAGCATTATTTCAAGTCGCAATCGGAAATGGTGACGCTGTTTGCCGATTTGCCGGAGGCGATCGAGAACACCGTCGAGATCGCAAAACGCTGTGCCTTTATGGCCTATCGCCGTGATCCGATCCTGCCGAAATTTGCCGATAACGAGATTGAAGAACTGAAGCGTCAGGCGCACGAAGGTCTGAAAGACCGTTTGAAGGTAATCCCCCATGCGACCAGCGTCGAGGAATATGAAAAACGGCTGGATTTCGAGCTGGGCATCATTGAGGGCATGGGGTTTCCCGGCTATTTTCTGATCGTTGCGGATTTTATCAAATGGGCCAAGGATCAGGACATTCCTGTCGGGCCGGGCCGTGGGTCGGGTGCGGGGTCGCTGGTGGCCTATGCGCTGACCATCACCGACCTTGATCCGCTTCGGTATCAATTGCTGTTTGAACGCTTCCTGAACCCCGAACGCGTATCGATGCCCGACTTTGACATCGACTTTTGCATGGATCGCCGCGAAGAGGTGATCCAATATGTGCAGCGCAAATACGGGCGCGACAAGGTGGGGCAGATCATCACCTTTGGTGCGCTGTTGTCCAAGGCGGCGGTGCGGGACATCGGGCGCGTTTTGCAAATGCCCTATGGTCAGGTGGACCGTTTGTCCAAGATGATCCCGGTCGAAGGGGTCAAACCCGTCAGCATCGAAAAGGCATTGGCAGACGAGCCGCGCCTGCGCGAAGAGGCCCGCAACGAAGAGGTTGTCGCCCGGTTGCTGGATTACGGTCAGCAGGTCGAGGGGTTGCTCCGCAACGCATCAACCCACGCGGCGGGTGTTGTGATTGGTGACAGGCCGCTGGACCAGCTTGTGCCGCTGTACCAGGATCCGCGGTCCGACATGCCCGCAACGCAGTTCAACATGAAATGGGTGGAACAGGCCGGTCTGGTCAAGTTCGACTTTCTCGGCCTGAAAACCCTGACCGTCATCCAGAATGCGGTGGACCAGATCAAGGCATCGGGCCGCCATCTGCATATTGCCGCTGACGGGACCGAATTGTTCGAGCCGCCGGAAGGGTTGATCGACGATATTGCCACCGTCCCGCTGGATGACGAAGCTTCCTACAAGCTATACGCCAGCGCCAAGACCGTGGCGGTGTTTCAGGTGGAATCCAGCGGCATGATGGATGCCCTGAAACGGATGAAACCGACCTGTATCGAGGATATCGTGGCTCTTGTGGCGCTGTACCGCCCCGGCCCGATGGAGAACATCCCGACCTATTGCGAGGTCAAGAACGGGATCAAGGAACGCGAATCCGTACATCCGTCGATTGACCATATCCTTGAGGAAACCCAAGGCATCATCGTTTACCAAGAACAGGTTATGCAGATCGCGCAGGTCATGGCGGGCTATAGCCTTGGTGGCGCTGACCTGTTGCGCCGTGCGATGGGTAAAAAGATTGCCGAAGAAATGGCCAAGGAACGCCCCAAGTTCGAAAAGGGTGCCATGGCCAATGGGGTGGACAAGAAAAAAGCGTCGGAAGTCTTCGACCTTTTGGAAAAATTCGCCAACTACGGTTTCAACAAATCCCACGCCGCCGCCTATGCCGTGGTCAGCTATCAGACCGCCTGGCTCAAGGCGAACCATCCGGTCGAGTTCATGGCCGGTGTGATGAACTGCGATGTCCACCTGACCGACAAGCTGGCGGTGTATTTCGAGGAAGTGCGCAAGCGGCTGGAACTGCCATGGGTGCCGCCCTGCGTGAACCGCTCTGATGCGACGTTCAAGGTCGTTGACGGCGCGCTGGTCTATGCGCTGGGCGCGTTGAAAAACGTGGGCGTCGAGGCGATGAAACTGATCACGACGGGCCGCATGGTTGAAGGGGTGGACCGCCCCTTTGCCACGCTGTTTGATCTGGCGCGGCGGGTTGATCTGAAACGGGTCGGCAAGCGGCCGCTGGAAATGCTGGCCCGGTCGGGTGCGTTTGACCAGTTGGACAGCAACCGCCGTCGGGTCTGGAACGCGCTGGACGGGTTGGTGAGCTATTCCGCCGCCATCCACGAGCAAAAGGCCAGCAATCAGGTGTCGCTTTTTGGCGAGGCGGGCGATGATCTGCCCGAACCGCGCATCCTGCCCTGCGATGACTGGGAGGCGGCAGAACGCCTGACCGAAGAATTCAAGGCCGTGGGGTTCTATCTGTCCGGTCACCCGCTGGACGATTACATGGGGCCGATGAAACGCAAGGCAGGCAACGGCGGCGTGCCCTTCCTGACGTTGGACGAGTTAACGGAAAAAGTGTCGATCAAGGGCGCGATGAACGCGCGTCTGGCCGGGATTGTGGCGGGGCGGCAGGAACGCAAATCGGCGCGCGGCAACCGCTTTGCCTTTGCGCAACTGTCCGATCCGACCGGTGCCTATGAGGTCACGCTGTTCTCGGACACGCTGGAGCTGGCGCGCGATCATCTGGAGACCGGATCAAAGGTTGTCATCACGGTCGAGGCGACAATGGAAAGCGACCAGTTGAAACTGCTGGGCCGGTCTGTCGCGCCGATTGACGCGGTTGTGGCTGATGCCGGCAATATGGGTCTGCGCATTTTTGTGGACGAGGCGATTGCCATTCAAGCCGTCGCAGAGGTTCTGGCCGGTGCGCGGGCCGCGGGGAAATCTTCTGGCAAGGGGCCGATCCAGCTGTGTCTGATGGATCCGACACTGCCCGGTGAGGTCGAGGTGGATTTATGCGCCGAATATCCGGTCACACCCAAGATCAAAGGCGCGATCCGGTCCCTGAGCGGGGTTCTGGAAGTCGAGGAAATCTAGCCCTGCGGGGGGCCGTTCTAGTTCCCCGCTGAAGCCCGCTCAGTAACTGATCAGCATTAGTAATGCGGCGGACGTTCATTTCCGATCACGATACCTTCGTTGCCAGCCGCTTCGCGTTCGCCTTCGCGCTGCATCAACATGTGGACGCGGCGGGTCAGCGTGGCGATCTCGGATTCCTGACGGGCAACGACATCTGACAGATCATCGACGCTGCGGATAAGATGGGCCATTTGTTCTTCGATCTTGTCCATGATGTGATCCTTACCATTCGGTTGATCTGCAGATAGGGGAGGGTGCCCCCCTTGGCAACCGGCAGGGGGCTGTCTGCCCCCTGACCCCCGAGGATATTTGAAAGCCAGAGAAGGGGCGGCTACGCGAAGGGGAAAGACGCGTGGTTTACTTGCTCTTGTCGGGGGGGTGGGGTAGATGCGAGGCGCAAAGTTCAGCCCGCAGGATGTGATCCCATGGCCAAGCCAAAGAAGACCCCCCGCCCCAAGGCCGAAACGCCAAAAGGCTTTCGTGACTATTTCGGTGCCGAAGTAACGCAGCGCGCCGAGATGCTGCGCAAGATCGCCGGGGTCTATCATCGTTACGGGTTTGATGCTTTGGAGAGTTCGGGCGTTGAGACGGTCGAGGCCTTGGGCAAGTTTTTGCCCGATGTGGACCGCCCCAATGAAGGGGTCTTTGCGTGGCAGGAAGATGCAGATGCGGACAAGCCCGGTGACTGGCTGGCGTTGCGGTATGACCTGACTGCGCCGCTGGCGCGGGTCTATGCGCAGCATCGCAATGATTTGCCGACGCCTTACCGCCGTTATGCGATGGGGCCTGTGTGGCGCAACGAAAAGCCCGGTCCGGGGCGGTTCCGGCAGTTCTACCAATGTGACGCGGATACGGTTGGCGCGCCTTCGGTTGCGGCCGATGCCGAGATTTGCGCGATGCTGGCGGATTGCCTTGAGGAAGTCGGGATCGAGCGTGGCGATTACATCGTGCGCGTGAACAACCGCAAGGTGCTGAACGGGGTGATGGAAGTGGCAGGCGTGCTTGATCCGTCAGACCCCGACAAGTTTGCATCCGAGCGCGGGATCGTTTTGCGCGCGATCGACAAGCTGGACCGGCTGGGGCTGGACGGCGTGCGCGCATTGCTCGGCGCGGGGCGCAAAGACGACAGTGGTGATTTTACTGACGGTGCCGGTCTGACGGATGCTCAGGCCGATGTGGTCATGGGGTTCATGCAGGCCAAGCGCGCGACCGGTGCGGAAACTGTGGCGCGGTTGCGTGAGCTGGTTGCAGGATCAGCCGTTGGCCTGCAAGGTGTCGAAGAGCTGGAGACCATTGCCGATCTGATGGCGGCGGGTGGCTATGGCCCCGACCGGGTCGAGATTGACCCGTCTGTCGTGCGCGGGCTTGGCTATTACACCGGACCTGTGTTCGAGGCCGAACTGACCTTTGAGATCAAGGACGACAAGGGGCGCGTGCGTAACTTTGGCTCTGTTGCGGGGGGCGGGCGTTATGACGATCTGGTCAAGCGCTTTACCGGTCAGGAAGTCCCCGCAACCGGCGTGTCGATTGGCGTGGATCGTCTCTTGGCCGCGCTGCATGCAAAGGGGCGGTTGACCAGCGATACTGTCGGCCCCGTTGTCGTGACAGTGATGGATAAGGCGCGCATGGCCGACTATCAGGCGATGGTCGCAGAACTGCGTCAGGCGGGTATCCGCGCCGAGGTGTATCTGGGCAACCCCAAGAACTTTGGCAACCAGCTGAAATACGCAGATCGTCGGGGCAGCCCTGTGGCGGTGATTGCGGGCGGTGACGAGTTCGACAGCGGGATGATCCAGATCAAGGATCTGATCCTCGGGGCGAAAATCGCCGAAAACGCGACCCTTGAGGAATGGAAAGACCGCCCCAGCCAATATGAGGTGCCACGCGCCGATCTGGTCGCCAAAGTGCGCGAAATACTGGAGCTGAACCGCTGATGCCGACCCGATCCGAGACGCTTGCCAAGGCGGCAATGTTGCGTGCCATGTTCGAGGCGCAGGGGGCTTTGGTGGTGGAACCCCCGATCCTGCAACCTGCTGAAACGCTGCTGGACCTGTACGGCGAAGACATCCGGGCGCGTGCCTATGTGACATCGGACGCCCTGCGCGGCGAACAGATGCTGCGGCCCGACTATACCGTGCCTGTGGTGCAGATGCACATGGCGCATGGGGCAGATTCCGCGCGCTATACCTATGCGGGCGAAGTGTTTCGCCGTCAGGAACATGACCCTGCGCGGGCCAATGAATTTATCCAGGTGGGCTACGAAGTATTCGATCGGGCCGATCCGGCAGCAGCCGATGCCGAGGTGTTCGCGCTGATCTCAGAAGCGTTGCGCGGGCTGCCGGTGACAGCAGTGACCGGCGATATCGGTATTCTGATGGCCGCCGTCAAAGGCCTGGAGACGACGCAGCGTCGCAAGGACGCGTTGATGCGACACATCTGGCGGCCGCGGCGGTTCCGCAGCCTGCTGGACAGGTATTCTGGCAAGACGCCCGTGCCGGCGACGCGTGCGGCTTTGCTGGATGGAACAGTAAAGAACGAAGCCCCGATGATCGGGTTGCGCAGCACACAAGAAATCGAGGCGCGGATCGAAGCCCTGCGCGAAGATGCCCTGACGCCGGCTTTGTCGGGTGAACAGGTGTCGCTGATCGCGGCCCTGCTGGATGTACGCGAAATGATGCCAAATGCCCTCAGCCGACTGCATGATATTGCGGTCGACCTGCCAGCGATCGCAGAAGCAGTGAATTTGGTGGTCGCGCGGGCGGAGGCATTGGCCGCGCGTGGCATTGATACGGATGTGCTGGCCTTTGAGGGCAGCTTTGGCCGTTCTTCAATGGAATATTATGACGGGTTCGTCTTCGGGTTCCGTGCCGATATGCGGCCCGATCTGCCAGCAGTTGCCAGCGGCGGGCGCTATGATGCGCTGACCAAACGACTGGGGCAGGGCGATGAAATACCGGCTGTTGGCGGGGTGATGCGCCCGGGGCTGATGCTGGAACTGGAGGCAAAGCAATGACGATCAAGCTTGGCGTGCCGTCCAAAGGCCGGTTGATGGAAAAGACATTCGAATGGTTTGCGGCGCGCGGCATAACCTTGCAGCGCACCGGTTCGGATCGTGAATATGCAGCGGCGGTTGGCGGTATCGAGGGCGTATCGCTGATGTTGCTGTCGGCAGGGGAAATCCCGCGCGAACTGGCGGCAGGGCGCATCCACCTTGGGGTTACAGGCACCGACCTGATCGAGGAGAAACTGGCCCTGTGGGATCAACTGGTCGTGCCCGTGGAAGAGCTTGCCTTTGGTCACGCCGATTTGATTGTCGCGGTTCCCGCGGCCTGGTCCGATGTGGATACGTTGGATGATCTGGATGCCGCTGCCGCCGCGTTTCGCGCCACACATGGGTTCCGTCTGCGCATTGCCACGAAATACCACCGCCTGGTGCGTGAATTCCTGCGCGGGGCCGGGGTCGCGGACTATGCGCTGGTCGACAGCCAGGGGGCCACGGAAGGCACCGTGAAAAACGAAACGGCCGAGGCGATCGCAGATATTACCTCAAGCGGCGAAACCTTGCGGGCCAACCATCTGAAAATCCTGTCGGACGGTTTGATCCTGAAATCGCAAGCGACACTTTGGCGCAGCCGCACGGCGGATATGGATGATAAAGAGCGCCGTACTCTTGCGGCTTTGCTAGAAAAACTAGCCTAGACCAAAGGCCGCGCTTACGCGCGATTATATTATTTATTTTGCCTCCGGCGGGAGTTTAGGGGGCAAAATGAAATATGAAGACCTACGCCTATTTTCATTTTGCCAAATAAACTCAAATTCCGACAGCGCTGCATGGGGTGGCGATGAGGTTTAGAGCACGCCGATTTCGGCCAGGGCGCGGTTTAATTCGACCGGCAGCGGTTCTTCCTCTTCGCGACCTTTTGGCAAATCGGCGGGTGCGTCGGCCGGGCTTAGGTAGCGCCAGCCCTGGAAGGGGCGTTTGAGGCTGGATTGGACGCGCACGATCGTTGGGTCCATCACCACCGCACATCGGCGGATTCCGTCTTCTCCGACATGTTCGTCCAGCCGGATAATTTTCTGCCGGCATTGAATGACACCTTTGATGACCCAGAAAACCGAGCCGCCATTCGTCAATTCGGCTTCGCGTTTCGGCCACATGCGGGTGACATGGCGGGGCTGGCCTTCTGGCGTTTGCGCGCGCTTTGTCTGCTGCCATGCTTCGAGGTCGTCGATATTTTCGGTGCCCACCGACAATTTCAAGATGTTTACGTACTTATCCACAGAATCCCTCCGGCTCACCACGACATAAGGTAGCGCATCTAAGACGGCCTTCAAACTGTTGTGCTTTGGCGCTTGTTTGAGGTAAGGTAGAATCCTTCCCAAAAAGCTCCGAGGAACCGAGTATGTCACGATTCGCCACCCCTATCGCCGAACAGATCTGGGATATGAAATACAGGTTCAAGGATGCCGGTGGCACGCCCAAGGACGTCACGGTCGAGGATACATGGCGGCGCATCGCGCGGGATCTGGCGCAGGTAGAAAAGCAGCCGGATGTTTGGGAGAACACGTTTTTCGAAGCGTTGGAAGATTTCAAGTTTCTGCCGGCGGGTCGCATTACAGCGGGGGCGGGTACTGCGCGTCGCGTGACGTTGTTCAACTGTTTCGTCATGGGCACTGTACCTGACAGCATGGGCGGCATTTTCGACATGCTGAAAGAGGCCGCGCTGACCATGCAGCAAGGTGGCGGGATCGGGTATGATTTCTCGACAATCAGGCCCAAGGGTGCGGATGTGCTTGGGGTATCTGCCGATGCCTCGGGGCCGCTGTCGTTTATGGATGTGTGGGATGCGATGTGCCGCACGATCATGTCAGCCGGGTCGCGCCGTGGTGCGATGATGGCCACGATGCGCTGCGATCACCCCGATGTTGAGGCCTTTATCGCGGCCAAATCAGACCCTGCCCGTTTGCGGATGTTCAATATGTCGGTTTTGATTACCGACCCGTTCATGGATGCGGTCAAGGCTGACAAAGCCTGGGATCTTGTGTTTGATGGCAAGGTTTACCGCACTGTTCAGGCGCGTGATCTGTGGAACCGGATCATGAAGGCCACGTATGAATTCGCTGAGCCCGGTGTGATCTTCATTGACCGGATCAACGCGGCGAACAACCTGAGCTATTGCGAGACCATCGCGGCAACCAACCCGTGCGGCGAGCAGCCTTTGCCGCCTTATGGGGCCTGCCTTTTGGGGTCGATCAACATGGCGCGGATGGTTGCGGACCCGTTTGGCGAAGCGGCCCATCTGGATGTTGATGCCCTGGACAAGCTGGTCGCAACCGCTGTGCGGATGATGGATAACGTCGTGGACGTATCGCAATTTCCGCTGGACGCGCAGCGGGCCGAAGCCAAAGCCAAGCGGCGGATCGGTCTGGGTGTCACCGGTTTGGCCGATGCGTTGTTGATGGTTGGCTTGCGCTATGGATCGGACGAGGCAGCCGCCCAGACCGAGGCCTGGTTGAAGGCGATTGCGCGGGCCGCATATCTGGCGTCGGTTGATCTGGCCAAGGAAAAGGGTGCGTTTCCGTTGTTCGATGCTGAGGCCTATCTGGCCTCTGGCACCATGCAGCAGATGGACGATGACGTGCGCGATGCCATCAAGGAAAACGGCATTCGCAACGCGTTGCTGACGTCGATCGCGCCTACGGGAACCATCAGTTTGTATGCGGGCAACGTCAGTTCCGGTATCGAACCGGTGTTTGCCTATGCCTACACCCGCAAGGTGTTGCAAAAAGACGGTAGCCGTACCGAAGAGGAAGTCGTTGATTACGCTGTTCAGATGTGGCGTGATTTGAAGGGCGATGCAGAATTGCCCGACTATTTTGTGAATGCGCAGACATTGGCCCCTCTGGACCACGTCAAGATGCAGGCCGCCGCCCAGAAATGGGTGGACAGCAGCATTTCCAAGACGATCAACTGCCCCGAAGACATCAGTTTTGACGCGTTCAAAGACGTGTATATGGCCGCATGGGATCAGGGCTGCAAAGGCTGCACCACCTATCGCCCCAATGATGTGACCGGATCCGTTCTGTCGGTATCCGAGAGCACCAACAGCGCCCCCGGCGAAACCGCAGCCCAGGCGATGCCGCAGGATGGAGGCGAGGTCGTTTACATGTCCGAGCCGCTGGACCGCCCGGAGGAGCTGGAAGGGTCGACCTATAAAATCAAATGGCCCGACAGCGAGCATGCGCTTTACATCACGATCAACGATGTTGTTATCGGCGGTCATCGCCGCCCGTTCGAGGTCTTTATTAACTCGAAAAACATGGAGCATTTTGCCTGGACCGTCGCATTGACGCGCATGATCTCGGCAGTGTTCCGGCGTGGCGGGGATGTGTCCTTTGTTGTTGAAGAACTGAAGGCGGTGTTCGACCCAAGAGGCGGTGCATGGATGGGCGGCAAATACATCCCGTCAATGCTTGCCGCGATTGGTGGGGTGATCGAACAACACCTGATCTCGACCGGCTTTATCGCAGGCGAAGGGCAGGGGCTGAAATCAGACCCGAGCGCCCAAATCGTGGGCCTCAACGCGCCCCGCGGCAAAGCATGCAGCAGCTGCGGACAATACGATCTGCGCATGGTTGAGGGGTGCATGACCTGTGGCAGCTGCGGTCACAGTAAATGCGGGTAATCTGTTAGATTGAAGTGGAAGCCGGAAAAAGGTGAAGCGTTCACAAAAGAAACATAAAAGCGTGCGCAAAACTTGATGTGAGCCTGAAGCTGGCTTCAAAGCACATTGAGATCTGATGTGATTAAACGGAAAAGGCGGAGCTCGATGCTCCGCCTTTTGTAATGTGCAGGGTTTGATTTTTTTCTCCCACGTCTCTCGACCGTTGAGGACCATGCACGCAAGGCAGCGTCGATCTCGTAGAGCGGGACAACGTTGCCGTACTCAACGCCGTGCAGTAAACACGGAACGATCCCGGCATTTTTCAATAGCGCTGCGGAACTCCGCCATCATATGCCTGAGGGTTCCTAAAGTATCCTCAATCTGAAGCCTGACGGCAAGCAAGCAAGCACCAGTTTCAGATTGTACACTAGGGCGGGGAGCGGCTGTTCGCTGCGTGCCGTTTGGGGGGCAGCGTTGTGGGGCGTAGCACCGGGGGAGAGCGGGAGAATACCTTGGTATCGTGGAACGTCCCCTGCCATTTTTTGTCTTTTCCCTACATTAGTAGGACGAAAAGTGCGTGCAGGGCCATGTAGATGACGACCAGAGAACCGATGGTATAGAAGGTAGCCCGGACTTCGTGGGTCTGCCGTGTCGAATAAGCGACGAAATGTGCCGCGCGGGCCGCGACGAACCCGTAAATCAGAAATTGCGCAAGGATGAGCGGGGGATTGGCCAGCACGAAGAGCAATCCGGCGATCCAGAATGCCGGGATGTTTTCGAGGTCATTCCGATGCATACGGCGTGAGCGATCAACATAGTCATTGACCTCAAGCTGGGAGGGGTCCGGGTTTCTATTGATCGGGCCGGCTTTTAGGTCTTCCGGGCTGGCAAGGCCTGAGTTGCTCCGAAGCATCCGGTAGACGGTCATCCATCCTTGCCCCATCACCTTTAGGACCAACAAGGCCGACGCAATGGCGTAGGTTACAAAGATCGGGTTCTCAAAGTTGATTGTCTGCATCGTTGAATTTCCCCTCGAGCCGTCCGGTCCACACCGTATGCCCTTTTAGTTAATGTCCATTTACTTACCAATGGTAAGTCTATATCCTACCATTGGTAAGCAGTCAACATTTTCAGGTATTCTGGATGAAATCGGACGAGAAGATCCTCAAAGCCGCTCAGGCCCTTTTGGCCTCGGATGGGTTCGGGGCAGTCACTTTTGACGCGATCGCGCGCGCTCTGGGGGTGTCAAAACAGGCCGTGCTTTATTGGTATCCGTCCAAACAAGAGCTTCTTGCTGCAATGCTTGGCCCTTGGTTGGCAGCGGAGGCGGACGTCGCGGCGGCCGCCGTTGCCGGAAAAACCACGCCAAACGCTGCCATCTCGGCCTTTGTCGAGGCCGTGGCGGCGTTCCATTTGGGCGATTTGGATCGGTTCCGAATGATGTATCTGGCACCGCAGACCTTGAAGGCCGGTATGCAGGGCCCGCTGGAAACGGAAGCACTTGATCGGGTGCATGCCACGACGAACCGAATGTATGGCGCGCTGGCGGACCGCCTTGAAGGAGATCCGCTACGCGCTCGCCAGCATGCAGCATCAATCCATGCTGCGGTCTTGGGACTTGCTCTGATGTTTGGGCTCGCGGACGGAATCAAAGACCCGTTGAAACATTCGGAGAAGGATCTTATCGCCGCCCTTGTGGCGAGGATGACCGATCCCGAGCCGTGAAGCCTATGCAGATTGGGCTCTGAACTGCCGTTTGCTGCTGGAGCCACCAAGGTCCGCTTCGGGCCGTTCGTGTCGATCGACATCAAGGGCGGAAACCGGGTATTTGCTGCGCAGGCGAAAAGAACTCACACAGGGCTCCGGACCAGACAATCGCGGCATATGCTTCCGTGCCATTAGACTTGCGTTACAGATCAAGGGGCAAGGTGGCAGCGATCAAGTAAGACCATGATCAGAATTGTCTCACACCCTGCTAGCGCCTGCTGAGAGTTCTCATCATGAACAGAATCCAGATCGATGAGATTGCAGCCATGAAACACCAGATCGAAGTGAATGCATAGTCAGCGAAGGCGAAGCCAACGATGACGGAAAGGGCAATAATCACCCCAAAAAACCGGATTTGTTTTTCAGACGAAGCGAGCAGAGGCAGGCAAACGATACTGGCGTAGGTGATCCGCATGACGCTGTACGGCGCGATGCCTTCCCAGATCAGTCTCGAGTTGTAGTCAATAGAGTACTTTACGACCCTAAGCGGCACCCACTCTGGGTTGAACAGCAAAGGCACGAAAAGAGATATCCCCAGAAGCAGCCCCAAGGCACTCAGCGCCAAAAAAGCCGTTTTTCGATTTCTGCGCGGTTCAATAAGAAAGGCTGCAAAAGGGACCAAGAACGGCCAGACGAGGTAGGCAAAAAACAAGAACCCCAAGGCATATATATGTGAGTGCGCAGAATCCGATTGCCCGATCTCGATCCAAAGACTGCCTTCCAAAATTTGTTGGATACCAAAAAAGAGAGGGAAAATTGCGAACCCCAGATACCGCCGGTCCGTCTTCAAGGCCGTGCTGATGGTATATGCGGCCACTGGTAGTAATAAAGCCGCTGTTGTGAAGCTGGCGGTCGCAGAAAAACACATGCTTGATGTCCCCAAAGGCGTTGATCTTCAGCAGGTGCTCGAAACCCGTCGGCAAACCATGCCATGAGGGTAGCCCATCTTATTGAGCCATATCAAACCATTTCGAATGGCCTCTCTTTGGCCTTGGGCGTGATATATATGAACCGCTGTCGCGCGAAGGGACTGCTGAGGCTTGGATGGTGAGCTTCGATGCCTCGCTTGTGTCGTGAGTGACCACCCATTGTTGAACACAACGCATAGATACTCCGAGGTGGAGAAAATAGGCACTCGTTCGTGACGCGTTATCGAAACCAGTTTTTCAGGTAACAATCCAGACATTTTAAGATCCAAGAGAAGCTCGTCTTCAATCAACATTTGGATGCAGGCAACTGATTATTTCGTCCGTGTTGATTTAGCTCAAGCCCCAGGGCAGCCAGGTCTCTTACGGTTAAAAAAGAGGTCATTAATTGGAGTTGAAGATGGTTCTTTTGAAAACGGGGAGTTGGGTATTGGTTGCGGATGGCCAAAAAGCCCTTTTTCTACGCAACGACGGTGATACGAAAAACTATGATTTGCGCGTGGTCTGGCATCAGGAGACGGAAAATCCGCCCAGCATTGCTCAAGGCAGTGACCGCGCTGGTCGCGCAAACTCTGTTCCCGGAATGCGCCGCGCTGCATTGCAGGATACCGACTGGCACCAGTTGTCCGAAGACAACTATGTAAAAGAGATCGCAGAAATTCTTGACCGTGCCGCGCATGATGGCGCTTTTGACGAGATCGTGATCGTGGCACCGCCGAAGGCGCTTGGTGATCTACGGGTGGAAATCAACCCAAATGCCGTGAAGAAGGTGATCGCCGAAATACCAAAGACCCTGACAAATCATCCGATCGAGAAAATCGAAAGCCTGCTGAAGTCCGAGCTTGAAAGGATGTAAAGGTGTTGCCAATGCAGTCTTGACGCATATTCGGTTGGAACATTTCTCGGTCATCATGAACGGCAGGGTGCAGGCTCTCTGCATCTGCGCGCCTAGACCAGCACTCTCCGTTCAGGACCCGTGACCGACCAGCATCCGTTTGGCCTAGACATAAAGACGTTTGAATGGCTGACCTGAAAAACTAGCTATTTGTGAAGCAAGGGATGGGCGTTCCACACGACCCGCAGTTTGCATTTACCATCCAACCGAAGGAGTTACACATTGCTTAAGTTAAGAAGATTTATGTCCTTGTTGTTCGGCTTTCTGTTGACGATGAATCTGGGGCTATTGGCGACAAACAGTGCAGCCCAAGACATTTTCCCGGAAAAGCACGGGCAAGTATTGGGCTATAACGATGTAAAGGAACTCACATCAGCAGGACCGCTAACGTTTCCGGGCCTCGGACGGTCAAACTACAGCGAAAATGGGTCCTACAGCTTTACTGACGAGACAAAATCGATCACTCGTTTCGGCGCATTTCATATCAGGGAAGATGGTAGGGTCTGTATCGACTTCTCCCAAAGTGAACGGCACCGCTGCGACACTTTCTTGCGGAAAGATGGTTTGGTCTTTCTGCTCACCGAAGAAGGTGATCGTTTCCCGGTATTCTTCACTCTAGGAGGACATTAGGTCGGTTAATCTTCGTCGAAGAAGGTGAGTGCCGACGTAGGCATCCAAGTTTAGCGGGTTGCGAAAGCATGCTTGATAATTCTCGAACTGCGGTATCGCCGCATCAGGCCCGTTTGTCCGCTGACCGATGCTTCATCCAACAAAATGCTGCAAAGCGAGGTGTTTCATCAATTCCCGGCGTTCGGGTTGGATCGTTTCCCGCATGAAAAGGCGTCAGCCGATCCGCGTTTTCAGATAGGCGACCGCAAGCGCCAGAGTGGCGATTTTCGGATAGTCGGTTTCAGGAATATCAACGCCAAGCCGTTTATGAAGCGCCGAAACCAAATTTAGAAAATCCATCGAGTCGAGTTCCAGATCGTCTTGCAGGTGATCCCCGTCGCCAACGTCGCTTGGGGCGATGTCCGGCGCGATCTGGGTCAGTTCCTCAAGGATTGCTTTGCGAATGTCAGCGTCGGTCATAGGGTCTCCGGGGTTTGCAGTGCCGTGTTGATGGCGGCCAGAAATTTGGCACCGCGACGTCCGTCGCTGACACGGTGGTCGGCAGACAGCGTCACGGTAACAGTCATGCGCGGCACGATGGCGTCGCCCACAATCCATGGCCGGGCCACCGGTGCGCCAAAGCCGACAATGGCGACTTGCGGCGGATAGATGACAGCGGCCATCGCATCGGCACCGGTATCGCCCATAGCCGAGATGGTGATGGTGCCATCGGTCATTTCCGAAGACCGAAGCCGCCCGCTGCGCACCCGCGCGACCAGATCCCGCATCCGGGTCATCAGATCATCAAGCGGCAGGGTTTCGGCATCATGCAAGGCAGGTGCCACAAGCCCGCCCTGGCGCAGCGCCACCGCCACGCCAGCGTGAACGGCTTTGGCGGGGTGAAAGCCGTCGGCGTCGTAATGGCCGTTCATCTGCGGCACTTGCGCGGCGGCAATAGACACGGCCTTGACGAAAAGCGCCCCCATCAAAAGACGGGCATCGGGCGGGCGCGTTGCATTGGTGGCGGTAAGCCAGTCACTGGCGGCTTGCAGGTCGATGGTCTGGGTCAGGTAATAATGCGGGATTTCGCGTTTTGATCGTGCCATGGCGTTGGCAATGGCCGTGCGCATCGCGGCCATATCGAGCCCCGGCTTGGCGCTGCTGCTAACGGGGGCTGCCTTGACCGCAGCAGGTTCTGCGGCCTCTACATCGGCCAATACAATGGCACGATTGGGTCCGGTGCCGACAAGCGCCCCAAGGTCGATCCCGCGCTCGGCAGCACGGACCCGCGCGGCGGGAGAAGCGGCCGGGATTTCGCCAGTGGTCACCTCGGAGGGCGTCGCACCCATCGGAGCAGAGGTCGGCGGCGGCGCTTCGGTTGGCGGGGCTGGAGTTTCAGCTTCCCGCTTTGCGTGTTTCTTGGGGTCAGCGGCGGGCCGTGCCGCGCTTGCACTGCCTTTTGCAGGCGTGCGCAACGTTGCCAAGGGGGCACCGACATCCAGCGTAGCACCGATTTCTGCATCAAGCGTTTCTACAATCCCCTCCTCGAAACACTCGATTTCGATTGCGCCTTTCTGGGTTTCGACCACCGCGACCACATCGCCCCGATGGACGGTATCGCCAGCTTTGATCATCCATTCGACCAAGGTGCCCGCTTCCATGTCGGCACCAAGCGAGGGCATGGTAAAAATGCTCATCGGGTCACTCTTTGCCCATCGCCGCACGCGCGGCGGCAACGATACCGGCAACCTGCGGTATCGCGGCTTGTTCCAGATGTGCGGCATAGGGAATTGGCACTTCGGCCGAACACACCCGCCCCACCGGGGCATCAAGCCGCCAAAAGGCCCCTTCGGTGATCCGGGCCGATACCTCGGCGGCAAGCGAGCCTGTGCGCCACCCTTCATCCACCACCACTGCGCGGCGGGTGCGCGCGACCGAGGCAAGGATGGTTTCCTCGTCAAGCGGGCGCAAGCTGCGCAGGTCTATCACCTCTGCGTCGATGCCTTCTTTGGCCAGTTGCTCTGCGGCCTCAAGCGTCTTGAAAAGCGACCCGCCATAGGTAATCAACGATACATCCTTGCCGGGCCTGCGGATCGCGGCCTTGTCAATATCGACAGCACCGGCCGTCACAGGAATATGGCCCGTCCTGTTGTACAGCATGACGTTTTCAAAGATCAGAACGGGGTCTGGATCAGCGAGGGCTGTCAGCAGCATGCCGCGTGCATCTTCCAGCGTTGCGGGTGCCAGCACCTTCAGCCCCGGAATATGCGCATACCAGCCTTCCAGCGAATGGGAGTGCTGTGCGGCCAGTTGTTTGCCCGCGCCGGTCGCCATGCGGATCACGATGGGGCAGCCGAACTGGCCCCCCGACATGTGCCGGATCGTGGCGGCGGTGTTCAGGATCTGATCCAGCGCCAGCATCGAGAAATTCACGGTCATCAGTTCAACGATCGGTCGCATGCCCGCCGCCGCCGCACCGATCCCCGCGCCGGTAAAACCCGATTCAGACAGCGGCGTGTCGCGAATGCGGTCCGCGCCGAATTCAGCCATCAACCCTTTCGAGACGGCGTAACAGCCACCATAGGCACCAACATCCTCGCCCATCAGGAACACGCGATCATCGTCAGTCATCGCCTGACGTATCGCCTGTTTGATAGCCTCGCGGTAGGTCGTCTCGACCATGTCGCCCGCAGGGGCCGGTGTGGCGGGCGGTGTCGGCTGGGTCTCGGCCATGACATGTTTGGTCAGGGTCTCGACCGGCTCCCACGCGCCGGCCTCAGCGAATGCCACCGCCTCGGCAATCTCGGCGTCAATCTCGGCGGTCATTTCCGCGATATCCGCCTCGTGGATCAGGTTGTTTTCAAGCAACCAGTTCTGGAACCGGACGATCGGCCCCTTTTCCCGCCACTCCGCTACCTCGGCCTTGTCGCGATACAGCTGCGCGTCGAACATGGAATGCGGGCGAAAGCGGTAGGTGCGCGCCTCCAGCAGAAACGGGCGACCGGTTTCGCGTATACTTGCCACCGCGCGGCGGGCCGCAGCCTCGACGGCGACGACATCCATGCCATCGACCGCTTCGCTCTCAATGCCATAGGCAGCGGCCTTGGCGTGAATGTCGGTCTGCGCTTGCGTGCGCGCCAAGGCCGATCCCATCGCATAGCCGTTGTTCTCGCAGACCCAAAGCACCGGCAAATCCCAAAGCTCCGACAGGTTCATCGCCTCGTGAAACTCGCCCTCGGCCACAGCACCTTCGCCAAAGAAACAGGCGGTGACGTTCTTTTCGCCCATCATCCGGTCCGCCAGACCAAGACCGGCAGCCAGCGGCATGCCGCCGCCGACGATTGCATTCCCGCCATAGAAGTTGGCAGCCGCGTCGAACAGATGCATCGACCCGCCACGCCCGCCCGAACAGCCGTTCGCCTTGCCGTACATCTCGGCCAGGATCGGCCCCATTGCGATGCCGCGTGCCAAGGCATGCCCGTGCTCGCGATAGGTGGCAACGATACGGTCACTGGCCCCCAGCACCGGGATCACCCCCATCGCCACCGCTTCCTCGCCATCATAAAGATGCAGAAAGCCGCGAATTTTCTCATGGGTGTACAGCTCGGCGCATTTTTCCTCAAAGCGGCGGATACGGATCATGCCGCGCAGCAGGTCTTGGACATGGTCCCGACTAAGATGTGGTTTTGTCGCGCTTTTCATTTTTCATCCGCCTCCAATGTGGAAATGTCGCCTTCCGGCAGGCCAAGTTCGCGCGCCTTGAGAAGACGGCGCATGATCTTGCCCGATCGGGTCTTGGGAAGCTCTTTGCGAAAGACGATTTCGCGGGGTGCCACGGCAGCGCCAAGCCGTTTGCGCGCAAAGCCCCGGATTTCCCGCTCAAGCGTCTCGGACGGCTCGAAACCGGGGTTCAGCGCGACATAGGCTTTCACGACCTCGCCGGCGGTGTCGTCGGGGATGCCGATGATGGCGGCCTCGGCGATTGCTTCATGCTCGATCAGCGCGCTTTCGACCTCGAACGGGCCGATCAGATGGCCCGACGATTTGATCAGGTCATCGGCGCGGCCGACAAACCAGAAATACCCGTCCTTGTCCTGCAGGGCGAGGTCACCCGACAGATACCACCCCCCGACAAAGCATTTGTCAAAGCGCGCCTGTTCGTTGAGATAGGCGCGCATCATCGACGGCCAGCCGGGGCGCAGCGCCAATTCGCCAATTTCGCCCGGTTTGCATTCTCGCACGGTACCATCTTGAACACTGACAATCCCGGCCTCGATGCCGGGCAGGGGTTTGCCCATCGAGCCGGGATAGATGTCCATGTCGGCGGTATTGGCGATCATGATGCCACCGGTTTCGGTCTGCCACCAATTGTCATGGAACGGCGTGCCGAACACGTCTTGGCCCCAGACCACCCCTTCGGGGTTCAACGGTTCACCAACGCTGGCGATAAATCTTAACTTGCTGAAATCATAGTTCTTTGCGGCGTCCTTGCCCGCCCGCATCAACATGCGGATCGCGGTGGGCGCGGTGTACCAGACCTGCACGCCTTCGTCCTGCAAGATGGCGTACCAGCGTTCCAGATCGAATTCGGCCTCGTTGACGATCATCGTCACCCGGTTCACCAAGGGCGCGATGATGCCATAGGACGTGCCCGTGACCCAGCCGGGATCGGCGGTGCACCAGTAGATATCACCCGGTTTGAGGTCGAGCGCAAAGCGCCCCGTCGCTGCATGGGCCACAACCGCGCCATGCACATGAACCGCGCCTTTGGGCTTGCCCGTTGTGCCAGAGGTGAAGTGGATCAGCGCCATATCCTCCGCCGTGGTTCTAACGGTGTCAAAACTGTCGGCGGCACGCGCCATCGCGGGGCGCAAGGCCACACAGGTGTCGGCCACAGCGCCATCGCCCAGAGTCAGCACCAGTTTCAACGAAGCAAGCTCGTCGCGCCAAGGGGCGACTTTCTTGCGATAGAGCGCATCCGTGGTGACCAGAACATTGCCCTCGCCGATCTCCATCCGCGACCTGATCGGTTCGGGGCCGAATGCAGCAAACAGCGGGGTGAATGTCATGCCCGCCTTCAACGTGCCAAGGGCCGCCGCATAAAGCTCGGGCACCCGCCCCATCAGGGCAAAGACACGGGCACCGGGCTGCAACCCATGCTCGGCCAGCACGTTTGCGAAACGTGCCGCATCTGCGGCCAGCGCTGCATAGGTGATGTCGCGCCGGTCGCCGTCCTTGCCGAGCCAGCGGATCGCGATCTGATCGCCATGGCCGGCAGCGACATGGCGGTCAACCGCCTCGTGCGCAATGTTCAACCCGCCGCCCGGCAGCCCGTCCAACAGCTTGCGCGCGTCGTCCCAGCCGAACTCTGCGCGCACCGTTTGGGTCAGGTTCGCGGCGGCGCGCGTTGCATCGTCTTTGCGTATGATCGGCCATTTCATGAAAACACTCCCATATGGGGAGCTTATCTTTTCCGGGGAAATGATAACTTGACTTAAATCAACAGCATCGGGCGCAGGGGCAAGCCGCGCGCGGGGCGTCGTTTCTGACTCCGCCTCGAACGGACCCTTTTTGCGCATTCTGAAAGTGCACGCCATCCCCCCTGTCGGGCGCAGGCTGGCCTTGGGTGGCATGGTGCATTGCGTTACTCTGGACGGTCAAACCTGATCCCGAAAATCGCCACATCCACTGTCGTCTTTCTGGCCAAACGGCGAGACCCAAAGCACGGCTTCAAAACCGCAGGCTTAACTCTTGCTCAGCGCGCTTTGTCACGCTTGGCAAAGGCCGAACGCCACAGGTCGATGAATTGTTTGCGGCGATGTTTGTCGCCCGCGACCAACAAGGTCGGCTCGATCGAAATGCCGCGCTCGGCGCTTTCGGGCAGCGTGGCACCGTCGGTTTCCGCATAAAACAGGTTGCGCGCCTTCAAAAGGTTTTGCCCGCGCGTCGACAGCATGAAATCGAGCAACCGCGCCGCGGCTTGCTTTTCCGGCCCGTCCTTCGGGATCATGTAGGCCCGAGATAGAAACAACGTGTAATCCTGCGGGTGGATGACGCCGATATTGTCAAAGGTCGCACTGTCTACGTAGGACCCCAAAACGTTATAGGCGATCAGGTAATCGCCCCTGGAAACCCGATTGATAATTTCCCACGAGCAGCAGGTCGCAACTGCGTCAGTACGTGCAAACCCCTCCAGAAGTGCGCCGAAGGTCGATGCTTCGAGGCTGTCCATAAAGGCGAAAAGATAGCCAAGGCCCGAAGCCTCGATGTTATAGGTGGCGATTTTCCCGCGGTACATCGACGTCGGACGGCGCATCAGGTCCAGCAGTGCAAACCGCGATTTTGGCACGTCCTTGGCGGGAACCAGATCGGTGTTATAGATCATGACCGCGGGCTCTTTGGTGATCCCCCAAAGCTCGTCCCGCCAACGCCGCGCGGCGGGCAGGGCGGTGGTTTGTTCAGAACGGTACGCGCTGGCGCAGGCCCGGTTCACCAGATCAATCATCTGATGCACGCCCGACGAAAACACCGCACTGGCCGAGGGCACTTTGCCTGCGCAGGCCGCCAGACTGTTCTCGAACAGCGCGTTCGACCCCCATTGCTCGTAAGTCACCGCAATATCGGGGTTTTGCAGGACAAACGCTTCGATGATGGGGCGCAAGACGTCCAGATCGGTGGTGGAACGCAGAACAAGCGTGATGTCCACCTGCGAGCCCGGCGCGGTTATGCGCTCTATTTCCTCTTGCGAGGCAAGGGCGGTCGGCAAAAGCAGCACGACCTGCAAGGCGGCCCAAAGCAAACTATTGCGCATCCTTGCCTCCCATCGCTGGAAAGGCCATCGTCACCCTGAACCCGCCCTCATGTTGCCCGATATGCATGCTGCCGTGAAAGGCTTCGGCGACCGAGCTCACGATTGAAAGGCCCAAGCCCGCGCTGGTGCCCTTTGAGGCCGCGAAACGTTCAAACCGCGCACCGATCTGCGCCAACATTTCAGGCGATGGGCCAGGCCCCGCATCGGCAACCCAGATTTCAGCAGTTTTGCCCTTGCCCGTCACCCCGACGCGGATCGGGGATGTGCCGTGTTTCAGCGCATTGGTCAGCATGTTCTTTACGGCTTCGCGCAGCGAGATTTCATCGGCAAAGACCATCACTTCATCCCCGTCGATACACAGTTCGACAATCGCATGGGGCGACAGGACCATGTGATCCTCCAGCTCGACCACATGCAGGGCAATATCGCGCAAATCGACAGGTTCGGGTGGGGAGTTATCGGTGCGGTGGATCACCATTGCCCGCGACAGCATCTGATCAAGCAGACTGCCCAGGGACCGCGTGCGTTTCAGCAGCCGTTCCAGCCCCTGTTGCTGCTCTGCCAAGGCACCGTGGTCTGCCACCAATTCCGCATGGGCGCGAATTGCCGCGACGGGGGTGCGCAGCTGGTGGGCGGCATCCGAGATCAGGTTGCGCATCGCGCCAACCTGGCGGTCAAGGCGGCGCATGAACTGGTTCATCGCTGCAATCGCGACCGTCACCTCGGCGGGGCCCTTGATCGGCATGGGCGTGAGGTCGTACGGGTCGCGCTTAAGCAGTTCGGAGGCCATATGCTCCAACGGGCGCATGGTTGAACGGATCACGAAAAACGCACAGATCATCAGGATCACCCCCGCGATCCCCACGCCCATAAGCGCGGTTCTTGTCAATTCTATCGCCATTGCGTTGCGCGCCCTAAGCGTGTGACCCACGGTGAAATACACAGTGCCGGAGTAGTCGCGCTCGGCGAAGCGGCGCGCGACAGTGGCAAACCGCGCGGCATCACTGTGCAGCATGGCATCGAACAGAACCTGATCACCGCTTTTGCTGGCTATCGGTGCCGTGTCATAGCCGGTCAGCAATGTTCCGTCCGCTTCGCGCACCGCATAGGAAATCCGGTCGTCCAAGGCCAGCGACAGCAGCGAAAACGCTGATACCGGTAAATCCACCACGGGTGCGCCGTTCACGATTTTGGTGGATTCCGCGATGTCCTGGGCGGCACCGACCAGCAAACGGTCATAGGATTGCCGTGCCGCCTGTTTGCCATAGGCCAGCGCGGCGATGGCCACGATCACCCCGCCCGCCGCCAGCAGGGCCAAGACCCCCAGCATGACCCGCGACATCAGCGATGTGCGAAACGGCACCGCCACACGTGCCCCGCTTTCAGTCACTTTCAATAATCCGGTACCCCATGCCGCGCTGCGTCTCGATCACGGCACCCGAGCCTGCAATCTTGCGGCGCAACCGCCCGATATAAAGCTCGATCGCGTTCAGCCCGACATCGACCTCATCAAAAGAATAGATACCCTCGTAAAGGCGTTCCTTGCTGATGGTTTGCCGCACGTGCCGCAGGAGAACCCCCAAAAGGGCGGCCTCGCGGCGCGTCAGTTCAAGGCGGTTGCCGGAATGCTCGGCGCTGAGCGTGGCGGGGTAAAATGACAGATCTGCGACCTTTTGCACATCGCTTTTCTGATCGGTCTCGCGGCGCAAAAGGGCGCGCAACCGCGCCTCAAGCTCGCGGTGGTCAAAGGGTTTCACAAGATAGTCGTCGGCCCCCAGATCAAGGGCGCTGACCCGGTCATCGACTGAAAAGCGTGCGGTAAGCATCAGCACCGGCGTCCGGTCGCCACGGTTGCGCAGGGTGCACAGCAGATCCGTGCCCAGCCCGTCCGGCAGATTGATATCCAGCACCAACGCATCATAGCGCTGGACAGCCAGATGCGCGTCGGCCTCGGCGATGTTTCCGGCCAGATCACAGGCCATACCCGAACGCGCCAGGCGTGTGACAATGGCTTCTGCCATATCTGTGGCATCTTCGACGATCAGAATTCGCACAGCTGGTTTGCCTCCGATCAAGCATCTGAATTGTCGATTGCCGCCAAGTGACAGGTTCGTGACAGGTTTGTTGGGTACCTCCTTTGCTTAGCCCGCCGGGAGGATTCTGTAAATCGCAGATGGATTGGCGGCGCGACATGTGACCGCGCCCGCGTGCGCGCAACAAATACTGTGGAGGAAACACAAATGTTCAAATCAACCCGCCTTACTCTGGTTGCCCTGCTGTTCAGCGCATCCGCCCTGACGGCAACTGCCGAAGGCTTCAGCCCCGAAAACCCCGAATGCATCGCGCCGGCCAACCCCGGCGGCGGTTGGGATTTCACCTGCCGTCAGGTTGGTAAATCCATGCAGGACCAGGGTTTGATCGAAAAAACCATGCAGGTCGTGAACCTTGCTGGTGGCGGTGGCGGCGTGGCTTTTGCCGAAGTCGTTAACAAGCGCAATGATGACAATGACCTGATCGTGGCCGCTTCGGCGGCGACATCGACCCGTCTGGCGCAGGGTGCCTATCCCGGCAACAACATGAACGAAGTGCGCTGGCTGGCCTCTATCGGTGCCGATTACGGCGTGATCGCGGTCGCCGCAAACAGCGAGATCGCCGACCTCACAGGTCTGCTTGACGCGATGAAGAACGACCCCACGTCGATCTCGATTGCGGGCGGTTCTGCGGTTGGTGGCTGGGATCACCTCAAGGTTCTGATCGCGGCCAATGCCTATGGCATCGAAGATGTGCGTTCGGTGAAATACATCGCCTTTGATGGCGGCGGCGAGGCTGTGACCCAGCTTTTGGCGGGCTCCGTACAGGCGTTTACCGGTGATGTTTCCGAAGCAAAAGGTTTCGTGGAAAGCGGCGACATCCGCGTGATCGCCGTGCTCGCGCCCGAGCGTCTGGACGGCGAATTTGCCGATTTCCCGACAGCGCGTGAACAAGGCGTTGATGCGATTGGCGCAAACTGGCGCGGGTTCTATGCACCGGGCGGCATGTCGGACGAAGCCTATGAAGGCTGGGTCGAAAAGATCGGCGCACTTTACGCCAGCGACGCGTGGAAAGAAGTGATGGCCACCAACGGCATGGCCCCGCTTGATCTGCAAGGCGCTGCCTTCCAGGAGTTTGTTGCAAATTCCGTAGCGCAGATCGAAAGCATCTCTCGCGAGATCGGTATTATCCAGTAATCAAAGTTACCCTGCGGGGCGCGGTCTATCTGCGCCCCGTCCTTTCCCCCAATTTTCGCCCCCAAAAAAGGAGATCGCCATGAGTGATCGAATTTTCGGCGTGTTCGGCGTGCTTCTTGCCATCGGTTTTGCCATCGCGGCCAGCCTGATCCAAGAGAGCTTTCTGTCAGACGCTGTTGGCCCCAAGGCCTTCCCCTATATCATTGCCGCTATTCTAGGGCTTTCAAGCGCCGTGATTGCGCTGCGCCCCGACCCCGAACCCATCTGGCCCCCGCTGGGACAACTGATAGAGATTCTCGCCGCTGCGGTGGTGATGATCCTTTATGCACAGTTGTTGCCTGTCGCAGGCTTTGTCATCGCCACCGCATTTGCCGCCGCTTACCTGTCATGGCGTCTTGGCTCGACCATTCTGGGGGCCTGCCTGACAGGCGTCGGGACTTCCGTCGGGATCTATGTGGTGTTTCATCTGGTGCTGGGGCTGTCGCTTGCCCGCGGCCCGCTTGGCTTTTAGGGGGTCAACATTATGGAAACGTTATCAAGCCTCGCGGATGGCTTTGCCATCGCGCTGACCTGGCAGAACATCGGCCTTGCCCTGCTGGGCTGTTTTCTAGGGACAATCATGGGCGCGCTGCCCGGTCTTGGCCCTTCAAACGGCGTGGCAATCCTCATTCCGCTGGCCTTCACATTGGGTCTGGCGGCGACACCTTCGTTGATCTTGCTCACATCCGTCTATTACGGCGCGATGTATGGCGGGCGGATTTCGTCGATCCTGCTTAACATTCCGGGTGATGAACCAGCGATGATGACCTGCCTTGACGGTTATCCGATGGCGAAAAAAGGCATGGCGGGCGAAGCACTGTCACTTTCGGGTATCTCGTCCTTCGTTGGCGCATTTTTTGCAACATGGGGGCTGATCCTGCTGGCCCCGCAGCTGGTCAAAATCGCTTTGCTTTTCGGTCCTGCGGAATATTTCGCGCTCTTCGCCTTGGCCTTTATGACTCTGGGTGGTGTATCTTCGACCAACCAAGCGAAATCAGCCTTTGCCGCGGCTTTGGGGCTGGGGTTTGCCATGATCGGCGTGGACACACAAACCGGCGTGCCGCGCTTTACCTTTGGCGAGGTCCATCTTTATGACGGGCTTGATTTTCTGGTGGCTATTGTCGGTCTTTTTGCCCTGTCAGAGGTGTTTATCTTTCTGGAAAACCGCCACGGCGAGGCAAGTGCCAAGGGCAAGACAATCGTTATCGGTCGTCTGACCCCGCCACTGTCGATGCTCAAGGCCTGCACACCTACCATGCTGCGCTCCTCGTTCGTGGGCTTTATTGCGGGTGTTCTGCCGGGTGCGGGGGCTTCGCTGGGGTCGTTCCTGTCGTATTCTCTGGAAAAACGGATGGTCGACAAAGATGGCACTTTCGGCACCGGCGACCCGCGCGGTGTTGCCGCGCCTGAGGCTGGCAATAACGCAGCCGCAGGCGGTGCGCTGGTGCCGATGCTGGCGCTTGGTGTGCCGGGATCGGGCACAACGGCTGTGCTGCTTGCGGTGCTTTTGTCGCTCAACATCACACCGGGGCCTTTGTTGTTTGCCAACAATCCCGATGTGGTTTGGGGGCTGATTGCCGCGCTGTTCATCGCGAACTTCATGCTTCTGGCGCTGAACATCCCGATGGTCGGTATCTTTACCCGTCTGCTGCTGGTGCCGCCGCGTGTGTTGATGCCTATCGTCGCGATGGTTTCCTTTGTGGGGATCTACGGGATCTCGGGATCATCCTTCGACCTTTTGGTGATGATCGGGTTTGGCCTGTTGGGCTGGGTGTTGCGCAAGTTTGATGTGCCGCTGGTGCCGATCATTCTTGGCACGCTGCTTGGCAACGCAATGGAGAACAACCTGCGCCGCGCCATCACCATCGACAATGGCAACTGGTGGACCCTGATCGACAGCCCGCTGGCCATCGGCCTTTGGGTCGTGGCGATTATCGGTTTCATCCTGCCGCTGTTCTTTGCCCGCAAGGTCAAATCGGGCATGCAGCGCGGCGATGCCGAAGGGTCGATCAAAGACTAAGATTGCAGCGCGCGCCCCGTGTGGCGCGCGCTGTCTTTTACGGTGCTTTCGATATCAAAAGCCGCATCCGCGCAGGGTGCAAGCAGCGTAAAGGGGGCTTCACGTCCTTGGCCGTTATCCTCTGCCGCGGTAGGGTGGCACGCCCTGATCGGGAATCCACACACCTTCCGGCATGGCCCCTGTCTGCCAGAAAACATCAATCGGGATACCCCCGCGCGGATACCAGTAGCCGCCGATCCGCAGCCATTGCGGGTTCAGAAAATCGACCAGACGCCGCGCAATCGAGACGGTACAATCCTCATGAAATGCGCCGTGATTGCGGAATGACCCAAGGAACAGCTTGAGCGATTTGGATTCGACCAGAAATTCGCCCGGCACATAATCAATCACCAGATGTGCGAAATCAGGCTGACCTGTCATCGGGCAAAGCGATGTGAATTCAGGGGCGGTGAAACGCACGCAATAGGCGACGTCGGCCTGCGGGTTCGACACGCGCTCCAGCACCGCGTCTTGGGGGGAGGACGGCAAATCGGTCTGGCCACCCAGTTGTTTCAAGTCACTGTAAATCGTTTCCATAATCGTCTCCTTGAACGGGTCAGACCCCGCGCTTGTTTCCCCAAAGCAGGACGTGCAATTGCGGCAAGACCCGCGGTGCAAACCAGCTGTCATTGATGGTTTTATCGACCAGCCACAGCAGTTTATCTGCCAAAAGCTGCGGGTCGACCGCGACATCTGGATCGACCTCAAGATTGCCGGGTTGAAGGTAGAGCGGCACATCAGGGTATTTATCAGCCGCCGCCCGTGCCCAGGCATAATCGGCATCGTCGAAGATCACGATCTTCATCACGATGTTACCCGCCCCCTTGGCCGCAAGCAGGCAGGCATCAAAGGCGGCCCAATCAACGGTTTCGCCGCTTGATGGCGGTTTCGGGCTTAGCACCAGCGTGTCGAGGTCGCCAAACCAAGGTTTTGCAATCGACCCTTGGGTTTCGCAGGCAAAGCGGTAGCCGTGCGCGTGGCCAAGCGCGATGAGTTGCGTGAAATCCTGGATCGCGGGGTTGCCGCCGGACAAGGACACGGTCAGCGGGTGCCCTTTGGACAGGCGCAACACTTCGGCCCAGACCGCATCCGTGGGCATCGCAGCCCATGTGTGACGAAAGGCCGTGTCGACCGCATGCAGGCTGTCGCACCATGCACAGCGGTAATCGCATCCCCCTGTGCGCACAAAAACGGTAGGTTCTCCGATCAGCGCCCCTTCGCCCTGGATCGTGGGGCCGAATATCTCAGCGATGCGCAACTGGCTCATGGTCGGTATTCTGCCCATGTCTTGGGAGTCTCGCTGACCTTGACTGCGCTGGTTTCGGGCCACCGTGCCGCGCACCATTCATAAAAATGCCGCGCCATGTTTTCCCCGGTCGAGACCTCGCTCATGACATCATTAAGATGGCGGTGGTCGAACGTGTCATCGATATAGGTCTTGAGCGGTTTCAGCTCCCCATAGTCGCGCACAAACCCGTCGGCGTTCAATGTCGCAGACGCCAATTCAACGACGACGACATAGTTGTGGCCGTGCAGCCGCGCGCATTGGTGATCGTCGGGCAGGTGCGACAGTTGGTGCGAGGCTGAAAAGTGGAATTCTTTTGTAATCCGGTACATCAGCCACGGTCCTTTTTCGCGATTGCCGCGACCCAGAAATCGGGGTCTGCATATGTGGTGGGATCGGCGATATTGGCCAGATGAAACGCTTCGCGGCGCTCAACGCAGGTGCCGCAACGGCCGCAATGGGTTTCGCCGCCTTTGTAGCAGGACCAGGTTTCGGCAAAGGGCGTGTTGTGGCGCGCGCCTGCGATGACGATATCGGCCTTCGTGCGATCCACGAAAGGCGTATATAGCGAAACATCGGCATAGCCATCCAATGCGGCTTTTTGCATGGTTTCGAACGCTTTGGTAAAGGCGGGGCGGCAGTCGGGATAGATGAAATGATCCCCGCCATGCACCGCTGTGGCAACGGCCTGGTCGTCGTTTGCTGCGGCCACACCAAAGGCCACGGCCAGCATGATTGCATTGCGGTTCGGCACGACGGTGATGCGCATGCTTTCCTCGGCGTAATGCCCGTCGGGGACGTCGATATCATCGGTGAGCGCAGAACCCGTCAGGGCCGCACCAATGCCGCGCAGGTCGATAATATCGTGAGGGACATCCAATCGCTGCGCACATAGGGCTGCATAGTCCAGCTCCTTGCGGTGGCGCTGGCCGTAATCGAATGACACAAGGCGGGTCAGTTGTTGTTCCTGCGCGACCATATGCGCAAGTGAAACAGAATCGAGCCCGCCGGAGCAGATGACGATAGTCTTCATTTTATAACCCTTGTTTTGTTATCCGGGTAGGCTGCGACCGGAAGCTCGCCCTTAAATTATTTTTAATGCGACGCCAAGTGGTAGACTGTTGATCAAGGGGAATATCCTGCGATTGACGGTGATTTCGATGAACGGCGAAACCCCGGTCTTTATACAATCAGGGTCCGGGCCCTTCATCCCAACCTCTCGGCCAGCCCAAAGGGTACATGGCAAAGCCATGGGTCGAGACCGCGCAAACAGCCCAAGCCGCTCTGATACACAACTTTTTTTCACGGCGGGAAGGACTGTGCTTTTCAGGTCAAAGCTGGTTTCTGCGTCATGCTGCGGGCCGATTGGACGATTGCAGCGACCGTAATGCCAAAATGCTCGTACAGTTTGGCGGACTGATCCGATGCCCCGAACCCGTTCATGCCAATGAAGTGGTCGCCTTCTTGCAGCCAGCGTTCCCAGCCGAATTTCATGGCGGCTTCGATGCCGATGCGCGGGGCGGTTCCGATGACGCGGGCCCTATACTCTGCATCCTGCGCATCGAAAAGTTCCCAGCAGGGCATGGACACCACGGCGGCTTGAATGCCCATCTCCACAAGCGCCTGCCGTGCCGCCACGGCAAGGCCGACTTCGGTGCCGCTTGCCATCAAGGTGATGTCGCGCGCGCCATCCGCTTCGTGCAGGACATATGCCCCGCGTGCGGTCAGGTTGTCGGGGCAGGTGTCACGCACCTGATCCGCAGGCTGCCTCGACAATGCGAACAGGCTTGGGCCGTCGGTCGCTTCCATCGCGAGCGCCCAAGCTTCGGCTGTTTCGACGGCGTCGGCGGGGCGGAACACTTTCATGTTCGGCATGGCGCGGAAACTGGCGAGGATTTCGACCGGCTGGTGGGTCGGCCCGTTGCTGCCCACGCCGATGCTGTCGTGGCTGAACACGAATAGCGCGGGAAGCCCCATGACCGCCGCCATGCGCATCGCGGGACGCTCGTAATCGGCAAAGGCAAGGTAGGTGACATTCACGGGCCGCAAGCCACGGTGGGCGGCGATCCCGTCACACATGGACCCCATCAGATGTTCGCGCACGCCGCAATGGACATAGCTGCCTGAACGGTCGGATGCGTCAAAGGCCGTCCGGCTGCGTTTGTGATTGGTCGGTGCCTCAAGATCGGCGCACAGGACAAGGGTGTCAGGCAGTGTCTGGACCAGTGCATCGCAGATTTCACCAGACGACTGGATCGTCGGGCGCGGGGTACGCACCGACGCCTGATCTGCGGTGATCCCTTGCATCGTGGCAGCCCAGTCGTTTGGCAAGGTGCCGCTGGTCCACTGGTGAAAGACCGCCGCCGATGCATGGCCGTCGATCCGGGATTGCCACGCAGCATGTGCCTGCGTGCCGCGTTCCATACAGGCGGCCCAATCTTGGCGGACGTTTTCGGGCAGATCAAACGGTGCATGGTCCCAGTTCAGCAAGGCCCGCGCCTCGTCGGAATCCGCCGAGGTCAAGGGTGCGCTGTGCCCGCCGCGCTGGCCTTGCAGGCGCGGAATGCCGCGGGCAATCACGGTGCGACAGGCGATCAGGGACGGTCGCGGATCGGCCTTGGCGGCATCTATCGCGGCTGAGATTGCTTCGATGTCGTGGCCGTCGACGTCTTGCACATGCCAGTTGGCGGCGCGGAACCGTGCCGGTACGTCCTCGCTGATCGACAGGTCTGTCGTGCCGTCATCGGTGATGTGGTTGTCATCCCAAAGGAACGTCAGCTTGCCCAGTTGCAGGTGACCGGCCAGTGATATCGCTTCGTGACCGACGCCTTCCTGAAGGCAGCCGTCGCCGACAAAGGCCCAAGTGCGATGATCCACAAGCCCGGCCCCGAATTGCGCGGCCAGACGTGCTTCGGCCACGGCCATCCCGACAGAACAGGCGATCCCCTGACCCAGCAGCCCGGTTGTCAGTTCGATGCCGGCCTCTTGCTCGATTTCGGGGTGCCCCGCGCAGACCGATCCCAGCTTGCGGAAAGACTTGAGCGCGTCGGTGGAGACATGCGCGTAGCCTGCCAGATGCAGCAGGGAATATAGCAGCATCGACCCGTGCCCGTTCGACAGCACCACCCGGTCGCGATCGGGCCAAAGCGGGTCTTTCGGATCGACCTTGAGGTGGCGGGCATAAAGCGTTGCGGCGATTTCGGCCATGCCCAACGGCACGCCCTGATGGCCTTCGCCTGCGTTCAGGATGGAATCAAGGGCAGTGAAACGGATGGCGTTGGCCATCGATTGAATATCGGTCATCGCGCGGGCCCCCTTATAAAATCTCGCGGATGCGACGGATCGCCTCGCTGATATTTTCGGTCGAATTGGCGTAGGAGAACCGCAGATAGCCTTCGCCGTAGCTGCCAAAGGACGTTCCTGCGACGGTCGCGACACCTGCCACATCCAGGAACCGGTCCTGCGCCTCGCGGGCGGTCATGCCGGTGCCTTCGATGTTGGGAAACGCATAGAACGCGCCGCCGGGGTCGGAGCAGCGCACACCGGGCAGGCTGTTGAGTTCTTCGACGATCAGCCTGCGGCGCGCGTCAAAGGCCACCATCATGTCGGCAACCGCATCCTGCGGGCCGGTCAGCGCCGCGATGCCCGCGTATTGGGTGGCGGCATTCACGCAGGAATGGTCGTTGATCGCCAGCTTGGTCGCGGGGCCGACGGCGTCGTCCGGCCAAACCGCGAAACCCAGACGCCAGCCCGTCATGGCATAGGTCTTGGACCAGCCATCCAGCACGATCAGGCGGTCGCGGATTTCGGGATATTGCAGCAGCGAAACATGCTCGCGGCCCTCGTACAACATCTGGCTGTAGATTTCGTCGGACAGCACGGCGACATGGGGGTGATCGGCCAGCCCGGCGACGAATTTGTCGATCTCGGCGCGCGGTGTCACGCCGCCGGTCGGGTTTGCGGGGCTGTTGATGATGATCAGCCGTGTGCGCGGCGTGATCTGGGCCAGAACGGCTTCGGCTGAAAAGGCAAAGCCGTTGCTTTCCTCAAGTGCGATCGGCACCGGCGTGGCACCGGAATAGCGGATCACGCTTTCGTAAATCGGGAAACCGGGGTTGGGGTACATGATCTCGACGCCGGGCTGGCCGAACATCAGCACGGCAAAGAACATCGTGGGCTTGCCGCCCGGCACGACGACCACGTTGTCGGGGTTCACCTCGACATTGTGCCGTTTGTGCAGATCGGCGGCGACCGCTTCGCGCAGCGCGGGGATACCGTTTGCGGGCGTATAGCCGTGATGGCCATCTCGCAGCGCCTTTATTCCGGCCTCGACGATGTGGTCGGGGGTCTGGAAATCCGGCTGGCCGATGCCAAGGTTAATGATGTCGCGGCCCTGCGCTGCCAGCGCTTGTGCCCGCGCCAATACCGTAAAGGCTGATTCTGTTCCAAGGCGCGACAGGCTGTCGGCAAAGATCATCTGTGACATAAAGTTCCTCCCTCAGTTTTCCGTTCCGGACGCGGTCGCGCCCCTGCGGAATCGCCCGAGTAGTAGCCGATGACCGCAGGGAAAGTTGTTAAGAATTACTAACAAGGTCTTTCAGTTTTCATACAATACGCCGCCACTCTCGCTTGATAGCGTTGTGCCAAGTCGTCAACTCGGGAGGAGCAAATGACAGCCGAAACGCCACCTGGCGCTTTCTCGAACATGTCCTTGGAGATGCGTGCGTGGAACATCCGCCGCAAAGCGCTTCTGATGGGCGAGGTTCAGGGGCAGGGGTACATCGGGCAGGCGCTTGGCGTCGCGGATGTGCTTGCCACGTCCTATTTTCACGCCATGGATTTTCAGCCCGAAGACCCCAAATGGGAAGGGCGCGACCGCTTTTTGCTGTCGATCGGCCACTATGCCATCGCGCTTTATGCCGTGTTGATGGAGGCGGGCATCCTGCCGGAAGAAGAGCTTGAGACCTACGGCATGGACGATTCCCGGATGCCGATGTCTGGCATGGCGTCCTATACCCCCGGCATGGAAATCACCGGCGGATCGCTGGGCCACGGTCTGGGCATCGCTGTCGGCATGGCGATGGGGCTGAAACGCAAGAAAAATCCGGCCTTCGTCTATAACCTGATGTCCGATGGCGAGTTGGGCGAAGGCTCCACCTGGGAAGCGGTGATGTCTGCGGTTCAGTGGAAGCTGGATAACCTGATCTGCATCGTCGACTTCAACAACCAGCAAGCCGACGGCCCGACGCGTGATGCGCTGGCAGTTGGTGCCGAAGCGCCGAAATGGGAAGCCTTCGGCTGGTTCGCCCAAGAAGTGGACGGCAATGACCTGGACGCCTTGGTTGCCGCCTTTGACGCAGCGCGCGACCTGACTGACGCCAGACCGCGCGTCATCATTTGTAACACGACCATGTGCAAGGGCGTCGATTTCCTCGAGGCCCGCGAGATCACCCACTTTGTTCGCGTCGAAGCCGATGAATGGTCAAAAGCGCTCGCCAAGCTGGAAGAAGGAAAGCCACAATGACCCTTGCTTCGATGGCCCGCAAATACGAGCCGCGCCGCGTGGCGCAAACCAAGGTCGCAACCTCGGCGATGATCGCGTCGCTGGCAGCCGAAGGCTATGACACCGTCAACGCGCCTTTCGGTCACGCGCTGGTCGAACTTGCCAAAAAGGACAAGCGGATCGTCGGCCTGTCTGCCGATCTGTCGAAATACACCGACCTTCATATCTTTGCCAACGAGATGCCGGAGCGGTTCTACCAGATGGGCATGGCTGAACAGTTGCTGTTCTCTGCCGCGTCGGGGCTGGCGCGTGAAGGGTTTATTCCGTTCGCGACAACCTACGCCGTGTTTGCCTCGCGTCGGGCCTATGATTTCATCGCGATGGCGATTGCCGAAGAAAACCTGCCGGTCAAGATTGCCTGCGCGCTGCCGGGCCTGACGACGGGCTATGGGCCAAGCCATCAGGCTACCGAAGACCTCGCGATTTTCCGGGGTCTGCCGAACATGGTGCTGATTGACCCGTGCGATGCCGCCGATGTCGCGGGCATGGTTCCGGCGATGGTGGCCCATGATGGCCCTGTCTATGCGCGCCTGTTGCGCGGCAAGGTGCCATCGGTGCTGCGCAAGCACAAACCGGATTACAAATTCGAACTGGGCAAGGCGCAGATGATCCGCGAGGGCCGCGATGTGCTGGTGATTTCCACGGGGATTATGACGATGCGGGCGCTGGATGCCGCCGTGAAACTGGCGGATGACAATGTCGATGTCGGCGTGTTGCACGTGCCCACGATCAAGCCGCTGGACATTGAGACGATCCGCGCCGAGGCCGCAAAGCAGGGCAGGCTGGTTGTTACGGCAGAAAACCACACGGTCAACGGTGGGCTGGGCGAAGCGGTCGCCACCACCTTGCTGACCGCAGGGATCGCGCCGCAGTTCCGCATGATCGGGCTGCCGGATGAATTTCTGGAAGCCGGCGCACTGCCGACGTTGCACGAAATGTACGGTCTTTCGGTCGACAAGGTCGCCGAGCGGATCAAGAGCTGGCTTTGAGCCGAATATTTTAACGGGAGGAGAAGAGGCTATGGGCCTTCTTGACGGAAAAATCGCGATCATTACTGGGGCGGCAAGCCCGCGTGGTCTGGGCAAGGCGACAGCCAAGCTGTTTGCCGAACATGGTGCCACGATTGTCATCATGGACCTTGATGCGGATCAGGCCAGTGCCGCCGCCAAGGACCTGCCCGGCGCAGGCCACATCGGGTTGGCGGGCAATGTCGTTGACAAAGCCGCCTGCGATGCAGCCGCCAAGGCGACGCTTGAGCAGTTCGGGCGCATCGACATTCTGGTGAATAACGCAGGGATCACCCAGCCGCTCAAGCTGATGGAGATCGGGCCGGACAATTACGATGCCGTGACCGACGTGAGCCTGCGCGGCACACTTTACATGAGCCAGGCCGTCATTCCGGCCATGCGCGCGCAGAAAGCCGGGTCGATCGTCAACCTGTCGTCGGTGTCGGCGCAGCGTGGCGGCGGCATCTTTGGCGGCCCGCATTATTCGGCTGCCAAGGCCGGTGTTCTGGGCCTGACCAAGGCGATGGCCCGCGAACTGGCCCCCGACAACGTGCGGTCGAATGCGATTTGCCCAGGCTTTATCGCCACGGATATCACCGCTGGAAAACTGACACCGGAAATGCAAAAGGCAGTGCTCGACGGCATTCCGATGGGGCGCGCGGGCGAAGCTTCTGACGTTGCTGGCTGCGCCTTGTTCCTTGCCTCGGACCTGTCGGCCTATTGCACCGGCACCGAAGTGGACGTGAACGGGGGCTCGCTCATTCACTGAATTACCCAAGACCCCTACGCACAAAGGGGGCTTACCGACTATCTTCAAAAAGGGAGGAAACCACTATGAAGATCAACGTCTTGGCCATTCTGGCCGCAACTACTGCCTTTGCCGGTTCTGCGCATGCGGATGAAGTGATTTTCGCGCACGGTGCCAACCCCGGCAACCCGCGCTATGTCGCCGCCGAAAAATGGGCCGAACTCTTCGCCACCTGTTCGGGCGGCGCGCACACAGTGAACCATGCGCCATCCGCGACCATGGGCAACGACGTGGAAATGCTGACCTCTGCCACGGCAGGCGTCATCCAGATCTCCGCCAACAGCCAGGGCGCAATGAGCCAGATCGTGCCGGAAATCGGCCTGCTGGGTCTGCCCTTCCTGTTCAAGGATCTGCCGACCGCTTGGGGCATTCTGGATGGCGAAGTCGGTGACATGATTGACGCGCGCGCCCAAAATGCCGGCCTCAAGATCCTTGGCTTCTGGGACAACGGCATTCGCAACGTCACGCATACCTCGAAAAACGTCGCAGCACCGGCTGACCTGTCGGGGATGAAAATCCGCACCCCACCAGACCAGATGACCGTTGATATTTTCGAAGCGCTTGGCGCATCGCCTGCACCGCTGGCATGGTCCGAACTGCCGACAGCGCTTCAGTCGGGTGTCTTTGACGGGCAGGAAAACCCGCTGGTGAACATCTATTCCGCCAAGCTGCACGAGATCACACCCTACGTCACCTTGACCGGTCACAAGTACGAATCCACCCCCGTGGTGGCAGGTCTGGGCTGGTGGTCCGGTCTGGACGAAGCCACGCAGAACTGTGCGCTTGAAGCCACGGCCGAAGCCGGCAAGATCCAGCGTGATCTGGTCCTGTCCAGCGATGAGGATCTGCGCCCTGTGATGGAAGCCGAAGGCGCTATCTTTGCCGAGGCAGACAAGGCCGCGTATCAGGCAGCAACGGCATCGGTTTATGATAAATACGCCGAAAAATACCCCCAGCTCGTTGCCGCGCTCCGGACTGCGGCGGGTCTCTGATGTCGTCGGGGGCTCGGATGCAGCCCGATGTGGAAAGCAAGAAGGGGCGTTCGCGCCCCTTCCTGACAGCCGCAACGGGGGTGATTTCGGCGTTGGAGTGGAGCGGGAAGATCATCGCCTTCGCGATGCTTTCGCTGACCTTCGTCACGCTTCTGGTCAATGTCATCCTGCGCTATGCGACGGGGGCGGGCATTGCCTGGGCCTATGAAATTCACGCAATGACATTGCCATGGCTGGTGGCAGGCGGCATCGTCATTGCCTCCGCGCGGGCCCGCAACATTGCGATACTTTTGCTGCCCGATGTGTTGAACCCCACATGGCAGCGCGCCCTGTTGATCACCGTCAATGTCATCATCGTGGTGATCTCGGTCAACGTTCTGGTCTCCAGCCAGCCGATCCTGAAAGCGTCCAAATTCCAGACCTTGTCGACGCTCGGGATCAAACAGATTTGGGGCTATTCAAGCCTTGTCTACGCCTTCGCCAGCATGGCGGTGATTGCCGCCCTCGGTGTGGTGCGCGTCGCGTATATCGCTCCGGAAAAGAGCGACCCTGAACATTCAAGCCTAAGCTGAGGATACACCATGGCCGCTCCGATGATCTGGATTTTCTTTGCCCTGCTGGCCCTGTCCGTACCCGTGGCCCATGCCATGATTGGTGGCGTCGCTGCCGCGCTGTGGTTTGATGGCAAACCCTTGGCGGTGATCGCGCAGCGGCTCTATACCCCGACGCAAAGCTTTCCGATGCTGGCGATCCCGTTCTTTATTCTGGCGGGCAACCTGATGATGTCGGGCAAGTTCGGCGTCTATCTTATCAACGTCGCGCGACTGCTGGTGGGCAACATGCGCGGCGGTATGGGGCAGGTGTCGATCCTTGGGTCGGTGATGTTCGGCGGCGTGTCCGGTTCCGCCGTGGCGGATGCGTCGGCACTGGGCAATGCGTTGATCCCGGTCCAGCAAAAGGAAGGCTATCCGGGTGGTTTTGCCGCTGCGATAAATTCGGCCTCTTCGACGGTTTCGGTGCTGATCCCACCGTCGATCCCGCTGATCCTGTACGGTCTTGTCTCGAACGTCTCAATCGTGGACCTGTTCGTCGCGGGTATTCTGCCGGGCCTGATGTTGGGGGTCGGGATGTTCGCCACCGTCTGGCTGGTCGCACATCGAAAAAAGCTGCCGCGCTCGCCTTTGCCGGGCGGGTTCAAGGAATTCCGTGGTCAGCTTATGATCGCGTTTCCGGCCATGCTGATGCCCGTGTTCATCATCGGCACCCTGCGCTTCGGCATCGCCACCCCGACCGAGGTTTCGGTTCTGGCCGTCGCCTATGCGCTGCTGATATCGGGCCTCGTCTATCGCGACCTGACGTTCAAGGGCATCTGGGACGCCAGCGTGGATACCGCGATGATGACCGGCGCTGTGATGATTATCATCATGGCGTCCTCGACGATCCAGTGGGTGCTGACGGCTGAGCGTGTGCCACAAGAACTGGCGGAATGGGTCGCGGCGACCATCCAGAACCCGTGGATGATTATCCTCGCGTTGAATGTGGTGATGCTGATTGTCGGGGCGTTTCTTGACCTTCCAGCCGCCGTGCTGCTGCTGGGGCCGCTTTTTGTGACCATCGGCAATTCCATCGGCCTTGATCCGGTCCAGCTGGGTCTGATGATGGTCGTCAACCTGTCGATCGGGCTTTACACGCCGCCGGTGGGTACGACCTTGTTCATATCCGCCGCCATTGCGCGGGTCGGGATCGGGGAAACCGTCAAGGCGTTGCTGCCGTTCTATCTGGTGGCGCTCATGGTCTTGATGGCGATCTCGTTCATCCCCGCGCTGACCATCTACTGACGCACCGTCACAGTGCCCAGGGTGCGACTTCGTTCATTTCCAGATCTGCGCCGGGCTGGAAATGACAGCCTGCGGTGGTCAGCAATTCGCGCGTGCGCTCTTCGTGTTCGCGGGCCTCGTTGACCACCCATTGCGCAAACCGTTTTACGATCCGGCGGTTCAGATGGCGGGGCGGGCAGACGATCCAGTAGGCTGCAAAGTCCATCACCGGAAACAAAGGCGAGAACGGCACCAATTCGCCGCGCTCCAGCTCTGCGCGGCACAAGATCGCGCTGTCCAGTGCAATGCCGCCGCCCTGTTTGGCCATCTCTATCGACATGGATGAACGGTCAAAGCGGAACGGGTAGGCGAGATCGGGCAGTTCAACCTGATTGGCGGCAAGCCAGATGTCCCAGCGATACAACGTCTTGACGCTGTCGATCAGGCGGGCGTTTTTGAGCTGCTCGATCGGATCGTCGCTGAGGCTTTTAAGGCGGGCCAAATAGTCGGGGTTGCACATCGGCAAGGATAGGTCGTTCACGACCGGTTCAACGGTCAGCCCCGACCAGTTGCCCAGACCATAGCGCAGGTCAAGATCAACGGCTTCGGTTTCAAAGGCGCTGTAGTCTGGCGTTGCATCGACACGAATGTTCCAGTCCGGGTTTTGTTCTGCGAATGCCGCGATGCGGGGCCCAAGCCACCGGACGCCAAAGCTCGGGCTGACCCTGATTGTGAGACTGCGCATATCGCGCTGGCGACCGATGGCACTGCTTGCGTTTCTGATCGCTCTGAATGCTTGCGTCGTTGTCTGGAACAAGCGGTCGCCGTCCAGTGTCAGGATCAGCCGCCGTTTTTCACGCCGGAACAGTTTGACCCCGAACTGTGCCTCAAGCGAGGTCAATTGCTGGCTTACGGCAGAGGGCGACACGCCCAGTTCATGGGCTGCCTTTGTCACGGTCCCCAACCGGGCCACGGCTTCGAAATATTCGGTTGCTTTGAAATTGATGTCCCGCATGAACGGACATTAGACCCGGTCCGGCGGAAGTGCCAACAGGTATTGGGACGTCAGGTGTGTGGCTGACGATCAGAGCCATCCCCGTTGTGATCCTACCGCTTTGAGGGGCGAAACGGGATAATAGCGGGCAAGTGACCCGTCGCGGTGCCATGGGGGCTGGTACTGTTTACGACACCATTGGCAATTTTCAACGGGCCCCCGAAACGCCAAGATGGACGGGACGGGGGCCTGTTTTGCTAGCGGCCAAATCCGGCCGCCGTTGGCAGCCATGTGGCCAGTTCCGGTACCGCGATAAGCAGTGCAAGGCCAGCGATCATGATGACCACGAACGGGGCCGCACCCCGCACAATCGTCGCGAGCGGCGCGTTCGAAATGCCCTTGATCACAAAAAGGTTCATGCCCACCGGAGGGGTGATCATCGCCAGTTCGAGGTTGATCATCAGCAAGATGCCATACCAGATCGGATCAATGCCAAGGGCAATCATCGTCGGCAACAGGATCGGTGTCGTAATCAGGATGATCGCGATGGATTCAAGGAACATGCCAAGCACAAAGATCAGGACCATCACCACCAGAATGAAACCGATCGGACCAAGTCCAAAGCTTGCCACGGCCTCGGTCACGCCGACGGGCAGACGGACCAGCGTGATCGCATGGCCGAACATTGCGGCACCCGCGATGATCATAAAGACCATCATCGACGTGCGCATTGTCGAATAGGCACAGGCCCACAAGTCACGGAACCCGAAGTTGCGATAGACCAGCACCGCGACCAGCAGCGCATAAAGGGAACCGGCGGCGGCGGCCTCGGATGCGGTGAAGATGCCAAAGTAGATACCGCCCATCACCACCGGCGGCGCAAGCAAAGCCCAGACCGAACGGCGAAAGGCCGAGACCGCGGCAGGCCAGCCGGCCCAGTCGGGGGTGTTGATCCCGTCACGTCCACGGGCCTGGATCATGCAATAGGCCGAAAACATCAGCGCCAGCATCAGCCCCGGGATGATCCCGGCCAGAAACAACGCACCAATCGACGCCTCCGACACGATCGCATAGAGGATCATCGGCCCGGACGGCGGGATCAGAATACCCAAGGTGCCGCCTGCTGCCACGACGCCCAAGGCATCCCGTTCGGCATAGCCAAAGCGCTTCATCTGCGGGATCGCGCTGGAGCCGATGGAAAGCGCCGTTGCCACGGAGGAACCGGAGATCGCCGCGAATATGGTGCAGGCCAGCACCGTGGCGACGCCAAGGCCGCCCTTCACGTGACCGATAACGGTGTGGGCGAATGTATAGAGGTCGTCGATCACCTTGGCGCGGATCATCACCTGCGCCATGAAGACGAAAAGCGGGATGGTGCTGAGGACCGGTTTGTCGAGCTGGGTAAAAACAGCATCGCCCAATCCGTCGATATCCCCTTCGACGATCATCATGATGGCGCTTGCGGACAGGCCAAGGGCGGCAAAGATCGGAATGCCCGTGAGCAGAAGCAGGATCAGCCCTGCAAAGACAAAGAAAAGGGTCATTGAGGCAGCCCCCGTAAAGAGCGGTAAAGGCCAAGCGCTGCGGTCAGGAAAAGCAGGGCCATCCCAAGGACGACCGGCACCTGCGGAATCCACGTCGCGATTTCGATATAGCCGACAGAATACGACCCGAAGCTATGGGCGAAAGCGATGCTGTCCCATATCGACACGCCAACGATGGTGGCAAATGCCATGACCGACAGGTTTGCCAAGACCCTTTGCATGCGGGCCAGACCGGGGCGCAACTGGGCCGACACAAGGTCGATCGCGATATGATCCCCGCGCCGCAACGCCTCGGCCGAGCCGAGCATGATAAGCGTCACCAGCAGATAGCCAATCATTTCGTCGCTCCATTGCAGCGGACTGTCGAACAGGTAGCGCCGGATTACGGCAATTACGATCTGGGCAAGGATCACAAGGATCAGCGCCGTGCTGAGCATGCCGCAAAAGCGGACAAGCCAGGTGATGATGCGGTCTGGGAAGATGGGAGCATTGGCTGCTCCCACCTTTTTGTGGTCAATCATGATCCGACCGGCTCACATCTTGGCTATCAGATCGAGAAGCGTCTGGCTGTCAGCATCGCCTTCGCCGAACGATTTGTCGAAAGCAGGCCGCATGACCGCTTCAAGTGCCGCGTTCTCTTCCGGTGTGGCGATATGCACTTTTACGCCTTTCGCCTCGAGCTGGCCCGGACCTTCTGCGGCGGCTTGGGTCGAGGCTTCGATGGCCCATTCCGACGCTTTCATGCCTGCCTGCGTGAGGGCGGACTTGGATTTATCCGAGAGCCCGTCGTAGAAATCTGGGTTCAGGTAGCCGTGCAAATAGGCCGACAAGACAGGCACGACGGTAAAGGCATCCTGCACTTCGTAGTATTTCCGCGATACGGCGGCAGCGACGTCAGTGATCGCTCCGTCGATGACGCCGGTTGCCAGTGCCTGATACACTTCGGACCCGGGCATTGCCGTAGGTGTCGAGCCAAGCGCGGACAGGGCGGCATCAAAGGGCGGTGTCACACCGCGCATCTTCAGGCCGGTAAAGTCTTCCGGCTTGACCAGCGGCGCACCGTTTGTGGTGAAGACAGAGGTGTTGGTCTGGAACAACCAGACGACGTTCTTGACGCCTTTCTCCAGCAGCTTGCCTTCAAGGAAGGTCGCGGCCTCCGAAGTTGGCCATTTCTTCCAGATTTCGATGTCACCAAAAGCATAGGGCGCGACGGTGACGTTCATGATCGGCAGCGTTTTGCCCCACTGGAAGTTCAGCGAGAATGCGCATTCGATGTCGCCCTTGGCGGTTGCGACGATGTTTTCACGCGCGCCAACAAGGCTGTCCGCACCGAAAATCTGCACGTCGATCTCGCCTTCGGACAGGCTTTCGACCTCGGCGGCCCAACGATCGACAACCTTGGCGATGTGGTGCGCAGGGGGCAGCTGGTGGCTGCAGCGCATTTCCGTAGCGGCCTGTGATGCCGGCGCGGAAACCGCAAAGATTGCAGCCCCGATGGCTGCTGATGTGATATATTTCATTGTTGTTTCTCCTCCCAGTTAAAACTCAGACCAAGGATTTGGCCTGCCAATTTGCGTTCTTTGGCGGACCTGCGCGGTGCAGGGCCCCGTGGAACATTTCACCCGGCATCGCCTCCTCCGCGATGCGCCGGGCGTCTTTCAGTCTGTCCAGATCGATTCCGGTGGCGAAACCCATCGACTCGGACAAATATACGATATCTTCGAACACGACGTTGCCGGTGGCACCGGGCGCAAACGGGCATCCGCCCAATCCGCCAAGCGAGGCGTCGATCACCCGCGCGCCGCTTTCCAGCGCCGCCGCCGCATTGGCCACGCCCATGCCCCGCGTGTCGTGAAGATGGATGATGAAAGGCTGCCCGCCGCACAGCTTCTCCATCCGCGCACAAAGCGCGCCAACAGCCTTTGGTCCGGCATAGCCGACCGTATCCGCGACCCCGACGATATCGGCACCTGCCTCAAGACAGTCAGCGGCCAGACGGACAACCTCTTCGGGGTCGACATTTCCAGAGATCGAACAGCCAAGCGCCATTGCGATCCCGGCGTTCACCAGCTTGTCGGGGGCGTGGTGGTCGCGCATCGCGACGACGTTGCGCACCAGATCCACCGCGGCATCGCGCGAGCGGCGCATGTTGGCCTGGCTGTGTTCTTCGGTCGCGGAAACAACGCAGACCATCTCGCGGATCGCGCTTTGCACTGCGGCCTCGGCCCCGCGTTCGTTCAGGGTCAGCCCCGCCGAGTGGACGTCGAGCCGTTCACTCGCAGCAATCACCGCGTCGATATCGGCGAATTGGGGGAAACGGCTGGCGGGCAGGAATGATCCGACCTCGTAATGACCCACACCTGCGGCGCATTCTGCCTCGAGCCAGGCGATCTTGGCCTCGGTCGAGGGCAGCGACTTGGCAATCTGAAGCCCGTCGCGCAGACCGACTTCGCGCAGGATCACGCGGTCGGCGGGGTAAATGGTGCTCGCCCGGCTCACGCTGCCGCCTCCACACCGCAGGCCGCTGCGATTTCAGCCTCGCTGAGCCCGGCAGCCGAAAGAACGGCGTGGGTATCCGCGCCGATTGCGGCGATGTCGAGGTTTTCACCCACCATCGGTTGATCGTCGATCTCGAAGGGCATGACGGGCGCACGGTAGGTCCCGCCTTCGGGCAGGGAGGACGTGAAAAGCCCGCCGGGGCGTGTCACATGCGGATCGTCGTACATCTCGGCCGGACGATGGATCGGCGAGAAGGGGATGCCAGCGTCTTCGAAGGCTTCGAGGAGATCGGCAAAGGACCGGCTGCGCACAGCCGCAGCGACCACCGGTATGGTGCGGTCGCGGGCGTCGATCTGCTTCATGCGGGTTTGCAAATCGGGATCATCGAGCAACACCTGCAGCCCCAGAATATTGCACAGGGTTACCCACTGGCCTTCGGTGACGGCACCGATGAACATCTGCTTTCCATCCGAGGTGTCAAAGATGTCGTAGACCGGCCAAGAAAACTCCCGTTCGGGCATCGGCGGGGCCTCGCGGCCTTCGATGTCGAATTGCACCATATGCTGGGCCACAAGAAAAAGGCAGTTTTCAAAAAGTCCGGTGCGCAGCACGTGACCCTTGCCATCTTTTTCGCGTTGCAAAAGCGCAACCAGAACCGCGAAGGCACCAAAAAGGCCCCCCATGATGTCATTCGCCGATGATCCGATCCGCAAGGGACGTCCGGTTGGGCCGGTCATATAGGCCATGCCCGTCATCATCTGCACGACCTCGTCCATCGCGGTCCGGTTCTCGTAGGGGCCCTTGAGGAACCCCTTGAGGGATGAAACGATCAGACTGGGATAGCGGGCCTGCAACACGTCAGGGGCGAACCCCATCTTGGCGAGGGATTGATCGCGGAAATTCTCGACAAAGACATCCGCGCCTTCAAGAAGCCGGTGCAGTGCATCTTTTCCGGCATCCGATTTCAAGTCGAGCGTGATGCTCTTTTTGCCGCGGTTGAAGGTGGGATAGAAGCCGCGCCCCATGCCGGTCAACGCGCGGGTCTTGTCACCCTCGGGCGGTTCGACCTTGATGACTTCGGCACCAAGCATCCCCAGAAACATGCCGCAAGACGGCCCCATGATCATATGCGTCATTTCGACAACGCGTAGTCCGGCAAGTGGCCTAATGTCTGTGGTCATGAAAATTCCTCCTGAAACAATCATAGCCAAAGTCGTGTGAACGGAATATTATAATGTTTCGAATAAACCCTTCTGGAAAACAGAATGCTCGATACGCGCCAGCTTCAATATTTCAACGCGATTTACGAACACGGGTCATTGGCGCGCGCCTCGACCCATCTGCGGATCGCGGCATCAGCCCTTAGTCATCATCTTGCCCAGATGGAGGCGCGATTCGGAAAGCCGCTCTTTCGGCGCAAGCCAAGAGGTATGGAGCCAACGGCCGCCGGGCACCGGCTTTACGGGCACGCCCGCTCGATCTTGCGCGCCATGGCCGCAGCCGAGACTGATCTGACCGATGCGGTAAACAAGATTTCGGGGCCGGTATCGGTGGGCATGTCCTTTTCCGCAGTCAAGGCGATCGGGGTGGCTTTCATCACGCAGGTCGTGCGCGATTTCCCCAATGTTCAACTGGCCCTGACCGAGAGCCTGTCCGGCGCGGCGCTTCCGCATCTTCTGGCCTCTGACGTTGATCTTGCGCTGATCTATAACCCGCCTGCCGATCCGACCTTTGAGTCAGAACCGGTGCTTGAGGAAAAGATGTTCTGCGTGGGGCGCACTGATATCATCGGGGATACCGATGATCCGATCACCTTTGCCGAACTGCTGGACCTGCCGATCATCCTGCTACGGCAGGGTGTTTCCGCCCGTGCGATCATGGATGATGTGGCATTGTTGAAAAAGATCGAGGCAAAAGCGATCCTTCAGATGAATTCCGTTCAGGCCATCGCAGGGTCGATCGAGGCGGGCCTTGGGTGCGTCATCGGTACGCGGCTTTTCATGCACGACCAGCTTGAACGCGGCACCGTGCGCGCCCGTCCGATCATCGCGCCAGAATTGTCACGAACCCTATACCTGTGTCGTCTGGCCTCCCGGCCGCCGACCTTTGCATCCGAAGCCATCCGGCAACTCTTGATCGACCACGTGCGCGATGCCGTCCTGTCGGGGGTATGGGATGCGCAACTGTTGGATCGTTCAGACCCCTAGGTAGCGTGGAATCACATCCGCGGGTTTTCATGGATGTCCGCGCCAGCAGGTGCAGCCATCGCCTTCAGGGCCGCTTTAATGCGACGGGCTTTCCTTATCTGCTTTCACAAGGGGGCCAGACACACTAGGCAACCCTATCTTCCCAACTCCAGGACCTGTCATGGCGCAAAAAGCCACCATTTATAAAGTCGAACTTTCCGTTTCCGATATGGATCGTCACTATTACGAGACCCACAAACTGACGGTGGCCAAACATCCGTCTGAAACTGACGAACGGCTGATGGTGCGGCTTCTGGCTTTTGCGCTGAATGCGCACGAGCATCTGGAGATGACCAAGGGTCTTTCCACGGATGACGAGCCCGATATCTGGCAGAAAAGCCTGAGTGACGAGCTGGAGCTGTGGGTGGCGCTAGGGCTTCCGAGCGAAAAGGTCGTGCGTCAATCCAGCGGCAAATCCGGCAAGGTGATTGTCTACAGCTATGGCGGCAGGACGGCCGAGACGTGGTGGGACAAGATCAAAAACAGCACCACCCGTTTTGACAATCTTCAGGTGATGAACTTCTCAGAGAAAGACACAGGTGATCTGGCTAAACTGGCAAGCCGGTCGATGAAGTTGCAGGTCAATATTCAGGACAGCGAAGTGATGGTCAGCGTTGATGACAGCATCGTTTACGTGACTCCGACCAAATGGAAAGACGCCGGTTATTGATGTCTGAGCAATGCCGCTAGGCTAGGCCACCGGGGGGTGGTGTAACCGAAGCCAGTGCCAAGCAATCCTTTTGCGTGAATTAATTAGCTTGCAAATCATTATCAAGCTACATAAAATCACAATGCAAGAGGAGGACTTGTAATGATTGACTATGACGCTCTTATGGGGCGCACGTTCCCTGTTACCGAACATGCCTATACGCAAAAGGATACGATCCTTTATGCGCTGGGTCTGGGCCTTGGAACCGATCCGCTGTCCGCGTCGCATCTGCGTGCGACCTATGAAAACGCGCCGGGGTTCGGCGCTTTGCCTGCCATGGTCAACGTCTTGGCCTATCCGGGTTTCTGGGCGATGGACCCCAGCACCGGCCTGACGTGGCAGAAAATCCTTCACGGAGAGCAAAGCCTGACATTATACGCGCCGCTGCCTGCGTCCGGTGTGCTGCTGGGGGAAACGCGGATCACCGGCATTGTGGACAAAGGGGCGGGCAAGGGTGCGCTGATCTATTCCGAACGTATCGTCAGCGACAAGGCCACAGGTGCCAAGATCGCAAGGATCGTCAGCACCTCCTTTGCGCGGGGCGATGGCGGGTTTGGCGGGTCAGACGATACCGTTCGTCCGGTCCATCCCATGCCCGAAACCGCGCCGGATGCCACCTTTGATTTCCGGACGCCCGAAAATGCAGCGCTGGTGTACCGCTTGTCGGGGGACATGAACCCGCTGCACGCGGACCCTGAAATTGCACGGCAAGCCGGGTTCGACCGCCCGATCCTGCACGGGCTTTGTACGCTTGGCGTTGCATCATGGTCGATCACCGAAGCCTTGGCGGACGGTGATTTTGCAGCGCTAACGCATCTGCAATTGCGGTTCTCGTCCCCCGTTTATCCCGGCGAAACCATCCGCACCGAGATGTGGCGCGACGGCAATGCCGTCAGTTTCCGCGCCCGTGTGGTGGAGCGGGATATCGTTGTTCTGAATAACGGCCTGGCGCGGCTTGGCTGATCCGAAAATCGTTTGAAATCAAGGAGAGAGATGATGGCTGACCGGCCCCTGCCGACCATTTATCCAGAAACGGAATTCTACTGGAACGGTGCAAAAGAGGGCAAGCTGTTGCTGAACAGCTGCCCGTCCTGTGACAAGGCGTATTTTCCGCCGCGCCCGTTTTGCCCGGTTTGCGGCAATCGCGATGTTGAAATCAAGCAGGCCAGCGGCAAGGGCCGGCTGTATTCCTATATCATCAACCACCTGCCTGCCCCCGGCTACGAGCCCCCCTTTACCGTCGCTGTCGTCATGCTGGACGAAGGCGTGAAAATGGTCGCGAATGTTCTGGACTGCCCCGCCGACCCCGAGGCGCTGGTTCTTGATATGCCGCTCGAGGTCACCTTCGAGCAGCGCGGCGATGTTGCCATTCCCCAGTTCAAGCCCGCAGGAGGTGTCGCATGACCCGTGCATCCATAGCCATCGTCGGTGCCGCCGAAACCACGCGCATGGGCAAGGTCCCCGAACTTAGCCAGACCGGCCTGCATGCCGATGCTGCGCTGAATGCCCTGGCCGATTGCGGTTTGACCCTTGCGGATATCGACGGCGTTGCGACCGCTGGTCATGACGTGGCCGAAATCATTCAATACCTTGGCATCACGCCCACGTGGTATGATGGCACATCGGTGGGGGGCTGTTCCTTTATCACGCTGGTGCGCCATGCGGCGGCGGCGATTGAAACGGGGCTGTGCAAGACGGTTCTGATCACCCACGGCGAAAGCGGGCGGTCTAACAATCGCAGCCATCGCCCGCTGTTCCCGTCGATGCAGCAGCAGGAATTTGAATCGATCTACGGCCCGCTGTTCCCGCCATCACGCTTCACGCTTCCGGTGATGCGCAAGATGAAAGACGATGGTCTGACCGTGGAACAAATCGCGATGGTCGCCGTGGTGCAACGCGAATGGGCCGCACTTCACCCGCGCGCAACGGCACATGACCCGCTTACGGTCGATGATGTTCTGAACTCTAAAATGATCGCATATCCGTTCCGCAAACTGATGTGTTGTCTGGTCAGCGATGGCGGCGGCGCGTTGATCCTGACCAGCGCGGAACGGGCCAAGGATTTCCCGACCAAACCGGTTTACCTACGCGGCATGGGCGGCGAAAGCGCCGAAGGGCCGATGATCTCGCAGATGGAAAGCTTTTCGTCCTCCAAGGCCTTCCGCGTCTCTGGCAAGATGGCGTTCGAGAGTGCGGGCATCACCCATTCGGATGTCGATCACCTGATGATCTATGACGCCTTTGCGCATCTCCCGATCTACGGGCTTGAGGATCTTGGCTTTGTCAAACCGGGCGAAGGCGGGGCTTTCATCGCCGAGGGTCATACCCGCCCGGGTGGCGCATTGCCGTTGAACACCAATGGCGGCGGGTTGTCTTATATGCACTCTGGCATGTACGGGATGTTCGCCTTGCAAGAAAGCGTGCGGCAGATGCGCGGCGTGTCGCCAGCGCAGGTCAAAGACGCAAAGTTGTCTTTGGTACACGGGGTCGGGGGGATGTTCTCGGCGGCGTCAACGGCGGTTCTGACGACGGAGGACCAGTGGTGAGCTTTGCCGGAAAGACGGTTTGCGTATCGGGCGGCACCAGTGGCATCAATCTGGGCATCGCGAGGCATTTCGCGCGGGCAGGGGCCAAGGTCTTTGTCTTTTCGCGCGATCCGGCCAAGGTCGACGCGGCGGTTGCCGAGTTGCGTGGCTTGGGGGCAGAGGCGCAGGGCTGTTCGGCTGATGTGCGCAGCGCTGACGCGGTATCGGATGCGGTTGGCCAATGTGTTGATGCCTTTGGACTGATCGACATTCTGGTGTCCGGTGCTGCCGGAAACTTTGTCGCAAGGGCGGCGGATATTTCGTCGAACGGGTTTCGCGCGGTGCTGGAGATTGACGTTCTGGGCACCCATCACGTCATGCACGCCGCGTGGCCTCATCTGCGCAAACCGGGGGCCGCGGTGATCAACCTGTCTGCCGGTCAGGCCAGTGTCGCGATGATCGGGCAGGCCCATGTTTGCGCGGCCAAGGCAGGCGTGGACATGCTCACACGAACCCTTGCGCTGGAATGGGGCCCTCATGGTGTGCGGGTGAATTCCATCGTGCCGGGGCCGATTGGCGACACCGAAGGCGTCAAACGATTGATGCCCGATGCCGCGTCGCTGGAGGCCAAGATACAGTCCATTCCGCTGCGCCGCATGGGGGCAACGCAAGACGTGGCTGATCTGTGTGATTTTCTATGCTCGGACAGGGCGGGATATATTACCGGCACTGTGATCCCTGTGGATGGCGGTGCTATCCTGAACCCCATGCCTACACGGATGGAGGCGTTTATTGATGGATAAAGGGGTGCTTGCGGGCCTGCGGGTTCTGGATCTGACCGACCAGCGCGGCGTTTTGACGGGGCGGATGCTGGCGTGCATGGGCGCGGATGTGCTTCAGGTTGAACCCGCCACAGGGTCGACTGCCCGCGCCATGGCCCCATTTGACACGGACGGGGCGTCCTTGTTCTGGGCCGCCTATGGCGCAGGGCGGCGGTCGCTGGTGTTGGACCGTGACAGCGACCCCGCGCGGCTGATGGCGCTTGCGGCTGTTGCCGATGTGGTTCTGGAAAGCGGAGTGCCCGGGCGGGACGTATTCTTGGACACGGATGCGCTTTTGCAGGCCAACGCCGGTGTGGTGCATTCCATCGTGACGCCCTTTGGTCTGGACGGGCCGAAAGCGGGCTATGCCGATAGCGATCTCACGCTTTGGGCTGCGGGCGGGCCGCTTAAGCCAACCGAAAGTCAGGCCGGTATCCCGACCCGCGTGACCCTGCCGCAAGCCTATCATCATGCGGCGGCAGATGCGCTTTGCGGGATCATGGTCGCGCTTGAGGCGCGCAGGCGCGGCGGGCAGGGCCAGCGGGTCGTGACCAGCGCACAGGCGTCGGCCACGCAATGCACCCTGAGTTTGTCGATGGCGTCGGTGATCGGTCACCCCAATTACGTCTTCCGCGCCGAGGTGAAATCAAAGAAGAAGCGCGAGCTTGACCTGTCAGGGTCGGGGTCACGAACGCAGCGGTCGAAATGGCCGGTCAAGGACGGGATCGTTGAGATGCACCTTGCCCTTGGTCCGGCGGCGGGGCGGTTCACCAATGCGCTGTTTACGCTGATGGCCGCGCGCGGGGCCTGTTCGCCCAAATTCGCCGCGTGGGATTGGGTCACGCTTCCTCCCAAGATCGAAAACGATGAAATCACGGACGAGGAAATGGAGCAGGCCCGCACGGAGGTCGCCGATTTCCTTGCCACCATGACCAAGCTTGAAGCCGTCGAGATGGCGTTGCAGCACCGTCTGATGCTGGCCCCCATCATGACCGTCGCGGATCTGGCCAGCAGCCCCCACGGCAAGGCGCGCGGCTTTTTGCAACAGGTCGGCGCGTTGTCCTTGCCGGGAAAACTTGCGCTTGGCTTTGACGAAGGGTTTGCCCCGCTGCGCCCCGCACCTGGTCTGGGCGAGGGCGGTGCAGAGGTCGAGGCAGGTTGGCTTGCCAATCGTGATGCCGTCAGACCCTTTGCCGTGGCCCGCACGGTGACCAAAGTCGTGCGGCCCCTTGAAAATATCACCGTCCTGGATTTGTCCTGGGTGGTCGCAGGCCCGATGATTGGGCGCAATCTGGCTGATTTCGGCGCGCAGGTGATCCGTGTCGAAAGCGCCCGCAAACCCGAAGTTGCGCGTTTGACCGGCCCTTATCCCGAAGGGGTGCGCGATCTGAACCGGTCGGGGTTGTATGAAAACTGCAATGCAGGAAAGTCGGGTCTGACGCTTGACCTGTCCCAGGATGCAGGGCGGGCGTTGGTCAAGGAACTGGCGGGAAAAGCCGACGTGTTGGTCGAAAGCTTTGCCCCCGGTCAGATGGACAAATGGGGGTTGGATTACGACACCTTGTCCCGGGACAATCCGGGCTTGGTCATGCTGTCGACATCGCTGATGGGGCAGTCGGGGCCTTGGTCTGCCTTGGCGGGTTTCGGCAATATCGGTGCCGCAATGTCGGGGCTTCAGGTGCTTGCCGGTCGCGATGTATCGGCCCCGATTGGCCCCTACGGACCCTACACCGATTTCGTGGCCCCGCGTCTGGCCCTTCCCGTTTTGCTGGCAGCCTTGGAGGTGAAGCGCCTGACAGGCAGGGGCAGGCAGTTGGATGTCAGCCAGGCCGAGGCGGGGATGCAGTTCATTGCCGAAGCCTTTGCCGATTATGCCGCGACCGGACGGGTGCCGGTTGCGGATGGCAACCGCGATCCGCACTGCGTCCCGAACGAAGTCTACCCCTGCATCGCGCCCGAGGGCGAAACTGCATGGGTTGCCGTATCTGCCACATCAGACGCCGCATGGATCGCCCTGCGTGACGAAACCGGGCTGGCGGCGCTGGCTGATCCGGCGTTCGAGACGCTGGAAGGCCGCCGCGCGGTCGAGGCGGAGATTGACACGATCCTTGCCGATTGGTGTCGGGGTCAACCCCCCGAGGCGGTGGAGTTGCGCCTCCAAGGGCGGGGTGTGGCGGCGCATGTTGTCGCGTCGCCTGCGGATTTGGCAGCCGATGCGCAGCTTGGCGCTTGGGGGCATTTCCAGACCTTGCCGAGAACCGATGGCACGCCGGCCCATCACGAGGCCTGCCGTTTTCAACTGGGTCTGACGCCCGCCAAGACAGGGCGCGCGGCACCGGAATACGGGCGGGATAACCGTCAGATTTTGGCAGACTATCTGGGGCTGGATGCAGCGCAGATTGATGCGCTGGAACGGGACGGGGTTCTGACCTGAACGGCTGACCCGAACAGGAACCTTTGCGAACCGATAAACAACTTCTGCATTAGGGCCACGGGGAAATCCGTGGCCCTAATGCGTCTCACATGCACCGCTTAGCGGAAGTCAAAGCGTGGGGCCTGCTTCTTGGTAAAGCGGTCGATTGCGTCTTTGTGATAGCTGCTCGACAGGCAAATGGCTTGCGCCTGTGCTTCAAGCTCAAGCAACGCGTTGCTGTCCAGTTCCATCGACCGTGCCGAAATCGCCTTGGTCATCGCAAAGGCGGTGCGCGAGGTGTCGCACATCATCCGCGCAATCGCTTGGGCACGGGGCAAAAGGTCATCTGCGGCAAGCACTTCCATGCAGATGCCCAGACGTTGGGCTTCTTCTGCGTGAACGGTGCGGCCCGTGTAGAACAATTCACGCGCCCGTTGCAGGCCGATCATCCGCGGCAACGAATAGAACAGGTTGCCATCCGGCACCGCCCCGACCTTGCAGAAGGACGCATTGAAGCTCGCCCTCTCGGACGCCAGAATAATGTCGCCGGTCAGCGCCAGACCCAGACCCGCGCCATAGGCAGGGCCATCGACCGCGACGATGACAGGCACCTGCAAGTCGCGCAGCAGCGTGATCCAGCGATGCAGATATTTCATCCGGGGCAGGATGTCTTCGGCCCCTGTCACCAGCCCGGCCTTGTGGTTGGCCAGCATCTTTTTCAGGTCACCGCCGGCGCAGAATACGCCGCCTGTTCCGGTCAGAATGACGGCCTGAAGATCGGCATCGACCGACAGGTCCTGCACGGCGCTGGACAGACCTTCGCGCATTGCGTCAGACAAGGCGTTCCGAGAGGCGGGTTCGTTCATGGTCAGCGTCACGACGCCGCCATCGCGGGTGATTTGCAAAGCGTCGGTCATGTCGCAGCTTCCTTTGTGTCTTCGGACCCCAGGCTTTGCAGAACCTGTGCCTTGATCGTCATTTTATCGAGCTTGTTGGTCGCGGACAGGGGCAGTTGCCCTTGCCAGATGGTCATGCCGCGCGGGGCCTTGTAATGGGCGATGCGGTCGCGACAAAAGGCGATCAGCTCGGCTTCGGTTGCGGTCTTGCCATCGTGCAGGGCGACGGCGGCATAGACCATTTCACCCCATTTCGCATGCGGCACACCGAAAACGGCGGCCTGCGCGACTGCTGGGTGTTTGCTCAGCGCGTTTTCAGTCTCGATCGGATAGACGTTTTCACCGCCCGAGATGATCATTTCCTTGGTGCGGCCTGCGATGGTCAGATAGCCGTCTGCGTCCATCACGCCCGCATCGCCCGTGTGGAAAAACCCGCCGCGCATGGCATGGGCGGTTTCTTCGGGGCGGTTCCAATAGCCGTTCATCACCTGCGGCCCGCGCACCACAATTTCGCCGGGCATTCCGACAGGCACGGGGGTGTCGTCGGCATCCACAATGCGCAAATCCGAATAGAGAATCGGGCGGCCCACGGTGCTGAGCTTGTCCAGCATCGGATTGCCCGGAATATGATCCGCCGGTTCAAGAACCGACAGGACTGGCGATGTTTCGGTCAGCCCATAGCCCTGACAAAAGGTGATGCCCGGAATGGCTGCAATCGCGCGCTCCATCAAGGTGACGGGCATCGGGGACGCCCCATATGTCAGCACGCGGATCGACGAAAAATCAAACTCGGGGAAGCGCGGATGGTTCATCACCATGTTCAGCATGGTCGGGACCATGGTCATCGTGGTGATCTTTTGCGCTTCGATCATGCGCAGGGTATCGACGACTTCGAATTTCGGTTGCACGACCATCGTGGTGCCGTAAGCCAGCGCCGTGAACACACGGCTGCCCGTGCCAAGGTGGAACAACGGCCCCGACAGCAGCAAAACATCATCCTGCCGGTAGCCATACAGATGGCCCGATCCGGTGGCATTCACGAGAAAGTTCGAATGGCTGAGCATGACGCCTTTGGGCTGACCCGTGGTGCCTGACGTATAGAACAGGATCATCGTGTCGTCAGACCGGCTGGCACTCTCGTCAAAGGCATCGTCGGCGACTTCGGGGGCCTCGGCGATCAGGGTGTCATAGTGCAGCGTGCCGTCGGGCAGATCGTCGGCCGGTTGATCCCAGTCGGCAAGGATCAGCGTGTGCAGCGACGGGCATAGCGCCAACAGGTCAGCGGCTTGTTCACGGAAATGACGGTCGAAGATCAAGATGGCGGGGCTCGCATCGCCGATCACGCCGACCATTTCCTCGACCGACAGACGGTGATTGATCGGCACCGAAATCGCGCCGATCATCGACGGAACCACGTACATCTCGACGATCCAATGCGAGTTCAGACCCAGATAGGCAACACGGTCACCCGGCCTGACGCCCAGCTTTTCCAACTGCCAGGCAATGGCATGCACGCGGCGGTTCATCTGTGCCCAGCTGTAATCGCGGCCCTCGAAATGGGTGGCGCGCCAGTTGGGGCGTTGATACGCGTATTTGCGTATGAAATCGGGGTAACGGATCATTTCCGTCCTCCAAGCACCGAACGCCCGATGATCTCGCGCATCACTTCGCCGGTCCCACCGGCGATGCGGCCAACGCGGGCATCGGCCCATGCGCGGGCAATCGGATATTCCCACATATAGCCATAGCCGCCGAACATTTGCAGCAAGTCGTCAAGACAGCGGCACAGGGTTTCCGAGGTCAGCATCTTGCCCATCGCGGCATCAACGGCGTCCAGTTCCCCCGCCACATGCAGTTCAAGGCATTTATCGGTGAACACGCGCATCAAGACCGATTGGGCTTTGATCTCGGCCAGTTTGAACCGCGTGTTCTGGAAATCGGCGATGGTTTTGCCGAAGGCCTTGCGTTCGGTGACGTGGTCGATGGTCCATTGCAGCGCGGCCTCAAGTGCTGCGGTGGCGCGGACGCATTGCAACAGACGTTCCTGGGGAAGCTGCTCCATCAGTTGGTAAAAACCACGTCCTTCGGCCCCCAGCAGGTTGGTTGCGGGGACGCGGACGTTGTCAAAGAACAGTTCAGCGGTGTCCTGCGCCTTCCAGCCGATTTTTTCCAACAGTTGGCTGCCCTTGCGAAAGCCCGGCGTATCAGCGGGAACCAGCAGCAGCGACGTGCCCTTTGCGCCAAGTGTCGGATCGGTCTTGCAGGCAAGGACCAGAATATCGCAATTGCCGCCGTTGGTAATGAACACCTTTTGGCCGTTGATGACGTAATCATCGCCGTCACGGATCGCGGTGGTTTTGATGCCTTGCACATCCGATCCGGCAGCCGGTTCGGTCATGGCGATGGCACCGATCGCCTCGCCTGCGGCCATCTTGGGGAGCCATTCGTGCTTCACCGCGTCGCTGCCGTAATGCAGGATATAGGGGGCCACGATGTCGGAATGCAGAGAAAACCCAGGCCCCATCGCACCAGCGGCGGCCAGTTCTTCCATCACCACCATCGAGAAAAGGAAGTCGGCACCGGCCCCGCCATATTCTTCGGGCATCGCCGCGCACAAAAGACCGTTTTCCCCGGCCTTGCGCCAGGCGTCGCGGCTGACACGGCCATCTTTTTCCCACTGCGCGTGGTGCGGTGTGATTTCCTCGGCGACGAAGCGCCGGACCTGGTCGCGGAACATCTCGTGGTCTTCATTGAATACGGTGCGCTTGAACATCGTGTGGTTCCTCCCTCATGTCGTGGGTCAAAAACTTTGACGGTATGAGGAAAGTCTAATTAGCTTGCATATTATAATCAAGCTAATTATAACTGCCATAAATCATCTGGAGGAGACAGGTATGTTGGAAGGTAAGTCAGTCATCGTAACCGGGGCAGGTCGTGGCATCGGCCGTGATATTGCGCTTATGATGGCCAGCCATGGTGCAAAAGTTGTCGTAAACGATTTGGGTGCGGCATCGGATGGCGCAGGCGCGGATGCGACCCCGGCGCAAGAGGTCGTGAATGAAATCATCGCGGCAGGCGGCGAAGCGGTGACCAATTTTGGCAACGTGGCAAAGCCCGAAGATGCAAAAGCCATGGTTGAACAGTCGATGGATGTGTTTGGCGGGATCGATGTGATCGTCAACAACGCAGGCATCCTGCGCGACGTGATCTTTCACAAGATGACCGAAGACGATTGGGATTCGGTGATCTCGGTTCACCTCAAGGGCAGCTTTAACATGGCCCATGCCGTGGCTGCGCAGTTCAAGATGCAGGCGTCGGGCTGCTTTATCAACTTTACCTCGACCTCCGGTTTGATCGGGAACTTTGGGCAGGCCAACTATTCCGCCGCCAAGATGGGGATCGTCGGGCTGTCGAAATCACTGGCGCTGGATATGTCGCGCTTTAACGTGCGGTCCAACTGTATCGCGCCCTTTGCATGGTCGCGCCTGATTGGCACCATTCAGGCCAAGACCGACGCTGAAAAAGCCCGTGTCGAGCGCATCAAGGAAATGACACCAGCCAAGATCGCACCGCTTTGTGTGGCATTGGCCGACCCGACCTGTGACACGACAGGTCAGATCTTTTGCATCCGCAACAACGAGATTTTCCTGATGTCCCAGCCACGTCCGATCCGGTCGGTGCACCGGTCAGAGGGCTGGACACCAGAGACAGTGCGTGATCATGCCTTGCCAGCGATGAAGGCCGATTTTTACGATCTTGACCGGTCCAGCGATGTGTTTACGTGGGATCCGATTTGATTTGGTTGGCGAGAGCGGTCAAAAGCACTAGACTGGCGTACGGACTTTGGACGCCGATAGACAGAAGGGTATGCTGAGCTTGGAAGAAGTTGCGACACCAGTGCACAAACAGACTTCGTTGAGCGAGGATAACAATCCTATTTATCAGGATATCGCGCGTTTTCGTGCGATCTTGTTCGACTCGATGTTGAAGCCCCATGACATGACCATGTCGCAAGGCTGGGTTATGGTGCATCTGGTGCGCGAGAACGGCTTGCGTCAGTCTGAACTGGCCGAACGGCTCGAGGTGGCAACGGTTACCACCTCCAAGCTGATCGACCGGCTCGAGGCGCGCGGCTATGTCGAGCGCCGTGCAGACCCCGAAGATCGCAGGTCCAACCGTGTCTACGCAACGCCCCAAGCAAAGTCGCTGGTCAAGATTATGACCCGCACCATTTTTGAGGTGGACGAGATCGCAAACGAAGGCATCTCGGAAGCCGAGCTTGAGACGACCCTCAAGGTGCTGCGCAAGATGCGCAACAATCTGCGGCGCGGCTTGAGCAAGCGATAAAAACAAGCAGCGGGTTTCCCGCGCTTGGTTAAATATTCCTGAAAGGACCCGTGAGATGCAGCAAGAGGCATCCGCACCCCCGCTGGCGGGGCTGCGCATTATTGAATTCGCCGGCATCGGTCCCGGTCCCTTTGCGGGCATGATGCTTGCTGACATGGGGGCCGAAGTGATCAGGATTGAACGCCCCAATGCCGGATCCCCGACAGGGCAAGGCGCGCACGAGCTGGATTTCCTTGCCCGTGGGCGCAAGTCCATCGCGCTGAACATGAAGACACCCGGTGCTGTCGATCTGGCCTTGCGTCTGGTCGAAACGGCAGACGGGTTGATCGAAGGGTTCCGGCCCGGCGTGATGGAACGTTTGGGCCTTGGCCCTGACGTTTGCCGCGCCCGCAATCCGCGTCTGGTCTATGGTCGGATGACTGGCTGGGGGCAGGAGGGGCCGGTCTCCAAAACTGCTGGTCACGATCTGAATTACATCGCCCTGTCTGGTGCGCTTTGGGCCTCTGGCGAAGCCGGCCGTGCGCCGAGCTTTCCGTTGAACCTTTTGGGTGATTTCGGCGGCGGTGGCATGTTTCTGGCCTTTGGTATGGTGACGGGGCTGCTTAAGGCCGCAAGAACCGGTTCGGGCGACGTTGTTGATGCGGCGATTGTTGACGGCACCGCCGCGCTGATGAGCATGATTTACAGCCGCCGCGCCATGGGGCTGTGGCGTGATGAACGTGCGTCCAATGCGTTGGATGGCGGCGTGCCTTGGTATGGCGTCTATGAATGTGCGGATGGCGGATGGGTGACCATCGGTGCCCTTGAGCCGCAGTTCTGGGCGGTGTTGCTGGACCGGCTTGGCCTGACGGCGCAGGAAATGGGCGACCGCGCGGATCGGGGCACCTGGCCTGCGATGCGTGCCCGGCTGACCGAGGTTTTCAAAAGCCAGCCCCGCGATCATTGGGTTGCCCTGTTGCAAGATACCGATGCGTGTTTCGCCCCGGTTCTAAGCCCGGCCGAAGCCCCCGGCCATCCGCACAACCAAGCCCGCGGGATATTCTCGGAAGGGGTGGTGCAGCCGATGCCTGCGCCGCGTTTCACCGATGCCAACACCCCGTTGCCCACAACGCCGCCCGCCCCCGGTGCCGACAGCCGCGCCATCCTGACGGATTTGGGATTGGCTGCCGATGAAATCGACGCGCTCTTTAGTGGCGGCGCGGTGACGTAAATCACATAAGGGAGAAACCTCATGACTTTGCCTGCAATTCTACAAAACCTGCGGCTGCCGCTGATTGCGAGCCCCTTGTTCATCATCTCGAACCCCGATCTTGTCATCGCGCAATGCAAGGCGGGCATTGTCGGGTCTTTTCCTGCGCTGAATGCGCGCGAAAAGGACGGGCACAGTCTGGATGCCTGGCTGACGCAGATCAAAGAGGCGCTGGACCGCCACAACCAGGAGAACCCGGATTCCCCTGCCGCACCTTATGCCGTGAACCAGATCGTTCATAAGTCCAACAGCAGGCTCGATCGTGACATCGAGATTTGCGTGAAGCACGAAGTGCCGGTTTGGATCACCTCGCTTGGGGCGCGGGTCGAGGTCAACGAGGCCGCACATTCCGCCGGTGGTGTTGTGTTGCACGATGTGATCAACAACCGCTTTGCCCATAAAGCCATCGAAAAAGGGGCCGACGGTCTGGTCGCTGTGGCTGCCGGTGCCGGTGGCCATGCCGGTGCGCTGTCGCCTTTTGCGTTGGTTCAAGAAATCCGCAGCTGGTTCGATGGCCCCTTGTTTCTGTCCGGTGCGATTGCACGGGGTGATTCCATTCTGGCAGCGCTCGCGATGGGGGCGGACGGCGGCTATGCAGGTTCGGCCTTTATCGCCACGGATGAGGCGAATGCGGCTGAGGGCTACAAACGGATGATCGCCGAGAGCGGTGCCGACGACATCGTTTATTCAAACCTGTTTACCGGCGTTTGGGGCAACTATCTGAAACCGTCAATCGCGGCAGCGGGGATGAATCCGGATGCGTTGGAACAGTCCGACCCGTCCAAAATGAACTTTGCCGAAGATCGCGAAAAACCCAAAAGCTGGAAAGAGATCTGGGGGTCGGGTCAGGGCATTGGCGCGGTTTCGGATGTGGTACCAACGTCGGAAATGGTCGCCCGGCTCAAGCGTGAATTTGATGCGGCACGCCAGCGACTGGACAAAACGCTTAGCACCTACTGACACTATTTAGCGGGCTTTGCTGGGAGGCGTCCGAATAAATAGATTGCTAGATAATAGTTACCATGCTATTTAATATTTAATACAAGTCGGGTGACATCATACCCGCAACATAAGGGAGGAGAGACTATGAAGAAATCTATTCTAGGGGCCGTAATGGCTGCATCAGTTTCGGTTTTGGCCATGGCGGCCCACGCGGAAACGACGCTGATCGCAAACGAACCTGGCCCGAACCGCGGCGTGCGCGCCGAGGCCGTGAACTACATCGCAGATCAGATCGCCGAGCGCACAAATGGCGAAGTGAAGGTCGAGCAGAACTGGGGCGGAGCCCTGTTCAAGACGAATGCCGCGCTTCAGTCGATTTCGGTTGGTGTTGCCGACATGGGCGTGCTGATCGGGGCCTATGTCGCCTCGGAATTCCCCGAGCTGCAAATGGCGGGTCTGCTTTTGAACAAGCCCGGTCACCCTTGGGTGATGATGCAGGCCGTCTATGAATTGTTCACGACCAATGAACGCATTCAAGAGCGCCTTGACGAGATGAACCTTGTCTATCTTGCGCCGTTTTCCTTGTCGCCGGCCATTCTGGCCTGTCGCGGCGATGGCATCCGGTCGATCGAGGATATCAAGGGGGCCAAGATTGCCCATACCGGTTCGTCCGGTGACGTGCTTGCCGCATTGGGTGGCAATATGGTGAGCATGCCGATTTATGATGTTTACCAATCCATGGAAACCGGCCTTGTCGATTGCTCGGTTACCTATGCGTATTACGCTGTCGCATCGAAGCTGAACGAAGAAATCGATACGATGACCGAACTGCGCTATTCGACGATTACCAGCCTGGGTACGGTCATCAACAAGGACACTTTCGAGCGCCTGACGCCCGAACAGCAAGAAGCGATCCTGGGGATCGGTCCGGACATGATGGATTTCTACGGCGAAAAGCTGGAAGAAGCCGATGCAAAGGCGCTTGTGACCCTTTCGACGGGCGACGATGCTGTTGATTTCGTGAAACTGTCGGATGCCGACTATGATGCGATGGACGTGGCCGGTGCGCCGATGTTTGACAACTGGTACGCTGACGCCGAAGCAGTTGGCACCGATGGTAAGGCGCTTTTGGCCGAACTTTACGGGCTGATGGACAAGTGGACACTGGTCATGGAGACCGAAGGTCTGCCTTGGAAGCGTTAATGATCGTCTGCACGGTCGCGTGACGATTGCCCTGTCCCTTTGGGGGGCAGGGCAGCGTTTATCCATACTCCACTGGAGAACATCATGTTGAAACGTCTTGAGTTTACGCTCGATACGCTTGCAGCGGTGGCCGTGGTGCTGCTTTGCTTGCTTATTACAGCCAACATTATCGCCCGCGAATTCCTGATGGTCGGCATCCCCGACAGCATCATCATGGTCCGCGAGCTGATGGTACCTGCGATCCTGTTTCCGCTGGCCGCAGCCACGGCGAAACGCGCGCATGTCGCCGTAGAATTCATCGCCAATCACTTCCCCGACGGGGTCAACCGCTGGATTGCCGTGCTGGCCACCGTCATCGGTCTGACCATCGTGACAATCCTTCTGTCCGCCGGCTGGTTCGAACTGGCCAAGAATTTCGCAAGCGGTGCGCATTACGGCGGAGAGCTTTTGCTTCCGAAATGGCCAAGCCGCGCCCTGTTCGTGCTGGCGATTGGCGCATTCTGGTTGCGATTGATCCACGTGCTTTGGGTCGATCTGAAAGCCGCAGTGACGGGTACGCCGGCACCGGCAGAACTTTAAGGAATTACCATTATGGATCCGGCAACCATCGGCTATATCGCATGTGCGATTGTGCTTCTCCTTTTGGCAATACGCATTCCGATTGCCTATGCCATTGGCGGCGTCGCCGTCGTGGCAATCTTTATCGTATTCGCAACGCGCACCGGCACATTCATGCCAGAGCGCGCGATGTGGACAACCTTGTCGCTCGCGTTTTCGTCCAGTTTCGATCTGGTCCACAGCTATGACCTGTCGATGATCCCCTTGTTCATCGCATTGGGTCACGTGGCGTACAAAGCGGGCATCACCACCGAGATTTACGAGGCCGCGCGTGTCTGGCTGGTGCGTTTGCCCGGCGGGGTCGCGATCGCGTCTGTCGCAGGCTGCGGCGGATTTTCAGCGATTTCGGGGTCGTCCATTGCCTGCGCGTCCACCATGGGGCGGATCTGCACCCCCGAAATGCTGAAGCTCAATTATGACCCGCGTCTTGCCACTGCATGTGTGGCGGCGGGCGGCACGCTGGGGTCGCTTATCCCGCCGTCGGTCTTGTTCATCATCTACGGCATTTTCACAGAAAGCTCGATCAGCGAATTGTTTATGGCGGGCTTCCTGCCGGGCGTTTTGTCGATGCTTGGCTATGCTTTGGTGATTGTGCTTTGGGTGCGTCGTTCGCCCGAAATTGCACCCGTGCCCGATCAGGTCTTTTCGATGAAAGAGAAAGTCCGGGCGGCATTGCGGTCATGGCCGGCTGTGCTGCTTTTCACTGTCGTTATCGGCGGTATCTATGGCGGCATCTTTACCGCAACCGAAGCCGCGGCCCTGTCGCTGCTGTTTGCCACGCTTCTTGGGATGGTGCGGGGCTTTATCAAGGTAAAGGACATCATACCGATGCTGCGCGAGACGATGGCCACCACGGGCGCGATCTTCTTTATCGCGGCTTGTGCGAAGATCTTTGTGTCGCTGATCGCCTTGACCGGATTGTCCAACAGCCTTGTCTCGGCTTTGGGGGATTCAAGCATCGGGCCCTGGATGTTCATCGCTCTTGTTTGCCTGATCTATCTGGTGCTGGGGATGTTCCTTGACCCGGTAGGGATCATGGTTCTGACCTTGCCTTTGATGATCCCGATGGTCGAAAGCTTTGACATGAACCTGATCTGGTTCGGGGTGGTGATCGTCAAACTGCTCGAGATCGGGTTGATCACCCCTCCGGTCGGGCTGAACGTCTTTGTGCTGGCAAGCGTGCTGGAAGGAAAGGTCGAGATCGGCGAGATTTTCGCAGGTCTGTGGCGTTTTCTGGCAATCGATATCGTTGTTCTGGCGCTTTTGGTGATGATCCCGGCCATCTCGCTTATCCTTCCCATGTCGATGAATTGAGGACCGTATGATGCATTTCAATCCACCCGTCGTTGATGGTGAAAAGCTCCTGAATTTCGGGGCCGCGCTTCAGGAAAATGCGGCAACACACGGTGAAAAACCCGCTTTGATCGTCGGGGACCGGACCATTAGCTGGGCCGAATTCGGGGCGATGGTGGCGCAGGTCACGGGGCAGCTTGTGGCCCAGGGTGTGGGGCAGGGCGATACGGTTGCGTCGCTGTCTGAAAATTCGGTCGAGCATGTTGTGCTGTATTGCGCGGTGGTGGCCAGCGGTGCCTGTATCGTGCCGCTGCCGTTTTCCGCCACACCCGACGCGCTGGCGCTGATGATGGCCGACAGCAACGCGGACCTGCTGTTTGTGTCATCGACGCAGGCCGATATCGGGCGCGGTCTGCCTGTGAAACAGAGTGTCGATCTGGACGGGTTGATGGCATGGGCGGCGGATGCGGCCCCTGCTAAGCCAGCGCAAGTGAATCCCGATGATCTGTTCAACATCATCTATTCGTCGGGCACCACGGGAACACCCAAAGGCATCATTCACGACCACCGCTTTCGGTCGCGCCAGTTGAACAGAATTACCAACTTCGGCCTGACCGGGGCCGACCGTCTGGTGATCTCGACGCCGATCTATTCCAACACCACGCTGTTCGGGATGCTGCCGACCCTGTCTTTGGGCGCGACTTTGATCGTGATGCCAAAGTTCAACGCCGCAGGGTTTCTGAAACTCAGCGCTGATCTAAAGCCGACCCACGCGGTTCTGGTACCGGTACAACTGATGCGCCTGATGGCAGAGCCAACGTTCGATGACTTTGATCTGACCAGCTATCGGTGCAAATTCTCGACCTCGGCCCCGTTGCCCAGCACCTTGATCGCACAGGTGATGGAACGCTGGCCCGGCAACCTGATCGAAGTGTACGGCATGACCGAAGGCGGTATTTCCACCGCGCTGAATTGCGAAGCATTCCCCGACAAATGGGACACGGTCGGGCGCTTGGGCGAAGGCGTCGACATGCGGGTGATCGACGATCAGGGCAAGGAATTGCCCAAAGGATCCTTTGGCGAATTGATCGGCCGGTCTGCGTCGATGATGCGGAACTATCATAACGCGCCGGAGAAAACCCGAGAACTGCTTTGGACCGACGCGCACGGCAATCACTTTATCCGGTCTGGCGATATGGGCCGGATTGATGAAGACGGGTTTGTGCATCTGATGGACCGCAAGAAAGACATGATCATCTCGGGGGGCTTCAACATCTATGCTGCCGATCTTGAGGCCGTCTTGCGCCAGCATGGGGATGTCGCCGATGCGGCTGTCATCGCCATCCCCAGCGATGCCTGGGGCGAGACGCCGCTTGGTTTTGTCGTGCTGCGTGCGGGGGCCACTGCGGATGCCCAACAGGTGCTTGAATTCGCCAACGCCAAGCTGGGGAAAACGCAGCGCTTGTCGAACATCGTTTTGCTGGACGATCTGCCGCGCAGCGAAATCGGCAAGGTCCTGAAAAAGGATCTGCGCGAAGCCTACCAGCCCGGCTGACAAAACGACGCCCCAGGTCTGCTTCGCCTCACGAGCAGATCTGGGGCTATTCCACGCGCTAGGGGGCGTTGACCTGCGCCACTGCGTCACGCAGCGCGTCGGCCAGTTTTGGCAAGGTATAAGGCTTGGCCAGCAGTTCGACATCTTGCAGGCCTTCTTTGGCGAAATCATTGTAGCCGGAGGTGAGCAAAACCCCCGTACCGGCGCGGTTCTCAAGCACCCATCTTGCCAAATCATAGCCCGACATGCCCCCGGGCATCTTGATGTCACTAAACACCAAGGTCACGGGGGCGTTGCCCTCGAGGTGCCCGATTGCTTGTGTGGCTGTCGATGCCTCGATCACCTCATAGCCCAGTTCGACCAAACGTTTATGCGTAATTCTGCGGAGCCGGTCGTCATCTTCGACCAACAGGATCAATTCACGCTGCCCCAGCGGCAGATTGTTTACCGACGTCTCCACCTTGCTCGCCGTTGCGGGGGAAGACGCGCGCGGCAGCCAGATCGCAACTGTGGTGCCGATCCCCTGGCTGCTGTCGATCCTGACAAAACCACTGGACTGCGCGGCAAAACCGTACACCGAGCTGAGCCCCAAGCCGCTGCCTTTGCCCTCTTCTTTGGTGGTAAAATAGGGCGTGATTGCTTTTTCTTTCACATCGGCTGACATGCCCACGCCGGTGTCGGAAACCGAAATCTCGATATACTCGTGGGGGTGTGCATCTGGGATGAACTTTGCATCTTGGTCGCTCAGGGTCAGATTTCGCGTAGAGATGCGCAGCTTGCCCCCAGACGCCATTGCATCGCGCGCGTTAAGGGCAAGGTTCAAAATTGCGCTGTCAAACTCTCCGGAATCGGCCGTTGTCTGCCACAGGTCTGGTTCAAGCTCCGTGACCAACTCGATATTTGCGCCAAGGGTTCGTTCCAATAGCGGTCTGGTCTTTGTGATCCGGTCATTGACGGCCAGTGCCACAGGCTCAAGAACGTGCTCTCGCGCAAAGGACAGCAAACGCCGGTTGAGACTTGCGCCGGCCTCGACGGCTTCCATCGCCTCATTGATCAGCTCAACGATCCTTTTGTCTGCCGTGCGCATCGCCGCAAGCTCGAGATTGCCACCGATAACGGCTAGAAAGTTGTTAAAGTCATGCGCCACACCGCCCGCGAGTTGCCCGATCAATTCAAAGCGCTGCGAGTGGGCAAGCGCCCCTTCAACCTTTTGACGCTCGCGCATTTCCTCTTCCAATGCGCGGCTGCGGTCGGCAACGCGTGCCTCCAGCTCTGAATTGGATTGGGCGAGCTTTATCTCCAGACGCTTTCGTTCGGTGATGTCGTAGTTCACCCCGATCAATGATTTAGGTCTGCCGCTTTCACTATGGTGCAGGATGTTCCCCTGACCGACAAGCCAGCGAACCTCTCCGGTGTTGTGAACCACGCGGAACTCTTCGCGAAACGGCAGGTCGTTTTCAGCCGACATCGCAACTGCGGTCTTTACACGTTCACGATCGTCGGGGTGGACGGTTGTCAGCGCATCTTCGAGACGCAAATGCCTGCTTTTTTTTGGCATTCCAAACAGTTCAAATTGCCGGTCGCTCCAGTGCAGGTAGTCCTCCGCGAAATCCCAGTCCCATGTTCCCATTTCGGCAGCGTCATAGGCCAGGTGCAGACGGGCTTCGCTTTCCTGAAGCGCAGTTTTCGCCTGTTTTCTTGCTGTAATATCATGCCCTTCAGGTACCAGGGAAACCACAACGCCGGCTTTGTTGATGATGGGGGTGAGTGAAAAGTTGATGTCGACAATTTCGCCATTTTTGTCACCAACCCGCGCTTCGAAGTGCGACGGTTGACCGGATGCGCCCCGCCGGATGGCATCCTTTAGCGCGAGGCGTGATTTTTGACAGACGCGCCACCATGGAGTGGTCCAAAATTTAAGGCCCACAACGTCATCAAGCTGCACACCGATCAAATCAAGCGCGCTTTTATTCGCATCCAGGACAGTGCCGTCGGGCGAAAGCAGACCTATAAACCCCTGAACTAGATCATAGATGTCACGATGTTTAACGATACCAAGTCTGTTTTCATCTGAGGAAGACATTTTGTTCCCATCGATCTTAACCTGCTGCGCCACTTTGAGTTGTAAAGCCTGGCCAGTATTATGCTTAGAATTAACAATTGCAATGACTTGCCAAAGGGCGGTCCCTTGGCGGTAGAGACGTAAATATCCGTGTCCGGAGCCACCACCACCGATGGGCTCCGCTGTCTGCTCGGCTATCCACTGATGGTCAGCTTATGTCTGCTCTGCTGCGGGCTTTGTCACGATTTCCCAGTATGACCCTTCTTTGCGGTCGATATGGGACCGAAGCGTCGCGATCGCAGTATCAAGGTCACGGTCTGCAACGGCTTGGACCAACACGCCATGCTCCCTAAAGGACTTGGCCATATGCTCTGGATGGCGTCCCAACCTGTTGCGAACAGCGGCCATTTTTTGCGCGATTGTCTGGTATGCTTCATCAAGGAACCGGTTGTCCGAGCAGTCAAAGAAATGTTGATGGAATTCCGTATCAAGCGCGAGATATGCGCTGTCATCGCCCTTGTCGCGCGCGGCTTTCATCCGGTTCACACAGTCCGACAAACGCGCATGTAGCGCCTCGGGCTTTGCGTGGATGGCAGTGGTTAACGCATTTGTCTCAAGGCACACACGTGCATCACACAGCTTGGCCAATTCATCCGCTTCGAGGTTGAATACATAGGTGCCGCGCTGCGGCTCGACGACCAGCATTCCCTCCATCTCCAACCGGTTGATGGCCTCGCGGACGGGGGTCCGGCTCACGTCCAGCTCCTTGGCGACGCGCGCCTCTGACAATTGGCTGCCTAAGTCCAACTCCCCCGAAATGATCCACTCGCGCAGGGTTTCAGTCACCAGTTCGGTTAACGACTTGGGCCGGTCAAATGATTTCATGCTGCTCTCCCTGACTTAGCTTTAGCTGCAAAAATACTGGCATACAATATGGCACTTTACAACTGGCATACCGTATGCCAGTTTGCGAAAGCTAGATGGAAAAAGCTTTGGGAGGAGCGTTCTTGCGCCAGATAGAATCATACATCGTTGCGATTAACCGCGCCTTGGTTGCCGGGCTTTTGGCGGTCACCTTTGCAATGGTTTTCGTCAACGTCATCGGGCGCTACGGCTTTGGATCTTCCTTTGCATGGGTAGAGGAGGCGGCCCGCCACCTGATGATCCTTGCGGCGTTCAGCGGTGCAGGCCTTGCGTTGCGCGAGGGCCGGCTTGTTGCCATCGGCACCCTTCCTGATTTGCTTCCCCCGCGATTGGCCCTGATCCTGCGTTGGGCTGTCGTCGTGGTTATGTTTTTGTTCATGGCCCTGGTCTGCTGGCTGGGCATTCAATTCGTCCAGTTCGGCTGGAACAAAGAGACAATGGCGACCGGCATTTCGCGCGGCATTCCGTATCTGGCAATCCCCGTCGGTTGCGCCTTGTTCCTGATCCAGCTTTGCTTTTTTGCCCGGCGTTTTGTTGCGCAAGACTTTGAATTCGATGCCGGCCATATGGCCGATACGGACGGGCAATAATCATGGCGAAAACCCTGATCCTGCTGTTTTTCGGCTGCCTTATCCTAAGCGTGCCCGTTGCCTTTACGATGGGGCTTGCCGGTCTTGTCGCGATCTATGTGGATGGCAGCCTGAACCCGTTGATCGCCGCGCAACGGATGTTTGCCGGTATCGACAGCTTTCCATTGATGGCCGTGCCATTCTTTATCCTGACCTCAGAGCTGATGACGGCCTGTGGTCTCACGACCGCCTTGCTGCGTTTTGCAAATGCGCTGGTCGGTCATCTGCGCGGCGGCCTTGGCCATGTGAATATTCTTGTCTCGATCATGTTTGCGGGGATCAGCGGGTCGGCGCTGGCCGATGCGGCGGGGCCGTCTGCCATCGTGATGCGCATGATGCGAGAGGCGGGTTACGAGAAAAACTATGCCGGTGCATTGTCAGCGGCGACTGCAACCATCGGGCCGATCATACCGCCATCCATTCTCGCTGTGATTTTTGCGATTTCGACCAAGGGCGTCACGGTTGCCGGGCTTTTTCTGGCGGGCATTGTGCCGGGGTTGCTGTTGGGGGCCTCGCTGGCGGTCGCAAACCACATCGTATCCACCCGCAACGGCTATCGCGGTCGCGACACACGGGCCAGTTTCAGTGAACTGCGCAGCGCGGGTTTTGCGGCGCTGCCTGCGCTTGTGATGCCGGGCATCATTCTGGGCGGCATCCTGTTCGGTATCTTCACCCCGACCGAAGCGGGTGCCGTCGCGTCTGCCTATGCGCTTTTTCTGGGTGCTGTCTTGCGGGCGTTCACCTTGCGCGGGCTTTACGACGCATTTGCACGCGCCGCCATTGTGACGTCTTCGGTCTTTCTGATTATCGCCATGGCATCGATCTTTGCGTGGTTGCTGACATATCTGCAAATCCCGCAGGCGCTGGCACAGACGATCACCCAGATGTCCGACAACAAGCTGGTGATCCTTTTTATTCTGGCCGGATTTGCGCTGGTGTGCGGCCTGTTCATCGACACGCTGCCCGCCCTGATCGTTCTGACGCCAATCCTTGGCCCTATTGCCTATTCGGCCGGCATAGACCCGCTGCAATTCGGCATGATGCTGGTGCTGAACCTGACCATCGGCATGGTCACGCCGCCGATCGGTCCGGTTTTGTTTGTCATAGCCACGGTCGGCCAACTGCGCATCGAAGCGCTGTCCCGCGCCATTATCCCGCTGCTTCTGGCGGAGCTCATTGTGCTGCTGCTGGTGATTACCATCCCCGGCATCAGCACTTTCGTGCCCAATTTCTTTGGGTTTGCAAACTGACATGTATGGGAGGAACCACATGACAATCGTATCAAATGCTCTTGTGACAACCGCGTCATTCGCGTTGATCGCCGCCGCCGGGGGCGCGATGGCAAAGGACCTGAAATATGCGCATTTCCAAGCCGCTGATCTGAGCGCGCCGAAACATGCCGCTGGCTTGGCGTTTGAAAGCTGCCTTGAGGGGAAGACTTCAGCTGCCATTGACGTGCAGGTGTTCCCAGCGTCGCAACTGGGCGGCGGCTCCGACATTATGGAGGGGCTGGAGCTGGGCACCGTTCAGATGGCGGTTATCCATGACGGCCCGATCTCGGCGGCTTACAAACCGTTTTCTGTTCTCGCGATGCCCTATCTTTTCGACGATCAGGCAATGGCCTGGTCCGTGATGGATGGGGAATTCGGGCAGGCCTTGGCCGAGGATATGCTGGCCCAGACCGGTATCCGGATGTTGGGTGTTGCCGACAACGGCGTGCGCAATTTTACCAATAACGTGCGCCCCGTCGCGGAACCTGCTGACATGAAGGGCCTCAAGATGCGGGTTATGACCTCGCCGGTTTGGGTTGCGCTGGTCGAAAGCCTTGGGGCATCGGCGACACCCGTGCCATGGCCGGAACTGCCCGGCGCGCTGCAACAAGGTGTTGTTGACGGTCAGGAAAACGGTGTCACGAATATCGTGGATGCCTCGCTTTATCAAAACCAGAAATATGTGTCTTTGGACGGGCATGTTTTCAGCTGGCACGCCTATCTGATTTCAGATTCCTTTTACCAAGGGCTGACCGCAGACGAGCAGAAATCACTGCTGCAATGCACCGAGATCGCCAAAACGATCCACCGTGGGATGACCGCCGCACAAGACGCCAATGCAACGGCGATCCTGTCGGAAAAGGGCATGGAAGTCGTTCAGGTCAGCCCTGAGCAAAAAGCCATGTTCCGCGAAGCGGCCCAACCCGCTGTTCGCGCATTCATCGTAAGCGAGATCGGCGAAGAGTGGCCCGACAAGCTTGACGCGGCTGTTGCCGCTTACCGGTCGGAATAAACCGATGACAACGGACCGCATCATGAAACCATCGACCATCGCCGTTCTTGAACCGGGCTATGCCGCCTATGTGACGGAACAAGACGTATTGGCGGATGACAATGTTCACCTCGTTCCTGTTGGCGAAGATGTTGATGCGGTCCAAGAGGTCACGGCGCTTGACCCGGTTGCCCTTATGGTCCGCGAACGCGCCGTGACCGCCCCCCTGATGGAAGCCTGCCCGAACCTGAGGGTCGTCGTCCGTTATGGGGTGGGGGTCGATAACATCGACCTTGCCCATGCAACAAAACACGGCATCTACGTCGCCAATGTGCCCGATTACGGGGCCGAGATCGAAGTAAGCGAGCACGCTGTCGCGCTGTATCTGGCCGTTCAGCGCCGGTTGGTGACGCGCGATTTTGAAGTGCGCAGCGGGCTTTGGGGCATGGGCCAGGCCGCGATCATTCCTGACCGGACCGATGCCATTCTGGGGCTGGTTGGCGGCGGGCGCATCGGATTGGAAACCGCCCGCAAGTTCCGCGCTTTGGGATTTGCCAAGGTAATGGTCACCGATCCCTTCCTCTCGCAAGCGGCGGCCCAAGCTTCGGGTTTGGAACTGGCCGGCCTGGCAGATATTTGCCGCAGCGCCGATGTCATCAGCCTTCATGCGCCTTTGACGGAGCAGACACATCACATCATCGACAGCGCGCATATCGCCCTGATGAAACCGACGACAATTCTGGTGAATGTCGCACGCGGCGGGCTGCTTGACGAGGGGGCGCTGGCCCGGGCCTTGCACGAAGGGCGCATTTTCGGAGCCGGGATCGACGTCTTCGAGCAGGAACCCATCGCTGCCACGAACCCGCTTTTTTCATCACCGAACACAATCATTTCGGATCACACCGCCTGGTATTCCGAGCGGACAGTCAAGGTTCTGCAACGCAACGCCGCCCTCGAGGTGCAGCGGGTGCTGCGCGGGGCCGTGCCTGAAAACTGGGTCAACTGTTGGTGAGCCATCTGCACAACAACCGTCAAACAAACCAATAAAGGACAGTCACATGACATTAGAACAACTTATCGCAGGCTTTCGCACGGTTGCGACCGCATCGGTAGCCGACGCTGTGGACAAGGTCGCGGGCCGCACCGGATTTCTGCCCGCAGCCTTCAAGCCGCGCATCAACGAGGCCAAGATCGTGGGCCCGGCCGTTACCGTGTTGGAAGGCCCGACCGAAGAATTCCTGCCGCCACAACATGCATTGGATGCCATTGACGAGGCGGATGCAGGATCGGTCATCGTGATCTCGACCAACGGCACCACCGATGTGGCCTTGTGGGGCGGGTTGATGACGGCGGGTGCCATTGCCAACAAACACGAAGCCGCGGTTCTGGATGGCGGTCTGCGTGACCTTGTCGAGATCAAGCGCGATTTCGATTTTCCGGTGTTTTCGCGCTGCGTGTCACCGGGCACCACATTGGGGCGGATCAAGACCCTGGCGTCGAATGTCGAGGTGGCCATGGGCGATGTCATCGTGCGCCCCGGCGACATCATCGTTGGCGATATCGACGGCATTGTTTGCATCCCGCGCGATCATGCGCCCGAGATTTTGGCGATGGCCAAGGAAATAGACGAGCGTGAGGCCGAACAGGCCAAGCTGATCATTGCCAGCGGATCCCTGCGCGAGGGATTGGCGAAATACGGTCGTATCTGAACGAAAATCAAAAAAACCATCTGTCGTTGGTTGGGTCATCGGCCAGCGGCGCAAACTACCAACAGAAAGGTCAAGATAATGATAAAGAAATTGCTTCACCTCAGCGCGATAACTTTCGCGTTCGGCCTGCCAGCCGCCGCACAGGACAAGATCGAAATCGTCGCGGAATGGAACGCGATCCCATACTCGGTCACCGACGCGGCGACACGCACCGCTTGGGAACAAAGCGACATCTTTGGCACGGCGCTGATGCAGGGTGCCAAGATCGACAGCGCAGGCAACATCTATGTGTCGACCGCCCGTTGGGGTGGCAAGGAAATCCCGTCCACGCTGTCAAAGCTTGTCAAAGCCGGAGACAACTGGGAATTGGCGGCATACCCGTCCGAAGAAATGAACTACATCGCAAACAAGGCAGGTCTCAAAGCGGTCTTGGGTTTCGAGATCGACCGCAACGACGTTATGTGGATCCTTGATCAGGGGCATGTCGGGGGCAGCATGGAAGCGGGCGACGCCAAGCTGGTGTTGTGGGACATAAAGGCGGATAAAGAGCTCCAGCGTTATGTTTTTACCAACGAAGAAGCTGATCAGAAATGTTCGTTCCTGAACGATCTGGCCGTCGATAATGACACCGGTTTTGCCTATATCGCAGATAGCGGCATTTTCTGTAATCCGCTGCACGGCGGGCTGATCGTCTATGATTCAAACACCAACACCGTCCGTCGCATTCTTGACCAAAGCAAGTTCACCAACAACGAGCCGAACTTCTTTTTCAACATCGACAACCGGAGCGTGCTCAAGAACGGTGGTATGCAGACCGGCGCGGACGGCATCGCATTGTCGGGCGACAAGGAAACGCTGTATTGGACGAACCTGACGGGCAACCACCTGTACAGCCTTCCGACGGTTGTGATGCGCGATGCGCAAGCCACGGGTACTGATATCGAAAACGCTGTGAAAGTTGAGGCCGTGCTGCCCTCAAACACCGACGGGATGACCGCCGACAATGCCGGCAATATCTATATGACCGCGCTTTCGCTTGATGGTGTGATGCGCTTTGAGGAAGCGACGGGTCGTGTGACGCGATTTGCCCATAACCCTGAAATGAACTGGCCGGACACCCTGGCGTGGGGGCCGGACGAGGCGCTTTATGTCGTGTCGAACCACCTGCATCTTTGGGTGGATGGCGATATGAATTTCAAAGACCCGGAAATTCCGAACTTCCGCATCTGGAAAATTCCCGGTGTCGGTCGCAGCTACACAACGCAATAACAATCTCCTGACTGGCTGCACCTGCGGGTGCGGCCGCTTTTAAAAATGCGAGAAAACATGACACCTGACATTCTTTGCCTTGGCGAACCGATGCTGGAATTCAACCAGCAGGTTGACGGCAATTACCTTCCCGGACATGGCGGCGATACGTCAAATTGCGCAGTCGCTGCCGCGCGGCAGGGCGCAGCCGTCGGCTATGTCACCCATGTCGGCGCTGATCCCTTCGGCCAATCGTTCATGGATCTTTGGCAGGCCGAAGGGATAGACACCTCCACCGTGAAGCAGGTGACAGACGCCCCCACGGGGGTCTACTTTGTGACCCACGGCGCTGACGGCCATCAATTCAGCTATTTTCGGGCAGGATCGGCAGCCAGCCGGATGACAGCGGATGACCTGCCATGCAAAGCGCTTTGTTCGGCAAACATACTGCATGTTTCGGGTATAAGTCAGGCCATATCCGATAGCGCGACGGACGCGGTGTTTGCTGCCATCGACCTGGTCAGGGATGCTGGCGGGCAAGTGTCTTACGACACCAACCTGCGCCTTAAACTCTGGCCATTGGACCGCGCCCGCGCCATCACACATGCCGCAATGGCGCGGTGCACGATCGCCCTTCCCGGGTTGGAGGACGCAACGCAACTGACCGGACTGACCGCCCCCGATGCCATCGCGGATTTTTACCTTGGCCTCGGGGCAGAAGTTGTGGCGCTGACCTTGGGCCACGAAGGCACGCTGGTTGCCACGCATCAGGACCGCCAGCGCATCAAGGGCCGCAAGGTCGAAGCCGTTGATGCAACCGCAGCCGGCGATACGTTTGACGGGGCATTTCTTGCGCGACTGGTGGCGGGCGACACCGCCTTTGACGCGGCAAGATACGCCAATGCGGCAGCGGCATTATCCACTCAGGGTTATGGTGCCGTCGCCCCAATGCCGCGAAAAGATGCGGTCGAGGCGTTTCTGAGGCAGGGTTAGCAAGAAGAAATCACGGCGGTTGCTGGCGTTGACCGCGCCAAGGTCGACATGTTCTGCCGTGAATACCCCAGCTCAGGGCGGCCTTAGGCCGTCAGGCGAACCCCCCAATGCTGCGCATGTTGGTGTGTCAATTGAAGTCCGGGGCTTGGCGCGCAGGGGTTCCGGCGCTATCACGGCGATCCGGATAGTTTGGGGAGCCAGTCATGAACGCCGTCGCAGATCGCATTGCCCGTATAATCGCCACCGATATTGATGCACGCCCCGAACAGGTCACGGCCACGGTCGCCCTGCTGGATGGCGGTGACACCGTTCCATTCGTCGCCCGTTACCGCAAAGAAGTGACCGGTGGTTTGGATGACACGCAACTGCGCCGTCTGGCCGAACGGCTGGGCTATCTGCGTGAACTGGAAAAACGCCGTGCCAGCATCCTTGGTGAAATCACCGAGCAAGGCAAACTGACAGATACGCTGGCCCGTGCCATCGCGAATGCCGACACCAAAGCCGTGCTTGAAGACCTGTATTTGCCGTTCAAACCAAAGCGCCGCACAAAGGCGATGATTGCCCGCGAAAACGGGCTGGAACCCTTGCTGCGCGCCATTCTGGACCAGCGTGCCGCTGAGCCCGTTGAACTGGCGCGGGGCTATCTGTCAGAGGCAGTGGCAACCGAAAAAGACGCATTGAACGGTGCCCGCGATATTCTGACCGAAGAACTGGGTGAAAACGCAGCATTGTTGGGCCGCCTGCGGCAGGTGATGCAACAAGAAGCCCATGTGACGGCCAGTGTCATCAAGGGCAAAGAAGAGGTGGGGGCCAAGTTCTCGGATTATTTTGCCCATAGCGAAAAATGGGCCACGATCCCGTCACACCGCGCCCTTGCGATTCTGCGCGCGTCGAAAGAAGACATCGTTACCGTTGATATCGGCCCTGCCGACGACGATGCGCTTGCGCGGGTGATCGGGATCATTGCCGCAGAAATCGGCATACGGGGCACCGCGCCGGGCGATCTGTGGCTGCGCGATGTCGCCGTCTGGACATGGCGGATCAAGCTGAGCCTGTCGATGTTCACGGACCTGCTGACCGATTTGCGGCGGCGGTCCCATGCGACGGCAATCGACGTATTCGCCCGCAACCTGCGGGATCTTTTGCTTGCCGCTCCGGCTGGGGCGCGTGCGACGCTGGGCCTTGATCCGGGGATCCGGACTGGTTGCAAGATCGCGGTCGTGGACGAGACGGGCAAGTTACTGGACACCGCAACGATCTATCCGTTCCAGCCCCGCAACGATCTGCGCGGCGCAGAAGAAACGCTGCTTCATCTGATCAAAAAGCATCAGGTCGCCTTGATCGCGGTTGGCAACGGAACGGCCAGCCGTGAATCCGAACGGTTGATCGCGGATATCCTGAAACGTCTGCCCAATGGCGTTGCCCGTCCAACCCCGGTGATCGTGTCCGAAGCGGGGGCGTCGGTCTATTCCGCTTCGGAGCTGGCATCTCAGGAATTCCCGGATGTCGATGTGTCGATCCGCGGGGCCGTATCCATCGCCCGGCGGCTGCAGGACCCGCTTGCCGAACTGGTGAAAATTGAACCGCAAGCCATTGGCGTGGGGCAATATCAGCACGACGTTGACCAGCGGCAGCTTGCCCAGTCTTTGGCCGCCGTTGTCGAAGACGCGGTGAACGCGGTCGGTGTTGATCTGAACATGGCGTCGGGGCCGTTGCTGGCGCATATTGCGGGGCTAGGGCCGTCACTGGCGCAAAACATCGTTGCGCACCGTGACGCGAACGGGGCTTTTGCCCGCCGCAAAGACCTGTTGAAGGTCGCAGGACTGGGGCCGAAAGCCTTTGAGCAATGCGCGGGTTTCCTGCGCATCACCCAAGGGACCGAACCGCTTGATGCGTCCTCTGTTCACCCCGAAGCCTACGGTATTGCGCGCAAGATCGTGCAGGCCTGCGGGCGCGATGTTCGGGAGATCATGGGCGACAAAACCGCGCTTGCCGGTTTACGCGCCGAGCAATTCGTCGATGACAATTTCGGGCTGCCCACCGTGCGCGACATCTTGCAGGAGCTTGAGAAACCCGGCCGCGACCCGCGTCCGGCGTTCAAAACGGCCAGCTTTGCCGAAGGCATCGACAGTATTACCGACCTCAAACCGGGGATGTCGCTGGAAGGGACGGTGACGAATGTCGCGGCCTTTGGTGCATTTGTCGATATCGGGGTGCATCAGGATGGTTTGGTGCATGTGAGCCAGCTTGCCGATCGGTTTATCAAAGACCCGCATGAGGTTGTCAAAGCGGGTGACGTCGTGCGCGTGCGTGTGACCGAAGTCGACGTGCCCCGCAAACGGATCGGCCTGACGATGCGCAAGGACAATAGCGCAGAGCCGTCGAAGGGGCCGCGCCCCGCCGCAACGCCGAAACCCCAGGTCAGAAACCAGCCCAAGGCAGCCCCAAAGCCCGCGGCCAGCACTGACGGGGCGCTCGGTTCGGCGCTTGCCGAAGCGTTAAGACGCCAGCTTGATCCCAAAGCCTAGCGGGATCGGGCAATGACTGCGCGTGAAACCCGGCCTCAATGCGCTGTCTCTGAGATCTATCTACGGATAGGTTTCGGGGCGGGCGACATAGGCGAACCGGCTTTGCATATCCGCCCCCCCTGGCTGCGACCCGAGTTTGGCAATCCCGGCACTATCATTCCTGGCAGCATAGCTTAAAGGAAGGTGACACCTTTTGGAGAATGAATGATGGAAGCTTCACAGAGCGTACCTGAACTGGTTGCTGTCGCGAAAGCCAATGCAAAGAAGTACGAAGACCAGGTTTCCGAAATTCTCAAGCATGCGGACGGACAGACCCCGTCTGACGCCCAACTTGAAGAGCTTCGCATTGCGACGGCTGCGCTTGAGGCGGAGGCCGTCGATATTTTTACCGTCTTCGAGGCACGGATGCAGCACCATTTTCGCCGCGGCCCGTTTTCGCGCAAGTTGGAAGCGTTGCTCAAAGAGGCAGCGCAGGCCGATCTCGCCGACAGCATCCACCAATATTATCTTGCCATCAACGTGCTGAAACACGGCAAAGGCGCGAGCTATCGCGAGTTGCTGAATACCCCAAGCGCACAGTTTCGTGTGAAGCCAGCCGAAGACATCATCGCGGAAGACGCGGACACGTCCGAAAGCCTGATCGAAATCGCGGTTCCGGGCTTTTTTGACGGGCTGACTGCAACAATTCTCGAGGCTTACGACTTCCTTGAGAAGAAATAGGGTTCTGAACTTTCGCGGCTAGATGGTATGCGCAATGCCCGAACGGCCCCGATCTGTCGCAGGTTTTAAGACGGCTCTACTTCAGGCACGGACCCGAGCCTGACGATGAAACTGGGGTCGCTGACCTCACCGGAATCGGGATCTTCGGTCACCGAATAGGCATCGACACCCACGCAGCTGTCAGAGAGGTGTTCACGTTCCGCGCGTAATTGCGCCTCGTGAGACGTGGAATACTTGATTTGTTTATCAATGCTCAGGCTGACCTGCCCGTCGCGGCCGGTCTTTTTTTCGATGTAGGTCTGGCAGATGTAATGCACCTTGGGGCCGTTTTCGTTTTCTTGGCTCATGTCAGTCTCCTGATCTGAATAATGGGACGCTTGCACTGCGTTTCGCGGGGGTGATGAATGCGGCCTGTCGCCCCGGTCGGAATACGCCCCGGTTGAACTGACGGCTCAACCAGAGCGCATGATTAGCGTGTTATTCCAATATGCGCCATCGGCTGTTACTTCACTTTTTTGCCGCCAATCGCCATCGCAGGCCTGCCTGTCAAAGAATTCGCCGTTGCGAGAACTTTGGGCTTTTCCTGCTTTGGTTTTTTGACCTCTTTTTTACTATTTTTGCCTTTAGCCATGGGATGTCCTTCCAATATGCAGCGATCCGGAGCCGGAATGGCAGGGGCTTGGCTGCGGTCTTACGCCTTTGCCGGTCTTGGGCAAAAGCGGTTTTGATCTGACGCGCTACCCTTAGCTTAACCGCTATTTCGGGTGCTTCGTCCATCGCTCATTGCGGGCGGTGCGAAATGGGCATGAACGGGGGGGCTTTGGGCGGAAACGGTCCTCTGGCCTTCAGGGGAAGGGGCAGGTTTCGAAATAACTGTCGTAATTGTGCAGTTGAACGTTATCGTGGCGGGGAAAAGCCCAAATCCCATAGCGCCCCCGAGGAAGTAATGATCGGATATCTGACAATCATATTGGTCTGCCAACTGGTCGGAGAACTGATCGTCGGCACCCTGTCTATCTCGATACCGGGGCCCGTCCTTGGCATGTTAATTCTGTTTCTTCTGCTTTTGATACGCGGGGACCTGCCAGCCGGTTTGGGGCAAACGGCAGATGGTCTGCTCCGTGCAATGTCGCTGCTTTTTGTGCCAGCAGGGACGGGTGTCATGATGCATTTCAAACTGCTGGGAGAAGCCTTGCTGCCGCTTGGCGCGGCGCTTGTGGTAAGTACGGCGATGACGATAACCGTGACCGCCCTGATGATGCGGTGGCTGAAAAAGGCAGAAGCGGATGAGTAACCTTCAGGAAACATGGGTCTATCTGAACGCCTCGCCGCTTTTTCACCTGACGCTGACCTTGGTTGCGTTTCAGGCGGCAAACTGGCTGTTTGAAAAGGGCGGGCGGAACCCGCTGCTGAACCCGGTTCTGGTCGCGGTTATTCTGGTGGTTTCGGTCCTGTATTTCACCAAGACCGATTACGGCACATATTTTCAGGGCGCGCAGTTCGTCCATTTCCTGCTGGGTCCGGCGACGGTGTCTTTGGCCATCCCGCTGTATCGCCAGTGGGGCCGGGTCAGCGGGTCGGTGCTGGCAATCGGCATCAGCCTTTTGACGGGGTCGGTCGTTGCAATTGTGACGGCTGTCGGAACGGCATGGCTGTTGGGCGGGTCAGAAATATTGCTGGCGTCCATCGCCCCAAAATCGGCCACAGCCCCCGTCGCAATGGCCATTTCACAAGAATTGGGCGGCGTGCCGTCCTTGACGGCTGTGCTGGTCATTGTGTCGGGTATCTTGGGGGCGATGTTTGGACCGATCCTGTTGAACCTGATCGGCGTAACGGATTGGAGCGCGCGCGGTCTGGCCATCGGCACCGCAAGCCACGGTATTGGAACGGCTCGGGCGTTGCAGGTCAATGAAACAGCCGGGGCATTTTCCGGTCTCGCAATGGGCTTGAATGCGGTGGCCACAGCTTTGCTTGTCCCAATTCTATGGGGCCTCTTGTTTTAAGACGGCGGATCAAAGCACGCCAGATACGGTGTTCGCTTTGCCTGCATGAATTACAACTTCGATACGGCGTGCCCGGCGGTCATCTGCAACAAAAAAACATCAGTATTGTGCATGTTGAAAAAGTAAGCATCCCCTGTAATCACAAAGGGTTAACAGAAGTATTGGTGTGACTTATCTTGATCTGTTATGATGGATCAAAGATAGTTCAAAGCTATCGACCGGGCCAAACCGTACACGTCGCCAGAAACTCCGTATGATTGGACTATCTTTTGGAACCCTATAACGCACGTTATGATGAGCTGTTACGGAAGTTGATCGCTGAACGCCGGTTTTCCTACCTCAAGTTTGACGAAGCGCTCGAATTCTTCTGCAATACAATCACTGAAGCACTGGGTGTCGAAAGAGTTGGCATTTGGGAACTCAACGCGACAGAGACTGAACTGAAGGCGGTCGTGCAATGGAGCGCGTCAGATGGTGTGGCGCAGTCGAAATTTGTTTTGGGCGCGGGGCAGGCCGACAAATATCTTCAGTCCATCAAAGGCAATATCCAGCTTAGCTTTGACGATGCCATGAACGACCCGAGATGTTCGGAACTCGCGCAGTCCTATATTCCGAAGTATGGCATCACGTCGATGCTTGATTGTCCTATCAACGATATCAACCGGATGATCGGTGTTTTGTGCATTGAACATGTGGGTCCGAAACGAAGCTGGACAAAAGAAGAGCAGAATTTTGCCGGTTCGATCGCGAGCCTGATTGCTCTGGCTTTCGAAAACCGCGAGCGGATCAAGGCGGAAGCAGAGACGAGCCGCCAGACGAAGCGGCTCCAGTTCTACAGAAACCTTGTGTCTGACTGGCAGTGGCAAACCGATGTAAACCATGACGTCATTGAGGTCTTGGGGCATGATCTGGATATCGGGCGCGATTACCAAGAGGTTTGGAACAGACCCATCTGGGAACTCGACTGGATCACGCCAGTCGATACGACTTGGGATGACCTTAAGGCGAATTTCGACAATCGGCTAAAGCTGGACCACTTTATTATCTCTATGAAGCTGGGCGGCGGTGAAATCATCTACAGCGAGCTTTCGGGCCGTCCTATTTTTGACGAGAATGATAAATTTTCGGGATATTGGGGCGTTGCAAAGAACATCACGGAAAAGCTGCAACGCGAGAACGAACTGCAATCCATCCTGAAGATTCACAGTAACGCCGCGAGGCTTGCCAAAGTGGGGTCGTGGGTCTGGGACGAAGTCAAAGGGCGGATTACCTATTGTTCTCCCGAATTGGCCGATATTTACGGCATCACACCCGAAGAACTGATCGAGCGGACCGTCGCCTTTAACCTGCCGGAGGATACGGTCCGAGACCCAGGGGTGCCGCCTTATGAAAAAGACCTGAGTTGGGTCCACCCCGATGACCGAGAGCATTACCGGAAGGTGGTTGAACGTGCCCACCAAATGGCGACGGGGTACGAGACGGTAACCCGTATCGTGCGCGATGACGGGTCGATCCGAGTTCTACATGAACTGGCCGAGCCTGTATTCAGTGATGATGGGCGTTTCGTGGCGACCACCGGTGTCTTGATCGATATGACGGATACCGAAACCCGAAAGAATGAGCTCAAGCGAAGCCGCGAACAGCTTGCCAACCTCATGGATAACATTCCAGGCGCTCTTTATCGTGTGAAAAACGACGAAAACTGGACGCCGATCTACAAAAGTGCGGGGTTTGACGAACTCTTTGGGTTTAAATCGCCGGGCGATGAAGGCCCCGCAGCCGCGCGACTGGAATATCAAAATGTGTTGCGTGATGCCGACATGGAGAACGTGAAGGAAAAGGTCGCCCAAGCCATCAAGAACGGGAGCCCCTACGAGTTCGAATACCCCGTTTTCCGTGAGGGTGCTACTGAACCGGTCTGGCTGTTCGAGCGCGGTCGCCCCATTTTGAACGCGGACGGAGAATACGAGCTGGAAGGCGTCTTGATTGACGTCACCGAAAAGCACGCGGCCCAAGAGGCGCTTATTCAAAGCCAGCGGATGGACGCCGTGGGCCAGCTGACAGGCGGCATTGCGCATGATTTCAACAACCTTCTGGCCGTCGTTTTGGGGAATTTGGAGTTGTTGAGGGACGAATTGCATGATCCGCTTCATACCGATTTTGTCGATACGGCAATTACAGCGACCCTACGCGGGTCAGACCTGACCAAAAAGATGTTGAACTTTGCGCAACAAGCCCGGCTAGAGCCGGCGGCGCTTGACCTGAACGAGAATATCCTTGGTGTTCAAAGCTGGATCAATCGCACCCTTCCGCAAAACATCTCGATCCGGACAAAGCTTTCCCCCGACCTGTGGGAGATCATGGTCGACCACAGTTCTACCGAAAGCCTTATCCTGAACCTTATTCTGAACGCGCGGGATGCGATGCCCCAAGGTGGGGATCTGACGATAGAAACCGCCAACAAAACGATAGACGCCGACATCATTGAGGCCCCCAATGAAACCCTGTTGCACGGGGATTATGTGGTTCTGTCCGTAAGCGATACGGGGCATGGCATTCCAAGAGATATTCTGGACCGCATTTTCGAGCCGTTTTTCACGACCAAAGCGACAGGCAGGGGAACGGGCCTGGGGCTGGCGATGATCCGTGGGTTTATCAAGCAATCGGGCGGCACCGTTCATGTCTACTCAGAGCAGGATATCGGCACGACCTTCAAGATCTACTTCAGGGCCTCAAAGCATGAACCCGCGCCCAATCTGCTAAAGGCCCAACCCGAAACAAAAGATGCCCTGACCGGGGTTAAGATCCTGCTCGCCGAAGATGATATCCAAGTGGCAAAGGTCATCGCAATGATCCTCGAACGGCTGGGCAGTTCGGTCACCTTGGCTGCAAACGGGGATGAAGCGCTAAAGATTTTCCAGACTGATCCTGATTTCAGTCTCTTGCTCACGGATATCGTCATGCCGGGAGAGCTGATGGGAACGCATCTGGCAAAAGCCCTGCGGGATATTCGGAGAGACCTTCCGGTTATTTTCATGTCCGGATATGCCGATGAAGCGATGGTTCACGGAAACGGCCTTCGGCCTGACGACATCAAGCTGAGCAAACCGGTGAGCCGGGCAGATTTGGTCCAGTCGATCCAGGAGGTGCTGAAGCTTGGGGGGGTCACATAGGTGAAGTGGCGGGATTTCGGGGGCAGGGGGGATACCGCATGGAACATGGTCGGCATCATGCAGATGAACTGAACAACGGATTGTCTTCAGTTGATCCCTTCGCCGCGCACAAGTAGCCGGGATACCGCTTCGACAAGCTGGTTATATCGATAGGGCTTGGTCAGAAGGGCGATCTTTACGTCATCAATGAAAAATGTATCTGACAGGTCATTGGGAAACCCAGTGACAATAAGCACGGGCAAGGATTGCACTTCTCGCAATTCACTCTCGCGCAGCCAGCTTATGATCTTGTCGCCGTGGAGGTCCGGCAGATGAAGGTCAACCACAGCAAAGTCATAGGTCAACGCTGACGTCACCAGATTTGACAGAAAACCCACCGCCTCCGATGAGCTGTCAACACAACACCCCATCTTCTCAAGCTGCCGCGTCAGGGTTGTGCGAAATTCCAGATTGTCGTCGACCAGAAGGGCCCGCAGACCTCGATCGCGCCGGCTTGAAGCTAAAGTGGTCATTAGTGTCACCTCACCACCAGATAAACGCTATGTGAAAGCACTATAGCAGGTATAATGATTTTATTTAAGTATCTTGTTGTTTCCAAGGATGTGCGGGCTGAATGCAGCTGGCCAACGAAGGCCCGATTTGGTTGACTTACGCGCAATCGGTTGAAACTCCATATGGTGCATTGGGTCACGTCATACCCTGACTGCTTTGACTGGCCGGAACCCTGAGGGAGGTTGGTATAGAAACGGTTAAGAAATCGCCATGGGTGTATTGGGTGACGTTGGATAAGAGGCCCCGGGCCCGTCGGCCATCTGACAGGTGGTTCCACGCGCCCCAAGCGGATGCGGGCGCGCTTTCCGAGGCGGCAGCAAACGGCGAAATGCCTTTATGGCGGCCAAGCCACGCGGCGCGCAGGGTGGATATGTCCGGCAGCCGGTTTTGATTCCGCCTGTCGGGGGAATCGCTGGCATCGAATCTGCGCGTCTGATGTATATATTAGTCTGCTGTATAGCGTGATCTGTGGCCGGAGGCGTCTGTCGGTCACTATTGCAATGACATGCAGGCGTCTTCCTGCCTGAAAAATCACCACGCAAAACCTTAAAAAGCTGACCGAGACGAAAAAAGGTGCTGCAGGTGCAAAAAAGGGGTTGCGGGTAT
>NZ_BLWI01000002.1 GCF_013282155.1 Sulfitobacter sp. HGT1
CGATTTTGCTCTGACAGTGCCCATATGTAAGCTCCTGAAATGTTCTGTGGGCAATTCGTTTGTGGGCTGCAAGGCTCGGCTGGCCCCGCCAGCGCGGGTCAGAGATTTTTCAGAAAACCACGAATATTCTCTTCGGCAAAATCAAGAATGGCAGTGTCGTTCAGCTTGCCGGCGTCGACCTTTGCATTGGCCATGGGAACAACGACCTCTTTGCATGTATAGGTTTCTGCAAGCATGCCGTTGAGGATATACTTCAGGTGGGATTGCGCGCGCACCCCACCCAACGCACCACCGGATACGGAAATGACAAAGCATTTCTTGCCCTTGAACACAGATTCAAACGCGGGCCGCGACGCCCAGTCGATCGCGTTCTTGAGAACGCCAGGAACGCTGTAATTATATTCAGGCGTAACGAACACAAGACCATCGGCATCATGTATTTGCTTGATCAAACCAGTCGCCGCAGGCACGTCGCCCAGATCTGCATTGTAGTGCGGCAGCCCACCGATGTCGGCGAAGCTGCAGGTCACATCAGACCCAAGCCGGTCAACAAGCGCGCGTGCCGCAGCTTTAGAAGCAGAGGCTGCCCGCAGGCTTCCGACCACGAAAAGTAGATTGGTCATGGGTGATCTTCTCTATTTGTTTACAGACGGGCGAGCCACGTCGCGATTGAAGGGAAAGCAATGATCAGCGCCAGCGAGACGAGCATGGCGATAACGAAAGGAAACGCCCCACGAAAGATTTGGCCGACTTTAAGGTCAGGGTCATCCATAGCGGATTTGATCGTGTAGACGGACAATCCAAAGGGCGGGGTCAGAAGTCCGATCTCAACGGCGACAACTGTCAGCACGCCAAACCAGATCAGGTCGAACCCGGCGGCATTGGCCACGGGCAAGGCAATCGGCAGCATGATCAACATGATCGAGATCGAGTCGATCAGACAACCCAGCGCGATGATGATCAGCAGATACAGAATGAGAAAGCCAAATGGACCAACCGGGCCAGACAGAAAGAATTCCGCCAGTTCGCGCGGCACGCCAGACAAAGCCAGCATGCGGCTAAAGAAGGTCGCGGCCATGATCAAAAGCAGGACAGATACGGTGATTTGACCGGTTTCGACCAACAGCTTCCAAAGCGTGCCATTCCCAAGCGACTTGCGCAGCAATGCGATGACCAGCGCGCCGAAGGCACCCGCTGCACCAGCCTCGGTTGGGTTAAAGAACCCGCCGTATAAACCACCCAACACCAGCATCATCAGACTGACGATGGGTATCGACTTTCGGACAATTTCGCCTCCGGTAATATCGTGGAATTCGATCGTGTCCTCAGTGTTGGCAAACACAAAGTTCTTTTGGGTCTTCGCCAACAAAATGATCGTTGCTGAAAACAAAACCGCCAGCAAAAGGCCCGGCCCAATCCCGGCGAGGAACATCCGCCCGACCGATTCTTCGGCCAGTACCGCGTAGACAATCATCAACAGCGAAGGCGGGATCATCATGCCCAACACTGAGGAACCGGCGACAACGCCAGTTGCGAATTTCTTGGTGTATCCGTGTCGCGTCATTTCTGGCACCGCCACACGGCTAAAGACGGTTGCGGATGCAATGGAAATGCCGGTGATCGAGGCGAACACAGCATTGGCAAAGACAGTGGCAATACCAAGTCCAGCAGTCACGCGCTTTAGCAAGCGTTCAAAAACGTCAAAGGTATCCTTACCGACCCCCGACACCGTCACAAGCAGCCCCATAAGAACAAACAGGGGCACGACGGCAAAGAGATATTCTTGCAGTGAATCGTTGGCCACCGCACCGATCATCCGTGTCGCAACGGCTTCATTCCGGATCAAGGCAACGCCTGCAAAAGACACAAGCAGCATCCCGATACCGATGGGTAGCCCGATGTAGATCAACAGGATCAACGCGCCAATGGCGTATATCCCAATTTCAATAGGGGTCATTGGGGGTCAGCTCCTGTGTCGGACGTCCGCAGGTTGCTTGCGGCCCGCACGATGAATTCAATTGCAGCCACGGTCACGCCCAACAGGATCATTGCGCGGAATGGCCACGTCGGCAGTGTCGCGATACCGGTGACACCGATAAATTCGCCAGAGCTGAAATCTTTTTCGAAAATTCGCAGTGTTGACCACGCGATCAGGCCAAGCATGGCGGCACCAACAAAATCAAACAGAGCGGCAATCAAACGGCCCGATTTGGGAAAGCGGCGCTTGAAAGGTGGCAGAAAAATCTCGGTCCGCGCTAGCCTGTCGGCCCGCACTGTCGTGGCAAGTTGCAGATAAACGATCATCACCAGAACCAATGCCCCAAGTTCCGACACCAATGGCAAGGATGCGCCAAGCAGGTTGCGGAATACGATATCGGCGCAGATAATGATCATCAGAACACCGATCATCAGCGTTCCTAAGACCGCGAGGCCTTCCACGACGAATGCCCAAATGCGGGCAATACCGTGGCTGCCGTGCCCACGCGATACGCGGGCACTGTCTGGTTTGTTTTCAGTTTTCACAGGTCTGGACCGTTACTTGTCCCAGTCACGCGCAGGGGTTTCACCCGCAGCACGCAACCCGTCCATGTACTCTGACAAAAAGGCGGTACCGGGCGCGCCCTGCTCATCGACAGCAGCAGCCCATTCGCCAGCTAGGTCAGGCAGCATGTCCACCCAAGCCTGACGTTCGCCAGAAGGCATTTGGACGATCGTCACTGGTGGCGATTGCTCGGCACCATTTTCAACCATCAGATTCATCATCAACTCGTGACGATCCACCATGTCCTGTCCGTGGCTTTCTGTGTAGTAGGCACCGGCCTCGATCATCGCATTCTGTACTGCTTCTGGCAGGCCATCCCATGTGTCGCGGTTGATTGCGACAGCACCCGAGAACGCCGCACCGGCGTCGAAGCGGTTGATGTAAGGTGCGACCTCATAAAGCTTGATCGGCATCGCCCCAAGCGCCAACGTCAAAGCCCCGTCAGATACACCTGTCTGAACATCCGTGTAGAATGTTGTCAGCGCACCATCGACAGCGTTGGCACCCGTGCCACGCAGCCAGCTACCCAGAACACCGGGGGCAGAAAGCTTCATCCCGTTGATGTCGGCAATACCTGTCAGTGGTTCTTTGGTGTAGATGTCATATAGGTCCGTTGCGGTCAGGCCCAGAACCTTGAGGTTGTGATCTTCCCACTCAGCGCGGAAGGCGTCGTTTGTTTCAAACAGGCTTTCCATAACGTCCAGCAAGACGGGCGGGTTGGCTGTGGCAAACGGTGTATTGGTCGATACTTGGCTCAGTGGAAGCTTTGCCGCTTCCAAGAACGAGAACACCCAGCCTACGTCAGTGATGCCTTCTTCAACAGAACTCAGCGTTGCGTTGGCTTTATACAGCGTGCCGCCAAAGGCTTCGTTCCATGCGATTTCATATTCACCGCTTTCAGCAAGGATTTCATCCGTGCGCGCCATGAAATGCGTTTGGATCATGCCAACCCATGGCACAACGGTTGGGTGGCTGGACGCCACTGTGATATCAATCGTCTCTTGCGCCAGCAAAGCCGCAGGAAAGGCGATCACCGCCGTCATTGTTCCTAGAAAAGTCTTCATCGTATTCCTCCCTCGATGTTCAGTTGATTTCAAAAGTCTGTGTTGAGTAGTCGAGACGCACGCTTATTGACCCTTCGTTGATCATCCACGGGCGGACCGTGAAAGTGCGTGCGCCGCATTGATGCATGGGGTCGCGTTCTGCGATGGCGATGGCCTCCGCGCGCGATGCGGCGCGTATGACGACCATGCCTTCGCCCTCCCAATGGTCTTCGTCGTCGGTCCACAAGGGCCCTGCCGCATACATGATGCCGTCTTTTTCAAGCCCGACCTGAAAGGCAAGATGCGCCTCAAGATTGGCAAAAACCGCGCCCAGCCCGTCTGTTGGCGTCGTAAAGATCGCGTAAAGCTGCTTTTGCAGCATCGCACTGCTGGCTTCACGCACGGCGGCGGCTGGTACGGCTTTGGGGTTGTCCACGTCACTCATGTTGTTGCTCCTCCCTTGTAGCCCAATGGTGTCAGCTGGCTTTGCGCGCGCTGTTCAGTTCGGCCCTGATTTCATCGCCGTGCTCATCAAGCGTCGGCGGCGGCAGAACCTCATATTCGGGCGTGTCATCAAAGCTGTAAGGCGGGCGCACCGTGGTAAAGCTGCCCATCTCGGCGTGCTCGGAAGTGACCGCGATGCGCAGATGCTTTGCTTGTGGGTCTTCAAGTGCCTCATCCGCGTCATAAGCCGGTGAATGCGGGACCTCTGCTGCCTCAAAGCGGGCACACCATGTGTCGCGCGTCTCAGCCTTGAAGATCGGCGTCAAAATCTCGATCATCTCGTCTTGATGTTTGATCCGCTCAAGACGTTCAGCAAATCGTGGATCTTCTTTCAGCGCCTCTTGCCCTGTCGCAGACAAGAACCCTTCCCAGAACTTGGTCGGCGAAGACATGTGAATGGCGACCCATTTGCCGTCGCTGCATTCGAAGGTGTAACTTTGGGACACAACCGGGCGCGACAGTGGGCCCATGACTTCACCCGCTGAATAGTGGTGCGTAAAGCTGTCGAGGTTGAAATGCGCCATCGCTTCCAACATCGAGATATCCAACCTGCGGCCCTTGCCCGAGACGCCACGTTCGACCAAGGCCGCCATAATGCCCATTGCGGCGTATTGGCCAGTCACGGCATCGGCAATCGCAGGGCCGATAACCCGTGGATTTTTGGGCGGCGTAAGCAGACGCAAATACCCGCTCGCGGCCTGTGCAACAGTGTCATAAGCAGGGCGGTCGCGGTATGGACCAGACTTGCCAAATCCTGAAATCGCGCAATAGATCAGAGTTGGATTGATCTTGCGCAGATCCTCTCCTCCAGCACCCAGTTTTTCCGCCACACCGGGGCGGAAATTCTGGATGAACACATCCGCCGAGGCGATCAGATCATGAAACGTCGCCAGGTCGTCGGACAGCTTTGTATCCAGCGCGATCGATCGCTTGTTACGGTTATACGTCTGGTAATGCGGTGAATAGAGCCCGCCTTTGAACGCACGGAACGGATCACCGGAACCGGGTCTTTCAACCTTGATGACATCGGCACCAAGATCGGCCAAATGCATCGAGGCTGCAGGACCGGTAATGTATGTTCCCATCTCGATGACGCGGATATTTTTCAGAATTTTGACCATAATGCCCGCCTCAGGATGTTGAATTTGAAGGTTTTGACGTCTCACCATCGTAGGAAATCGCCACATCGGCCTGATGCGACATGATGAACCCGATGGACCGCAGTGATTCTTCGTAAAGATGGGCTGCCAGACCGGCGGTGCGCGCCAATAGTGGCACCGCTTTCAGGGCCTCCAACGGCCAACCTGCATCCAGAATGACCGCCGGTATCGCACCGGACACATTGATTGGCAGCGGTCTGTTGATGATGCCGGGTGCGTGTTTGGCCAGCGCACGAAGCGTTTCAATATATCTCCCTGTCACACCCAGATCATCTGCAATATCCAGCAATTTGATGGCACGCGGGTCACCGTCGCTGTGTTGGGGGTGGCCAAGGCCGGGGACTTTCTTGCGCTGCGCCTTGAGCTCGTTAAGGCATGCGATTGCCGCTGTCTCAAGGTCGGTGCCGTCGGCATCTGCCTTTGCCATGACCTGCGCCAGATATTGCCCAGAAACCTCGGTGCTGCCCGCCACAACAGAACCCATGCCCAGCAGACCTGCGGCCATAGCGCCCTGCCATGCCTCGGGGCCTGCGGCCAACGTCATGCGCGCCGCCTGAACGCTAGGGACCAACCCGTGTTCCGCAATCGCGACAAGACAAGCATCAAGCATCTTGCGTTGCGCAGATGATGGCTTTTGACCGATCACCAGCAGCCAAAAGTAGTCACTGAAATCAATCTGACCGATCAAATCGTCACACAGGTCATACCCCCGCACCGTGATCGAATCGACGTCCGATGTCGCGATTGCTGTTAAAGCCTGATCCTGTTTGCCAATTCGCATATTGTGTCCTTTTTCGCATACCGAAAATATTTTCTCTTGCCGAAACAATTGCAGCGAATTAAGGTTTCGTCAAGCTTCATGTTTCCTGCCAACATCACGGCACTTCATTGAAACAAAAACGGGAGGCAAAGATGACGGCGAATTTGAACAAGGTGCTGCATGCTTGAGCTTGGAAAAAATCAGGATCCGGCAGCGTCTAAGCCAACGCAGAAGCGCAACAAAAACGAGCTTGAAAGACCAGCCGAATTTGTCGAGGCGCTTGCAAAAGGCCTTGCTATTATTGAAAGTTTTGATGTCTCCAGCCCCGAAATGACCCTCAGCGAAATTGCGCGGAAGGTCGGCCTAAGCCCAGCGGCTGCGCGACGGAGTCTGATCACGCTCAAGACGCTTGGCTATGTCGGGCAAAACAACAAACGCTTTCACCTTCGCCCCAAGATCATGACCTTGGGATCAGCGTTCTACTATTCAGCGCGAATCGATGAAGTGCTCCAGCCATTCCTGCGAGATTTGGTGGCAAGGTTCGGCGATGCCTCTTCTGTTGGCACGCTCGATGGCAAGGACGTGATCTATATTGCCCACAGTTCTGTTCAGCGCGCGCGCCGTGCCGCAGCGGTCGTTGGTGCCCGTTACCCGGCCTACGCGACATCGCTTGGTCGCGTCTTGCTTGCCGGTCTTCCAGACGCTGAACTTGATGCCTATTTTGACGACCTTGTCATTGCGCCGCTCACATCCAAGACAATCACCGATCCAACCGCATTACGTGCAGAAATTGATGCCGCGCGCGCGGCGCATTATTCAACGACAGTAGATCAGCTTGACTATGGGATCACCGCGCTGGCCGTCCCGATACGCGCGGTGGATGGCCGGACAATCGCTGCCCTCAATACATCAGGCTACAGCGGCATCATTGATGCCGACTATTTGATCAACGAACGGCTACCGCAAATGCGCGCCGTAGCATCCAGCATTGCTGAGACCCTCACGCGCTATCCCGCGCTTGCATCGGTCATCGGACAATAGAAGGTCTTTCAGGAGGGAAAACCAAACATGTGTAGACTTTGCGATCCGCAAAAACCCCAGTTGCCCTGCCCCACGCGGCGCGACTTTCTTAAGGCAAGCGCCGTCGCGGGCGTCGCTGGCACAGCCGGTATTTCAATCGCGGGCACGGCCCACGCGCAACAAGCTGCTGCTTCAACATTGCCCGAAGGCGTCGGAACACCCGGTCGGCGTGTACTGATCAAAGGCGGTGCTGTCATGTCGATGGACGACGCCGTGGGCAACTTTGCCGTGGGTGATGTCTTGATTGACGGCAAGAATATTATTGCCGTGGGTGCCAATATCGATGCGCCCGACGCGGCCGTGATTAATGCGGCAGGCAAGGTCGTCATGCCCGGGTTTGTTGACACACACCACCACCAGTTCGAAACCGCCCTGCGCAGCCAACTGTCCAACGGTATTCTTGTCAACGATGGCCGCCCTGCAAATGCATCCAATTATTACGAGACGATCCTGCAGGGATTTTCCATGCATTATCGTCCCGAGGACGTCTATATCAATGAACTGTTTGGCGGCATCTCGCAGCTTGATGCTGGCGTCACAACCGTCATGGATGTCAGCCAGATCCACCATTCGCCAGAACATTCAGACGCGGCCATCGAGGGCCTGCGCGATGCGGGTCGTCGCGGTGTCTTTGGCTATTTCGAAGGTTGGGGCGATCGCGCCAAATATCCGGGGGATGCTGCGCGCATCAAAGAACAGTACTTTTCATCCGACGACCAACTGACAACAATGGTCATGGGCGGCGAAATATACCTTCCCGGATACGAAGAAGCGTGGAAAATCGGCCGCGAATTGAGCCTGCCGATTGCACTGCATGTGGTCGGAACGTTTGGTATGCAACCAACCTTTGACGAACTGGGCGCTGCTGGCATGTTCGGCGAAGACAATATTTTCATCCACATGACCGGAATGTCTGATGAAGGTTGGAAGTACGCTCAGGACGCCGGTGCGCACATCTCACTTTCGGTCCCGATTGAGATGCACATGCGCCACGGCACGCCGCCGATCCAGAAGGCCATCGACATGGGAATGTCCACGTCATTGTCGACGGACGTGGAATGCACCATGACGGCTGATTTCTTTACCCAGATGCGCGGCTTGATCACGCTGCAACGCATGATTGCCAACGAAAAGGCGCTGTCAGGTCAGGAATATCCAGAACTGATGCAGTGCATGCAAGCCATTCGCCATGCCACGATGGGCGGCGCTGAAGGGCTGAAGCTGGATCGCAAGATCGGGTCACTGACGCCGGGCAAAGAGGCAGACATCATCCTGCTGGATGCCGAAGCTATCAATGTTGCACCGCTGAACAATGTCCCCGGTGCCGTTGTGACCCTGATGGAGCGTAGCAACGTCGATACAGTTATGGTCGCCGGTCAGGTGAAGAAATGGAAAGGCCAGATTCTGGGCTTTGACATCGAACGCCTGCGCGGCGAGTTGGAAGCAAGCCGCGACTATCTGTTCGAAGCCGCTGGCGTCGAACGCGACCTTTTCGCCTAAAGCATGACCTATATCCCCGCAGCAACATGCTGCGGGATCACCTTATGAACAGGCCCGACCGGGCCACCCGATTGATGAAGGAGTGATAATTTGGCTCAATTAGTTGCCACCTTGGCCTCGACCCACCACCCGTTTTACCTCAAGGCGACAACTGCGCCGCCCGCGGAGCAGCCACCCTTTGCGCCAGAGTGGAAGCGCAAGATCGAAGCCTACCGTGAAACGCTGGAACGCACGAAGCCTGATATTCTGGTGATGATCGGCTCGGACCACTTCCACCAGATTTTTCTGGACAACTGCCCGCAGTTCCTGATCGGCAAAGCGCCACGCTATGACGCGACATTCTATAATGAAGAACGCGAATTCGGCATTCCGAAATACGTGCTGGAAGGCGACGAAGACATGTCCGGCTTCATGCACCAGAACCTGATGGATCAGGACTTTGACTTGGCATTCTCCAACGAGCTGAAGATCGACCATTCGATCATCTGCCCTATCATTACCGTACGCCCCGACAATGACCTGCCGGTGGTGCCGATATACACAAACATTTTCGCCCCACCGCTGCCGTCGCCAAAGCGCTTTTATGAACTGGGTCGGGCAATTCGCAAAGCAATTGACGCCTACCCTTCGGACAAACGCATTGCGGCCATCGGCACGGGGCATCTTTCATTGGAACTTGGCGGACCGCGCCAGTTCATGGAAACCGGACCCGACCCCGAATTCGATCTTCAAGCGATCGAGTGGCTGCGCAACGGCGACATTGATGCGATCCTTGCCAATGTCGATCACGAAAGCATGGCCAAAAGCGGCAACGCGACCCACGGCTTCCTGAACTTCATTCTGATGTTGGGTGTGGCCGGACCCGAAGGCGCGGATTACGTCGACAACTATGATCTGTTCCACACGATGGAAGCCTACTTTACTTGGTATCCCAAGGAGACCGCAGCATGAGCAAGTATTACGTCAACAAATTCCTATTTACCGTAGATCGGGACCCCGAATACCTTAAGCGGTACACCGAAGACCCGCGCAATTTCGTCGCAACATGGGAACAGTCAATTGGACCAAGGCTAAGCGATGCAGAGATGTCCACTGTCAACGGGTTTACACCGGAAGAACGCGAAGCACTGATCAACCACGACTATGTGGCACTGTTTGAAATGGGCGCGCATTTCTTCCTGAACCTGACGATCTTCATCGGGATCTATGATGAGCCATATATGGAAAAAAGCGGACCGCTGGCGTTTCAAAAAGAGTTCGCAGCCAAATTGCAGCATTGGGTTGGTAAGGATTATCCATCTGTCGCGACATGAACTAACCCTTTGAAGACAAATATTAGTCTTTCCCAAACTATGGGGCCACTGGGACGTGATCCTTGCGGCAGCATGACTTCCACCGATTGGCGCAAATGGTGCTGTCAGACAAATGCGAACCAGTCTCTGTTCTTCAGCAACCTCAATCTGTCAGGCTGCGCAGAGACCGCGCCACTCGGCCAGAGCAGCGGCGCGGTTCTTCGCGAGCCAAAAGCCGTGAGGTTCAGGTTTGTGGAAGAGCACCGAGATCAGTTTCCGACAGAGCGCTTGTGTCATGCTATGGAGGTCAGCGCGCGCGGATTGCGGGCTTTCCGCAGTCGGCCAGCCAGCCGCAGGCAGCGATCGGATCTTGTTGCGTTGGCGCATATCAAGGAACAGTCACGCCTCAGTCTGGGCAGCTACGGACGCCCACGGATGACCGAAGAGCTGAAGGAGATCGGATTGGATATCGGTCACCGCCGTGTTGGCCGTTTGATGCGCCAGAACGGCATATCGGTGGTGCGAACGCGCAAACATAAAGTCACAACGGATAGCAACCACAAGTTCAACATTGCACCAAACCTGCTAGATCGCGACTTTGTGGCTGAGCGCCCGAACCAGAAATGGGCTGGTGACATCAGTTACGTCTGGACAGGTGACGGGTGGCTGTATTTGGCCGTGATCCTGGACCTGCATTCCCGACGCGTTATCGGCTGGGCCGTTAGCAATCGCATGAAACGCGATCTGGCGATCCGGGCGTTAAAAATGGCTATAGCATTCTGCTCACCGCCCAAAGGCTGCGTCCATCACACAGATCGTGGGTCGCAATATTGCTCTCACGACTATCAGAAGATCCTGCGCCAACACGGGTTCACCGTGTCCATGAGCGGCAAAGGGAATTGTTATGATAATGCCGCCCCCTCCCGGCAGCATGCTTTGCATGCGCCTGCCGGGCAATGGTCGAGACGTTCTTCAAAACCATCAAGGCTGAACTGATCTGGCGGAGGTCATGGGAAACACGGCGGCAGGCTGAAATGGCGATCTTCGACTACATCAACGGCTTCTACAAACCGCGCTGCCGCCACTCAGCACTGGGCTGGAAAAGCCCCGTCGCTTTCGAACGGAAAGTGGCTTGAACGAGCGCTTGGGGCGGCACAAAAGCGCGACAGGTCCACACGGTCCAAAGGAGACATGTAATTACAACAGACTATGCTGCGGTACGGTCCGTCAAACCGGACATTCACTTAAGCAAAATATAAGGGCCGTAAGTCAACCCATCGAAGAGGCAAACGGTTGTCGCTACTATTCGGATGGTGCGAACTGGATTCTCTGATCAGGGAATGCGTCACGAAGGTTTTTCATTGCCTGAAGCCAATTTGATCCGCCCCACTGATTAATAAAAGCGTAAGTGCAATTCTCGAAGTGGAGGAGTTCCTCATCGCCACAGAAAAACCGGGTGCGATCAAAACTACGTCCCATCTTTTGCCGCTTTTCTTGTGCAAGGAGATAGAATTCGTTCGCACTCACTTCGCCATTGACTGAAACGAGAGCACGATCAATAGACCGCCCAAGGTGTTCTGCAACCTTCTTCGGGGCGACGCCTTGCTCGACGAGGTAGCGGAACGTTTGATAGATGGCATGCCGCTTGCGCAACCCAGATATCTTACGTTCACCGAGAATTATATCGTAGCTGGTCCAGTCTCGGGTGTCCGAGCGCGCCTCTCGCTCCTTACGCTTCTTCTTGGTTACTCGGACCTGGTATTCCGCCATCTCCGGGAGCGGGATGATCTGCTGGACATCCACGAAAACTCGACTGTCGTATTTGTAAGGCTGGAGCCGCACACATCGGATGTCGATACCGCGCTCGATGAGCCAAAGAACCGATGTCGTCAATTCGAGAGCGAACTCGGCTGAGGCCAGAACGATCCGAACGTCTTGGGCGAACGCATCCTCGTCAGGCTCTTCCCACCCGAGGAAATCGAGCAACTCAGCTCGCGCATCGGTATCGGAATTGCCGATCTGTGCCTGATAATGATCGAAGACGTCGGCGGCCTGATCAAAGGTCATGGTCGAGACCATCGCGGCATAGCGGATCGCCTGGAGTTCCATATGGCCGCCATCTTCCGTTCGCTTGAGCTCGATCACAACGAGGTTCGCATCGCGGTCGATGCCGAGGAGGTCGATGCGCCGACGCGATTCGTCCCAGTCTCCGAACTCCTCCGCGATCACCAGCGTGTCGGGTGCGACGACTGAGATGTTCGCTCGGAGAAGACGCTGAAGATCTCGCCGCTCCTGCATCTGCATTTGGCTGAATGTGGTCTTGATCAGAGGACGAATTTCTTCTGTGGCAAACTCGTAGATTGGCATTTGCAATTCTTACCTTTCTGGGTTCACCACCATTCAATCGCAGCGCAAGCCGACGGGCAAGCGCCATCGGCACTCGCGGCCCAAACCTGCCCTTCGCCAGTCAGAGCGATGCTGCGACGCAGCCAGTCAAAGCGGCCATTCGTGAACCGCGCAGCATTTTGTTGGATGAAACGCCGTTCAGCGGACTCTGCTACCGTTAACTGGTCGTCTTCCGATGGCTGCTTTTTGGAAATCACAGTCTTGGCCAGTGCTGATGATAGTCATCAATGACAATCGGGTGGCTATGTGTTCGGCCATTCTGAACATGCGGGTGGTCTGCTGGCAGGTCTTCATGCGTATGTTCAAAAGCTCCAGAGTCGTCCCGCGTCCAAAGGATGACCCCGCTTATCATCCCAATTGCCGCAAGCAATGCAAGGACAGCAAAGGCCATTGTTGGCCCGGCGACCGTGATCAGCCATCCTGCAAGCGGATATGTGATAAGCCAGCAAGCGTGTGACAAAGCAAACTGAGCAGCATAGACGGCAGGCCGATCTTCGGCATGTGCGGATCGCTTGAGCAGCCGTCCCGATGGGGTCAGCACTACAGAATAACCGATCCCGATGATCAGCCAGCCCGCGAGAAGCGGGAGCCATTGTGTGTCGTAGATGAGTGACATCAGAGACAGGCTTAGAAGCGAGACAACAAGCACAGCGGCTCCGCCGATCATCACCGAGCGGTCGGGGCAGTTGTCCAAAAGTCGGGGTAGCAAAAGGGCCGCCAGCATCGACCCGCCGCCAAAGGCACCAAGAGCTATTGCTACTTGAGTGTCGCCAAGGCTCAGATCGGAGCGGACCAGAACCACGGTATTCACCAGCACCATCGCGCCCGCCGCCGCTGCTGCGAGGTTGAGCGACAAAAGCCCACGCAGGCGCGGCGTGGCGAGATATATCCGCATCCCCCGTGTGGTGCGGTCATAGATCCCCCTTGACGCCGTTGGTTGCGGGCTGGGCAGCAGGACTGACACGACCAGCAAGGCCGACCCGACAAACCCGATCACAGTGCCGACAAACAACACGTGATAGCTGACGAAGGTCAGCAGGATCGCGGCCAGCATCGGGCTGATGATATTTTCAAGGTCATAGGCCAGCCGGGAAAGTGACAAGGCACGGGTGTATCGGTCTTCCTCTGGCAAGATGTCGGGGATTGTGGCCTGAAACGTCGGCGTGAAGGCGGCAGAGGCGGACTGAAGCACAAAAATCAGGATGTAAGCCTGCCATACATCGGTCACGAAGGGCAAGCAAAGCGCCACTGCGGCCCGGATTAGATCAAGGCTGACCAGCATGGTCCGGCGTGGCCAGCGATTGGCAAAGGCTCCGGCGATTGGGGCTATGCCGACATAGGCCACCATCTTGATCGTGAAGATGGTTCCCAAAACCAGACCGGCCCGTTCACCTGATAGATCATATGCCAAAAGCCCCAGTGCAATAGTGGCCAGGCCGGTGCCGAGCAGCGCCACGATTTGTGCCAGGAACAGGTGCCGGTAGGTGCGGTCAGCGAGAACAGAAAGCATAATGATCCCTCAGAGGTATTTAATAATCGCTTTGAACTCTGCCGCGACAGGAGAACCGCTGGAGCCAGTCTGCGCGGTATCGAGGCAATGATCTATATGGTCTTGGATCAATGTGCGTTTGGCTTGCTGGATCGCCTTCTCAACGGCATGAAGTTGCTGTGCGATGTCGGTGCAAGGCTGCGCATCTTCAATCATATTAATGACGCTTAACAGATGTCCATTGGCACGTTTCAGCCGCTTGACGATTGCCGGATGGGTTGCATGAGGTGCATGTTTTGTCATATCAAACAGGTAACCCCCCTGGGGGGATGAGGCAAGTGGGCCAAGACCTGCGGAAAAGAGTGGGATGACACGGATAGTGACGGGCTATTTGAGAATTGTGCTGACCATCGCTTTCGCGGTGGGCATAATCTTGTCATCCAATTCCCGCATGGTCTCTCACGATATCACCGAACTGGCAAAGATCGTGACCGAGCATCACGCCGAGATCGCGGATCACGGCCATGCCCACGAGGACATCATTGATGTGATGCATGCCTATCATGGACACGCCCATGATGTAGCAGACCACGACCATAACATTGCATTCCTGCCGCCTCGCACGCCATCAGGTATGGTGTTGCCGACACGAACGCATTGGGCATTGGCAAGCTATGCCATGCCGGATCGCAGGGGCTTCAATCTGGATCGACCTCCGCGCGTGTGATGCTGCGCCCTTTAGGCGCTGTCATCCCACACTTTTACAAAGCGGAAAATCACAATGATACACAACCGATCCTACGGGTCGAGGCATCTGTTGCATCCTATGCGGCAATCCCTGATCCTAATGGCAATGGTCCTGTTGGCGTTGCTCGCCTTTGCGGCCACGGCCTATGCCCATGCCGTCACCGAAGGCGACAAGGGCTATATCCAGGAGGTCAGCGGCATGAAGCTGATCCCGTTCATGTATCTGGGGGCCAAACACATGGTCACCGGATACGACCATCTGCTGTTCCTCTTCGGCGTCGTCTTCTTCCTCTACAAGATGAAGCACGTCGCTATCTACGTCAGTCTGTTCGCCATTGGCCATTCAACAACGATGTTGGCCGGGGTCTATTTCGGCTGGAATGTCAGCGCCTACCTCATCGACGCCATCATCGGGCTGTCGGTGGTCTACAAAGCGCTGGACAATCTTGGAGCTTACCAGCGGTGGTTCGGATTCCAACCCAACACCAAGGCCGCCACCGTGATCTTTGGCTTCTTTCACGGGCTGGGTCTTGCAACCAAAATCCTGGAATATGATATCGCGCAGGACGGCCTGATCCCTAACCTGCTGGCCTTCAACGTCGGCGTCGAGATTGGTCAGTTGATCGCCCTCGCCATGATCCTGATTATCATGGGCTATTGGCGCAAGACCACTGGCTTCTGGAAACACGCTTACACCGCAAATGTCGTAATGATGTCGGCCGGGTTCATTCTGATCGGATATCAGATGACCGGCTACTTCGTCGCCTGATCCCTTTGGAGAACAAGAAAATGCATAATGGAAACAAACCAAATCTTGATGACTTGCCAACCTCGGCACAACTTATCAAATCAACGATTATCGCCGCCGTCGCGGCTGTCGTGATCCTCGTGACTGTCGTCCTGCCGTCGGAATACGGGATTGATCCAACGGGCATCGGTAAGGCCGTGGGGCTGGCTGAAATGGGCGAGATCAAGGTCCAGCTTGCCGAAGAGGCGGAAGCCGACCGCCTGCTGGAGCTTCAAAACAACGGGACGGTTGAAGAACAACCCAATCTCGGCGGCGGGTTCTTCAGCGTCTTTGTCGGTGCAGCCCACGCACAAACAACCAAACCGGAATGGACGGATCAATACAGCGTCACGCTGACCCCCGGCGAAGGCATCGAGGCCAAGCTGGTCATGGAAGAAGGGGCTGAGGCGGAGTTCCACTGGGTTGCTGAAAATGGCGTCGTCAACTTCGACCTGCACGGCGACGGTAGCGGACAGAACATCAGCTACCAAAAGGGCCGCGCTGTTGCGGGTGATGAAGGCGTTCTGACCGCAGCGTTCGCCGGCAATCACGGCTGGTTCTGGCGCAACCGCGATGGGCAGGATGTCACGGTCACGCTTTATGTTCGTGGCGATTACAGCGAGATGAAGCTGCCATAAGAGAAAGGCGGCCCCTGTCGCAGGGTGGGGGCCGGCCATTGCTCTAATGCGACTTTAGCCGCGTCGCAGAAAATCGGTAAAATGGGCTTATTGCGTTGGAAAAGTCGTTGTAGATTGGCAGTCGAACTGCCACGCATGCATGGGCATAGGCTTCTTGTTCCGCCCAATATGAGGGGCGGTTCGCTGATTGGGTGATTTGCTGGTTTAGATCATATTGCGATCCTCGTTTTGGCGGTCTGTGGTCTTAGCTTTGCGAGTTTTCGCAGGTTTTGGGCAATGGCGGCAAGCGTAAATTCGTCTTTCGCGCCACAGGGCCCTCGCAGCCTGAGCCGCCTCAGTTTCAATATCCGTTTGAGGTTAGCGAAGAGCATCTCGACCTTCTTGCGCTTGGCTTGAGCCTTTGGGTTGAAGTCGGATTTCAATGCCATCCGAGTGAAGTCACGGGCATCCTCGTGCTCTTCGCGGGTGATAAGTCCGCGCGTTTGTCCTTGGACAGCAATTGGATTTTGAAGGGCATATGTCGCACACACATTTGCTCGCCTGATATTTACGACGGCCTGTTCTTGGTTGCTTGTTGCGCGGATCGCCCGCGCAAATTTGCGCGCCCGTACCGTCGCCATCCCGCCCAGCGCCCAGGTTCTCGACCAGTTTCCTTGTCAGCTTGCCGGATAAAGCCATTCAAAAACACCACATCCCATACCACTCAAGGAACGAATACAGACGCAATCGAAAGAAACTCAAGACAATTAAAACCTGACACTAAGCTACTGTTAAGCAATGAAAAAGGCCGCTCAAAGCGACCTGATCAAACTGACAAAAATGACGGGATGGCGGAGGAGGTGGGATTCGAACCCACGGTACGCTCTCACGCACGCCGGTTTTCAAGACCGGTGCATTCGACCACTCTGCCACTCCTCCGCAGCACAGACCGCATAGAGGGGTGCCAGCGATTCTGCAAACCTCGAAATGCACCCAGTTCACGACAATCGGCGGGGAATTTTGCCGATCCTGCAGCGGCAGCCTTTTCAGCGCGGGCTGCAAAGGCTAGTGTGACGCCAAGACCTCGGCAACGGGGCGTGAAACATGCCGTATTCACGGCGCGAATGGGCAACGGCGAAAACGCCGGGTCCGCAGGCAAGGACGACGGGTATGGACAGGCGTAAGGTTTCTTTATTCTCTCAGGCGCGGCCGCTTTTGATGGCGACTGTGGGCTTTGTGGCGTTGACTGCGCTGGCGGGGTGCGATGCCAACGGCCAGTTTGGACTGGGCCAAAAGAACGACACGGCATCGGCACCCACCTCGACCAAGCTCGTGGAGCGTGATGTCGAAGCGCCGGATGTGTTTTCCGTGACAGATCAGGGGCTTTGGGACGGACGGCCCAGTTTGGGCGGCGTCTGGGTCGCCCACCCCGATGTGACAGACCCCGAACGCGTGATCATCCGCAACGAGGCCAACGGGAAATTCGTGATCGGTGCGTTGTTCCGCCGTGAACGCGATCTGCCGGGGCCAAATCTGCAAATATCATCTGATGCGGCGGCGGCCTTGAATGTGCTGGCCGGTGCCCCTGCCCCGCTGAATGTGACCGCATTGCGCCGCCAAGAGGTGGGTGCGCCGGCTGAGGATTCAGCCCCTGAGGCGACGGTCGAAGCACCGGCAACCGTGACCGAAACCGCGCTTGCCCCTGTGGCCACTGCTGCGGCTGCCGCGATTGAAGCGGCCCCCGCGACCCCCGCCCCCGCGACCCCCGCCCCTGCGCCGACGCAGCCCTCCAATCTGGCAAAACCTTATGTCCAGATCGGGATCTTCAGCGTCGAGGCAAATGCCGACCGCTCTGCCAACCAGATGCGCAGCGCCGGTATGTTGCCCACCATCAAACGTAGTGAAATTAACGGCAAAGCCTTCTGGCGCGTTTTGGTCGGCCCCGCCGCCACCAAGACGGAGCTGACCGCCTTGCTGAAATCCATCAAAGCTGAAGGGTTCTCGGACGCATATGCCGTGTCCAACTGATCCAAAGCCAAAGGAGCTTTAACATGATCCGCATCTTCGCTGCCACGCTGGCGCTGGTCTTTCTATCCCTGCCCGCGCTGGCCTTCGAGACCCGCGCGACGGCGGCCTATGTGGTTGACCAGACCACCGGTACCGTCTTGATGGCAAAGGATGCGGACACGCCTTTGCCGCCCGCGTCGATGTCCAAGCTGATGACGCTCTATATGGCGTTCGAGGCGATCGAACGGGGCAAAAGCAATGGCGGGCTTGATCTGACCGAAAAGCTGCCGGTGTCCCAACATGCGATGTCCTATGGCGGGTCGACCATGTTTCTGGATACCACCGACCGCGTGTCGGTGGAGGATCTGTTGCGCGGCATTATCGTCTTGTCCGGCAACGATGCCTGCGCCGTGATCGCCGAAGCGCTCAGCCCTGATGGCACCGAAGCGGGATTTGCGCGGTTGATGACACAGCGCGCGCAGCAAATGGGGATGACCAATTCAACCTTTGCCAATTCAAACGGCTGGCCCGCCGCCGGGCAGCGTATGTCGATGCGCGATCTGGGGTTGCTGGCGATGCACCTGATCAATGACTACCCGCAATATTATCCGCTGTTTTCGCAACGCGAGTTTCTGTTTGACGGCCGCGCGCCGCAAAACAAAAGCAACCGCAACCCGCTGCTGGGTCTTGGTATCGGTGCCGATGGTCTGAAAACGGGCCACACCGAAGAGGCCGGATATGGTCTGGTGGGGTCGGCCAAACAGGGCAATCGCCGGGTGATCTTTGTGATCTCGGGGCTGGAAACCGCCGCCGCGCGTGCACAGGAATCCGAGGCGATTGTAAACTGGGCCTTCCGGCAGTTCTCGCAACGCTCGATGGGGGCGGCGGGTACTGAAATCGCGCGGGCTCCTGTTGCCATCGGATCGGCAAGCTCGGTCGGGTTGGAACTGGCCAAGGATCTATCGGTGTTGATCCCTGTTTCGGGCGGAAGCCAAGTGGTTGCCGAAGTGGTCTATAAAAGCCCGTTGCGCGCCCCTGTTGCCAAGGGTGACCCTGTGGGCGAACTGGTTCTGACCCGTGGCGATCTGCCCGAAGTCCGCGCCCAGCTTGTCGCCTCCGAGGCCGTGGCCCCCGGTGGTTTCATGGTGAAACTGACCGCCGCCGCCCAACATCTGCTGAACCGCCTTAACGAAGGCCCCGAGGACGCTTCGTGACCGCAAAGGGGTTTTTCATCAGCTTTGAGGGCATTGACGGATCGGGCAAGTCGACCCAGACCAAACTGCTGAAACAAGCGCTTGAGGCATCGGGCCATGACGTGATCCTGACCCGCGAGCCCGGCGGGTCTCCGGGGGCCGAGGAAATCCGCGCGCTGGTGCTTCAGGGCGATCCGGACCGCTGGTCGGCGCATACTGAAATCCTGTTGTTCACCGCCGCCCGGCGCGACCATCTGGAACGCACCATCCAGCCTGCGCTGGATGCGGGCAAGGTGGTGATCTGCGATCGTTTCGCCGATAGCACCCGTATGTATCAGGGGCTGAGCCGTGGCGATCTGCGCAGCACCGTTGACCAGTTGCACGACTTGATGATCGGCATTGAACCCGACATGACCATCCTGATCGACATGGACCCTGCCCAAGGGCTGTCGCGCGCCCTGTCGCGCAACACCGCCGAAGAACGGTTCGAGGATTTCGGCGAAAGCCTGCAAGTGGCCATGCGCAAAGGGTTCCTGTCCCTCGCGCAGGAATTCAGCGACCGCTTTGTCGTGATTGACGGCGCGCAAGCGATCGAAGCCGTTGCACAGGATATTCTGGCCGCGACCCGACAGCGGCTGGCATAATCCACCGCTTTCCCGCTCAGGCATCCGCGAATTATGCAGTGCGCCCTCTTCCAACGGACGCATTCCGTGTTAAACGCAATACATGAGCGACGATACCCCCCAGCCAGACCGCATTGACGGCACGCACCACCCGCGCGACACCCCCCGCCTGATCGGTCAGGAGGCTGCCGAAGCCGCGTTTCTGGACGCCTTCAATTCCGGTAAATTGCATCATGGCTGGCTGTTGACCGGCCCTCGGGGTGTGGGCAAGGCAACCCTGGCCTGGCGCATCGCCAGATTTCTGCTGGCAACCCCTGATCCCGATGAGGGCGGCATGTTTGCCCCCGAAACCCCGACCAGTCTGGATATCGACCCCGACCACCCGGTGGCGCATCGCATTGCCGCCGGTGGCGAAGGGGCGCTTAAATCCGTGACCCGCACCGTGGATGAAAAAACCAAACGTCTGCGCAAACAGATCGTTGTGGATGACATCCGCAAACTGAACGGTTTTTTCCATATGTCGGCGGCAGATGGTGGCCGCCGTGTGGTGATCGTGGATGACGCCGACCTGATGAACCCGAACGCGGCCAACGCGCTGCTCAAGATGCTTGAAGAACCCCCTGCCCGCGCGATTATCCTGCTGATCAGCCACCGCCCGTCAGGCTTGCTGCCCACCATCAAATCGCGGTGCCGTACCTTGCGACTGGGCACCTTGTCGCCCGACCAGATGGCGCAGGCGCTGGCCCAATCGGGTGTGGATGTCCAAGGCGATCCCGCGGCCCTTGCGGCGCTGTCGGGCGGCTCTGTCGGTGGCGCGCTCGGGCTTTCCTTGATGGGCGGCCTCAAGATGTATGCCGAACTGGTCGGCATTCTGGGCACCCTGCCCCAGATGGACCGGTCCCGCGCGCTGGCTCTGGCCGAAGCCGCCGCCACCCGCGGTGCCGAAGAAAAACTGACGCTGCTGTTTACCCTGATTGACCTGTTGATGCTGCGCCTTGCCCGTAGCGGTGCCACAGGCCAGCCCCCCGAAACCGAAGCCGCCCCGAACGAGCGGGCCGTGCTTGCGCGCCTGTCCGCAACCCCCGCGCAGGGCCGCGCATGGGCCGAAGCCGCCCACGAGATCGGCACCCGCGCGCGTCACGGGATGGCCGTCAACCTTGACCCTGCTGCACTGGTCCTAGATACCCTGTTCAAGATGGGTCAAACCGCACCCAGATGATCAACAAACGGGACCGGCATGAGCGACATTTACCCCATCACCGACAGCCATTGTCACCTTGATTTTCCCGATTTTCAGGATGAATTGCCAGATGTGATCGACCGCGCCGTGCAGGCCGGCGTCACGCGCATGGTCACCATCTGCACCAAGCCGAAAAACGAACCCGCCGTGCGCGCCATCGCCGAAACCTACGCGCCGGTGTTTTACGCCGCCGGAACCCACCCGATGAGCGTGGCAACAGAACCCATGGCCAGCTATGACGACCTGCTGGCGCTGACCCGTCACCCCAAGATGGTGGGCATCGGCGAAACCGGGCTTGATTACCACTACACCGCTGAATCGGCCGACATCCAGCAAACCTCGCTGCGCACCCATATTGCCGTGGCCCGCGATACGCGCTTGCCCCTGATCATCCATTCGCGCGACGCCGATGACGACATGGCCCGTATCCTGCGCGAGGAATACAGCAACGGCGCATTTCCTTGCGTGATGCATTGCTTCTCCAGCACCGCTGAACTGGGCCGTGCCGCCCTTGATCTGGGGTTCTATCTGTCGATGTCGGGCATCACCGCCTTCCCCAAAAGCAGCGATTTGCGCGACATCTTTGCGGCCGCACCGCTCGACCGGATACTGGTTGAGACCGACAGCCCCTATCTGGCCCCGCCCCCGCACCGTGGCAAACGCAATGAACCGGCCTATACGGCACATACCGCCCGGCGCGGCGCGCAAACCTTTGGCCTCGACTACGCCGATTTCGCGGCCCAGACCCAAGCCAATTTCGACCGCCTGTTTACCAAGGTCGCGGCCTTCACCGGGGCAGCATAATGGCAACGATGAAGATCACCATTCTGGGCTGCGGCTCGTCGGGCGGGGTGCCGCGCCTTGGCGGGCAATGGGGCGCTTGCGATCCGACAAACCCCAAAAATGCCCGCCGCCGCTGCTCCATCCTCGTGGAACGGATCAGCGAAACGGGCACCACATCCGTGCTGGTCGACACCTCACCCGACATGCGCAGCCAGTTGCTGGATGCCAATGTCGGACGGCTTGATGCGGTGATCTATACCCATTCGCACGCCGACCATGTGCACGGCGTCGACGACCTGCGCATGATCGTGATCAACATGCGCAAACGCCTGCCCGTCTGGGCCGATATCCCTACCCGCGAGGCCCTGTTCGACCGCTTTGGCTATGTCTTCATCCAACCCGAAGGGTCGTCCTACCCGCCCATTCTGGACATGAACCTGATCGACGGCGACGTCACCATCGACGGCCCCGGCGGCCCCCTCAACTTCACCCCGTTTCTGGTCAACCACGGCGGCATCGACGCGCTTGGCTTCCGGATGAACGATGTCGCCTATCTGCCGGATGTGGCCAGAATACCCGACGCCGCATGGCCGCATCTGGAAAACCTCACCTGCTGGATCGTCGACGCCCTGCGCCGCGACCCGCACCCGACCCACAGCCACCTTGAACAAACCCTGGGCTGGATCGAAAAAATGGCCCCCCAAACCGCCGTGCTGACCAATATGCACAATGATCTGGATTACGACACCGTCGCCGCCGAAACCCCCGATCACATCCAACCCGCCTATGACGGCATGACGCTGACCTTTCCCGCCTGATTTCATTTTGCCAGATAAACTCCACGGGGGTCTGGGGGTGTGAAACCCCCAGCGATCCGCAAAAACCCCCAAGGCTTTCGTTGTGCAGACACTCCTCGATGTAATTCTCCCCGTCTTTCTGGTCATCGGCTTCGGATATGTCTCTGTCTGGCGGGGCGTGTTTCCGGTCGCGGGCATCGACGGCGTCATGCGCTTTGCCCAAAGCTTTGCCGTCCCCTGCCTGCTGTTCCAGTCCATCGCAAATCTTGATCTGTCCGCCTCCTTCGACCCGCGCCTTCTGTTCAGCTTTTACTCCGGTGCCGCGATCTGTTTTGCCCTTGGTATCTTTGGCGCAAGGTTCATCTTCAAACGCGACTGGGAAGACTGCGTGGCCATCGGGTTTTGCTGCCTCTTTTCAAACTCGGTCCTGCTGGGCCTGCCGATCACCGAACGCGCTTACGGGGCCGACGCGCTGACAGGCAACTTTGCGATCATCGCCATGCACTCGCCGTTTTGCTACGGCCTTGGCATCACGGTGATGGAATTCGTGCGCAACCGCGGGCAATCCGGGCTGAGCCTTGCGCGCAACGTCACCAATGCGATGTTCCACAACCCGCTGGTCATCGGGATCATCGCGGGGTTCTTGGTCAATTTCAGCGGCGTCGCTATACCGGCCGTGATTGATGACGCCCTGTCGCTGATCGTGCGCGCCGCCTTGCCGGCAGCGCTTTTCGCGCTTGGCTGTGTGCTGTTCCAATACAAACCCGAAGGCGACCTCAAGGCGATTGCAATGGTCTGCGGCATTGCCTTGCTGGTCCATCCGGCGATTGTCTGGCTGCTGGGGTCCAGCTTTGCCCTGCCCCAAGACCTGTTCCGTTCGGGCGTGCTGACCGCTGCCATGGCACCGGGGTTCAACGCCTATATCTTTGCCAATATGTATGGCCGTGCGCGCCGTGTGGCGGCCAGTTCGGTGCTGATCGCCACCGTGGCCTCGGTTCTGACCGCGTGGATGTGGCTGTCGATCCTGCCATGATGCCGACGTTCTATTCCTTTCGCCGCTGCCCCTACGCCATGCGCGCGCGGCTGGCGCTTTTGGCATCGGGCGTTCAGGTCGAGCTGCGCGAAATCGTCTTGCGCGACAAGCCGCAGGCTTTTCTGGAGGCCTCCCCCAGCGGGACCGTCCCCTGTCTGGTCCTTCCCGATCACGTGATCGACGAAAGCCTTGATATCATGATCTGGGCGTTTCTGCGGTCTGATCCACAGCGCCTGCACGCCATGCCAGATGCGGGGTGGGATTTGATTGCCCGCTGCGACGGCCCTTTTAAACATGCGCTGGACCGGACCAAATACGCCACCCGCTATCCCGACCAAGATCCTGACCGGCACCGCGCCGATGCCTGCCGTTTCCTGTCTGATCTTGATGCGCGGATCGACACGCATCTGTTTGATCGCCCCCTACTGGCCGATCTGGCGATTGCGCCCTTCGTCCGTCAATTCGCCTTTATCGACAAGCCGTGGTTTGATGCGCAGCCTTGGCCTGATCTGCACGGCTGGCTCGACCGGTTCTTGTCCTCTGACGCATTCGGACTAGCTATGATGAAGTACCCCGCTTGGGTGCCCGGCGACGCACCCACGCAATTTCCAGTGAAAGACCCCAGATCATGACGCAACAGATCACGCCCGGTTGGGAATTTGTCCCCGATGCCGTCATGGGCGGGCTGTCGCGCGGTCAAATCTCGCAAGAGCCGGTCAAAGGCGCACCCGCGACGCGGCTGACGGGTGAAGTATCATTGGAAAACAACGGCGGTTTCTTGCAAATGGCCTTTGATTTTGCAGCAGGTGGCGGTGCGTTTGATGCCAGCGCGTGGACAGGGATCAAGATTGACGTTTGCGGCAACGGGGAACGCTATGATCTGCGCCTGCGCACCACCGATCTGGAAAAACCGTGGCAGTCCTTTCGCAGCGCATTTACGGCACCGGCTGAATGGACGACCTTGGAATTTGCCTTTGCCGATCTCGAAGCCCACCGCACTGACGCGGATTTTGATCCCAAAGCATTGCGCCGCTTGGGCATCGTCGCCGTAGGCCGCGCGTTCAAGGTCGATGTCGCTGTGCGTGATCTGTGGTTTTACTAGATCGCTTGGCATCGAATACCGCCACAGTACCGCATCTTGCGCAGCAGTATCGGCGTTTTAATCCGTGAAACTTGATGAAAAAACTCTGCCGTGTGATCAGAACCCCTTGCATCATCCCGTCTGCGCGATCATCCAATGGGTGTGAAAAACAATATTCCCTCCGCACTCTGCTTGGCTGATCTAGGCTGGTCCGCGTTCTTCTCGGACCAGTTGGACCCGTCCGAGGCAGCCCTGCGCCCCGCGCGTATTGCAACCGTGCACCGGTCGCGCATGTCAGCCGAGACTGTCGACGGGCCTGTGCGGCTGTTGTTGCCGCCCAAAACCAACACCACCGATTTCGCGGTCGGCGATTGGGTGCTGCTGGCCGCCGATGACAACATGCTGGTGCGCCGGCTCGACCGGCAGTCGCTGTTGAAACGGGCGGCCAAGGGCGGCCGTGTGCCACAGTTGATCGCGGCCAATCTCGATACCTTATTTATCGTCACCTCGTGCAACGATGATTTCAACCCAGCCCGACTGGAACGTTACCTTGCCCTTGCCAACGAGGCAGGCACCAAGCCGGTGATCGTTCTGACCAAGGCCGACAAGGTCGATGATACCGCCAGTTTTCTGGATCAGGCCAAGGCGCTGCAACGCGGCCTTGATGTGGTCACGGTCAATGGCAAAACGCCCGACGCGGCCGCCGTGCTGGCCCCGTGGTGCAGCAATGGTCAGACCGTTGCCCTTGTCGGGTCTTCAGGTGTGGGGAAATCGACCTTGCTGAATACCCTTTCCGGCAAAACCGGTGAAGATGCCCAGCAGACAGGCGGCATTCGCGAGGATGACGCAAAGGGCCGCCATACGACGACCTCGCGGTCCTTGCATGCGATCAAGGGCGGTGGATGGCTGATCGACACGCCGGGCATGCGCACGCTGCACGTCAGCGATGTATCGGACGGGTTGGACATGTTGTTCGCCGAGATCACCGAACTGGGCCCAAACTGCAAGTTCCGCGATTGCACCCATTCGCATGAACCCGGATGCGCCGTGCAAGCGGCGGTCAGGGCGGGTACGCTCGACCCTGCGCGGCTTGAAAGATGGCGCAAGCTGGGTGATGAAAACCGCGATAACACTGCCGCGTCAACACAAACCCGCGGAAAACGGTGGTAGCGACTGCGGGGGGCTAGCCACCCTTTAGCTACATGAAATCAACGCCTTATAAAGGCGTCCCACAGACAGCGCGCCTTGCAACGCTGCCCGCACAGGTCTGCGGGCCGGAACCATTGCGCGATACATGCGTTGCCCTTGCGAAGTCGAAAAGAGCAAGCATGCCCGAAAACCCCACAATTCCCCCGCCGCCAAAGGTGACATCAAAACCACTCTATTAGACCAACAGGCGCTGTGACGGTGCCGCGTCCCGCAGCTTATGTCGTGCCGACGTAACGGAACGCCCCTCCAGTTTTATTGTTATTTTCTCTCCTTCTCATGTTAATTTGATGAACGATTAAAAAAGGATACCATTGTGGCAACAGAAGCACTTGGCGCGCTTACCCCCGTAACGGCAATCGCATTGGTCGGCGCAATCGGCGTCGGATCACAATGGATCGCGTGGCGGCTGCGCATGCCTGCCATCGTGCTTATGCTGGTCGCCGGTATTGTGATCGGGCCGGTTCTGGGTATCTTTGACCCGACCCGCGATATCGGGCCGCTGATGGCCCCGATGATATCCATCGCAGTGGCCATTATCCTGTTCGAGGGCGGGCTTTCGCTGAACTTTCACACGCTGCAAGACGCGGTGGGCGGGGTCAGGCGACTGGTTTATATCGGTGCGCCCTTGGGCTGGCTTTTGTCGGCCCTGTCGCTGCATTATGTGGCAGGTTTGGGCTGGTCCAGCTCTGCGGTTTTTGGCGGGATCATGATCGTCACAGGCCCCACCGTCATCGCGCCGCTGTTGCGCACCGCCCGCCTGTCGCGCCGCCCTGCCACCTTGTTGCAATGGGAAGCGATCATTAACGACCCCATCGGCGCGCTGGCTGCCGTTTTGGCGTTCGAAGTCGTGCTGGCCCTGAACACCGCAACCACCGCGTCAGAGGCAATGGTCGATCTGCTGCTGGGTGCCGTTGTGGCAACTGCCGCAGGGGTCGCCGCGGGCGTTGGCCTGTCGCGTAGTTTCAAGCGCGGCTGGGTGCCGGAGTACATGAAAGTGCCGGTGCTGTTTGCCCTGTTGCTGGGTGTCTTTGCAGCATCCGACGCGGTGCTGCATGAAAGCGGGCTCCTGGCCGTGACGATCATGGGCATTGTGATCGCGAACTCCAAACTGCCCAGCTATGAGGAACTGCGCCGCTTCAAGGAACACGCGACCGTGTTGCTGGTATCGGGTGTGTTCATTCTGCTTGCTGCGGGGCTGGACGTTGACGCGCTCGGCAATCTTGACTGGCGCGCTGCGGCCTTTGTCGCGGTGGTCGTTCTGATAGCGCGGCCCGTGACGGTTTTTATTTCGCTCTTTGGTTCGGGCATCCCGTTTCGCGAAAAACTGCTGGTCGCGCTGACCGGTCCGCGCGGTGTGGTGCTGGTTGCCGTTGCGGGATTGTTTGGCGACCGTCTGCTCAACCTCGGCTTTGAAGACGCGGCACTGATCGCGCCCTTGGCCTTTGCCTTGGTCGCGGTGACGGTTGTGGTTAACGGCTTTAGCCTTGCGCCCTTTGCGCGGGTGCTGGGCCTGGCCGGTGCGGATGTGCCGGGCGTGGTGATCATCGGGGGTGCGAACTGGACAACGGCGCTGGCCGAAACCCTCAGAAAGGCTGAAGTGCCGGTGCTGATGACCGACCCCAATTTCATCCGGCTGCGCAAGGCCCGTGCAGCGGGCATCGACACGTTTTCGGGCGATATTCTGTCCGAAGCGGCGGAACAGCGGGTCGAACTGGTCAGCTATGCGACGCTGATCGCAGCCACGGATAATGACGCCTATAACACCTTGGTAACCACCGACCTTGCCCCTGAATTTGGGCGCGAAAATGTGTTTCAGGTGATGCGTGAACGGTCTGAAAGCACCCGCCACCAGCTGCCGCGCACCTTGGGCGGCCGGCCCTTGGCGCTCGAGGCCACCCATGCCGAGCTTGAGGCGATGATGGCCGATGGCTGGCGCTTCCGGACCACCAGACTGACGGAAGAGTTTTCCTTGGAGGACTGGCGCGCAGAAAGCCCTGATGCAAAACTGCTGGCGCGGATTGCGCCCAACGGAGCGATCCGGTTCATCCGCAAAAACGAAGAGTTCAAAGGCGCGCCCGACATCCGCATCATCGCCCTGCGCCCCCCACAAGACTGAGTGAATACCGCACTGCCGCCGCTGGATTTCACGGCGCTGGTAGTGCGGCCCACCCCCAAATAGCGGCAGAAATCCGAAAGACCGAGCGCATGGAAAAGCGTTCGGCGTGCGTGCTTCAGGCAGCATTCAGTCACGTTGGATGGTGATGATATGAATGAAGAGGAAAGTTCGGAACCAAACCCAAAGGCGGCAGTTCACAAACGGCCTCAAGTAGCCAATGCCGGTAGGCCAAAAATAAATTGGTGCGGGTGAAGGGACTCGAACCCCCACGCCATAGGCGCCAGAACCTAAATCTGGTGCGTCTACCAATTCCGCCACACCCGCATTGCGCGGTCTCTATCAAACAAGTTTGGGATAGGCGAGTGTAAAAAACACAAGACATCAACACTTTTTTACCTTATCCACTTCATTACCTGAGGTAGGTAAAGCAAGAAAGAGACGCCCATGAAACCGAATACGGTCGGGCGCGTCAGCGAACAGGATTCGCTAGCGGGCCATTATATGCCCTATGTCAGCGTCGATAGCGGCCTGATATCTGGCACACGTTTGCTCACCCTTGATGGGGAGATTCCGGTGGAAGTTCTGAGCATCGGTGACAAACTTATTACGCGTGATTGTGGGATTTCCACTGTCACCCATATCCAACGCACCACTCGTAAAGTTCATACCATCGCTTTTGCAGCCGGATCGCTGGGGCATACGCGTCCTGAATCCGATACCCTGCTGGCGGCTGACCAGATGGTTCTGGTTCGCGACTGGCGTGCGCAGGCGATGTTCAATTCCGAACGCGCCCTGGTTGCGGCACGCGCCCTTGTGGATGGTGAATTCATCATCGACCAAGGCGAACAAAAACAGGTCCTGATCCAGATCTTCTGCGACGGTCCGCATATTCTGTATGCCGGCGGGTTGGAGCTGGGAACCGCAGATGCCTGCCGCGCACGTGGCGCAGTCCTGGACGCCGCATAACACGACCGCTGCCCAAGGGATTGGGCAGCCGTTGTTTCCATCCCCCGCAAACTGCCGCGCGCGACCCTCGCGCCCCGTTCGTGTGCCCCACAGGTATACCCAGCACTGCGCCGAACATCCGCCAACCGCGGAATCAGCCATCGGTAAATTCCACCGAAAACGCATCAGGGCCCGCATCTTGACGCCTGCCGCGCGACCGAATTGCCCCTGCCCCGGCCTTTTCAATTTCACAACTGCCTAATTTTTAATCTCACAGCACATTTTTCATGCTACCCGCTCGAAATTTCATCGCCCGATGTGGACTCCGCCTGACGCTTGGTAGACCGTCGCCTTGCATAGTGAAATGACGCTCATGCAAACATTGAATACCGCATATCGGCAGGGAGGCCTCAGATGAAAAAGATCGAAGCTGTGATCAAACCGTTCAAGCTTGATGAAGTCAAAGAGGCGCTTCAGGACGTCGGCGTTCAGGGGCTTAGCGTGATTGAAGTCAAAGGTTTCGGCCGTCAGAAGGGCCATACCGAACTGTACCGTGGTGCCGAATACGTCGTTGATTTCCTTCCCAAGGTCAAAATCGAGATTGTTCTGGATGACGATCAGGTAGACGCCGCCATCGAGGCCATCGTGAACGCCGCGAAGACCGAAAAGATCGGGGATGGCAAAATCTTTGTCAGCACCATCGAACAAACAATTCGCATCCGCACCGGCGAGACCGGTTCAGACGCGCTGTAATCCACCAAAGGTTCCAAGAAAGAGGATATCATCCAATGAGCACCAAGGACTTCTTGAAAAAGATCAAGGACGAGGACATCGAATACGTAGATGTTCGCTTTACGGACACGCGCGGCAAGCTGCAGCACGTCACAATCGTTTCTGATCTGGTCGATGAAGACTTCATCGAAGAGGGCTTCATGTTTGACGGCTCCTCGATCGCGGGCTGGAAAAGCATCGAAGCATCCGACATGAAACTGATGCTCGACACCGACACAGCTTACGTTGACCCGTTCTATGCTGAAAAAACACTTTGCGTGCACTGCTCGATCGTCGAGCCGGACACAGGCGAAGCCTATGACCGCGACCCACGCGGCACGGCCCAGAAAGCCGAAGCATATCTGAAATCCTCGGGTATTGGTGACACGGCCTATATGGGCCCCGAAGCCGAATTCTTCCTGTTCGACAACGTCAAATTCTCGAACACGATCAACAAGGTATCCTACGAAGTTGATGCGTCCGACGCGTCCTGGAACACCGACACCGATTACGAGATGGGCAACACGGGCCACCGCCCCGGCCTCAAGGGCGGCTACTTCCCGGTCAACCCTGTCGACGAAGCACAAGACCTGCGCGCCGAGATGCTGTCCACGATGAAGCGCCTCGGGATGAAGGTCGACAAGCACCACCACGAGGTGGCGTCCTGCCAGCACGAACTTGGTCTGATCTTCGGAACCCTGACGCATCAGGCGGACGAGCTGCAAAAGTACAAATATGTGATCCACAACGTGGCACATGCTTACGGCAAATCGGCAACCTTTATGCCCAAGCCGATCTATGGCGATAACGGCTCAGGCATGCACGTGAACATGTCGATCTGGAAAGACGGCAAGCCGCTGTTTGCAGGCGACAAATACGCCGACCTGTCTCAGGAAGCGCTGTATTTCATCGGCGGCATCCTGTCCCACGCCAAATCGTTGAACGCCTTCACCAACCCGGCGACCAACAGCTACAAGCGCCTGATCCCGGGCTTCGAAGCCCCCGTTCTGCGCGCCTATTCCGCCCGCAACCGCTCTGGCTGCGTTCGGATCCCATGGACAGAAAGCCCCAAAGCCAAGCGCGTCGAGGCACGTTTCCCCGATCCCGCAGCCAACCCCTACCTGTGCTTTGCAGCACTGCTGATGGCTGGCCTTGACGGCATCAAGAACAAGATCGATCCGGGCGAAGCCATGGATAAGAACCTGTATGATCTGCCTGCCGAGGAACTGGCCGGTATCCCAACCGTTTGCGGGTCCCTGCGCGAAGCGCTGGACGAGCTGCAAAACGACATGGATTACCTGCTGGCCGGTGACGTGTTCACCAAGGACCAGATCGAAGGTTACATCGAACTCAAGATGGAAGAAGTGCACAAATACGAGCACACACCCCACCCTGTTGAATTCGGCATGTACTACAGCTGCTAATCAACAGAAGTTAAGAAAATCCAAAGGGCGTCCCAAGCGGGGCGCCCTTTGTGCATTGATCACGGCAGTTTCACTTTGCAGATCAGGCCCCGTTGGTTAATGTCGCATTAATTCAGTCACTTTGGGGTTTTTTATGTATTTCTTTAAAACGATTACCGCCGCCTGCCTTTTGACAGCCGGCCTCTGCGCACCCGTGGTTGCCGCAGAATGCGGAAACAGCGGCGGCGGCTTTAACGCCTGGAAATCCTCCTTCGCAAAAGAAGCAGCAGCCGCAGGGGTTGGCAAACGCGGTCTGGCAGCCCTGGCCGATGCCCAATACGCCTCGCGCACCATCGCCGCAGACCGCAACCAAAAGTCGTTCAAATACTCCTTGTCGAAATTCATGCAGGTGCGCGGGGCCGATACCATCGTCGCCCAAGGCCGCAAACGCAAAGCCCGCGATGCCGCGTTCTACCAGTCCTTGGAATCCCGCTTTGGCGTGCCGGCAGGGGTCATCATCGCGATCCACGGGATGGAAACCGCATTCGGGGGCTTCATGGGCGACAGCGCTGTTGTCTCGGCCATCACCACATTGACCTATGACTGCCGCCGCTCCGCCTTCTTTGAACCCCACGCAATCGGCGCGTTGAAGCTGGTCGATATGGGCGCAATCACCGGATCGACCAAAGGCGCGAAACACGGCGAACTGGGCCATACACAGTTCCTGCCGGGCAATGCCCTGCGCTACGGCGTTGACGGCAATGGCGACGGGCGCATTGATTTCTATAACCAGACCGATGCCCTCGCCTCGACCGCCAATTTCCTGCGCCAGAAGGGCTGGCAACCCGGCGTCGGCTATCAGGAAGGTCAGGGAAACTTCGCCGTGATCAAGCAATGGAACGCCGCCGGCGTGTATCAAAAAGCCATCGCCATCATGGGTGCCCGCATCGACGGCTAACCTAACCTGGCACCAGAATGCGCACCCGGACAGGTGCGCATCCCCTGCCTTCCAAATGGCCAAAAATCCTCGCCGAAGGTATCCGAACCGGGCCCCGAACCGCGTCCCTTGCAACTTTCGCGCCAACGCGCCATATGGGGGTCAGGGAAAGGCCCCTGCCGTCCGCATTCCGGTGAAGCCCTTTGAAACACGACACCTTCAATCTCGCCGATTGACGGGTAACGCGGACCCCCTTCGACTTTTGCGAGAGCAGGAGTGTTAAAATGACAACCCCGATCCCCCCGACCGATGTCCTGAAATCTCAGGCAAAACGCCTGCGTGCAGATCTGGCAGCGCAAGGAAACACCGTTTCCCACGCTGCGACCCTGGAAATGGTTGCCCATCAATGGGGCGCGCGCGACTGGAACACCCTGAGCGCCCAAGCCAGCACCCCGACCATCGGCTGGAAACCCGGCGACCGCGCCTCGGGCCGCTATCTTGGCCAACCGTTCAAAGGCGTGGTGAAAGCGGCGAAACTCTCCGGCTCCGGCATGTGGTCCCTGACGCTTTGCTTTGACCAAGCCGTTGACGTGGTGACCTCGCCCCTGTTCAGCAACCTGCGACGGCAGGTGAACGCCGTGGTGGGCGCAAACGGGATTTCCCCGCGCAAGACCTCGGACGGGCAGCCACATCTGGTGCTTGACCCGCGCTAAGCTCACACGCCTGTTGGATCAGCGTCCAACAGGCGTAACATCGCCGCGCACCACGACGGTATGAATGGTGAACACAACCGCGTCCGTTTCGGGCAAGCGCAAGATACATTGCCGCTCCGACCTCAGAAACGGCATTTCATCCCCCACTTCGCGCCGGCGCGGCTGATGTAGATCGGCATCGGCATAGGTCAACCTGTTGAACCGCCACAACGGCTGGCCCACCCGAACCCCGTCAAACAGACGCTGCACCCGGCGGGCAATGTTATCGTCATATTCTTCGACCGGCACATGGATTGCCGTCAACGGGCGCTCGATTTTCTCGGCCAAACGCCAATTCGCAGGAAAGCACAGCACAGCGGCGGCCAGAACATGCTCATTCCCCCGCTTTTGCAAAATGCAAATGTCTTCCTGCACCAAATGCCCCAAACTGCGCAGGGGCGCGTCCCAGTCCAGATCGACCGCGCGCCCGTCAGGGCAGATGACCCGGCTCCCCTCAACGGCAAAGCCAAGCTGTGGCAAAATCCCCAAAGCCTCGCGCAACACCTCGAGACTGGCCTCGCGCGCAGTGTCAGGTTCATACAATACATCCTGGGGCCTCTGGGCAATCAGCTCGGCGCGGTACTGCATCTGCGCAGCGTAAGCATCGTCCGCCCGCAGCCAGTCATTCGCCGCACAAGGTCCAACCCCCGGCAAGCGCACATCGCCGCCCTGCTCATTCGGCAAACGCTTTTGTAAAATCTGTCTCACGGGTCAACACCCCTACCAAGTAACCTAGAAAATTCGCCACACTCCGCCCCGCCCCGGGCTTCTCTGGCTCTTAAATATCCTCGCCAAAGGCGAAATTCTTTTGGCCGGCGCGCAAAGGAAGAAATGCCTTCGGCGAGGATTTAAGTCCATTTGGAATAACAGACTACTCTGCCAAAGCATCCCGTAACGCGGGCAGGAAACGCTGTTCATAGTCGCTTCCGACCAAGGGGCCGGCAAAGCGGAACAATACGGTGCCATCCCCGTCGATGATAAAGGTTTCCGGCGGCGCGGTTACACCCCAGTCAATGGCCGTGCGCCCTTGCGGGTCAAAGGCTACGCCTTGAAACGGGTTACCGTCATCAGTCAGATAGCTGGTTGCCGCCCCAGCTGTGTCCTTGAAATTCACCCCGATGATCGCGATCCCGTCGGCCTGCATTTTCAACAGGGTCGGATGCTCTGCGCGGCAGGGCGGGCACCAGCTGGCCCAGAAGTTCACCAGCGTCACCTTGCCGCTTGCAAGGGCGTCGGCTGCGGGGGGCGCAAAACCGCTGAGTTCCTGTTCAGGCAGCGCCGGGGCCGTTTGGCCGACCAGAGTTGACGGCAACCCTTCGGGGTCGGGTCTGAACATGCCAAAGGCCGCAAGGGCCACGAATGCGGCAAAGATCAGCGGGGGGGCAAGCATCAATGGTGATATCTTAGGCATCTTTTTGCGCCTCGATCCGGGCCAGTTCCGCCCTTGCGCGGCGGCCTTTGCGCAAGGACAACAGGATCAGCCCCGCCATCAGCACCAGGGACAGACCGTAAGCGGCAAGCACCTCGGCGGCGTATTTTCCAAGATCAGGCATCATGCTTCTTTCTTGCTGCGGGCGAGCAATGCGCGGGCGCGGCGCAGGCGGATTTCTGTGCCGGTGCGGTACAAAACCAACGCCAGAAACAGCAGGCCAAAGCCGACCATGCTGATCACCAGCGGATAAAAGAACACGTCAGACACCGTTCGTCCCCCCGTTGCCACGGGCACGGATGTGCCCTGATGCAGCCCCTGGTTCCAGAACTTGACCGCATAGCGTGACAGTACCGCAAACACCGACCCCACAAGACACAGCACAGAGGTCAGATCGGCGGCAGTGTCCGGGTCATCGACGGCTTCCCACAGGGCGATATAGCCAAGGTAGAACAGGAACAGGATCAGGAATGACGTCAGGCGCGGGTCCCATGCCCACCATGTGCCCCACATCGGCTGGCCCCAGATCGCACCGGTCACCAGCGCAATAACCGTCATGGTAATACCGACCGGTGCCGCCGCTTTGGCGGCCAGGGCGCTGACGTGGTGGCGGCGGATCAGCCAGATCAGCGAGGCAACCAGCATCATGAACCACGCATTGATTGCCATCAGCGCAGCAGGGACGTGCAGGTAGATAATCTTGACCGTTGATCCCTGGCGGAAATCATCCGGCGTGGCAAAGAACCCCCACACCAGCCCCACAACCACACAGATCGCGGCTGCCGCCCAGAGATAGGGTTGCACACGGGCTGACAGGCCCAAAAACTTTACCGGATTGGCGTATTCCCACAATGACATGTTCGGTATTTACCCTTCCCCTAGGATGCACTCAATGGGCAAAACGCCTCAGGCGTTGGCCCGCTCATCGCAACGTCATCCGCAACACCGCAGCCGAGGCGAAAGGCATCAGCGCAATCGTGCCCAGCGTGATGCCCGCCAGCAGGATCAGCGGCGTGGTACCATCCAGCCCCATCGCCCCGCGACGTGCGGCTTCGGCCCCAAAGATCAACGTCGGCACATAAAGCGGCAGCACCAGCAGCGACATCAACAGCCCGCCGCGTTTGATCCCCACCGTCAGGGCCGCCCCGAAGGCACCGATCACCGACAGTGCCGGCGTGCCAAGTGCGAGCGACGCGATCAACCAAAGATACCCGTCAGGGGCAAGGTTCAGCATCAGCCCCAGCACCGGCGCGGCCAGCACCAATGGCAGCCCGGTGGTCAACCAGTGCGACAGCGCCTTGATGCTCAGCGCGGCCTCCAGCGGCAGGGGCGCGGTGGCCAGCAGATCCAATGTACCGTCCTCGAAATCAAGGGCCAGCAGCCGGTCAAGCGACAGCAGGCAGGCCAGCAGCGCCCCCAGCCACAACACCCCCGGCGCGATGGTGGACAGCAGTTCGGATTGCGGGCCGACGCTGAACGGCACCAGCACTGTGACAATCAAAAAGAACGCGAGCCCGAGGCCAAAGCCGCCGCCGGCGCGAAATGCCAGCATCAGGTCGCGGTGCAGCAGCGCAATCATAAAAACGCCTCGTCGCTGGCACCGCTGCGCTGGTCCGCTTTGGCGCGGTACGGGGCCACATCAAAGGTGGCGGCATTCAGGCCAAGGTCGATATGGGTGGCGATCAGCGCCATGCCCCCTGCCCGCAGATGCGCCGTGACGGCGGAGGCGAACATCGCAACTGCGTCCGCGTCCAGCGACACGGTGGGTTCGTCCAGCACCCACACGGGCCGCCCCGTGACCATCAACCGCGCCAACCCCAGCCGCCGTTTTTGCCCCGCCGACAGGGTGCCCGCCAGCCGGTCGCGCAACGGGTCCAGCTGATAGGCAGCCAGCGCCGGTTCGATATCGCTGTTGCCAAAGACCTGCGCCCAGAAGGTCAGGTTTTCGGTCACGCTGAGCATCGCCTTGAGGCCATCCGCATGGCCCGCATAGGCGATGGTTTCATCCGCCCCGTCGATCTGCCCCGACAGCGCCGGTTGCAGCCCCGCGATGGTGCGCAGCAGCGTGGTCTTGCCCGCGCCATTCGGGCCGCGCAAGATCAACGCCGCTCCGGGGGCAATCTCAAAGCTGACCCCGCTCAGCACAGGGACGCCGCCACGGGCGACGGCCAGATCGTGGATGCATAATGTCATATCAGATCGGGATCATCGCCAACGCCACGCGCCGGCCTTCGCTCAGCAAGACGTTATAGGTGCGCGATGCGGCGGGCGATGACATCACTTCAAGGCCCAGACCCGCGTCATCCATCTGGCGGCGCAGGTCAGCGGGGATATGGGCGATCTCGGCCCCCATGCCCAGAAACAGGATATCAACCGTGCCTGCCAGTGCCAGCAGCGCGTCGGCGTCGTCAAACCCGCCCCATGTCCGGGTGCCCGACGCGCCCGTAATCACCGGCCCGTGGATCACGGTGCCGCCAATGCGGAAAAATCCGGGGCCATACCCTTCGACAGGTTTGGCATCGTTAAACACAACCTCGTTCAGGCGCATGACCTTATCCTTTCCACAACGGCAATCCGATAATAGCGGAAAGCCCGATGACAATATAGGCCACCACGCGGAAAAGCGTCTCGGATTGCGGGTTAAATAGTCGCGCCCCGATCATATTGGCCAAAACGTTTGGGATGCCCATCAAAAGGCCCAGCACAACAACGGGCCACACCAACTGCCCGCTGAGCAAAAGCATGATGAACAGCAGGCAATCAACGCCGACAAGATACAGCAGGAAATTCGCTCGGATCGCTGCGATTGGCAATTTGCTGGCCATATAAAGCATGATCACGGGCGGGCCCGCGACACCTGCAAACCCTGTCATGAAACCACCCAAAGCGCCGGTCCCGACAATCAGCGGTTTGCCCAACGTGCCGGAATAGCGCCAGCCGGTGATCAACAGCATCAACAGTGCAATGACGACGCCCGACACGATCCAGCCAAAGACATCGGGTGACATGGCGGACAAAACGACCAAGCCCACGGGCATGGCCAGCAAGACACCTGACAGCAAGAGCCAGATATCGCGTTTGGACCCTTGGCGCAGGGCCGACGGCAGATTTGGCAGCGGGCCAAGCAATTCGGTCGTGGACAGGAAGATGATGGCCTGAACGGGGCTTAGCACCGATGCGGCGACGGGCATGATAATCATGGCGCTGCCAAAGCCGGAAAAACCGCGTACCAACCCCGATGCGATAACGCTCAAAAGCAGCCAGATCAGACCCGAGGTTGATCCGGCCGCCGCTAAGACGTCATGCATCTATGTTGGCGTATTGACCCGAACCGGTGTCTTTCTTGGTCCAGTCACGTTTCACGCCCAGGAACAGCACCACGTTTTTCGCCACATAAACCGACGAATAGGTACCCACGACGACACCCCATGTGATCGCAAAGACGAAACCGCGGATCACATCGCCACCCAGAACCAGCAACGCAATCAGCGCCAGCAGGGTGGTGCCCGATGTCATCAAGGTCCGGCTTAGGGTTTCGTTGACGCTGATGTTCATCACATCGCGCAGGGGGCGTTTTTTGTATTTGCGCAGGTTTTCCCGCAGGCGGTCAAAGATGACCACCGTATCGTTGATCGAGTAGCCGATGATCGTCAGGATTGCTGCGATCACAGGCAAATCGAACCGGATTTGCAGGGCCGAAAAAATGCCGACGGTCAGGATCACATCGTGAAACAGGGCCGCAACCGCACCGACGGAAAACTGCCATTCGAACCGCAACCAGATGTAGATCAGGATTGCCCCCAGCGATGCGCCAACCGCAAGCAGGGCAGTCTGGATAAGTTCGCCCGACACTTTCGGCCCGACCGATTCCACCGAGGTGAAAACGATCTTTGGCGCAACGGTTTTCAGGGCGGCTTCAACGGCTTCGATCATTTCAGGGGTCGCGGCCTCTTCGCCGTCTTGCGCCTGAATGCGGACCATCGCCACATGTTTGCTGCTGTCGCTTGTCGGGTCGAACACCTCTGAGATCGACACATCGCCCAGACCCAACGGCTCCATCGCGGCGCGGTAGGCGGCCACGTCAACAGCCGTCTCGCTTTGGGTGCGCAATGTCGTGCCACCGCGGAAGTCGATGCCATAGTTCAGACCCATCGTGAACCACACGGCAAGGGCCAGAACCACCGCCACGCAAGACGCCCCAAAGGTCAGCTTGGCGTGTTTGAAAAAGTCGATATTGGTTTCGTCGGGGATTAAACGCATGCGTTTCATTTCAGTCTCCTAGACCGTGATCGTCTTGGGACGGGCGCGTTCAAACCAGAACACAACCATCAGACGGGTGACGAAATATGCGGTGAAAACCGAGGTAACAATGCCGATCCCCAGCGTCACGGCAAAGCCGCGTACCGGCCCCGACCCCAGAACGAACAGGATCACAGCGATGATAAAGGTGGTGATGTTGGCATCCAGAATGGCGCTGAGCGCGCGCTCATATCCCAGACTGATGGCACGCGCGGGGCCCTTGGCGGTTTTCAGTTCCTCGCGGATACGTTCAAAGATCAGCACGTTCGCATCCACCGCCATACCGACAGTCAGCACGATGCCCGCGATCCCCGGCAGGGTCAGCGTCGCCCCGATCAGGCTGAGCAGACCAAAGATCATCGCGACGTTCACCAACAAGGCGATATTGGCGAAGAACCCGAACAGGCCATAGGTCGCCCACATAAAGAACAGCACCGCGATGAACGCGACGCTTGTTGCGATCTTGCCCGCGTCAATGCTGTCTTGTCCCAGTTCCGGCCCGATTGTGCGTTCCTCGACAAAGGTCAGACCCGCAGGCAAGGCCCCTGCCCGCAGCAGCACGGCCAGATTGGTTGATTCCTCGACCGAGAAATTACCGGTGATGATGCCGGAGCCACCGGGAATGGCGCTTTGAATGGTGGGGGCGCTGATGACCTCGTTATCCAGAACAATCGCAAAAGGCGCGCCGATGTTTTCGGCTGTATAGGTCCCGAACTTGCGCGCACCGGTGGTGTCAAAGCGGAAGCTGACAGCGGGCCGGCCGTTCTGGTCAAAGCTGGGCTGCGCGTCGACCAGTTCTTCGCCGGTCACAACGGGGGCAGTTTCAAGAATATAGTACACACCGGGGGCTTCGGCGTCAGGCAGCAGCGAATTGCCCAGACCGGGATTGGCATTTTCATCCGCGCCACGGTTCACAACAGGGTTAAAGGTCAGCTGCGCGGTTGTCCCGATGATCGCTTTCAATTCAGCCGCAGACCCGATGCCCGGCACCTGAATAAGGATACGATCAGACCCCTGACGCTGGATCGTGGGTTCGCGCGTGCCAACCTCGTCGATACGGCGGCGGATGATTTCCAGCGATTGCTGCATGGTCCGTTCGTCTGTGGCCTGCTTTTCGGCCTCCGACAGGGTCACGGTGATGATGTTATCGGCACCGTTAACCACGATATCATTCTGGCCGGCCCCTGTGATGGATTGCACAGGCCGCGCCAGCGTGCGTGTCGCCTCCAGCGCTTGGGCCAGCAGTTCGGGATCATTGATCCGGACCCGCAATTCACCTTCGGGCGCATCGACGCGGCGGACCGGCGTGATCGACCGCAAGACATCGCGCACCTCGGGCCATGCCGCTTCCATCCGGTTGGCGTAAACCTCGGCCACGTTGACCTCGGCCAGCAGATGCGCACCGCCGCGCAGATCCAGACCAAGGTTCACCAACCGCTCGGGCAGGAATTCCGGCCAAAGGGCCGCCTGCGCCTCAAGCTCGGGGGTGGACCCGGCCACATCCATCGCCTTGAGCGCGTCATTATGCTGTTCTACGGGGCCGTAGAACGCGTTCGGCAGCGCCAGATACAGGCCTGTCACACAGGTGAGGATGATCAACACCCGTTTCCACAGATCAATCTGAAGCATGGCTTAAGCCCTTCTTAACGCTGCCGGTTGGGCAGTTTATTTGGCAGGTTCGGTCTTGGACACAACCGTCGCGATGGTCGACTGCACAACGCGTACTTTGACGTTTTCGGCCAGTTCGACCTCAAGCTCGCCATCGTCCTTGACCTTGACAACCTTGCCGATCAACCCGCCCTGGGTGACCACCTGATCGCCACGGCGCAGACCCGCAACCATCGCCTGATGTTCTTTCACCTTCTTCTGCTGAGGGCGGATAAGCAGGAAATACATGATCGCGAAGATCAGAATGAGGGGCACGAATTGCTGAATGCCTTGCATGGGGATGGTCCTTTTATTGAGGGAGCACGCCCGTTCCGGCCTGCCGTCGAAGTTTGGCGGAACCTAGGTCCAGATGCGGGGCTTTGCAAGGTGGCTTCACGTGTATTTCAGACCGCCACGGGCCAAGGGCGGGCTTCTGTGCAGGGTTTGCAGGGCGGCACACGTTTTGAGCGGTTGTGACAGATGGTTTTGCACGGCATGGTGGTGGGGAATATGGGGGTGTGCCGTTGGACGATATTATCTTTGAAATCAATCAGCGTGATCTGTTGGGGTTCGTGTTGCTGCTGGCGTTCTTATTCGTCCCGATTGGGATTTCTCAATTCCTTTATAAGGGCGATCCAGCCAAGCCGCCCCTGTTTGACAGATTGCAGGCCCGCATGGGGCTTGGCAGCATAAACTCTGGCCTGCTGTTCGTTGCTATCGCCCTTTGGACTATAATTTTCGCATCTCTCGTTATGGGTTTGCTAGGGGTGGTCTGGTCATTCATCATGTCTGCAACCCCTCAAAGTTCAGAGCAAACGTGGGACTGGCGGTTTTCCTTGGCCAAGATGGCGGCCTTGACCGCAACGCTTGGCGCTGTAGTCGCACTGCCCTTCACCCTGATCCGCCTGACATTCACGCGGACTCAGACCGAAACAGCGGTCGAAGCCTTGTTCAACGACAAGATTAACGCAGCAGTAGAGGACCTTCATGCACAGCGTCAGGTTTCAGTTAAAGTCACAGATGGTGAAACGAAAACCCATGAAACAGTATGGCAAGACGATGTGACCCGCAGAAACGGTGCCATTGATCGGCTTGAAGGGCTGGCGGGTGAGGAACCCAAAGCCGCCCCGCGCATCGCGCGGATGCTTTCGGTTTATGTACGCGAGCTGTCACGCGAACATCCACCAAAGACGGTGCCAACATCAGATGAACGCACTGTCCTTCAAAATTGGGTCCGCGCCCTGACCCCGGCCCGATCCGACATGCAAAACGCGATGCAGGTGTTGGGACGGCTAAAGGAGACGACAGGCTTGCCACTGGACAGTGGCGAGATTGATTTAACCGAGGCCAACATGCAGGGATGTGATCTAGCCGGACTGAATTTTAGCGGTGCCAAAATGAAAGGGGTCCAGTTGCAAGGAGCCAACCTCGGCGAGGCGCAGTTGCAGGGGGCTTACCTTAGCAGGGCACAGTTGCAGGGGGCGGCGCTCTGGGGGGCGCAGTTGCAGGGGGCGAAGCTCGGCTGGGCGCGATTGCAGGGGGCATACCTCAACGGGGCGCAATTGCAGGGGGCGGACCTCAGTGGGGCGCAATTGCAGAGGGCAGACCTCGGCCAAGCGCAGTTGCAGGGGGCATACCTCAGCGGGGCGCGATTGCAGGGGGCATACCTCAACGGGGCGCAATTGCAGGGGGCGGACCTCTCGGGAGCGTGGCTACATGGAGCAAATCTCGTAGAGGCGGAGCTAAATGGTGCAAACTTCGACTGGGTGAAATTGCACGGTGCGGATATTTCTGAGGCCACATTAGATGCCTTAACCTCGTTTAACGGGGCATCAATCAAAGGTAGCGCGCTGAAGGGTGTTGATTTTACTGATAGCACCATAAAAGTGAGACTGCTCAATTCCGCCTTTGGCGACGCGACGACGATCATACCCAGCGGCCATGGCCCCGATCACGAAAACTGGCCCGAGCGTTGGTCAAAAGAAGAATTAGACTGGGAAGAATTCAACATCCAACACCGCGACTTCCAGCGCTCCATCGGACAAGACCCCGACAACCCCGCATAAACCCGCCACACCACATCTGGCCCCGCGATCCACAATCGGGCATAACGCATTCAAAGCGCCGAAAGCGATTCAAGATCAAAGGACAGACCCATGCATGACATCAAAGCCATCCGCGAAAATCCTGAAGCGTTTGACGCGGCCCTTGCGCGGCGCGGGGATGCGCCGGTCACGGGCGAAATCCTTGAGCTGGACGAAGCGCGGCGCGGGATGATCAATGCGGCCGAAACGGCGCAGGCTGAACAGAACAAGGCCTCAAAGCTGGTGGGGGCTGCCAAGGCATCGGGCGACGAGGCCGAATTTGAACGCCTGCGCGCCTTGGTCAGCGAAAAGAAGGCCGAAGTCGCGCAGATGCAGGCCAAGGCCAAGGAGCTGGACGCGCAACTGACCGACAAACTGGCGCGCATCCCCAACCTGCCCGCCGATGATGTGCCCCAAGGGGCCGACGAAAATGACAACGTCGAGGTGAACCGCTGGGGCGACGTGCCCACGCTTGATTTCACCGCAAAAGAGCATTTCGAGATCGCCAGCGTTGCCGCCTCGATGGATTTTGAAACGGCGTCCAAGACGTCGGGCGCACGGTTTGTGATGCTCAAGGGGGCTGTGGCACGTATTCACCGCGCGCTGGCGCAGTTCATGGTCGACACCCATGTGGATGACAACGGGCTGACCGAATATGTAACCCCCGTTCTGGTGCGCGACGAGGCGATGTATGGCACCGACAAGCTGCCGAAATTCGGCGATGACAGCTATCAGACCACGAATGGCTGGTGGTTGATCCCGACCTCCGAAGTGACGCTGACCTATTCGGTGTCCGGCGATGTGCTGGAAGAATCCGCCCTGCCCCGCCGCATGACCGCCCACACCCTGTGCTTCCGCTCCGAGGCAGGATCGGCGGGCCGCGACACATCCGGTATGCTGCGCCAGCACCAGTTCGAAAAGGTCGAGATGGTGTCGATCACCCATCCCGACACCTCGGACGACGAACAAAAACGCATGTTGCGCTGTGCCGAGGATTTGCTGGAACGGTTGCACGTCCCTTACCGCACCGTGCTGCTGTGCACCGGCGACATGGGCTTTGGCGCGAAACGCACTTATGACATCGAGGCGTGGTTGCCCGGGCAAAACGCCTATCGCGAGATCAGTTCGGTTTCGACCACAGGCGCATTTCAGGCGCGACGCATGAACGCCCGCTTCAAACCCGCCGATGGCGGCAAGCCACAGTTCGTGCACACGCTGAACGGGTCCGGTCTGGCCGTGGGGCGCTGCCTGATCGCGGTGCTTGAAAACGGGCAGCAAGCTGACGGTTCGGTGAAACTGCCGCAGGTGCTGGCCCCCTATCTGGGCGGCAAGACGGTTTTGGGCGTTGATGGCGCTTTGTCATAAGCACTGGGAACCAACGGGCGCTGTGCTATGTTCTTTCTTGAATGACATTTCGAAAAAGGACGCATGATGGCCCGCCCGTTGACTGCACTTGTTACCTTTCTGCTGGCCATAGGCTTTGCCGCATCGCCATTTTTCGTGACCAGCTTTGCCGGTTTTGACCCCGACCAGTTCCCGGTGCCGCAGGTGTCGCCACCTGTGCAGCCGGCGGGCTATGCGTTTTCGATCTGGGGGGTCATTTATCTGTGGCTGATCATCGGCATGGGCTGGGGCCTGTGGAAAGCACGCGAGGATTTCGTCTGGCATGACATGCGCGTGCCGCTTGCCGTGTCGCTGTTCATCGGGTGCTTTTGGCTGGCTGTCGCCAATGCCAGCCCGGTCTGGGCATCGGTCCTGATCTGGGCCATGCTGATTGGCGCGTTGATGGCGCTGTTCGAGGCACCTCGGAATGACCCCTGGTTTGCCGCCCTGCCCGTCGGGCTTTATGCAGGCTGGCTGAGTGCGGCGTCCTGCGTGTCATTGGGGCTGTTGGCTGCGGGATATGGCTGGGTCAGTGCAGAAACGGCAGGGCTGATCTTTGTCACCCTTGCCATCGTGATTGCCGCCGCTGTGCAATCGACGCTAATGCGCGCGCCGAGCTACGGGATTGCAGTGATCTGGGCGCTGATTGCGATCGTGTTACATAACTATGCCACGACACCCAGCGTTGCAGCGCTGGCAGCAGGCGGTTCTATCGCACTGCTGCTGCCAACCTTCAAATCATGGCGTGCCGCCTAAGCGGCGCGCGGAATTTTAGAAAAATTCCGGCCCAGATTTTTTGAAAAAATCTGACGCGCCTAGCGGTCCTTGCGGTGACCTTCGGTATGTTTGCGCAGTTTTGACGGCTTGGCCTTTTTGCGTCCCTTATAGGGGTTCGCGTCAGACTGGCCGCGCATCCAGATACGGATCGGCGTACCGGGCATGTCAAAATCGACCCGCAAGCCATTGACCAGATAACGGCTATAGCTTTCGGGCACCTTGTCAGGGTGGCTACACATCACGACAAAGCCCGGTGGCCGGGTCTTTGCCTGGGTCATATAGCGCAGCTTGATGCGTTTGCCTTGGGGCGCGGGGGGCGGATGCGCCTCCATCATGCCCGCAAGCCAGCGGTTCAGTTGCGCGGTCGTGACCCGGCGGTTCCAGACGTCATAGGCACGCATGATCGCTTGGTGCAGGCGGTCAAGGCCACGGCCGGTTTTGGCCGAGACCGTCACCAAAGGCGCGCCCTTAAGCTGCGGCAGCAGCCGTTCAAAGCTTTCACGCAGGTCTTTCAACTTGCCCTGTTTGTCGGTCTCAAGGTCCCATTTGTTGACGGCGACAACCACAGCACGGCCTTCACGCTCGGCCAGATCGGCGATGCGCAAATCCTGCTGTTCAAAAGGGATTTCGGCGTCCAGCAGAACAACCACGACTTCGGCGAATTTCACCGCGCGCAGGCCGTCGCTAACGCTCAGCTTTTCCAGCTTTTCCTGAATCTTGGCCTTTTTGCGCATGCCCGCCGTATCAAAGATACGCATTGGTACATCGTCCCAGACCGTCCGAAGGGAGATCGCATCGCGGGTGATCCCCGCCTCTGGTCCGGTCAGCAGGCGGTCTTCGCCCATGATCTGGTTGATCAGCGTGGATTTGCCCGCATTCGGGCGGCCAACCACGGCAACCTGCAAGGGCTTGGTGTTGGTGGGCACGGGCATGGGCGCATCTTCATCGCCCAGTTCGGCCTCTTCCTCGGTCAGGTCGACGTCGGTATCGGGGGTGTCGGTGTCAACGCGTTCGGCAAAGCTGTCGGCGATTGGCATCAGATGGGTATAAAGATCGTTCAACCCTTCGCCGTGTTCGGCCGACATGCGGATCGGTTCGCCCAGCCCAAGGCTGTAGGCTTCGATCACACCGGCGTCGGCGGCTTTGCCTTCGCCCTTGTTGGCGGCCAGAATCACATGGGCAGATTTCTTGCGCAGGATATCGGCAAAGACCAGATCGGACGGGGTGACGCCGACGCGGGCGTCGATCATGAACAGGCAGACATCCGCCATATCGACCGCGCGTTCCGTCAGGCGGCGCATCCGGCCCTGAAGGCTGTCATCGGTAACTTCTTCAAGTCCGGCGGTGTCGATCACGGTGAATCGCAGATCCGCCAGACGTGCGGCACCTTCGCGCAGGTCGCGCGTCACACCGGGTTGGTCATCGACCAACGCCAGTTTTTTACCGACAAGACGGTTGAACAGCGTGGATTTTCCCACATTGGGGCGGCCCACGATGGCGAGGGTGAAAGACATTGATAGGCTCCGAAGGTCAGGTCAAGCCTGCCCTCTAGACTATTTCAAGGTCAACGGAAAGCGTGCAATTGCCCTTTTGACGACACGACATAAAGCGTGCCCCCCGCAACAACCGGTGCAGTTGTCGCACCACCGGGGATTTCAGCGGTGCCGATCAAGGCCCCGTTGGTTGGATCAAAGCTGCGCAGCACCCCGTCATTGGAGGCAAGAATGATCCGCCCGCCCGCAAGGATCGGCCCGTGGTGGGTGACGATCTCGGATTGGCGTTTCGGCTTTTCCTTGACGAAATTCGGCAATTTCACACCCCAGACGCGCTGGCCGGTGCTGGCATCAAAGCGCACAAGCTCGTTCAGGTCGGTGACGCCGAACACGCTGTCACCCGCGGGCCAGACGGCCCCGACCACACCTTCGTTTGCGGTCCATTGGCGTTCACCACCCGACAGCGTGACCGCAGCCAGACGGCCAGACATGTTGCCCACATAAACGGTATTGCCCGAAATGACCGGTCCGCTGGAGATATCAGAGACATTCGACAAGGCGCGGCCGGGGCGCTTGCCCAATACCGATACGTTCCAGCGGTTCAAACCACCGCTGCGGAACAGGCCTTGGACTTCGCCGGAGCCAAATGCCATGACGGCAATTTCGGGGCTGATCGCAGGCGCTGGCGTCGTCAGGATGTTGCCAACCACGGTGCTGGACCCGGTTTGCCATTGCACGCGGCCGTTGTTCTTGTTCAACGCCCAGCCCATGTCATCGCCAGAGGTGAAATAGACCATATCACCATAGACAGTCGGCGCGCCCGATCCTGTGGCTTCGATATCTTGTTCCCAGCGTGTGGCACCTGTTGCGGCATCCAGCGCGGTTACCGTGCCGAACCCGAGCGAGACATAGAGCGTATCACCGTCAACGGCCAATCCGCCGCCTGTGGCGTCGCCCTGCCCGTCGCTTGGGGGTGTCAGATCGCGCGACCACAGCGGCGTGCCGGATGCAGAGGTTGCCGTGACCAAAGCGCTTGAATCGATGGTGTAGATCTTGCCGCCCGCAACCACGGGTGCCGCCGTGATGCGTTGCTTGCGGCTGTCCCCTTTGCCGATATTGGCAGACCACGCCAGTTGCGGCGCTGTGGACAATGCCGCGTGGTTGATGCGGGTGCTAGGTGTGCCGGCGGCCTGCGTCCAACTTGCGTTATTGGTCATCGCGGGCAGTGAAATCGCGCGGCTTGTGTTTTCGGGGACGGGCAGATCGGCCGGAGCCTCGAACCCGTCGCTGTTTTCGATAACAGAGCGGACATTTTCACGCACACCGGGGAGAATCACCTCGGGCTCGGAACATGCGGACAAAAGCAATGACGCCATCACAGCCCCCATGCCCAACGAGACCCGCCAGGTTTGCGGTGATCTTGTACAGATGCGGTGGAGATTGGTCATGGCCCTGCTCGCTTTGCTCTTAACTCATATCATTTTTGCGCCATTGCTGACGTTAATTGCTGTTCGTACCTGCTGTATCAGAAACATCAGGCTGTGCCATAGGGGCCGCAGACCCCATGTCGGGTTCGCCTCCCAAGGCTACAATCACCTGAAGGGCACGTTGTTGCAAGTCTGTGGTGACTTCGGCGTCCAATAAGATGTCCTGATAGCGGTCAATCGCGGCCTGAGGTTTGTTTTCCTCGATCTCGATCAGCGCCAACTGTTCACTTGCCAAAAGCCGCAGGCTGTTGCCGGGCTGTGCAAGGGCTTCGAGCGCGAGACGGCGTTCGCTGGCGGGCGTGTCGGTCCCTTGCAGGGTGACCGCTTTGAACTGGGCGATTTCGCGGTAGATCGCAGGCACGTCATTGTTCACCGCAACCGCATTCAACGTGTCGATGGCTGCGGCTTTGTCACCGGCATCGGCTTGTTGGGCGGCGGTCAGAAACCCGATCAAGGCACCAGATTGCGCCGAATTCGGTTCAATCGCCGCAAGCGCTGCAGCCCGTGCCTGTGCATCCTCGATAGACAAGGCGGCAAACATCGCATCGCCAAGCGCCTCGGCTTTGGCGCGGGCCTGGGCTTTTTGGTATTCGTTCCAAGCAGCACCGCCCACCAGCAAAACAACCGCCAAAATCGCAATCCAGCCATAGCGTTTAAGCATAAAATAGAAACGGTCGCGGCGAACCTCGTCGTTCACCTCGTCAATGAAGCTGTCTGTATCGCTCATGTTTTGCCTGTCCCACCGTGAATTAATGCCCCTCTTAACCTGCAGCAGCGATACTGCCAAGGGCATCGTTGCACCCTATCTATGCATCAAACCGGTAACAGCGTCACAGTTGGCTTGAAAACGGCAATGTGAACTGGTCACTTGACATGATATGTCCTAACAAATTTTTTGACTGATTTATCGACCACTCCATTCCGACAGGCCAAAGGCACATTATGCGTATTTTTCCAATTCTTGCGGCGATTGTCGTTTCCGTTCTGATGTATATGGCGATTTTTGAACGCGACAAATTGTTGGGCCGCACCGGCGATGTGGCAGTTTCGACGGCGACAGCAACAGACGGTGTTACCGATAACTCCCCCGCGCTGACCGGCACCCCCGCCCCGTCCCAGATCGCACAACAAGAGCTGGTCAAGGTCGTGGTGCTGCGCAGCACGGCCCGCCAGCTGGATTCAGCCGTTATCGTGCGGGGCCAAACCGCTGCTGCACGCACCGTCGATGTGGCGTCCGAAACCTCGGCTGTGGTGACATCCCCGCCGCTGCGCAAAGGGGCCAATGTCGTGGCGGGCGAAACCCTGTGCGCGCTTGATCTGGGCACCCGAGGTGCTGCCAAAAGCGAGGCCGAGGCCCGCCTTGCCGAGGCAAAATCCCGCGTGCCAGAAGCGGAATCACGCGTGGCCGAGGCCCAAGCCCGGCTGGACGAGACATTGATCAAGCTGAACGCGGCCGAAAAGCTGGGCCAGGGCGGGTTTTCATCGACAACCCAGCTGGCAACAGCGCAGGCGGCCGTGGCCAGCGCACGCGCCAGCCTTAGCTCGGCCGAGGCAGGTTTGAACGCCGCAAAGGCCGGCATCGAAGCCGCGGATGCCGCCGTCGCCGGGGCCGAGGCCGAAATCAACCGCCTGACATTGACCGCGCCTTTTGACGGGCTGCTGGAAAGCGACACCGCCGAACTGGGCAGCCTGCTGCAAAAGGGCAGCCTGTGCGCCCGTGTGATCCAGCTCGATCCGATCAAACTGGTCGGCTTTGTGCCCGAAACCGAAGTCGACCGCGTCACGCTGGGGGCTCCTGCCCAAGCGCGGCTGGCCGCTGGCAACCGTGAAATCATCGGTCAGGTCAGCTTTATCTCGCGCGCGTCCGATCCATCGACCCGCACCTTCCGCATCGAGATCGACGTGCCAAACGCCGACCTGAGCATCCGTGACGGTCAGACGGCTGAAATCGCCATTTCTTCGGCGGGTGTGGATGCGCATTTGCTGCCGCAATCCGCTTTGACGCTGAATGATGACGGCACGCTTGGTGTTCGTGTGATTGACGACGCGGATGTGGTGGGCTTTGTCCCGATCGAATTGATCCGCGACACCCCGCAGGGCATCTGGGTCATGGGTCTGCCGCATGTGTCGAACGTGATCGTGTTGGGGCAGGAATATGTGACCGCAGGCGTGACCGTTGCGCCGACCTACCGCGAGGTCACCCAATGAGCAGCATCGTCGATTGGGCCGCCGGCCGTGCCCGCATGGTCATGGCATTTATCCTGCTCAGCCTTGTGGTGGGCGGCTATGCCTATTCGACCCTGCCCAAAGAGGGCGAGCCGGACATCGAAATCCCTGCCCTGTTCGTATCGGTGCAGTTCCCCGGCATTTCCGCTGTCGACAGTGAAACCCTGCTGGTCAAACCGATGGAAACAGAACTGTCCGATCTGGATGGCCTGAAAACCATGTCCGGCACCGCCGCCGAGAATTACGCCGGTGTCGCGCTTGAGTTTGAATTCGGCTGGGACAAGACCCGTATTATGGCCGATGTGCGCGACGCGATGAGCACGGCCGAAGGGAAATTCCCCGAAGGGTATGAGAAATATTCGATCCGCGAGATCAACTTTTCCGAATTCCCCATCATTATCGTCAATCTGACCGGCCCCGTGCCGGAACGCACGATGGCCCGTGTCGCGCGGGAACTTCAGGATGAATTGGAAGGCATGGATGCGGTGTTGGAAGCCGGGCTTGCCGGGGACCGCGACGAGATGCTCGAGGTCTTGATCGACCCTTTGCGGCTGGAGGCCTATGACGTCACGGCGGGCGAATTGATCAACACCGTTCAGAACAACAACCAGCTGATTGCAGCGGGCGAAGTGCAATCCGATCAAGGCACGTTCTCGGTCAAGATTCCGTCGTCCTTTGACGACCCGCGCGATGTTTACGACCTGCCGGTGAAAACCAATGGCGACCGTGTGGTGACCTTGGGCGATCTGGCAACGATCAACCTGACCTTCGAGGACCGTGAAGGCACCGCCCGCTTTAATGGCGAAAAAACATTGGCGTTGCAGGTGGTCAAACGCAAAGGTTTCAACCTGATCGACACCTCGGCCCGCGTCAAAGAAGTCGTGGCCGAGCAATCCGCCAACTGGCCTGAGGGGCTGAAGGCGGCTGTGGAAATCGGCACTTCCAATGATCAAAGCCGCATCGTGGACAGCATGGTGCAGCAGCTTTTGGGCTCTGTCTTTACCGCTGTGGCGCTGGTGATGATCGTGGTGCTTGCCGCGCTTGGTATCCGTGCGGCGCTGCTGGTCGGTTTTGCGATCCCGACCTCGTTCCTGCTATGTTTCGCGTTCCTCGCACTCATGGGCATTTCGATCTCGAACATCGTGATGTTCGGGTTGATCCTCGCCGTGGGGATGCTGGTCGACGGGGCCATTGTGGTGGTCGAATATGCCGATGCCCGCCAACAACAAGGCGAAGGGCCGATGCAGGCCTATGTGACGGCCGCCAAGCGTATGTTCTGGCCGATCATTTCCTCAACGGCGACGACGCTATGTGCCTTCCTGCCGATGCTGTTCTGGCCCGGTGTGCCGGGTGAATTCATGGGCATGTTGCCGGTCACGCTGATCTTTGTTCTGTCGGCGTCGCTGGTGGTTGCCTTGGTCTATCTGCCGGTTCTGGGCGGTGTGACCGGGCGGCTTGAGCGCTGGATGGCCGATAACATGACCGCCATCGCGAACCTGCGCCTGTACCTGCATCTGCTGCTGATCCCTGTGGCCTTTGTCATGGTGGCGCTGCCTATGGCGCTGATGCAGCCGCTGTTCGCCGTGATCTCGGCGCAGTTTGGCGCGATGGACGGGCTGGATATCCTTGGGTCTGTCATCCCCGCCTTTGCGGTGGTGTTCCTGTGCATTGCAGCGCTTGCCGCTTTGGTGGCCCTGGGCCTGTCGGGGGCGATGCTGGGGTTGATCAGCTTTTTCGCGCTGTTCACCCGCATGGGGCGCGGCGGCAAATGGGTCACCTCCAAGCTGTTTCGCAAAACCCCTGATGTGATCCACGCTGGCTATCGCCGGTCCCGCTTTGGCCGCGTGATCGAGGTGATTGCAGGCAATCCGGTCATGCCTTTGGTCGTGATCGGTGTGGTGTTCGTTTTTGTCGGCACCACGATGATTTTCTTTGGCAATAACAACAAGGGCGTTGAATTCTTTGTTGAATCCGAACCCGAACAGGCGATCGTCTATGTTCTGGCACGCGGCAACCTGTCGTTGACCGAAAAAGACGCCGTGATGAAGCAGGCCGAAGACATCGTGCTGGCCCATCCTGGTGTGTCGACCGCGTTTGCCTTTGCGGGCAAGGGCGGGCTGGACAGCAACACCGGCGGTGCGCAGACCCCAAAGGACAGCATTGGCCAGATCCAGCTGGAAACGATCCCCTGGGAAGACCGCGCCTTGCAGCCTGAACTGGACGGCGACATCGTGATTGCCGAACTGACCGAGCAGCTGAGCCAGATACCGGGGATCAAGATCGAAATTCTGGCGCAGGCCCGTGGCCCCGCATCGGGCAAGCCCGTGCATCTGCGGTTGAAATCCAACAGTTTCGAGGATCTGGTCGTCGCCACCGAACAGGCGCGCAACGAGTTCAACAAAACCCCCGGTCTGACCTTGATCGAAGACACACGCCCCCTGCCCGGCATTGACTGGCAGATCGACGTTGATGTGGCCAAAGCCGGTCAATACGGGGCCGATGTTCTGACAGTCGGGGCGATGGTGCAACTCGTCACACGCGGGCTGTTGCTGGATACCATGCGGGTCGATACCTCGGACGAAGAGATCGAGATCAGGGTCCGCCTGCCCGAAGCCGACCGCGTGCTCAGCACCCTTGATACCCTCAAGGTGCGCACCGCTGACGGGTTGATCCCGCTGTCGAACTTTATCACCCGCAAGCCGGTCCCCAAACTGGCCGAGATCAACCGCGTCGACCAAAAGCGCCACCTTGATATCAAGGCCGATGTGTTCCCGGGCCTGATGAAGCTGGTGAAAACCGATGTGATCAATGGCGAGGAAACGGATACCACCCTTGCCACCATGCGCCCTGCTGCGGCGGATGCGGATATCACCGCCATCGACGGCGCAGGGTTCAAGATCACCAACCGCACCGTCGCGGCCGCAGGTGTTGATCTGCAAGACGGGCTGAACAAGGCAAGCCTGCGGATGGTGCCGATCAACGCCAATGAGCGCATTGCCGAGATCACAAAATGGCTTGATACCAACCCCTTGCCTGCCGGTGTCAGCACCGAATGGACCGGCGACCAAGAGGATCAAGCCGAAAGTCAGGCCTTCCTGAGCTCTGCCTTTACGGCGGCCTTGGGGTTGATGTTCATCATTCTGCTGGCGCAGTTCAACAGCATCTATAACTCGGTTCTGGTGTTGGTCGCGGTGGTTCTGTCCACGACCGGGGTGCTGATCGGGATGCTAATTATGGATCAGACGTTCTCGATCATCATGACGGGCACGGGGATTGTCGCGCTGGCGGGGATTGTTGTGAACAACAACATCATCCTGATCGATACCTATCAGGAATTCAGCCAGTACATGCCGCGGATCGAGGCGATTATTCGCACCGCGCAGGCGCGTATCCGGCCCGTTCTGCTGACCACCATCACGACGATGGCGGGGCTTGCACCGATGATGTTCGGCCTGAGCCTTGATTTCGCCAATGGCGGCTACACCATCGACAGCCCCACCGCCCTGTGGTGGAAACAGCTGGCCACCGCCGTTGTCTTTGGCCTTGGCGTGGCGACGGTTCTGACGCTGATGGTGACGCCATCCCTGCTGGCGGTGCGCGTGTGGGCGACGACCTATGCCCGCTGGATCGCGCAGCTTTTGGCCAAGATGTCGCTGGGCCGTGCCAGCAAGGCAGCGCAGGACTGGGCGCTGGAGAAGGACGCACAGCGGCTCAAGACGGATATTCTGATCTGGGGCGAAGACCCTGCCCCGGCGGCGGCAACCAGCGCGTCGGCTGAACTGCGCGCCGCTGAGTAAAGCTTAGGCAGCAGCGGCAAGGTCTGTTTGCTGCTGCCTGAGTTTCGGCATGGTCACGATCACCAATGCCACCGCCGCCAACCCGCAAAGCGCGATACTGACCACCATCGGCAAGGCCGTCCCGTCAAAGAACGGCGTCGAAAGCCCGATGCAAATGGCACTGGTCAGCATGGTCATGCTGCCGCTGAGCGACGATGCCATACCCGCGCGCCGGCCATGGGCATCAAGAGCCGCAACCATGGCCGAAGGGATCACCACGCCCAAAAAGGCATAGGCCAGAAACAGGCCGATCAGCAGCAGCCACATGCCTTGGAAACCCGCCAGTTCGAGCATGGCAAGAACGGTCGCGCAGGTCGCAAAGCCGATGACCCCGCGCCCGATCAATGTGGCCAGCCCCCATTTATCCGCCAGACGCCCCGCCAACTGGGTGGCGATGAAAAACCCGACCGCATTAAACGCAAAGGCCAGTGAGAATTGCGTCGGCGTCAGGCCATATTGGCCGGTATAAACAAAGGATGCGCTTGATACGAAAAGGAAAAAGCTGGCCATGCCAAAGCCCGCGATAAAGGTCAGGCCGACAAAAACCGGATCACGCAGCAAGATGCCACAGCTGCGCGACAATTCCTTGATGTTCACCTTGCGGCGGCGTTCCGGCGTCAATGTCTCGGGCAGCGTTACTTGGGCCAGCGTCAGGCTCAGCCCCGCGAATATCCCCATCACAAGAAAGATTTCACGCCAGCTGCCCACCGCCACAATGCCACTGCCCGCCAACGGGGCCAGCATCGGGGAAATCGAGATGACCAGCATGATCGTCGCCATCAAACGCGTCGCCTGTGCGCCGGTGTACATATCGCGGATGATCGCCCGCGGGATCACCATCACCGTTGCGCCACCCATGCCTTGGATCAATCGGCCCAGCACAAGCACTTCGATTGACGGGGCGGCTGCGCAGACAACGGACCCGACGGCAAAAATGCTCATCCCGATTATCAAGGTTTTCTTGCGCCCGATCTGGTCTGACAGCGGGCCATAGACCAACTGCGACGCCCCGTAGGCCAGAAAATAGGCAACCAATGTCAACTGCGCGCCCGATACCGACGTGCCAAGTGCGGCTTCGATTGCGGGCAAGGCGGGCAGATACATATCGATGGCAAAGGGACCGGTCACACAGATCAGACCAAGAATGAGAGCAGTACGGAGCATTCCGGTTTGCATGGGTGTTCCTTTTTGGATTGGGTATAGACCTGCGCCGCTGCAAATTTCTGCAATGCAGCAACGTCTGATTTTAATTATCACGCAAACAATAAGTTTCAAGGGACAGAGCTGTGCGCAATTGCACAAGCCCGTGTGTGGCGGGATGACAGCCTAACGCTGGCAGGCCGTTGCCTGAAATTTGATCGCGAAATGGCACCGGCCCCAAAGGCCGGTGCCCCCTGCCCCGATCACACCGGTCAGATCACTTAGCATCCTCGGATTGCTGGCGCTGCCACAGTTGCGCATAGCGGCCATTGCGGGCCAGCAGATCGTCATGGCTGCCTTGCTCCACGATCTCGCCCTGCTCCAGCACCACGATCCGGTCGGCTTCGGCGACGGTGGACAGGCGGTGCGCGATGGTCAGCACCGTGCGCCCCTTGCCCGCCTGACGCAGGGCGTCCTGAATCTCGTGTTCTGTCTCGCTGTCCAGCGCGCTGGTGGCTTCGTCCAGCAACAGGATCGGCGGGTTTTTCAGCAATGTCCGTGCAATCCCCACGCGCTGCTTTTCACCGCCCGAAAGCTTGAGGCCCCTTTCGCCCACAGCCGTGTCATAGCCATTGGGCAGGCTTTGGATGAAATCATGGATCTGCGCGGATTTCGCGGCGGCTTCGATCTCGGCTTGGGTGGCGTTGTCGCGCCCGTATCCGATGTTATAGCCGATGGAGTCGTTGAACAGCACCGTGTCTTGGGGCACCACGCCAATGGCCTTGTGAAGGCTTGTCTGGGTCACGTCGCGCACGTCCTGCCCGTCGATCAACAACGCGCCACCTTGCACATCATAAAAGCGGAACAACAGCCGCCCGATGGTGGATTTACCCGACCCCGTCGACCCGACAATTGCCACCATCTCGCCCGGTGCTGCCTCGATGGACACCCCCTTGAGGATCTCGCGGTCCGGATCATAGCCAAAGCGCACATCACGCAACGTGACCCGCCCGCCATCGACCTTGAGGTCGGGCGCATTTGGTTTGTCGGTGATTTCAGCAGGTTGATCCAGCAAGGTGAACATCTGTCCCATATCGACCAAAGCCTGCCGGATTTCGCGGTAAACCGTCCCAAGAAAGTTGAGCGGGATGGTGATCTGGACCATATAGGCGTTCACCATGACGAAATCACCGACCGTCAGCGTGCCGTCCTGCACACCAATCGCCGCCATGACCATCACACCGACCAAGCCGCACGTGATCAGCAAGGATTGGCCAAAGTTCAGAAAGGCCAGTGAAACGTTTGTCTTGATCGCGGCTTCTTCATAGCCTGCCATCGCGGTGTCATAGCGCTGCGCCTCGCGGGATTCCGCGCCGAAATATTTGACCGTTTCATAGTTCAGCAAGCTGTCGATCGCCTTTTGGTTGGCGTCGGTGTCTTGGTCGTTCATCTGGCGGCGCAGCCTGACCCGCCATTCGGTCACCGCAAAGGTAAACCAGACATAAAGCGCGATCGTCACGGCCACGACCAGCAGATACCAGAAATCGAACAGCACTGTCAGAATGACGCCGATCATCAACAGCTCAAGGATCAGCGGGCCGATGGAAAACAACAAGAAACGCAGCAGGAAATCAACGCCTTTGACACCGCGTTCGATGATCCGGCTTAGACCGCCCGTTTTGCGGGTGATGTGATAGCGCATCGAAAGTTTGTGAATATGTTGAAAGGTTTCCAGCGCCAGCATCCGTAACGCCCGCTGGCTGACCCGCGTAAACACCGCATCGCGCAGTTGTTGAAAGCCCACATTCATCGCCCGCGCGATACCATAGGCGATGGTCAGACCAATCGCGCCAAGCGCCAAAAGCGGCACGCCTTCGTTTGCCAGACCGTCAACGGCCCCTTTGTAAAGAACAGGGATGAGGACCGAAATCAGCTTGGACACCACAAGAAAGATCATCGCCCAAACGACGCGCCTTTTCACCCAAGGCATATCCTCGGGCCACAGGTAAGGTGCGACCTTTTTGATAACCAACATGTTCGACTGACGCTCGGCTGCGTCGGCGATTTCTTCTTCGGTCATCGGGGCATGGGGGGATTTATTGGCACCGGTCTGGGCGCGGGCGGTATCGGCTGACATGAATGATCCTGAAATGCTAGGATCACAACATAGGCCGCAAGTCAGGCGGTTGCCAGTGCGATGGTCAAATTGATCTTGCGGCGGGCCGGCGCGACATCAGCCCTGTATCAGTCAGGCAGATCGAAAACCTGCCCCGGATAGATCAGATCGGGGTCACGGATCGAGTCTCGGTTTGCCTCGACCACGCGCAGATACAAGGTCGGGTCGCCATAGCGCTCACGGGCAATCGCCCAAAGCGTGGCCCCTTCCTGCACGGTTACTTCCTTGATCGGGCCATCGTAATTCGCGGTGGCGCGCGCCAGTGTTTCGGCGCTTTCGCGTTTGAACGGGGTTTCGACACGGCTGATGACCTGACCGCCCTGGTCCAGTTCATCCACGCGCAAGGTGTAGATTCCGGTATTGATCCCTTCGATGTCACCGCGCCAGCGGCCCTGTTCGTCAACGTCCAGTTTCGCAACTGCCGCGTTGTCCAGATAGACCTGCACATTGGTGCCCGATGTTTGGGCCCGGCCCGCAAGGCGCACTTCGCCCTGTTCGGAATATGTGATCGTGTCCAGCGCAATGCTGCCCGTGACTTCGGGGGGCACGTCAGACAACAGTTCAACCCCGTCTGCGGTCGATTTCAAAAGCGCGATCTGCGGCGCGGGTGCATCGGGTGCCTGGGTCAGGGGGGTCGGTTCAACGGTTGCAGGCTGGGCGGCGACGGCATCGGGCTGGGGTTCAACGGGCGCTGCTGGGGTTACTTCGTCCGCTTGCTCCGTTTCGGCTACAACGGGCGCTGCCAAGGGTGCCGGTGAAAGTGGCGCAAGGATAACCTCGTCCAGCGACTGGACGGTTGTTTCCTGCACTGCGGCCTCAAGGCTCAGCACCTGCCCTTTGCCGTCGGGCGGCAGGATCGCGAGTGTGGCGAATTTGCCTGCGCTGTCGGCGGTTGTCGTTGCGATCTCGGCCCCGTTGCTGATGACTTTGACCGCACTGCCCGGTTCTGCCCGCCCCGCGATAACCGTCATGCCGTCAGGCTCCCGGCGCACTTCGTCAAAGCTGGGTGTTTGGGGGGGCACGGCAGTTTCAGCCGTTTCAGCGGTGGCCGCCGGCTCTGGCGCGGCTGCGGGGGGTGTTGCCACCGTTTGCGGCGCAGCCTCGGGCGTCACCTCGGGCGCTGGCATCGCGACTTCCACGACCGGATAGGCGCGGTTGATAAAGAAATACGCGGCCACAACCACAATCGCTGCCGCAGCAACCCCGCCCAAAACCCGAGCATTACGTGACTGGAACACCGACATAACCATTTTCCCTTTGAACGCACCGCATTGAGACCTTGTATCAAGCAGGGTAACAAGGGTCAAAATAGAGCTGCATCGCAGTTTCACATTTGCTGACAAGGACCCTGCCATGTTTGAAAAATCCGTCTGCGTTTATTGCGGATCGCGCCCCGGTGCCGACCCCGAATATATTCTGGATGCGCAGGCCGTTGGCCGCGGGCTGGCCGATAACAACTGGCGGCTTGTGTACGGTGCCGGGGATGTCGGCCTGATGGGTGCGGTCGCCCGCGCGGCCCAGGATGCGGGTGCTGTGACCTTTGGCGTGATCCCCGAACATCTGGTCAAATGGGAGGTCGGGAAAACCGATCTGACCCAATATATCGTCACCGAAACCATGCATGAGCGCAAAAAGGTCATGTTCATGAACTGCGATGCTGTGGTGGTGTTGCCGGGCGGTGCGGGGTCATTGGACGAACTCTTCGAGGTGCTGACATGGCGGCAGCTTGGGCTGCATGAAAAGCCTGTTATCCTTGTGAATACAAACGGTTACTGGGACCCCTTGGTGCAGTTGCTGAACCATGTCGTTGCCAATGGATTTGCGGATAAATCGCTGCTGGATTATTTCGTCTCGGTCCCCGATGCGCCATCCGCGCTGGCGGCGTTGAAGACTGCGTTTGATTAACGCAACAAAGGCAGGGTCGTGGGCCGTCTTCTAAGGAATTCACCCAACGATCCACAATCTGCTTGTTGGTGCGGTGTCGGTTTTACGGAACTGTGCGAGTGCGCAAACCCTAGGGGACGCGGAGCGCTGGCACCAGAAAGGCGACCCTGACGATGGGCTGACTTTGCGCCATCAATGCCCCAAGATCAGGCATTAATGGTCAGAAACCCGCCGACTTCCGATGTTGCAAAATTGTCTCGGACAGTGGCGGTGCAAGGCACGGGCAGCGCCAAATAAAAAGCCCCGCAAACGGCGTTTGCAGGGCTTGAACTCTAAAACGGTCGCTCGCTTACATGCGCGAGGCGACGTTTTCCCAATCGACAAGGTTGTCGAGGAAGTTCGTCAGATAATTCGGACGCGCGTTGCGGAAGTCGATGTAGTAGGAATGTTCCCACACGTCACAGCCGAGCAATGCAGTCTGACCAAAGCAGACGGGGTTCACGCCGTTTTCGGTTTTGGTAACTTTCAGGCCGCCGTCTGTATCCTTGACCAGCCACGCCCAGCCCGAACCGAACTGGCCCGCGCCTGCAGCTTTGAAATCATCCTTGAACTTGTCCACGGACCCAAAGCTTTCGACGATCGCTTTTTCCAGATCGCCGGGCATTGCATTGCCTTTTGGACCCATCATTTCCCAGAACTGGTTGTGGTTCCAAAGCTGGCTGATGTTGTTGAAGATGCCGCTTTGCGCGACAGCTTTGGGATCATAGGTGCCTTTGATGATCTCTTCGAGGGACTTGTCCGCCCATTCGGTGCCTTCAATCGCCTTGTTTCCGTTCACGACATAGGCGTTGTGGTGCTTGTCGTGGTGATATTCCAGCGTTTCAGCAGACATGCCTTTGGATGCAAGGGCGTCGTGGGCATAGGGAAGATCGGGAAGTGAAAAAGCCATGATTTGGGCCTCCGTTGATTGATTTCATCTGGGTCACATGAAGCCCGTCGTGGCCTAAGGTCAAGGGGCAGGACACAAAGATCGTCCCCCCAAGACACACCATTCAGGCGGGTTTCACCTAACGTCTTGGGAACACAACATGTCAAACCGGCCTTATGTTCCCTGATCCATGGGCTTTTCTGCGCGATCCGGCAGGCAGGCGGGCCACAGCCTAGTGGCTGTGGTACTTTACCTCGGAACCGGGCTGCGCTGCGGTTTTAAGCAGATCGAACACGTATTGCGCGACCGAGCGGAAACAGACCAGTTCGGCTGTGTCACCGTCCACCATCCAGAACGCGGCAGGGACCTGCGCCAGACGGGTGCGGCGGATCATGCCGGGGGCAAAGGCGTCCGGCGACGTATCGACAGGGGCCAGCTTTGCCAGAACCTCGCGGATATGTGCGCCTTTCAGGCGGAACACGGCGCGGGCGTCGGACACATTCACCGCCAGCGCGTGATTGCTGCCGATGGATTTGTGCAAGACCTCAAGGTTCGCCGCCACATCCGCATAGGGGCAGATCAGCAGCAATTCGTCGGGCGACATCCAGGCAATACCTTTGCCCCCGATCATATTGATGCCGCGCATGGCGGGGATATCGACGCCGGCAATCTTCTTGAGCGGTTTTTTCAGGTAACCCGCCGCCAGATCACCCCGGATCGAGATCATGCCAATCGGATCAAGGGCGGAAATCTCTGCGATACCTTGCGTGTAGGTGGCACCGTTCAGCGCGCTAATGGGCTCAGACATTCTGCTTCTCCCCTTCTTTATCGTAAAACACCGGATCGACGATTTTGGCGTTGTATGTTTTGCCGTCGGTACCGGGGAATTCCAGCACCTCGCCCATGCGGTCAGGGCCGTTCAGGACCAGACCCATCGCGATGCCCTTGCCCAGCGTTGGCGAATGATAGGTCGATGTGACCCGCCCGATCATGTTGCGCTGGTTGTTCTCGTTCACGCCCTCGCCCACCGCATAAGCGCCATCGGGCAAGGTGCTGCCATCGGTCGTCTCAAGCCCCACCAGTTTCCAGCGGGTCGGATCAACCATATGGCTGCGCTCTTGGGCGCGCTTGCCAAGGTAGTCTTCCTTCTTTTTCGAGATCGCCCAGTTCAGCCCCAGATCCTGCGGGATCACGGTGCCGTCGGTTTCGTCCCCGATCATGATAAAGCCTTTTTCGGCGCGCAGAATGTGCAGACATTCAGTGCCATAAGGCATCACGCCCAGATCATGGCCCGCCACCATCAGCGCATCCCAGAAGGCCTGGCCTACGCCCGCGTCCACGGCGATTTCATAGCTCAGCTCGCCCGAGAACGAGATCCGGTAGATCCGGCATTTGAAGCCGCCAAGCTCGCCATCGACCCACTCCATAAAGCCAAGCGCGTCTTTGCTGACATCCATCCCGCCCAGCTTTTCAAGGCACTTGCGGGCATTGGGGCCGACCACGGCGATCTGCGCATATTGCTCGGTGACATTGGCAACATAGACGTTCCAATCCCACCATTCGGTTTGCAGCCATTCCTCCATATGCTGGTGGATACGGTCGGCACCGCCCGTCGTGGTATGGCACAAGAAAGTATCGTCATCGATGCGCGCAACCACGCCGTCATCAATCAGGAACCCGTTTTCCGAACACATCAGACCATAGCGGCATTTGCCCGGTTTCAGGGTGCTCATCATATTGGTGTAGAGCATATTCAGGAACTTGCCCGCATCCGGCCCTTTGACGATGATCTTGCCGAGGGTCGATGCATCAAGCAGGCCCATATTGGTGCGGGTGTTGGTGACTTCGCGCATGACGGCGTCATGGGTCGTCTCGCCGGGGCGGCTATAGGAATAGGGTCTGCGCCAATGGCCGACAGGTTCCCATTCGGCACCGTTGGCCTCGTGCCAGGCGTGCATGGGCGTGCGGCGCAGCGGCTGGAACACATCACCGCGCGCCTCGCCGCCGATCGCCCCCATGGAAATGGGGTGATACGGTGGGCGGAAGGTGGTCGTGCCCACAGTCGGAATATCGGCGTCCAAGGCCCCCGCAAGGGTCGCAAGACCGTTGATATTGCTAAGCTTTCCCTGATCCGTGGCCATGCCAAGGGTGGTGTAGCGTTTGGTATGTTCGACGCTGACGAACCCTTCCTGGGCGGCCAGACGGACATCGGAAACCTTGACGTCGTTCTGATAATCCAGCCACGTCTTTTCGCGCAGTTTGACGTTGGCACCGTGGGGCATCATCCAGACCGGGGCCAGGGGGGATTCCTCTTGGCGGTCCGCATTTGGCGACACGGCATCAACGGGCAGCTTGAAGCCCAAAGTGGTGACAACACCATCTGCGGCGGCATGGGCATCGTGCAGGATGTCATCCAGCCCGAAGAAGCCCGCCGCAGCACCCGCCGCTGTCACAAACCCCAGACCATCCACACCGATCGGCGGGTGGTTCACATCGGGGCGGAACGTGGCAAGGTTTGTGTCCCACACCAGCTTGCCCCCGCAATGGGACCACAGATGCACCACGGGCGACCAGCCACCGGACATGGCAACCGCATCACATTCGATGGTTTCCAACACCGCGCCTTCGCCCGCCTGGCTGCACACAGTCACAGCCGTCACACGCTTGCCGCCTTTGACCGACGACACCGCGTGGCCCATCATGACGCGAATGCCCAAGGCTTTGGCCCGCGCCATCAGGGCGGAATCTTCGGGCAGTACACGGGCGTCAAGGATCGCGGGCACTGTCAGACCTGCTTCGACCAAGGCGATGGCCGTTCGGTAAGCATCGTCGTTATTGGTGACAACAACCGTGCGATCGCCAACAGAGACACCAAAATTGACCAGATAATCACGTGCCGCAGCCGCCAGCATCACGCCCGGTATGTCATTGCCCGCAAAGGACAAAGGCCGCTCGATCGCGCCGGTTGCCGTGATGATATGCCCCGCACGGATGCGCCACAAACGATGGCGTGGCCCTTGGGCCGCAGGCGCGTGGTCTTTCAGGCTTTCATAGCCCAGCACATAGCCGTGATCATAGACCCCTGCCCCCATCACGCGGGTGCGCATGTGGACGTTTTCCATACCCGACAAGGCGCTGACCAGCGCATCAATGTGGGACGCCACCGAAGCGCCTTCGACCGTGCCACCATCGACGGGGGCACGGCCGCCCCAATGGGCGGTTTGTTCCAGCAAGATCACCTTGGCACCGGCCAGCGCTGCGGTGCGCGCGGCCTCTAGCCCCGCGACACCGCCGCCAATGACCAGCACATCGCAAAAGGCGTGGAAATGTTCGTAGCTATCGGCGTCTTTTTCTTTCGGCGCTTTGCCCAGACCGGCGGAATGGCGGATGATCGGTTCATACACGTGCTTCCAGAACGGGCGCGGATGGATGAACATCTTGTAGTAAAATCCCGCAGGCAGGAACCGCGACAGATGTTTGTTGATCGCGCCCACGTCGAATTCAAGGCTGGGCCAATGGTTCTGACTCGCGGCCTCCAGACCGTCGAACAATTCGGTCGTGGTGGCGCGCTGGTTGGGTTCAAACTGCCCACCACGGCCAAGGTTCATCAGCGCGTTGGGCTCTTCTGGGCCTGCCGCCACAATGCCGCGGGGGCGGTGATATTTGAACGACCGACCGACAAGCATCTGGTCATTGGCCAGCAGTGCCGAGGCCAGCGTGTCGCCTTCGTATCCGCGCAACTGTTTGCCGTTGAACGAAAAATTGACAGCGTTGGATTTGTTGAGCAGGCGGCCGCCTGTGGCAATTCTGGTGCTCATGAGTTCAAACCTTGGTGTTTGCGGCAGGCGTCGGAGCCTCCGGCGGGAGTTTTCTTGGCAAAATGAAACAGCGGCATTTACGCGGTCTCGGGGGGCTGCCAGTCGGGGCGGCGGTCGGTTATTTTGTCGATGATATTCTGGGGCACCGTGCTGGTCTGGGCCGTGTAGGTACCAAAGATTTCCAGCGTCATGGTATCGCGGGCCGCATGGAACCACTTGCCGCAGCCATAGACGTGGCGCCAGCGTTCGAAATGCACGCCCTTGGGGTTGTCGCGCATGAACAGGTATTGCTCAAAATCGTCATCCGAGGCACCGGGGCCAAAACGGGTCAGGTGTGCTTCGCCGCCTGCGTGAAATTCGGTTTCTTCGGCGGTGATGCCGCAATTGGGACAGGTCAGGATCAGCATGGGACGCTCCTTGGGAAGGTTGCGCGGGACGCAAAAAAGCCGACCCCGGTGACGGGATCGACTTTGGTCGGTAAAAAAATGTTTGGTGTCGCGGGCTTAGTTGCCTGTCGCGGTTTCTGCAGCGCCTTCGACGGCTTCTGCAGCACCTTGGACAGCATCGCCTGCGCCTTCAACCGTGACGTTGACATCGCTGGAGTTATCCAACGGATCGCCGCCCGAGAAGAAAAAGAAACCAAAGCCGATAACCAGCACGGCAAGGATGCCGATGATGATGCCCGATCCGGTTCCGCTGGTTTTGTTGACAGTGGTGTGGGGTGCTTGATTGTTGTCAGGGTTAGCCATTTTACTCGTCCTTCATAAACTCTGTATCTGTATGAGGACACAACACCGTGAGCGCCGGAATGGTTCCAGCCTGTGCGAAAATTTGAAACGAGCCCTGAAAACATCAGTGCGCAACCCCTGCTGCGACGGATTCATCGATGAACCGGCCTTCTTGAAAGCGGTTCAATCCGAAAGCATCCGTCAGCGGCGAGCGGCCTTTGGCCATAAGTTCGGCCATCGCCCAGCCCGAGCCCGGGATCGCCTTGAAGCCGCCGGTGCCCCAGCCGCAGTTGATGAACACGCCCTCGACCGGGGTTTTGCTGAGGATCGGCGAGCGGTCGCCCGTCACATCCACGATGCCGCCCCATTGCCGCAACATCTTGAGGCGCGAGACCATCGGGAAGGTTTCGATCAACGCGCGCACGGTTTCCTCGATATGGTGGAAAGACCCGCGTTGGGTGTAGTTGTTATAGCCGTCGGTGCCGCCGCCGATGACCATCTCGCCTTTGTCCGATTGCGACATATAGCCATGCACCGTGTTGGCCATCACGACCACATCCATGCAAGGTTTGATCGGCTCGGACACCAGCGCCTGAAGCGAAACGGATTCGATCGGCAGCCGGAAGCCCGCCATATCCGCCAGATGGCCGGAATGGCCCGCGACCACCATGCCCAGTTTATCGCAATCGATATCGCCGCGGTTGGTGGAAACGCCCACGACCTTGCCGCCCTGGGAACGGATGCCGGTGACTTCGCATTTCTGGATCACGTCCATGCCCATGTCGGAACACGCCCGCGCATAGCCCCAGGCCACCGCATCGTGGCGTGCCGTGCCGCCGCGGGCCTGCCATAGCCCGCCCAAGACGGGATAGCGCGGGCCGTTGATGTTGATGATCGGGACCAGTTCCTTGACCTTTTCGGGGCCGATGAATTCTGTCTTCACGCCTTGCAGCGCATTGGCGTGGGCGGTGCGTTGATAGCCGCGTGCCTCGTGATGGGTTTGTGCCAGCATGATCACCCCACGCGGCGAGAACATGACGTTATAGTTCAAATCCTGGCTCATGGTTTCGTACAGGCTGCGGGCCTTTTCATAGATCGCCGCTGAGGGGTCTTGCAGATAGTTGGAGCGGATGATCGTCGTGTTGCGCCCCGTGTTGCCGCCGCCCAGCCAGCCCTTTTCAAGGATCGCGACATTGGTGATGCCAAAGTTCTTGCCCAGATAATAGGCTGTCGCCAACCCGTGCCCGCCTGCCCCGATGATGATCACGTCATAGCGTTTCTTGGGCTGCGCATCGCGCCATGCCCGTGTCCATCCTGTATGGTGGCGCAACGCTTCGCGGGCGATGGCAAAGGCTGAATACTTCTTCATAAAGACGGTCCCCGGCATGGATTCGCACGCTTGCGCGCAGTTGAGTTCTTTCTGGGTGAGCAGGCAAAAAAGAGGATACCCTGCGCGGCATTATGTATCAGTTTTACGACATACCCTGCAATCGGACAAATCATTGAACAGGGTGCTGCAATATGGCCTCTTTTGTCGCAGCCCAACACGGTTTAGATGTGCGTCCGACTGAATGAATGGACCCTACCCTCATGAACTTTTGGATCATTGCCGCTGCTGGTGCCGTGCTTGTAACCGTTTTGCTGACCCGCGCCTTGTGGCGGGGGGCGACGGTACCGGGACCGACACGGGGTGAACACGACCTGCAAGTGTACCGCGACCAGCTGGCCGAGGTGGAACGCGAAGTGGCCCGCGGTGTTCTTTCAACCGAAGACGCGGCACGCGCCAAGACTGAAATCTCGCGGCGGATTCTGGCGGCAGATACCAGTCGCGTGGCGCAGATGCAGGCCGGGGGGGCACCCTCAAAGCCGCTGATGGCCGTGATTGCGCTGGCGCTGGTCGGGGGCAGTTTGTTTATGTATTCCAGACTGGGCGCACCGGGCTACGGTGATCTGGCGCTCAAGGACCGCATCGCCTTTGCGAAGACCCTGCGCGAAACCCGCCCCAGTCAGGCCGATGCCATCGCGGGCATGCCCGAGGTAACGGTAGCACCGGAGCTGAGCCCGGAATACCAAGCCTTGCTGACGCAATTGCGTGAAACCGTGGCAAAGCGGCCCAATGACGTGCAAGGCCAGACATTGCTGGCGCAAAACGAAGCGCGGGTGGGCAATTTCTCGGCTGCGGCTGATGCGCAATCTGCTGTGGTGCGTTTGAAGGGCCCCGATGCGACGACCGAAGAGGTCGTGAATTATGGCGAGCTGTTGATCATGGCTGCGGGGGGATATGTGTCGCCCGAAGCCGAAGCTGTCTTGCGCGCCGTGCTGACCCGCGATGCGGAAAACGGGACTGCCAGCTATTATTGGGGGTTGATGTTGATCCAGACCGGGCGTCCGGATCAGGGGTTCCGGATCTGGGACGGGTTGTTGCGCCGCGGGCCTGCGGATGCGCCGTGGATCGAACCGATTTTGGGACAAATCAAACCCGTCGCTGATCTGGCGGGTGTCGATTACACCATTCCCGACATAGGCGGCAGTGCCCTGCCCGGCCCGTCCAAGGACGATATTGAGGCAGCCCAAGACATGACCCCCGCCGAACGGATGGAGATGATCGGGTCTATGGTCGAAGGTCTGTCAGAGCGGCTGGCCACCCAAGGTGGGCCCGTCGAGGATTGGGCGCGGCTGATTTCCAGCCTTGGCGTTTTGGGTCAGACCGACCGCGCGCAGGCGATCTATGACAACGCGATCGAGGTGTTTGCCGACGATCCAACCGCAACGGACGTGATCAAACGCGCCGGCGAACGGGCGAATCTTGCACAATGATTTACGAAGACATCACAGAGTTCGCCGCAGCACTGCCCCCCATGCAGGCCCTGATCGGGCTTGATCTGGGCGAGAAAACCATCGGCGTTGCGGTGACCGACAGCTTTTTATCCGTCGCGACCCCGCTTGAAACCGTCAGACGCAAGAAGTTCGGCCTTGATGCCGCCCGCCTGTCCGAGATCATCGCAGACCGGCGCATTGGCGGGCTGATCCTTGGGTTGCCGCGCAATATGGACGGATCAGAGGGGCCACGCTGCCAGTCGACCCGCGCCTTTGCGCGCAATTTCGACAAGCTGGGCGATATCCCGATCGGCTTTTGGGATGAACGGCTTAGTACTGTTGCCGCAGAACGTGCGCTGCTGGAGGCGGATACGTCACGCAAACGTCGCGCCGAGGTGATCGATCACGTGGCGGCGGGGTATATTCTGCAAGGTGTACTGGACCGTTTGCGCGTCTTGCGCAGCCAAGGAGACATGCTGTGACGGATAATATCTGGAAACGGGACGAGATCGAGAGCCCCTGCATCAAGCTGTGCGTCGTGCATCCCGAAACGCGGCTGTGCACGGGCTGTTTGCGGTCCATCGACGAAATTGGCGGCTGGTCGCGGATGACACCGCAGGCACGGCGTCAGGTGATGGCTGAACTGCCCTCGCGGGCGGGCGCGCATTCAAAACGGCGCGGTGGTCGGGCCGCTAAACTGGCCAGACAGCAAGATTAGGTCGGTTACTGCGCGACGCCGTACAGGAATTCCAGCAACAGTTCACTGGTTTGTGCGCCTTCGCATTTGTAGGGGCCATAGTTGTCATTTGCCGGAACAACATGGCCTGACGCCTGAAAATGCTGTGCCACTGTCCAAGCGCCGCATACCGGGGCCTTTGGCGTAAAGGCGATTACATTTGCGCCTCTGGTGTCAAGTTTCGCTGTCATTGCTCTGTCTCTCAATCAAGAACCACGCTGATTCTGTCTCGTGGCTCATCTGTCGGATTTCTAGCTTCCGATTTTCTTAACTAACCCCCAAGTTAAGGCGAGATTGGGGCAGAACTGAGGAATTTACGCGTAATTGTGAACCAATGCCGGGCATTGTTTCGAAATTTGGCACAACTGCCCGGAGTTTGGGCAGCCCTGCGCTGTGAAGGGCATCAGATGCAGGACCGCAGATCAGAAACCCAGTGATTTGCGCAACATGTTCAGCGCCACGAGAATCAAGAACACTGCAAACACCCGCTTGAGCGGCTTTGGGTCCATCGCATGGGCCAGTTTGACCCCCAAGGGCGTGGTGATCAGGGTCATTGCAATCACGATGACAAAGGTCGGCAGGTTGACTGCGCCGATGGTCAGGGGCGGGCTGTTTTCAGGTGACGCGACCATCAGAAAGCCGATCACTGACGGCACAGCGATCAAAACGCCGAATCCCGCTGCGGTCGCGACCGCGCGGTGGATCGGGACATTGAACAGGCTCATCAGCGGCACCCCAAAGCTGCCACCGCCGATCCCCATCAGCACCGACAGAAACCCGACAGAGGGCGACAGCGCCGCGCGGCCCATGCCCTTTGGCATCGCCTGCCCCAAGCGCCATTCAGACCGGCCAAACGCCATATAAAACCCAACGATCAGGGCCAGACCGCCGAAAATCCCCTGCAACACCGAGGTGCGCAACTGGGCAACGGTCAGCATCCCGATCACGGCCCCGATCACAATGCCCGGTGCCCATGTCTTCAGGATGTCCCAGTCAACGGCACCTTTCTTGTTGTGGCTGTGCACCGACCGAAGCGAGGTGACGATGATCGTCGCCAGCGACGTTGCCAGACACATTTGCATCAACTGCGGCCCGTCATAGCCCAGAGTTTGGAACGCATAGAAGAATGCGGGCACCAGAACGATGCCACCGCCCACGCCCAACAGCCCGGCCAGAACCCCCGCAAAGGCCCCGATAAACATGATCAGCACGATCATTTGGATCAAAAGGGATGTATCGGGCATGGCGCTGGCTCCTCAAAAGATTGGCCTTTGTGCTACACCGCTTTTTGCGCCTCTGCCAGCGTTTGCATTGCATCTAGCGCATCAATCAAAACCTGACGGTCCGCATCTGGGCCTGATGCGTTTTCAGACAGCATGCGCCGCCAGACCCGCGCGCCGGGCCGGCCCGCAAAAAGCCCCATCATATGGCGGGTGATCTGGTTCAGGCGTCCGCCCCCGTCGATATGGGCATCAATATAGGGTAGCATCTGTGCGACAGCCGCCTCGGCGGTGGTGTCTTCGCCCATACCATAGATGCGCCGGTCTGCCTGACACAGGATATCCGCGGGGCTGTGATAGGCGCTGCGCCCGATCATTACACCGTCCAGACCTCCGTCCAGAAACGTCTCGGCCTGATCCAGCGATGTAATGCCGCCGTTCACCGAAATATGCAGGTTCGAGAAAAGCCCCTTCATCCGGTGGACAAGGTCATAATCAAGCGGCGGAATATCGCGGTTTTCCTTGGGGCTTAGCCCCTTGAGCCAGGCTTTGCGCGCATGGATCGTGACCCGTTCACAGCCCGCGCCGACAATATGCGCGAGAAATTCCGGCAAGACGGTTTCGGGGTCCTGATCATCCACACCGATGCGGCATTTCACCGTGACATCGACATCCACCGCCCTGCGCATCGCCGCCACGCATTTGGCCACCAGCGCGGGCTGTTCCATCAAGACAGCACCAAAGCAGCCCGATTGCACACGGTCCGACGGGCATCCGACATTGAGGTTGATCTCGTCATAGCCCGCCTGCGCCCCCAGCCGCGCGGCCTCGGCCAGTTCGGCCGGGTCCGATCCGCCCAATTGCAGCGCCAAAGGGTGTTCTTGCGCATTGTGATCCAGCAAATGCAAAGCCCCGCCCCGCACCAAAGCAGGCGAAGTCACCATTTCGGTATAAAGCAAAGTCTGCTTTGACATCAGCCGGTGCAAATAGCGGCAATGGCGATCGGTCCAATCCATCATGGGTGCAATAGAAAGTCTAGCGTGTTGATTTATTTGCATTCTTTATTCATTCAAACTGTTGCGGGGCAAAGTTGCTACGCAGGAATACGCCCCAATATCCCCCGCTTTGCCCCTTTTCGACGACTCATTGCACACTCAGCGCACACGATATGGCCACTATAAGCAAGCTTCCCTCCGGTGGATACCGGGTCCAGATCGGACGCAAGGGTTGCTCACGCCAGCGAGACCTTTCACCGCTCAAGCGACGCCTATAAATGGGCCCGTCAGGCTCAAACGCGTGTCGATCAGAGCCTGTCACCGAACAAGTCGTCCGCCGCGCGCCTTGCGACGTTTGGCGGTCTCGTCGACCTGCGTATAGACGACATGTGCACGGTTGGGAAACCACCCCGCAGAAGTAAAGCTGCAACCTTGGCTACTTTGAAGAACGGCCTTGGCAACGAGCGGATCGGCCATATCGATCGCGCGATGCTGATCTATATGGTCGCAAGCGTGCCAAGAAAGGGGCCGGTCCCGTGACGCTTGGCATCGACATCGGTGTCATCAGGATGATCATCACGCACGCTGCAGCCGTGCACGGGCTCGATATCCCCTCGGAACCGGTTGACCTCGCCCGCATTACCACGCCACCTAACCCGTTGATATATTGTCACTTTAATTCCGCCCTTCCAGCGGATCGCTAAACCGGAACATTTGTCATAGGACAGCTGCACCACACCCAATTGCCGATAGCGGCCCTTTTTATGCGCAACGGAGGACGCAAAAGACTATCGTAAAACGTAATTATTCTGCAATTCCTCGAAAGTCTGCTTGCCGTTCAATTCAAGAAAACGTGTTGCCTTGGCCGACTTGGGTCCCGCGCACCAGCACTTACAGCCCGTCGCATGGAGCCGTTTTCGTCTCATTCTTGCGAAGAATGCGTTCGAAGCTTTTTGGTGTATGCAGTCGTGCAATAGGCAGCACCAAGCCTACAGCACAGTCAATCACTGTTGGAGAACGCAGCGCAACTCGTTGTTACTGTTTGCGACCCTTAACCCCATGGTCCCCTGGTTCATCCACCCAGAAGCGCCATCAAGTTCGCCATCGATGAAATTGATCGAATTGCGATCCGAATTCTCGTAGGTTCCGGCACTTTCTTGCAGTGTATACGTGCCGTTTTCTGCAAGTTCAAAATAGAATTGAAACATGTCAGACGGGTTTGTGCATTGGTATTCTCCGATAATCGCACCGCTTTCCGCCACCACATTCAGTGCCGCCCGCCTGATCAATGACGCAGGCGGATGCATATTGCTGCCACCTGGATTGACGTTTGCCGTGCCGTTGGGAAACGTCACCAGGCACATGCCCGCCATCTCTGAAATGATCCTGCCGGTGGCACCCATTGTGTCTTTGACAATTGCGCCCTTTTCACAGGTTTCCATCGGTGATCCTATTTCACCTTCTGAAGAAGCTGTTGTCGCACCGGCGAATGCGATCAGTACTGCGATCATGTATTTTACAGTCATGGCTTTGCTCATCTTATGGAAAAGGCTGTGATTAATTTATTCCGCAGGAAAGAAAATCGAGAATTGACCGCTGGCAGTTTTGAACGGACCACGCTCTTGCGGCTTTTTGTAAATGTTTGGCCAAAAATCAGGGTAACCGGAAAAAATTGCTTCAACCAAAAGTCCGGCATCTGTTCGTTCATAGGTGTTCAAAATGACGACCGCCCTTTCTTCAAGATCAAGCGTCGTCCAGCCGCCTTCGTTACCACGCTCTGTTATTTGGAAGTAGGCCCCTCCGACGCGCAATTCATTGGGTAAATTCCATACCGTAAATCTGACCATCACCTGCTTGTCGATGGCGTTTCCATCCAAAAGATAGCCAATGACGTCGATCTCGTCGATGTAATCTGCCGCACTTGAAATTTCCCGACGCGACTGCGCACGTGCAAAGCTCGGCGATACAAGCAGCTCGACCTCTGATCCGTCCATTGTGAACGTCATGGTGTCAGTCGCGGTTTGCGCGCTGCCAGCAGTCCCGATGACGATCGCGATTGTGGCAATGGTTGCGCGAAGAATGTGGAACATCATTCTTATATTCCTTGGAATAGCGGTTCTGCCGAAATGGAAGAAAAATCACAGCAAGCATCGTAAGCGTGTTTCGTCTGGTAAACTTGCGCGTCCGCGTATCCCAGCTGCCTGACCTTGCCACATCGTTGGAACAAAACAACATACAATTGTGCAAAATGTGCTAAGCACACGCGAAACGCACAAAGTTTTCCCATCCTAGAAAGACCTGAAAAATGTTTAAGAATATGGTGCTGCGTGGATTTTTCGCGGTTTGCTTCCTATCTGCTTCGCCGGTGGCTGCCGAACCGAACATCGCCTGTCGGTATGGCACAGCGGATGCCTGGGATCAGATCAGCCTTATGTATGTTGGCGCATGGAACATTGCGCACCATTCAGGCTTCGTCGTGGCGGGACCGATGACAATGCCATTTCCGGCAGACAGTGTTATTGATACGATGGGCATCGAGATGCTGCCAAGTGGCCAACTGGTCGGAACCCACCCTGAGGCACAGCAACCCATCCCGTTTATCTGGGCGGATGAGCCACCTTGGCAGTTTGAGGCGGATGCCAGCAAAGATGGGTCCCCCGCGCCGCTTTTGTCGTCATCAGAGGTCGAGATGCTGATGGGGTGCGGTGTCGAAAAACTTGCGCGTCTGATCGGCCATACTCAGGCGACCATCGACGGTGTCCACATAGATATGACATTGCGACTGATGGTTGTTGGCCCTGACCAGATGTACGGCATATTTCACACCTCTGCCGTGTCCGGTGGGATACCTGTGAAAAGCTGGCGTGCGGTGACGTTGACCCGTTGATTTTGTAAGCAAGGAAATACCAATGAGCTATCAAAAGAGGTCTTTGGCCAGCTTTGCCTGGCACCGGCAAGGCTGGGTTTTTGCGATACTTGTCATCGCGGGCCTTGGCCTTGGAGCCTTCAAGGTTTCAGCCTACCAAACCGCGTCGCAGTTTGCCGCGGACGGCGTTCAAGTCATCGGTGAAGTCACGCATATGACGGACTACGCCACGACCAGAGGCAAATCACTGAGCGGTAGCAAGACATTTCGTATGTCATATACATTCGCCACACCGTCAGACCCCTATAACAATGGCATTCAAGACGTCAGCGAAGAGTTTTACGGGGCCCAGAAAGACGGGGGGCCAATCACCGTTTGGTACCTGCCATCTGATCCGACGTCGAACGCTGTCGATCTGGAGAAGCTATCAAGCGGGTTCTGGCTGACGCTGGCGATTGCTGCGGGTGTGTTCCTTGCAGGGATGATTGGCCTTAATTTCAGCGTGACCCGCGCGCGCGCCTGCATCAAGCTGCGCGAGACCGGGGACGCCTTGGTCGCCACGGTAACCGATCATGTTGCCGAGGGGAAAAAGAAGATTAACGGCCATTTTCAATGGCGTGACGCTGATGGGCTGGAGGGGCGCAGCCTGACGGCGGCATTGGCCGATTTGCCGCCGGTTGGATCATCCATCACTGTTTTCGCCGATCCCGCACGTCGGCTGAAACCCGTCTGGGAAGGCGATATCGGAAGCCGCTGAACGTTATTTAAGAACAAGGCCATGACGCATTCAGGCCGCAACATGGAGATAAGATGGTGATCAACTTTAATCCGAAATTATCCGCGAAAATCTGCTTTGCAACCTTCCTCTTTCTCGGGTCACCCTTGGTGGCCGACGAAATTCCGATGCCGATGTCAGAAGCCGACCTGCGGACTTTGGTCCCCTTTGGCGCAGAGGCGTCCTTGAAATACGCAGAGTGCGAGAAAAAGTCATACCCGACCTGCACCTATATCTGGGGTGTACCTGACAGTGCCGATGCCCTGCGCGTGCAGATGGGCGGCAAACCTGATGGCGACAAGCTCATGACGATCTTTGCACAGGCGAAGAGCGCGCAGGATTTTGACCGCGTGCTTTCCACCTACAAAGATGCGGTGCCCCTAGAGTATCTGGGGGTGGCAGCTGTCTGGTCCGAGGCCCGCGACCAGCTTTCCCTGATCACAGACGATTACATGGTCATTCATGTCAATGTTGAGATCCCGGAATTGGAGGACACCAAGGCCGTTGCGACGCAGGTCGCGGCTTATCTGCTGGCCGCAAGGTGACGCGCTCACTACCGACTTCTTGGCTGATAGGTTCGCGCGTGATGCATCTGCATCGATGCGAAAACATCAGCCCTACCGACATCGACTTTGTAACTTAGGGAATTAACAATGATCTCTCGACTTTCCATCGCACTTTGCCTCTTGCCCGCATTTGCGACTGCGCAGGATGCAGTTCTGCCTGACTGGGTACCCGCTGGCATCGTTCTGCCCGACCCGTATGACATTAGCCAGACTATGACGATCGGGTCGACTAATCTGCTCATCGTCAGTGTTTCTGACGACCCAAGTGGCATGATCCCGGAATGGCAAACTGTTCTTGCGGATGCTGGCTATGCTCTCGATACCAGCATGTTGTTCGAGCAGCGGTTGCTGTTTAGCGGCAATGGCCTGGAGAGCGCGCAGATTGTGACGCGTGTTGCCGATGATGCGGACGGGTTTGAGATTCAAATCGACGCGAAGCGGGATTCGGAGTGACACTGGATCTGATCCGCGTTGGTGAATGACGGTCGACGTGATTGGTGCTCTTGATACCGCACCCATGAGAAAACCTGTCACTCGGTCAGATCAATCACACTTTCTGTTCCTGCCAATATATCGACCGAAAGTGGCGCGTCGCGCCCCTCGACAACAACTGTATAGCGCCCAGCAGCCAACGGCAGAGCATCGCCGCCAACGGTGCCTATCGTCTCGGTTCCGTCTGCGGCTTGCACACGGAACTGTTTTTGACTGACGTCGAGCAGCGCACGCTCAAGGGCATCACTGTCTGACACGTTGATATATTGCCCACGCCCGACACGCGCCCAATCAGTGAATGTCGCGGACAAGGCCTGATCGTCGATCGCAAAGCCGACAATGTCGATCCGCACAGCGATGCCTTGCTCAGCGAGGTCGCTGATCACTTGTTCCGGGTCCCCTTCACAGGTTTCTTCGCCATCTGTCAGAATGACGATACGCGGGACACCTACGGCATTTGCCAAATCCGCGCCAGCCTGCGCCAGTGCGGCCGCGATCGGCGTCCGCGCGTTGTTCTGCGGAACGATCGTAGCAAGCATGTCGGTGAATTCATTTGGCGACCTGCGTGATATGGGAGCCAGCAGTTCTGTGTCGCAGGCATCGGGTGCTATTCCAAAGCGCCGCAACCCAATCGCAATGCCGCGCGCATTGGCTTGCTGCGCAAGAGGGGCAAGTGCCGTCTGCGCGATTTGGTAGCGGCGTTTGCCATCGATACGTTGCAGCATGGAACCTGACGTATCCATCAAGATCAAAACACTGGAAGTGGTGCGTTGGTCGCTGTTTTCTTCGGCGGGCATCTCAAACGCACGCAGGCTTCCTTCAGGCGCTGGCACAAATGGGCCAAACGAAATGCTGATTTGAAACGGCTTCGGGCCACGCATCTTGTCTACGGCACGCGCGAACCCTTGGCTGAAATCAGCCTGCGTCGAGATGTATTGATAGAAGCCACCGCTTGCGCGGGCCCAATTCTCCATCAGGTCGCGTTCGCGGTCAGGGTTGCGGCCAAACGCGCCCGTCGATGGAATGGCCAGCGCACCAATGCGTGGGCGCACGTCGCTTAGGGTTTGCCACAGGGGCAAATCCCTGTTTGTGGCCGCGTCAGTAATCAAGATAATGCCACGCACACCATCGAGGTCCTTCAGTGCACCACCCGCCTGCACCAAGGCAGCCTCTGCATTGCTGGAATCGCCAGTGGCGGTTTCATTTCCCAACCTGCGAATAAGGAGCTCCGGGTCGCCCAGCAAACTGCCCCCCAGCAGAGAGCCGCCAAAAGGCAGAAACCCAATCAGGTCCCGATCAGGGTTTGCCAACAAGGCGATATCGCGTAGCGCCCGGTCCATCGCGGGTTTGTAAGGCACCGTCGATCCGCTGGTGTCCCAAACAATGGCGATCGGGCGAAGCGGCTCTTCTACCCGCAAATCATAGGGGAGATTTTCATCGATCGGTGCAAGATAGAGCGGCATTGGCAACCCGCGCGCTTCAGCCTCGACCTCGGTGGCGCGCCTGAGTGCGACGACATTGCCATTGGTGTCAAAAAGGCTGGGATGTGCGCCACCCTGCTGCTTTGTATCAAGCGTCACACGCAATTCGCCTGCACCAACTGGCGGGGTGATACCCCACCAATCGGCGTTCACCCCGCGCTGTACGGATGACGCAACCTTGTCGTCTTGTTCCAGGGCCACAGCCAAAGCAACTGTCGCACCGCCTGCGGGGGCCGGAAGCACAGTTGGCGTAACGGCATTGTCGCGCTCATATGCAGAGGCTTGCGAAAACTCGCCCCATTCGCCCAGAATTGAGGGCAGCCGTGATGTTGACGCGGCTTCCCAGACGCGGATCTGCTCGGGGATACGGAGATAGTCAGCCGTGGTTTTCGTCGACATGTCAAATCGAAGATACCGCGCCCAAATGGGCTGCGCAAAATCAATTCTGGTGCCGCCCTGCCCGGCGGACGTCCATTTTGCGACCTCCACCCAGGGACCCAAAGGACCTTCAACGCTTGCACTGATCGTAATCGCATCAGTGGTGCCGGCATTCGGGGCGGCCATCGTTTCGCTGTCCAGCGTCCAGTCGATTGCCAATACACTTGCGGCCCGCGAATGATGAAACCCCAACACGGCTGAAATGCGGTCAACATCACGCACCAGACTTGGCCGTGTATCTCCATCCAATAACAGTTCGCGGTCCCAATCCGTTCCAATCTGGCCTGCGGGGTCGGCCCAAACGACCTGACCACCGAAAGCAGGATCTGCGATATTCAGGGGCGACCCGCCCTCCGGGCTCCATCCCGGAACGGCAACTGCCTTGAACTCGCCCAACCGGACTGGCGAGAGGTTGTTGTTGTCGTTCGTCCAACTTGACAAGGGAACAAGCCGCAACGCCCGCGCTGAAACAGTCTGATCAAAAACAAATCCTTGTTCGACTTGATCAGCCTTCAGCGTGGCGCGCAGGACCTCGGCGAATGTGACACCGTCTGCGCTGGCTTCAACAAAAAAGCCCTTCAACGTCCGGCTGGCACCCGGTGCGCCGCGCGGGGTCAAAAGCAGACCTGCCAAAGGCACGATATCGTCACCGCCAAGATCAAAGTTGAACAGGGGCCCGTTTTCGACATGCCGGAATCCGAATTCTTCGCTGGCAATTGCAAGCCCGTCGATCAGCGCGTTTGCGCCGCGCGCCTTGTCAGGGTCTCGCCCGTCCAAGTCGCCACCATCGAGTGCCACAATCCGTCCGCCAAGTTGCGCAGATGCCATATTCAGACCGCCAAGCAATGGCTCCGGCACGGCGAAAGCCCGTTTAGGAGATTGCACGGGAACAAGTGGCGTCGGCACAAAAACCTGAGAGATAACGCCGCGACCACCCCCGTTTTTCAGGTCCAGATGAACCCTTATTTCGCTTTCTCCAAGTTCTGGTGGCGCGATGAGTTCGGTTTTGACCAAGGCACGGCCATTCCCCTGATCGGTAATTTCAAGCGCACTGATTGCCCAATTGGGTTCTGACGCCGCAAGCGTGGCCGACAAAGAGGCCAAGGCATCATAGCCGTCAATCGAAAATGCGAGGGGGAGATGCTGTTCGAACCCTTCGACAAATGATTTGGGAACCGGGGGCGCGGCATCAATGGTGATCGCAAGCTGGCTTTGTGGCAAGGGCGCACCCTGTTCGCCTGCCGCCTGCCCCGTTGGTGCAATAACATAGTCGGTTGGGTTTCCGGTGCGGGAGCCTTTCGAATTTTGCTCTAGAAAGACAATGTGATCGCCCTTCGCCAAATCATCATAAACCAGGCAAGTCCCTTGGTCCGTCCTTTCCAGCGACGTTCGACGGACATCCCGTCCGTCTGCTCCCTGGACAGAGACTGTAATCTCTGCGGGCAGCTCGCAAAATCGCAGGTCTGCACCTTTTGATACAATGCGGAGCCGATAAGCATCGCGATCCTGCTGCACGATGCCAACGCTGCCGACAAGCCGACCATCTTCGGGCCAGTTTTCCGCAGAATGGGCATAGTCGTTTGGCTCGCGATCCCTGAGCGGACCGAACGGTTGGTCAGAGGGACGCAGCGCGATCGCGTAGTCATCAAGTCCGGAAATGCCGCCGGCCGTCTTGATCTCGATTTCGTAGTCACCGGCCTGATAGGCACGGGTGTAATCCATGGTGGATTGGCCGCCCGTCAAGAGCTTGCGAAAAACTTCGCCGCCTTCGGCCCGCATATAGACAGAAATGGTTTCCCCAAGCGGCGGTGAAACGCGCAGGTTCAACCACTCGGTCGATCGCACCGAAAATCTGAAAACATCCCGATCACCCGGGTCAAGTTGTCCGCGCAGGCTTTGGCCGATGACAAGTCGCTGGGCATCATCGTTCGGCTCGATTTCCACATCGTCGCGCCTCGGACCTTGCGAAAGAATGCGCAAGCTATACGGCCCCTCACCTTCGACTTTCACGGTGTAGCGCCCGGGGATCATATAGAGGTTGGAAATTCTTTGCAGATCGGTGTTGTTGCCGTGCCGCTCAGCGATCACTTCATTGGAAACATCATAGACGGTGAAGCGGCTGACACCCGCACCGTCCGCTTGCAGCCGCCATAACTGGGCGGGGTCATCCAGATGGAATTGAAAGAAATCACTGTCATCATTAATAAGGTTTCCGGTAGCGGGGGTCTGCAGAGGCCAAATGGTGGCCGTTGCCAGCGTGTCATTTGGTTCGATTTTCTCGCCGTCCTGCGGAGTTGGATAGGGAAAATATGAAATTTCGTATTTCGTGCCCGCGTCTCCCGATAACGAAAGAACGAGGTCCTCCTTTGCGACGATTGGCGCGATGTCCGCTGCGCTTCTGGCACTCCCTGACTTGACAGATGTGCCCGCAGTGGTGCGCAGCTCATAGTCGATTTTCTGCCCCTCATGTGCCGTCAGCAGCAGCCGGTAACTGGCGGGACCAGCAGGAAGCATAAAGGTATCTGTGTCACGCTGCGATCCGCGCGCATCAATTTGGCCAGAAACTGTGCCGCCGTTGGGCAGTGCCCGTGGCATGTCTGGCGTATCATCAGGTTCGCTTGCTGACTCCGGTTTGGCGGCCAGGGCCAATTGTGCGACCCAAGGCGTGCCCGGTGCCCCGGAGAAGCAAAGCTGATAGCTATCCACAATGATCCCGCTGACCTGCCAAACAGGTGCAGCTTTGGCGCGCAGATGTTTGACACCCGCAATATCCTGTATCCAGACCGTAAGGGCCGCGCCTTTGGGTGCCCAGACTGCCAAATCAGCAGCGCCGTCGGGCAGTGCGAAGCAGGCTGCGTCATCAGAAACCTCTCCCTGCCAAAGCCCGACAGCCAAACCCGTGTTCTCAGTGGTTGTTTGGGTCGCATTTTGGGTTTCGAACCGCAGTCGATAGTTCCCTTGTCCCGCAATCAATGGCGTGACGCCCAGAATATATTCGCCTGCCTCCAACATGAGCGGCCCGATCTGCGCCGATACGTCGTCACGCGTGCTTGGCGCAGCGCCCGACTGTGAAACGTCCGTGCGACGCGTCACCTCGTCTGCGTCATTCCGTTCGATGCCAATGAAACCGATGGCACCGCCCGTATCCCCAAGCCCGTCAACGCGCGCCGAAAAAAGCGACAAGGCATCATCCGGAGAGACGGTGAAAAGCCACAGGTCTTGCATCCCATCTGATAAGTCGCCTGATAATTCGGCCAAATTGGGCGCAATCGTCGGAATGCCAACCAGCGTCAAATTGTCTTGGATATCGGATGCGGCAGGCTTAGCGTAGGATAGTTGGAAAAGAATTGTTATCGACAAGAATTTTAGAAAAGGTATTTTCACAATGGCCTCCCCGAAATTTTTTTGTGGTACTCAGACCAAACGGTTCATAAGAATGTGGTTCTCGTCAAAACGGGGGGTCTTATCGAAAGTAATCACTTGCACCGTATCGGTCGGTATCGTTTTTAATCAAGCGATCTTTCCAAGCGTCGCAGCGGCGGGCACGGGGCCGGCCGAGTGGCTGCGACCGCCGACGAGCAGCGTTGCCACATCACCTTTGCCCACCGAAGTGCCCTCAGATGCCGCGATAAGTGACGATGAACGCGATCCGTTGATCAATATGATTGACGGTTACGGCTTGACGCTGCTTTCGCTCGATCAGCTGGCACTGCAATTCGGAACTGATCCCGAAGCTGCGTTCATGTATGTGCGCGATAGAATTCGAACGGAGCCCTACGCAGGATCGTTGCGCGCGCCCTCCTCGGTCATCGCGGCCTCTGGTGGGAGCCTGCAAGACAAGTCCGAATTGTTAATGGTGCTGCTGCGCAAAATGGGGCTTGATGCCCGGATCGCCGAAGCGCCGATGACTGATGAAATCGCGGATCGTTTGCGCAGCGGAGTTTGTGCGATATCACTGACGTCAGACCCTCATATTCCCCAGCTTCTGGGGCTTACATCCGAAGCAACCGAGCCGACAATCAAGCGAGCGCAGCGCGATTATCGTTCTTTGCTGGACGCGGCAATGGGCGACATCGATGCATCCGCCGCGTTTTCCAACAATTTCGGAACCAAGCATTACTGGGTGCAATACCGGGGCCCGGATGGTTGGCGCGACCTTGATCCGTCAGTTGCCGATATGGTGGCGGGGGATGCGTTCACGCAGCCTGCCGCACTGTCACAGGGTGGTGCCGATCCGCATATGGTGACGATTGCTGTCGTGACTGAAACCCTCACGGACGGACATCTTCGGGAACAATCAGTTCTCACAAAGGACTTTGTTGTCCGAGATACTGTCGGGATGCCAATTCAGATTGGTTTCATGCCGGCAGGTGCGGGTCTGGCAGGTGTGCTGGCCGACAAGCTTGGTGATGCAATCGATTTGGCACAGCGGGTCAAGCCAGTTTTCATTTTGAATTGGCAACCCGAAATCGGCCGGGACTTTGCACAACCGGGCGCCTCCGCTTCGGGCGGACTGAGTGTTGGCAATGAAGAAAGCCCCGTTACCGCTGTTTGGATTGATATTCGGTCAACCGCCCCCGGGGGAGAAACACGGACCGCGCGCCGTGCCGTGATTGACCTGCTTTCCGCGCAAACGAGGCGGTCCGCGTCTATACCTGCAGAAGCAGTTCGGTTGCCGCAAAAAGGCCTGCGCTATGCACAAGAACTTGAAGGCGTGCGCCATATCACTGTATCTCATGGTGGACTGGACCCGTCCGAATTTGCCGATCAGCTTGAGTTCGCCATGGCTTCACGGGCCCAAATCATCAGCAACATCGAGGACGGGACAATCCGCGCCGAGACATTGGCCTGGCTTGCCTGGACGCGTGCGCAGGGCATCGCAATCGGCGCGGAACGGGCGACCCGTGACCTGCAATCGGCCGACGGTTCCATCTGTGTGTTTTCAGGGCATGCGAACGTCATGACGTGGGGCGTCGTTCCCAAAAGTTCCGAAACATTCAGCACGTGGAGCGACTGGACAATCGATGGCATCGACCTTGCGTCATCGTCGCGGACGCCAAATCCCAAGGAAATCGCGGCATTGCGACTTTGGAACGCGGCAGTACGGTCAGCAATCGAAACCGAGGTTCAAATCGCCTCACGCGGCAATGAAGTTGATGCCGTTCAAGCCGTAGCCTCGACAAGCCTTGTTCTGAACGGCGCACTTTCACGTTTGACGCCGGAAGACGTCATCAATCTGGCGGAAAAATCTGCGCAGGATGACCTTGACGCCGGCTATCTGATTTTTGGTGTCCCAACGGATACAACACCTGTTGCGGCTTGGTGGCGTATTGACCCCAAAAGCGGCGCAGCAGATGCACGCTTGGGGAGTGTGGGGAATGGCGCAGGTGATTACATATCAAGGTATGTCAACGCACGGGCACCTGGGATAAACAGTATCGGATCAAGGGAACTTGCCTATTTGGAAGGGCGGAGGCTTCCTGCCAGAACTCCCAATAACTTCCCCACGAGCGCAGGTCGCGGCGGTGACAATGAGGATACGCTATTCACTCTGGGTATTGCATTGGTCGCAGTTGTCGTGGTTAGTTCCTTTGGTTATATGATTTACAAGAACTGGGAAATGGGCCTTTACGGCAAACCCGTACCTCCAGAGGACCAGCCGCCACCAGACGATGATCTGCCACCCGCTGACGACGAAGATTAGGGTTGGGCGCATTTATGTCACTGGGCGTCGGAACAACTCCGTTTCGACAACCCAGAGGCCTTCAAATAATCGCTAGACCAGTCAGTTTGATAACAATTTAAGAAACTATCGTCCTGCGTGATCAAAAGCGTGACGGTCATTTAGGTGTTGCTAGAAGTATCTGCCTTGCGGTGCCATATTTTCACAACGTGTCCGACGCATTGGTACTTTGACCTGCATCCGAGACATTCGCCGCGCGCGCAGACAAGGTCCGCTTTTACTGGTCACCAGATTAGTCGATCATCAAAATGTGATCCGAGGTCGGCAAGAAAGGGCTGCTGACGCCCCAGCAGCAAGCCAACCTCCCCCCCCCCGCCTGCGGGGTTGGTGCGCTCCCTAAGCCGTTCGGCTTCCAACGCGCGTCTGTTCAACCAATCCCTCGCAACTGTCAAAAGCCCGACAAAGCGCGCTAGAAGCGCGATTTCACGTTGCACACATAGCGCAAACAACGCCCCTCAACTGAATGAATTTAATGACGAAGCCATTCAATCTATCATGGGTGTCACAGACGGGCGCGCGGCCCTTGTGACAAAGGCGCTGCTCCTGATCGGCGGGGACAGCGGTGTGTTTGCAGCGTTCGGGTTTTCAGACAGTTCCGGCATATTCTCGCGTCTTTTGATCGCTCATGCGCCCTTGGCAGCCCATATTTCCAGCATCGAGGGACCGCGCAAAACGGCCCTTTAAGGGGACTATTAGGTGATCGGCGCGAAAACGTCCACGTGCGGGTTCTGCGGGGGGATGAAAAGCCGCAACACGGGCCCGTCACGATTGGCAAAACAAAGCCATTTCCCACAAACCATCCAATTTAACCCCAAGACACGCCTTGACGGCGCTGCTGGTCTGATGCGCAGTAGGGGGCAGAATTTGCCAAGCCTAGGAAGACCACGATGACCAGCCAGATCACCCCGACAACACCTATTGCAGGGCAGCTTCCCGGCACATCTGGTCTGCGCAAGAAAACCCGCGTCTTTATGGAACCGAACTACCTTGAGAATTTCATTCAGGCGACCTTTGATGCCATCGGCGGCGGTGCCGGGGGGCGGCTCATTCTGGGCGGTGATGGTCGTTATTTCAACAAGCAGGCCATCCAGACGATCCTGAAAATGGCCGCCGCCAATGGTGCCTCCGAAGTGATCGTCGGACAAAACGGTATCTTGTCCACGCCCGCCGTGTCGCATCTGATCCGGCTGAACAAGACCAATGGCGGCTTCATTCTGTCGGCCAGCCATAACCCCGGCGGCATCGACGAGGATTTCGGCGTCAAGTTTAACGCCAGCAACGGCGGCCCTGCCCCTGAAAAACTGACCGCGCAGATATACGAGATCACCCAAACCATCAGCCGCTACAAGATCGCCGATTTTGACGATGTGGACCTTGGCCAGTTGGGCGAAACCCGACAGGGCGATATGGTGATCCGCGTGGTTGATCCGGTCGAAAGCTATCAGGCGCTGATGGCCGATCTGTTTGATTTCGACGCGATCCGCGCCTTGTTCGCCGGTGGGTTCACCATGCAGTTTGACGCCATGCATGCGGTCACAGGCCCCTATGCCACGGCCATTCTCGAAGGCAGTTTGGGGGCACCCGCAGGCAGCGTGGTCAACGGCATCCCGCTTGAGGACTTTGGCAAAGGCCATCCGGACCCCAACCCGATCTGGGCAAAATCGCTGATGGATTTGATGATGTCCGAACATGCGCCAGACCTTGGGGCCGCGTCCGACGGTGACGGCGACCGCAACATGATTGTGGGCCGCGGGGCCTATGTGACACCGTCCGACAGCCTTGCCGTTCTGGCGGCCAACGCGCATCTGGCCCCCGCCTATCGCGACGGTTTGGCAGGGATCGCGCGGTCGATGCCCACCAGTGCCGCCAGCGACCGTGTCGCCGAAAAGCTGGGCATCGCAGCCTACGAGACCCCCACCGGCTGGAAGTTCTTTGGCAACCTTCTGGACGCCGGCAAGGTTACCCTGTGCGGCGAGGAAAGCGCCGGTACCGGGTCAAACCATGTGCGCGAGAAAGACGGGTTGTGGGCCGTGCTGTTGTGGCTGAACATTCTGGCCGTGCGCAAGCAATCGGTCGCCGACATTCTAACGCAGCACTGGCAGACCTACGGGCGCGACTATTATTCGCGCTATGATTTCGAGGCAGTCGCGTCGGACAAGGCCAACCGTCTGATGGAAAACCTGCGCGCGAAACTGCCTGATCTGGCGGGAAAAACACTGGCCGGATTGACGGTGAAAACCGCTGACGAGTTTTCGTATCTTGATCCGGTCGACGGGTCCGTCAGCAAAAACCAAGGGGTGCGGATCGGCTTTGAGGGCGGTGCGCGCGCGGTTTTCCGTCTGTCTGGTACGGGTACCGAAGGGGCTACCATCCGCCTGTATCTTGAGCAGTATTCAGGGGCTGATGGCGACATCACGCTGGACACCCAAGCGGCCCTTGCCGATGTTTGGGCCGCCGCACAGGATGTCAGCGACATGGCCGCGACCATTGGCCGGACCACGCCTGATGTGATCACCTGAACGTCAGACCTGCCCGATCTTGAACCCGCGTGACAGGTGGCTGCGCATCGCAAACAGCAGCGCGGCCCCCGGTAGCATCGACGCGACCGTGACCGCCATCACCAACCCGATATCGGTCTGAAACCCGAACAAGGCGTTCAACGCCATCGAAATCGGCTTGCCGTTTGTGGTGGTCAGGATGCGCGCGAACACGACCTCGACCCACGAGAACATAAAGCAAAAGAATGCCGTCACCGCGATGCCCGGCGCGATCAGGGGCAGCAGGATCTTCCAGATAAACCGACGGCGCGAATAGCCGTCAAGAAAGGCGGTTTCGTCCATTTCCCTTGGGACTGCCGATATGAACCCCTGCAAGATCCAGATCGAAATCGGCAGGTTGAACAGGCAATGCGCCAGCGCGATGCCAAAGACGGAATTCACAATCCCGAGCGATGAAAACAGCTGGAAGATCGGCAGGGTCAACACCACGGGCGGGGTGATGCGAAATGCGATGAACGCCAGAAACAAGTGCTTGTCCCCCACAAAGGACAGGCGCGAAAACGCATAGGCGGCAGGGATCGCAACCGGCACGGTGATGCAAATATTGATCACAACATAGGCGATGGAATTGGCGAAAGCCGACCGCAGGTTCGGGTCGGTGAAAATGCCACGGTAATTGCGCAGGGTGAACGCCCCCAGTTCGGCATCGGGGTGCCCAAGCGTGGCGACAAAGCTGATCATCGTCATCTGCACCAGCGGCAGGCTGACAAAGACCACAAAGGCCAGCAACAAGGCGGCTTTGACGATGCGTATCAGACCTGTGGTGCCCTTCATGCCGCTTGCCTCTCGCTAAGCTTGGATTGGGCTTTGCTAAAGCTGTAGGCGACGGTCAACACGATCAGGAAATAGATCACCGACCGTGCCGCCGAGGGGCCATAGTTGAAGGCCTTGATCTCTTCGCCCAAGTCGACTGCCAGAAACATCGTGGCCCCGTCCGGCCCGCCAGCATTGATCGGGAAAGCTTCGGTATAGATCATGAAGGAATCCATGAACCGCAGCAAAACCGCCATCAGCAACACATGATAAAGCTGCGGCAGCTGGATGTGACGAAACACCTGCCAAGGGCCCGCCCCGTCAATCGCGGCGGCCTGATAATGGGACGCGGGGATCGTCGTCAGCGCGCTATAGCACAAGATCACCACAAGGCTGGTCCAGTGCCAGACATCCATCGCCACCAACACGGCCCAAGTATGCGGGATCGACAGTTTCCAATCCGCAGGCCACCCGACAGCCCCCAGCCCGCGCCCCAAAATGCCGCTGTCCGGGTTCAGCAACGCCAGCCACAGCGACGGGATCATGTTCCACGGCACCAACAGCGGCAGCGCCACCACGGCAAGGGTGATCCCGACCCACATCTTGCGTCTGGGGATACACAGCGCAATGGCGATACCAAGCGGGATTTGCACGCTCAGGATCAGCATCGAAAACAAGGTGCTGCGGCCAAAGCTGGCCCAGAACCGGCCCGACCCGATGATCGCCTCGTACCATTCCGTGCCGATCCAGAACCGCGCATCCAGAATGAAAATCTCGAAGAAGGAATAGTTCACCACGGTGATCAGCGGCACCAGCCCCACAAGGCCCAGTACCAGCACGGCGGGCAGCACGAAGATCCAGCCGGTGTTGTCGCGTTCCTTCATCCCTGCCCTTTCATGGTGCCAGCCTCGGTGCCAGCCTCGGTGCCAGCCAAACCGCGCGCTATGCGATCACCACATCGGTTTCCCATGCCGCGCAATTCGCCATAAGTTCAGCCGATAACGCGCCATCGGTGAACAACACATCCGCATCGCCCAAGGTCCCGATCGTCAGCGGGGCGGTGCGCTGGAACTTGAGGTGATCTGCCACGACCATGACCTTGCGCGACCGCTGGATTGCAGTGCTGCTGACCATGACCTCCTGACCGTCGAAATCCAGCAGATCCCCATCCGCATCAATCGCCGAACAGCCCAGAACGCTGTAATCAAACTTGAACTGCTTCACCATATCCACCGTCATCCCCCCGACAATGCCACCATCAGCGCGGCGCAAGACGCCCCCCGCAAGGATGATTTCGCAACTGTGGTTGGCGGCCAGAATATTGGCGATGTTCAGGTTGTTCGTGACCACCAGCAGGTTTTCGTGATCCAGCAATTCGCGCGCAACCGCTTCGGTCGTGGTGCCGATGTTCATGAACACCGACGCGCCCTCGGGGATGGCTTGGGCGCATTTGACACCGATGGCCTTTTTGCCCGCATCGTTCAGCCGCCGCCGTTCTTCGTAAATGATGTTGACCACACCCGAGGGCACCACTGCGCCGCCGTGCACCCGCTCAAGCTGACCGGTTTCGGCCAGATCGGACAGATCACGGCGAATGGTCTGCACCGTCACCTCGTAATGCTGGGCAAGGTCGTCGACCATGACCTTGCCGTCCTTGCGCGCAAGCTCGAGTATCTCTTTTTGCCTGAAGTTCGAGACCATCGCCCCCTCCTTGGTACCAGCCGGATCCTGCGGCCAAGGCCCTACCCTGCCAAATGCGCCGCCCCTGCAACAATCAGCAGTCTTGCCCGAGCGTCAAGTGCTCGAATCGTCGCAAATCCGAACAAACCGCCCAAGACAGAAAATAAACCTTCCGAAAAATCGCCTGTTTCCAGCATGTTCTGCAAAAAGGAACAAAAACGAACATTCGTTATTGCGTTCTATCGGGTTTAGGTGTTCCTTTGTGGCCAATCGCACGCTGGGAGGCTGCGACGCAAAATGAATGCGGGGGGGGCTTCATTGAGCCAGCACGAACATCATGACGTGGTCGATCTGTTCGTCATTGGCGGTGGCATCAATGGATGCGGTATCGCCCGTGACGCTGTAGGCCGTGGGCTGAGTGTTGAACTGGCCGAGATGAACGATCTGGCTTCGGCGACGTCATCTGCCTCGACCAAGCTGTTTCACGGCGGGCTGCGCTATCTTGAATATTGGGAAATCCGCCTTGTCCGCGAAGCGCTGATCGAACGCGAAACCCTGTTGCGCGCCATGCCGCATATCTCGTGGCCGATGCGCTTTGTCCTGCCCTATCACCGCGATATGCGCTTCGAGGGCGACACCCCCACATCGAAACTGCTCAATGTCGTGATGCCGTGGATGAAAGGGCGCAGACCTGCCTGGCTGATCCGGCTGGGTCTGTTCATGTATGACAATCTGGGCGGCCGAAAGATCCTCAAGGGCACGACGTCGCTCGATCTGCGCGGCACGCCCGAAGGGGCCCCGCTGCAGGACCGCTTTGAAAAGGCCTATGAATATTCCGACTGCTGGATCGAAGACAGCCGCTTGGTCGTTCTGAACGCCCGCGACGCCCAAGCCCGCGGTGCCCGGATCAATGTCCAAACCAAAGTGGCGTCAGCCGAACAGAAAAAGGGCATCTGGCACGTCACGCTGGCCCCCCAAGGGGATGGCGAAACCCGTGTGGTGCGCGCGCGGATGTTGGTGAACGCTGGCGGCCCTTGGGTCGAAGACGTCATTCGCAACACCGTGCGGATCAATTCCACCGAAGGGGTGCGTCTGGTGCGCGGCAGTCACATCGTGGTGCCAAAGCTCTATGACCACGACAAATGCTATTTCTTCCAAGGCGAAGACGGGCGGATCATTTTCACCATCCCCTACGAGACTGATTTCACCCTGATCGGCACCACCGACGCCGAACACACCGATGTCGGCACCAAGCCGGTATGCACCCCCGAAGAACAATCCTATCTCGCCAATTTCGCGTCCAGCTATTTCAAGAAACCCGTAACGACCGACGACATTATCTGGACCTATTCGGGCGTGCGCCCCTTGTATGATGACGGGGCGACATCGGCGACGGCGGCCACGCGCGATTATGTGCTCAAGGTAAATGAAACCGCAGGCGCGCCGATGCTGAATGTCTTTGGCGGCAAGATCACAACCTACCGCAGGCTGGCGGAAACCGCGCTTGAAAAAATCACGCCGTATTTCCCCGAAATCACGGGGCCGTGGACTGCCGGCGTGCCCCTGCCCGGTGGTGATTTTCCGGTCGATGGTGTTGCCGATCTGACCGCACGGCTTGCGGCGCGGTACCCGTTTCTGACACCCGCCTGGGCGACCCGTCTGGTCAAGGCCTATGGAACCGATGCCTTCGAGGTATTGGGCGATGCGGCCCTTGAGGCCGACCTGGGGCAGAATTTCGGGGCCAAGCTGACCGCGCAGGAAGTGCTTTGGCTGATCAAGAATGAATTTGCCCGCAAGGCCGCCGACGTGGTCTGGCGGCGCTCGAAACTGGGGCTGCGCATGACGGCGCAAGAAATTGAAAAACTGGATGTTTGGATGGCGCAAAACGCGCCGCAAACCACCAGCGAGACGCAGCAATCGCTGCGAAAAGGGAGAGGTTAATGTCACTCGTTCTAGAGGGTGTGTCCAAGGTCGTGAACGGCCAGACACATATTCACCCCACGGATTTGGAACTGCGCGCCGGTACGATGAACGTGCTGCTGGGGCCTACTTCGGCGGGCAAGACATCCCTGATGCGGTTGATGGCGGGCCTTGATGTGCCCAACACCGGCAAGGTGATCTGGAACGGCAAGGACGTGACCGGAATGCGGGTGCAAGACCGTGGCGTGGCGATGGTGTATCAACAGTTCATCAACTATCCGTCGATGTCGGTCTATGACAACATCGCCAGCCCGATGCGGTTGCTGGGCAAGTCGAAAGACCAGATTGACCAGGCCGTCCTGAATGCTGCCGAACTGATGAAGCTGACCCCGTTTCTGGGCCGTAAACCGCTGGAATTATCCGGCGGGCAGCAACAGCGTTGCGCCCTTGCCCGCGCTTTGGTCAAGGACGCCGGACTGGTGCTGCTGGACGAACCGCTCGCCAACCTTGACTATAAACTGCGCGAAGAACTGCGTGCCGAAATCCCGAAGATATTCGAGCAAGCCGGTTCGATCTTTGTCTATGCCACCACCGAACCCGAAGAGGCACTGTTGCTGGGCGGCAATACCGCCGCGATGTGGGAAGGCCGGATCACCCAGTTTGACCGCACCCCGATCGTGTACCGCCAACCCGTCAATGCAACCACAGCCCGTGTATTTTCCGACCCGCCGATGAATTTCGTCAGCGTCCGTAAATCCGCCGACAGCCTGTCTTTTGGCGACGGTCAAACCGCCCCTGCCACCGGCACATTCGCAACCCTTGGCGATGGCGATTATCTGGCCGGGTTCCGCCCCAACCATCTGGAGCTGTCAAAGCCCAACCCGACTGCGCTGTCCTTTAGTGCCAAGCTGCACGTGACCGAGATCACCGGATCGGAAACATTCGTGCATCTGGATCACCACGGGGAAAACTGGGTTGGCCTGATCCACGGGGTCAAAAACCTCAAGATCGGGACGATGCTGGATGTCTATCTGGACCCCGCCCACGTCTATATTTTTGCAGAAGACGGCACGTCGGTCGCCCCTGCATCCTATGCAACAGCAGCCTGAGGGAGCACGACATGGCAAAAATCACCCTCGATAATCTGGCACATTCCTATCTGCCCAAACCCGTCACCGAAGACGATTTTGCGCTCAAGGAACTGAACCTTGATTGGTCCGACGGCGAAGCATATGCGCTGCTTGGGGCATCGGGCTGCGGCAAATCCACCCTGCTCAATATCATCTCTGGCCTGTTGCACCCCAGTCAGGGTCGCATCCTGTTTGATGACAAAGACATGACGATGGCCCCCACCACACAGCGCAATATCGCGCAGGTGTTCCAGTTTCCCGTGGTCTACGACACCATGACCGTGCGCGACAATCTGGCGTTTCCGCTGCGCAACCGGGGTGCTGATCCGGCCTATATCAAGGACCGGGTGCAACAGATCGCCGCGATGATCGGGATGGAAGACACGTTGAACCGCAAGGCGCGCGGACTGACGGCAGATGCCAAGCAAAAGATATCGCTGGGCCGTGGCATGGTGCGCGAAGACGTGAATGCGTTGCTGTTTGACGAACCGCTGACCGTGATCGACCCGCATATGAAATGGGAATTGCGCACGCAGTTGAAATCGCTGCACCATGAATTCGGTCACACGATGATTTACGTGACCCACGACCAGACCGAGGCGCTGACTTTTGCCGATAAGGTCGTCGTGATGTATGATGGCCGCGTCGTCCAGATGGGCACGCCGCAGGAATTGTTCGAAACGCCCGAGCATACGTTCGTCGGTTATTTCATCGGCTCTCCGGGTATGAACCTGCTGCCCGCGCAGGTGAATGGTGACAAGGCCGTGCTGGGCGGGACAGAGATTTCGCTGGGCAAAGGTTTCGGCACACCAAAGGGCAATGTCGAACTGGGCGTGCGGCCCGAGTTCACCAGTTTGCACGCAGGCGGCAGCGGTCTGCCCGTCACCATCAAACGGGTCGAGGACGTAGGCCGCCACAAAATCGTGCGCGCCGATTTCCAAGGCACCGAGATCAACGTGATCGCTGCCGAAGGGGCTGAAATAACGCCCGATATGAACCGCATCGTGTTCGATCCCGCAGGTGTGAATGTGTATTCCGACAGCTGGCGCATCGCGCCGATGGGGGCTTGATCATGAACAAGACAGTCAATCAAAAAGCATGGTTTCTTGTTCTGCCCGTGCTGGTGCTGGTCGCCTTTTCTGCCGTCATCCCGCTGATGACCGTGGTGAATTATTCGGTCCAAGACACCTTTGGCAACAATCAGTTCTTCTGGGCGGGGCTTGAGTGGTTCGAGGAAATGCTTGGCTCTGAACGGATGTGGGATGCTCTGGGGCGTCAGATCATCTTTTCGCTGATCATCTTGGCCATCGAAATTCCGCTTGGCATCTTTGTCGCGCTCAACATGCCCAAGAAAGGGTTCTGGGCATCGCTGTGTCTGGTGCTGATGTCGTTGCCGCTGCTGATCCCGTGGAACGTGGTTGGCACGATCTGGCAGATCTTTGGCCGCGTCGATATCGGCCTGTTGGGGCACACGCTGGCAGCACTTGGCATTGATTACAACTATACGCAGGATTCCACCGCCGCCTGGATCACAGTCATCGTGATGGATGTCTGGCACTGGACGTCGCTGGTGGCCCTGCTGGCCTATGCCGGTCTGCAATCCATCCCCGACGCCTATTACCAAGCCGCGAAAATCGATCAGGCAAGCCGCTGGAAAGTGTTCCGCTTTATCGAGCTGCCCAAGATCATGGGCGTGTTGATGATCGCCATTCTGCTGCGGTTTATGGACAGCTTCATGATCTACACCGAACCGTTTGTGGTCACGGGCGGTGGCCCCGGCAACGCGACAACCTTCCTGTCGATCGATCTGGTCAAGATGGCCCTGGGGCAGTTCGACCTTGGCCCCGCGGCGGCGTTCTCGATCATGTATTACCTGGTGATCCTGCTGGTGTCTTACGTGTTCTACACCGTCATGACGAACCTTGATAAAAGGGATGGCAACTGATGTCCGACTTTATCCAGTCCCCCCAGAAACGCGGGCTTGGTCTGCCGTCTGTGAATGGCAGCGCCGTGGTGATGGGCCTGTATCTGCTGTTTTTGTTGTTGCCGATCTACTGGTTGGTGATGATGAGCCTCAAGACCAATACAGAGATCCTCAACAGCTTTACCCTGTGGCCGCAGGACCTGACCTTTGACAACTACCTGACCATCCTGACGGATGCCTCGTGGTACACCGGTTATCTGAACTCGATGGCCTATGTGGTGATGAACATGGTCATCTCGCTGGCGGTGGCATTGCCGGCGGCCTATGCGTTCAGCCGCTATTCCTTCATGGGCGACAAGCACCTGTTCTTCTGGCTGCTGACCAACCGGATGGCCCCGCCCGCGGTTTTCGCCCTGCCGTTCTTCCAGCTCTACAGCTCGGTCGGGTTGTTTGACACGCATATCGCTGTTGCCTTGGCGCATTGCCTGTTCAACGTCCCGCTGGCGGTCTGGATCCTCGAAGGGTTCATGCGCGGTGTGCCCAAGGAAATCGACGAGACCGCCTATATCGACGGCTATTCGTTTCCGCGGTTTTTCATCAAGATCTTCACGCCGCTGGTCGCCTCGGGCATCGGGGTGACGGCATTTTTCCTGTTCATGTTCAGCTGGGTTGAACTGCTGCTGAGCCGCACCTTGACCAGCGTCGATGCCAAACCGATTGCCGCCACCATGACCCGCACCGTGGGCGCATCGGGTATCGACTGGGGCGTGCTGGCCGCAGCCGGGGTTTTGACCATCCTGCCCGGTGCCTTGGTCATCTATTTTGTTCGCAACTACATCGCCAAGGGTTTTGCCCTTGGGCGCGTCTAAGGGAGAAACCTAATGGAATGGATGGCATGGACATGGCCGACCGCCACTTTCTTCGCAATCATTGCGGCCACATTGGTGACCTTCACCGTGCTGGCAATCAAATTTCCCGAAACGCCGCGCAACGGTGTTTTGGGGATCGAAACGACCCGTGGTGACCGTCTTTTCATCACGCTGCTGGGTTCGGCCTTTATCAATCTGGCCTGGCTCGGACTGCTCAGCGCACCCCAATGGGGGGCACTGATTGTGTGTTTCTTCTACGCCATCGCGGTTTTTCGCTGGGTGTAGTCGATCAGGTACCCCGGCGTGCAAGAACCGGGCTGCTTTCACTGTTCTAATTTAGGGAGGAACAACAATGAACTTGCGACTTAAAGGAACCACGGCGATCGGGCTTGCTGCTTGCATGCTTGGCGCGCCTGCGTTCGCAGACATGAATGCCGCAAAGGCATTCCTTGATAGCGAGATCGGCGATCTGTCAACGCTGTCCCGCGCCGACCAGGAAGCCGAACTTCAGTTTTTCGTAGATGCGGCAGAGCCCTACAAAGGCATGTCCATCAACGTGGTCTCCGAGACAATCGGCACCCACGAATACGAAGCCAACGTTCTGGCCCCCGCGTTCGAGGCCATCACCGGCATCAAGGTCACACATGACCTGATCGGCGAAGGCGACGTTGTTGAAAAGCTGCAAACGCAAATGCAGTCGGGCGAAAACATCTATGACGCCTATATCAACGACTCCGACCTGATCGGCACCCACTGGCGGTACCAGCAGGCGCGCAACCTGACCGACTGGATGTCGGGCGAAGGTGCGGCTGTGACAAACCCCAACCTCGATCTCGAAGATTTCATCGGTCTGTCCTTCACGACCGGTCCCGATGGCAAGGTCTACCAACTGCCCGACCAGCAGTTCGCGAACCTGTACTGGTTCCGCTACGATTGGTTTAACGACGAACAGAACAAGGCCGACTTCAAGGCGAAATACGGCTATGATCTGGGTGTTCCGGTCAACTGGTCTGCCTATGAGGACATCGCTGAATTCTTCACCGGTCGCGATCTGTCGCGTCTTGGCGTCGAAGGCGAAGTCTTTGGCAACATGGACTACGGCAAGAAAGACCCGTCACTGGGTTGGCGTTACACTGACGCGTGGCTGTCCATGGCTGGCGTTGGTGACGTGGGCGAACCAAACGGTCTGCCCGTCGACGAATGGGGTATCCGCGTCAACGAGAAATCACAGCCCGTCGGGTCGTGCGTTGCGCGTGGTGGTGCCACAAACGGGCCAGCGGCTGTTTACGCTGTGACCAAAGCAATCGAATGGCTGCAAAAATATTCGCCGCCTGCCGCTGCCGGTATGACATTCTCTGAAGCGGGCCCAATCCCTGCCCAAGGTAACGTCGCCCAGCAGATGTTCTGGTACACTGCCTTTACCGCAGCATCCGTTGAACCTGATCTGCCCGTGATGAACGAAGACGGCACGCCAAAATGGCGCATGGCCCCTTCGCCACACGGTTCATACTGGGTTGAGGGCACCAAGATCGGCTACCAAGACGCCGGTTCCTGGACGCTGATGGAATCCACACCTGTGGACCGTGCACAAGCCGCCTGGCTTTATGCGCAATTCGTCACCTCCAAGACTGTGGACGTAAAGAAAAGCCATGTTGGTCTGACATTCATCCGTGAATCCACGATCCAGCACCAAAGCTTTACCGATCGCGCGCCTAAACTGGGTGGCCTGATCGAATTCTACCGTTCGCCTGCACGGGTTCAGTGGTCGCCAACCGGCACCAACGTCCCTGACTATCCAAAGCTGGCCCAACTGTGGTGGCAGAACATCGGCGACGCAATGTCCGGTGCGAAAACCCCGCAAGAAGCGCTGGATTCCCTTTGCGCCGATCAGGAAAAAGTCCTGATCCGTCTTGAGCGTGCAGGGGTTCAGGGTGAACTTGGCCCGGTGATGAACGAAGAAAAGGATGCGGAGTACTGGCTGTCGCAGCCCGGTTCGCCAAAGCCGAAGCTTGAAAACGAAGATGAAACGCCCGTCACTGTTTCCTATGACGAGTTGATCAAATCCTGGCAGTAAACGACCTTTCCGGGGCCACGAAACTGGCCCCGGACCTTCCCAACTTCTTGAACCGTCGGGGCAATTAGCCGATGGTCAGATCAGCGGCTGGTTCTCGTGCCGGCCGCTTTTTTTCACCTAACGCAACGGGGATTCACATGACCTATATTCTTGCAATTGATCAGGGCACAACGTCGACCCGTGCGATCGTATTTGATGGCGCGATGGCTGTGACCGCCCAAGCGCAGCAAGAATTCCCCCAGCATTTTCCGCAATCGGGCTGGGTTGAACATGACCCCGCGAATTTGTGGGACACCACCGTCGCGACCTGCCGCGATGCCATTGCAGGCGCGGGCATTGCTGCATCTGATATTTCCGGCATCGGCATCACCAACCAGCGCGAAACCGTCATTGTCTGGGACAAGACAACAGGCACCCCCATTTACAACGCCATCGTCTGGCAAGACCGCCGCACAGCCAACACCTGTCGGACCCTGCGCGATGCCGGTCACGAACCGATGATCACCGCACGCACCGGCCTGTTGCTGGACCCGTATTTTTCGGCCAGCAAACTGGGCTGGATTCTAGACCATGTTGACGGTGCCCGCGACCGCGCTGCCAAGGGCGAATTGCTGTTTGGCACTGTCGATTGTTTTCTGATCTGGAAGCTGACCGGCGGGGCCGTCCATGCCACCGACGCCACCAATGCCGCGCGCACCATGCTCTATGACATTCACAAAGGCCGGTGGAGCCAGACCATCTGCGGCCTGCTCAACATCCCCATGGAAATGCTGCCCGAGGTCAAGGATTGCGCCGCCGATTTCGGCCTGACACAAGCCGGTATCCTTGGCAGCGCGGTCCCGATCTACGGCGTTGCGGGCGACCAGCAGGCAGCCACCATCGGGCAGGCCTGCTTTGAACCGGGCATGTTGAAATCGACCTATGGCACGGGGTGTTTTGCGCTGCTCAATACCGGCGACACGCCTGTGCAATCGAACAACCGCTTGCTGACGACCATCGCCTATCAACTGGACGGCAAACCCACCTACGCGCTTGAGGGGTCTATTTTTGTCGCCGGTGCTGTGGTGCAATGGCTACGGGACGGGTTGAAAATCATCTCGGACGCGGCACAGACCCAAGCGCTGGCCGAACAGGCCGATCCGCATCAAAACGTCATTCTTGTGCCTGCCTTTGTCGGCCTTGGCGCGCCCTATTGGAACCCCGATTGCCGCGGGGCCACCTTTGGGCTGACCCGTGGCACCGGCCCTGCCGAGATGGCCAAGGCGGCCCTAGAAAGCGTCGGCTTCCAGACCCGTGACCTGCTCGAGGCGATGTCGGCGGATTGGAAAGCCACTGGCGTACAGCCCACCTTGCGCGTGGATGGTGGCATGTCGGCAAATGACTGGGCGATGCAGTTTCTGTCCGACATCATCGCAGCCCCCGTGGACCGCCCGGTGAACCACGAAACCACGGCCCTTGGTGTGGCGTGGCTGGCGGGGATGCGGGCGGGGGTTTACCCCGATCAACAAGGCTTTGCCGCCGCATGGGCCCGCGAGACGCAATTTGCCCCCCACATGGACGAACCCCTGCGCGATCAAAAATACAGCGCGTGGAAACGGGCCGTTCAGGCTACGCTCAGCGTCTGATTGCCCGCCACTGCACAAGGATCTTTCGCATGTTTTCATTCTTCAGCCCCCAAGCGATCCACTTTGGCCGGGGTCAAAGCGCGCAAACCCCCGATTTGGCAAAAACCTTCGGGGGCAACGTGCTGTTGGTGCACGGGGCGACCGTGCGGCGGGCAAAATGGCTGATCGACAGGTGCAAACAGACCGGACTGACGGTGCGGACCCTTGCCTGCAAAACCGAACCCAGCCTGCCCGATATCGAAGGGGCCTTGGCCGACCTCAAAGGGTTTTCCCCTGATGTCGTTATCGCCTTGGGCGGCGGCGCGGTGATTGATTTTGGCAAGGCACTGGCGGCACTGATCCCCTGCTCTGCCCCGCCGCAAGACTATCTGGAGGTCGTGGGAACCGGACGCCCGCTTGACCACGCCCCGCTGCCAATGATCGCGCTGCCCACCACCGCTGGCACCGGCGCAGAGGTCACCAAGAACGCGGTGATTTCGGTGCCCGAACAGGGTATCAAGGTCAGCCTGCGCGACCAGAGGATGATCCCCGACATTGCCATCGTCGATGCCGGTTTGATGCAAGGGGCCCCGCGCCGCGTTGCGCTTGCGGCGGGGCTCGATGCCATTACCCAAGTCATCGAACCCTATCTTTCGATCAAGGCAAACCCGATGACCGATGCCCTGTGCCTGTCGGCCATCCCCACCGGCCTTGGCGCGATCAGGGAGTTGGTCGAAAACGATGCGCCCGCTGCTTGGGATGACATGGCGCGGGTCAGCACTTGGGGCGGGCTGGCGCTGGCCAATGCCGGTCTGGGGGCTGTGCATGGTTTTGCCGGTGTGATCGGCGGCAGAACCAACGCGCCCCATGGCGAAATTTGCGGCGCGCTTTTACCGGCGGTTCTGGCCTCCCATATGCGCAAGGCAGAGGCCGGGACAGAGCTTCACCGCCGCCTGATCTGGGTTTTGGTGCAGATCGACCTTCAGTTCGGCGACGGCACTGATGGTGCGGGGCTGGCGCAGTTGAAAGCATGGTCGCGCAAGATGGGCCTGCGGGGGCTGGCAGAAATGGGCGTGATCAAGGCCGATCTGAACGACATCGCGCAGGCTTCGGCCGGGGCGTCGTCGATGAAGGGAAACCCCTTTGCCCTGTCACAGTCAGAACTGGTCGAGATCTTGGTGGACGCCCGCTAACAGCCGCCTATTTATACTGTTCCCGACGGTCGCCAAAGGCCCGCACCCGTTTGCGCCACGACCGGTAGCTGCCGGGCTTCAGGCTCTCGCGCATCAGCGCCTTTACCTGTTTGTCGCCCAAGCCGTATTCGCCTTTGATATCGGCAAAGCTGACATGGTCAGACAGCGCCATCTGCACGATGTCGTCGATATGGGCGGGGGAAAGCGTCTTTGGATCCATGAGAGGTCAAATAGCGGCGCACGGGATCAAGGCAAGCCGTGACCTGCGCGCCGCGACTGTATCAGCCTGTAAACAAGTCCTTGAACTGGTCTCGCAGCGCTTTTTTCTGCACTTTGCCCATGGTGTTGCGGGGCAGTTCGGGCATCACGATCATCTTTTGCGGATGTTTGAACCGCGCCAGCGAGGTGGCGATATGTGCCTTGATCGCATCCAGATCGGGCTGGCCATCGGGTGACGGCACCAGAATCGCGACGACCGTTTCCCCGAAATCGGGATGCGGCACGCCGATCACAGCGGATTCCAGCACGTTTTCTTCCTCGTCCAGCAGCAGTTCGATTTCCTTGGGATAGATGTTGTAGCCACCCGAAATGATCAGATCCTTGTTGCGCCCGACGATACTGACATAGCCGTCTTCGTCGATCTGCCCCAAATCGCCGGTGATAAAGAACCCGTCCGGGCGCAGTTCCTCGGCGGTCTTTTCCGGCATCTGCCAATAGCCCTTGAACACGTTTGGCCCACGGACTTCGATCTCGCCGATCTCGCCCTGGGGCAAGGTTTCACCGGTCTTGCTGTCGGTGATCTTCAGCTCCACCCCCGGCAATGGAAAGCCGACAGTGCCCGCCCGCCGTTCGCCCGCATAGGGGTTGGAGGTGTTCATGTTGGTTTCGGTCATGCCATAGCGTTCAAGGATGCGCAGGCCGGTCAGCTTTTCAAACTGCACATGGGTTTCGGCCAAAAGCGGTGCGCTGCCGGAAACGAACAACCGCATATGCGCCACCAGTTCCTTGGTGAACCGCTTGTCGCCCAGCAACCGCGTGTAAAAGGTCGGCACGCCCATCAGCGTCGTCGCTTTGGGCAGATGTTCAATGATCTGATCGACGTTAAAGGCGGGCAGAAAGATCATCTGGCCGCCCGCAAGCAAGGTGATGTTCGACGCCACAAACAGGCCGTGGGTGTGAAAGATCGGTAGGGCATGCAGCAAAACATCGTCTTGTGTGAATTGCCATTCGGCCACCAAGGTTTGCGCATTCGACAGCAGGTTGCCTTGGGTCAGCATCGCCCCTTTGGAACGGCCGGTGGTGCCCGAAGTGTACAAAAACGCCGCCAGATCATCCAGGCTGCGGTCAACGGTGGCAAAGCTGTCGGGCATGGTGGCTGCCACATCGGCAAATGTGCCCGACCCGTCCGCATTCATCGTCGCCAGTTCCGCACCGCAGGCCTTGGCCACGGGGACCATGCCTGCGTGTTTGGACTGATCGCACAGCACCAACCGCGCACCGCTGTTTTCAACGAAATACGACACCTCTTCGGGGGTGTAGGCCGTGTTGAGCGGCAAAAAGATAACGCCGGCTTGCGCACAGGCGGCATAGACGGCCAGGGCTTGCGGGGATTTGGCGATTTGCACGGCCAGACGGTCACCGGGGACAAGGCCGAATTTGGTCAAGGCACCGGCGTATTGCGCGGCCATGCGCAGGAAGTCGGCATAGGTGATGGTCTGCCCGTCCGGCAGGTGCAAAAACACCTGCGACTTGCCAGCGTGTTTCCCAAAAAGACTATCAAAAAGCGGATTAGCCATTTTTCAAATTCCTATGCTTCAGACATTATGGTGGCGCTTAGCGCGCGGACGTCTGCGGATGCAACAACCGTTTTTTCACTCACGAATTGTTCGTGGTTTTTTGATATCTGCGACAGATCGTACAGATAGTTGACCATCGCGCCATTCGACTGCTTCATACCGTTTGGCGACACATCCGCACCTGCGTGAACTGCGTGTACCATGGCACCATTGCCCAGATGGAACCGCGCAACAGGGTCAAGGGGGGTGCCATCGGGGCGCTTTGCCTCGAGCAGGTAATGGGCGGCCACCGCCGTTTGATCCGCATCTTGCGGGATCACGGTGTCGGTCGCGGCCAGCCATTTGTTCAGTCCCGGAATAGGCGACAAGGTGACAAATGTCTTGAGCCCCGGCAGGTCGCGCGACAAATCCGCTGCCACCTGTTTGATCAGCGAATTGCCAAAGGAAATGCCTGCAAGCCCGGCCTGACAGTTCGAAATCGAATAGAACACCGCAGTATCCGCGTCATCGGCGCTGATCGCGTTGCGCCCGTTTGCCAGCAGGTTCTGGACCGAATTCGGGGTGCCTTTGGTCAGCGCGACTTCGACGAAAATCAGCGGCTCGTCCTGCATTGCAGGGTGGAAAAAACCGAAACACCGTCTGTCAGCGGGCTGCACCCGACGGCGCAGGTCATCCCAGCTGTCGATGGCGTGCACGGCCTCGTAGGCGATGATCTTTTCCAGAATTTGCGCAGGGCTGGACCAGTTGATCGGGCGCAGCACCAGAAAGCCACGGTTGAACCACGAGGCAAACAGATGTTGAAGATCGACATCAAGCGGTTCCAGCAACGGGTGATCGCGCAGCAATCCCAGCAAATCCTTGCGCATGGCCACCAACTGCCCCGTGCCGCCCGGCACCTGATTCAAGCGCCGGGTCAATTCCTGACGGCGCGGTTCGCAGGCGCTGGCAAAGGCGCGGTAGCTTTGCTTGGACGGGGCGTCTTTGTAGGTCTTGAGCGTTTCGGTGACCGCCTGCGCGTCGATCTCAAGACCGTGGGTCATGAATTCGAAAAACGCCAGCTTCTCGGCGGCATCCATCGCGCCGTAGCGGTCAAGGATCAGGCGGGCCAAGGTGCTGCCCGACACTTCGCCCTGGCTGCCCAACAGCTTGAGACACAGATCGGCCGTTGTATGGCCTTCGACCTCGTCCTTGATGGCCTTGCGATGGCTGCGTTCAAACACCGACGCGAAAAGGCCCGCGATAAAGCTCATACCGCCGCCCCCATCACCGCGTCCGGCAACCATGTGGCAAGGCCGGGAAAGACGCAGAGCAAGATGATCGCCAGCACCATGCAGGCCACAAAGGGCAAGGACCCCATCAAAATGGTCTTGAGCGAGATGTCAGGCGCAATGCCGTTGATCACATAGAGGTTCAGCCCGACAGGCGGGGAAATCAGCCCGATTTCCATGTTGATGGTCAACACCACCGCGAACCAGATCGGATCAAACCCCGCCGTAGTGATGATCGGCAACAAGATCGGTGCCGCCATCAATATCACCGCGACCGGAGGCAAAAAGAAGCCCGCAATCAGCAAGAATACGTTGACAAAGCCCATCAACACCCAAGGGTTCACATCCAGAGTGCCGATCCAGGTGGCGATGGATTGCGTGATGTAAAGGCTTGAGAGCATATAGGAAAACACCCCGGCAGCGGCGATGATGAACAGGATCATCACGCTTTCCTTGGTGCTGTCGCGCAGCACGACCCACAGGTCACGCGGGTTCCACAGCTTATAGATCACCATCGCGATCAGCAGGCACAAAAGCGCGCCCACGGCGGCGGTTTCAGACGGTGTCGCAACACCGCCATACATCGCGTAAAGCACCCCCAGAATGATAAACAGAAACGGCAGGACGCGCGGCAGGATCTCGAACTTTTCCTTCCACGTATAGTTGCCCGTCGCCAGCAATTCACGGTTCCCGGACTTCCAGGTGGAATAAAGCGACCACGCCATGAACAGCGCCACCAACATCAGACCCGGGATCACCCCCGCCAGAAACAGCCGCCCGATCGAGGTTTCCGTGGCAATGCCATAAACGATCATCGTGACCGAGGGCGGGATCAGAATGCCCAAGGTGCCCCCTGCCGCAATAGATCCGGCCGCCACACCGTCGGGATAGCCGCGTTTGCGCATCTCGGGGATGCCCATCTTGCCAATCGCGGCACAGGTTGCGGGGCTGGACCCGGACATCGCGGCAAACAGTGCACAGGCCCCGAGGTTCGAAATCACCAGCCCGCCCGGCACGCGGGTCAGCCAGCGTTCAAGCGCCTCGTACAGGTCGGCCCCTGCGCGTGTGGAGGCAATGGACGAGCCCATGATGATAAACATCGGGATCGACAAAAGCGCAAAGTTGTCCAGCTTGCCGAACAGGATTTCGGGCAGCAGTTCAAGCGACCGCATCCCGTCAAAGATCATCAGAAATCCGGTCGACACGATCAGCAGGCCAAGGGCTACAGACACACCGGAAAACAGAACGATAATCGTGCTAAAGGCGACAAACGCACCAAGTGTAAGCGGATCCATTAGCTGTCCTCCAAGCCGAACGGCTTATCAATTTTCAGGATAACCGCGATCAGGTCGGCAATCAGTTGCAATAAAAACAGCGCAAATCCGATGGGCAGCGCGGCATAGGGTATCCACAAACGGACCCCCCAGATGGTGTCGGATTTCCAGTTGCGTTCAAACGCCAGATGCCAGAATTCATAGCCGTGCCACAGCATGATCGCGACCATGACGGTGGACAGCGACAAGGTGAAAATCGCCATGAAATAGCGCGCACGCGGCCCCATCGACAGCGGGACCAGATCGACATTCACATGCCCGCGCAAACGCTGCACATAGGGCAGACCGACCAGCGTTGACGCAATGGCCAGATAGATCACCGCCTCGGTTTGCCAGACGGTCGATCCGTTCAGCACAAAACGGATAAAGATCATCTGACAGGTAATGCCCACCGCAGCGACGATCATCGCCGCCGAACACCAACCTGCAACCGTTGAAAGAGCAGCCACAACACGCAAGAACAGATTATCCCCTGTCCGCGCAGCGACGGCCGAGCTTTGGCCCGCCATAACACCATCCTTAGAAGTTTGAGAATTTGAGATGTGCAAGGAAGGCCGCAAATGTGCAGCCTTCCTTGAGAAGTTTATTCGACCGCGAACGCCATATCGAGCAACGCTTGACCGTCCGGCACATCTGCCACGAACGCTTTGTACGATGTTTCCTGCGCCAGGGCACGCCATGCGTCAAAGTCGGCCTGTGTCATCTGCGCAATCTCTACGCCCGCATCACGGAACACCTGCTCGGATTCTGCATCCTGCTTTTTGGCTTCTTCCAGATAGAAGGCCTGCGCTTTGGCCGATGCATCCAGCAATGCCTTTTGCTGCGGTTCTGTCAGGCTCTCGAACTTGGATTTGTTCATCAACAATGGCTGGTACATGAACCACAACGCCACATCGCCCGCAGGGGTATAGCACGACACCTGTTCGTAAATCCGGTAGGACACGAAGGAAGACGACGACGTGTTGGCCGCTGTCAAAACGCCGGTTTGCATGGCGTTGTAAATCTCGGACGAGGCCATCGAGGCGATGGACGCCCCTGCCCCGGCCAGCATTTGTTCAAACGCCTTGCCCGCCGCGCGGGTTTGCAGGCCCTGTACATCTTCGGGCTTGGTGATGCATTTGTCTTTGCCGACAAAACCGCCAGCCAGATAGCCGTGAACCAGAACCATGACATCGTCATCGGCCATTTTCTCTTCGAGCGCGGCCATGAAGGGCGAGGCGCTCAGGCGGGCGGCGTGATCGTGGTTTTTCACCAGACCGGGCATCAACGTCAGGTTAAACGCAGGCTGTTGTCCACCCGCATAGCTTAGCGGCAGAACGGTCATATCCAGCTGCCCGCTGCTGAGGGGGCGGTATTGTTCGCGCGGCTTGAACAGCGACTTTGATCCGAAAATCTGGATCTCCAGATCCACATCCGCCGCCTTGACACCATCAGCAACGATCTGTGCGACCTGATTGCGCACATCGGCGTTCGACCATTGGTGGGACAGACGCAGGGTTTCAGCATGAGCGGCCGAACCAAGCGTAAAACAGGCAAGCGTCGCGGCTGCCTTGAGTGCAGTAAATTTCATATATTCCTCCCAGAATGTGACCAAGGTCAAACGCCCCGGTTCTACGATGTCATGCTTTCCACGTTTTGCATTCCAAGTCAAATTTCTTGTATACAATTTCTTCCATATTGCATTGTTTTTCGCCTGCTGTTACAAAGCACCCATGGAAATCAGACGCGCAGACAAGATCGCCGAAACACTGGAACAGCTTGTGTTTGCAGGTAAATATCGCGACGGCGAACGTCTGGACGAAGTGAAACTTGCCGAACAGTTTTGTGTGTCACGTACCCCCGTCCGCGAGGCGCTTCAGGTGCTTGTTGCCGCCGGAATCGCCGAACAGATTCCGCGCCGTGGCGTTTTCGTGCGCCAGCCCGGCCCCGTCGAGCTGATGGAGATGTTCGAGATGATGGCCGAGCTGGAAGCGTCCTGCGGGCGGCTGGCCGCATCAAGAATGACAGAGCAGGGATTGCAACAACTGGCCGAGGCAAACGCCCGCTGCCAAGAGGCGATCACCCAGAATGACCACGCGCAATACTATGCCGAGAACGAGAAGTTCCACCAGATCATCTATCGCGGGTCAGCGAACGGGTATCTGGAAAAACAAGCCTTGCGGTTGCAGAACAAGCTGCGCGCCTACCGCAAAATGCAACTGCGGTTTCGCGGCCGCATGGGGCAGTCTATGGCCGAACACCGCCAGATCGTAGAGGCGCTTGAGGCTGAAGACGCAGAAAAGGTCGCGACAGTATTGCGCAACCACGTGGCCGTTCAGGGCGAAAAATTCCATCAGTTGATGGCGAATTTCAACAGCTAGGGTGCTGCCTGCCCGCCCCTGACGGTTTGTTGATCACAGCTTGTCCGGTGGCGTGTCACCGCGAAAAAACGCATCCAGATTATCCAGCGCCTTGAACCCCATCGCATCGCGCGTCTTGACAGTGGCACTGCCGACATGGGGCATCATCATGATGTTCTCGTGCTGCGCAAATGCCGGATTGCCGCCGGGTTCAGTGACGAAACAATCCAGACCCGCCGCCCCGACATGGCCGGATTCGACGGCTTGCAGCAGCGCCGCTTCGTCGATCAGATTGCCCCGTGCGGTGTTCACGATCACACATCCCTGCGGTAGTTTCGCAAGGCGGTCGGTGTTCATCAATCCGGTCGTTTCAGGCGTGGCAGGGCAATGCAGCGACAGGAAATCGGACACCGCCAACAGATCATCAAGGTTTTCGTGATAGGTGGCCCCTGCCTCGTCTGCCTCGGACAGGCGGCTGCGGTTGTGATAGTGGATTTCCATATCGAACCCGCGCGCCTTGCGGGCAAAAGCGCGGCCCACGCCGCCCATGCCGATAATCCCCAGCCGTGCGCCGGTGACCTGCTTGCCCACCAGAAAGGCGGGCGACCAGAAATCCCATGCGCCGGACCGCACCGTGCGGTCGCCGGCAACCGCATGACGTGCGGCCCCCAGCATCAGCATCATCGCCAGTTCGGCGGTGGCATCCGACAGTACGCCGGGCGTGTTGGTGACCGTGATCCCCTTGGCGCGCAGCGCGGGCAGATCGCAATGATCCACGCCGACAGAATGGTTCGCGACGATGCGAAGCCGCGGGTCAAGACGGGCCACGACATCCGCGCTGAAATGTTCGGAATGGCACGGGATGATCCCGTCGACCTTGGCGCTCATCGCGATGATATCTTCGGCGCTGCCCGGTGCATCGGCAGGGTCCCAGATAACCTCGTAATCGCGGCGCGCACGGTTGAGCGTCGCCGCCGAAAGGCTGCGTGTGATCCAGATCACCGGCTTGGTCATATGGTTAATCCCGTTTGTTTTTGCTTGAGGTGGCAAAGTCATAGGCCACGAACCCTAGGGTCACGACGATGATGATCACCAGGTCCGGACTGGGGACCTTGACCGCCAAAATCAGCAGGAAGACAGTGATCGTGACAAAGGCGAAAAGAGCGAGGAAGCGGTTCATATCATGTCATTCCTTATTGTGTTGCGCCATCGGCCCAGTCGAAAAGCCATTGCGCGGTGCGCATCAGTCGCGCGTCATTGCCACGCTCCCCGACCAGCTGGACGCCCATCGGCAGCCCCTCTTGCGAGGTGAGCAGCGGCAGGCTGATGCAAGGTGTGCCGCAAAAGGTCCACAGACCGTTGAAAATCGGATCGCCGGTTGTGTCCAGACCCAGCGGGGCTGGCCCGGTTGCCGACGGGCAGATCAACGCATCGCAGCGGGTCAGCAATTCGCCCAAGGCCGCGTTCAGCACCTTTGGCATATCGCAGGCCGACTGGTAATCGCGGGCAAGCACCGCGTTTCCTTCTGCAATCGCATCGCGGGTCACTTGTCCCAGCGTATCACCCATGTCGCGGGCATAGGGGTAATAGTGATAGGCCATTTCGGCAAAGTTGATCAGCTTGCGCTGGTCTGCCGCCGATTGGAAAACCGAGGGCAGCGGCAATTCGAATGCCTGATCACCAAGCGCTTCGATCAATTCGTTGAACGCTTCTTTCAGCTGTGGTTCTGCGCTTTCTTCCCAACCGGGCGGGCGCACGAAACCGAACACAGGTGCCAGCGGTGGCTTGGATGTGGCGGCGGCGTGCAGCGCGGGTGTGGGGGCAAGCGTGGTTGCGGGGTCGTCGATATCATGGCCGAACAGCACTTCGGCCAGCAAGGCAGCACCAGCCGGATCGCTGGCGAAAACACCGATGGTGTCCAGCGTTGGCGACTGGGTCAGCACCCCGCGCCGCGGGATCGCCCCGAATGTCGGCTTGTACCCGGTTACGCCGCAAAAGGATGCAGGTCGTATCACGGACCCGCCGGTTTGCGTGCCAATCGCCAGTGGCACCATGCCATCAGCGACAGCAGCGGCAGACCCTTGCGACGACCCGCCCGGCGTATGGGCCAGATTATGCGGGTTGGCGGTTTTGCCCGGATGCATGAAGGCAAGTTCGGTCGTGACCGTCTTGCCCATGATGATCGCGCCCTCTTTCTTGAGGCGTTCAACGATAAAGGCGTCGCGCAAAGGCACCCGCCCCGCATCGCCCGCGCAGCCGTTTTCAGTCGGAATGCGCAGGGTATCAATGACGTCTTTCAACCCCACCGGAAGCCCGTGCAGACGGCCCAAGGGCAGCCCCGCGCGGCGTTGGGCATCCAGCGTTTTGGCCTGCGCCCGAACGAAATCGGCGTCAAACCACGCCCACGCGCCGACCTCGGCCTCGCGGACCTCGATCCGCGCGATATAGCTTTCGACAAGGACGCTGGCATCCAGCGCACCGGATGCCAGACGGTCGCGCAGGAGCGTCACGCTGGGTGACGCCACTGTGCGATCCGATTGCTGGGCCTTATTTACCATAGAACATTTCCGGCAAATAGAACACGATCGACGGGAAGATATACATCAGCACCATCGACAGGATCACGCAGAACAGGAACGGCATGACCCCCGCGAAAATCTGCGTCAACCGGAGTTCGGGCGGCGCGATCCCCTTGAGGTAATAGGCCGACATGGCCATGGGCGGCGTCAGGAAACTGGTTTGCAGGTTAAGCGCCACCAATATCCCAAAGAACAACGGGTCGATCCCGAACACGGCCAGAAGCGGCAGAAAGATCGGCACGAAGATGATGATGATCTCGGACCATTCCAGCGGCCAGCCCAGCAAGAAGATGATCAGCTGTGCAAGGATCAGGAACTGGATGGGTGTGAGGTCCATGCCCTGAACGAACTCGGAAATCACATGTTCCCCGCCAAGATACGAGAACACCGCCGAGAAGGTATAGGAACCGACAAACAACCAGCAAACCATCGCCGTTGTACGCAGAGTCAGATAGACGCTTTCACGCATCCGCTGCCACGTCATCGCGCGGTAGATAAAGGCCAGAAAGATACCGCCCAATGCGCCGATTGATGCCGCTTCGGTCGGGGTGGCAAGGCCGAACAGGATGGACCCCAGCACCGCAAAGATCAGGAAGGCGAGCGGCACAAAGGAAGTGATGATCATCCAAACCAGTTTGCCCATCGGCATGTCTGGCACTTCGTCGTCAGTGGGTCGGGGTGCCGAAGATGGCTGGATCAGCGACCGACCGACGATATAGACCAGATACAGGCCCACCAGTGTCAGGCCGGGCAGCAATGCCGCCGCATAAAGCCGCACGATAGAGACGTTGGTCGCGGCCGCATAAACGATCAGCATGATCGACGGCGGGATCAGAATACCCAAGGTACCACCCGCACAGATGATGCCCGCCGCAAAAGACGGATCATAGCGCGCCTTGAGCATCGCAGGCAGCGCCAGCAAGCCCATCAAAGTCACAACCGCCCCCACGATCCCCGTGGCCGTCGCGAACAAGGCGCAAGTGATCAGCGCCGCAACACCCATGGAGCCGGGAACGTTTTTGGACGCGACGTTCAAGGTGGTGAACAGACGGTCAACGATGTTGGACCGCTCGACGATATAGCCCATGAACAAGAACAACGGCACGGCGGTCAGAACTTCGTTCGACATCACCGTAAAGGTCTGGTTCACGAATAAATCGAATATTCGGTTGTTAAATAACCCCTCGAACCAGGTTGACCATTGGTCCCACTGCCCCGCGGTTTCATCTAATCGGTCAAAGCTGCGCCACATGCGGCGTGCATCGAAATAGGCGTAATAGCCAAAGCCGATGCCCATCGCCATGAGCGTGAATGCAATCGGGAAGCCTAGGAAAACAAAGATGATGAACAGGCCCAACATCATCAGGGCAATATGCGGATCGGTCATGTGATATGGTCTTTCTCGGCCTTATTGGCTTCTTGCATCAAAAGGTCTTCGGTCTCGAAAACATCTTCGTCGGCCTCTACCCAATAGTTGTCTCTGATTGCGATGATGCAGCGGCATACTTGTCCAATGCCCTGAATAAACAGCAAGATACCCGCCGCTACGATCACCGCTTTGAACTGGTAGATCGGCACGCCTGCGGGGCTGTTGACCGACACTTCGCCATATTGCCACGACCGGGCGGCATATTTCCAGCCGGCCAGGATCAACGCGATAACGCCGGGAAAGAAGAACACGATGTACAAGACAATGTCGATTTTGCCTTGGGTCTTGGGCTGCAAAAGCCGGTACAGGAAATCGCCCCGTACATGCCCACCCCGAGACAGCGTATAGGCCCCGCCCATCATGAACAGCGTTCCATACATGATAAACGACACATCCAGCGCCCATGCGGTCGGGTTGTTCATGACGTAGCGCACGAACACTTCGTAACCGGTGCCAATCGACATCAGCAAAATGAGCCAGGCAAATGATTTGCCAAACCAAGCGGAGAGGTTATCGGCGAACCGAATAATTGATAACATGATACTCCCTTACCTCGCATAAAAACCCCGGCATAAAGAATGCCGAGGTTCGTTTCGCCACTCAGACCTTAGCGGTCAAAGTTTGATCTTGCCGGGGAAGTAGTGCTCGTAAGCCAACCCGTAATCAGGCGCGTTCATCAGTTCGTAGTACGAGACACGGCTGACCCAGTCACGCTGGCTGTCCAGGCATTTCTTCATGAACGGATCTGTTTCCAGTTCTGGAATCAGTTCGTCCCATGCCTTGAGCTGCGCATCGAGGATTTCTTTGGAGGTGCGGCGTACGTTCACGCCTGCATCGTTCTGCAAGAATTGCAGATCCGCAGAGTACCGGTTCATCGCCTTGGCTGTGTTTGCCGTCGACACCGCTTCGACACCGTATTTCAGGATCGCCTGAATGTCGGGGTCCAGATCTTCCAAGAAGGTCTTGGAGAACAGGAATTCGAAGCTTTCGGATGCCTGGTGGTACGAGGACAGATAGTAGTTCTTGGCAACGTCCTGCGCGCCAAAGTCTTTATCCGACGACGGGTTGTTGAATTCGAACGCGTCAATCACGCCACGTTCCATCGCAGGCACGATTTCACCGCCGGGTAACTGCGCCACGGACATGCCAAGCTTGGCCATCAGGTCAGCCGCAAGGCCAACTGTGCGATATTTGAAGCCCTGCAAGTCGGCAACGGTGTTCACTTCTTCTTTGAACCAGCCAAAGGGCTGCGCGAACATCGGGAAGCCCATGTAGCCAACAACGTCGAGACCCATGATATCCTGCGTCAGTTCATTATACAGCGCCTGACCGCCACCTTCATAGAACCACGACAGCATGGTCGTTGCGGAACCGCCGAAAACAGGGCCCGTGCCGAACAGGGACGCGGCTTTGTTTTTGCCGTACCAGTAAACAGGAACCGAGTGCGCGGCATCAATCAGACCGTCGTTCACAGCATCCAGAACCTGGAACGCGGCAACAACAGCACCGGCTGGCAACACGTCTACCTTGACGCGGCCGCCCGACATTTCCTCGACGCGCGACGCATAATCGCGGGCAAAGTCCTGCCAGATGTTGGCGTCATTCCAAGATGTCTGCATCTTGATCACAAGCGGCGCTTGCGCAAGAACGGCAGGTGCAGCCAGCATACCACCAGCAGCAGCGCCACCGGCAACGGCGGATTTTGTCAGAAACGACCGCCGGTTAAGGTTTTTATTTTCCGTCATATTTTCTCCTCCCAGAGTGATCGCGCTTAGGCCCTCGCAGTTTGCGGCGCATAGGACGACCCGAAGCTCTAGGGTAAATCGTTCATACGCAGAAGCAAGAATGTTTGCGCAAACATCGAAAAATAAATGCATATGCACAAAAATCGGGGCGCAGAACTGCACTCTGCGCCCCGATGAAACGGCCTTCTGATTGTATCAGCGTGGTTTATGTTTCGGATTGATTGATTTCGCCTGACGGTTTGTCAGGAACGGCTCCCCACCGATGCCCCATCAATCAACTGTAGCTGCCTTGGAGCCCGCCTCCCAGCGGGCTCCAAAACCTGAATTAACGCAGAAGCAGTTTGGCTTCGTACTTCTTGAGCGTTGCACGTGCCGTCCGGTAGCCCTTCATGCCGACCTCTGTCTCAAGCTCTGGGAAGAGTGCGAGGATTTCATCGCGCTGCTCTGCCCCAAGGCCGCCGATGGTATAGTCACCCGGATAGAAGCTTTCCGTCCACGTTCCATCCGACAGCACGACTTCGTGACGCTCGAACATAAAGTGGATGTAGCTCGTCTGGGATACATCAACGTGACAGATCCCGTCCTTGCCAACAAAGTGCTTGGCGGCTGCGAGAACTTCCGGCTCGTCGAAATACATCGACGCTCCTTTATCCGCGATCAGCATCCGGTGGTTCGGCGATACCATTATATCACGCTCTGGCATGTTTTCACCCAAAGACCCTGCCTTGATCAGAACCGGCTTCAGCTCTGGCCGTGCGATAAAGTCTTTTTGCGTCAACGATTTCTGACCGACCCACGCGATTTCCTGCAAACCGTTGTCGCGGGTGATAACCCGATCGCCCGGTTGCAGATCTTCGACGCGGACCTGGCCTTTTGCCGTCGCAATCAACGTGCCCGGCGTAAAGCAAGGGACGATGCTTTCGATGTTGGTAAAGTCCAACCGGCCTGTGTCGTTCCCGGCGGCGTCCGTAAAGACAATCGTCCCGTCGAAACCGTCATTGGGGCTGTCACCGTCAATCGTATCACCGGGGTCATTATCCGGGGTGATGTTTTCAAGACGATACCCGCCGCCGTTCAACGAACCGGTAAGGTCGATGACGTCAAAGTCGCTTGGGTCAGACCCGCTGCCACCGTCGATGGTGTCGCCGCCGTTGACATCAAGGAAGGTATCCTGCCCGTCATCGCCGCGCATGCTGTCATTGCCGGCCCCGCCGCGAATGGTGTCGTTGTCGCCGCCACCGCTGATGGTGTCGTCGCCAGAGCCGCCCAGCAATTCGTCATTGCCAAAGCCACCCAGCAGGCTGTCGTTGCCGGCCCCGCCGGACACCGCGTCGTTATCTTCGCCGCCGTCGATGGTATCGTTACCTTCGCCGCCGAAAAGATTGTCATCACCGCGTACACCGCTGATGCTGTCGTCACCGTCGCCACCGTCTACGGTGTCATTGTCGCCAGCCGCAAAGATCGTGTCGTTGCCGTCACCACCACGGATGCTGTCTTCGCCAAAGCCGCCCGTGATAGAGTCGTCTCCGGTGCCGCCGTCGATGGTGTCGTTGCCCTGACCACCGTCAATGGTGTCGTTGCCGTCGCCGCCCAGGACGCTGTCGTGATCATTGCCCGCAAAGATGGAGTCGTTGCCAACGCCGCCGTCAATGACATCATCGCCTTGTGCGCCGAGGATGGTATCATCGCCCTGCCCCCCCAGAATGGTGTCATTGCCGATACCGCCATCAAGGCTGTCATCGTCGATCCCGCCGTCGATATAGTCGTTGTCGGCACCACCAAAGATGGTGTCGTCATCGTCTTCACCGTACAGAACGTCGTCGCCGGCACCGCCTTCGATCAGATCCTTGCCGTTGTTCGGCTGTGGATCCAGCGCGTCAATGATATCACCATCGACACCTGCAATGGTTTCAGGACCGAAGCCACCCCAGATCGTGTCGTTGCCGTCATTGCCGCGCAACGTATCGGAGCCATGGCTGCCGATGATGCTGTCGTTGCCGTCACCACCGCTTACAAAGTCGTCGTCAATACCGGCGTTGATTGAATCGTGGCCCGTCCCGCCAAAGATCGTGTCGGCATCATCGCCAGTACGGATGGTGTCATTGCCCGCACCACCATCGACATAGTCGCGGCTGTCGTCCGGGTTCGGATCACCTGTGCCAAAGAACGGGTTCGGGATTGTCGCGCCGGTCAGCGGGTTCGTGATGAACTGCTGGTCGTTCGGATAATCCGAGAACGTATCGACACCGGCAATGATGGAGTCGTTGCCATCGTTGCCAAAGATGCTGTCCGAGCCTTGGATATCTGTGATGATATCGTCGCCCTCGCCACCGGTGATGGTATCGTCGTCGATCCCGCCTTCGATGACATCGTCACCGATACCACCGTCGATCACATCCGCATCGTCACCACCGTCGATGGTGTCGTTGCCGGCCCCCCCGTTGATCGTGTCTTTGTTGTCATTCGGGTTCGGATCCTGATCGAATGGTTCCGAGATCAAAGGCAGATCGGCATCCGGCACCCCGGCAACACCCGGCTCATCACCCGAGATAACGTCGTTGCCATCGCCACCATCCAGGCTGTCATTGCCATCGCCGCCGTCCAGCAGGTCGTCGCCCGCGCCGCCGTCGAGGATGTCATTGCCGCCTTCGCCTGCGATGGTGTCATTGCCACCGCCCGCTGCAACGCTGTCGTCGCCGCCGCCGGTGCTGATGTTGTCGCCGCCGTCAGAGCCGGTGACCGTGTCATTGCCGCCGCCAAGGGCGATGTTCTCGATTTCCTCGAAGGAAGTCGTGTCAACGCCATCGGTGATCGTGCCGGTTTCCGGTGCGCTCAGAACCACGGTCAGGTTGTCGTTGATGCCGGTGCTGTCGATGGTATCGCCACCGGTCTCGCCCAGCTCGCCGCCCGCGATCACGTCGCTGTCCAGACCGTCGGTCAGAACAAACGTATCGTCGCCCGATCCGCCGTCAACGGTGTCATCGCCGTTGCCGCTGTTGATCGTGTCGTCGCCACCATTGCCAAAGATCGTGTCATTATCCCCGTCGGTGCCGTCAATCTGGTCGCCCTGCGCGTCGGTATAGCCGGGGTTCATCACCTCGCCCGTTTCCAACCCGTCAACCGGACCGATGATCGTGCCATCATTCACAATGGTAAAGTTGATCTCTTCGAAGTTCTCGAAGGTGATGTCGCCGACCTGGCCTGCTTCGTCACCGGCGGTGATTTTGAAGTCACCAAGCGGTGCCACTGCGGGCAGAATGCCGTCCGGCGAGGTATAACTTAGAATATCGCTGAGCAGGTAATCCTCGCCCGGACCAAAGGCCGTCACGGTGCCGTCAAGCGCCGTCACGGTCCCGACCGAATTGTCGTCCAACCCGATGATATCCGTGGGGATATCGCCTGCGTTGATCGCCGTGGTCAGGGTGATCACGTCAGGCTCAAGCTGTTCGCCGGCCACGAAATTCTCGACGCTGGTCACCGTATCTGTGGTGCCGTCGACGACCTTTTCGACCGTGCCGTTGCCGCTGTCATCCACGTTGACGATGATCCGCTCGGCCGGCAGGGAGCCGTCCGCGTCATAGCTATCCGTGCCCGCGCCACCGTCGATGGTGTCGCTGCCGGTGGAGCCGATCACCACATCCGCGTCGTCGCCTGCGGCAATGTTGTCATCGCCCGCGCCGCCGTCGATGGTGTCTTGACCGGCACCGCCCGTGATCGTGTCGGCATCGTCGCCTGCATTGATGCTGTCGGCCCCGTCGCCACCATTGATGGTGTCGTTGCCCGCGCCGCCCGACAGGGTGTCATTGCCGATCCCGCCGTCGATGCTGTCATTGCCATCGCCGCCGTCCAGCAGGTCGTCGCCCGCGCCGCCGTCGAGGATGTCATTGCCGCCTTCGCCTGCGATGGTGTCATTGCCACCGCCCGCTGCAACGCTGTCGTCGCCGCCGCCGGTGCTGATGTTGTCGCCGCCGTCAGAGCCGGTGACCGTGTCATTGCCGCCGCCAAGGGCGATGTTCTCGATTTCCTCGAAGGAAGTCGTGTCAACGCCATCGGTGATCGTGCCGGTTTCCGGCGCGGTCAGAACCACGGTCAGGTTGTCGTTGATGCCGGTGCTGTCGATGGTATCGCCACCGGTCTCGCCCAGTTCGCCGCCCACAATCACGTCGCTGTCCAGACCGTCGGTCAGAACAAACGTATCGTCGCCCGATCCGCCGTCAACGGTGTCATCGCCGTTGCCGCTGTTGATCGTGTCGTCGCCACCATTGCCAAAGATCGTGTCATTATCCCCGTCGGTGCCGTCAATCTGGTCACCCTGCGCGTCGGTATAGCCGGGGTTCATCACCTCGCCCGTTTCCAACCCGTCGACCGGACCGACATAGGGAGTGCCAAGGATGATTTCGATTTCGGTAAAGGTGAAGGATCCCGCAGGGTTACCCGCGCTATCAAACAGGTTAACCGTGCCGTTCTGGCCGTTGCCGTTGCTGTCAGGGGTCAGGTCGGTCAGGCGGAAGTTCACGCTGCGCAGATCCAGCGTATCCGTATCGGTGTTGATCAATGCATCGGGGTTAAAGCCGCCCGCGCCGCCGTCAACGACATCGCCGGCCGTGCCGCCGATGATCGTATCCTGATCCGCACCACCGCTGATGACGTCGGCACCTTCGCCGCCGGTCAGCAAATCACGGTCATCGCCACCAATCAGCGTGTCGTTATCGGCACCCCCTTCGATCGTGTCATTGCCAGCGCCGCCGTCAATGAAATCTTCGCCTTCGTCGCCCATAAGGGAGTCGTTGCCAAAGCCCGCGCCGCCAACAGATGCATCAACAGGCGCGTCGAAATAGACATCGGTGATGTTGATCGCGGCCAGATTGCCCGGGGACAGGGTTTGCACCATTGTGTGGGTGATCTCGAGGTAATCAACCGGACCTGCGATGTTCACCAAGGCGGAGTAGGTCGGATCGGTATCGGCCCCCTCCCCGCCGGTGCTGATCAGGGTTTCATTGCCACCGATGCCATCGAGGTTCTGCGCCGTGATGCCACCGCCGGTGGATACGTCGATCGGCGTGCGTGTGCCATCGGGGCCAACGGCTACGATCACGACTTTCGATGCGTTGTCGATGTCGTTGATGCGGAAACTGACGTTGGTCACATCCTTGGAGAAATCAAGCTTGTAGGTCGCGCGTTCTCCGTCTTCGTTGGCAAGCGATGCCAGCGAGCTGTAGGGGTTGGTCGCCTCGGCATCGCCGGTGATCGAATGGACCTTTTGCTGGTCGGTCGAGAATGTTGTTTCAGGTGTTTTGTACGCATTGGTGACCGAGAATGCGACATCTACGTTGCCGGTGTCCTGGGTGAAGCCGCCGGACAGGTTGTCGTTGTTATCAACGGCGGTGCTGTCGCTTGGATCGGGAGCCTTGTCCCATTCAAAGCTTTCGCGCACGGTTTCGCCGGTTGGCGTGGGGGAACCTGCGGCGTTATTGTCCCCATAAATGGTGTCATTGCCCGTGCCGCCCGCGATGGTGTCATCGCCGTTGTTGCCTTCGATATAGTCGGTGCCGGAGCCCCCTTCGATGGAGTCGTTGCCGCCTTCGCCAAAGATGGTGTCATTGCCGGCATCGCCCATGATGACGTCGTCGCCGCCCTCGTCACCTGCACCGACTTCGCCTGTTAGTGCGTCATAGTACATCTCGGTCACGTTGATGCCGGAGTTGGTATAGCCATCCTGCGTATGCGTCAGAACAATGCGGCTTACCGGGCCGGGAATGTCGACATTCAGGTTATATGTGCCCGAGTTTACGGCACCGTCGCCGCCATTGCTGTCAGCCGTATCAGCGCCCGCCACCAGATCGGTGTCGCGCAATGTCAGGCCGGAGCCACCGGTCAGGTTTACGGTAATCGGGTTACCGTCCACATCGAATGCGGTGATCTTGACCACACCATCGGTGTCTATATCGTTGACGTTGAACGAAACGTTCGTCACGGCTGTCGAGAAGTCCCAGCTGAATTCGCCGGTGTTGCCATAGCCGTTTGTGATCGACTGGAGCGAGCTGTTGTCATCAACCGGATCACCGTTCGAGACAATGCCGTCGGTGTTCAGCAGGACTGTTCCTGCGTCCGACTCGTGGCTGCCGGAATCAACAGTGCGCGCATAGGTAACGGTGACGTTGCCGGTATCCTGGGTGAAACCGCTGTCGATTTGGGCACCGCTGACGCCTTCCCATTCAAAGTTCTCGCGGACGGTCGCCGTCTGGCTGCCGCTGTCGCCAAAGATCACATCGTCACCTTCGCCACCCGAAATCGTGTCGTCACCAAAGGTGCCGTCATCCAGGATCAACGAGGCCGGGTTGTCGAAATAGACATCCGTGACGTTGACGCCAGAGTTGCTGGAGGTGGTCGCGGTGTGAATGAATTCGATCCGCGAAACCGGGCCTTCGATGGATACGTTTACCGAGTATTTCGAGCCGGTTGCCGCTTCGTCACCGCCCAGGCTTTTGGCAGTGTCGACACCGAACAAGCCATCTGAATCGATCAGCTGAACGCCCGAACCACCGGTCAGATCGACATCGATCAGATTGCCAGCCGCATCATAGGCGAGCACTTTGACCTGGCCGCCATTGTCGATATCGTTGATATTGAACGACACATTCCCAACAGCCTGATCAAAGCGCAATTCAAAGGCTGTTTTGCCCGAATTATTTGCCAATGTCTCAAACGCACTGTGTTGATTGATTGCACTGCCGTCCCCGACAATGCCCGATACGTTCTGCTGGTCGTAGGTGTATTCTTGGGTGGCGTAGTTATAGGGCGAATAGGTCTTCAGCTCGAATGTCACATTCACGGTGCCTGTGTTTTGCACAAAGCCCGCCTTGAGGTTGTCATCTTCGTCGATGGAGGTGCCGTTGCCGCTTGGGTCGGGCGCTTTCGACCATTCAAAGCTTTCGCGTGCCGCATCTTCCAGGTTGGACACACCCCCGTCACCAAACAACACGTCATTGCCGTCTTGACCCAGAATGCTGTCGTCACCCGACCCGCCAAAGACGGAGTCATTGCCTTCGCCAGCCAGAACCGTGTCGTTCCCGCCGCGCGCCAGAATGATATCGTCGTTCGATCCGACATTTCCAAAGACGGCGTCGTTCGCATCCACGCGGTCCCCGTCGGGGTCGCCCGTGTAGGCCAAGTTGATCAGATCATTATTGCCGGAACCATCAACGATACCATCCTTGCCAGTAGGGGGTGGTGTTGGTGTCGAGCTTGTCTTTGTGCCGAAACAAAGATCAATCAGGCTGCCAAGAAAAAGTGTCATTTGGTCGTCTCCAAAGTCTGGTTGGGCGCGCTAGGACTGAGCTGTCCGCCTCGTATCTGTGATAGGCCCGGTCACCGGGCGAAGCGTATTCAGCTCAAGCCGCGCCGTGCGCCGCCTTTAATTTCGTGCCGCGACCGTGGAAAACTTCCACCGCCGCTGGTTAATGGGTTAAACAAATCAACTGGGTGCAATCGTGCAAACAGACGGGCAATATATGTGCCGTGGACAAGGCTCATGGGAAAAACATGTGGTTTCGTTTTAACGCGAATGGGGTGATTAGACGAAGATGCACAGGCAGGGCCGCCGGTCAGACCGTGGTCGGTTCCGGCTTGTACAATCGGTGCTTTCAGCATCTCGACTTTTTCAAATCTGGTCATCATCTTCTTCTCCTCCACCCGTCAACCGAACGGGCTGCAAGATTGCAGCAAACGCAATGAACCCAAGGCGCACTCCAGCGGTCAAACGACGACCCGCAGTGAACTTCGGCCCTTCTGAAGGGAAGACAAGTCGCAAGCGACTTAACACGGCACAAATTATGCCAATGTAACATTCGACAGCTTAGCAGCATGGCGAACACATCTATCCCGTACACAAAAGTACGCGTTCAATGCGGCCGCCCCCGTGACCTTTAGACTTTGCCCCCCAGTTGGGCCTTTACTTTATATCCTTGCCAAGAGGTTGCTGGAAGGGAAAAATACCATAACGGTTAAGTGCAAATTGTCATAAAATCATAGGTAGAGAGTGTGCCGGAAGGGTAACATCAACCCTCGCGTGTTTATTGTTTCAATAGCCCTGAAACACGCTTTGCGGCCTCCCCCGTGAAACCCCCACATATTAAGAGAAAATTAGCAAATTGGGGAAAACAGCCGGTTCATTGTGTCATTTATGGAAACACCGGACAAAAAGCTTGGATGCGGGGCCCTGCGGCGGCTTCATCACGATATGTTCAAGCCACATTGGAACCAATGCCCAAAAATTAGCACTGTTTGTTCACGATCGGGACCCAAACGCCTTATTTTGGACGAATCGCCGCCCAGACCTCGTCACGCCATTTAGGGCCATCAACTGACCGGGTCAGCGCGCTCAAGACGGCCCCGCCCCCGGCGACAGCGCAGCGTTTTCAGGCCCGGTCTGCGTCAAGTGACCTGCCGATAATCTCTTTCATGATCTCTGATGTACCGGCATAAATACGCTCGACCCGCGCATCCACATAGGCCTGCGCGATGGGGTATTCCTCCATATATCCGTAGCCGCCGAACAGTTGCAGACACTGGTCCACAACCCGTCCCAACAGTTCCGAATGGTGCAATTTCCCCGCCGATGCCTGAACCGGGTCCAGCTTGCCGTCGATCCGCAGCTGGATCAACGCGTCGCAAAACGCGCGCCCCGCCATGAGCTCGGCCTTGACCGCAGCCAGTGCAAAACGGGTGTTCTGAAAATCCAAGATACGTTTGCCAAAGGCTTTGCGTTCTTTGACGTAGTCCACGGTCAGGTCAAAGATACCCTCGGCGCGGGCCTGACATTGTACAGAAATCAGCAACCGTTCCTGCGCCAGTTCCTGCATCAAATAGCTAAATCCCCTATTCTCCTGACCGATCAGGTTTTCCGCGGGCACGAACACATCCTCAAAGAACAATTCAGCCGTGTCGTTGCCGTGCTGCCCGATCTTGCGCAGATTACGGCCCCTGCTGAACCCTTCCATGTCGCGCTCAATCGCAAAAAGGGAAATGCCCTTGGCCCCCTTGTCGGGGTCGGTGATGCAGGCCGTCACCACGATATCGGCGTTTTGCCCGTTGGTGATAAAGGTCTTTTGCCCGTTGATCTTCCAGCCGTTGCCATGGGGTTCGGCACGGGTCTTGATGGCGGCGAGATCGCTGCCGGTTCCCGGTTCCGTCATCGCGACTGCACCGATAATGTCGCCCGTCACCATCTTGGGCAGCACGCGCGATTTCAACTCGTCGCTGCCATGATTGTTGATGTAAGGCGTCACAATCAGCGAATGCAGCGAAAACCCCGGCCCGGTCGCCCCGATGCGGCCCAGTTCTTCGGCAACAATGATGTCGAACAGGATGCCTTGGCCGATGCCGCCATATTCCTCGGCCAGCCAGGCGTTCAACAGGCCAAGGGCACCGGCCTGTTGCCAGTCGGCTTTTGGAACCCGCTGGTTTTCGCCCCATTCGGCAAGACGCGGTTTTACCTTTTCCTCGCAATAGCGGCGGACCATGTCGCGAAACTGGTCATGCTCGTTTGTGAACAACGTGCGGGGAAAAATCGACATGGCTGGCCTCCGTCAGGACTGGCCACAGATGCCCTGCCGCCAAAGCGACCCCTGACATACCTGCGGCATCTTTCGCAGTCTGCGACGGTCTGTCAGCGCGGGTCAACCTCTGCCGCGATCCGCGAGGTTTTGTGCGTGACGTAAAGACGGTTCATGAAGGCCGCGATGAACACCGCCGTCAGGATCAACACGATCGTCGGGGCCGGTGCACTGTCGATGAAAAAGCTAAGATAGGTGCCCGCGAACATCGAAAGCGTGCAAACCACCACCGATGCAATCAGCATCGGGCCAAAGCTGCGCACCAGTAGAAACGCAATCGCCCCCGGTGTGATCAGCAACGCCACAGCAAGGATCAATCCCGTCGCCGTCAGGGTCGAGACGATGGTCAGCGACAGCACCGCAAGCAAGCCGTAATGCAGCACGCCGGTTCTCAGACCGCTGGCCTGCGCCTGGGCCGGATCGAAGGCATGCAGCAGCAGGTCTTTCCACTTCAGCACCATGAACGCCGTCACAAAGGCCGAGATGATGCCCGCCGTCCACAGATCCTGCGGGCCGACCCCCAGCATGTTGCCGAACAGGATGTGATCCAGATGCTGGTTGGTTGAAATCGACGTGTACATGATGATCCCGATCCCGAACATCCCCGAGAAAACGACCCCCATCACGGTGTCCTGCTTGATCCGGCTGTTATGGCTCAGATACCCCGTCAGCAGGGCACAAGACATACCGGCGGCAAAGGCACCAATGATCAGCGGGATGCCCGTGATCCATGCCAGCACCACCCCCGGCAGCACCGCATGGCTGACCGCATCGCCCATCAGCGCCCAGCCCTTGAGCACCAGAAAACACGACAGCAATGCCGTGGGCGGGGCCACCAGCAGCACGATCCAAAAGGCGTTTTGCATGAAGGGAAACTGGAACGGGAACAGTAAGGTCTCGATCATGACCGGGCCTCTTGACGCAAGGATTGCAACGCCTGGGCCGCCTTGCGCCGCGCCGCCAGCACGCCGTGTTTGGGCGCAAAGACAAACGCCAGCAGGAAGATCGCGGTTTGCAACGTGACGATCACACCGCCCGTGGCACCGTCCAGAAAATAGCTGGCATAGGCCCCCAGAAACCCCGTGAGCGTGCCGATGATCACCGACACGATAATAAGGCGCGGAAACCGGTCACAGAGCAGATAGGCCGTGGCACCCGGGGTGACCACCATCGCAATCACCAGAAACGCGCCCACTGTCATCATCGCGGCCACAACCGCAGCCGACAGCAGCATAAAGAATATCGCCTTCAGCAGGTCCGGCTTGAGCCCGATGGACCGCGCATGGTTCTCGTCAAAAAACGTGACCATCAGGTCTTTCCATTTCAGCAGCAGAACCGTCAGGCACACCACCCCGATGATCGCCAGTTGAATGATATCCGACGGCGCGATGGCCAGAATATTGCCCATGATAATGGTCTGGATACTAACCGACATGGGCGACAGCGACACCATGAACAGCCCCAGTCCGAAAAACGAGGTAAAGATAATGCCGATGATCACGTCGATCTTGAGCCCCGAACGCCCCGACAAAAACAACATCGCCCCCGCCGCCAGACCGCCCGCCAGAAACGCCCCAAGCGCAAAGGGCAGACCCAGCATATAGGCCCCCGCCACGCCGGGCACGACAGAGTGGCTCAGCGCGTCGCCGATCAGCGACCAGCCCTTCAGCATCAGATAGCAGGACAAAAATGCACATACCGCGCCAACCATGGCCGACACCCACATGGCGTTGAACATATAGCCGTAGCCGAACGGCTCTAGCAGCAGGTCGATCATGTGTCGTCCCCGGTTTTCACCCGGGCCTCGCCATAGTGAATAAAGGGGCGTTCATCGTCGGTGATGATCCGCAGTTCGCGGCCGTCATCGTCTTCATGCAGGTCGTCCCCCCCCAGGGTAAAGTGGCGCAGCACACCGCCAAACGCCAGTTCAAGGTTGTCATGGGTAAAGACCGTTTCGGTCGGACCGTAGGCAAGGATCGTCCCCTTGACCAACACGGTGCGGTCGCAAAATTCGGGCACGGAGCCAAGGTTATGGGTCGAGACCAGCATCACACGGCCCTCGTCGCGCAATTCGCGCAGCAAGGCGACGATCTGGTCCTCGGTCTTGACGTCAACGCCCGTGAAAGGCTCATCCAACAAGATCACCCGACCATCCTGCGCCAAAGCGCGGGCCAGAAACACGCGTTTGCGTTGACCACCGGACAATTCGCCAATCTGGCGGTCGCGGAATTCGGTCATGTTCACGCGGCGCAATGCCTCGTCCACGGCGGCGTGATCGGCGGCCTTGGGACGGCGCAGAAACCCCATATGGCCATAGCGCCCCATCATCACCACATCCTGCACCAGCACCGGAAAGGCCCAATCGACCTCTTCGGATTGGGGCACATAGGCAACAAGGTTCTCGCGCAGGGCCTCGCGCACCGTTTTGCCCAGCAGTCTGATTTCGCCTGCGGCGGCGGGCACGAAGCCCATGATGGCCTTGAACAGCGTAGATTTGCCCGCGCCGTTCACCCCCACCAATGCCGTGATCGTACCGCGCGGGATTTCGAAACTCGCATCATAAAGCGCGGTGTGACCGTTGCGATAGGTCACGGTCACATTATGCGCAGAGATGCCGCTGTCTTGGGGCGGGAAATGCTCAGCGTCGTGTTGGATTTCGGCGCGCGTCATATCTGTTTTCCGATCACTTCAAATTTTCCGATAACCCGTCCGCAATGGTCTGCGCTGTTACCCGCAACAGATCAAGATAGCTGGGTACTGGCCCCTCGGCGGTGCTGAGGCTGTCAACATACAAGACCCCGCCAAAGGCCGCGCCGGTTTCGCGCGCGATCTGTTTGGCAGGCGAGGTGTTGACGGTGCTTTCGCAGAACACGACGGGGATATCATTGGCGCGTACTTCGTCGATGACCTTGCGGACCTGCTGCGGTGTGCCGGTCTGGTCAGCGTTCATCGGCCATAGATACAGCTCTTTCATCCCGAAATCGCGCGCAAGATAGCTGAACGCCCCTTCGCAGGTGACCAGCCAGCGTTTGTCTTCGGGGATCTGCGCCACGCGGTCGCGCAGCGGGGTGATCGTATCACGGATTTCGCCCTTATACCGCTCTGCATTGGCCATATAGGTCGCTGCATTGTCAGGGTCATACTTCGCGAAAGCGGCGGCAATGTTGTCGACATAGATCAGCGCATTATCCAGACCCATCCACGCATGGGGGTTGGGCTTGCCTTCGTAATCCCCGGCCGAGATCGAAATCGGATCAATGCCGTCGGTCAAAGTCACCGACGGGATATCGCCAAGGTTGGACAGAAACTGTTCGAACCACAGTTCGAGGTTCATACCGTTCCACAAGATCAGATCCGCATCGACCGCCCCCACAATATCGCGCGGGGTCGGCTCATAGCCGTGAATTTCGGCACCCGGCTTGGTGATCGAAACCACCTCGGCTGCGTCCCCTGCCACCTGCTGGGCGATGTCGGCCAAAACCGTAAAGGTTGTCACCACCTTGAAATCCGCCGCCCAAACGGGGCCGGTCGCCATCATAACTGCCGCAGCAACCGTCGATAACAATGATTTCTTCACCGAAGCCTCCATACCCCATTTGCCTTGCTACATGTAAATGCGAATTATTCGCAGATGTCAAATATGCGAATGAGAATAGTTCGCAAAAACTTGCAGGGACGGAAAAACTTGCATAAAGTCAGGGCAACGCAAGGATGGTGACCGCATTGGAAAACGACCCCGATTACAGACAATTGCTGCGCGACGCAGGGCTGCGCGTCACCCCGCAGCGGGCGTCAATAGTGACGATCCTGTCTGAAACCGATGACCACCCCAATGTCGAAGACCTGTATGAAAAGGCGCGCGCGCTGGATGATACGGTATCGGTCGCCACGGTTTACCGCACCATGTCTGTGCTGGAAAATGCCGGTCTGGTGCGCAAGCTGGTGATGGATGACGCCCCTGCCCGCTATGAAATGACGCCCCCTACCGATCACGACCATCTGGTTGACGTCGACAGCGGCGATCTGGTTGAAATTCCCGGCACCGAAATCGCCGAACTTATGGGCCGCGTGGCCGCCGAATTAGGGTATCAGATCGTCAGCCACCATACAGTGATCCGCGCCCGCAAGACGTGACATGGGCCTAGCGCGGGCCTTGCTGCGTGACACCTTGCCTACTTGGCGTCTGCATCCACCAAAGACCGCACCATCGCGGCGGCACCAACGGCGACACTGCGCAAAATCAGGTCGTTCGGAATATCACGGTTCAGCCAGTCGCGCATGGGGCCGAAGGCCGACAGAAACACCATCAGGTTTGACACGATATCAAGGCGGCGGTCTTCGGTATCGATCCCCAGCCGCAGGCTCAGCTGATCGGCCAGATCCTTCATCGCGGCATATTCGCGGGCATGCAGCGCGTGGCGATCTTCGGCTTGCATATGCGGCACGCAACGATAGGCTAACAATGTGCCCTTGCGTTTATGGGCCCAGCATTCGCGGAAATACTGTTCAATCGCATCCTCAAGGGACACAGATTGATCTTGCAGCATCACCGACAGGGTCGGCACGTCCTCGCGGAACCAAAGCTGGTTCAACAGGCGGCGCAGGATGTCATTCTTGTTGGCGATATAGTCATAGATGCTGGCCTGATTCACACCCGAGCGCGCGCAAATATCGCGTATGGTGGTGGCCGCGAACCCCTTTTCCAGAAACAGCTCCAACGCGGCATCGCAAATCTGTTCGCGACGGCTTTGGATCAGGTCCTGGTTCTGAACGCTTGTGATGTCTGCCTCGGCCAACGTCTGCTTGCGCAGGGCGTGAAGACGTTCGGGGTAAACGGTCGCAGACGTGGTTTCGGGCATCAAGAGTTCCTTTTTTTCAAAGAAACCTAGCTACTTTCGATATGTGAAACAACTAGGAAGGTGTCGCCAGACCGACAAAGCAAAACCCGCCAATGCAGGGCAAAGGCGGGTTTCAAAAACCGTCGATCCAGGATCAAGGATTATTCATCAAGGCCGATCGCCACGAAACGTGGATCACCGGCACGGCGCACCAGCAGCAGCAAGGATTTGCGCCCTGCATCGCGAGCCTCGGTCACCCGGTCTTCCAGATCCGCAATCGTTGTGATGCTTTGCTGGCCTGCCTCTGTGATCACGTCGCCCTTGCGCAGCCCCTTTTCGAAGGCTTCCGATGCCTCGTCGACCTCGATCACGGCCAAACCGTTGGTGCTTTCATCCGCGTCGTATTCTTCGCGCATGTCATCGGTCAGCGGAGTGACGGTCAGACCCAGCATGGACACTGTTTCGGGGCCTTGCGGCTCTGCACCTTCTTCGGGGTCGGCAGCAGGGGTGCTGTCGTCTTCTGCGTCTTCGCGGCGGCCAAGGGTGACTTTCAACGTCTGGGTTTTGCCCTCGCGCAGGACCGTGACGCGCACGGCGGCCCCCACGGCGCTGTTGCCAACCTGACGGACCAAACCACGGGTGTCTTGGACTTCGACGCCGGCAAAGCTCATGATCACGTCACCGGTTTTCAGACCCGCATCTTTTGCAGGGCCATCCGGCACGTCGGTGATCAAGGCACCGGTTGCAGTCGACAGACCCATCGCATCGGCCACGTCCTGCGTCACATCCTGAATGCGCACGCCCAGCCAGCCACGGCGGGTTTCGCCGAATTCCTTGAGCTGGTCCACAACCCGGGTCACCACGTTCGACGCCATGGAAAACCCGATCCCGATAGAGCCGCCGTTGGGCGACAGGATCGCGGTGTTCACACCGATCACGGCCCCGTCCATGTTGAACAACGGCCCGCCAGAGTTGCCACGGTTGATCGCGGCGTCGGTCTGGATGTAGTCGTCATACGTGCCTGACAATGCACGGTTGCGCGCCGACACGATCCCGGCCGAGACAGAGAACCCCTGCCCCAGCGGGTTGCCCATTGCGATCACCCAATCGCCCACGCGCGCGGCGTTGCTGTCGCCGAATGTGACAAAGGGCAACGGGTTCGGGGCTTCGACCTTGAGCAGGGCAATATCGGTGTTGGGGTCGGTCCCGATCACCTTGGCGGTCAGTTCCTCGCCCGAGAAAAACTCGATCGTGATCTCGTCCGCGCCCTCGATGACGTGGTTGTTCGTCACGACATACCCGTCTTCGGAAATCACAAACCCGGACCCAAGCGCGGATGATTTGCGCGGCGACGGGGTCTGGCCGTCGTTGTTGCGGTCCTGAAATTCGCGAAAGTAATCTTCGAAGGGGGAGCCTTCGGGCACAATGCCGCGCGGGCCGGTACGCCCTTCGACCGTGGTCGAGGTCGTGATGTTGACGACCGAGGGGCTGATCTTTTCAGCGAGCGGTGCCAGGCTTTCCGGCTTGGCATAGGCCATGACGGTCTGCATCAGCACAAAGGCAAGGGCCAGCATACCCATCATCAGCCATTTGAACTGTGGCGACGGGGCGATTGATTTTGACACGGATACGGCCTTCGGCTGCATTCATCATCTCCTGAACAAAGGGCGGGGCCACAAGACCCCCATTTCCTGACACCAGAGTGCATCCGCAGTTCCAGTGCTGCAAGCTGAAAGATGGGGTCGATCACGCGCAATTCAACAGGCATCGGGCGCGGGCAGATCAAGTTACCAAAGATTCAGTGTGTGTTTGGGGGGCTACCCGAACTTTGTTACGGTTCAGGTTCGTTCGGCGAAGGTATGCTTTGCTCAAGCCCCCTCTTAGTGAAGATCGGCAAGAAGCCGGTTAGCCTCCAAATGCGGAAGCGTATAGCACTTCGCCTTTGGCCCGCTCGGTCTGGAATGCGAGCGCCAGCATGTATTCCGTGGGGACCTCGCCGTATGTAAGATCACCGGGAGATGAAAAGCCGAAGCGGCCATAGTAGGTCGGGTCGCCTAAAAGGACACAACCGGCGGCGTCGAGTGACCGAAGCCTCTCCAGACCTTTTTCAATCAACTGCCGACCTATTCCTGCACGTTGACGCGCCGGTTGAACCGAAACGGGGCCAAGGCCGAACCAATGTCCCTGAGAACTCGATAGAGTCACCGGAGAAAAGGCAATATGGCCAACGATCTGATCTTCCTCCACAGCGACGAGTGAGAGGACAAGGTTACCGCCTTCACGAAGGCGATCAACGATCTGCGGTTCACTGCCATCGCTCATTTCGACTGGTGCAAAGGCGATTTTTGTTAGCGTATATATCGCTGCTTCGTCGCCGGGGATTTCATCACGTATTCTCATGATGGAACTTTTACCATCAAAGTTCTTTGACGGAAATCCTATCTTGAAACACCTAAGCTGTTGCAGTGTGCCAGACTAAAGCCGCTGTTCATGTGCATCGCCGAATTGGTGCAATCGGGCTCAAACCAGACGCTAGGCCTTAGACTGAAGGCTACATCTCGAAGGTCGACAATGCGCCCATCCCTGAACCCAAAAACCAAAAGGGCCAGCGCGATGGCTGGCCCTTTCAAATCTTGGATCACCGAGAGCGGCTTTAGTTGCCTTCACCCTCGACCGAGCGGCTGCCCTGATCAGAGCGCAGGTAGTTGAAGAACTCGCTGTCCGGCGACATCACCATGGTCGAGTTCTTGCCCTGCAACGCTATTTCATAGGCGCTCAGCGAACGGTAGAATTCAAAGAATTCCGCGTCCTTGGAATAGGCCTCGGCAAAGATCTTGTTGCGCGCGGCGTCTGCTTCACCTTCGATGATGCGGGCATCACGGCGGGCTTCCGACAGGATTTCCTCGTAGGTACGATCCGCAAGGGCCGTCACACGCTGTGCGGCCTCGCGGCCACGGGCGCGTTCATCGGTCGCTTCGCGGGCACGTTCCGCAATCATCCGCTGCAATGTCGCGTCAAAGTTCTGCTCTGGCAGGTTGGTCTGGCGCAAACGCACGTCGACCACATCCAGACCCAAAGCCTGCGCACGTGCATCAGACCGTTCGCGGATCTGATCCATCAGCGCCGACCGTTCGGGCGACAGGATCGTGTTCGATGTGACACCTTGCGAACCCAGAACCGCACGGATCTGACCATCAAGAATACCGTTGAGCTGGATTTCAGCCTGACGGGCCCCATCGGCACCCAAGGCCTGACGGAACTGGCGGATGTCCGCGATGCGGTACAGAACGAAGGCATCCACTTCCAAACGACGGTCATCGGCTGGCGTGACTTCGATCATCGGGGTTTCAAGCGACAGGATACGGTCGTCATAACGCACGACTTCGTCCAGCAGCGGGATTTTGAACCCGATGCCCGCGGTTTCACGCACCTGCTTGATCTGGCCAAAGCGCAGCACCAATGCTTTTTCACGTTCATCAACGATAAAGATCGAGGACAATACAGCAATCGCTGCAATCACGATTACGGGGATAATGAGATTTGCCTTATGCATCAGTTTGACCCCCGGTTCGAGCTACGCAATTCATTGAGCGGCAGATAGGGAACAACGCCCTGCCCGCCTCCGTCCTGGTTATTCTCAAGAATGATCTTGTCGACATCGCCCAGGACTTTCTCCATCGTTTCAAGGTACAGACGCTTGCGCGTCACTTCGGGTGCTGCCGTATATTCGGTCAGAACCGCCTCAAAGCGGCTTGCCTCACCCACAGCATCGTTCACAACGCGCGCGCGGTAGCCTTCGGCGGCTTCGAGCAATTGCGCGGATTGACCACGTGCTTCGGCGGTACGCTGGTTGGCATAGGCGTCGGCCTGACGTTCAACCCGGTCACGTTCCTGCTCGGCGGCCTGAACATCGCGGAAGGCGTCGATGACGGATTCTTGTGACACCCGGCCATTGTCATCGGTCACTGTGACCGTCTGGCTGGGCGGATCCACCTTGTTAAAGTTGACGCGGATGATGTTGATACCGGTCTGGCGGTTGTCCAATGTGGTTTGGATCAGCTCGCGGGCCGTTGCTTCGATTGTGGCACGGTCACGGTTCAGGATCGGTGCCAGTTCGGATTGCGCAATGATTTCGCGCATGGCCGATTCAGAAATCGCCCGCACAGAGGCCGTGGGGTCACGCAGCGAGAATTTGAAATCCTGCGCGTTCTTCACGTTCCAGACCACCTGAAAATCGATATCGACGATGTTTTCGTCCGTGGTCAGCATCAAGCCTTCGTTGTCGCCACCGGTACGGCCGGCACCGATGGTTTCGGCGCGGTTGGTGGTGACGTCAAAGACTTCGGCAGTGACAACGGGCCAAGGCGCAAAGTTCAGACCTTCGGTGCCGATGCCCGAAAATTCACCAAGGAACAGTTCAATCGACTGCTGTTCAGGGCGCACGGTGTAAAAGCTGGCCATCCCCCACAACACGACTGCCGCCAAAGCGCCCAGACCGATTGTGCCACGGGTGAAACGCGGGCCGTTGCTGCCCATGCCGCCGCCGGAACCACCGGTGCCCCGGTTGCCGCCCTTGCCGCCCATCAGAACGCGCAGCTGTTCCTGGCCTTTTTTCACCAGCTCGTCAATTTCCGGTATTTGTGGTTTGTCGCCACCGGGGCCACGGCCCCCGCCAGTTGGTCGTTGTCCAGTCGGTTTGTTCTGGTCACCGCCAGGTTTATCGCCGCCTGAGTTTCCTCCGCCGCCCCAAGGGCCGCCTGTATTTCCAGCCATTAACTCTTCCCTATTATGACCGCGAATGCGGTCTCGTCTCGTTCAAACTTGGGCATAGATGCCCGGATTTCAAGCTGTGCGCGTTGGTGTGCGCATCGTGACCAGTTCTTCGGACATGGTCGGATGTACCGCACATGTCGCATCAAACTGCTCTTTCGTCAGCCCCGCTTTGACCGCGATGCCCACAAGCTGGATCAGCTCGCCCGCATTTGGTGCGACGATGTGGCACCCCAAGACAACGCGGGTATTCTGACACACGATCAGTTTCATCATCACGCGCTGGTTCTGTTCGGCAAAGGCGGTTTGCATGGGGCGGAACGAGGTCACATAGATCTCGACCGGTCCAGCGTCGCGCGCATCTTCCTCGCTCAGACCCACGGTGCCCATTTCGGGCTGGGTAAAGATCGCCGACGGGATCAGGTCGTGATCCACAGGTGTCGGGTTTCCGGCAAAGACCGTCTGGACAAACGCCATGCCTTCGCGGATTGCGACAGGTGTCAGGTTCACGCGGTTTGTCACATCGCCGATGGCATAGATCGACGGCACGCCGGTCTGGCTATATTCGTTCACCTTGATCTCGCGGCCCCGGCCAAGGGTCACGCCGACCTCTTCCAGACCCATATCCTGGGTCATCGGGGTGCGGCCTGTGGCGAACAGCACCATGTCAAAGACTTTTTCGCGGCCATTGGTGGATTTGACCCAGATCGGGCCCTGTGTCCCATCGCGGGCGGAAGCATTGTGACGGTTCAACTCTCCGGCCTGATCGACGGTGGCCCCCATGGCCGCGCCCGAATTGCCGGGGTTGGTGGTTTCGTCACGGTCCCGTTCAAGCGCCATTTCAACGATGTTGGTGCCGGTGTGGATGTCGATACCATTCTCGCGCATCGATTCAGCGACCAGACCACGGGCTTCGTCATCAAAACCGCGCAGGATTTGCGCCCCGCGGTAATACTGCGTCACCTCGACACCCAGCCCCTGCAAGATGCAGGCGAATTCGCAAGCGATATAGCCACCGCCAACAATCAGGATCGACTTGGGCAGCTGTTCCAGATGAAAGATATCATCCGACACAATCCCCAAATCCGCATTCGGCAGATCGGGCCGCACGGGGCGGCCACCGGTTGCAATCAAGATGTGCTTGGCGGTTTTCACCTCGCCGGTGGACAGTTCCACCGTATGCGCGTCCTTGATCGTGGCGCGCGCATCAAAGGTTTCAACGCCGGACCCGGCCAGCAGCTTGCGGTACACGGCTTCAAGACGGTCCAGTTCAGCGCTCATACGCTTGCGGAATGCATGCCAGTCAAAGGTGCCGGGCTTGATGTCCCAACCATAGGCCTGCGCCTCGTCCGCCAAACCGGCATAGCCCGATGCGAACACCATCAGCTTTTTCGGCACACAGCCCCGGATCACGCAGGTACCGCCATAGCGGTCTTCCTCGGCCAGACCGACCTTGGCCCCGTGTTCGCTGGCCGCGACACGCGCAGCACGCACGCCCCCCGAACCGCCACCAATTACGAACAGATCAAAATCGAAATCACTCATTGGTTGCGGGCCTTTAATATCTATTAGTCGTTCAGGTCGGAAAACAGGTTATCCGTCTCGACGAAATCCATACGGTCACGGTCAACGGTACCTTCGTTGATGTCGCGCACTTCGACGCGGCCATCACCATAGCCGATGACCACGGCATCACAGATATCAATGAACAGCCCGTTTTCAACAACGCCGGGCATCTGATTTAGCACCAGCGACAATTGGCGCGCATTGCCAATCCGGTTCAGGTGCAAATCCATGATGTAATTGCCCTCGTCGGTGATAAAGGGAATGTCGCCATTCATCCGCAAGGTTGACGTACGGCCCAGCACATCCATCGAAATCAGCGTTTCTTCGACCAAGGCCTGGGTCGTTTGCCAGCCAAAGGGGATCACCTCGATCGGGAGGGGGAATGCGCCAAGGGTTTCGACCTCTTTGCCGATATCCGCGATCACCACCATTTGGTCAGAGGCCGTCGCCACGATTTTTTCTTGCAGCAAGGCCCCGCCGCCACCCTTGATCAGGTTCAGTTCGCCGTCAAATTCATCGGCACCGTCAATGGTCAGGTCCAGCCATTTCGCCTCGTCCAGGCTGATGACTTCGATTCCCACTTCGCGGGCAAGCTGTGCGGTGCGGGTCGATGTCGGCACACCTTTGATCCGCAGACCATCATCGCGCACCATTTCGCCCAAGCAGCGCACCAACCAGGCAGCGGTTGATCCGGTGCCCAGCCCGACGCGCATGCCGTCTTCGACAAATTGCGCGGCACGTTTCGCGGCTACAAATTTCGCCTTGTCAATTGGTGACAGTTCTCCGGCCATGATAGCGACTCCTGATTTATCGCTGCCCTTATAGACTCTGACGGCGGTGGGTGCGACCCCTCAAAACCCGCAACGGCGCGACAGGTTTACGCGATGCTGCAATTTGTGTCCGCAGCACGCTGTAGCGCCCCATTACGGCCCAAACCAGCCACGTTTTCCCGCGCTGCCTTCTGCAATGCGCGCGAATATGTCGTTTTCAATCGCTCTGCCCGCCCGTAATCGGCTAACACAGCAAAATGAACAGCTATATCCTTCATTATGCGCCCGACAACGCGTCGCTTATCATCCGATTGGCGCTCGAGGCGTTGGGCCAGCCCTATCGCACCGTTCTGGTTGACCGTGCCACAGCGGCGCAAACGTCGCCGGGCTATCTGGCACTGAACCCGCATGGTTTGATCCCCGTGCTGGAATGCCCCGATGGCGCGATCTTTGAAACCGGTGCGATCCTGCTTTGGCTTGCCGACCGGCATGGCGAATTGGCCCCGAAAATCCACAACCCCAAACGCGCAGATTTCCTCAAGTGGTTGTTTTTCATCTCAAACACCGTTCATCCGGCGTTGCGCATGACGTTTTACCCTGAAAAATACGCAGGCCCCGACCCCGCCCATCAGGCAGCCTTGCGTCACACCATGCAAACCGCCTTGGCACGTCATCTGAAATCGCTGGATGCACGGGCAGCACAGGGGCCTTTCGACATGGCGCTCCAGTTTTACCTTGCCGCCTTGCTGCGCTGGTGCGTGCTGTACCCCGTGCAAAAGGACCACGACTGGTTCGATCTGGATGATCTGCCCCACCTCAAGGCGATGTGCCTGTCGCTTGAAACCCTGCCCTGTACGGCTGCCGCCCAAAAGGCCGAAGGGCTTGGCCCCACGCCGTTTTCCGCCCCGCAATATGCCACCCCACCCCAAGGAAGTGCCACCTGATGTTTCTCTCTGTCTTCGATATGTTCAAAGTCGGCATTGGTCCGTCCTCCTCGCACACCATGGGGCCGATGGTGGCCGCCGCGCGGTTCCTGGACCAGATGCGCGCGTCACCGTTCAAATTTGCAGGTTTGCGCGCGTCGCTGCACGGCAGCCTTGCCTTTACCGGTGTCGGTCACGCCACCGACCGCGCCACAATCCTTGGCCTCGCGGGTTTCACCCCTCAGGAATATGACCACGCGCAAGCCGAAGCCGTCTTGGCCGAAATTCACGAAACCAACCAGATCACCCTGCCGGATTTCGGCGCGCTAAAGTTCAACCCGAAAACGGATATGATCTTTGACTATGATCTGAAGCTGCCCGGCCACGCCAATGGCATGATGCTGATGGCCACCGATGCCCAAGGCGACGTCACCCTGCGCGAGACGTATTATTCCATCGGCGGCGGCTTTGTGATGACCGAGGCGGAACTGGCCGCGGGCAAGGACACGGATGAAGGCGCGCCCGTGCCCTTCCCGTTCAAATCCGCCGCCGAGATGCTTGAGATGGCCAAGACGTCGGGCAAATCCATCGCCGGTATGAAACGCGCGAACGAAGAATCACGCGGCGGTGCGGCGCATCTGCGCGACGGGTCCAAACGCCTGTGGCAGGTGATGAACGATTGCATCAATCGCGGGCTGGAGACCGGTGGCATCCTGCCCGGCGGTCTGAACGTCAAACGCCGTGCCAAGGGCATTCACGACGCATTACTGGCTGAACGCGGTCTGAACCAGCAAGCACCCCACACGATCAACGACTGGATGAGCGTTTACGCCATGGCGGTGAACGAGGAAAACGCCGCCGGGGGTCAGGTTGTCACTGCGCCCACCAACGGAGCCGCAGGCGTGATGCCCGCGACCTTGCGCTATTACCTCGATCACGTGCCCGGCGCGTCAGAGGCGCATATCGAAGACTTCCTGCTGACGGCCGCAGCGATTGGCGGGCTTGTGAAATTCAACGCCTCGATCTCCGGTGCCGAAGCAGGCTGTCAGGCCGAAGTCGGATCGGCCGCCGCCATGTCAGCCGCCGGATTATGCGCCGTGATGGGCGGCACCCCCGAACAGATCGAAAATGCCGCCGAAATCGCGTTGGAACACCATCTTGGCATGACCTGCGATCCGGTCCGCGGGCTGGTGCAGGTGCCCTGCATCGAACGCAACGGCCTTGGCGCGATCAAGGCGGTATCGGCGGCGTCACTGGCGCTGCGCGGCGATGGCACGCATCTGGTGCCGCTGGATGCCTGTATCGAAACCATGCGCCAGACCGGTGCGGACATGTCTGAAAAATACAAGGAAACCTCGCTTGGCGGCTTGGCCGTGAACGTGCCCAACTGCTGATCTGACGCAGCGGCAGCGCGCAAAGCGGCGCTTGACCCCGCCCGCCCTTTGCAAGACGCTGACGTCTGTCAGGAAACGTAGGGAGCGACATCATGGAACTGGAACAGGCAATGCTGGGGCGTCGCAGCATCAGGGGTTTTACCAAAGACCCGGTGTCGCGCGAGTTGCTGGAAGAGATCATTGCGCTGGCCAACCGCGCGCCCTCTTCGATGAACACCCAGCCGTGGCATTTTCACGTCCTGACGGGCCAACCGCTCGAAAACGTCCGCGAGGGCAATTCCACCCGCATGTTGCAAGGGGTGCCGCCGGTCCGCGAAATCAGCGATCACGGGGCCTATGCCGGTGTGCACCGCGAACGACAGGTCGACATTGCCAAACAGCTTTTCGCCGCCATGGGCATTGAACGCGAAGACAAGGAACGCCGTCAGGATTGGGTGATGCGCGGTTTCCGCCAGTTCGATGCGCCCGTGTCCATCGTCGTGTGTTTCGACAAGTCGCTGGATGACAACGGCACCATCGCGCATTTCGATCTGGGGGCGGTGACCTATGGTCTGGTGCTTGCCGCCTGGAGCAAAGGGTTGGGGTCGGTCATCAACGGTCAGGGGATCATGCAATCGCCGGTCGTGCGTGAACATGCGCAAATCCCCGACGATCAGGTGATCATGACCTGTGTGGCGCTTGGGTGGCCGGATGAAAGTTTCTCGGCGAATGACGTGAAATCGGTGCGCCGCCCCGTTGACGCTGTGGCGCGGTTCGTGGGCTTTGACAGCTGAAATCGGGCGTCCGCTTGATTAACTTTTTGCAGCCCATTTCCGGGCGAACTGGCATCGGCCGCCGCCCGGAAAATATATTTTTTGCAAGCATTTGGCCGCGCTTTGCTCATGCTTTGCGTCAGAATTAATTAACGTGAATTAATCTTGAACAGATGATTAAGGCGTCGGGGCGTGGCGCGGGGTTTCTTAACAGTTTGACCCTTTTGATTCCTGATCTGCCTTGGTTTAGATCAAGGGAAATCCACCCGCCGCAATGCCTTGCACGACACAGCTGCACCATCACATTAGAATTTACAAAGATGAACGCGCCGTGACCTCATAACCGCGTTCTTCGGGCTCATCATCGACCAATTCCTGTGGAAACCCGTCCGCCAGTATTTTCAGGCCCGTCGCGTCCTCCAGCCGTTCTATTATCCGGTCGGATTGTGCGCGCTCCCCATAGCGTTTTTGCCCGTCTGTCATGATGTCGATGATCAGCGGGGATACTTCCAAGGGAACCGCGAAATCATCCGCAAGCTTTTGAAAAAGCCCGATATCCTTTTGGATCAGGTCCATGGTAAAGTTCACGTCCCGCGACCCCGACAGGATCAGCTGGCTTTCGGTTTCATGGACAAAGGACGTGCCGGAAGACATCGCGATGGCCTGATAGGTTGTCGCCAAATCCATGCCTGCGGCTTTCATCACCGTCATCGCCTCGCAGACCGAGATCAGGTTCACGGTCGCAAGGTAATTCGTCATCACCTTGAGAACCGAGGCTGTGCCGATATCCCCGGTATGCAAAACGCGCCGCCCCATCAGCGTCAGCAATGGCAGGATGCGATCGAACGTGGGTCTGTCACAGGCGGCGAAAATGCTGATGTTGCCGGTATCGGCACGGTGACAGCCGCCTGAAACCGGGCAATCGACCGCAGCACCGCCCGCCGCGATCACCTCAGCGCCAAGGCGCTTGATCTCGGCGGCATCTGTCGTCGACATCTCCATCCAGATCTTGCCGGGGCCGACATGGGGCAGCATTTCTGTTACCACCGCCGCCGATGCCGCCGGGCTGGGCAGGCAGGTGATCACCACATCGCAGGTCTGCATCAGATCGGCAGGCGATGCGCCATCCTTGGCCCCCGCCGCCACCTTGGCCGCCACAAAATCAGCATTCAGATCATGAACATAAAGGTCCACGCCGTTGCGCAGCAAACTGCCCGAGAGCTTGCCGCCCACATTGCCCAACCCGATAAACCCAACTTTCATCTGCCTGCTCCCCTTTAAAGTTAACGATAGGTGAACCGCCCCAACCCCGACAGGTCGCGCCTGTTTGCGACACCTGCCCCGCTGACTGCGCAAAGGTGCGGATTTGCACAGATTTGGTTCGCGACTGCGATATTGCGAGACAGGCGGCACGACCCTATCTTCATCCCAACCCATGATAGGAGAGCGACAATGTCCCTCAGACCCACACTCGAGACCCGCGCGGCTGTTCCCACCCTTGAGGGGGCGGGCGTCAAGCTGCACCGCGCATTTGGCTTTCAGGACCCAAGCGAGCTGGACCCTTTTTTGCTGTTTGACGATTTCCGCAACGAACGCCCGCAGGATTTCGAACGTGGTTTTCCGTGGCATCCCCACCGCGGCATCGAAACAATCACCTATGTGCTGGCCGGCACGGTTGATCACGGCGATTCGCTGGGCAATGTCGGCACACTGGGGGCGGGCGATGTGCAGTGGATGACCGCAGGGTCGGGCATTTTGCATCAGGAAATGCCGCACGGTAATGCGCGCGGCCAGATGCATGGCTTCCAGCTTTGGGGAAATTTGCCAGCCGCGCAAAAGATGACCGCGCCGCGCTATCAGGATGTCACGGCCAAGGATATTCCGGTGATCACCGATGATGACGGCACCGTCGTCAAAGTCATTACCGGCGAATTCTGGGGCAAGACCGGCCCCGTCGATGGCATTGCCGCCGATCCGCAATATCTGGATATTACCGTGCCAGCCGGTGTCAAAAAGACTTTCAGGATCGACACCTACCGCCGTGCCTTTGCCTATGTCTTTGAGGGGGCGGCGGCCTTTGCAGATGCGTCGAAACCTTCTGGCGTGTTGCTGGAAAAGGAAATCGCCGGCGAAGAGGTGAACATCCGCGATCTGAGCGGCGATCGGACGTTGATCCGCTTTGGTACCGGCGACGAAGTGACCTTGCAGGCCGGGCCAGAGGGGGTGCGTTTCTTGCTGATATCAGGCGCGCCGATTGATGAACCTGTCGCGTGGCATGGCCCCATCGTGATGAACACACAGGCCGAACTGCGTCAGGCGATGCGCGATCTGAACAACGGCACGTTCATCAAAGCGGCCCATTAAATCAACGGGGTACGGGCAGCCATGCCCTACCCCGACATCACCGATTTGCGCACCATATCCCAATATTGCGCAATGACCTGATCCAGCGACAGGCGGCCCCCGGCGCGGAACCATGTGTTCACCCCGGTAAGCATGGCGATCACGGCAAGGGTCGCGATCTTGGTGTCAGCTATGGCAAAATCGCCCGTCGCGGCACCGCTTCGCAAGATATCTTCCAGACGGTCCTCGTATTTGCGGCGCAGCGCTTCGACCGTGCTGAAATTCTCGGGCGTCAGATTGCGCAATTCCATGTAGGAAATGAAAACCTCGTCCGGGCGGTCGGCGTGAAACCGGATGTGAAAATCCACGAATTTGCGCAGCCGGTCCAGGGGGGAAAGCCCGATGTCATCCTGCCATGCCTCCAGGAGTTCTTCCATATGGGCGCAAAGCAGGGTGAAAAGCAGAGTTTGCTTGTCGGGGGTGTAGTTATACAGCGCCCCGGCCTGCACGCCGACCTCGCTTGCCAGGGCACGCATCGACACGGCCGCATAGCCATTTTTCGCGAACAACCGCAAGGCGGCCTCTCGGACTTTGGGTCCGGTGATGTCTGAATGTGATCCGGTCGTGCGTGCCATGATCAAAGGCTAATTGAACAAGTGTTCAAAGGCAAACCCCGCTTGCGCGAAAACCGTTGCTGGTGCATGAATTGACCCCATGAACACTCGCGCCCTTTCCGGCCTTTGCGCCCTTGCCCTGCTGCTGCCCGCCGCTTGCACGCAGTTTCCGGCCCTTGATAGCCGTGCAACGCCTGAAATGCTGGCCGCGCAATATCCCGCTTTGGTGCCTGTTGATCCGCTTTTGGCGCAGGCCACTGCCGGTCAGGTTGATACGGGCCAGACCGAACAGGCTTTGGCGGCCCGGGTTGCCGGATTGCAGGCGCGTGCGGCCCGGTTGCGCGGCTCGGTTCTGACGGGTGTGGAAAAGCAGCGTTTGTCCCAAGGGCTGAGATAGGCAAATTTGTAACTGGCTGCGTTGCACGTAGGGTTTGAACCCGTTACATCGCCGCCATAGAATAGTCTTGGCGCGCCCGCGCATCATCTTAAAGGAACTGCATATGTCACATCCGCTTCAGTCTGGGCCACTTCGTCTTGGGATTGCCGGATTGGGCACGGTGGGTGTGGGCGTTGTGCGCATTATCCGCAAGCAGGCCGCTTTGCTTGAGGCACGCACAGGCCGCGCGATCACCATTTCTGCCGTATCCGCCCGCAGCAAGGGCAAAGACCGCGGCGTGAACCTGTCGGACTACGCATGGGAGGACGATCCCGTCGCATTGGCCAAGCGCGATGATGTCGATGTGTTTGTCGAATTGATCGGTGGCGACGAAGGTCCGGCCAAGGACGCAACCGAAGCCGCTTTGGCGGCGGGCAAGAATGTTGTGACCGCGAACAAGGCCATGCTGGCGATCCACGGTCAGGCACTGGCAGAACAGGCCGAGGCCGCAGGCAAGAATATCCGCTATGAGGCGGCGGTCGCGGGTGGCATTCCCGTGATCAAGGTGTTGAGCGAAGGGTTGGCCGGCAATCAGATCACCCGCGTGATGGGCGTGATGAACGGATCGTGCAACTATATCCTGACCCGCATGGAAGACGCGGGCCTGCCCTATGAGGATGTGTTCGCCGAAGCGGACGGGTTGGGCTATCTTGAGGCAGATCCGGCGCTGGATGTGGGCGGCATCGACGCCGCGCATAAGCTGGCGATCCTGTCGTCGATCGCATTCGGGTCACGCGTTGATTTCAACGGCATTCACCTTGAGGGCATCGAGCGGGTCAGCATCGAAGACATCCGCGCGGCCGCTGGCATGGGCTACAAGATCAAATTGCTGGGGGTTGCCCAGATGACCGGTCGCGGGCTTGAGCAACGTATGCAGCCCTGCCTTGTGCCCGACACATCGCCGTTGGGGCAATTGTCCGGCGGCACAAATATGATCGTGCTTGAGGGCGACGCCGTTGGCCAGATCGTGTTGCGCGGCCCCGGTGCCGGCGAAGGCCCGACTGCCAGCGCCGTTTTGTCCGACATCTGCGATCTTGCCCGTGGCTGGCAGGGGCCGGTGTTTGGTCAAAAGGCCAGCACCCTGACCGATGCCACATCCGCCATGTCGCAGGCCCCCGCAGCATTCTATCTGCGCATGGGTCTGCTGGACAAACCCGGTGCCCTGGCCAAGGTCGCGACCGTATTGGGCGAAGCAGGCATCAGCATCGACCGGATGCGCCAGACCGAACACCGCACCGATCATGCGCCGGTTTTGATCGTCACCCACAAAACCACCCGCAACGCGCTGGATGAAGCCTTGACCGCGATGGCAGGCACAGGCGTCCTGGCGAGTGATCCCGTTGCCCTGCGGATCGAAGACCTTTGACCCCGTTTCAACCAGACTGATTTCTAAAAGGACCGTTAAAAATGACCTCTTCCGCCGAATTCAAAGACCGCATGTTGTCACTGGGCCTTGCCCGCGTCTCCGAAGCCGCTGCATTGGCATCGGCCAAGCTGATCGGGCGCGGCGATGAAAAGGCGGCGGATCAGGCGGCGGTCAATGCCATGCGCGAGCAGTTGAACCTGCTGGATATTGCAGGCGTTGTAGTCATCGGCGAAGGCGAACGGGACGAGGCACCGATGCTGTACATCGGCGAGGAAGTCGGCACCGGCAACGGCCCCGGTGTTGATATCGCGCTGGACCCGCTTGAAGGCACCACGCTGACCGCCAAAGACATGCCAAACGCGCTGACCGTGATTGCAATGGGGCCGCGCGGGTCCATGCTGCACGCACCTGATGTGTATATGGACAAGCTGGCCATCGGGCCGGGCTACGCCGCCGATGTGGTCACATTGGACATGACGCCTGCCGAACGCGTGCAGGCCCTTGCCGCTGCCAAAGGCTGCACCCCGCAAGACATCACCGTTTGCATCCTTGAGCGCCCCCGCCACGAGGAAATGATCACGCAGGTCCGTGAAACCGGCGCGGCGATCCGGTTGATCTCGGATGGTGATGTGGCCGGCGTGATGCATTGTTCGGAACCCGGCACCGGCATCGACATGTATATGGGATCAGGCGGTGCCCCCGAAGGCGTGCTGGCCGCCGCCGCGTTGAAATGTATGGGCGGGCAGATGTATGGCCGCCTGTTGTTCCGCAATGATGACGAACGTGGCCGCGCCGACAAGGCCGGGATCACCGATCTGGACCGCATCTATACCCGCGATGAAATGGTCACCCAAGACGTGATCTTTGCCGCGACCGGCGTGACCGGCGGGACCTTGCTGCCCGGCGTCAAACGCGAACCCGGCTGGCTGACAACCGAAACGCTGATCATGCGGTCGAAATCCGGTTCGGTGCGGCGGATCAATTACCGCACACCGGCTGACCAGCACTAAGCAGACCAGGCGCAGGGCCCCTGCGTGAATGATGGATAAAAACGGATCGAGGGATGCATGAGCTTTTTAGGTGTTGATGCGTCCCTTACGGGCCGCAAATGGGTCGGCCCCGGCGTCGAAATCGAACGCGCCACCGAGGTGCTGTTGCAGCAAACCGCCCTGCCTCAGGCCTTGTGTCAGGTGTTGGCCCGCCGTGGCGTAAGCGCCGCCGAGGCCGAACAGTTCCTTGCCCCCTCCTTGCGCGACCTGCTGCCCGATCCGCGTTCCCTGCGCGACATGGAAAAGGCGGCGACGCGGTTTCTGGGCGCTGTCAAATCCCGTCAACGCATCGCGGTCTTTGCCGATTATGACGTGGATGGTGGCAGTTCAGCCGCGCTGCTGCTGGTCTGGCTGCGCGACATGGGCTGTCAGGCGACGCTTTATATCCCCGACCGGATCGACGAAGGCTATGGCCCCAATGACGAGGCCATGGCCGCGCTGGCCGCCAAGCACGACCTGATCATCTGTGTCGATTGCGGAACCCTATCGCACGGGCCGATTGCGGCCGCCGTGGGCGCGGATGTCATTGTTCTGGATCACCACCTTGGCGGCGAAACCCTGCCCGATGCGGTCGCCGTGGTGAACCCCAACCGTCAAGACGAGGACGGCGCGCTGGCCCATCTATGCGCCGCTGGCGTGGTGTTCCTGATGTTGGTAGAGGCGGGTCGCCAATTGCGCGAGGCCGGCACGCGCGGGCCAGATCTGATGGCGCTGCTGGATCTTGTTGCCCTTGCCACCGTGGCCGATGTGGCCCCGCTGATCGGGGTGAACCGCGCCTTTGTACGTCAGGGCTTGCGGGTGATGGCGCGGCGCGACCGCGTGGGTCTGGCCGCACTTGCCGATATTGCACGCATGGACACCGCCCCCGCGTCCTATCATCTGGGGTTTCTGCTGGGCCCCCGGATCAACGCGGGCGGGCGCATCGGCCAAGCGGACCTTGGCGCGCGCCTGTTGGCCACCAACGACCCTCACGAGGCCGCCGCCTTGGCCGAACGGCTCGATACCCTGAACACCGAACGCCGCGATGTTGAAAACGCCGTGCGCGCCGTGGCGCTGGATCAGGCCGAGGCACGCGGCTTTGACGCGCCGCTGGTCTGGGCATCGGGTGCGGGCTGGCATCCTGGCGTCGTGGGAATCGTTGCCTCGCGCCTCAAGGAAGCGTCAAACCGCCCCTCCGTTGTGATCGGATTCGAGGATGGCATTGGCAAAGGGTCGGGCCGATCGGTTTCGGGCATTGATCTGGGCGCGCCGATCCAACGGCTGGCCGCCGAAGGATTGCTGATCAAGGGCGGTGGCCACAAGATGGCCGCAGGGCTGACAGTGGCCGAAGACAAGCTGGACGCCGCGATGGCGCGTCTGGCAGAGCTGCTGGAGAAGCAAGGTGCCCATCTGGCCGGTGCCGCCGATCTGCGCCTTGACGGGATGCTGATGCCGGCCGCTGCCACCGTTGAACTGGCGGAGCAAATCGAACAGGCGGGCCCTTTTGGTGCCGGTGCCCCTGCCCCGCGCTACGTCTTTGCCGATATGCAGATTCGTTTTGCCAAGCGCGTCGGCGAAAGCCACCTGAAAATCAGCTTTGGCGATGGCGGCGGCGGTGCTGGCGTCAAAATGGATGCCATCGCTTTTGGTGCATTCGACGGCCCCCTTGGTCCGGCGCTTGAAAACCACGGCGGTGCACGGTTTCACCTGGCCGGCCGGTTGGACATCAATAGCTGGCGCGGACGGCAATCAGTACAACTTCGACTGGAAGACGCGGCCCCTGCGTAAAAGTTTTTCGTTTTTTGGCAATTTGCACTTGCGCCCTTTCGCGCGATTGCCTAATGAACCGCTCACAAGCTAAGTGGCCCGTTCGTCTATCGGTTAGGACGTCAGGTTTTCAACCTGAAAAGAGGGGTTCGACTCCCCTACGGGCTGCCACTTGTCCTTCAAAACATTTGATCTTGTTGGCCCATTCCCATTGGGCTGCAACACGGCGCAGCGTCTGTTCCTTGCACGAGAAACCAGGTGCTGCAGCGTTTATTGCGCAGGAAACCCCGCCCGATTGTTCAAATATCATCTGGTCGGGCGGTACATCACCTTGCAACGCCCAGCGCCAACAGCGATTTTCCTCGCTAACGCTCCCCTCACTGAGCTCTCCCCCGGACTTTACCCGCCACGCTTGCGGCACGTTTCTGTGGATGGCCTAGGGAACTTTCACCCCCATGAAAGGTTGTCAGATGACAGCGCTTAAAACGGGGACGTGCAGGTTGGGCAAATCAGATGTGAAATCTGCACGAAAGGTCGCGATCATCGGTGCAGGACCGATGGCCATGTACACGGCCAAGGGTCTGCTAAATGGCGATGCCTTGTTCGAGCTGACCATTTTCGAGGGCAGTGACCAAATGGGCTGTGGCATGCCGTACCGTTCGGGCATGAATGCCGACTACATGTATTGCAACGCGTTCAGCCGCGAGATTCCGTCGATCACCCGACCGCTGGTGTCTTGGCTGCATGACCAGGACGATGATTTCCTAGACGGTTGGGACATGGCGCGGGACGACATCGACGCGCGCGATTTTTATCCCCGGGTTTTGCTGGGTGAATATATGAAATCGGAATTCCGCGATTTATGTGATGCTGGCCGCAGCGCCGGGCATGTTATCAATGTCCTGCCAAGGCATCAGGTCCACGACATCACCCCGACGGGCACGGGCATGAGCCTTGATATCCAAACCCCTCATGGCAAATCGGTTTTCACCTTTGATCAGGTCGTGGTGGCGACAGGGCATTCCTGGCCGTCCTCGCCCACACTGGGGCAGGCTGATCTGGTGTCGCCCTGGCCCTATACGAACATCACCGATCAACCCGCAGGCAAGATCGGGGTGTTGGGGTCGTCCTTGTCGGCCATTGATGTGATCGTCGCCCTTGGCAACGCGCATGGCGGGTTCATCGAAGACGGCGATAAAGTAAGCTGGTTCCCCGATGCAGGGCACGAGGATCTTTCGATCACGATGGTTTCGCATAAGGGAATCATGCCGGAACCGGATTTCTATTACCCCTTCCCCTATGAGCCGCTGACATATATCCACCCCGACGCAGTTTCAGCAGAGCTGGAAAAAGGCCCCGACGGGCTGCTTGAACGGGTGTTTGCATTGATGGTGCAAGAACTGAACGACGCGGCCCCACAGTACATGGCCGAGCTTGGGCCTGACGCTCAGACGATCAACGGCTTTGCCGATGCTTATTTCCATCATCGCGAAACGCTGGGCGGTCTACGCGCGCTTCGAGAGAGCTTGAACGCGGCGATCAAATCCAAGACCCTCAAGGAAACGCAGCATCACAGATATGCGCTTTTGCGGGGGCATGAGAATTTCGAGCTGGTCCTTGAGCATTTGAACGACAGCGACTGGCAGAGGTTCAACGATATGCTGATGCCGGTCTTTGGCGACTGTTATGCTGCGGTGCCGCATATTTCGGTGCGCCGGGTCTTGGCCTTGTATGATGCGGGTGTGCTTCAGATCATTCCCACCGGATCAGAGTCGGCTTTCGAAAACACGGTGTCAGGTGGCGTTTCGGTCATGACCATCGACGGAGCGATCGAATTTGACGCGCTGATTGATGCCCGTGGACAGGCCGCAGCCCCTGTTTCCGCCCTGCCCTTCCCTTCATTGGTTGGTGCGATGGTCGATCCAGACCAAGAGGTGCAGGAACCATTCGAACTGGCGCTGCCCAGCAAGGTTCAGGGGGCGGTCTACTGCCTTGCCATGCCGCAAATCCTCAAGCGGCATCCGTTTTCCCAAGGCTTGGCGAATTGCGATGCGCTTGGCCGAAGTGTGGCGAAGCATATCCTTGGCGACAGGTAGAACTCGCCGGTCGCAGTGCCGTAGGCATCACCGATTGCGCCGCCCCCCGCACGGCCTGCCAGCGCGTCACCAAAGCCCCCAAGTGCTGGGACCTTTGGTGATCGGGAGAGTTGATCATACGCGGGCCCCGTTGCGTCGAAACAGGGTTTGGCGCGACCGCCCTGCCTTTTTGGATTGGTACAGCGCCACGTCTGCATCGGATAAAATATCTTTGGCGTCCATGGTGTGGTTTTCCAAAATCCAGACGGTTCCGATGCTGGCCGACACCTTGCAGGCCTGTCCTTGGAAGAGGATCGGTTTTTTGAGCCGTTCAATGACCCTGTCGCCGATGGCCAGCAACATCTGCTCCGTTGCGACGTCAGGCAGGATCAGCGTGAATTCATCGCCCCCCACCCGCGCGACGGTATCGGCGTTGCGGGTTTCCTCGACCATGATCTGTGCGACCGCCTGCAAGACGTGATCGCCCGCAGCATGACCCAAACTGTCATTGACCGCCTTGAAGAAATCCAGGTCGATCTGCATAACCGCGAAATTCGCCTGATTACCGACAAGCCGCGCCAACACGTGATCCATCGCGCGCCGGTTTTTAAGCCCCGTGAGCGTATCGGTAAACGCCTGTTCTTCGGCGGCAATCTTTGCCCCTTGCAGTCGCAGGTTCAGCCGGCGGGACGCATCCATCGCGGCTGACTTCGCCTCGATCAGATAGAGCATTTCAATGGCAAGGTCGGTTGCGGCGAAATCGGCATTGCTCAGCGCATAGTCACGCACCCCGTCCAGAATCGAGATGCCAAAAGACAGGTTGATCACCATGCTGCCTGTTCGGTGATCATGGGGCACCAAGACCGCTTTCAGATCACTGCCGGGGTCGTCTTCCAGCGCAAGGTGCAACCTGCTGCCCGCCTTGCGACGCAGATCATCCATCGTGACAATGCCCTTTGGCCGCTTGACGGCGAACCGGTCAAAGAAAGCTTCACCGACCAAAGCGCCGGTTTTGCATATCTTTTGAATTGTCGGTCCGGCGTGGCTGATGGTGCCGTCTTTTTCCACTAGCACATGCATGGGGCACAGCACGTCCAGCATCCCGGCTTGCGCAAGGGATGTCATCCCAGGCGCGCACCCAGGTCGAATTGCCGCCCTTGGGCGAAATCCTTGTCGACCAGAGTGATAAATATCTTTTCCACACCATTCTTGCCGGTTTCGTGATCCAATAGCACCAAGGCCCCGTAATCATCGGCAATGACGCGTAGCATGCCCACGAAAACATAGCCGAACCCCGAAACGGACCCGCGGCACAGCAATTCGAAACAACCGTTGCCACGTTCGTCTATTTCCAGTTCGGGCAGATCAAGGTCCGAGACCGCCAGCCTTGCCCTGTCGGGCAGATCATCCAGCGACAGCAGGAATTCCTCGAAGGTGACGCCGCCAAAGCGCAGCAAACGCCTGACCCCTTCAAGCTTTGGGGTCGAGACAAGATAGGTGCCCAGATCTTCCAGCAGTTCGTGAATGGGCCGCCCCATCACCAGTGAAACCGCATCAACAAGCCGCGTCGTCACGTCGTCGTCATAGCTCATCATCGCCTCAAAATCGATAATGGCCAAGTCGGCGCTGCCTGTCACCTGCCCCCAGACGTCATTGCCAAAAGTGTCACAAACATAATTTTGAATGCTTCGATTAATGAGGCCGTGCATATCATCCCTTCCCATTGGTCACGGGGGATCATGGGAAAAGGCCCTTAACATATTGCAAAAGCCGCCAAGGCACCCACGGTTTTTGCCGCTTTAAATAATTCGGAATTACTTCGAAATTTAGACGAACCCGACTTTGTTGCGCGATCTAGAAATCCGTCGGTGCCCCGCCTTCGGCTTTGCGCCGTGCCACAAAATCCGCCAGCTCGTCGCGGATCGCATCCTCCATCGGGGGCGCTTCAAAGCTGGCAACGATTTCCTTGAACATCAAATGCGCGCGCTCGGGTGTCCAGATGGCACCGGCGGCCTCCCAGCCTTCGTAATTTTTCCAGTCACTCAGAAACGGTTGATAGAACGCTTCGGTATAGCGGTCCTGCGTGTGCTGGATGCCAAAGAAATGCCCCTGATTGCCCACCGATTTAATGGCGTCGAGGGCGATTTCATCCGGGCCTGTCGCGCAGATCACCGGGTCCATATAGCGCTGGATCTGCTGGAGCACCTCGCAATCCATGATGAACTTTTCAGGGCTGGCGATCAGCCCGCCCTCAAGCCAGCCCGCCGCGTGATAGACCATGTTCGTACCCGATTGCACGGCGGCCCACAGACTGTTGGAGGTCTCCCACATGGCCTGGCCGTCCGGCACGTTGGCCGCGCATACCCCCGACGACCGCATGGGCAGATCGTAAAATCGGCACAATTGCCCGGTCATCTGGGTGGCGCGCATGTATTCAGGGGTGCCAAAGGCAGGCGCGCCGGTTTTCATATCCACATTCGATGTGAAGGTGCCAATCGCACAGGGGCATCCGGGGTTGATGATCTGCGCCAAAACAACGGCGCACAGCGCCTCGGCCAGCGATTGTGCCACGGCACCCGCCATCGTCACAGGTGCCATCGCACCGGCCAGCGTAAAGGGTGTCACGACCAACCCCTGCCCGCGCCGCGCCAGCCGCATCCAGCCGTCCAGCATCGGGATGTCATGTTTAAGCGGCGAGGTGGAGTTGATGTTGGTGTACATGCGCGGGGTGGCGTCGAATTCCTCGTGGGTAAGTCCGCCCGCGATACGCACCATTTCCATCACGTCTTCGACACGTTCCTTGCCCAGACTATAGGCGTGCATGACCTTATCCGTCAGGGTCAGCTTGTCATACAGCACGTCCAGATGCCGGACAGAGGCGTGGATATCGACGGGTTCCACCGGATAGCCGCCTGCAAAGTGGATACAGTTGAAATATTGCGTCAGCTTCAGCAGGTCCTGACACATGGCGCGGGTGCCGGGCACCTTGGTGCCAATCGACATGTCCCAATAGTTCGGCGGCGATGACACATTGCCAAACACCAGATGTTTGCCCCCGATGGTGATCTGGCGGTCCGGGTTGCGCGGGGTCAGGGTGAATTGCGATGGCGCATGGGCGATCCATTCCATCACGAAATCGCGCCCCATGCGGACGTTTTCACCGTTCACCGTACACCCGGCTTTGCGCAAGATATCCAGCGCCTCGTGGTTAAGGAATTCGATCCCGATCTCTTCGAGAATGCGCATGGCCCCGTCATGGATCGCCTCGACGCCTTCGGGGGTCAGCGGTTCTGTGGGGCGGTCGATGTTAATTGGCGGGTTCCACGGCATCTGTTCGATCACGGAAGTGCCGCGCCGTGTCTTGGCCCCTGCACGGCCACCGCCACGGGTTCTGCGTTTCGGATCGGTATCTGGCATGTGAACCTCCTGAAAATCAGTTCCAGAAGGCCTGATCCTGCGCATGGGGTCGTTGCCATTACCGACGAGAAGTGTCGTTTTTCGCGCCTGCCTCGTGTCTGCCCCGCCTAGCCGCGTTGCGCATCCAACGCGTCAAGCCAGTCGGGCAGATGGCTGATATCCGGCAGAACCACATCGGCATAGGGGGCCAGATCATCGGCCGACGCCATACCTGTCAGCACACCGATACGGGTCATTCCTGCGGCTTTCGCAGCCAGCAGATCATGGGTGCTGTCCCCGATCATGGCAATGGCAGCAGGGGCCAGCCCGACTTGTTGGGCAAATCCGTTCAGCTGCCCCGGTTCGGGCTTGCCGCCGAAACCGCTGTCAAATCCGGCGACAAAATCAAACATATGCGTCACACCCGCCTTGTCCAGATGCGCCCGCGCTGGTGCCTCGGCATCATTGGTCGCCACCCCCAGCTTCAATCCCCGCGCTTTCAGCACCGTCAGAAACGGCACCAAGGGGGTCACTTCGCTTTGCGGGGCCAGTGCGGCTTCTTCGTTGATGATGTCGATCAGCCCCTGCCGCGAATGTTCGGGAACGTGCTGCCCCAGCGCACCGGCCACATCACCGGGGGTACCGGCGATCACGATGCTGTCTGTCGAAAACCGTTTGGCACTATAGTCATACCCGACCACAGCCCCGATCGCAGTGGCGCGTGCAGCGTCTTTATTGCTGAGCCGGGTCAGAAACGCATGTGCCCATGCCTCCCAGGTTTTGGCGAAATCGAACAGCGTGCCGTCCTTGTCGAAAAGAATACCTTTGATCATGGTCATGTCCAATTCACCTGTTCGCCGCCCGGCAAGGACTGGCGTGCCTGCATCACCCGTTCATAGGGCATCCGGAGTGTATCGCAAAACGCGATGACCCAGGCATCATCCATCATCACGAAATCCAGCACCGCCCCCAGAAACCCGGGATCGGTCGCCTGGGTGCGCAAATCGTCGGCGCTGGCCCCGCTTGCATCCATAAACACCGGCAGCAAGTCTTCGTTGGCCACCAGCCAGGCCAAGGCCTGCAACCCGATGGCTTCGGCGGCTTCCTGCGTAAGCATGCGGTTTTTCCTAACGTAAAATTTCTTGGCAACACTTTGTTAACTAATTCGATCAACAAGAGAGCACCTGTTCTGATAATTTTTGTGGGGAAGGAAAACAAGTGCAAGGCAAGATCCTGATCGTTGATCCGATCGCCACAAACAGAATTCTTTTAAAGACCAAATTGGGCACTGCATTTTTTGATGTGCGCCAGGCCACCAGCGTTGCCGAAGCATTGGCGCTGGCATATCACGACCCTCCGGACCTTATCATAACCGCATTCTACCTTTGTGATGCAGACGCTACGGCCCTTCTGGACGGGCTGGCCCCGAAGGCAGGCGGACAACGCACCCCTGTGATCGCCATCGGCGAAACGGGGGATTCCGCCTTGCGCCAGCGGTTTTTGTCGCGCGGTGCGCAGGATGTTCTGATCAAGCCGCTTGTCGATGCCTTCTTGCTCAGCCGCGTGCGCAGCCTGATCCGTCTGTATCACTCCCCCGAAGAATGGCAGATGCGCGCCGAAACCGGCCACGCCTTTGGTCTGGCCGACCCACCGGCGTGTTTCCAGATGTCGGGGCATATCCAGCTTGTCGGGTCCGACAAGGCGCTGAACCACATCTGGGCGGCGCAACTGCGGCAGGATAACCTGAACAAGATTTCGGTTTCCGCTGTCGGAGAGGCGATGACCCGTCTGACCGGCGAAGGGATGCCGGACGTTTTTGTATTGGCGCTGACACCGGACAAGACCAGCGTCACCGATCAAATGCACCTGATATCGTCAATCCGCGCCAATGCGGGCACCCGCCATTGCGGGATCATTGTGGTGCAAACCGACCAGAACGCCGATGTCGCAGCCATTGCGCTTGATCTGGGCGCGGACGATCTGATGCCCCAAGGCTTTGACGTCAAAGAACTGCATTTGCGGCTATCGGCCCTGCTGGAACGCAAACGCCAGATCGACCGCATCCGCGCAAGTGTCGAACTGGGCCTGCGCGAAGCGATATTTGACCCGCTCACCGGCCTTTATAACCGCCGCTATGGCCTGGCCGAGATGACCCGCCAGACACGGCAAGCGACCTCAGACGATCTGCCCTTTGCTGTGATGATGGCCGATATGGATCATTTCAAGCGCATAAATGATGAACACGGCCATGCCGCAGGCGATGCTGTGCTGGTTGAAACCGCCCGCCGTCTGCGCACACATCTGCGCCCGTCGGATATGGCGGCCCGGATCGGCGGCGAGGAATTCCTGCTGCTGCTGCCCGGCACGAATGAAGCGGAGGCAACCGCTGTGGCCAACCGGCTGCGCCAGGCGTTTGAGCGCACGCCCTTTGTTATTCCCGGCTCTGCCAAGTTATTGACCGTCACAATCAGCATCGGATTGTGCCTGATTTCCCGTTCGGACCTGGCTGGTGACGACATTTCAAATGCGGCAATCGACCGCGCGGACAAGGCGCTTTATGCCGCAAAAAATATGGGCCGCAATTGTGTCTTGCTGGACAGGCCGGCTGCCTAGATGCCTGAAAAGTCGGCCACTGACCGCCATGCGAAATAAAGAAAGCTTTTGCATTTCACGCTAAAAAAGCCTTAATACATCCTATAGTTGATTGAATTGAACCAGAACAACCCAATGATACATGCAGACAGACCCTTAATCGGCATCATTTTGATGCTTGGTTTTTGCATTGTTGCCCCGATTGGCGATGCTGTGGCGAAGCTGCTGGGGGCTTCCGTGCCGCTTGCCCAGGTTGTTTTGGTGCGGTTTGCGGTCCAGCTGATCTTGCTCATGCCAATTGTCTTTCTGACGGATCGGACGTGGCGGATGACGGGCATGACGCTGTGGCTGACCTTCTTGCGCACCTTGCTGCATATTCTGGGCATTGCCGCGATGTTTACCGCGCTGATCTATCTGCCGCTTGCCGATGCGGTGGCGATTGTGTTTGTGATGCCGTTTTTCATGTTGCTGTTGGGCAAATATGTCCTGTCCGAAGAAGTGGGCAGCAGACGGCTCATGGCCTGCATCGTCGGGTTCATCGGCACGTTGCTGGTGGTGCAACCCAGCTTTGCCGAGGTCGGGTGGCCCGCACTTTTGCCGGTGTTTGTCGCCGCCAATTTTTCGGTCTTCATGCTGGTGACACGCAAGATCGCCAAACAGACCGATCCGATCGGCCTGCAAGCCATCAGCGGGGCCATGGCGGTGGCGCTGATGCTGCCCTTGATCTGGATCGGGCCGAAACTGGACATCGCGGCGGTAGAAATGATCACACCCGACGCGTTGGAATGGTCGCTTTTGCTGGCAATCGGGGTGCTGGGCAGTGTGGCGCATCTGTTGATGACCTGGTCGCTGCGCTATGCGCCCTCGGCCACGCTTGCGCCGATGCAATATCTCGAAATCCCGATTGCGACCTTTATCGGTCTGCTGATTTTTGGCGATCTGCCGAACCCGCTGGCCTCATTGGGCATCATGATCACGATGGCCGCGGGGCTTTATATCATCATCCGCGAAGGGGCCATCCAACGGCGTCTACAGAAACAAGCGCTTGCGCAACCGGCTGCATAAGCCGGCGCGGCAGGATCAGCACCGCATGGGGCTGCGCCATCTCGAGGGTGAAGGCCCCCGTCGCGCGGTTCGAGGTGCCAATGCGTGACAGCGGATCAAAGTTGATGCCGTCAATCGGCCATTCCAGCCCCGTGCTGCGCCCGGCCACCGGGGCCAGCGGCATGATAGATATGACATCCCCCGCTGTTGTAGGCACCGTGATTGCGGGGGGGGCGATGAAAAGAATCTCGGTCTGGGCAAGCAGAATACAGGGGCGGTGCGCATGAACCGCCAATATGTGCAATGCCGCCAGCTGGTGATCCAGACGCCCGCCCAAAAAACCGACACCGATGACCAGCGGCGCGTCAATATGGCGAAGGGCCTTGTCAAAATCGGTCGTTTCCTGTTCACTTATTCTAATTTGCCGGTCTGGGGGGATCTGCGAAAGAGTGTCTGCCGAGATGGAATCCATATCACCGATAACGGCCCGAAGCGGCACATTGGCCCGGCGGGCCAATTCAGCCCCCCGATCGGCAGCCACACAAACGGGTGCAATATCAAGTGCATCCGCAAGCTGTTCGATATCCGCATCCCCACCACCGACAAGCGTGATTGGGTCAAAGCTGGCGACAATGTGCCGTTTCAAGGCTTTTTCCCCTGTTTTTGGAAAACGACCACAATGATGACACTAAATGATACTGGCTTGGGCACAGATTCGATCCGCTTTCGTCTAGAACACTATGGTAAACAGTAAGCTGCAAAACCGCAGAGGACGAGCATCCGATGATGAATAACAACAAAATTCTGACGGTCTCATACGGCACGTTCTCGTGTACGTTGGAGGGCTTCGACGATTCATTCGGTACAATGAAGGCGATCGCAGAGTATTTCCGGGATCTTGCGTCAGAAGACCGCTATTTCGGGGCAGAGCCGCCGCAGCCGGATGCAGAAATGCTGGCCCATATCGCGCAGAAAGAAATTTCGCGCAAAGTGGTGGCGCATCAGCAGGACGGCCAGATTGTCCTGAAAGCCCGCGAGGAGGCAGAACCCGCAAGCCCGCCGGTCCCAAGCGCGCCGCTAAGCAGCATGATGCTTCCGGTTGCGGGCGGCACATCCATTGTGTCCACCTCCTTTGCACCGCGTCGCCCGAATGAGCTGTCGGGGTATTACGATGCCTTTAGAATGAACGCCCTGCATAGCGCTGCCGCACAGACCAAAGAAGCCGCCGCGCAAGCGAAAGCCCCCGAGGCGCAAGCGGATGCCAAGCCTGTTGCAGAGGTCAAACCGGCGGATGCCGCACCAGCGCAAGCCGCGCCCGCAGAACACCCCGTGGCCGATCAGGCTGAAATCTCCAAGCCTGCCCCTGCTGCGCCCGAACAAGCTGCGCCAGAAGTTGATCTGAGCGATGTCGATATCGTCCCCGGTCAGCCCGACGAGGATATCAAGGCATTTTTCGACGAACACGCCAGCCCGGCACCTGCAAATCAGGACGCGCTTCGCGATCCTTCCGAGGCACCGGTCAACAGCAGCATCGCCGCAAAATTGCAGCGCATCCGCTCTGTCGTGTCCCGTCAGGAAGTCGAAGTCATCGAGGCCGACTATACCGAGGACGAGCACGCCGAAGAAGAACCGGCCCGCAAAGTCGAAAACCGGGAATTCGTTGCCGACGCTGTAAAAGATATCGAAACCGCGCTTGATGCCGATGACGCAACCGAGGCCGCAATTTCCGACGACGATGATGATGACGTCAGCGCCCTGCTGAGCCGTCTTGACGCCGAAACCACATCCGAAGATGACCAGCAAGACAGCCTCATTGCCGAAGATGACACCGCCGCCGAAGACGATGTTGCCGCTGAAAACCTGTTTGAAACCCCCGAAGCCGCAGCCCCCCGTGGCCGCGTGATCAAGGTCAAGCGCGCCGATCTGGACAATGCACTCGCCAAGGGTGACCTTGAGGAATATCTGGACGACGCCGACGAAACATCGGTTGAATCCATCCTCGACGAAGACCTAGAGAGCATCCGGGAAGACACCGCGCAGGAAACAGCCCAAACAGAAACCGCCGGCGCAGAAACCGAATCCTCCCTCTCGAAAGAAGAGGAAGACGAACTGGCGCGCGAACTGGCCGAAGTCGAAGCTGGCCTGTCAGGTAACGTCGCCACAGACGAAGCCCCGCAAGACGCGGAACCGCGCCGTAAACTGCCGTCTTTGGAGGATGGAAAAGGGTCGGACATGAGCCGCCTTTTGGCCGAAACCGACAATCAGATGGACGATCCGGAAAGCGCCGTGCGCCGCGATGCCATCTCGCATCTGCGTGCAGCCGTCGCCGCGAAAAAGGCCGACATCGCCCTTGGCACAGCCGATGCGCCGGATACCGATGGCAAAGCTTACCGCAGTGATCTGGCCGAAGTGGTAAAACCACGCCGCCCGGCCAGCCCGTCGCTGCGCACGGAACGCCCCGCCGAAGCACGCCCTGCCCCCCTGAAACTGGTGGCCGAGCAGCGAATCGACACCAATGCGGCCAAACCGGCAGCCCCCGTACGCCCCCGCCGTGTGGCAGCGGTGGCAGCCGTCGAATCATCCGCAACATCCGTCGATGGTGGCTTTGCCGAATTCGCATCCGACATGGGCGCATCCACCCTGTCCGAACTGCTGGAAGCCGCAGCCGCCTATATGTCCTTTGTCGAAGGGTTGGATCAGTTCTCCCGTCCGCAGTTGATGAACACCGTGCGTCAGGTCGAACAAGAAGAGTTCAGCCGCGAAGAAGGGCTGCGATCCTTTGGTCAATTGCTGCGCGCAGGCAAGCTGAAGAAGCTTGATGGCGGCCGGTTCAAAGCATCCGATGACATCGGTTTCCAACCCGAAGAACGCGCCGCTGGCTAAATCTGTCGCCAACCAGGTGTGACAAGACGAAAAAAAACGGCCCCCGATGTGGGGCCGTTTTCTATTTCGGGGTGTCGGCTTTTTGCGGGTCTTCCTGGCCGACCCCCTTGAACACAAACTTGAACGGTATCGCCCAAATGATGCCCAGCCCGACATAGACCACAAGCTCGATCCAGAAAGGCGGCCTGTCAAACAACGCAATCACCGCGACAGCCGCGATGATGTAGGCGGGCAATCCGATCAATAGAATGACCAGCGACCACCTGCGTCGCGCCTTGTAACTCAATGCCATTGTCACTCTCCTGTTGCGGTGCGCATCCCTTCAGGTGATGTCGCACCGCCCAAAGTCAAACCTAATCGGCAAAGGGATCCGTAACCAGAATCGTGTCTTCCCGTTCGGGCGAGGTCGACAGCAAGGCAACGGGGCAGCCAATCAACTCTTCGACGCGCCGCACGTATTTGATCGCATTGGCGGGAAGATCAGCCCAGCTTCGCGCCCCTTCGGTCGATTCGGACCAGCCGGGCATTTCCTCGTAAATCGGGGTGCAGCGGGCCTGCTGGTCTGCCGCCGTTGGCAGATACTCAAGCGTCGCACCGTCCAGCTCATACCCCGTACAGATCTTGAGCGTCTCGAACCCGTCAAGCACGTCCAGCTTGGTGAAGGCGATGCCGTTCACACCGGATGTGGCACAGGTCTGGCGTACCAGTACTGCGTCAAACCAACCACAGCGGCGCTTGCGCCCGGTCACGGTGCCAAATTCATGGCCCCGCTCGCCCAAACGCTGCCCGTCCGCATCATGCAGCTCTGCCGGAAACGGCCCTTCGCCAACGCGGGTGGTATAGGCCTTAACAATTCCAAGGACAAAATCGATGGACCCTGGCCCGATTCCCGTGCCCGTCGCGGCCTGACCGGCAATCACATTCGATGACGTAACAAAGGGATAGGTGCCAAAATCGATATCAAGCAACGCACCTTGCGCGCCCTCGAACAAAATCCGTTTCCCGGCTTTGCGCTGCTCGTTGAGCACTTTCCACACAGGGGCCGCATATTCCAACACCGATGGCGCGATCTCGCGCAGGGCCGCCAGCAAGGCATCCCGGTCAATCGGCTCAAGCCCCAGCCCGCGGCGCAACGCATCATGATGCACCAGGGCACGGTCAACACGCAGCTCAAGCGTGGCATCATCCGCCAGATCCGCAACCCGAACCGACCGACGACCTACCTTATCCTCATAAGCCGGCCCAATACCGCGACCCGTTGTGCCGATCTTGGCAACGCTGGTCTGATCTTCGCGCGCGCGATCAAGTTCGCCGTGAATAGGCAGGATCAACGGCGTATTTTCCGCAATCATCAAGGTTTCAGGGGTGATCGTCACACCCTGCTCGCGCAGAATCGCAATCTCCTTGACCAGATGCCAAGGGTCCAGAACGACACCATTGCCGATCACCGACAACTTGCCCCCGCGCACAATGCCCGATGGCAACAAGCTCAGCTTAAAGACCTTACCGTCAATAACCAGCGTGTGCCCGGCATTATGCCCGCCCTGAAAGCGCGCGATCACATCGGCCCGCTCGCTCAACCAGTCGACAATTTTGCCTTTTCCCTCATCGCCCCACTGAGCGCCTACGACAACAACATTGGCCATGATGATATTCCTTTAACGGTGCAAACCCGCGTCGGTATAGCCGCGCCAGCATGGAACCGAAACTGCAAAATGACATCTTCGCTTCTCTGGCTCATAAATATCCTCGCCGAAGGCGAATTCTTTCGAAGCTCCCATAGACTTTTATGCCTTCGGCGAGGATATTTGGAAGCCAGAGAAGCAAGGGAACAAATTGAATGGGTTTTATCATCAGATGGCTCTGCGCCTATGCGCTTCTCGCAATCACCTTCAACCCGACCGACTATAACTACATCAATTGGGTGCGCGATTACGGGCATATGAACATGTCTATCGCAGTACTGCTGGGTCTGCTTCTTTTCATCGGATATGTCATCTATCTGCGCGCCACCCTTCGGTCCATCGGCGGGCTTGGCATGATCTTGGTGCTGGCGGTCGTGGCCGCCGGGCTCTGGGTCCTATTCGATTACGGGGTGCTCAGGCTCGACAACTCCGACTTCAATGTCTGGCTGGGGCTGCTGGCGCTCAGCTTTGTGCTGGGCATCGGACTGAGCTGGAGCATCGTGCGCCGCGCGGTGTCAGGCCAGGCAGATGTCGACGACGTCGAAGACTGAATAGGCGGGATGGCGGGCGGGGCGTCTTGGCCGCTGGGCCAAGCGCGCCGATGCCATCCGGAGCGCCTTGAGCCGCGCAAGGGGCAATCGTTACTTGCCCCCATGGTCAAACATGCCTAGATACCTCCAAAGTTCAAACCAAAGCCGTAGGTATTCATGGAAAACGTTGTCCTGATCGTCCATCTCATTCTGGCCCTCGGCCTGATCGCCGTTGTCTTGCTACAGCGGTCAGAAGGCGGCGGCCTTGGTATGGGCGGCGGCGGCGGCGGTGCCGTATCCGGCCGGTCCGCGGCGACTGCCATGGGCAAGATCACATGGGTGCTGGCCACTCTTTTCATCATCACGTCGATCACCCTGACCATCATTGCCGCGGAGAAATCCGCCGGATCGTCGGTTATTGATCGTTTGGGTGCCGCACCGGCTGCACAGAACGACGCACCGGCCTTGCCAGAAGGCGACAGCCTGCTGCCGCCGACACCTGCCGATAACACGCCACAGGTTCCGACAGCGGATTAATCAATCCCTACAACAGCTTGAGGCAAGGCCAAGTTTCGTAACAGGATGTTGCGACTTGGCCTTGCCTTACCGATCCTAAATCTGTTAGCCTTAAGTCCCGTGGTGCTGCGGTTTTACGCAGCTCATTTGGCTGGCTTTTGCCACATCAAATTTGAACTTCACGGGGGTCTTCGATCACATGGCACGCTATATCTTCATCACCGGCGGTGTGGTTTCCAGCCTGGGCAAGGGTCTGGCATCTGCCGCCTTGGGGGCATTGCTGCAAGCGCGGGGATTTTCGGTACGTCTGCGCAAGCTGGACCCTTACCTGAACGTCGATCCCGGCACGATGTCGCCTTTTGAACATGGCGAAGTCTTCGTGACAGATGACGGCGCTGAAACCGACCTTGATCTGGGCCATTACGAACGGTTCACCGGTGTGGCCGCGCGCAAGACGGATTCGATCAGTTCAGGCCGTGTCTATTCCACGGTTCTGGAAAAGGAGCGTCGCGGCGACTATCTGGGCAAAACCATTCAGGTGATCCCGCATGTCACCAATGAGATCAAAGATTTCCTGCATATCGGCGATGACGAGGTTGATTTCATGCTCTGTGAAATCGGCGGTACAGTGGGCGATATCGAAGGCCTGCCGTTCTTTGAGGCGATCCGCCAGTTCAGCCACGACAAGCCGCGCGGGCAATGCATTTTCATGCACCTGACGTTGCTGCCCTATCTGGCTGCCAGCGGAGAGTTGAAGACAAAGCCGACCCAGCACTCGGTCAAGGAATTGCAAAGCATCGGCATCGCGCCTGATATTCTGGTCTGCCGGTCCGAGCATCCGATCCCCGAAAAAGAGCGCGAAAAGATCGCCCTGTTCTGTAACGTGCGCAAAGAAGCCGTTGTTGCCGCATATGATCTGAAAACCATCTATGATGCGCCGCTGGCCTATCACGCCCAAGGTCTGGATCAGGCCGTGCTGGACGCGTTCCAGATTTCGCCCGCACCAAAACCCGATCTGGCTGTCTGGCGCGATGTGTCTGACCGTGTGCACAACCCCGAAGGCGAGGTCCGCGTGGCCATCGTCGGGAAATACACCCAGCTTGAAGACGCCTATAAATCCATCGCCGAGGCATTGACCCACGGTGGCATGGCCAACCGCGTCAAGGTCAAGGTCGAATGGGTCGATGCAGAAGTATTCGACAAAGCCGATGATGTTGGCCCGCATCTGGAAGGATACCATGCGATCCTTGTGCCCGGCGGGTTTGGCGAACGCGGCACCGAAGGCAAGATCAAAGCCGCGCAATATGCGCGCGAACACAAGGTCCCCTATCTGGGCATCTGTCTGGGCATGCAAATGGCCGTGATCGAAGCGGCGCGTAACGTGGCCGGTCTGGCCACTGCCGGTTCCGAAGAATTCGATCACGAATCCTCGGGCAAAAAGCGTTTTGAACCGGTTGTTTACCACCTCAAGGAATGGGTGCAGGGCAATCACAAGGTCGAACGCAAAGTCGGCGATGACAAGGGCGGCACCATGCGTTTGGGTGCCTATAACGCGACGCTGAAAGAAGGGTCACATGTGGCCCAGATTTACGGCAAGACGTCGATTGATGAACGCCACCGTCACCGCTACGAGGTCGACACGGCCTACCGCGAGAAGCTCGAGAAAGTCGGCATGACTTTTTCGGGCATGTCCCCGGATGGCAAGCTGCCCGAGATCGTTGAATGGGCGGATCACCCGTGGTTCATCGGCGTGCAATTCCACCCCGAACTCAAGTCCAAGCCCTTTGATCCGCACCCGTTGTTCAAGGATTTCATCCGCGCGGCCAAGGAAATGTCCCGGCTCGTCTAATCTCGAAAAAGGCGGCCGAATATGCTAAGTTATCAACATATCTACCATGCGGGCAATTTGGCCGATGTTCACAAACACAGCCTTTTGGCGTGGATGTTGGGCTATATGACCCGCAAGGACAAACCGCTGACCTATATGGAAACCCATGCGGGTCGCGCGCTTTATGATCTGTCGGATGCGCCCGCCCTCAAGACCGGCGAGGCGGTGCAGGGCATCGGGCGCGCCCGCGGCTGGTTCGGCAAGGATCATCGCTATACCCGTGTGCTGGATGCTGTCGCACAGGATCACGGCCCCGATTCCTATCCCGGATCGCCCCTGATCGCGGCGAAATTGCTGCGCGAGACCGACAACATCCATCTGGCCGAACTGCATCCCGGTGAATTCAGCGCGCTTGATCTTGCGATGTCGCCTTTCAACGTCAAATGCCACTATCGCGACGGGTTCGACATGGCCTTTGCATTGACGCCCCCGACCCCGCGGCGCGGATTGATGCTGATTGACCCCAGTTTCGAGATCAAGACCGACTATGTCGATATCCCCCGCCACATTGGCAAGCTGGCCAAGGCGTGGAACGTCGGAGTGATTGCGCTTTGGTACCCGATCCTGACCTCCAAGCTGCACCAGCCCATGCTCAGCGCGCTGATGGGCGCGCATCCTGATGCCTTGCGCCACGAAGTCGGCTTTGCCCCTGCCCGTCCGGGGCATGGCATGATCGGATCGGGAATGTTCGTGATAAACCCGCCCTATGGTCTGAAGGAAGAAGCCGCTAAGCTGGCCGGGAAATTCAAATCCCTTCCAAGATAAGGAATCACCATGCCCAAAGGTTACTGGATCGCCAATGTAGACGTGCATGACGCGGCTGTTTACGACAAATACCGCGCTGCAAATGCGAAACCCTTTGCCGATTACGGTGCCAAGTTTCTGGTGCGCGGTGCCACTGCGGATGTGCGCGAAGGCACGTCGCGGCCCCGTATCGTTGTGGTCGAATTCCCCAGCCTCGCCGATGCAATCGCCTGCTATGAAAGCGCCGGTTATCAGGCGGCCAAAGACATCCGCGCAAGCGTGTCGGACGGCACCTTGGTCATCATCGAAGGCTATGCACCCTAAGGGTTGCGTCCTTTATACATCAGTCTTTCTGCATCGCTGATTCTTGCGGAACAGATCGGCAGAATCAGTGTTAAATACCCTGAACGAAACCACCTAGTGAGCACCCATGTTCGAACGCCTGTTCCCACGTCGCAAACCTGATCCCAAACCCCTGCCCCAACCCACGCCGCAACTGGCATTGGGGGCGCTTTTGGTGCGTGTGGCCTTTGCCGACAAAAGCTACCGGGCAGCCGAAGTAAGCCAGATCGACCGTATCCTTGGGCGCACGTTCAACCTCAAGCCGCTGGATGCCGCCAAACTGCGCGCCACCTGCGAAGCGTTGGAACGTCATGCCCCCGGCACACCGGAATTCGCCACCATCCTGCGCGAGGAAGTGCCCTATGCCGACCGCAAGGCGCTTGGCGATGCGATGTGGTCTGTGGCATTGGCGGATGGCGGCCGCGACGAAGACGAAGAAATCCAGCTGCTTGCCATTGAAACAGCGCTTGGGCTGACGGATCAGGACATGGCAGCCGCCCGCGAAAACGCGCTCAAGGCATTGTAAGCTTGGCCTTTGTTGGCGGCGGCTTTATATCACCCTCATGTTTGCAGATTTCCTAAAACGGCTGACACAGCCCGAACCCGCCCAAATGCCCGATGCCGATGCGCGTCTGGCCCTGACCGCCCTTTTGGTCCGCATTGCCAAGTCCGACAATGACTATGCCCCGGCTGAAAAGGCGCGCATAGACCAGATCACCGCCAACCGCTATGGCCTGACCCCGGCTGATGCCGAAGCCCTGCGCGCCCGGGCCGAAGTGCTCGAGACCGAAGCCCCCGATACCGTCCGCTTTACCCGCGCCATCAAGGATGCCGTCCCCTATGACGCGCGCCTTGGCGTGATCGAGACGCTATGGGCGGTCGTGCTGGCCGACGGCACACGCTCTGACGAGGAAAACGCCCTGCTGCGATTGGTGACAAACCTGCTGGGTGTGACCGACACGGACAGCGCGATGGCCCGCCAGCGGATCGAAGACCGCGGCTAGTTTGCACAAGCCTTTGGCTTTACGCAGGGTCAACGCCGTTTATTTAGGCAAAAACCAAGTTCCGGATTGCAAATTCCCCCCGGAATAACCTTTAATCGCTCAACCAGCGCAACAAGGATGCCTCGTGACACAACAGCCCCCTGTGATTGAGATCAGAAACCTTCACAAAGCCTACGGCGCTTTGGAGGTCTTGAAAGGTGTGTCGATGACGGCACCCAAAGGGCATGTGATTTCACTGATCGGCTCGTCCGGTTCTGGCAAATCGACGCTGCTGCGCTGCTGCAACCTGCTGGAAGACAGCCAGCAAGGGGATCTGATCTTTAACGGGGAACCGGTGAAGTGGAAGGGCGATGCGCATAACCGCCGCCCCGCCGACCCCAAACAGGTGCTGCGCATCCGCACGAACCTGTCGATGGTGTTTCAGCAGTTCAATCTGTGGGCCCATATGACGATTCTGCAAAACGTGATGGAGGCCCCGCTGACGGTGTTGCGCCGGGACCGCGACGAGGTCGAAAAATCGGCCCGTGCCTATCTGGACAAGGTCGGCATCGGCGACAAATGCGATGTCTATCCCGCCCAGCTTTCCGGTGGCCAGCAACAACGTGCCGCCATCGCCCGCGCCCTGTGCATGGAACCGGAGGCCCTGCTGTTCGACGAACCCACGTCGGCACTGGACCCCGAGCTGGAGCAGGAAGTGATCAAAGTGATCAAAGATCTGGCAGCCGAAGGGCGTACCATGCTGATCGTGACCCATGACATGAATCTGGCCGCCGATGTGTCCGACCATGTCGTGTTCCTGCATCAGGGCCTGATCGAAGAACAAGGGGCACCGGACCAGCTGTTCGGCGCACCCAAATCGGAACGTCTGCGTGGGTTCCTGTCACCGGGCCACGTGTCGTAAATTGAACGAGTAAGTTGGGAGACTTCAAAATGAAAAAACTACTGTTGGCGACAGCCGCCCTCGCGCTGAGCACCGGTTTCGCAATGGCCGACGCCCATGGCAAAACCATCCGCATGGGAACCGAGGGGGCCTACCCTCCCTATAACTTCCTGAACGATGCCGGCGAAGTTGACGGTTTCGAGCGCGAAGTCGGCGACGAACTGTGCGCCCGCGCAGAGCTGACCTGCGAATGGGTCACAAACGAATGGGACAGCATCATCCCGAACCTCACATCCGGTAACTATGACACCATCATCGCCGGCATGAGCATCACAGACGCCCGCGAAGAAGTCATTGATTTCACGCAGAACTACTTCCCGCCAGCGGCATCCGCCTATGCGGCGAAATCGGCTGACGCGGACATCGCAGGTGGCGTTGTTGCTGCACAAACCAGCACAATCCAAGCCGGCCACGTTGCCGAATCCGGTGCCACATTGCTGGAATTCGCAACCTATGACGAAACCGTTGCAGCCGTGAACAATGGCGAAGCCGACGCTGTTTTCGCTGACAAGGACGCTTTGGCACCGACTGTCGAAGAATCCGCAGGTGCGCTGATGTTTGTTGGCGATGACGTGCCTTTGGGCGGCGGTATCGGTCTTGGCCTGCGCGAAAGCGACACCGAGCTGAAAGACAAGTTTAACGCGGCCATCCAGTCCATGAAGGACGACGGCAGCCTGAACAAGCTGATCATCAAATGGTTTGGCGAAGGCGCGAAAACATTCTGATATCAGAATTCTGATCCTATGGGGGGCGGCGTCACACCCGCCCCTTATCCAAAACCAAGACGCCATCTAACGGCGCAACCTTTTGGGACATTTCGTTATTTTTGCCTGCACCGATCCACAAACGCTTTCTGGCCTGTCCTGGCTGACCTGCTACCTGACCACGGGTAAGCATCTGGCGTTCTATGGGGCGTTCGGCACCGTGCTTTTGCTGCTGGCCGTGACGGCCCCTGCGGCGATGGCCTTTGGCTTTGGCGGGGCGATGGCCGCGCGGTCGCGGATTTTGCCGCTGTCATGGCTGGGTCGGGGCTATATCGCCATCGTGCGCGGCGTGCCTGACATTGCCTTCTTTCTTTTCTTTGTGATCGCGCTGGATCAGGGCATCGAATACCTGCGTCACAAGATCAAATGCCCCGACTGGGACGAACCGCTGCGCCAGGGCAGTGATTTCATTGTCTGTCAGGCGGCCAAGATGCCCTTGGGCAATTCCCCGCAATGGATCCACGAAGCCTATGGGTTTTCGCTGGCCGTGCTGACCTTTGCCATCGTGTTCGGGGCGTTTTCGGCCAATGTGCTTTACGGGGCCATGCGCGCCGTACCACATGCCCAGCTTGAGACAGCCGAGGCTTACGGCATGTCGCCCCGCCAGACCTTCTGGCGCGTGTTGGTGCCGCAAATGTGGGTCTATGCCCTGCCCGGTTTGGGCAACCTGTGGATGGTGCTGATCAAGGCCACGCCGCTGTTGTTCCTGCTGGGCGTCGAAGACATCGTCTATTGGGCGCGTGAACTGGGCGGGGCGAAGACGCCACGCTTTACCGACTTTCCGCACCCCGACTGGCGCATGTGGTATTTTCTGGCGCTGCTGGTATTTTACCTGTGCTTCACCCGTGTCTCCGAAATCGTGCTGGACCGCATCATGCGCCGGTTGACGCGCGGCCAAGCCACAGCCGGTGGCGAAGCCCAGCGAAAGGCACTGACATGAGCTGCTGGGAAACCGTTCAGGCTTACGGCCTCCGCTCTCTGGGAATCGGCGAACGCTTGCTGCCGCGAAATGACTTTACCTTGTGTGAACAGTTCACCCTGATCGGGTCGGGCATGATCTGGAACGTCTATTTCGGGCTTTTCGCGCTGGTGTCCGGCTTTGTGCTGGCAACCGCCCTTGCCGTGGCCAAGGCAAATCCGAACCCGTGGCTGCGCAAACCGGCGGAATGGTTCATCTTTATCTTTCGCGGCTCGCCGCTGTTCATCCAGTTCTTCTTTGGCTACTTCCTGTTTCTCAGCCTGAAATCCGTGCATCCGTTTTTTGACGCCTTCACCTCGGCTTGGCTGGGCGCGCTGGTGGTCTTGTTCTTTAACACCTCCGCCTATTCCGCCGAGATTTTCTATGGCGCGCTGCACTCCATTCCCAAGGGCGATACCGAAGCCGCCGATGCCTATGGCATGTCAGGCTGGCCGCGTTTCAAGAGGGTGATCTGGCCCACGATGCTGCGTCTGGCATGGCCCGCCTATACAAACGAAGCGATTTTCCTGTTTCACGCGACCACATTGGTGTTCTTTACCGGCTTTCCCGCACTGCAACAGCGCGGCGATGCGCTGTATTATGCCAGCTATTTTGCCGACAAAACGTTCAACCCCTTTGTGCCCTATCCGATTTTAGCGATGTATTTCATCATGTTGACGCTGGTTATCATCGGCGTCTTCGGGCTGATCAACCGCCGGCTGAACAAACACCTGCCGCAAAATCAAATTCGGAAAATTCGCTTGCGTCCCAATCTGATACGGTAGTATCAATCTTTTGATCAAATTATTTGGCGCGTGGGCGTCAATCCCGGTTTTCGACCTTCGAAAAACCCGTTTCATGCCCGCCGCTTACAAGGTGTGTTATGAAAAACTGGCTCCGCAAACATCCTCAGGTCCGCACAATCCGTGTGGCCGCCGCCGACCTGAACGGTCAGGCCCGTGGTAAACGTATCCCCACACGCTTTGCCGATAAGGTCGTCGAAGACGGCACCCGCTTTCCCATGTCTGTCCTCAACCTTGATATCTGGGGCGAAGACATCGACGACAGCCCGCTGGTGTTTGAAAGCGGCGATGCCGATGGCGTATTGTTCCCGACCGAGCGCGGTTTTTTGCCGATGCCATGGCTTGATGCGCCATCAGCCCTGTTGCCGATCTGGATGTTTCACGAGGATGGCCGCCCCTATGCCGGTGACCCGCGCCATGCCTTGCGCGCCGTTGTGGAACGTTTCAAAGACCGCGGCCTGACCCCTGTCTGCGCGGTCGAGCTTGAATTCTTTCTGATCGACGATTCGGGCCGCAAATTGCAGGTGCCAATGTCACCGCGATCCGGCAAACGCCGCAAGGCCGCCGAAACCCTGTCGATCCGCGCGCTGGACCAGTTCGATGAATTCTTCACCGATCTGTATGATGCTTGCGAAGAAATGGATATTCCCGCCGATACCGCCATTTCCGAGGCCGGCTTGGGCCAGTTCGAAATCAACCTGATGCATTGCGATGATGCCCTGCGCGCCGCCGATGATGCGTGGTTCTTCAAGATGCTGGTCAAAGGCCTTGCCCGCCGCCACGGCTTTGCCGCCAGCTTTATGGCGAAGCCCTATGAGGATTATCCCGGCTCCGGCCTGCACACGCATTTTTCGGTGCTCGACAAGAACGGCAACAACATCTTTGACGATGGCGGCCCTGACGGCACGGCCATCATGCGCCACGCCATTGCAGGGTGCATGAATGCGATGGCCGGATCGTCGCTGGTTTTTGCGCCCCACGCCAACAGCTTTGACCGGATGGTGCCGGGTGCCCATGCGCCCACAGGTATTTCATGGGCCTATGAAAACCGCACGTCCTCTATTCGTGTGCCTTCGGGCAGCCACAAGGCACGGCGGATCGAACATCGCGTATCGGGCGGCGATGTGAACCCCTATCTGATGTTGGCCGCCGTCTTGGGGGCCGCGATAAACGGGATCGAAGACGCGATTGATCCGCCCCCCCCGATTACCGGCAACGCCTATGCCGCCAACCTGCCCCAGATTCCCGGCGACTGGAAAACCGCAATCGATAAATTCGAAGCCTCGCCCGAGGTCGCGCGGATTTTCGCGCCCGAACTGATCCGCAACTTTGTCCTGACGAAACGCCAAGAACTCCATTATATGCAAGAGCTTACCCCACAAGAACAGGTCGAGATATATCTCGACACCGTATAAGGGCACCGTGATGAAAATCGGCATACTTCAAACCGGCCATTCCCCCGACAACATGAAAGACCAGTTGGGCGACTACGGTGAAATGTTCACCAAACTGCTGGGCGGGCATGATTTCGACTTTCAGATCTGGTCGGTCGTCGATGGCGAGTTTCCGGATTCTGCGGTGGATGCAGACGGGTGGTTGATCACCGGGTCCAAATTCGGAGCCTATGAGGATCACGACTGGATTCCGCCACTAGAACAGCTGATCCTTGCCATTCGCGACACCGGTCGCCCGCTGGTCGGCATCTGCTTTGGCCACCAGATCATTGCGCAGGCCCTTGGCGGCAAGGTCGAAAAATTCGCGGGCGGCTGGTCTGTCGGGCGCACCGAATACACCGTGAACGGTCAGCCGATGGCCCTGAACGCATGGCATCAGGATCAGGTCACCGCCCTGCCCCAAGGGGCGCAGGTCGTGGGATCATCCGAGTTTTGCGCCAATGCGGCACTGCTGTATGATGACCAGATCTGGACGATCCAGCCCCACCCCGAATTCAACGCCGATTTCATCGACGGGCTGATCCGCACCCGCGGTAAAGGTGTGGTTCCCGACGCGCAACTGTCAGCCGCGGCCACGCGACTGGATGCCCCCACGAATAACGCGGATATCGCGAAACATATTGCCGAATTCTTCAAAAAAGAGAGACCATAATGTCCGACTGGATTGACGACCTTCCCCAAGCCGCCCGAGAGTATCTGGAAGGCAAACGACTGGATGAGGTGGAATGCATCATCCCCGATCTGCCCGGTATCGCGCGCGGCAAAGCCGTGCCTGCCAAGAAATTCGAACGGCAGGAATATTTCCACCTGCCCGACAGCATCTTTTACCAGACCATCACCGGTGAATGGGGCGAAGCCGCAGGGGCCGAAGGGTTCATTGAAAAAGACATGATCCTGCGCCCCGATATGTCGACCGCCACTGCCGCACCGTGGACAGCCGACTGGACGCTTCAGGTGATCCATGACGCCTATGACCGCGATGGCAATGTGGTGGAATATTCCCCGCGCAATGTGCTCAAACGCGTGGTTGACCTCTATCACAAGCAAGGCTGGGACCCCATTGTCGCCCCCGAGATGGAGTTCTTTCTGGTTGCCCGCAATCTGGACCCGGCCCATGCGATCAAACCGATGATGGGCCGCTCTGGCCGCCCCGCTGCGGCGCGTCAGGCCTATTCGATGACCGCCGTTGACGAATTCGGGCCGGTGATCGACGACATCTATGACTTTGCCGAAGCCCAAGGGTTTGAGATCGACGGCATCACGCAGGAAGGCGGTGCCGGCCAGCTTGAGATCAACCTGATCCACGGCGACCCCGTGCGGCTGGCGGATGAAGTGTTCTATTTCAAACGTTTGATCCGCGAAGCCGCCCTGCGTCACGATTGCTATGCCACCTTTATGGCCAAACCGATCGAAGACGAACCCGGCAGCGCCATGCATATGCACCATTCGGTGCTGGACATCGAAACCGGCCAGAATATCTTTTCGGATTCGAACGGGGATGAAACGGAAGCGTTTTACCACTTCATCGCCGGTATGCAGAACCACATGCCCGATGCGCTGGCCGTGCTGGCCCCTTATGTGAACAGCTATCGCCGCTACGTCAAAGACCACGCCGCCCCGATCAATCTGGAGTGGGGCCGCGACAACCGCACCACCGGCATTCGCGTCCCGCTGTCCAAACCTTCGTCGCGCCGGGTTGAAAACCGTCTGGCCGGCATGGATTGCAACCCCTATCTGGGCATCGCGGCATCCTTGGCCTGTGGCTATCTGGGCCTGATGGAAAAGAAGCAACCCAGACCGGAATTCAAGGGCGACGCCTATGAAGGCGACGGTGACATCCCGCAGGTTTTGGGATCGGCGCTGGATTTGTTCGAGGAAGCCACCGAGATGCACAAGGTTCTGGGCCCTGATTTCGCCCGGGTCTATGCCATCGTCAAACGCGCCGAATACGATGAATTCCTGCAAGTCATTTCCCCGTGGGAACGCGAGCACCTATTGATGAACGTTTGATCCGGTCGCCGGTGGCGGATGCCTTCGGCGAGGATTTAAAACCATTTGGAAGCGGGGGAAGGAGCCCTTTTTACAATGAACCTGCTTTATGCGAATGATAGAAAAGCCGCCTATCCTGACAGCTGGTACGCGGCCACGGCCACGCCCTTGCAACAGTTCCCCCCCCTAAAAGGGGCAACCAAGGCAGATGTTTGCGTTGTGGGGGCCGGCTATACCGGCCTGTCTGCGGCGCTGTATCTGGCCCAAGCGGGGCGCGACGTGGTTTTACTGGATGCCCAGCGGGTGGGTTTCGGTGCGTCCGGGCGCAACGGCGGGCAGTTGGGCAGCGGCCAGCGGGTTGAGCAAGACACGCTGGAAAAGATGCTGGGCATTGATCATGCGAAAAAGCTGTGGGACTTGGGCGAAGATGCCAAGGCCTTGGTCAAGGGCCTGATTGCCGAGCATGACATCGATTGCCATCTGAAACCCGGTGTCGCCTGGACCGCATCCACCGCCAGCGACCTGCGCCATTTGCACGACTATGCGGACCATCTGCGAAACCACTATGGCTATGACCAGATCGAGGTCTTGGACCGTGCCGCCCTGCAATCGGTCTGCCCTTCGCCCGATTACAAGGGGGGCATCCTGGATATGGGGGCCGCCCATCTGCATCCGCTCAACCTTGCCCTGGGGTTGGCACGGGCCGCGCAAAAGGCGGGCGTGCGGATCTATGAAGGTTCTGCGGTGCACCACATCAAGGAAGGCGCAAAGGTCACGGTTCAGACCGATGGCGGGCAGGTTCTGGCTGACCATGTGGTATTGGCGTGCAACGGCTATCTGGGCGGATTGAACCGCAAGGTCGCTGCCCGCGTGATGCCGATCAACAATTTCATCGCCGCCACCGAACCGCTTGGCGACCGGGTGCGCGATGTGTTGCCCCGCGACGTCGCCGTGGCTGACAGCCGTTTTGTGGTGAATTACTTCAGGCTCAGCCACGACGGGCGGCTGCTGTTTGGCGGCGGCGAAAGCTATGGCTACAAATTCCCCAGCGACATCGCAGCCAAAGTCCGCAAACCGATGTCGGTCGTGTTCCCCCAGCTCAAAGACGTGGCAATAGATTATGCGTGGGGCGGTACCCTTGCCATTACCATGAAACGGCTGCCCTATCTTGCGCGCGTGGCACCGAACATCCTGTCAGCGTCGGGCTATTCCGGCCACGGGGTCGGGACGGCAACCCACGCAGGGCAACTGATGGCGCAGGCCATAATGGGCGACAGTGACGGGTTCGATGTGATGGGCACGATCCCCACCACCCCCTTCCCCGGCGGTGCCGCACTGCGCACACCTTTGCTGACACTGGCGATGACCTGGTACAGCTTGCGCGATAAACTGGGCCTCTAGTCACAAATGTTTAACACGGCCCCTTCCTGAATTCGCTTGGCCTGAGGGCAGGCTTGTTTTACAATTCTGAAAACAAGTATTCAGGATTTTGAAATATGAGCCTGCCAGACATGCACCGCGCCGAAGCCATCCCGCAAGAGGCCCGCGCCGAAATCGAACGGCTTTTGCAAACCGGCGATCTGTTTCGCTATACCGCAGCCGCCGACGCACCTGTGTCCCTGCTCGAGGCAGAATTCGCCCAGATGATGGGCAGCCGCTACGCCCTTGCAGTCTCCTCCTGCTCGGCCGCGCTTTTCCTGTCGCTGATGGCGCTGGATCTGCCGAAAGATGCTCGGGTTCTGATCCCGGGCTTCACCTTCGCGGCGGTGCCCTCATCGGTGATCCATGCCAACTGCCAGCCGGTCCTATGCGAAGTCGGCGATAACTACCGCATTGATATCAAAGACTTCGAAGCCAAGCTGCCCTCGGTTGATGCCGTCATCATCAGCCATATGCGCGGCCATACCTCCGACATGGACGCAATCATGGCGCTGTGTGACGCGGCAAACATCCCGGTGATCGAAGACGCGGCCCATTCGCTTGGCACACTATGGCACGGGCAGAAAATCGGCACGATCGGCAAGATCGGCTGCTTCTCCTTCCAGTCCTACAAAATGGTCAACGCCGGCGAAGGCGGGATCATGATCACCGATGATGCCGACCTGATCGCACGCGCGATTATCATGTCCGGTGCCTATGAACATAACTGGAAGAAACACCAAGGCATCGCTGACGCCTGCGACCGCTGGCAAAACAAACTGCCGCTCTACAATCTGCGGCTCAACAACCTGTCCGCAGCCCTTGTGCGCCCGCAACTTGCGCAATTGCCACGCCGCGTTGCCGACGGTCTGCGCAACCACGACTATGTCGCAGCCAAACTGAACGCCTCCCCCCATATCAATGTCCCTGCCCCGCTGGCCCCGGAAACCCGCGCACCTGACTCGATCCAGTTCAATATGGTCGGGCTGGACGATGACACCATCCGCGCCTTTGCCGCCGCCAGTGCTGCGGCAGGTGTCAAAGTGCAGGTCTTTGGCCAAAGCACCGATAACGCCCGCGCCTTCTGGAACTGGCAATTCATCGAAAACCTGCCAGAGCTTCCACAGACCCGTAAAATGCTGATGGCCGCCTGCGACGTCCGCCTGCCCGTCCAACTCACCCAGAACGATCTTGATGCGGTGATCGACGTTCTTCTGGGCGCGCTTCAAACCGCCACAGGTACCCAAGCCGCTTGAACACGGCCTTTCATTTTGCCCGATAAACTCCCGCCGGAGGCATCAGCCTTGCGCAAAAAGCCCACCCTTTAACGGGGTGGGCTCAGGCATTATCCGGATCAAAAAATAGAAATCGCACGTCAGTGCGTCCGCAGGATCACTTCAGCTTGGACAGTTTTTCCTGCAAGTCGGCCAATTGCTGCTTGATCGCGTCCAGACTCTCGTCCTGATCCTTGGCGGATTTGCCCGCTTTGGCAGAACTCTCCGGCTCTTTCTTGGGCATGCCGGGCCATGCTGCCGGGATATTTCCGGTCATGGCTTTCATAAAGGCTTCCTGCTGGGCCTGCATCACATCAAACCCGGGCATTTTCGACATCGGGTTGATCGTGTTGATGTTCTCCAACACCCGCGACTGGCCGTCGCGCAGCATGTCAAAGGAGGCTTTCAGAAACTGCGGCACAACGCTTGCGCCAGGTGACATGTAACTGCGCACCAGATCATTGAGCACATCAACCGGCAAAACCGATTCACCACGGCTTTCGTGATCTGCAATGATCTGCAGCAAATATTGGCGCGTCAGATCATCGCCGGATTTCAAATCCATGATCTGAACTTCGCGCCCATCCCTGATAAAGCCCGAAATATCCTCAAGCGTGACGTAATCGCTTGTTTCGGTGTTATAAAGCCGCCGGCTGGCGTAGCGCTTGATAAGCAGAGGCTTGTCTGTGTCGGCCACGGTGGATCCTTCCCAAATTGCGTGCTGCATTGCAGCTTAGGGCAGCGCGTTTCAAAAAGAAAGGGCACAAAGAAAGGGCAGACTTTTGCAAGCCTGCCCTAACACTCATGAAAGTGCTCTAACCTGACGGCGAATTACTTCGCTGTGGCTTTTTTCGTAGCTTTTGTCGCGTCGTCTGTCGCTTTTTTCACGGCAGCTGTTGCTTCTTCGGACATGTTCTTGCCCGCAGCCATCATCAGCTCGACTGTGTCCATCTGGACGGATTTTGCGATCTCGGCGAATGCGGCCATGTGCTCGGCTGCAACTTCGGCAGAGGCAGATGTGAAATCTGTCATTGCTTTTGCGTAATCGGCTGGCTCGGTCTTGGCTTTCGACATTTCTGCCAGCTTGGCCAGAGTTTCTTTCTGCCATTTGCTGGAGATTTCTGCAGATTTCTCGGCAGCTGTCAGCGCAACGCCGGACAGTTTTTCATTCAATGTAGCCGTTGTTTTGAACGCATCGTTCATGGCTGTTGTATCAACTGGGAATGCGCCCATAACGTCTTTCATCATGGCGGCGATATCTGGTGTCTTTGTCATAGTCTCTTCCTCTTTCGGTTGAGAGCGGCGAGAGCCTGCTCGTTCTGGTATGACACTGATATACATGCTGCGGTGCGGCATTTCAAGTTTTTTCTGCACCGCAGCATAAGATAATTGACGTTGGGGAAAAGAACAATCAGATCAGCTATTTGCCTTTCGCGCGACATATGTTCCGGGGGCATCGCACAAGATTTCCTGACCATTCGCGCCCGGTATGCGTGCATCTACTTCGTCGCCTTGATGATTCTCCAGCCAGCTTGCCCAGGTCGGCCACCACGATCCGGCATGGAACTCGGCCGCTTCCAGCCAGTCTTTGTAATCCAGTGAAATGTCGGGGTTGGTATAGTGACCGTACTTGCCCTTGCTGGGCGGGTTCACGATCCCCGCGATATGGCCCGATTGGGTCATGATAAAGGTCTTGTCCTTGCTGCCCATTTGCTGGACCCCGCGGAAACTGTCCTTCCAAGGCGCGATGTGATCGGTTTCGCATCCGACAGCCAGCAGCGGCACGTCGATATCGCCCAGTTCAAGGTGATGGCCCAGCAGGTCAAACCCGCCATCGGCCAGCTTGTTTTGCTGGCACAAGCCGCGCAGGTATTCCATCGCCATGCGTTCCGGCAGGTTCGCCCCGTCCCCGTTCCAATAGAGCAGGTCAAAGGCCGGCGGCGTATCACCCAGCATATAGCTTCTGATCGCCGGCCCATACACCAGATCGTTCGAGCGCAAGAACGAAAAGGTCCGCGCCATGATGATGGACGGCAAGATGCCCTTATCCTTGGTTTCGGCCTCGATCCCGTCGATGAAATCATCAGTCAGGAAGGGCTGGAATTCGCCCTGATCCGAAAAATCGGTAAGCGCGGTAAAGAAGGTGGCGGATTTGACCGATTTGTCACCGCGTTGCTTGAGCAAGGACAATGTCAGCGACAGTGTGGTGCCAGCGATGCAATAGCCCACCGCGTTCACCTGATCCTGTTTCGTGATCTTTTTGACTTCCTCGATGGCCGCGATGAAGCCTTCCTCGATATAGTCGCCCATGCCGACGTCGTGATAGCTTTTGTCGGGGTTGACCCAGGACACCATGAACAAGGTATGCCCCTGATCCACGATCCACTTCACCAGGCTGTTCTGTTCCTTAAGGTCCAGAATGTAGAATTTGTTGATCCAGGGCGGAAAGATCACGATCGGTGTGGCATGCACCTTTTCGGTCGTGGGCGTGTATTGGATCAGTTCGAACATGCGGTTGCGAAACACCACCTTGCCCGGTGACGTGGCAATGTTGCGGCCCAGTTCGAACGCTTTTTCATCGGCCAGCCGGACGATCATCTCGCCGTTATTCGCCTCGAGGTCGGAAATCAGGTTTTCCAGCCCCTTGATCAGGCTTTCACCTTCGGTGGCCACCGCGCGTTCCAACGCGTCGGGATTGGTGGCCAGAAAATTGGTCGGGCTCATCATGTCGATGATCTGGCGGCTGAAATACCCCAACCGCTGTTTCTCGCGCGGTTCAAGGTCGGGCACATCGGCAACCGCCTGGCTCAGCGCCTCGGAATTGATCAGATATTGCTGTTTTACAAAATTGAAATAAGGGTGGGATTTCCACAAAGGATTGGCAAAACGCCGGTCGTCGGTCGGGGCATCGGCGGGCGCTTCCAGCTTGCCCTTGGCCAATGCCTTTTGCGCCTCGACAAAATGCGAGACGGATTTGGTCCAGAATGACACCTGATGCTCGATCAGCTTGGCGGGATTCTGTACCGCCTCGTTCCAATAGGATTGGGCGGCCTTGGCGAACAGCTCTTGATTCGGCGCGTCCAGACTGGCCTGGTGCCCCTCCCGGTTCAGCATAATCTGCGACAGCCGCGCGCCCAGAGCCTCAACTTTACTCATATTCTCGGTCATCCGGGCCAGTGCAGCAGCGTCCGGTTCAGTCGGTTCATTCGTTTTTGTTGTCATTGAACTTTTTCCTCCCTATGTTTGCACTTGCAGCATCGCGCCGTCCTGACTGGGAGGGGACCGGCGGAGTGCCCAAGCACAGGGCCAACCAAAAGGAGACCCCTCATGAAGTATATGGCATCTTACGATCTAATGGAAACAATGCGGAACACTAATCAATGGTTAGGTGCGACCGCGCAGGCTTTTGCCTCTTATCCGGCATTTTCCGCCATTCCAAACCCCGCACTTGACTGGATGGCCGCCTGGGGCGAAGTCACCGAACGCAGCTTTGCGCGGATGGTTGCGAAACCCGACTGGAACCTGCCGCCGGTTGTCGGCAAAGACGGCGCGGACCACCCCGTCGAGATCAAGAAAGAAATTCAGGGTGCCTTTGGCGACCTGCTGCATTTCGTCGTGCAAAAGCGCGAACTGCCAAAACGCAAAGTCCTGTTGGTTGCCCCGATGTCCGGCCACTATGCCACATTGTTGCGTTCGACCGTGATCAGCCTGATCCCTGATACCGACCTTTATATCACCGACTGGCACAACGCCCGCGAAATTCCTGTGAGCGCCGGCAAGTTCGACGTCGAAGATTACACGCTGCACCTTGTTGAATACATGCGCCACCTTGGCCCGGATGTTCACGTGATCGCCGTGTGCCAGCCTGCGCCCCTGACCCTTGCCGCGACCGCCTATCTGGCCGAGGAAGACCCAAGCGCACAGCCCAGTTCCCTGACCCTGATCGGCGGCCCCATCGACCCCGATGCCAGCCCCACCGAAGTCACCGATTTTGGCGACCGCGTTCACATGGGCCAGCTTCAGGAAATGTCGATCCAGCGCGTTGGCTTTAAATACCCCGGCGTCGGTCGCAAGGTATATCCCGGTCTGTTGCAGCTGAATTCGTTTATCTCGATGAACAGCGAAACCCACACCAAGGCGTTCCGCGACCAGATCATGCGCGTCGCCCAAGGCGAAGCCAGCGATCACGACAAACACAACAAGTTCTATGACGAATACCTTGCCGTCATGGATATGCCTGCCGAATTCTACCTCTCTACAGTCGAGCGGATCTTTAAAAACAACGAGATCGGCACGAATAATTTTACCGTTGCGGGCAAAAAGGTCGACATCGGCAAGATCACAACCGTTGCGGTCAAAACCGTCGAAGGCACCAAGGACGATATCTCGGCCCCCGGTCAATGTATCGCAGCACTTGGCCTGTGTACCGGTCTGCCCGACAGCAAAAAGGCCAGCCATCTTGAAGACGGTGCCGGCCACTATGGTATCTTTGCGGGCAAAAGCTGGCGCGACAACATCCGCCCGCTGGTGCTGAAATTCATTGATGCCAACCAGAACGGCGCGGCGCAGGAAAAACCTGCAAAGCCAGCCAATAATAACGCTGCCGCATAATGTTCAAAGCGCCGCGCGACGTCCCGTTTTCATGCTCTTGTGGCACGGTCACCGGAACGTTGCGCGGCGCATCCCCTGCCATCGGCAATCACCTTGAATGTTTTTGCAAGGATTGCCGCGCCGCCGAGGTCTATTCGGGTCAGCCCGACACGCCCTCTGTCGCACTATTCCAAACCACGCCCGACCGGATCGTCTTTGATCGGGGGGCGGATCAGCTGGCAGTGTTTTCCTTTGGGGAAACCAATATTCTGCGCTGGCACACGAAATGCTGCGGGTCGGTGATCGGCAACACCCTGCGCAATCCCAAGATCGCGTTTTCCAGTATCCGCGTGGCGCTTTTGTCCCAGCCCGATGCCCTTGGCCGGGTCACAACCAAGGCGTTTTACAAGACGGTCAAAGGCAAGCCGCAGCATAAAGGCATGGCGCGTTTTGTCTGGGGTGTGTTCAGCCGCGTGACCGCAGCACGGGTCACAGGCCGCTGGAAAGACACGCCGTTTTTTGACCCCGAGACGCTGAAACCCGTCCAAGAGGTTCACGTCGTGCCCAAAGCCGAACGCGCCGAGATCACTGCCCGGCTTGTCTGAGCCTTTTGCGTTATTGCAAGACGTAGGGCTGGCGCATCCAGTGGATCAACGCGTCTGTCACCGCTTCGGGCTGTTCCAGCGTCGGGATATGCCCTGCCCCTTCGATCACCTGCAAAGACCCGCTGGGAATAAGTTCCGCCATAAAGCTGTGGCGCTTCACGGTGTTGATCGTATCTGACGCGCCGCACATCACGAGGGTCGGACAGCGCAGCTTGCGCAGCACCGCTTGCTGATCGCGGCAACGTTGCAGGGCGCGGGCCTGTTTCAAATATACTTCGACGCCCAGCGTGTCGGCCATGTCGAGCAAGATATCCATCACCGCCGCGCGGCTTGGTCCTTGGGCCAGAGCGGTCAGCGGGACTTCTTCGCGCATCACATCGGCCAGACGCCCCGACTTGGCCTTGACGATCAGCAACTCGCGCATGGCCGATCCTTGCGGTGTCCCCGCCAAGGGGCTGGTATCCATCAGGGCAAGCCGCGTGACGCGGTCGGGTGCACGGCGCACGATTTCCAACGCCACCATGCCGCCCAGCCCCAACCCGGCCAGCGCAAATTTCTGCGGCAGAAGATCCAGCAAACCGGATGCGATTTCATCGATCCTTTCGCCTTGGGTAATCGGGGCCACCGTCACAGCCAGCGTCGCCGACAATTCGGCAATCTGAGGCCAGAACACCCGCGCGTCGCACATCAGTCCGGGCAAAAGCACAAGCGGTTCAGCCATAAATTGCCCTGTCTTTCATCGTGTTGATTGCGAAATACATGTCACTGCCCTGCCGATTTGCTGCCCACATCAACATGGATAGGCAATGCCATGCAAGGGCGGAAAGTCACGGTACCGCTGCTGCCGCTGTTCGACCGGTTCCGACGGGGCCTGCCCTGCCCGCAGCAACATCCCCTTTGGCGCGATATAGCTGGAGATCATGCGCAAGGGTACCGGCCGCCACACCAGATTGAACGCCGCCAGCTTGGGAAAGAACCACATCTCGGAATAGGGCAGATGATCATGCACCCACCACGCCAGATCGCGCCAGTCACGCCCCTGATCATATTGATCGGCAAACCACGGGATCACGACAGACGCCCCCGCAATGGCCGCATCGCCGCTGTTACGGTCCCAGATGTGGCATTCAATCGGGTTGTCGCTGGCGGCACAGTTCAGCTTGTTGGCGTTGCCATAGTCATTCAGCGCCCGCGACCGATAACCGGACCGCACCGCGATCCGGCCAAATGTTTCTTCAAGCGGGTCCAGCAAGGCGGTGCAAAACGCCCGCCCGTTTTCAATCGCCAGATCGGGATTATCGGGGATGTTGGGGATGCCATGAAAGCCGCTGATCTCGGAATACAGGAAATCGCGCATGTAAAAGTGTTTCGACAGACGCACCCGCCCGACCGTCTCGAGGCTCCACATGCTGGCGGGTTTACGCATCCACAGCCTTGTCCAACACCTCGTGGACCGCGGCCTGCATCAGCCCCAGACAGCGATCGTCGGAAAAGCGGTGATCGGCGTCCTTGACCAGTTGCAACTGCATGTCCGGCCCTGTGGCATGTTCCAGCAACCGCACCGCCGTTGCGACACTTACCGCCGTATCGGCCGTGCCCTGCAAGAACCGCACCGTAAACGGCAGATGCAACGGCGAGCGTAACACCAGCTGCTTGCGCCCGTCCTCGATCATCCGCTTTGTGATGATGTAGGGCTCCATATAATCCGACGGCAGCTCGACGTGGCCCACTGTGTCCAACTGCTGCTTTTGCGCGTCGGTAAAGCTGGCCCAATATCCGTCTTCGGTAAAATCGGGTGCCGCCGCGATGGTGACCAGCCCGGCGATCCGTTCAGGCATCGCGCGGCACAGCAACAACGATTGCCAGCCGCCCATGGACGACCCGACAGGCACGATCCTGCCCGTGGTCAACGCGCTCACTGCGGCCAGCGTATCCTGGGCCCAATCGCCAATGCAGCCGTCGGTGAAATCACCCGAGGAGTCACCATGCCCCGAATAATCAAACCGCAAAAACGCGCGGCCCTCGCGGCGGGCCCAGTCCTCAAGGAACACCGCCTTGGTGCCTTGCATGTCGGATTTCAGACCGCCCAGGAAAACAACGCAAGGCCCCTGACCGGCCGTCAGATGATAGGCCAGCTTGCGCCCTTGCGGGGTCTCGAGGGTCTGCGCCATGTTCATCCGCCCAGATAAGGGCCCTTGGCGGGGCGGTAGAAAATCTTTTGATTGTGCAGACGTCCCAGCAGATCGTCGATCTTGCGCAGCGACTCCACCGTTTCATCGGCGGGCAACATCTCTTGGGTGCCGTTATAGACATCCGCCGACAGGTCGCGCTTGGTCACGTGCAGGGCTGCCTCGATCAGGTCGATATCGCTGATCGTCAGCTCGAAACTGCGGTTATGTTTGGACATTTCGCCATCCTTTTGAATGCATGTTCCACCCGCCAAGTCATAGAACCTGTCGCGCCAAGGATCAATCAGCAGCTTCGACCTCGCGCAGACCAATTGCCGCAGCCGCTGCGCCAATCGCCATAAGTGCGAATAAAACCAGCGTTGCCGTCGGCCCGATCAGCGCAACACCGCCGCCAGCGACCCCCGCAACCAGCAACAGCACGCCGATCACCGTATTTGACACGGCGGCATAGGCCGACCGCTGGTTTTCCGGCGACATGTCCACCAGATAGGTCGACCGGCCCTGCCGCACACCGTGATAGGCGATCATCAGGATGAACAGCACCAGCGGCATCGCCCAGATTTGCATGGCCAGCCCCAGCATGCTTAGCGCCACAGCGCCCAGCATCGCCACGGCCCCCACACATCCCGTCAGCATCAACACCTTGCGGCTGGACCGGTCCGACAACCGCCCCCAGATATAAGAGCTTAGGAAAGACGCCAGGGCAGATGCCAGAACCAATGCGCCCAACTGGCCAAGGGCGGACTGGTCCTCGCCCCCAGCAAGTACGACGAAATACGGCGGGGCCAATGCGGTTGACGCCAGCAACCCGCGCACAAGGATAAAGCGGCGCAGGTTCGCATCCTTTTTCAATATGCCGAAATCCGCGCCTTCGCCCTTGGACGGGTCGCTTTTCATTTCCTTCAATGTGGAAAACAACAGCGCCGCAGCGCCCCACAGACCGGCGGCCAATGCGATTGCGGCGATGACGATGCGGCGGTCCTCGAACAGGCCCGACATCAGCAGCACCGCAAGGATCACCACCCCCACCGCAGATACCGACCCTGCCAACCCCGTAATCGCGCCGCGCCGCGACTGACCGACGGTCTTGCCCAGAATATCCTTGTAGGACACCGAACACGCCGCCCGCGACAAAGCCAGCCCACCAAGGGCCGCGCAAATGGCATACCCCGCCGCGGCCCCGTCCAACGTCAATGCGGCCAACACGATCAGCGCGGCAAATATCCCCTGCCCCGCACTGCCCAACACCCACACCCACTTGCGCCGCGGCATCGACTGCACCCAGGACGCCATCAACATCTGCGGCAGCAACGCGCCACTTTCACGGATCGGCACCAAGACCCCGGCAAACACCGCCGGTGCGCCCAGCGACGTCAAAAGCCAAGACAACATCAGCTTGGGGTCAATCAACCCGTCCGCGATCTTGGTCATCGACAGGCTGGCAACATGGCGCAACGCATTTGGCGCTTCGGCCTTTTGCGCCCCTTGTGACAGATCGTCCGCCTCACCCTCAGCCCCCGAGAGTTTCTCGAACGCCGCGCTTGCCAATCCGTCCTGCATTCTGTCGCTTCCCGTCATATTATCTGTCGCGTCAATATCTTGACCCAACGCGCAAGCCTGCCAAGAAGTTTCCAAAGCCGCCCCAAGTTATTGACAACCCTGCCCCGCGCGGCCATCTAGCGGGAGCAAATAACCCGCAACCGGGCGTCTCGTAGGCGCCAAACCGACGAGGAGGCCCAAATGGCCCAGATCACCCTTACCCTTCCCGATGGCAATGCACGACAGTACGGCGCAGGTATCACTGCGGGCGACGTCGCCAATGACATCTCCAAATCCCTTGGCAAAAAGGCGATCAGTGCCACCGTGAACGGTGCGCATTTCGATCTGGCCTGGCCGATTGACGCAGATGCAGACATCGCGATCCACACCATGGCCGACGAAGATCAGGCCAACGAACTGGTGCGCCACGACCTTGCCCACATCATGGCCCGCGCCGTTCAGGAAATCTGGCCCGACACACGCGTCACCATCGGTCCGGTGATCAAGGACGGCTGGTATTATGACTTTGACCGCGCCGACCCTTTTACCCCCGAAGACCTTGGCGTGATCGAAAAGAAGATGAAAGAAATCATCAACGCCCGCGATCCCGTACGCACCGAAGTCTGGGACCGCCCGCGCGCGATCAAGCACTACGAAGATCTGGGCGAACCCTATAAGGTCGAACTGATCGAAAGCATTCCGGGTGATGAGCCGCTGCGCATGTATTGGCACGGCGACTGGCAAGACCTGTGTCGTGGCCCGCACCTGCAACACACCGGCCAGGTGCCCGGTGACAGTTTTAAACTGATGTCCATCGCTGGCGCTTACTGGCGCGGTGACAGCGACCGCGCGATGTTGCAACGCATCTACGGCGTGGCCTTTACCGGCAAGGAAAAGCTGCGCGCGCATCTGAATATGCTCGAAGAGGCCGCCAAACGCGACCACCGCAAACTGGGCCGCGAGATGGACCTGTTCCACATGCAAGAAGAAGCCCCCGGTCAGGTGTTCTGGCACCCCAACGGCTGGCTGATCTACACCCAGCTTCAGGATTACATGCGCCGCAAACAGCGCGCCGGCGGCTATGTCGAGGTGAACACACCCCAAGTCGTCGACCGCAAACTGTGGGAAAAATCCGGCCATTGGGACAAGTATCAAGAGCATATGTTCATCGTTGAAGTCGACGAAGAACACGCCCGCGAGAAAACCGTGAACGCGCTGAAACCGATGAACTGCCCCTGCCACGTGCAGATCTTTAACCAGGGCATGAAATCCTATCGCGACCTGCCGTTGCGCATGGCCGAATTCGGTTCGTGCAACCGCTATGAACCCTCGGGCGCGCTGCACGGTATCATGCGCGTGCGCGGCTTTACCCAGGACGATGGCCACATCTTCTGCCGCGAGGACCAGATCGAGGAAGAAACCCTGATCTACATCGAATTCCTGTCCGCGATCTACAAAGACCTCGGATTTGAAAACTTTAAGGTCAAGTTCTCGGACCGCCCCGACACCCGTGCCGGATCGGACGAAGTCTGGGACAAAGCCGAAGCGGCCCTGCTGTCTGCGACCCGCAAAGCGGGGATCGAACCTGAAATCAACCCCGGCGAAGGTGCGTTTTACGGCCCCAAGCTGGAATTCGTGCTGACCGACGCGATTGGCCGTGACTGGCAATGTGGCACCCATCAGGTGGATTTCGTGCTGCCCGAACGGCTGGACGCGACCTTTGTCGGGTCCGACGGCGCGAAACACCGCCCCGTCATGCTGCACCGCGCGACCTTGGGATCGTTTGAACGTTTCATCGGCATCCTGATCGAAGAACACGCAGGCAAGCTGCCGTTCTGGCTGGCCCCGCGTCAGGTCGTTGTGGCCTCCATCACCTCAGAGGCGGATGATTACGTGCGCGAGGTCATCGAGACCCTGACCGCCGCAGGTGTCCGCGCCGAAGCTGACATTCGCAACGAAAAGATCAACTACAAGGTCCGCGAACATTCGGTTGGCAAGGTGCCGGTCATCTTGGCCGTCGGTGCCCGCGAGGTCGAAGAAAAAACCGTATCCGTGCGGCGTCTTGGCGAAAAACAGACCTCGGTTCAGTCGCTTGCCGACGTCGCAGCAGCACTTGGTATCGAGGCGACCCCGCCCGATCTGCGTTAAATTCTACTGTAACAAACCCGTCCGGGCGGACATATGTGCCGCCCGGATGTGACGGATTGTTTCAAGAAAAATGCCGTTTTCAGCATTTTTCCGCCAAATATTACAGAAAACCACCAGATTTCCTGACGTTCATGTGAGACACTTCGACGTGAGTAGCTTTGTCGCACCAACACGGCTTTAAATGAGTTACGAAGACAGAACATCCAATCAGGAGGAACACCGAAATGTCCAACACGATGAAAACTTTCGCCGTCGCCGGTGCCGTTGCCGCAGCTTTGGCCGCCCACAGCACTCCCGCCGATGCCGCCGCCAAAGAAAAATGCTACGGCGTTGCACTTGCGGGTGCAAATGACTGCGCCGCAGGTCCGGGCACAACATGCGCAGGCTCCTCTGTGACCGATTTCCAAGGCAACTCCTGGACGCTGGTTGACGCAGGCACATGCGAATCCATGGAACTGCCGGAAATGGCAGACGGCACAGCGCGCAAAGGCTCGCTCGAGCCACTTGACCGCGACTTGCCAGCCTAAACCGATCCGGCGCAGGCAGTGTTTACCGCTGCCTGCGCCCCTTTGATATCCAGCCAAGGGAGCGTGCGTCATGCTCGACAGTCAACGCCGCTTTGACCGACTGCCCGCCGCCCCGGGCGTTGGCTATAAGCCCCAGCATTTCAGCGACTTGCAGCGCGACCCCGATCCCGTCGAATGGATCGAAATCCATGCCGAAAACTACATGGGCGATGGCGGGCGTCCCCTTGCCCAACTGCGCGCATTGACCGACAGGTTTGCCCTGTCCGTGCATGGTGTCGGCCTGAGCATCGGCGGCGAAACCCCGCTGGACCGCGACCACCTGAACCGGCTGAAAACGCTGTGCGACCGGGCGCAACCGGCCAGCTTTTCCGAACATCTTGCCTGGTCGACCCACGGGGCCGAATTTCTGAACGATCTGTTGCCGCTTCCCTATACCGGTGCCACCCTGACCCGCGTTGCCAGCCATATTGCCCAGGTCCAGGATATGTTGGGCCGGCAGATGCTGCTCGAAAACCCATCCAGCTATCTGGCCTTTGCTGAATCCACCCTGTCCGAGACCGAATTTCTGGCCGAACTGGTGCGCAAAACCGGCTGCGGGCTGCTGTTGGACGTCAATAACGTCTTTATCTCGGCCACGAACCTTGGCCTGTCGGCACAAAGCTATATCGACGCCTATCCGCTGGCCCATGTGGGCGAAATCCACGTTGGCGGCCATGACGAAGACACCGATGATGCCGGTGCGCCGCTGTTGATCGACAGCCATGGCAAACCCGTGGTCGATCCGGTCTGGGCGCTGCTTGAGTATACCCTTGCACGGACCGGCCCCAAGCCGGTTCTGGTCGAATGGGATAACGACGTGCCTGACTGGCCCGTTTTGCAAGCCGAAGCACAGCGCGCAGCCCTTGCGTTGGCCGCATGACAGACCAATCCGCCTTTCGCCAAGGGTTGCTTGACCCGTCTGCCCCCGTGCCACAAGGGCTGGAGGGCGCGCATCATACCCCTGCCGGAAAACGCTATGACGTTTACCGCAATAATGTCACCCATTCGCTGATTGCCGCGTTGCAAACCGCCTTTCCCTTGGTGCGCAAAATTCTGGGCGGGCAAAGTTTTGACAGCCTTGCCCCGGTATTTGCCCGGGCGCACCCGCCGACATCACCCTTGATGATGCACTATGGCGGCGAATTCCCAAGATTTCTTGAACAGCTGCCACAAGTCGCGAAACTCGGCTATCTTGCGGATTGCGCTCGGCTCGATCTTGCGATGCGCTCTTCCTATCATGCGGCGGATGCACCGGCCTTTGATCTTGTAGGCTTTCAGCAGCTGTCGCCCGACGCGATCATGCAACATAGATTTACGCTTGCGCCCGCCACGCGGATCATCAGATCGGCTTGGCCGCTCTATGACATCTGGCGTTTCAACATGGTCGAGGGTGCCGAAAAGCCCGTGATGCAGGCCCAAGACGTCCTGATCACCCGGCCCGATTTCGACCCCGAACCCCGCTTGCTGCCCTCCGGTGGGGCCAATTGGTTGGCGCATCTGGAACAAGGCAAAACCCTCGGCGATGCCGTTGACGCCACCGCCGCTGAAATCCCCGCATTCGATCTGGCCGCCGCACTGACAGTGGCCCTATCCAGCAATGCCTTTTGCGCAAAGGAAACCATCTGATATGCACAGGGTGTTTGATATGTACGACGCCATCGTTATCCGTCTGATGCGCCAGAACTGGATGCTGCCCACCTTTGCTCGCCTGGTGTTTGCGGCCGTTTTGATGGTGTATTTCCTGAACTCCGGACTGACGAAACTGGGCAACGGATTTGGCGGAATACTGAACCCCTCCGCAGGTGCCTATATCCAGATCTGGCCCAAAGCGTTTGAAGCGGTGGGCTATGACAGCTCGGCGCTCAGCAGCTTTCACCATGCGGTCGTCATCGCCGGAACCATGGCCGAATTCTTGCTGCCCGCCCTGATTGTATTGGGGTTGTTCACGCGGCTGGCGGCGATTGGCATGATCGGGTTTGTGTTCTTGCAGTCGGCCACCGATATCTACGGTCATGGACAGCTTGATGCCCTTGGCCGTTGGTTCGACCATATCCCGGACGGTACCATTCTGGACCAGCGCGCGTTGTGGCTGCTGTTGTTGTCCGTTCTGTTTGTCAAAGGCGCAGGGCCGCTGTCGCTGGACAAGGTATTGGTCGCGCGCCGGACCTAAACGCCAAGTGCGTCCTGCACGGGTTTGGCCCAGCCCAGATGCAGTTCTTCCCCTGTCGCGATCAGGGGGCGCTTCATCAAGGCGGGATGCTGCGCCAGCAAGGTCAGCGGTTCTTGCCCGCGGGCATCATCATCCAGCCCCCGCCAGGTGGTCGAGCGTGTGTTGACCAACGCCATGCCGAATTGCGCAAAGGCGCGTTGCATCACATCATCCGGAACGCCGTCCACGCGCACATCGACAAGCTGCGCATCGGGAAGGGATTTCATCGCCTTGCGGCAGGTATCGCAGTTCTTGAGCCCGTAAATGATCATCGTCACATCTCGTCCTTAAGATTTCGCCCCGAAGGCGCGGCTTTGCAGAGGATTGTCTGTATTTTCCGGTCTGCCAGACAAGGGCAGCCAGATGGCCCACACCTGGACCCATTTCAGCAAAAAGCCCGATGCGCAAACACCGGGCTATTCAAATGCCTGTGGGCTGCCGCGTTTAGCTACAGCCTTTTTCACCCGGAATGCAGGAATACGTCACAGGGCGCGGCTTGTGGTAATGCGCTTTGCGGACCTTCTTGACCGGATGCGCTTTGACCTGCTGATAGGTCATGGTCTGGTTTGGCGTACCGCAGCAGATCACACCTTGAATCGTAATGGGCTGAAGCCCGGCCGGGCAGTAGTTTGCACTGGTGGGGTATGGGTACACTTTGGCTTCGGCAGAAACCTGAGCAGGCAGGACAATCGCCCCCATCATGCTAAGGCCGGCGATCATTGCTGTTGGTAAACGCATCATATCCCTCGTCTATTTTCCGCTTTTGTTCAGCTTTGCCCACTGGGGGCCATCAAGTCTAGCCCTTTTGCAACAAAAGCGGGCCAAATCTAGGGAAATGGCCGGGAGGGCAGATAGGCCGGACCGTGAAACCGGATGCGCCCGCCCAGCTTGCGGCCCTGTTTCAACCTGTAGTCGGGATAGCGGTTCAGGAACCGCGCCAGCGCGATGCGCCCCTCCATCCGCGCGAGGGTCAAGCCGACGCAGACATGCGGCCCACCGGCAAAGGCAAGGTGGCGGTTGGGGTGACGGGTGATGTCGAACCGCGTGGGGTCATCAAACACCGCAGGGTCGCGATTGGCGGCACCGATGCACAGATGCAGGTTGCTGCCCGCGGGGATGGCGTGACCGCCAAGGGTGACGGGGGCGGTCGTCTCGCGATTGCCGAACTGGTTGGGGGACCGGAAACGCAGCACTTCCTCGACCGCCGTGTTGATCAGCGACGGGTCGGCCAACAGTCTGGCGCGTTGATCGGGGTGATCGTGCAGCAGGGCAAGGCCCGATCCGATCAGGTTCGTCGTGGTTTCATGGCCCGCGTTCAGGATGAAAATGCAGTTCTGGATCAGCTCGATTTCCGACAGCGTCCCGCCGTCGTCGCCGTTGATCAGACGGGTCAGCACATCGGTTTCGGGATCACCGGGGGATGCTTTGCGCCGCGCGATCAGGTCTTGCAGGTAGGCTTTGAAATCGCGCACCGCCTGATGGCCGCGTTCCAGTTGCGCGCCCGTCAGCGTGGGCTCCAGCGCGCCAAGGATGGCGAGAGACCAGTCGCGCAGGGGGCCGCGCTCGGAGAGCGGCACGTCAAGCAGGTTGCCAATGATCTGGATCGGAATGGTCGCGGCGAAATTTTCGACCAGATCGGCATCTTGCGGCATCGCGTCGAGCAGGTGATCGACGATGGCGATCAGCCCCGGCTCCATCCGCGCCAATGCCTTGGGCGTCAGGGCGGCGGTCATGATGCGGCGCACGCGGGTGTGCAGGGGCGGATCGTTGAACACGAGGCTGGTGGTATGATGTTCGAACAGCGGCGAGCCGACCCTGAATTTCGGCGCAAACGCCGCGCGTTTATCCGAGATATAGGTGGTGGTGTCACGGTAGATCGCGCTCAGATGGGCATGGCCGGAGATCAGAAACGACCCGTCGGGCTGCGGACACACAGGCGCGTCGGCGAGCAGCCGGTCGTAATGGGGAAAGGGGTTGTCGGTGAACCCGTCGGGGGGATTGGAGAGATCAAACATGGGAGGAGTTTGAGCGGATTTGGGGGTAAGTCAATGCGGTGTTATGGGGTTACCCGTGGGTGGTGTTAAGGTGTTGGTATTGTTGGTTTGTTTATGGTTGAGGGGGTGTAGGGTGGGATTTATCCCACGTTGCGGTCAGGTGGGGAAAATCCCCACCTTACGGTTGCCGCGCCCGAACCGAGGGGCGGGAAGCGAAGCGCCCTCCCCGTGGGGGCGGTTCGGGCGCTGCCAAATCGGAGATTTGGCATGGGTTAGGGATGTCCTTAGGAAAGGGTAAGGTTGGACGTCATCCCAAGATATAGAATTGTGAAGTAAATTTCAGCTCCCGAGTTTCGAGAACGCAATTTAAGATAAATAGAACCTATAGAAACTTTTTACGAATGAGGTCAGACGCCGCGCTTAGATACTCGTGCAAAGATGTTGTAACTTCCATAAAATCACTTCGTTCGCCATGATTAAACGCAACAAAACTTGTGGTTTCAGCATCAAATTTAACATGCCTACTTACAAGTGCCCCGTGGTTCGAATGAGTATGGTCACTCAGCAGGCGATAGAGTCCATCGTATTCTTCGTTCATTCCAGCTAATCGAAATTTCTCTTCAACTGAAACCCTTCTTTTCCACTTCTTCTCTATCTTATCTATCACGCTCTCGTTTTCTGAAATCTCATTGTCCAAATTTTGAATACTATTCAGACTTGAAAAATACGGGTTACCTTTCTTTGCGTTTTCGAATTTTTTCTTTTTAGATCTCGCAGATCGAAACCTTAGGTTATCCAAATATGAGGGATCACTCTCCAAAACTTTCATCTCAATGAATGTTTCGACTATTTGCCTCAAAATAGGATAGGAATGGTATCCTAGACGTTTATCTAACATGGCTAGACATCCCCACGCCATTTCCATCATTGATAGGTATAAGCTCACAAACTCAAAATCGGCAGGTTTACCTTTGTGGAATACGATTCTTTCGGTCTCAGGTATGAGCGTCTCAAAAATTAGACTTTGCACCGCTTCAAAGTCATAACCTCCACTCACCCAATAACCCCCATAAACTCACGCCACTCGCCTTTACTCATCCCAGAGGTCTCTTGCGTGACTTCCTCACCCTTCAACATCCGGCGGATACAATCAAGGGATGTATGGGAAAGGGTCGCTCCACCAAGACGGTAATCCTCGAAGGCTTTGTAGGCGGCGGGCACCCAGTCGGCGACGACGTTGCAGATGGCATCGGCATAGACGCGGATTTCGTATTGGGCGTGGGCATCGGCGCGCAGGCGCAGGAAGTGGAACAGGTTGTGCAGATCGACCTTCCAGTACCATTGCGTGTAGATGTTGGTGGGCAGGTTCATGCGGGCCAGTTCGCGGGCCAGACCGTCCTGCGGTTGGCCGTCAGGGCCGGTTTCGGCGATCATCGCCTCGTAATTATCATAGGCGCGGTTGCTGTCGGTCTTGAGGATTTCCAGCACGCGCGCGGCTTCGGCCCCTTCGAGCACGCCGCCGCGCCCCTGATTGTTCACGACGCTTTGGGCATTCGTGTGTTCGGGCGTGGGGATATAGAATTCGCGGTCGAGGATCGAATAGCGGGCGGAGTATTCGTTGACGTTGGCGGTCCGGTGGCGGATCCACTGGCGCGCAACGAAGACGGGCAGCTTCACGTGCAGCTTGATTTCGCACATTTCGAACGGGGTCGAATGCCAGTGGCGCATGAGGTAGCGGATCAGCCCTTCGTCGTTCTGGACGGATTTCGTGCCCTTGCCATAGGACACGCGGGCGGCCTGACAGATGGCGGCGTCGTCGCCCATATAGTCGATGACGCGCACGAACCCGTGGTCAAGGACGGGGATCGCCTTGTAAAGATGGTCTTCCATGCCCTGTGACACGGCACGCAAAGTGGGCTGTGCGGTGCTACGCAGGGCGTCAATTTCGGCTTGTTGGTCTGGGCTGATGGGCATGGGGCGCGTCCTGTCAAATGGCGTGGGATTCGCCGCTCACTATATATGCGCAAAACCCAGTTCGGAACCGCGATATGCGGTATTGTTTTTAAGTAGCACTTTGCGGGTAAATGCCCCCAAGGGGTGTAGTATCGTTGACAATAGCCCCCAAGATTGACGACTGTTGCCGTAATTAAAAAAAAATTCGAGGCAGACAGATATGAAATTAGGCGCAGCAGGGCTCGTGCTTTGTCTTGGCTTGGCGGGATGTGGCGATGGCACTCCGTTTAATGGCGAGACCGACACAACAGACGGCGGAGCGGGCGATACCGCCCCCGGTTCGGTTTATCTGAACACCGACAATCAGAATCTGACCGCCAACAGCATCACCTATGACGCTGACAAGGACGAATTGACGATCAACAACATACCGTTTGACGATCCCAACAACACCTATGTGCGGATCAAAGATACGGCCTTTAGCAACGGGTTTGCCGCCTACCAAAGCGACCCCGCGCCCGACAGTAACGAATTCCGGTATTTCGCGGTTTTCCGACGGTCTGATTCAGGCCTGTCTCAGGCCGGGGCCACGCAATCGAACGCATATATCGAATTCGGTTTCGGCGGGGCCGGTGCGCAGCGGGTCAGCGGCAACACGGCGGTGCCTGCAACCGGGATATATTCCTATTCGGGTGAATATGCCGCGGTGCGTGTCGTTCGGACCACCGATGATAACGACAATCCGGTGGCCGAGTTGTATTATGTCACAGGTGGCATGGAGATGACGGCCGACTTTGGGGACTTTGACGAGGTTGGTGCCGTGGGGGGGGTGGTGCGCAACCGCACGCTCTATGACACTGCGGGTCAGCCGTTGGGTGCGCTCGACGGTATTGTGTCTTTTGCCAACAGCGAGATCGACCGCACCACAGGCACGATCAAGTCTGGCACCGCCGTCGAGGTGACAGGCGGCACGCAGACCTTGAATGACGGCTATCAGGGCGGCGAAATCAGCGCGACAGGCAATTGGAGCGGCGTGTTCGCCGGCCCCGGTGCCGAAGAGATCGCGGGCATTGTGTTTGTCGAAGGCGCAGGCATGCGCGAGGTCGGCAGCGTGGTCGTGACCTGCAAGACCGCGCCGGAATGCACCGACTGATGCGGCTTGCCCCGCTTCTGGCGTGGGTCTGTCTGGCCGGGGTCAGTGTGGCGCAAACCACATTGAACCCCGACGAAGCCCGCATTGCAGCCGCCCGCTTGCTAGTGGGCGGCCAGGCGCAGGCGGCCGCCGACATCACGACGGTCTTGCTCAAACGTGATGCGCAGGACACGACCGGCCTGTTGATCCACGCCCAGGCGATGCGTACGCTGAAACGCTATCCCGAGGCGCAAAAGGCAGCACGGCAGGCATGGGCGTCGGCCAAGACCGATCAGGATCGATATGGCGCGTCCATCACGATGGCGCAGGCGCTGTCGTCCGAGGGCAAGAAAACCCGTGCGCAAATCTGGTTACGGCGCGCCACCCATGTGGCCCCCACCCCTGCCCTGCGCGCCCGCGCCATTCGCGATTACGGATTTGTGCGCAAGACCAACCCCTGGTCGGTCAACCTGTCATTTGCCGTCACCCCCAGCGATAACGTCAACAACGCGCCCCGCGACAATACGCTGGTGTTGGGCGGTCTGGTGTTCACCGATCCGTCGGCTGTGCCGCTGTCGGGGGTCGAATTCACCAGCGATTTAAACCTGCGCTATACCTTGTCGCAAAGCCAGAAAAAGCGCGATTTCATCGCCCTGCGCTGGACAGAAAACCACGTCACCTTTACCGACGACGCCGTGCCTGCGGGGGTTGAGGCGTCGGATTTCTCGTATCGGCGGCTAGAGGGCACTGTCGGGCGCGATTTCATTTCCGGTCCCGATGCCCCGCGCCAGACTGTCGCTGTCAGCTTTGGCCGGTTGTGGACATCTGAAACGCCGCTGGCTGACGAAGTGCGCGTGATGTGGAAGCAAAGCTATGCCCGCCCCGAGCGGCGTCAATTCACTTGGGCTGCCTCTGCGGGATATTCAGACCGCAAGGACAATGCCCGCCGGTCGGGCGTGACAGCAGACCTAAGCGCGCAGTGGTTTCGGCCTTTGGAAGGCGGGTCCGCCCTGTCTTGGAGCACCCAGATCGGCCGCACAGATACCGACAGTGCCGCGCTGACCCATACTAAGGCGGGGTTTGGCGTGACCTATACCCATGCAAAACCGATCCTTGGCGGTCAGGGGCAACTGGCGCTTGGCAGCAGTATCAGCCAATATGACCATGCGATTTACGGGGCCGAGGCACGGCGCGACGTAAAAACGTCAGTTTCTGCGTCTCTTTTGATGGTAGATTTTGACAGTTACGGCTTTGCCCCTAAATTCACATTGGAAGCGAGCCAGACATCGTCGAACGTCACCCGCTTTGAGACAAGAAATCTTGGACTGCAAATTGGGGTACAATCCCTCTTTTAGCGTCCGTCACAGACCAGAAAGTAGGACCTCCATGCCGATCAAATATCTTCACACAATGGTGCGCGTAAAAGACTTGGAAAAATCCAAGGCATTTTACGAATTGCTTGGCCTGGTCGAGCGTCGCCGCATGGACCACGAAGGCGGGCGCTTTACGCTGGTGTTCATGTGCCCCCCCGGACAGAACGACGGCCATGCCGATGTTGAACTGACCTATAACTGGGATGGCGATGACGCCCTGCCCGATGACAGCCGCCATTTCGGGCATCTCGCCTATACTGTCGAAAACATCTATGACACCTGCAAAATTCTGCAAGACAACGGCATCGTGATCAACCGCCCCCCCCGCGACGGGCATATGGCCTTTGTGCGGTCGCCCGACAATGTATCGATCGAACTGCTGCAAGAAGGTGACGCGCTGGAACCGGCAGAGCCGTGGGCCAGCATGGAAAATGTCGGTCACTGGTAAGGCTGATGTTCAGGGTCGCGTCCTTGGCCACCGCATTGCTGGTTTTCCCTGTCGCCGTTTCGGCGGCGGGGTGCCGGTTGGCGTTGGTTCTGGCCCTGGACGTGTCCAGTTCTGTCGATGCGGCAGAAGATCGTTTGCAGCGCGGCGGCACCGCGTCGGCGTTGGTGTCGGACGCTGTGGCACAGGCGTTTTTCGCCTCGGATCTGCCGGTGGCGCTGGCGGTTTACGAATGGTCGGGCCGCTATAACCAGGAGCTGATCCTGGATTGGACCTTGATTGACACGCAGGCCGATCTGCTGCGCGCCGCCGAAACCGTGGCGACAAGCACCCGCAGCCACAGTGACTTTCCAACCGCGATGGGTTACGCTTTGGGCTTTGGTGCGGGGCTGTTGGACCGCGCGCCCGCCTGTTTGTACAAGACGCTTGATATGGCGGGGGACGGGCAGAATAACGAAGGCTTCGGGCCGCAAGCGGCCTATTCCGAGTTCCCCTTTAACGAGGTGACGGTGAACGGTCTGGTGGTGAACGCCGCCGATTTCGAGGCCGAAACCGGGTTGATTGCGTTCTATCAGGCCGAGGTTTTGCACGGGCCGGGGGCGTTTATGGTCGTGGCCAACGGGTTTGACGATTACGGACGCGCCTTGCAAATCAAGCTGGAGCGCGAATTGACGCCGCCCGCAATCGGGTCGCTGGATACGCCAGCGGGGGCGGGATGATCCGCACGGTTGCCTGCATCTTGGCGCTGTCTTTTGCCGGACCTGCCCATGCCGCCTGCCGTCAGGCGCTGGCGCTTGGGTTGGATGTGTCGGGGTCCGTCGATGCGCAGGAGTATCGCTTGCAGATCAACGGCTTGGCCGCCGCCTTTGACAATGTGGCGGTGCGCGATGCGCTGTTGTCATCACCCGGCGCGCCGGTATCTGTGATGGTATATGAATGGAGCGGCCCGTCGGATCAGGCGGTGATTGCGCCCTGGGTGACGATGGTGGATGCCGCCAGTTTGAACGGGTTTATCGAGACTTTGCAGCAAACTGCGCGGCGCGATGTGTCGCCGGGGACGGCGTTAGGCACGGCGATGGCCCTTGGTGCGGTTTATCTGGATGAAAAGCCCGCGTGTTGGAAGCGCACCCTGGATATTTCGGGGGATGGAAAATCCAATCTTGGCCCCCGCCCCCGCGACGTGAAAGACGCAATTTCGGCGCGCGGGGTGACGGTGAATGCGCTGGTCATCGGGGCGGATGGCAGCGGTTTCGGGGGGCAAGGTCAGGGCGAAATTGGCGAATTGTCGTCCTATTTCAGGGCCGAAGTGATCACCGGGCCGGATGCATTTGTGGAAACGGCCTTGGGGTTTGACGATTACGAGGCCGCGATGACCCGCAAGCTGCTGCGCGAACTGGAGGTGTTGGCGGTGTCGGATCTGTCGCTGGACTAGATTTGCCGCACCTCGCCTGACACGCGAATGGACGCGCCTTTTTCATCGGGGATTTCGGCGGTGATGATGGATTTCGCGCCCATATCCTCGCCTTGGATGATGGTGATTTTGCCACCATGCGGCCATTTGATATCGCGCAGATACCCTGCGAATGCGGCGGCGGCAGCACCGGTTGCGGGGTCTTCGATCACCCCGCCAGAGGCAAAGGCGTTGCGGACGTGGAAGCGCTGGTTGTCCTCGACCCAGACCAGCGCGATCGTGACAATCCCGTGGGCCCGCATCAGGTCGCGACCCGCAGCTAGATCGTAGGACATCGCGGCCAATCTATCCCGGCTTTTCAGGGCAAGGATCAGATGTGTGGCCCCTGCCCCGGCAAATGTGGGGATAAACCGGGGATCAAGATCGCTTTTTTGCAAGCCGAGAAGCGACAACGCGGCATCCGTCAGACCTGATTTAGCGGGCGCGCTATGGGTCGCGGGAGATTGCAAGGCCGCGTGCATCTGGCCGTTTTGGTTGTGCCCTTCTACGGTGATGGCCGTGTCGTTCAGGGTCAGTTTGAACATGCCGTTGCCCTGCGCACTGGCCAATGCAGCCCCCAAAGCCACGGTGGCATGACCGCAAAACGGCACCTCGCTTTCGGGAGAGAAATACCGCACGCGCCAGGCATCGCCCTGAGGATGGGCAAAGACGGTTTCGGAATACCCCAGATCCGCCGCGATCTTGCGCATCTCGTCTTCGGAAGGGTGCTGTGGCGCGATGACGACGCCCGCAGGGTTGCCCCCCTTGTTTTGTGTCGAGAACGAAGCGAGGCGCAGCGGTTGCATGGTGTGATCCCTGTTTTGCGTGTCGGGATCATGGGGTGGTCAGGCTCAGGCGTCCAGACCAAAGACGGCCGCAATGCAATGTGATTTGATGCGCGCCCCGCACAGAAATTGATCAGTAGATATACCTGATCTGATCCGTCCAATACCGTTCCATCCGCTTGAGCGAGTGGGTTATTTCCTCCACCCCGGCGGGTCCGAGCACGCCTTTGCTTTCCAGACCGACCGCGTGCCGGGCAAAAAGGTCGGACACGACATCGCGGATTTTGCGGCCCTTTTCGGTCAGGCGCACACGCACCGACCGGCGGTCGATTTCGCAGCGCTGGTGATGCATATAACCCATATCGACCAGCTTTTTCAGGTTATAGCTGACGTTGCTGCCCTGATAATATCCGCGGGTTTTCAGCTCTCCGGCGGTGACTTCGTTGTCGCCGATGTTGAACAGCAACAGCGCCTGAACGGCGTTGATCTCGAGCGCGCCGACCCGTTCGAATTCGTCCTTGATCACATCCAGCAAAAGCCGGTGCAATCGCTCCACAAGGCTAAGCGCCTCTAGGTAGCCGACCATAAACCCCTTTTGCGAACCCGGCAGGGCGATTGGGTCTTGGATACTCATAATCTCTCTCCGACTGGAATTGCTTTGCCGGAACCTGAACAAAAAAGAGAAATATATCGTTAAACCAGATAGATGCTTGTCATGAGCCGCGTGAGCGGCCCAAAACAGGCGCGCTAAAGCGGGTTGGCGGCGATGTGGGCGCGGATTTCCCCGATCATCGCGGCAAAGGCTTCGGGCGGTGAAGTTTGCGCCGTAACCCATTGATAAAGATCATGATCATTTTCGCTCAGCATTTCGTCATACAGGGACAAAGTGGCGTCATCCATCCTTTCCAACCGTGTCGCGGCATAGGATGGAAGGATCAAATCCATCTCTTTTATTCCGCGCCGCATGGAACGCATGTGCAGCCGTTTGACCTTGTGTTCGCGTAGTTCGGCCATTTTATTCTCCTTGCAAAGCGGTGCGCAGGCGTTTTTCAAGACGGCCCAGTTGCTCTGCTCGTTTCAACATATCGCTGCGCAACTCGCGCAATTCGTTCAGCACATCCCTTGCGCTGGCATCGGCGGACGGGCCTTCTTCGGGGGCATCCAGCCCCTCGCCTTCGCCGTTGATCAGCCACATCATCGACACGCCCAGAATGCCCGCCAAAGTGGACAGCCGGTTGGCGCGTGGCTCAGACAGGTCGTCTTCCCAGCCGCGCAGGGTTGACTGTTTCACGCCCAGACGTTTGGCCAAGGCGGCCTGTGACATCCCAGAGTTTTCACGTGCTGCTGCGACGCGGTCCCCGAAAGTGGCCGCATCCGGGCCATACCAATCTTGATTCTCAGTCACTGCATCTCTCCTTTTTGACACCGTTGTTGCTTGAACGGTGCGGGGGTCAGCCCTATGAGTATGGCGTATACATATCAAACTGAGGCCGAAATGGAACTGCTGTCCAAGACACTCGCACGCGTCAAACCGTCCCCCACCATCGCCGTGACCCAAAAAGCCGCCGAACTAAAGGCCGCAGGGCGCGATATTATCGGCCTTGGTGCCGGAGAGCCTGATTTTGACACGCCTGTGAATATTCAGGACGCAGGGATTGCCGCCATCAAGGCCGGTAAAACCAAATACACCGCCGTTGATGGCATTCCGGAGCTCAAGCAGGCGATTTGCGCAAAATTCAAGCGTGACAACGGGTTGGACTATGTTCCCGCGCAGATCAGTGTCGGCACGGGCGGCAAGCAGGTGTTGTATAACGCATTGATGGCCACCCTGAACGCCGGCGAAGAAGTCGTGATTCCCGCGCCTTATTGGGTCAGCTATCCCGATATGGTTTTGCTGGCGGGCGGCGAACCGGTGATCGCGCCTGCCACGCTCGAGAATGATTTCAAACTGACGCCAGAGGCGCTGGAAGCCGCGATCACGCCAAAGACCAAGTGGTTCATCTTCAATTCGCCGTCGAATCCCACCGGTGCCGGTTATAGCTGGGACGAGGTCAAGGCGCTGACGGATGTGTTGATGCGTCACCCGCATGTCTGGGTGTTGACCGACGACATGTACGAACATCTTGCCTATGATGATTTCAAATTCTGCACCCCTGCGCAGGTTGAACCGGCCTTGTATGACCGCACCTTGACGATGAACGGTGTGTCCAAGGCCTATGCGATGACCGGCTGGCGGATCGGCTATGCCGCAGGTCCGGAAAAGCTGATCGGGGCGATGCGGAAAATCCAGTCGCAATCAACGTCGAACCCCTGCACCATCAGCCAGTGGGCGGCCGTCGAGGCGCTGAACGGGACGCAGGATTTCATCCCTGAAAACAACAAGATGTTCGCGCGTCGCCGTGATCTGGTTGTCGACATGCTGAACCAGATCGACGGGGTGATCTGCCCCAAGCCCGAAGGGGCGTTCTATGTCTATCCGTCCATCAAGGGGCTGATCGGCAAGACATCGGCGGCAGGCACAAAAATCACCGATGACGAGGTATTCGCGACCGCCCTGCTGGAGGAAACCGGCGTGGCGGTGGTGTTTGGCGCGGCCTTCGGGCTTAGCCCGAACTTCCGCATCAGCTATGCCACTTCGGACGAAGCGCTGAAGGAAGCATGCAGCCGGATTCAGGGCTTTTGCGCCGCGATGAAGTAAGGGATTTGGGTCCGGCATTGGGTAGGCTGCCGGACTGATCCGAGACACGCGGGACCGTTTGGTGCAAGCAATGCGCTTGCGGTCCCGCCATGTCTTCAGGGAAAATTCATCTATTAGCCATTCAATTGTAACGCGGAATTGGCTATGGATTACGCAAATGCCCGTCTGGAGAACCACTTAGATGTCGAGCGAACTGCCAGAATATTACTTTCGTATTCGTGAAAACGGGGCGGCGGTGTTTCGGATTGATACTGAAAATCGCCAGCGCCGGATCGAGATGGACCAGATCGCCATCGCCAATATCCGCAATGGCGAGATCAAGACCCAAGGCGACCGCGTGTTGTCGGACGAGGATGTGGCGCATATCCGGGCGTGGATGGATGAACGCATGGCCGTTTTGGCAAAGCGCGACATGGACGACATCCACCGCGCCATCGATTATCTGAACCTGACCACGCAATGGGTGCAGTCCAAGGCGACTGACGACCAGCTTGAACAGGTGACCGATGCGTTGCTGCTGGCGATGCATGATTTGCGCAGCACGCTTGTGCGCAAGAAAGCCGACCGGATGACCTAGGACTGTTCTTCGGGGGCGCTACGCAGGCTGCGCATCGACGCCCCCCAGAACCGCAGGTTCAGCAAGACCGCCGCCACGCCAAGCCCGATGACCAGCCCCAGCCAGACGCCGATGCCCTCCAGCCCGGCAACAAAGCCCAACAGATAGGACGCGGGAATACCGACCAGCCAATAGCTGATGCCGGCAAGGATCATCGGTATCTTGGTGTCTTGCACGCCGCGCAGCAGCCCAAGCGCCACGGCCTGTGCGCCGTCGACAAGCTGGAACAGCGCGGCCATGGCCAGCAGCCCCACGCCCACTGCAAGGATTTTGTCACGCGCCGGTTCGTCCTGCTGCATGAACAGGTTGATCAGCGGTTCGGGCCAAAGCACAAAGATCACAATCGTCAGCGCTGCGATAAAGACCGACATGGCGGTGCTGGTGATCGCACCTTTTGCCAGATGATCGGGCTCGCGGCGGCCATAGGCATTGCCCGCGCGGATCGTGGCGACGTTGCTGATGCCCAGATGCACCATGAATGTGATCGACGCCAGTTGCAGGGCGATCCCGTGGGCCGCCAGTGCCACGGTGCCCAGCCAGCCCATCATCACAGCCGATGCCGCGAACAGGCCGACTTCGCTTAGGCCGGTGAAGCCGATGGGCAGACCCAAACGGAACACGCGTGCCAGCATATCCCAATCGGGCCGCCACAGGCGCACAAATATCTGATGCTCGGGCAAGGCTTTCAACACATAGACAATCACCGCCAGCAAGGCGACGGCGTTCGAACCCAGCGACGCAATCGCGGCACCGCGAATGCCCAGTTCAGGCGCGCCCCAATTGCCGAAAATGAACGCGTAATTCGCCAGCACATTGGCGATGGCGGCCAGAATGGTGATCCAGAACACGGCTTGGGTCCGCTCCAGCGCGGCAAGATAGCTTTTCAGCACCATCACCAGCAGGGCCGGAATGATGCCCCACCCCGCAATCGCCAAATATTGGCCGACCATTTCGGCCAATGCAGGATCTTGCCCCATCAGCCCCATCACCGGACGCGACCAGATCATCAAGGGCAGCGCCAGACAGGCAAAACCCAGCGACAGCCACAGCCCCATGCGGGTGGCACGGCGCAGGCTGGTCTCATCGCCTTCGGCCTCGAACGCGGCGACCATGGGCATCACGCCCCAGGCAAAGCCCGATCCAAAGATCAGCAGAACAAAGAAATAGGTACTGGCGAGGGTCACAGCGGCCAGCGCCTCGACGCTGTACCAGCCCACCATGACCGTGTCGGTCACGCCGATAGCGACCTGACCCAGATGGCCACCAACAAGCGGCAACCCCATCACAGCGATTGCGCGGGCGTGGCCGGGATATGTCATTTTGGTTGTCATCTGCCAGCCTTACGCCAGCATTTGCGCAAGGGAAAGAGGGACCGGACCCGGTTCATCTGGGTGTTTTTTGAAACGGCCGGGGTTTTTCAATCCGCGCACCGTCGCGCCGCGTCACGCTTGCCTAACCCAAGGCTGCGCGTCACAGTTTACCCATCACACTGCGCGCATCACCAAAGGGGCCAACCATGCACAATCGTATCGACCTTATCCGCCCCGACGCGCCCAGCCTTGCCGCACGCGGGCCGCGCCCCATCGGGGTCACCACCCACGAGATCGACATCCATGCAGGCAGGACGCTGACGACAGAAATCTGGTACCCGGCCCATGCCGATACATCGCCCGGCACCGTCTATCACACGCTGCTGCGTGACGGTGTGACCCCCACCCTGTTGCACGGATCGGCCAGCCGCAATGCCCGGCCCGCGCAGGGAACCGCGCCCTTGATCGTGATCTCGCACGGGTATCCGGGCAACCGGTTCTTGCTGGGTCATCTGGCCGAAAGTCTTGCCGCAAAAGGCTATGTCGTGGCCGCAGCCGACCATGCGGGCAGCACCTATGAGGACCAGCAGGCGTTTGATGTCACCTTGGTGAACCGCCCGCTGGACCAGCGCGGGGTGATTGACGGGATGGCGATGCTGGGCGGAGATCTGGGCAATCTGGTGGATTGCGAAAACGTCGGGCTGGTCGGCTATTCGATGGGCGGCTACGGCGCGTTGGTATTTGGCGGCGCGGGGCTGGCAGCGACCGCACTGGATCACCCGCGCGCGGGCGACAGCGGCGCATTGGCGCAGCATCTGGCAGGGTCCGACAGCCACGCGGCTCTGCGCGACCCCCGTCTGAAAGCCATCATGCCGATTGGCCCTTGGGGCAATGCGCAAGGCATGTGGGATGCGGCCGGTATCGCGCAGATGGACACGCCGATGCTGATGATGGCGGGCACCTCAGATGATGTGTCGAACTATGCCGCGATGCGTGGCTTGTTCGAGGGTGCCGCCAGCGACCGCTATTTGTTAAGCTTTCAGAACGCGGGCCATAACGCCGCCGCCCCCATTCCGGCCCCGTCGGAAAGCTGGGCCATGTCCGATGTGCTGGGCTGGGCCCCGTTTGACCATTATGCAGATGCGGTGTGGGATACCCTGCGGATGAACAACATCGCCCAGCACTTCGCAGCGGCCTTTATGGGGATGCATTTGCGCGGCGAGGCACTGGCACCGTTTCTGGATGGCAGCTGGCAGGGGTTTGCCCAAGGCACGGCATTGGGCCTGACGCTGGAACATTTGCCAGCACGATAAGACGCATTTTTCGAGGAGGGGAAACCAGATGACAGCCCATTGGACCGAAACAGTCGAGCTGAACGGACACCCGTTTTTTATCCGCCATTGGGGGGACAAAGACGCGCCGAAGCTGCTGATGCTGCACGGTTTTCCCGAATATTCCGGCGCGTGGAACGATCTGGCCCCGCTGCTGGCGACGCGGTTTCACTGCATCGCCCCAGACCAGCGCGGCTATGGTCAAAGCTGGCGACCGGCCCAAGTCGCGCAGTACAAGACGTCGCAACTGGTGTCGGATATGGCCGCGTTGATCGGGGACGAACCGGTGATCCTGCTGGGCCATGACTGGGGGGCGTCCGTGGCCTATGCGCTGACGATCGGGCGGCCCGAACTGGTGTCGAAACTGATCATCATGAACGGCGTCCACCCTGCCCCGTTCCAGCGCGAACTGGCCAAGGGCGGGCTGCAAACCGATGCCTCGCAATACATCCATTTCCTGCGCCGCGAAGGGTCAGAAGACATTCTGGCCGCCGATGGTTTCGCCAAACTGATGGGGTTGTTTTCGGCGCATATGGATATGGATTGGCTGCAAGGGGACACGCTTGCGGGGTACAAGGCGGCATGGCGCGATGCGGCAGGCCTGCGCGGCATGGTCAACTGGTACCGCGCCTCGCCCCTGAAACTGGGGCACACCGGAGAGGCGATAGACGATGCGCTGGCCTTTGATCCGGCACGGTTGCAAGTGCGCTGCCCGCATCTGCTGATTTGGGGCGAAGACGACACGGCATTGATGCCCGCATCGACCCAAGGGCTTGAGGATTATGCCCCCGACCTGACCCGCATTGCCATCAAGGGGGCGGATCACTGGCTGCACCATCAAAAGCCACGCGAGGTCGCAGACGCGATTTTGAACTGGCTTTGAAGCGCCGTTTGCGCGCTATTTCTTCGGGCGGGTGACACCCTTTACCGGTCGTGCAAATCCGCAGCTTCGCCCAGCCACGCATGGGCCAGCAGCGCCGGTGCGCGGTTGCAGGCGGACTTCGGCGTTGTTTTTGATCAGCCGCGCAATCGCTTCGCGGGCCTTGCGCTGGTGGGTCTTGGTCTTGTCGCTGCCGCCTGCGGGCAGATAGCGTTACAGCGCGTCGCATTCCTGCAGCATGTAACGCCAGTTCGGCACGTAACGTAGGGTTGTGGTCTGTGGCATGGGAAACCTGGCTTTGGGGTAGATTTGTAGCGCTGATAACAGGATCATTCCGACCGAAAACGCCGGTTTACGACATCATCCGCCCTTCCCCCGCCCTGCGGGCTCTGGCATAGTAAGACCCTAACAAAAAGCAACAGACAGGCAGGCCCCCTATGTCCGATCTTCTTTCCGGTACGCAGCCCTCGGCCAAGGAATACGACGCCTCATCCATTGAGGTGCTCGAGGATATGGAGCACGTCCGTCTGCGCCCCGGTATGTATATCGGGGGCAAGGACGACCGCGCATTGCATCACATGGTCGCCGAAATCATCGATAACTCGATGGATGAGGCCGTTGCGGGCCATGCCACATGGATCGAGCTGGAGCTGCACGAGAACGGCCATGTCACCGTGCGCGACAACGGGCGCGGCATCCCGATTGACCCGCACCCCAAAGACCCGACCAAATCCGCGCTCGAGATCATTTTTTGCACCCTGAACGCGGGCGGCAAATTCTCGGGCGATTCGTACGAGACGTCGGGCGGTCTGCACGGGGTTGGCTCGTCGGTTGTGAACGCGCTGTCCGACCATCTGCGGGTCGAAGTGGCGCGGAACCGTGAACTGTTCGCGATGGAATTTTCGCGCGGCAAACCCCAAGGGCCGCTGGTCAAGATCGGTGCCGCCCCGAACCGGCGTGGCACGGCAGTGACCTTCCACCCCGATCCCGACATCTTTGGCGCGCTGAAACTGAAACCTGCGCGGCTGTTTGCGATGGCGCGGTCCAAGGCCTATCTGTTTTCCGGCGTCGAAATCCGCTGGAAATGCGCCCAGACCGATGGCGACACCCCGACCGAGGCAACCTTCCACTTTCCCGGCGGTCTGGCCGATTACCTGAACGAAACCCTAAGCGGATCAACCACCTATGCCGAAGCCCCCTTTGGCGGGACAGTGGATTTCCGCGAGAAATTCAACGCGCCGGGCAAGGTCGAATGGGCGATCAACTGGACGCCGTCACGCGACGGGTTCATCCAGTCGTATTGTAACACCATCCCCACCCCCGAAGGCGGCACCCACGAGGCCGGTTTCTGGTCTGCGATCCTGAAAGGGGTCAAGGCATACGGCGAGTTGGTCGGCAATAAAAAGGCCGGCACCATCACCCGCGACGACCTGATCACGGGCGGCTGTGCGCTGGTGTCGTGTTTCATCCGCGAGCCTGAATTCGTGGGCCAGACCAAAGACCGGCTGGCCACCGTTGACGCGCAGCGTATGGTCGAAAACGCCGTGCGCGACCACTTTGACAACTGGCTGGCGGCGGATACGAAATCTGCCGGTGCGATCCTTGATTTCCTTGTCCTGCGCGCCGAAGAACGCCTGCGCCGCCGTCAGGAAAAGGAAACCGCCCGCAAGACAGCCACCAAAAAGCTGCGCCTGCCCGGCAAGCTGACCGATTGTACCAGCAAAACCCGCGAAGGCACCGAATTGTTCATCGTGGAGGGCGACTCGGCTGGCGGGTCCGGCAAGGGCGCGCGCAACCGTGTGAACCAAGCGCTGTTGCCGCTCAAGGGCAAGATCCTCAACGTGCTGGGCGCTGCCTCCGGCAAGCTGAACACCAACGCCGAAATCAACGATCTCTGCGAGGCGCTTGGCGTCGGGATGGGCAGCAAATTCGTGCTGGACGATCTGCGCTATGACAAGATCATCATCATGACCGATGCGGATGTCGACGGCGCGCATATCGCCGCGCTGCTGATGACGTTCTTCTTTACCCAGATGCGCCCGATGATCGACGCAGGCCACCTGTATCTGGCCTGCCCGCCGCTGTATCGTCTGACCCAAGGGGCCAAGCGCGTTTACGTGTCTGATGACGCAGAAAAGGACCTGTGGCTGGAAAAGGGTCTGGGCGGCAAAGGCAAGATCGACCTGCAACGCTTCAAAGGCTTGGGCGAGATGGACGCCAAGGATTTGAAAGAAACCACGATGGACCCGAACACCCGCAAACTGATCCGCGTGACCGTGCAGGAAGACGTGCCCGGAGAGACCGGCGATCTGGTCGAACGTCTGATGGGGAAAAAGCCCGAACTGCGCTACCAGTATATTCAGGACAACGCGCAGTTTGTGGAGGAGTTGGATGTTTGAGGGGAAACGCTATTCGGACTATACATCTAATGCTCCAAAATTTTTCAGCGAACTAGTGATTGAACCTCTCTTGAAATTTAGGGTCGACAAAATTGATCATGGAAGATCAGGTATTTATATACTCTACGAAAACGGTTTACCTGTTTATGTTGGACGAACCCGCAACCTTCAAAGCCGCTTTCGTGCGCATGTAACACAATCTCACAATTCCGCTTCTTTTGCATTGAAGCGAACGAGAACGAGACACATTGAAATAGCGAAGGCTACTTACAAATCCGAAAATAGCAGGCAGTCTATCGTTGAGCATCCCTTATATGGTGAGACATTTAAGGATGAAATTAACGCAATCAAAGGTATGAGTTTTAGATTTTTGGATGTTCCTGATCCAATAGATCAGTATTTCCTCGAGTTGTTCACAACAATGGAGTTAGGCCTAGACCTGTCAGGGTTCAATTCATACTAGCTTTTTCTTGAATTCGAGAAGGACAAAGAGACGTGCATTTCACTCACTCGCACCCCAGCCCAAACTCCGGACCCGCATCATGACACCTGAAACCGCCCAAACCATTCTCCGCGACCATTTTGCGCCTTGGGTCATGGCGCTGCACCCCACGGTCACGGAAATCGGTCCCCATAAGACCGTCCTGTCCATCCCCATCACCGAAGACCTGAACCGCACCGGCGGGATCGTGTCGGGTCAGGCGATGACAGCACTGGCCGACACGGCGATGGTCATGGCCTGCATGGGGCATTTGGATGCGCTGACCCCCGTCGGCACGGTCACCCTTGATACCCAGTTCCTGCGCCCCGCCAGCGGGGATTCCCTGCGCGCCGAGGCCGAGGTGACGCGCGCCGGCCGGTCGATGATCTTCACCCGCTGCACCATCATCGCAGAACCCTCGGGCAAGCCTGTCGCACTGGCCACGGCGACCTTTGCGCGGTAACGCGGAATTTGCTTGAAGGGGGGCGGCAATTCACTCAACTTGGGATCATGAAACGCGCCCTGATCCTTTTGCTGTTGCTGGCCTCTTGCGGGCGTCCGTTGACGGATAACGAACAGGCATTTGCCCAGACACTTATGGGCGACACGCTGAATTTCCGGCAGGCGCGGCTGCATGACGGGGCACCGTCCAAGGCTGTGACCATGACCCGCAAGGCCCGCCCGCGCACCACCTGCCGCGAACGTATTCTGCCCCCCGAAAAGGTGGGAGAGGTCATCACGACCAAGCCCGCCGCCATTGCGTTGTGGAACACGGTGCTCTTCGACAAGGATTGGTATCTGGAAGATTATCTGCCCGATTATCCCGACAAGATCGGCCTGATTGCGGCGATGATTTTCAGCCACGAGCTGACCCATGTCTGGCAGTGGCAAAACCGCGCCACAACGGGCTATTCGCCGCTGCGGGCTGCGCGGGAACACGGGGGCGGGGCTGATCCCTATCTGTTTGATTTGCAAGCCGAACCGCAGTTCCATGACTTTGCCTTTGAACAGCAAGGGGCCATCGTCGAGGAATTCGTCTGTTGCCGTGCGCTGGCCCCCCAAGCGCCGCGCACCAAGCGGCTGCATGCGTTGATTTCACAGGCCATGCCGGTCGCCCCCCTGCCCCAAAGCCGCGCCTATGCGGTGCGGATGCCGTGGGACGGGGTCGAATTGAACGGGATTTGCGACTAGCGCTGGATGCTTTCGAGGTACACCAGCAGGGCGGCCAGAATGCGCGGTGTCGGCGTAAGTTGCCCGTCAAGATCAACCGGCACCAGATCAAGCGCCATGTCCTTGCCAAAGTTGGGCATCACCCGGGTCAGGTGGTTTTCCTGCGGGTCGCCATAGATATAGGCCAGCGTTTTGGTCTGCGGGAACCGGCCATCATTGTTGCGCGACAGCAGGGTCAGGTCCGGCGGGGTGGTTGTCAGGTTGCCCGCCAGCGGGCCATCCCCGCGCGCGGATGTGCCGTGGCACGCGGTACAGTTCTCGGCAAAAAATGCAGCACCCTCGGGCCGCTCTGGCATGGTGGGTTCGACGCAGGCGGCGATGGCCAGCACACAAGGCACAAGAGTGATCAGGGGCAAGCGCATTTTTGTTTCCTTTTAAAGCTCAGACAAAGTCTTGCTGTTCACCTGCCGCTTTGCCATGATCTGCGTCAAATGAATAGATAAAATTGAGAAATCCGATGGCCCAATATGCGATCATTATGTTGTTGGCGGGGGTCGGCATCCCAATTCTTGCGGCCTTGAATTCGGCCTTGGGTAGCCGCATCGGATCCCCCGCAGCGGCGGCGACAGTGTTGTTTGTCGTGGCCTTCGGGGCCAGCCTGATCGTGGCCTTGCTGACCAATCCGCAGGGGTTTTCCAAGATGCCCGCAGCGCCGAAACATCTGTTTCTGGCGGGGCTGTTTGTGGCCTTCTATGTCTTGTCGATCACCTTTATCGCGCCGCATTTCGGCGTCGGTAACGCGGTGTTTTATGTGCTGTTGGGCCAGTTGTTCAGTGCTGCCGCCATCGACCATTTCGGCTTGTTCGGCGCGCAGGTATCGCCCTTGGGGGCCGCGCGGATGGGGGGCATTGCGCTGATGTGTGCAGGGGTCTGGTTGACGCAGCAGGTCTGATACTGCGCCCGCCTAGTGCGGTACCAATCGCCCTGCGTCCAACCGGATCTGGCGGTCCATCCGTGCGGCCAGTTCAAGGTTATGGGTCGCGATCACGGCTGACAGCCCGGTGCTGCGCACCAGTTCCATCAACGCGCCAAACACCTGATCCGAGGTCGTCGGGTCCAGGTTTCCGGTCGGTTCATCCGCCAGCAACAGGCGCGGTGCATTGGCCAATGCGCGGCAAAAGGCGACGCGCTGCTGTTCACCGCCGGACAATTCGGCAGGGCGGTGGCTGGCACGGTGCGCGATCCCCACCTGACCCAGCAATTCCAGCGCACGGGCCTGTGCCGCGGCCTTGCCGACCCCGTTGGCAAGCTGCGGCAGAACGATGTTTTCCACGGCCGAAAACTCGGGCAGCAGATGATGGAACTGATAGATAAACCCCACATCACGCCGCCGCACCCCTGTGCGTTTGCGATCGGACTGCCCCGTCATGTCAAAGCCTGCGATCTCAACGGTCCCGCTGTCGGGCGTATCCAGCAGCCCTGCGATGTGCAGCAACGTCGATTTACCCGCGCCCGACGGCGCGACCAAGGCGACGACTTCGCCCGGCGCAACGGTCAGGTCGATGCCACGCAGCACTGTGACCTCGTTCGGAAGGCCCGCATTATAGGCCTTGGATATGCCCGACAGGCGCAACACAGGATCATTCATAACGCAAAGCCTCGACAGGGTTCATCCGCGCGGCACGACGTGCGGGAAAGATTGTGACAATGAACGACAGGCCCAGCGACAGGGCCACCGCCGACATCACATCACCAAATTGCAACTTGGCGGGCAGGAAATAGATGCCGCGCACCGACGCATCCCATGCGGTGCCGCCCGACAGCCAGTTCACCACACCAAAGATCTGGTCGACATAAAGCGCGAACAAACAGCCAAGGATCACCCCCATCGCCGTGCCGATGATGCCGGTAAACGCCCCGCAGATGAAAAACACCCGCAAGATTGAGCCCTCGCTCAGCCCCATGGTGCGTAAAATGCCAATGTCACGGCCCTTGTTTTTCACCAGCATGATCAGCCCCGACACGATGTTCATCGCGGCAATCAACACAAGGATGCTCAGGATCACGAACATCACGCGGTCTTCGATATCCAGCGCATCCAGAAACGCCCCCGACGCATCGCGCCATGTCCAGACCATGCCCCGATCCCCCGCCGCAGCCAGCAAGGCCTGGCTCAGATTATCGACGTTGTCGGGGTCTTCGACCATGACTTCCAGCTCGTCCGCCACCCCTTCGCGGTTAAAGAATGACTGCGCTTCGGCCAGCGGCAGATAGGCGCGGGTGCGGTCGATGTCATAGCGCCCGGCGCTAAAGATATAGACCACGTCATAGGCGTTGATCCGCGGGCTGGTGCCAAGTGCGGTTTTCACACCATTGGGCGAGATGATCTTGATCCGGTCGCCAAGCCCGACCCGCAGCGCCTGCGCCACACCCGACCCGATGGCGATGCCCTGATCGAAATTCGCCAGATCGCCAAGGCCGGTTTCAGGATTGGCAATGCGCGGGATATTGGCCAAATCGCTGCCTTCGATGCCATAAACCTCGATACCGGCGTTGGCTTGCCCCTTGTTCGCCATCACCTGACCGCGCACCAAAGGGGCCGCCTGCGTGACACCGGGCACCTGTGCAACCCGCACCGACATCTCGAGGTAATCGGGAATGCCGGTCTGGCTGACACCGTTTTCGTCAACAGTGGCCATATTATAGACGGTCACATGGGCGTTCGCCCCCAGAATGGTCCCGACGAATTCAGCCCTGAAACCGGACCGCACCGACAGCGTGGCAATCAGCGCGAACACCGCAAGGGTGATGCCGATCAGACTGATCCAGGTCATCACGCTCACGCCGCCTTCGGCCCGGCGGGCGCGCAGGTAGCGCCATGCGATCATCCACTCGAACGGGGCGAAAGGCGGTGTTGTCTGGGCTGGTTTGGCCATCAAAGGGCTCCGGTCTGATAGGTCGCGCGCAACCTGCTGGTTTGTGGTCAGCGGGTCAAGCGGTGATGGGTCGATGCGCAGTCACAAAGCTGCCACTGGCGCGGTTCAGGTGGCGGTCGCGCGGCGGCGTCGAAACGGCAGGGCAAGCAGCCGCAACAGCAGGCCGATCCCCAACGCCCCCAGCACAAACCCCACGCCAGCAAACACCATCCCGGCAAAGTTCAACGGCACGGCAGGCTGGTACACATCCCACGCCGCCTTGGCGATCCGGGCATCGCGCATCTGCGGCAGGGAATAGGCGCGCATGAACGGGCCCTGCCCCTCAAGCCGGGTCAATGCGGTCGACAGGGCGTCATAGCGCTGGAATGTGGTCGTCATGTCAGCGCGGCGGCGGTCCATGAACACGGTCCCCGTCATCTGCGCCAGTGCGGCATCCCGCGACAGGCCGACCGCCTGCGCAGACGCGTCAAAATCGGCAGTCACCTGCCCCAACGCATCGACAGCGCCGCCAAGACGCTGAAGATATTGCTGCGAATATTCGGGGAATTGCGATGTCACAGCACCGCCCGCCAAACCGCCCGCCAGGGTCAGCGCACGCAAGATCATCCGAAATCCTTTCCCAGATTGCCCCGCATGCGCCCGTTTCCCTGTCAGCCAATCGCGCGATAGATCGCTGCGACCTTTTCAACGGCCACTTCCGGCGTCATCTCTTCGCTTTCGCCGGTCTTGCGCGAGGTCAGCTCAACAACCCCGTTTTTCAACCCGCGCGGGCCAACCGTGATCCGCCAGGGCAGACCGATCAGATCCATCGTCGCAAATTTGCCGCCCGCGCGCTCGTTGCGGTCGTCATAAAGCGGCTCAAGACCCAAGGCGGTGATGCTGTCATAGAGCGCCTGACAGGCGGTATCGGCCTCTTCGTCGCCTTGCTTGAGGTTCACAATCCCAACATGGAACGGCGTGACACCTTCGGGCCAGATGATGCCCTTGTCGTCATGGCTTGCCTCGATGATCGCACCCACCAGACGGCTGACGCCAATGCCGTGGCTGCCCATATGCACAGGCGTCGCTTTGCCATCGGGGCCTTGAACCGTCGCACCCATGGCGTCGGAGTATTTTGTGCCAAAGTAAAAGATCTGCCCCACTTCGATGCCGCGCGCGGTACGCTGGCGCTCGGCGGGGACTTGCGCAAACAGATCCGCGTCATGGGTTTCGTCGGTGCGCGCATAGCGCGATGTGAACTCTTCGAGCACCGCCTGACACTGATCGACCGAATCAAAATCGATCTCGCGGTCGCCGAAATTCAGATCGGTGATCTGGCTGTCATAGAACACTTCCGACTCACCGGTTTCAGCCAGTACCAGAAATTCATGGGTATCATCGCCGCCAATAGGGCCGGAATCAGCACGCATCGGGATGGCTTGCAGACCCATGCGCTCATAGCTGCGCAGATAGCTGACCAGATGACGGTTATAGGCGTGCAGCGCGTCTTCCTGCGTCAGGTCAAAGTTATACCCGTCTTTCATCAGAAACTCGCGGCCGCGCATCACACCGAAACGCGGGCGGATCTCGTCGCGGAACTTCCACTGGATGTGGTACAAGGTCAGCGGCAAATCCTTGTAAGATCCGACATGGCTGCGGAAAATATCCGTGATCATCTCTTCGTTAGTGGGACCATACAGCATATCGCGGTCCTGACGGTCCTTGATGCGCAGCATCTCTGGGCCGTAGGCATCATAGCGCCCGGATTCTTTCCACAAATCAGCAGGCTGCAAGGTCGGCATCAACATCGGAATATGCCCGGCGCGCTGCTGCTCTTCATGCACGATGTTTTCGATCTTGCGCAGCACCTTGAACCCCAGCGGCAACCACGAATAAATCCCGGCGGCGGATTGCTTGATCATCCCGGCGCGCAACATCAGCCGGTGGCTGACAATCTGCGCCTCCGACGGGTTTTCCTTGAGCACGGGCAGAAAATAACGGGACAGACGCATGATGATCCTCTCAAACTGGCTTCGGCCCTGATTATGCCAAACCATTCAGGGAAACAATCACCAACACCCCTCCTTCTCCGGCTGTTAAATATCCCGGGGTTTGGGGCAGCGCCCCAATCAACCCCACCTCAATCAACCCCGCCCCGACAAACACTAACCGCTAGGACGGCACCGCCCGCTTGGCCAGCTCCAACGCCACCCGCAACGCCTTTGCCATATCCTGCACCGATATCCACTCAAGCGGGCCGTGGATTTCCTGCATGCCGGTAAAGACATTGGGGCAGGGCAGCCCCATCTCGGTCAGACGCGACCCGTCGGTGCCACCGCGGATCGGCACCGACACCGGCTCCATCCCCGCAGCCCGTACCGCGTCATGGGCCAGCTCCACCGGTGTCATGTCGTTTTCCAGCCAATATCGCATGTTTCTATATTGCGGCGTGATCTCGCAGGTGATCTGCGCGCGCGGCTCCGACGCCTGAACCGCATCGCAGACCTTGCGCAGCAACGCGCCCTTTTGCGCCAATGCCTCGCGTTCGAAATCACGCAGGATGAACTTTATCTCCGCCTCCGAAGACCCGCCCTTGATGGTGGTCGCGTGAATGAACCCGTCCAGCCCGTCCGTCGTTTCGGGGGTCATGGTGACATGCGGCAGGGTCATCAGGATTTTCGCCGCCAGATGCAGCGCGTTCACCATCTTGTCCTTGGCCCAGCCCGGATGCGCAGACACCCCCGTCACGGTCACCACCGCGCCATCGGCCGAAAACGTCTCGTATTCAATCTCGCCGGGCTTGGACCCGTCAAACGTATAGGCGAAATCGCAGGCCATATCGCCCGGCAGACGTGCATCCACACCCCGCCCGATTTCCTCGTCCGGGGTAAAGGCCAGCCGGATCTTGCCATGGGGCACTTCGGGGTTTTCCAGCAAATGCCGCGCGGCGGTCATGATGATCGCCACCCCCGCCTTGTCGTCGCCGCCCAACAGGGTCGTGCCGCTTGCGGTAATGATATCCTCGCCCAGCTTTTCGGCCAGATAGGGCGCGTTTTCCGGCGACAGTTTCAACTCCGGCGCATCGGCAAAGGTAATATCCCCGCCATTATAGCCGCGATGCACCACGGGCTTTACCCCCGTTGCATTGAACTGCGGCGCGGTGTCGACATGGGCGCACCACCCCATGACGGGCGCGCCTTCCACTGTGGCGGGTACCGTGGCCAGAACCACGCCATATTCTGTCAACTCGACATCCGCCGCCCCCATCGCTTCCAGCTCCTGCACCAGCAAGCGCGACATATTCAACTGTATTTCCGTGCTGGGGCTGGTCGGGCTGGTGTCGTCGCTTTGGCTGTCAATCGCGGCATAGCGCACCAGACGTTGTTCAAGTTCACGGTCAAAATCACTGCGCATATCGGGTCTCCTTGCTGACCACAGTGGCAATGCCTGCCGCCCCATTGTCAAGCGTCTGCCCGCACGGAAACCAAACCTGCCAATGCATCCTCAAAACGCATCCCCAAGATGTCGCAGATCAATTCCCCCTTTCAATTTCCAAATGGCCCAAAATCCCCGCCGGAGGCCCCCTTGCCCCAAAATACACCGCGATGTGTTGGGGATATCCCCAGATCGCCCGCCCTCTGCCCTTGAAAATCGGGGGCCAGTGCGCAATGTGAATAGAACGCGTCTTCGGAGATAGCCCATGGCACTGCCCATTCGAGATCAATTGAAATACTGGGGGATTGCCGGCGCGGTCTCGCTTGTGGTCCTTTGGTTCACCGGGGATGTGCTGCTGCCGTTTCTGATCGGGGCCGCGATTGCATATTTCCTTGATCCTGTTGCGGACCGTCTTGAACTTATGGGGCTGAGCCGGGCGATGGCCACCACGGTGATCACGCTATTTGCCATCCTGATTTTTGTGCTCATGGCCCTGCTGGTGGTCCCGACATTGGTCAACCAGGCGATCAACCTGATCGGGGTCGCCCCGGAACTGTCCCGCAATTTCTCCGAATTCCTGACAGAGCGGTTCCCGACCCTGCTTGTCGAAGGATCGACCTTGCGCACGTCGATCACCAGCATCGGTGCGACCGTTCAGGAACGCGGCGGCGAATTGCTGAACACGGCCCTGGCCTCGGCCGCGTCGCTGCTGAACATCTTGCTGCTGTTCGTGATCGTTCCGGTCGTCGCCGTCTATCTGTTGCTCGACTGGGACCGCATGGTCGCACAGATCGACAGCCTGCTGCCGCGCGACCATGCCCCCGTGATCCGCCGCCTGGCACGCGACATCGACAAAACCCTTGCCAGCTTTATCCGCGGCATGGGCACGGTCTGCCTGATCTTGGGCACCTATTACGCCATCGCCCTGATGCTGGTGGGTCTGCAATTTGGCCTTGTGGTCGGGTTTATCGCAGGTCTGGTGACGTTCATCCCCTATCTTGGCGCGATGTTGGGCGGCGTGCTGGCCATCGGTCTGGCGCTGTTCCAGTTCTGGGGCGATTGGCTGTCCATCGGTCTGGTCGCCGCGATCTTTGTGCTGGGCCAAACCATCGAGGGCAATTTCCTGACCCCCAAACTGGTCGGCAACTCTGTCGGGTTGCACCCGGTGTGGCTTATTCTGGCGCTGTCGATGTTCGGGTCGCTTTTTGGCTTTGTCGGCATGTTGGCGGCAGTGCCCATTGCTGCCGCACTTGGCGTGGTCACACGGTTCGCGACCGAACAATACCGCGAAAGCGTGCTGTACAAAGGCGTTGAACAGGCAACCTTGGACGAACGGGTCGACTGATATGGCACAACAACTTGGCCTTGCTCTTCCCAGTCGCACCGCACTGGGTCGCGATGATTTCTTTGTGGCACCATCCAACGCGATTGCAGCGGCGATGATTGACGGCTGGCAGGGCTGGGCCGGTCGCAAGCTGGCACTGACCGGGCCTGCGGGGTCCGGTAAAACCCACCTGACCCATGTCTGGGCCGCCATGGCCGGTGCGCAGATCATCAATGCCGCCGATCTGGCCACCGCTGATATCCCCCAACTTGCACAAACCAGCGTCGCTGTCGAAGATGTCCCTGCGATCGCGGGCAATGCGGCGGCGGAAACCGCGCTTTTCCATCTGCACAATCTGGTTCTGGCCGAAGGTCACAGCCTGTTGATGACGGGCACCCCCCCTGTTGCGGGGTGGAACCTGAGCTTGCCGGACCTCACCAGCCGGTTGGGCGCTGCCGGTGCTGCCGCCCTTGATGCCCCCGATGACATGCTGCTGACGGCGGTAATGGCCAAGCTGCTGGCAGACCGGCAACTCACCCCGAAACCCGACCTGATCCCCTATCTGCTGTTGCGCATGGACCGCTCCTTTGCCGCAGCGGGTGCGCTTGTTGCTGCCCTTGATGCGGCCAGCCTTGCGCAGAAAAAACCCCTGACCCGAGCACTTGCTGCACAAGTGCTGGACAACCGTGCCTGAACCGCGCGATACTCGTGCCATTCCTTTTGTCATAATTCTGTTGTAATCCAACGCCATAAGGCCGCTATGAACCAAGCAGATTTCCTCAAGGCCGATTTCCCCCAAGCAGAGACATTGCCCGATCTCGACCTCTCTGGTCCGGGGCGTTTTTATAACCGTGAACTCAGCTGGCTGGGCTTTAACTGGCGCGTCCTCGAAGAGGCGCAAAACCCCCGCGTGCCCTTGCTGGAACGCCTGCGGTTTCTGTCGATTTCGGCGAATAACCTTGATGAATTCTATACCGTCCGCGTGGCTGGCCTGCGCGAACTGGCCCAAGCCGGCAACACGACCCCCGCCGCTGACGGCCTGTCACCTGCCGAACAACTGGTGCTGATCAACGAAGACGCCCGCAAGCTGATGCTGACCCAGCAAAACACGCTGGTCGATCTGATGACCGAAATGGACGCGCAGAACATCATGCTCGAACGCGCCGCTGATCTGGATCAGGCCGATCTGGCCTATCTCGAAGATGTGTTTCTAAATCAGGTGTTCGCGGTCTTGTCCCCGCTGGCCATCGACCCCGCGCATCCCTTCCCCTTCATCCCCAACACCGGCTACGCCCTGGCGCTGCAACTGGAACGGACCGCCGATAAACGCCCCTTGCAAGCGCTGCTGCCGATCCCCGCCAAGATCGACCGCTTCGTGGCCCTGCCCGCCCCCGAAGGCTGCAAGCGGTTCCTCCCGCTCGAGGATTTGCTGGTGCTCAACATCCCCGGCCTGTTCCCGGGCTACAAACTAAAAGGCCACTTCGAATTCCGCATCCTGCGCGACAGTGATCTCGAGGTCGAAGACGAAGCCGAAGATCTGGTGCGCGAGTTCGAAGTCGCCCTCAAGCGCCGCCGCCGCGGCGAGGTCGTCCGCCTGACCCATTCCGCCGGTGCTCCGGAAAAGCTGAAAAACGTCGTGATGGCCGAATTGCGCGTGCGCCCCCAGGATGTGATCGAAATCGACGGCATGATCGGGGTTGGCGATCTGTCCGAACTGGTGATCGACAGCCGTCCCGATCTGCTGTGGCCGCAGTTCACCCCCCGCGTGCCGGAACGGGTGACCGATCATGACGGCGATATGCTGGCCGCAATCCGCTCGAAAGACATGCTGCTGCACCACCCCTACGAGACCTTTGACATGGTCGTGCGCTTCCTGACCCAGGCCGCCCGCGACCCCAACGTGGTGGCGATCAAACAAACGCTCTACCGCACCTCGCGCGACAGCCCCATCGTCGAAGCCCTGTGCGAAGCCGCTGAAGACGGCAAATCCGTCACCGCATTGGTCGAACTCAAAGCCCGCTTTGACGAGGCCGCGAATATCCGCCAGTCGCGCAGGCTCGAACGGGCGGGTGCCCATGTGGTTTACGGGTTTATCGACCTGAAAACCCACGCGAAAATCTCGACCGTGGTGCGCCGCGAAGGCGACCAGCTGGTCACCTATACCCATTATGGCACCGGCAACTACCACCCGATCACCGCACGCATCTACACCGATCTGTCGTTGTTCACCTGCGACCAGAAACTGGGGCGCGACGCCACCAAAGTGTTCAACTACCTGTCCGGCTATGCCCAACCCGATACGCTGGACAATCTGGCCATCTCACCAATCTCGCTCAAACCCCGCCTGCTCGAAATGATCGCAGCCGAAGCAACATATGCCGCCGCCGGCAAACCCGCCGAGATCTGGGCGAAAATGAACTCCATCGTCGATCCCGACGTCATCGATGCCCTCTATGCAGCCTCGCAGGCCGGAGTCAAAATTAGCCTCGTGGTGCGCGGCATCTGCAGCTTGCGCCCCGGCATCAAAGGCCTGTCCGAAAACATCCGCGTCAAATCCATCGTGGGCCGGTTTCTGGAACATTCGCGCATCGTATGCTTTGGCAACGGCTATGGCCTGCCCCATAAAAAGGCCCGCGTTTTCATGTCTTCTGCCGACTGGATGGGCCGCAACCTGACCCGCCGCGTCGAAACCCTGGTGGAAATCGAAAACCCCACCGTCAAGGCACAGATCACCAGCCAGATCATGGCGGCCAATCTCGCCGATGTAGCACAAAGCTGGGTGATGTCCGCCGATGGCAGCTTTACCCGCCCGCCTTTGCAAGACGGGGTTTTCGCCTTCAGCTGCCACCGGTTTTTCATGGAAAACCCTTCACTCTCGGGCCGCGGCAGCGCCGGGGCCTCAGATGTGCCCAAACTGACCCATACCGAAGACTGACAGCGTTTTCATTTTGCCCGATAAACTCTCGCCGAAGGCGCAGGCTTCCTCCGCGATCCCGATTGCCGCACCCGGGCTCACCTCGCCCCACGCGCCAGAATGTCATGAGGGCCGCAGGCCCTCGCCTTTTTACAGCCCACCTCGCACCGTTAGCGATTGACCTTCCCCCCCCAACTGGGCCAGTTTGAAGCTGAACCAAGGCCCCGCAGGAGCATTTGTGGCAGATAGCCAAGACACCAATCCGCCCCCCCCTGTCCCTGAAACCGGCGTCGCCGATCTGGGGCTTTTCGGAAAACCGCTGTTTCTTGATCCCTCCGCCCGTGCGCTTGCCCGGGTCGGGGTTGTCGATGTGGGTTCGAACTCTGTCCGGCTGGTGGTGTTTGATGGCGCGGCCCGTTCGCCTGCGTATTTCTATAACGAAAAGATCATGTGCGCCTTGGGGGCTGGCATGGCTGAAACCGGTCATCTGTCGCCGCAGGGGCGCGCGCGGGCGTTGTCGGCGATGAAACGTTTCAGCAAGCTTGCTGACGGGATGGATCTGGCTGAACTGACGGTCGTGGCGACTGCTGCGGTGCGCGATGCGTCGGATGGCCGTGCATTCTGCGACGAGGTCGCGCGTGAAACCGGCCTGAAAATCTGGGTCATCGACGGCGAGGAAGAAGCCCGGCTTTCCGCACAAGGTGTGCTTTTGGGCTGGCCGGGCGCTTACGGTCTTGTCTGCGATATCGGTGGATCTTCGATGGAGCTGGCCGAGATTTCAGCAGGCCGCGTCGGCAAACGGGTCACCTCGGCCTTGGGGCCGCTCAAGCTGCGCGATCTCAAGGGCGGTGCCAAATCACGGCAAACCCATATCAAAGAGGTCATGCAGGGACTGGCTGAAAAAATGGGCGCGCAGCGCGACCGTTTGTTCCTTGTCGGCGGGTCGTGGCGGGCGATTGCGCGCATTGATATGGTACGTCGGGGCTATCCGCTGCATGTGCTTCATGAATATCGCATGACCGCCAAATCCGTGCGCGCCACCGTGAAACACATCCAGAATTCCGACCTCGAAGAACTGCGCCTGATCAGTGGCGTGTCCTCTAGCCGGATGGCATTGGTGCCCTTTGCCGCCGAAGTCCTGTCGCGGCTGGTCAAGACCTTCAAGCCCAAGGACATCGCCATTTCCAGCTATGGCATCCGCGAGGGCATGCTTTACGAACAGATGCCCCAGCGTCTGCGCGACCGCGATCCCCTGATCGAGGCCTGCCGTTTTGCCGAAGCCAAAGATGCCCGCACCCCCGGTTTCGGCAAGGTGTTGTCCGATTTCATTGCGCCGCTTTTCAAATCCGCTTCGCCGCAGCGCAAACGTTTGATCAAAGCTGCCTGTCTGCTGCATGACGTCAGCTGGCGCGCGCATCCCGATTACCGCGCCGAGGTCTGTTTTGACAACGCCACCCGCGCCAATCTCGGCGGGCTCAAACATTCGGAACGTATTTTTCTGGGGTTGGCCCTGCTGCACCGCTATTCCAACAAACGCGAAAACACCCGCTTTGAAGACCTGTATGAAATGGTCGATGAAAAGACGCGCAACGAGGCTGAAATTCTGGGCAAGGCCATGCGGTTTGGTGCGATGCTGTGGATGAACAAAGACGAGGAACGCGGGACCCTGAAGTGGTTCCCGAAAAAGAAGATGCTGGAACTGTGGTTGACCAACGACATGCTGCCGCTTTTTGGCGAGGTCGCAGAGGCGCGTTTGAACTCTCTCGCCGCCTCCTTGGGGGCAGAGGTTCAGTTGAAAACCGTCAAGGCCTAGATGTCGAACTCCGGGTTCTGGTCCACGATGATTTTCGCGGGCGGCGGGACCGGTACATCAGGTTTGCGTTTGATGATAATGTCGCCGTTTGGCAGGATTTCGGGGGCCTCATAGACGCTCCAATCCTCGACCGTTTCAAGCAGATCGGCAAAGGCGGGCCCCATTTCACTGGCAAACTCCTGCAAGGCCGGCCCCAGTTTTTTGCCAAGCTCCGACAAATCCTCCAGCGCCGGTGCCATTTCCTTTTTCAGCCCCTCAAGAAACAGCTCTACCCCGCGCTCCATCATCGACTGGCCCTCATCCGGCAAATCTTGGGCAAGCGGCAGACCGGGCAGGCAGATCAGCGAAAAAATCAGCGCGATGTGTTTCATGGCCCGATGATACACCTCTTTGTGCGCCCCGCAAAAGATATCGCACGCGCGGTCAGTCGTCGAACTCGATTGTCACGGGGAAATGATCGGACGCCGTGATCAACGCATCGCGCAATTCTTCATCCGCCCAACAGTCCGGGTCATCCAGCGGATGCCAGATGCGCCAGCTGGCATTGCGCTCAATGAACGCCGGGCTGACCATGATGTAATCCAGCAATGCCTGCAAAAACCGCTTTTCCTGCGCGATCCAGAACCGCGAAGTTGTCGGCATTGCCCCGATGCGCTGTGACAGGGCGCGGGTGGCATGGGGGTCGATCAACGCTGCTTCCCCGCGGTGGCCCATCACAATCTCGACCGAGGACCGGCCGAACAGGTCCTCAAACGAATCCAGACCCGGACCATCGTTCAAATCCCCCAAGACCATCACAGGCGCGCCCGCGACAAGCAGTTCGTCAATCCGCCTGCGCAACCATATTGCCTGCGCCAGTTGTTTGCGGCGGTTGGCGATCCCGAGGCGCAAGATATCAACAGGGGTCTCTGCCCCGTGCGGCGCTTTCGATTTCAGATGCGCCCCGATCATCTGGAACGCAAACCCCGATCGGGTCTGAACGCTCAACTCAAGCGGCGGCTTCGAGAAAACAACAGCATCTTCGCTGGCATCAATATCCAGATCAATCCGCAAGATACCGTCGAACTGGGGCGCACCGGTTGCGCCATCGGGGCCGGTCGCCTCTCCGCCCGGCGTGTGGCTGGCCGTCAGCTTGGCAGGGTCGTAAAGCAGCGCAATTTCCTGCTGCGTATCATTCGAAAACCCCATAACCGCATGGGTCGTGCGCAAATCGAAATGCGCGGCAAAGTTTTGCAACGCGGTCAGGGTCTCGTGTTTACGGCTGTTATCAGGGGCCTCGATCACCATCACGGCGTCCGCATCCAGCGCCCGAAACACCCGCCCCAGGGCCTGGGTTTGCTGGGCGCGGGTCACTTGATGGCGCGCTGACCATCCGCCATCGTTAAACAGCTGGTTATCGTCGTCGAACAGTCCGGTGAACCATTCAATATTATAGGTCGCAATGCGCATCAGCGCGCCTTGCCCGACCAAGTTTCCCAGGCGCGGTTGATGTCGATCATCCGCTTTTCCGCCATCGAAATCGCCTCAGGTGGCAGCCCCCGCGCGACCAATGCGTCAGGGTGGTTGTCACGAACCAACTGCCGCCATGCGGCCTTCGCCTCCTCCATGGTTGCATTGGGCGCGATGCCCAGAACCGTATGCGGAAGCGGCGATGTGTCCGGCACAAACCGCGCGCGCAAAGACGCGAAATCACTGTCGTCCATGGCAAAAATCTGCGCCACGCGGGTCAGGAACGCATCTTCGTTGGGGTGGTACATGCCGTCCGCCATCGCGATGTGGAACAACCCCTCGATCAGATCGCGCAGCATTTCCGGCTGGTCGGCAAACATCTGCGCGATGCGGCCTGCATAATCCTCAAAACCGGTCACGTCCTGACGGGCCAGATTAAACACCCGCGCCGCACCCTGCTGGTCGGCCTCTGCAATCTGGAACACTTCGCGAAACGCTGTGACCTCGTCGCGGGTCACCTGCCCGTCAGCCTTGGCCATCTTTGCACCAAGCGCGATCACCGCGATTGTAAAGGCCACTGACCGCTCGGGCGGGCTGCGAAGACGGTCGAAAACAGCCGCCAACCCCTCACCGGCAGTGAGCGCTGACAAAGCTTCGGTGATACGTGACCAAATCGACATGGCACCACCATACTGCGCCGCAGCGCAGAAGTCAGGGGGCGCTCAGCATTTTCTGCATCAAAATCAAATCCAGCCATTGCCCGCCTTTACGGGCGATTTCCGGCATGCGCCCGACATGCTGAAACCCCAAGGCCGTGTGAAACGCCACACCACCGGCATTGGCGGCACTGATACCGGCCACCATGACATGGTGCCCCTGCCCGGCGGCGGATGCCATGGCCTTGTCCATCAAGGCGCGCCCGGTGCCCTGCCCGCGTGCGCCGGCACCCAGCACGATGCTATGTTCGACGCTGGTGCGGTAGCCCGGCCCTGACCGGAATTGCGCATAAGTGACAAAACCTGCGATCGCCTCGGCCTCCGCCTGGGCCACCCAAACCGCCCCCGGCCTGTCCAGGATCATCGCGGCAATGCCGGTTTCGGTCTTTTCTTCGGTGGTAAAGGTAAACAACGTGTTGCGGATCATGTCATTCCAGATCGCGGCAATCTCGGCAGCATCGGCTTGGGTTGCGGCACGGATCGTCATTGCAATACGACCTTGGCACCGCCGACCTCGACCTCGGCCCGCAAACCGGCATCAGCCTCCACAAAACGCACCCGATTGTCGTGCAAAAACGGCGCAAGAAGGGCTGCCAATGTCATGGCTTCCGGATGGTGCACCTGCAACGCAGTCAAACGACAGTCCGCCGTCAAAAGCCGTTGCGCCGGATGCGCGTCGCCTTGCCATTCAATCAAGGCCGGCGCGCAATTGTCAAAGGGCAAGACCCCGGTTTCCGGCACAGCCATCCGCCAGCGCAAATCCCCGCGCTGCAACTGGACCGGGGCACCAAACCCCGCCGGCAAAGCCGCCAATGCAGCGTCCAGATCATCGCAGCGGCAAATCCAGTTTGTCAGCCGCGCGGGGCCGGTGAACCGGTCCAGATCAAACCATCTGGCGCGGTCCGGGATGGCGGCCTCGGGATTGATCGCAATCGCCTCAAGATACAGCCCGTCTTGCATCCCCAATAACCTATTATGGGTATGAAAAACCGCATGTTCCCCGCCTTGTTGCATTTCGACGCCCAAAGCATCCTGAACATGGGCCGTCGCCGCGCCCAAACTCTCTCCTGCAACGGCGATATGATCCAGTTCGATTCTCATTTCAGCTTCCAAATGGTCAGAAATCCTCGGGGGAGTTTGAGGGGGCAGAAAGCCCCCTCATTCTTAAAGGTAGAGGAGTTTGAGGGGGCAGAAAGCCCCCTCATTGCTTGATACCGACTTAACCGCGGGTTTCGCGGATCAGTTTCAGGATGTCTTTCGCGGCGTTGGGGATGTTGGTGCCCGGCCCAAAGATCGCCTTGACCCCTGCATCATACAGGAACTTGTAGTCCTGCTGCGGGATCACGCCGCCACAGATCACCAGAATATCCTCGGCCCCTGCGTCTTTCAGCGCCTTGATCAATTGCGGTGCCAGCGTCTTGTGACCCGCGGCCTGCGACGAGATGCCGATGACATGCACGTCATTGTCCACCGCATCCTGCGCTGCCTCGGCCGGGGTCTGGAACAAGGGGCCCACATCCACGTCGAAACCGATATCGGCAAAGGCGGTCGCAATGACTTTGGCACCGCGGTCATGGCCGTCCTGACCCATTTTGACGACCAGCATACGTGGCCTGCGGCCTTCGCCCTCGGCAAACTCTTCGACGGCCTTCTGGATTTCTGCAAAACCGCTGTCGCCCTCATAGGCGGCACCATAGACACCTGCCAAAGTTTTCACTTCCGCGCGGTGACGGCCGAATTCGCTTTCCATTGCCATGCTGATTTCTCCGACTGTGGCGCGGGCCCGCGCGGCTTCGACGGCACCGTCCAACAGGTTGCCGCCCTCTTTTGCGCGGCGGGTCAGTTCCGCCAGCGCGGCGGTGCACGCCGCCTCGTCGCGGGTTGCGCGCAATGTTTCCAGCCGTTTGATCTGGCTGTCGCGCACGGCAACGTTGTCGACGTCGAGAATATCAATCGCGTCTTCGGTTTCGCGGCGGTATTTGTTGACGCCCACGATCACGTCGGTGCCCCGGTCGATCTTGGCCTGACGGGTGGCGGCGGCTTCTTCGATGCGCAGTTTTGGCATGCCGGATGCCACGGCCTTGGTCATGCCGCCCAGTTCTTCCACCTCTTCGATCAGCTTCCAGGCCGCTTCGGCCAGATCGCTGGTCAGTTTTTCAACGTAATAGCTGCCAGCCAATGGGTCGACGACATTGGTCACGCCGGTTTCTTCTTGCAAGATCAACTGGGTGTTGCGCGCGATGCGTGAGGAGAATTCGGTCGGCAAGGCAATCGCCTCGTCCAACGCGTTGGTGTGCAGAGACTGCGTGCCACCCAAGACCGCCGACATCGCCTCGTAGGCGGTACGGATCACGTTGTTATAGGGGTCTTGTTCCTGCAAGGACACGCCCGAGGTCTGGCAATGGGTGCGCAGCATGGCGGATTTCGGGTTCTTGGGCTGGAATTCATCCATGATCCGCGACCACAGCAAACGGGCGGCGCGCAGTTTGGCGGCCTCCATGAAAAAGTTCATGCCGATGCAGAAGAAAAAGCTGAGGCGCGGCGCGAATTTATCCACGTCCATGCCGGCGGCAATCGCCGTGCGCACATATTCACGGCCATCGGCCAGAGTGAATGCCAGTTCCTGAACTAGGTTCGCGCCGGCCTCTTGCATGTGATAGCCGGAAATCGAGATCGAGTTGAACTTTGGCATGAAATCAGAGGTGTATTCGATGATGTCCCCGATGATCTTCATCGATGGTTCGGGCGGATAGATATAGGTGTTGCGCACCATGAATTCTTTCAGAATGTCGTTCTGAATGGTGCCTGACAGGACCGATCTATCATGGCCCTGCTCTTCGCCCGCGACGATGAAGTTCGCCAAGATCGGGATAACCGCGCCGTTCATGGTCATCGACACCGACACCTTGTCCAGCGGGATGCCGTCGAACAGGATTTTCATATCTTCAACGCTGTCGATGGCCACACCGGCCTTGCCGACATCCCCTTCGACGCGGGGGTGGTCGCTGTCATAGCCGCGGTGTGTCGCCAGATCGAAAGCGACGGAAACGCCCTGCTGGCCAGCGGCCAGTGCGCGGCGGTAGAATGCGTTGGATTCTTCGGCCGTGGAAAAGCCCGCATATTGGCGGATCGTCCAGGGTCGGCCTGCGTACATCGTCGCCTTGACGCCACGGGTAAAGGGGGCCACGCCGGGGATCCCGCCCATGTGGTCAAGTCCGGCAACGTCATCGGCAGTATAGAGCGGTCTAACGTCGATGCCTTCCAGCGTGTGCCAGGTCAGATCGTCAACGGTTCGTCCACGCAGTTCGGCCTCAGCCAGATTGCGCCATGTCTCTTTGTCGGCTGTCATGGGAGTGTCCTTTTCTAGTGTCGCCCGTGGGCTGGCTTGTGCCTGCTCTGTTTCGGGCGGGATTTTCTGTCAGTTGGGCCAGACCATCCGCACCGGCAGCAAGCCAGAACAGATCGTCGGAATAGGTTTCTCGCAGCACGTCGGTCTGCGCTTCGGTAAAGGGGTTCCAGTGGCCCGTCTCATCGGGCAACAGGTCGGGGTTCTGGCCCCGTTCGACCAGAATGGCGCGCAAGGCAGGCAGATCGGGGGCGCGGTTCAGCCAATAGTGGTCACGGTCACGCGGTGCCTGCACGCCGGTCGCCTCGGACAGAAGCGCGTCGGGGCGGCCTGCGAATTCTTCGAAGGGGGCGATCTTGATTTCCGCATTCGGCACGGCACAGGCCAGATCGGTGATCACATCGCGCCAACCGCGCCCAGACGTGGCAATGCGGTCAAGCTGCGCCGCGTCCGGCACCCCGTGGCCGCGCGATATCGCATAGGCCGCCGCCGACGCCCACCATGTTTCGGGGGAACGGATGTTAAGCATAACCCGTGTGATCGCGCCGTCAAAGGCCGCGCAATAGCGCGCCATCCGGTCCCCCGCCGCAGGGAAAAGAGACCCCGTGCGCACGCATTGGCGCGACGAGCCGATCATGTTTTCATCCGACACCAGCAGCCGCACCACCCCGGCATCGCGCGCGCGCGACAGTTGCAGGGACACCCGCCCTTTCACCCGGTCAGGCGACCGCCCCTGCATCGCGGGGCCAGGAAACATACCGGAAAACAGCCCCTTACGGGTCCGAAGCGGGCCCCAGACGCCGGTGCCGGATGTGCCAATCGCGTCGGAGTTTGCCCGCAGATACCTTTGAAAACTGGTCGTCGCAGTCCGATGTGCGCCCACATGCAGAATAATATCCATCAGCTTATCGCCCAATCTTCTTAAGAGGACCATCCCAACCGATCCATTCAGGGGAATGACCCCATTCATGGTCGAAGACCTGTTGCGTTAAGCTTAATATGTGCTTGCGCCAATTTGCGCATCGCAATCGCGCGCAAACCCCCTATATCAGAGGCAGTAGGAGAGAAAATGAAACCTGTGATAGCCCTTGTTTTTGCTGGATTGTTTGCGTCCGTGCTGTCCGCACAAACCCCGACAGAACCACCCGCCCCGGTGCTGTTTGCACCGGCAGATATGGCAGATTTGAGTGAATTCCACTGGAAAAAAAGGCCGGTTCTGGTCTTTGCAGACAGTCCAGACGACCCTGCGTACCAAGAGCAGATGGAATTGTTAATGGAACAGCAAGAAGATTTGCTGGCCCGCGACGTCATTGTGTTAACCGATACAGACCCCGCCGCCCGCAGCCCGTTGCGGCTGAAAATGCGGCCACGCGGGTTCATGCTGGTGCTGGTCGGCAAGGATGGCGACATCAAACTGCGCAAACCGCGCCCTTGGGACGTGCGCGAAATCACCCGCAGCATCGACAAGATGACGATCCGGCAACGTGAAATCCGCGATGCCAAGGAAAAATCCGGAAAGATATTCGACTGACACGCCCCCATAGCCCACCTCACCGGCACAGCGTGAACCGCTGGGCCGATGGGGTGAAATATGGGTGCGTCAAAGGCCATCGGGTCTATTCAAACTCGATGATGATATCATCGACAGCCAGACTGTCGCCTGCGCTTGCGTTGATCTTGAGAACGACGCCCTTCTTCTCGGCGCGCAAAATGTTCTCCATCTTCATCGCTTCGATGGTGCAGAGGTTCTGGCCCTCCTGAACCTCGAAACCGACTTCGACGTCGATTTTGACGACCAGACCGGGCATGGGGCACAACAACAGCTTGGACGTGTCCGGTGGCAGTTTTTCCGGCATCAGGCGTGCCAGTTCGGCCTGACGCGGGGTGCGCACATGCACCTTGAGGTCGGCCCCACGGGCGCGCACACGGAAACCGCCGGAAATCTTGCCGACCTTAAAGATCAGCGGCGCATCATCGACGGTCATCGTGGCCAGTTGATCGCCCGGCGTCCAGTCGCCCGATACGCGCATGGCATGGCCATCCTCGAAGGTGACCGTCGCACCTTTGGGATCGGCGTCGATATCGACATCATAGGATTGCCCCTGAATGGCGACATTCCATGCGGTACCCACCTTGCGTTCGTGGTTGTCCATCCGGCCCGAAACGCGGGTCCGGCGGATTTCGCCAACCCGGTGCATGGCAGCCGTTGCAGCGGCAATGCGGCGCAATTCGGTTTCGGGCAGCTCAACCCCGCTAAAGCCGTCGGGGTATTGTTCTTCGATAAAGGCGGTTGTCATGTCGCCCGCGATAAAGATCGGGTGATCCATCACGGCAGACAGGAACGGCAGGTTGTGCCCGATGCCCTCGACCTCAAAGCTGTCCAGCGCCACACGCATGGCTTCGATCGCTTCGGCGCGTGTTGGGGCCCAGGTGCACAGCTTGGCAATCATGGGGTCGTAATACATGCTGATCTCGCCCCCTTCATAGACGCCGGTATCATTGCGCACGGCCATCGCACCACTGGGGGCATCGCCTTGCCATTTGTCATTTGTCAGCAACGGACCGGCCGCGATTTCCATCGGTGGGCGGTAGCGGGTCAGACGACCGATGGACGGCAGGAAGCCGCGATACGGGTCTTCGGCATATAGGCGGTTTTCGATGGCCCAGCCGTTCAGCTTTACATCGTCCTGTGTGATCGTCAGCTTTTCGCCATTGGCCACGCGGATCATCTGCTCAACCAGATCGACGCCGGTGATCAGTTCGGTGACGGGATGTTCAACCTGCAAACGGGTGTTCATCTCGAGGAAGTAAAAGTTCTTGTCGCCGTCCACGATGAATTCGACGGTCCCTGCCGAGGCATAGCCAACCGCTTGGGCCAATGCGACGGACTGTTCGCCCATGGCCTTGCGCGTGGCTTCGTCCAGGAAAGGCGATGGCGCTTCTTCGACGACCTTTTGGTTGCGGCGCTGGATCGAACATTCGCGTTCGCCCAGATACACGCCATTGCCATGGGCATCGCACAAAACCTGAATTTCGATGTGGCGCGGTTGGGTTACGAATTTCTCGATAAAGATGCGGTCATCGCCAAAGCTGTTGGCGGCTTCGTTCTTGGAGGACTGGAACCCCTCGCGGGCCTCTTCGTCGTTCCATGCGATGCGCATGCCTTTGCCGCCGCCGCCCGCAGATGCCTTGAGCATCACCGGATAGCCGACTTCGTTGGAGATTTTCACCGCCTCGTCTGCGTCTGCGATCAGACCCATATAGCCGGGCACGGTTGAAACGCCCGCTTCCTGAGCGATCTTCTTGGAGGTGATCTTGTCGCCCATCTTCTCGATCGCGCCAACTGGGGGGCCGATAAAGGCGACACCGGCGGCGGACAGCGCTTCGGCGAATTTGGCGTTCTCGGACAGGAAACCATACCCCGGATGCACCGCTTGTGCGCCGGATTCCTTGACCGCTGCCATGACCTTGTCGATCACGATATAGGACTGGTTGGCAGGGGGCGGGCCGATGTGGATCGCCTCGTCTGCCATTTGAACATGCAGCGCTTGCGCGTCTGCGTCCGAATAGATGGCGACGGTCTGGATGCCCATCTTTTGCGCGGTCTTGATAACACGGCAGGCAATTTCGCCGCGGTTGGCGATCAGGATCTTATTGAACATGGGCTGTCCTTTTGGGTCTTGAGGAAACGGAAAAACCCCGCATCAGCACAGGCTGAGCGGGGTCGGTATTTTGATATGGTGACGCGCTGCCGGGGGCGGCAGCACTGTCGGTCAGATTAGTTGCAGCGTACGGCACCCGACTGGCAGGCAAGCACGTTTGCGCCGGCACCGATGGCTGCACCCTGAAGCAAGCTGCCGCCTGTAAGGACGGCTGCACCAGCGCCGACGGCACCGCCGCCAAGGGCTTGTTCGCCAATGGTGTCACCGCAAGCGGCAAGGCCTGCACAGGCTGCGAGGGCAAGAGTGATGTTCTTGAATGACATGGGGGGCGTCCTTTTGATCTGCTCATCATTGCGTTTAGATTACGTGACTTAACGCGCATGTAGAGCAAATGTTCCCCTTCAGCGACCGAATTGCCAAGCCTGTTCGGAAACAGAGGCGAAATCCTGCTTGCTGCGGGGCGGTTGTCCGCCGATGTGACCCATGCAGACATCATCTTCAATCCTCGAACGCGTCAGGGAAAGACGCCCGTGCAAGGCCTTCTTTGATGACCAGCAGGGCTTCGTAATCTTCGGGGTCAAAGGGGTCCTGGGCCGGGACGACCTCGCGACCAAAGAGCCATGACAAACGGCCCGCGTCCAGATTGCCGCGCTCGAAAGGTTCGTCGCCGAAACATTCCCAAAGCGCAGCCATGAAGGCCGTATCCGCACGCCGGTCAACCGACTTGCGATCCGAGCGGCGCTCGCGGCGGGTCAGCGGTGTCACCCCTTTGGGGTTGGCGCGACGGATTGTAAATTGAAAGTCCGAACCGGGCATACGCCCCGGAAAACCGCGATGTTTCAGCATGATGGCCCCCAGACTACAGGGATCATGCACGGCGTTGTTTGGGCAGGATGGGTGAGGACAGGCGCAACCGCCTGCCCCCGGCAAGTCTTACTTGTACTTGCCTGTGTATACTGGCTCAACCGAGATTGGCTCGGGTGCAACCACAACATATTCTTCTTGCTGCTTTGGTGCGCATGCCGAAACGGCTGCGATAAGGCCGAATGCGGCCAACAATGTAATGCTCTTGGACATTTAAGTCTCCTGTCGCTGTTTGAAGGGCCTGACACTGCCTCATGCCAATTCGACCCCGTTTTTACGGTAAGGGATACTTGGGTATTCCTTGGGCAAATAATACCGCAGTTGCGGCCCATTGGATACGGGTCGCGTTTCAATCGGCGAAATTGTGACTCCAAAGCCGCAGTTGTGCGACCGGTCACAGGCCGCCGCGCAAGATGTTGTGGTTGCATTACAAAGCCTCCCAGATACAGGTGCCATTTTTCAGGCGATATGCTTCGAAAAACTGTGTCGCGCCGGCGTCGGCCGCACCGAATTCAACCGCCCGGTCTGCCAGCGAAATCACAATCACGTCGCCCGTCAGCGCATACTGCGCCATGTAGGGGATAGCCAGCGTATCACAGAGCACCTTCATATCCGGCCCCGCCGCGTCATAGCCGATGGTGCCCCCGTTTCGGGCGATCTGCGGGGCGATAAACCTGAACCGCAGCCAGGTTTCATCGCCCATCTGATCCACAAGAACCTCTTGCAGATCGACGGGCTGGCCAGACGGCACATCAACCGCCAAGGCCGATGTCGCAGCCAGGATCAGGGCGGCGGCCAGTTTCATCTGGCCCCCAACCCTGCCCGTGCAGGCATTGGTCTTTGTGTGTGATCAACGAACGGTTTCACGCGTTTCTCCTGTCGCGCCAGAGATTCTATGCCTTCGGCGAGGATATTTAAGAGCCAGAGAAGTTAGAGCGGGATGTTGTCGTGCTTTTTCCACGGCATTGTTTTTTGCTTGTTGCGCAATGATGCGAAGGCGCGGGCGATGCGTTTGCGGGTCATGCGGGGCTGGATGACCTCGTCGATGAAACCACGTTCTGCCGCAACAAAGGGGTTGGCAAAGCGCGTTTCATAATCCGCCGTGTGGCGGGCGATTTTTTCGGGGTCTTTGAGATCGGCACGGTGGATGATTTCGGTGGCACCCTTGGCCCCCATCACCGCGATTTCGGCTGTGGGCCAGGCATAGTTGAAGTCCGAGCGCAGGTGTTTGGACGCCATAACGTCATAGGCACCGCCATAGGCCTTGCGGGTGATCACGGTCACCATCGGCACTGTTGCCTCGCCATAGGCGAAGAGCAGTTTGGCACCATGTTTGATCACGCCGCCATATTCCTGGCTGGTGCCGGGCAGGAAGCCGGGCACGTCGACCAAGGTCAGGATCGGGATTTCAAAAGCATCGCAGAAGCGTACGAACCGCGCGGCCTTGCGCGAGCTGTCGATGTCGAGACAGCCTGCCAGCACCATCGGCTGGTTGGCAACAACGCCGACGGTGCGGCCTTCGATGCGGATAAAGCCGGTCAGGATGTTCTTGGCAAAGTTTTCCTGAATCTCGTAGAAATCGCCTTCGTCCGCCAGTTTGTGGATCAGCTCTTTCATGTCGTAGGGGGTGTTGGCGTTTGCGGGCACCAGCGTGTCAAGCGATGCCTCGATCCGGTTCGGGTCGTCAAAGAACGGGCGGACGGGTGGCTTTTCACGGTTGTTGGCAGGCAGGAAGTCGACCAGGCGGCGCACTTCGGCCAGCGCTTCGACGTCGTTTTCAAAGGCCGCATCCGCCACCGAGGATTTGCGTGTATGGGTCGAGGCCCCGCCCAGTTCTTCGGCAGTGACCTGTTCGTTGGTCACGGTTTTCACCACGTCAGGGCCGGTCACGAACATATAGGATGTGTCTTTGACCATGAAGATAAAGTCGGTCATCGCAGGCGAATAGACCGCGCCGCCCGCACAGGGCCCCATGATCACGCTGATCTGGGGGATCACGCCCGAGGCTTCGATATTGCGCTGGAAGACTTCGGCGTAGCCCGCCAGCGATGCCACGCCTTCCTGAATACGCGCGCCGCCGGAATCGTTGATGCCGATCACAGGTGCACCGTTCTGGATTGCCATATCCTGAATCTTGCAAATCTTTTGCGCATGCGCTTCGGAGAGCGAGCCGCCGAACACGGTGAAATCCTGACTGAACACATAGACGAGGCGGCCGTTGATCGTGCCCCAGCCTGTGACCACACCATCGCCTGCGGGCTTTTGGTTCTGCATGCCGAAATCGGTGCAGCGGTGGGTTACGAACATGTCGAACTCTTCGAAAGACCCTTCGTCCAGCAGCAGATCGATCCGTTCACGGGCAGTGAGCTTGCCACGGGCGTGCTGCGCATCGATGCGCTTTTGCCCCCCGCCAAGGCGGGCTTCTTCGCGACGGTCTTCGAGCTGTTCTAGGATATCTTTCATGACGCACCTCTGTTAGATTTCCCGCATACTATCCAGAGTGGCTGCACAACCAAAGCGCCTTTTAGCAAATTTGCAAATTATATACAGAGCAATATGTGCAAACTGCAAATTTGGAAAGTGTGAGGAAGATCATAGACAACATACAACCACAGGCATAAGTGCATTTGCATGAAAGACGATAACACCGTCCAATTTCTGGACAAAACCAGCCCCCCGCATCTGTCGACGCTGATCCTGTTGTCCGGGATTGGTGCGCTGGCAATGAACATGTTCCTGCCCAGCCTGCCGGCCATGGCCGAGTATTTCGGGACGGAATATGCGGTGATGCAATTGTCTGTGCCGCTTTATCTGCTTTTCAGCGCGGGGTTGCAGCTGATCATCGGGCCTGTGTCCGACAATCTGGGGCGGCGCAATGTGCTGCTGTGGGGGTTGGTGATCTATATGGTCGCGACGCTGGGGTGTATCTATGCGCCCACGACCGGCGTTTTCCTGATGTTCCGTTGTGCGCAGGCCATTGTCGCGGTGACCATGGTGCTCAGCCGCGCCATCGTGCGCGACATGTTCACCCAAGACAAAGCGGCGTCGATGATCGGGTATGTGACCATGGGCATGGCGCTGGTGCCGATGATTTCCCCTGCCGTTGGCGGCTTGCTGGATCAGGCATTCGGCTGGCAGGCGACGTTCTGGGCGATGTTTGCTGTTGGCGGGATCGTCTTTGCACAGGTGTGGTTTGATCTGGGCGAAACATCGGTGCGGTCGGGCAAGACCATGCGCCAGCAGTTCCGCGAATACCCCGAACTGCTCAAATCGCCGCGCTTCTGGGGATACTCGATGGCGGCGGCCTGTTGTTCGGGTGCCTTTTTCGCCTATCTGGGCGGCGCGCCTTTTGTGGGCAGCGAAGTCTTCGGCATGGAACCTGCCGAGCTTGGCCTTTATTTCGGTGCGCCTGCGGTTGGCTATTTCGTTGGCAACTTTATCACCGCGCGGATGGCCACCACATGGGGCGTCAACACGCTGGTGCTGTGCGGGTGCCTTGCCAATGCGCTCGGGGGGTCCGTATCGCTGCTGATCTTTTTGGCAGGCTACGGCAGCCCGGTGACGTTCTTTGGCATGATGACGCTGGTCGGTCTGGGCAATGGGTTGTGTATCCCCAATGCGACGGCGGGCCTGTTGTCGGTACGCCCGCATCTGGCGGGCACCGCATCGGGATTGGGCGGCGCTGTCATGATCGGCGGCGGGGCCGGCCTTAGCATTCTGGCGGGGTCTTTGCTCAGCAAGGAAACAGGGGCCTATCCGCTGCTTTTGATCATGCTGTTGACCGCAGCGGCAGGGGTTGTATCGATCCTGGTCGTGATCCGCCGCGAAAAAGCGTTGGGGATCAGCTGACCACGGCGCTTGCAGCGCCAAGTTTGCAAAGCTAGGGTCGGGGGACATCGCAAATTTGCAAAGGCCCTGATCTGCATGGCAACCCAAAAGCTGTACGCTGGCGCGAAACTGCGCGAATTGCGCACCAAGATTGGTAGCACGCAAAAGAACTTTGCCGCCAAGCTGGGCGTGTCCCTGCCCTATTTGAACCAGATGGAGAACAACAACCGTCCCGTCAGCACGACAGTGGTTCTGGCGCTTGCCTCTGAATTCGGGATGGACGTGACCGAACTGTCCAGCGGAGACAGCCAGCGCCTGGTCAGTGACATGCGCGAAATCCTGTCCGACCCCTTGTTCGAAGGCGACACCCTGCCCCTGGCCGATCTGCAACTGGCCGCATCCAATGCACCGGGGCTGGCCCGCGCCTTTATCAAGCTGCACCAAAGCCATCGGCAGACCCATGAACGCCTTGCCTATCTGGACGAGGCATTGGGCCGCGAAGATGCCCGTGCCTCCCCCAGCCCCTGGGAAGAAGTGCGCGATTTCTTTCACTATTGCGACAATTACATCGACGCAGTTGACCGCGCCGCCGAACATTTCGCCCGTGCCCATAGCGATGGAAAAACCCTCAAGTCGGCAGCGATTGCGGCCCTGACAGCCGTTGGCATCACGGTCAGCTTTGATGATGTGCCTGCCTTGCGCCGCTTTGAACCCGCCGCCGGGATTTTGCACATTTCGTCGCGTGCCCCGCAAGAAACCCAGCTGTTTCAACTGCTGTTCCAGACGGCGATGATCCGGCAGAACGACCTGCTTGAAGCGACCCTTGATCTGGCCCGTTTTCACAGCGGTGCCGCGCGTGACATCGCCAAGATCGGGCTGGCCAATTATTTCGCCGGTGCCGCGCTGATGCCCTACCAGACCTTTCTGGCCAAGGCGCAGGAATGCCGCCATGATCTGGAAATTCTGGCGGGGCAATTTGGCGCGTCAATCGAACAGGTCGCGCACCGCCTGTCGACGCTGCAACGCCCCGGATCAAAGGGAATTCCGTTCTTTTTCGTGCGTGTCGATCAGGCCGGTACAATCACCAAACGCCATTCTGCCACACGGCTGCAATTTGCGCGGTTCGGCGGGGCCTGCCCGTTGTGGAATGTGCACAGCGCGTTTGAAACACCGGGCCGTTTCCTGCGCCAGCTTGCCGAAACGCCGGACGGGGTGCGCTATATCTCTCTGGCGCGGGACATCTCGAAGCCGGCGGGTCGCTTTGGCGCACCGGTGCGACGGTATGCTATTTCGCTGGGCTGCGAGGTGCGCCATGCCGCGGCCATGGTCTATGCCGACGGGATGGACACCAGCCGCGCATCGGCCTTTGAACCTATCGGGATTTCCTGCCGCATCTGCGACCGCAAAGGCTGCCACCAGCGGTCTGTGCCGCCGCTTGAACGGCAGTTGGTCGTCGATCCCGATCTGCGCGATGTGCTGCCCTATCAGGTGAAGTGATCAGCGCCGCGCGGCGCGCCACCCGGCGGCGCGGGCCTCGCTTGCGGAACAAAACCAGCGTTCGCCTTTATCTGTACGGATCGAGGTGCGTTGATAATCCCGCTGCCCGACCACATGGAAAATCCGCGCGCCTTTGGCGCTGATGTTGCCCTTGATCGTGCAACCGTTCTGCCCCACCTGCGCCGGTGTTTTGGCAGCCGCCGTCTGTGCGTCGCGTTTGCCCGCGCGAAATTCCGAAGGACGGATCAGGCGATAGGCATGGATGCCACGGCCCGCCCGGATCGCGGCCTTTTCCACGGCAACGTAATCGCGGGAATATTCTGCAAAGGCAAAGGCCAAGCCGCTGGCGACAAGGCTTTGCCCCACATCCACATTGCCCACAATACAGCGCGCCACACTGCGACCATAACGATCTGTATCGACTTGTTTGCACACTGCCTGCTTGCCCCGATAGGCATCGCGCACCTGCTTGGTCACGAAGGACCCACAGCGCAGTTCGGTCCCGCCCGCATCGGTGCAGGTCTGGTCCCCTTCGGGGGCATCAATGCCGAAAAGCCGCACGCGCGTCCCGCCCACGTCAAACGTATCGCCGTCAATGACATGGATGGTGCCCGTAATACGCTTTTCGGCAGCATGTGCAGCGGGGCCGAGGACAAAAATGACCAAGGCAAGGGTCAGGTGTAAACAGAATTTTAACATCCACCATGACTGGAGCGTTTGAGCGCCCCAATCAATGACATTTGTTAACTTTAGTTAATTTTCTCTCGAACCGCAGCCCGCCTAGCGTTGGGACGTCTGCCAATCGGGATGGATCCAGGGTTCGTCATTCGACGCGGCCAAGGGATCATGCCCCAGAATATGATCGGACATCTTTTCACCCACCATGATCGACGGCCCGTTCAGGTTGCCATTGGTGATGCGCGGGAAAATCGAACTATCCGCAACGCGCAAGCCTTCAACACCGATCACCCGGCCTTGGGGGTCCACAACCGCATCCGGATCATCCGCACGTCCCATCCGGCAGGTACCACACGGGTGGTAGGCGCTTTCGGCGTGGTCGCGGATAAAGGCGTCCAGCTCGTCATCGGTTTGCACATCGGCACCGGGCTGGATTTCCCCCTTCACAAAGGGCTTGAAGGCGTCTTGCGCAAAAATCTCGCGGGTCAGGCGTATGCAATTGCGGAACTCCTCCCAATCGCGGTCCTGCGACATATAGTTGAACACGATTTTCGGCGCATCGGCAGGATCACCCGACCGAAGCGAGACCGCCCCGCGAGATGTTGACCGCATCGGGCCGACATGGGCCTGAAACCCGTGCCCCTCTGCCGCGGCCTTGCCGTCATAGCGCACGGCAATGGGCAGAAAATGATACTGGATATCCGGGTATTTGATCCCAGCTTTGGACCGGATGAACGCCGCCGATTCAAACTGGTTGGACGCGCCCAGACCGGTCTTGGTGAACAGCCATTGCGCGCCGATCATGGCTTTGGACACAAGGTTCCAGTGCTTATAGAGCGTAATCGGCTGGCTTGCGGCCATCTGGATATAAAGCTCCAGATGATCTTGCAGGTTCTGGCCCACGCCAGCACGATCCGCGACCACCTCAATGCCATGTTCCGCCAGATGCGCGGCAGGCCCGATGCCCGACAGCAACAACAGCTTGGGCGAATTGATCGACGACGCGGCAAGGATGACCTCTCCACTGGCGCGCAACACTTGGGTCTTGCCGCCACGCAACACTTCGACACCCACGGCGCGGCCGTCCTCGATCACCACGCGCTGCGCGAGGGCGCGAATGATTTCGACATTGCCGGTCTTTTGCGCAGGCCGCAGATAGGCATTGGCCGCAGACCAGCGCCGCCCGCCAAAGACGGTTTGCTCCATCGGGCCAAAACCCTCTTGCTTTTCGCCGTTGTAATCGTCGGTCGCCTCGTAGCCGGCCTGTTTGCCAGCCTCGACAAAAGCCTTGAACAACGGGTTCTTGCGCGGGCCACGTGACACATGCAGCGGGCCGTCCTTGCCGCGCCATTCGGCATCGCCCCCGTGGTTGCCGCCATGCCAGTGTTCCATGCGTTTGAAATAGGGCAGCACATCGGCATAGCCCCACCCATCGGCACCCTGTTCGGCCCAATGGTTAAAATCCTCGGCGTGGCCGCGCACATAGACCATGCCATTGATCGACGATGACCCGCCAATGACCTTACCGCGCGGGGTTGCCAGACGGCGGTTGCCCAGATGCGGTTCGGGTTCCGATGAAAAACCCCAGTCATAGGTCTTCATGTTCATCGGATAGGACAAGGCCGCCGGCATCTGGATGAAAGGCCCCGCGTCGGTGCCGCCATGCTCGATCACCAAAACCTTGCGCCCGGCCTTGGCCAGACGATAGGCCATCGCACAACCGGCGCTTCCCGCGCCAACAATAATAAACTCGGCTTGCATCCCAGCTCCTTCTCGTGAGTCTCAGGCGGGTCAAGGATGCCGTCAGGCACCGCGCATCTGCGCGGCTTGTCCTTGAGGCGCATGGGACTCGCACCTTAAAATTGATCAGGTGACTTGAGGATCAGACTGATCCCTCAAGCACCTCTCAGCAAACAGACGGCCCGCCCCCTGCACCCACTCCGATCAAAAATCTGGGCTCAGGGTGCATCACGCGCCAAATATCGAATGCGCGTCAGCGCTCCTTTGGATCACACCCGCTTTAGAACGGGGCCTCCATATCGCCCATGCGCACATAGACGGATTTCAACTGGCTATAATGTTCGATCGCCGCCTTCGAATTCTCACGCCCGACGCCCGAATTCTTCATGCCGCCAAAGGGGGCTTCGACGGGGGCGTCGTTATAGGTGTTGATATAGCAGGTGCCCGCCTGAAAATTCGCCGCAACGCGGTGGGCGCGGGTCAGATCGCGGGTGAACACGCCGGCGGCAAGGCCAAATTCCGTGTCATTGGCGCGGGCCATCACGTCGTCTTCGTCAGTGAAATCCAGCACCGACATGACGGGGCCAAAGATTTCTTCGCGCGCGATGGTCATGTCGTCGGTCACATCTGCAAAGACGGTCGGCTGCATGTAGAAGCCCTTGCCGTCGATCGCCTCTCCGCCATAGACCAGACGCGCGCCCTCGGCCTTGCCCTTTTCGATATAGCCAAGGGTGATGTCCAGCTGACGTTTCGACACCATCGGGCCAAAGCTGGTGGCAGGGTCCATCGGGTCGCCGATCACCGCGCCCTCCAGCCGTTCGGCCAGACGCCCGAGGAACACTTCCTTGATGTCGGCATGCACGAAGACCCGCGTGCCGTTCGAACAGACCTGACCCGAGCTGTAGAAGTTGCCCAGAATCGCGCCGCTGACAGCGTTTTCGATATCGGCGTCTTCGAAGACGATGATCGGGGATTTACCGCCCAGTTCCATCGTGACGTGCTTCATCCCTTCTGCGGCGGCGGCATAGACCTTGCGGCCTGTGGGCACCGATCCGGTCAGCGATACCTTGTCGACGCGCGGGTCAGTGACCAATGCGGCCCCCACGTCGCCCATGCCTTGCACAACATTATAAAGCCCCGCAGGCAGACCCGCCTCGAACAGGATCTCGGCGACTTTCAACGCGGAAAGGGGTGTTGTCTCGGAGGGTTTAAAGATGATCGAATTGCCGCAGGCCAGCGCGGGTGCGCCCTTCCAGCAGGCGATCTGCGTGGGGTAATTCCACGCACCGATGCCAACACACACGCCCAAGGGTTCGCGGCGGGTATAGACCCAGTCTTCGCCCAGTTGGATATGTTCGCCGGTCAGCGTCGCGGCCAAGCCGCCGAAATATTCCAGCGCATCCGCTCCGCTGGTCGCATCCGCCACGGATGTTTCCTGATAGGGTTTGCCGGTGTCATAGGTCTCAAGGATCGACAGGTCGTGATTGCGTTCACGCATGATATCGGCGGCACGGCGCAGGATGCGGCCCCGTTCGGTGCCGGTCATGGCGGCCCATGCGGCCTGGGCTGAACGTGCAGCCGTCAGCGCCTGTTCGATGATGGCAGGCGTCGCGGCATAAACCGTTGCGATCTTTTCGCCGGTCGCAGGATAGATCACCTCGATGGGCGTGCCATTGGTGTCTTCGACATAAGAGCCGTTGATAAAGTGGCTGGCGGTAGGTTGGGTTTGCATAGTTCTCTCTCAATTCGGTTCTGCGCCCCGCGCGGGGCCGGAAAGCGTCTACTCCCCGCGGGGGAAGCGCTTGTTTTCTTCCAGAACATTCAAGTCCATGTGGTTGCGCATGTATTGCTCTGACGCCTTGCGCAGGGGTTGGTAATCCCACGGATAATAACCCCCCTTGCGCAACGCCTCGTAGACCACCCAGCGGCGGGCCTGGCTTTTGCGCACATCGGCGTCAAAGGCATCCAGATCCCAGCGGGCATCAGCTTTGGCGCGCAGGGTCTGGCGCGTGCCCTGATGGGCGGGTTCTTCGGCCAGATTGGTCAGTTCATGCGGATCGGCGTCCAGATCGAACAGCTGATCGGGGTCCAGCGTGCAGCGGTTGTATTTCCACTTGCCATAGCGCAGCGATACCATCGGGGCTTGCGTGCCTTCGGCGGCATATTCCATCGCGACGGGTTCGGTACGTTCAACCCCCTGCCCCATGGGCACCAGCGACTGGCCCGTTGTCCATTCCATCACCTCGTCCATCGACACGCCCGCCAGATCGCACAGGGTCGGGCAGACGTCGATATTGCTGACGGGGGTCTCGTGCAAACCGGGCTCCATCTGCGGGGCCGCGATCATCATCGGCACGCGGGACGAGCCTTCGAAAAAGCTCATCTTGAACCAAAGGCCACGTTCGCCCAACATATCGCCGTGGTCCGACACAAAGACGATGATCGCCTCTTGGCGGGTGTCCTCGAGGGTTTGCAAAATCTCGCCGATCTTGTCGTCAAGATAGCTGATGTTGGCGAAATACGCTTGCCGCGACCGTTTGATGTGATCCTCGGTAATGTCAAAGCTACGCCAGTCATTGGCATCAAAGATGCGTTTGGAATGGGCGTCCTGCGCGTCATAGCCCAGATCAGAGACCTCGGGCAGCAGATGATCGCAGTCGTTGTACAGATCCCAATATTTCTTGCGTGCCACGTAAGGGTCATGCGGGTGGGTAAAGCTGACCGTCATGCACCACGGGCGGTCGTCAAGACCGCGTGACAGATCGTAAATCTTGCGCGTTGCCTCAAAGGCGACGGCATCGTCATATTCCATCTGGTTGGTGATTTCGGCCACGCCCGCACCTGTGACCGACCCCATGTTGTGATACCACCAGTCGATCCGTTCCCCGGGTTTGCGGTAATCGGGCGTCCATCCGAAATCGGCGGGGTAAATGTCGGTTGTCAGACGTTCCTCGAACCCGTGCAGCTGATCGGGACCGACGAAATGCATCTTGCCCGACAGGCAGGTGTGATAGCCCGCACGGCGCAGGTGGTGCGCATAGGTCGGCACGCTTGACGGAAATTCCGCCGCGTTATCATAGACACCCGTGGCGCTTGGCAATTGGCCCGACATGAACGCCGCACGCCCCGGCGCGCAGAGCGGGCTGGCGGTATAAGCGTTCTTGAAACGGGTGGACCGTGCCGCCAGTTTCTTGAGGTTTGGCGCGTGCAGCCAGTCTGCCGGCCCATCGGGGAACAGCGTGCCATTCAACTGGTCGACCATCAGGATCAGGATATTGGGTTTGGTCATGGTTTGCTTTCGATCAGGGTGTTCAAAAGGGACAGCGCTTGCGCACAGGCGGCAGGCGCACTGCCTTTGTCGGACAGGGCGGCACGCAGATACAGTCCGTCGATCAGCGCGGCGAGAGTTTCGGCGTCCTGTTCAGGCCGGGCCGAAATCGGCCGCAGCGCGTGGGTCAGGTTTGACCGCAGGCGCGCCTGATAGACGATCAGCAAGCGATAGGTTTCGACATTGGTGCGCGACGACGCGTATAGCGTCATCCAGGCGCTGACCGTCGCCGGATCAAAGCAGCTTTCGTCAAAGCTGGCCCTGATGATCGCCTCGGCGCGGGCGATGGGGGTATTGGCCTTGCGCAATTCGCGCCGTACTTCGGCGGAATATTCCGACAGAATATAGCGCATCGCGGCAAGAAATATCTGATCCTTGCCGCCGAAATAGTGATGGGCCAGGGCCTTTGACATGCCTGCACGGCGCGCGATCTGGTCAACGGTAACATCCAGTGACTGCGCGGCCCCGATTTCGGCTATCGTCGCCTTGACCAGCGCATCACGCCGGATCGGTTCCATTCCAAGTTTGGGCATTGTCGGTCCTCAACGTTCCCGGCATCCACGATTCCGGCTGTTAAGACAGACTTAGGGTTATTGACCCGCGAGTCAATAACCCGCAGGTGGCTGGCACTATGCGCCCCAACGCGTTGCGCAACGATAAAGACGGTTAAAGTTTTGTCGCAGGGCTGGCCGGGGTGATCTGGCGGTTCAACATCGCCTCGCGCCAGGTGATAAAGGTCACCGAAGCCAGAATGACAAAGCCGCCAAAGATAACCCAAATATCGATCGGCTCTGCAAAGACGACCGCGCCAAGGGCCGTGGCCCAGACCAGTTGCAAAAACGTGACCGGCTGGGTGACCGTCAGCGGTGCCGCAGCAAAAGCCAGCGTCATGGTGTAATGCCCCGCCGTGGCAAAGCAGGCGACAGTGGCAAGGATGCCCAGCTCCTGCATCGTCGGGGCGATCCAGACGGGCAGCGCAAAGGGGGCCAGCATGAGCGTCACAAACAGCGACATCATCGCGACCACCACCGATGGCTTGACCTCGTCCGCAAGCACCTTGGCCAGCAGATAGGCCCCGCCAAACACCACCGCAGCGATCAGCATCGCATAATGCCCGCCAGCCAGTTCGCGAAACCCCGGCCGCAGGATGATCAGCGCCCCCATCAAGCCAAGCGCAACCGCAACCATCCGCCGCATTGCCAGCGTCTCACCCAGAAACAGCGCTGCACCGATGGTCACATATATCGGCGCAAGATAATTCATCGCGGTGACTTCGGCGATGGAAATGCGGGTCATCGCATAGAACCACAAGATCACGCCAATGCCGTGCAAGCCGCCGCGCACACTGAACAAGGCCCATTGCCGCCGTGTCAGATGTGCCGCCCGCAAGGCCCCGATGGCGGGCAGCAGAAACACCAGCCCAAAGCCGTATCTGATGAATGCCGCCTCGGCCGAGGGCAGCCTGGGCCCCATATATTTCACCAATGCCGTGACGCAGATGAACAAAAGCCCTGTGACAACCATCCAAAAGATGCCGGCGACAGGTCGGTGGGGGTATGCGGTGCTCATGGGCTATACATTCCTGAAGCGGGGGGCGATCACAAGGTCACATCAACAACAGTTTGGCCGCGATCGCCCACATGGTCACCGCAATCAAGCCGTCAAGGATCTGCCAACTGCGCGGTCTGGCAAACAGCGGGCTCAGCAGACGCGCGCCGTAGCCCAGACCAAAGAAGAACACGAAACTGGCGCTTACCGCCCCTGCCCCGAAGGCCAGCCGGTTATCATATTGCGCCGATATCGACCCCAGCAACACCACCGTATCAAGATACACATGCGGGTTCAGCCAGGTCAGCGCCAACAGCGTCAGGATCGTGCCGCGCAAGGTCTGGGTGTTGATCCCTTCGGCCTCAAGTGCGGCCCCCCCGCGCCATGCAGACATCGCGTTGCGCGCGCCGTACCAGATCAGAAACGCCGCCCCGCCATAGCGCATCACCGGTTCGAACCACGGCAGCGCCTGCCCCAAAGCGCCAAACCCCGCGACACCCGCAGCAATCAGCATCGCGTCGGACACAGCACAGGTCAGACAGACCCAGAACACATGGCTTTTGCGCAAACCCTGCCGCAAAACAAAAGCGTTCTGCGCACCAATCGCCAAAATCAATGTCAGGCTTAATGCGAATCCGGGCAGAAAGGCGTTCATCTCGACCTCTTTGAAACAGACCGTCTGCCTAACATGAAACATTAAATCCGCAAACGAAAACGGTGGTTTAGCCGGATTTCACGGGTTAACAGCGATTTTTTTCAACCGCGCATGAAACAAATGCGTGATCTGGTGCGTAACTACTAGCGAAACCGAACAACAAGACCTATCTGCCCCCCAATGCAATTAAGGAACGATGTCATGTCAGACGAAAAACAGAAGCTGGAAATCAGCCAGGAAGAATTGACGCTTATCGAAGCGGCACTTCACACTCAGGCTAAAATTCTGGGCGTTCAGGCAAGCGCCGGCGGTTCAAAGGCATTGGCCCGCCTGAACGACGTCAAACGCGCCTTGACAACGATCACCCAGCAAAAGCCCGCCGCAAAGGTGGAAAAAAACCGCAAGACAGGCGTATTTTTCAGCATGTCGCGGATGTTCGGCTAAAGCCAAAACCAGATAGGTCACGAAAAAGCCGCCCCCGGTCACCGGGGGCGGCTTTTTTGCGCCTTGTGGAAAGGTCGGATTATGCCGCGCGGCTCAAAGCTGCGCCATCACCTCGTCAGAGGCTTCAAAGTTTGTGGTGACCCGCTGCACGTCATCGTCATCTTCCAGCGCATCAATCAGCTTCATCAGCTTTTCCATGCCTTCCAGATCCATTTCGGTGGTGGTGGTCGGACGCCACACCAGCTTGGTGCTATCTGATTCACCCAACTCGGCTTCCAAAGCCGTGGCAACATCGTTCAGATCCGTATCAAGACACCAGATGACATGCCCGTCTTCGGTGCTTTCCACATCTTCGGCACCGGCCTCGATCGCGGCCATCATGACGGTGTCGGCGTCACCAACCTCGGCGGGATAGGTGATCTCGCCCTTGCGGTCGAACATGAAACCGACGCTGCCGGTCTCGCCCAGATTGCCACCGTTCTTGGTGAAAGTTGAGCGCACCACCGATGCCGTCCGGTTGCGGTTATCGGTCATGGCTTCGACGATGACGGCCACACCATTGGGGCCATAGCCCTCATAGCGGATTTCTTCGTAATCCTCGCCCTCGCCCGCCGAAGATTTCTTGATCGCGCGGTCGATCACGTCCTTGGGCACCGAAACCGATTTGGCTTCCTTGATCGCCAGACGCAAACGCGGATTTTTGTCCGGATCGGGGTCGCCCATTTTGGCCGCAACGGTGATCTCTTTCGACATCTTCGAAAACACCTTCGCGCGCAACTTGTCCTGACGACCTTTACGGTGCTGGATGTTTGCCCATTTTGAGTGGCCTGCCATGGTAACCTCGTGTGCGTAATTCCTGAACTGTGGCCTTATAGGCCAGCGTTTGCCCGCGAACAAGCCACGCCGCATGACTCCCGCCAACTTCTCTGGCTCACAAATATCCTCGGGGGTTTGGGGGCAGACAGCCCCCATCGCGACTGCTAGGTCTAAAGCCCGCTTCCCAATTTCAGGCACGCCCCCCAATGACCCAAGACCAGATCATCCTTTTTACGCTTTTTGCAGCCGTCTTTGGCATGCTGCTATGGGGCCGCTTCCGCTATGATCTGGTGGCGTTTTCCGCCTTGATGATCGCGGTCGTGCTGGGCGTGGTGGACAGCAAAGACGCATTCGACGGCTTCGGCCACCCCGCAACCCTGATCGTCGCCCTTGTCCTGATCGTATCCGCGGGGTTGGTCCGCTCGGGGGCGGTGCTGTTGATCACCCGCACCATGGTAGACGCGTCCCGCCGCCTGGGTGCGCATATTGCGTTGATGGGGCTGATCGGCGGCGTCTTATCCGCGTTCATGAACAACGTCGCGGCCCTGGCCTTGCTGATGCCGGTGGACATTCAAACCGCACGCAAGGCGGGGCGCAATCCGGGGCTCAGCCTGATGCCGCTCAGCTTTGCGACAATTCTGGGCGGGATGGTCACGCTGATCGGCACACCGCCCAATATCATTATCGCCTCAATCCGGCAGGAATCGCTGGGCGCGCCATTTGGCATGTTCGACTTTGCCCCCGTGGGCGGGATCGCGGCGATTGCGGGGCTGGCTTTTGTTGCCCTGATCGGCTGGCGCTTGATCCCCGGCCGCGACGATAGCGCGCTCAAACCCGAAGACCTGTCCCAATATATTGCCGAGCTGACGGTGCCCGAAGGCAGCAAGCAAATCGGCAAACGTCTGGCCGAACTGCAAGATGTCGCCGACAAATCCGACGTGGTGATCCTTGGCCTGATCCGCGAGGGCCAGCGCGTTTACGGTCAGGCCCGCAACGTGGCCTTGCAAGCCGGTGACGCGCTGGTGCTGGAGGCCACGCCAGACGCGCTTGACGAATTCCGCAGCACCCTGAATTTGCTTGTCGCCGACACCACACGCCACGACCTGCTGCATGCGGATGGCGAAGGCGTCGAGATCATCGAGGTGGTCGTGCCCGCCGAGTCCCGCCTGAACGGGCGCTCGGCCCAAACGGTCGGCCTGGCATGGCGGCAGCGGTCGGTACTGCTGGGCATTTCCCGACAAGGCAAAAAGATCACCGCCCAGCTGCGCAAAACCGAATTGCGCGCCGGTGATATCCTGCTGCTGCTGGTGCCCCGCGACACGGCGGCCCATGTGGTGGAATGGCTCGGCGTATTGCCTCTGGCGGATCGCGGCCTGGCAGTGACCGAGAACAGCAAGGTCTGGCTGGCCATCGGGTTGTTTGGCGGGGCCGTGACGGCGGCCAGCTTTGGGCTGGTCTATCTGCCCGTGGCCCTGGGATTGGTCGTCGTGGCCTATGTGCTGGCCAGGATCGTGCCCTTGTCAGAGCTATACACCCATATCGAATGGCCCGTCGTCGTGCTGCTGGGGTCGATGATCCCGCTGGGTGCCGCGCTGGAGACATCAGGCGGCACCCAGCTGATCGCCGGTGCCCTGGTCGGGCTAACCGAAGGCATGCCCGCATGGATCGTTTTGACGGTTTTGATGGTCGTGACGATGACCTTGTCGGATGTGCTCAATAACACGGCAACGACCATCGTGGCCGCCCCCGTCGGCATCCAGATGGCCCAGAGCTTGAATGTCTCGCCCGATCCTTTTCTGATGGCCGTCGCTGTGGCGGCCTCCAGTGCGTTTCTCACCCCGATCGGGCATAAGAACAACACGTTGATCCTTGGACCCGGGGGGTATTCCTTTGGGGATTACTGGCGCATGGGGTTGCCGCTTGAGATCATCGTCGTCGCGGTGTCCATTCCGGCGATTTTGGTGTTCTGGCCGTTGTGATCTGGCCCCCACGCATAGCATAAATTGAGGGCCAGCCCCCACACACAGCACCACGTGGGGGCCAGCCCCCACACCCCCGGGATATTTCCGAGCCAGAGAACGGGGGGCGAGGCGTTCTACCAGATGAGGGGGATGATCGCCGAGACGATCACGGACATTGTCAGGTTCAGCGGGATGCCGATGCGCATGAAATCGGTAAATCTGTAGCCGCCGGGGCCGTAGACCAGCGTGTTGGTTTGGTAGCCGATGGGTGTCGCGAAGGCACAGGAGGCTGCGATCATCACCGCAACCACCAGCGGGCGCGGGTCCATCCCAAGGGCCGCTCCGAGGCTGATGGCAATGGGCGTCATGATCACGGCCACCGCATTGTTCGAGACGATCTCGGTCAGGGTTGTGGTCAGCAGGAACACCGCAAAGATCACATAGAACGGCGAGAGCGTCCCCAGAAACGGCGCGATCGTGTCGACGATCAGGCTGATTGCGCCCGAGTTTTGCAGCCCGGCCCCAATGGCGAGCATCGAAAAAATCAGTGCCAGCAGCCGCCCGTCGATGAAGGTGAAGGCCTCGTCTGCATCGATGCAGCCCGTGGCCAGCACAAGCGCCACGGCAATCACCGCCAGCAGCAGAATGGGGGCCACGTTCAGGGCGGCAAGAATAACAATGCCCGAAAGGGCCGCAATAGCGATCGGTGCATGTCCGCGGCGGAACGCGCGTGCAGAGGGGTGCGACACGTCAACCATATCCATATCGGAGGCAAGCCGTTGAATATCGGCCATCGCCCCTTCGAGCAGCAATGTATCGCCGACTTTTACGATCAGTTCATCCAGTTGCCGCCCGATGTTCTGGTTCCGGCGGTGGACCGCCAGCGGATAGACCCCGTAGCGGCGGCGCAGGCGCAGCGCGCCCAGCGAGCGGCCGACCATTTTGCAGCCCGGTGTGATCAGCACTTCGACCGTCGAGGTTTCAACCGCCGACACCTGGTCAACGCGTTTGAGTTCCTTGTTGGCTTGCAGGCTGAGCAGTTCTGTCATCTGCGTGCGCAAGACCACGCGGTCGCCGACCTGGAGCTGAACCGCGCCAAGATCGCGGCGCAGCGACTGGTCGCCGCGCACCACGTCGATCAGCCGCACGCCTTCGCGTTTGAACAGTTGCACGTCCAGAACATCACGGCCGATCAGGTTGGATTCAGGTGGGATCACGGCTTCGGTAAAGAACTTCATCTTCGAGCGGTCGGTCAGCATAGACGCCATGCTGTCACGGGCGGGCAGAAGTTTGGGCGCGAAGACCGCCATGTAGATCAGGCCCCAGGCACAGACCACAAGGCCAATGGGCAGGATTTCGAAAATGCCAAAGGGCTCAAGGCCCTGGGAGCGCGCCACACCATCCACCAGCAGGTTGGTCGAGGTCCCGATCAGGGTCAGCGAGCCGCCCATGATCGCGGCATAGCTGAGCGGGATCAGCAGTTTGGATGCCTTGGTGCCCAAGGTCTGGCTAAGCTGCACGACAACCGGGATCATCACCACCACCACAGGTGTGTTGTTCATAATCGCCGAGGCCGCCATGACCGCGATAATCACCCCCACCACAGCCGTTTTCGGATGGGTTTTCGCATAGCGTTCAGCCAGCCGCGTCAGCACGTCCAGCGCGCCTGTGCGCACCAGCGCGCCCATCACGATGAACATCGCCGCAATCGTCCAGGGGGCCGAGTTTTGCAGCACCGCCTGTGCGTCGTCATAGGGCAGGATGCCAAGGACCAGCATCACGGCGGCCCCTGTCAGTGCAACCACCTCGGTCGGGAGGGACTCGCGCAGGAACATGATGAACATGACCACAACAATCGTCAGCGCAAGGATCGCAGAGGTGCTTTGCGACAGATTGAGAAAATCCATTCGGGGTGTATCCAGCCTATCCGAGGGGTATAAATCAGAGGTCAGTGTCGCCGATTGCAGCCGCTTGGGCAAGCGCCGCTTTGGGCCTTGGCTGCACCAGATACAGGCCGGCAAACATCATAGCAAGCGCGATCCAAAGTGTCGGCGCATAGGTTTCGGACAGGATGATCTTGGCCCAAATCAGCCCGAAGCCGGTCACCAGATAACTGACCTGAACGGCAAAGACAGACCCCGCCCGCCCCACAAGCCACATGTATCCGGCATAAACGACCACATGCACCAGAGAGGACACCACCAGCGCACATTGCGGCAGATCCCACGGCGGGGTCGGATCGATGAACTGGCCGGTCATCAGCGTCACGGGCAGCAGCAAAACCGCCCCGATCAGCGATGCGCCTTGCAGCACCTGAAACGCGTCCAGATCAAGGGTGCCCCATTTGGCGATGATATTGCCCTCGAACGCATAGCAAAGGCCCGCGATCAGCCCGATGAGGATCCAGATGACCGGCAGGTTCATGGACATCGCCGTGCCCGGTGCCACCAGCAGCAACACCCCCGCCAGCCCGCAGGCCAGCCCGCCAAGGCGGCGAAAGCTGAAATGGTCGAGCCCCATGGCCAGCGCGACCGGAAAGGCGAACATCGGCACCAGGCTTAGCAGCAGCGACAGGACACCGGATGGCAGCCAGACCGCCGCTTGATACGAGGCTGAATTCGGCAGCACCGTGCCGATCACCGCGAGGATCAGGTAGAGCCGCAGATAGCGCGGGCCGAACGGCAGGGGTTTGCGCCGTGCCGCGTTGATCGCCGTCATGAACACGGCACCGATCACCATCTGCCAGAACACCAGCCCGAAATGCTGATAGCCAGTGCTGACCGAAATCTTGGTCAATGGTTGGGTAAAGCCCCAGCCCGCCCCCAGCACCGCCAGAAACGCGGTGTAAAAGGCTATCTGGCCGCGTGTCACGGGGCGCTTTGTTGCAGCTTGCCGCCTTGGCGCACGGGGACGATGCGGGTCGCCTTGCCGGTGCGGTCATCGGTTTCGATATAGACGCCGGACAGGGTTGCCTCTTCGTTGGCGGGGGTAAAGCGGTCTTTGGGCATGCCGGTGATAAAGCGGCGCAAGGGTTCGGTTTTTTCCATCCCGATAACGGAATGGTAATCGCCGCACATGCCTGCATCAGTCAGATAGGCGGTGCCGCCGGGCAGGATCATCGCGTCGGATGTGGGCACATGGGTGTGGGTGCCCACGACAAGGCTGGCGCGCCCGTCGCACCAATGGCCCATCGCCATCTTTTCCGATGTCGCCTCGCAATGCATGTCGACAATGATCGCCGATGCCAGACCGCCAAGCGGATGGGATTTCAACACAGGCTCAAGCGCGGAAAACGGGTCGTCAAAGGGCCGTTTCATGAACACCTGACCAAGGGCTTGCGCCACCAGAACCTTGCGCCCGTTTTGTGCCGTGAACAGGCGCGCGCCGCGGCCCGGTGCATTTTTCGAAAAATTCAACGGCCGGATAATGCGCTGTTCCTGTTCGATAAAGCTGAGCATGTCTTTTTGGTCAAAGGCATGATCGCCCAGCGTCAGACAATCTGCGCCCGCATCAAGCAGGGTTTTGGCATGCAGGCCGGACAGCCCCATGCCCGAAGTTGCATTTTCGCCGTTCACCACGATGAAATCGAGCTTCCAGTCCTTGCGCAGACGGGGCAGGTTTTCACTGATTGCACGGCGGCCGGCACGGCCCATGACATCGCCAAGAAAGAGTATTTTCATGCCCCCAGCGTTAGGCCGAGGCGCGGCCAAGGGCAAGGGGCTGTGCGATGGAAATTTGCCCGCTTTGCCAAAACGCAGCCCAAGACGCAGCGGTATCAGCCTTCGACGGCATGGCCGAACACCGCGATGGCAAAGCCCAATGCGGCCAGCAAGGCGAAGCCGATGCAGCGTGGGCCTGCGCCCTGTCTGCCCGCGCTCAGCGCCGCGATGGCCGCTTGCAGCGCATAGTAAACCGCAAAGGCCCGCGATGCATAGCTGATGATCTGGAACACATCGGCCCCCCAGGTCAGCACCAAGCCGATCAGCGTCAGCAGAACATACCCCATGCGGGGGCTGATCCGCCTGCCCGACATCTCGTACATCAGCCCGCCGGACCCGCTGGTATCGGCCACCGCCGCACTGAACTGCGCGGCCAGGGCAGCAACGACCAGCAGAACGGGCAAGATCGGGGCGACGATGCCCATCATGTCAACAATGGCGGTTTCGCTGAAAGACAGGTCATCGCGTTCGAACACATAGGCCAGCAGCACGATGTAGATCATGTAAATTGCCGCAGACAGCCATTGCGCCCATTTCATCGACTTCACACGGGTGTCGGTATCATAGCTGTCGCCCAGATAGCGCGAGGTCTCGAAACCCTGCACAGTGACGATCAAGCCAAACCCCAAGGTAAGCGCCGCCCAGCCCGACAATTCCGTCGGGATCACCACCAGCGTTCCCGCCTGCGCCTTGCCCCAAAAGAACGCCGAAAGCGCCACCAGCAGCCCCGCGATGATCGCCAGTTTGATCGTGACGCTGATATATTCCATCCGCTCGAGCGAGGCGAACCCCCGTGTCCAGCCCACAGAGAGGATCACAAGATAGACCGCACTGGTCAGCACCCGTGCCCCGACATCGCTGTCAAACGCGGTCAGACTGACCCCGAAGGCCCCGAAAAGGTTCAGATAATAGGCGACGGACACGATATAGGCAAAGCTCAGCGCCCAGGAGGATGTCGCCTCAAGCCCCGGTGCTAACACTTCGCCGGCTTCGATCCTGCGCATATTATACCGGATCGCGCCCCCGAACAGATAGGCCACCACGCAAAGGACCGCCATGACCGGCGGGGCAAGCCAGCCGAACTGCGCCATCAGGATCGGCCCCAGAACCAGAAAGCCGCTGCCGATGATGGAAGCCAGCGGTGTCGTCATTGCCTCCCAGACGGTGGAGCGGCGCAGGGGCCCCGACCACAGCAGCAGCGCCGCAAGGGCAATCGCCCCAAGTATGGAGCCCGTCAAAATCACCGTTTTATGTCAATCACGCCTGCTTCGGTGACGATCATATCCAGCGGTTCATCTGTGGGTTCCAAGGGCAGCTCGTCGACCTCTTGGCCCGCAAAGGCAAAACCGATCGCCAGCGTCGCGCGCCGCGCGCGCAGTTGCGCCAGGCTGCGGTCATAGAAACCACCGCCATAGCCCAGCCTGTCCCCGCGACGGGTAAAGGCCAGCAAGGGCACGATCAGGATTTCGGGTTCAAAGAAATCTTCGACCAAGGGGATCAGTGCCCCGAACGGTCCGGCGGTCATCTCAGCATCCGGCGTCCAGCGCGAAAACCGCAACGGCTGGTCTGCGCCCATGATAACCGGCACGCCAACCACCCCATGGGCAGAGGCCTCGGCCATTGCAGGGCGCGGGTCGATCTCGGTGCGGATGGGCATGAAACCGGACAAAGGTACGCCACGATAGCCAGCCAACACCTCGCTTAAATATCCCGCCTGCGCGCCATTGGCAGCATCAAACAACGGTTTGCGCCGGGCGAAACCCGCCTTGCGCGCCGCATCCTTGATGGCCGCCAGATCGGTCACAGCAACACCGCCGCCGCAAGGCCCAGAAAGGCGAAAAAGCCGACCACATCGGTCACGGTGGTCACGAAGGCCCCCGATGCAAGGGCCGGATCAACGCCGATCCGTTCCAGTATAATCGGGATACCCGTCCCGGCCAATCCGGCCACGACCATGTTGATCACCATCGCCGTGGCAATCACATAGCCCAGCGCGGGCGACCCGAACCAGATCACGCCCACAATCCCCATGATCACCGCAAAGATGACCCCGTTGATCAACCCCACCAGACATTCACGCCGGATCACCCGCCAGACGTTCGATCCGGTCAAATCGCGTGTTGCAATCGCGCGCACCGCCACGGTCAGGCTTTGGGTGCCTGCATTCCCGCCCATCGACGCCACGATCGGCATTAGCACCGCCAGTGCCACAATCTGCGCAAGGGCGACTTCGAACTGCGAAATCACCATGGACGCGGCAATCGCGGTCAGCAGGTTGACCGCAAGCCACGGCAAACGCTGCTTGGTCGTCTCTATCACACGGTCCGACAAGGACCCCTCGCCCACACCCGCCAGACGCAGGATGTCTTCCTCGTGTTCCTCATCCAGAACCGACATGGCGTCATCAATGGTGATCACCCCGATCAACCGCCCCTCGTCATCGACCACGGGCGCAGAAATCAGGTGATACTGGTTGAACGCATAGGCGACGTCGCCCTCCGCCTGCATGGCGGGGATCACCTGAAATGTGTCTTCCAGAATATCCTTCAGCAAGGTCGCGCGCTTTGACCGCATCAGCTTGCCCAAGGTCACATTGCCCACAGGGTGCAGACGCGGGTCAACCATCACGATGTGATAGAACTGGTCTGGCAAATCCTCTTCGGGGGTTTTGCGCAGATGATCAATCGCTTCGCCCACTGTCCAATGTTCGGGGGCCATCACGACCTCGCGCTGCATCAGGCGGCCTGCGGAATATTCCGGATAGGCCAGCGCCTGTTCGACGGCGGCGCGGTCGACATCTTCCAACGCGCCCAAAATTGCTTCGGCCTGCGCGTCTTCCAGATCCTCGATCAGGTCAACAACATCATCGCTGTCCATGTCACGCACAGCGTCAGACAAGACCTGCGGCGTCAAAATCCCGATGACTTCCTCGCGGATGGATTCATCAAGCTCCGACAGGATTTCCCCGTCAAACTCGCGATCATAAAGCCGGATCAGCTTGGTCCGCTCGAAACTGCTGATCTGCTCCAAAAGGTCGGCGATGTCCGCCGCGTGCAGCGGCTCCATCAGCTCGGTCAGGCGCTCGGCATCATCAATCTCGACCGCATAAAGGATCGAGGCAACGGCTTTTTTGTTCAGCTTGTAAGCCTCGGATTCGTCTTCAACTTCGGGGCTGAATTCAAGTTCTTGCGTTTCATCAGACATTGCGCGACCCCTTGGTGATTTTCGCGGACAATAAGCATCGCCAAGCAGGGATACAATGGTGCGAAAAGGGGCACTGGACCAATTGTTCCTCCCCCTCCAAGGCCCTAAGGTAGCACCATGACACAGCACACCCTGCTCATCGGCCATACTCTGGTTTTCTCTGCAAACCCGCTGACCCAAAATTGGGAGGACGCGGTGTCAATCGACACGGCGGGCGGCGTTGTGATCAAGGAGGGCCACATCGTCGCGGTGGGACCCGCCGCCGACCTGCGCAAGGCCTATCCCCAAGCGGTGGTGACCGACTATGGCGATGCGTTGATCTGTCCGGGATTTGTCGATGCCCATGTGCACTATCCCCAAACGGCCATCATCGCCAGTTGGGGAAAACGGCTGATCGACTGGCTGAACCAATATACCTTCCCCGAAGAAATGCGCCTGTCCGATCCGGAATATGCCAGCCAGATCGCCAGTCGCTATCTCGATCTGACCCTTTCCCATGGCACCACCACAATGTGCAGCTATGCGACAATCGCCCCGCACAGCGTCGACGCCATCTTTACCGCCGCCGCAGCACGCGGACAGCGGATCGTGGCGGGCAAAACCTGCATGGATCGCAACGCGCCAGACGGGCTGCGCGACACCGCACAAACGGCCTATGACGACAGCAAGACCCTGATCGACCGCTGGCATGGCAAGGGGCGCGCCAGCTATGCGATCACGCCCCGCTTCACACCGACCTCAACGCCGGAACAACTGGCCGCCTTGGGGGCGCTTTGGGCGGAACGGCCCGACTGCCTGATGCAAACCCATCTCAGCGAACAGGTCGACGAAATCGCATGGGTGCGCGAACTTGTCCCCCATGCGCGCGACTATCTTGACACCTATCAGGAACACGGGTTGCTGGGCGACCGCGCCGTCTTCGGCCATGCGATCCACCTAGACCCCCGCGAGATCGCCCAGATTGCCGAAAGCGGGGCGGCAATCATCCATTGCCCGACCTCGAACACCTTTATCGGATCGGGACTGTTTGACATGGCCGGGCTTGCTGCCCGCAACATCCCAATTGGCCTTGCGACCGACACCGGCGGTGGCTCGTCCTTTTCAATGCTGCGCACCATGGCCGCAGCCTACGAGATCGGTCAATTGCGCGGCACCCCGTTGCACGCCGCACAGCTGATGTGGCTCGCCACAGCCGGATCGGCACGCAGCCTGCACCTGCACGACAAAATCGGCAGCCTTACCCCAGGACACGAGGCAGACATCACCGTGCTCGGCCTGTCCTCCACCCCCGCCATCGCACAGCGGGCAAAAAACGCGGAAACCATCTGGGACAAACTCTTTGCCACCATCATGATGGGCGATGACCGCGCCATCCGCGACGTCTGGGTCGGCGGCAAAAAACGGGCCTAGCCCCTTTCATTTTGCCAAATAAACTCCCTGCGGAGCATCCGACATAGCTGCGCGCAGGCGGTCTGAAACTATGGGCTCACCCCGCCCCCTGGCACCCATAAAAACAATGTGGCGCAGCCACGCCGCTGGCTTGGCTCAACAAGGTGCCGCGAGGACCATGGCCCAAATGCGGTCCGGCCCCTCAAACAGGCCAAACGATACTACCTTGCGGTTGACCATATTTGCATAATGCCCCGGAGACGTCGCCCAGCCTTGCATGACCTGACCAAGGTCGCGCTGGCCCTTGGCCAGGTTTTCCGCAACGAAACACCACTTGTAACGCTGCTTTTTCACGCGGTCGCCGACCGATGACCCGTTGCGACCCTCGTGGGCAAAATAGCGGTGCTTGGCCATATCCAGCGCATGGGCCTTTGCCGCCGCCTCTAGCTGGGCTGAATAGGTGACCGGTGCCACCCCCCTTGACGCACGCAGGTCGTTCAAGGCTTGGGTCGCCGCCGGATTGGCAAGCACGGGTGCCGATAGCGACGCCCACACAGCACATATCATCGCAAACCGTCTCATAGCTGGACCTGCAACCCCCGCACCAAAGTCTTTTGCCGCGCTACTTGGGCCTGCAAATCTATGGTTTGGACCTGCCCATCCTGAACGATCCTGCGGCCCTCGACCAACAGATCACGCACCACACGCGGGCCCGCCATCAGCAAGGCCGCCGGATCCCAGCTGCCAGCGCTTTCAATGCCGCTGACGTCCCAAATGGCAATATCGGCACGCGCGCCGACGGCAATCCGCCCGCATTCAGGCCGCCCCAGAATATCGGCACCGCCACGGGTTGCGATTTCCAGCGCCTCGCGGGCGCTCATTGCGTCAGCGCCAAGGGCCACACGTTGCAGCAACATCGCCTGACGCGCCTCGGCGATCAGATTGCCTGCATCATTGCTGGCCGATCCGTCCACGCCCAACCCCACAGGCACACCTGCGTCACGCATGGCACGCACAGGCGCGATGCCCGACCCAAGACGGCAGTTGGAACAGGGGCAATGGGCAACACCGGTTCTGGTCTGCGCAAACAGGTCAATCTCGCTTTGGTCCAGTTTGACACAATGGGCATGCCAGACATCCGGGCCAACCCAGCCCAGATCCTGTGCATATTGCCCCGGACGACAGCCGAATTTTTCAAGCGAATAGGCGATATCCTGATCGTTTTCAGCCAGATGGGTGTGCATCATCACCCCTTTGTCGCGTGCCAGCGCTGCGGCATCGCGCATCAGATCGCGGCTGACAGAGAAAGGCGAACAGGGGGCAACCGCGACACGGCACATCGACGCGGGGCTGGAGTCGTGAAAGGCGTCAATCACGCGAATGCAGTCTTTCAGGATCGCAGCTTCGTCTTCGACCAAGGCATCGGGCGGCAGGCCGCCATCGCTTTCGCCAATGCTCATCGCGCCACGGGTCGGTTGAAACCGGATGCCGATTTCAGCGGCGGCATGAATGGTGTCTTCCAGCCGCGTGCCGTTGGGATAGAGGTACAGATGGTCCGCACTTAGCGTACAGCCCGACAGCGCCAGCTCCGCAAGGCCGATCTGGGCCGAGGTGAACATATGGTCCGGAGTGAACCGCGCCCAAATCGGATAGAGCGTGCGCAGCCACCCGAACAACAGCGCGTCCTGTCCGCCCGGAACCGCACGGGTCAACGTCTGGTACAAATGGTGATGCGTGTTCACAAGGCCCGGTGTGACGACACATCCTGCCGCGTCAATGACCTCGCCCTCGCACGTCAGCCCCTGCCCTATTTCGGCAATGGCACCGTCGCGGATCACGATATCTGCACCGGACAATTCGCGGCGGGTATCATCCATCGTCAGGATGCTGTCGGCGTTGCGGATCAGAACAGATGTCATTCCGGACAAGCCCCCAGAATGGCCAAGGCCTGCGCGTGGATTTCGGCGTTTGCAGCGGCGATAATCCGGCCCCCCTGATGGGCGGGACCACCTTGCCAGTCGGTCACGATGCCACCGGCGGCCTGGATCACCGCGATGGGGGCCTGAACGTCATAGGCTTGCAAGCCTGCTTCGATCACCAGATCGACCTGCCCGGCCGCGACCAATGCATAGGCATAGCAATCCATGCCATAGCGGGTCAGCTGCGCGCGCTGTGCCACTTGGGCAAAGGCCGCGCCTTCGATGCCGGTGCCGACTTCGGGAAATGTGGTAAAAACGATCGCTTCGGAAAGATCACGCGGGGCGCGGGTTTTCAGGGTATGGGTGCCGCTTGGCCCCGTCACCGTTGCAAGCCCCGGCCCGCCAATGAACCGTTCGCGGATGTAAGGTTGGTCAATGATCCCGAAAAACGGCCCCGTACTGTCGCTCAGCGCGATCAACACCCCCCATGTGGGCGTGCCAGACATGAACCCGCGTGTGCCATCAATCGGGTCCAACACCCATGTCAGACCAGAGGTACCGGCAACGGCACCATATTCTTCGCCCAACACCGCGTCATCGGGGCGTTCGCGGGCCAGAATGTCCAGCATCGCCCGCTCTGCTGCGCGGTCAGCTATGGTGACAGGATCAAAGCCTTGCGCCAGTTTGTTATCGGCAGACAGCGCCGCCGTTCTGAAATGGGCAAGGGTCTCGTGCCGCGCTGCATCGGCCAGCAAATGGCCAACGCGCATGATATCGGGGTCAAGGGTGTCTGGTGTGCTCATGGCATTGAACTGCCACTATATTGCAATCGTTGCAAGAACCCTGCGGGGATGCCGCGTCAGGCCACATCACTCAACACGCGCGCCAGTTCGAACAGGCGGCGGCGTTGGTTTTCAGGAATTGCATAGTAAGAACGCACCAGATCCATCGCTTCCTTATCGCCAACCAGATCGGCGGGGATGTTGTCCGGTACGGAAGCGGATTTATGCTTTTCGACTTCAAGCCCCTCAAAGAAATGTGCGACTTCAATTCCCAATGCATCCGCAATATCCCACAGACGCGATGCGCTTACGCGGTTCGCCCCGGTTTCGTATTTTTGAATTTGTTGGAATTTAATCCCCACCAGTTCAGCAAGTTTTTGTTGCGTCATTCCGGCCAACCAGCGGCGCTGTCGAATACGTTGCCCTACGTGAACATCTACTTTGTGTGGCATAAAAATACTCTTTCCAGTTGTAAGCACCCGCTGGGGTGCTGTACTTTTACATTTAACGGAAGCGGGTCAACATGACCGTCCCCGCCTACTTGTGAACATTTCAAATCATTAACCAGCCACAATAAACCTCCTGTGCGGCTGATTATAAATAGCTTGTACGCCAACAATTTTCCAGTGGCGTTATTGGCGGCAGTTCCAAGAAAAAGGAAATACATCCATGACGTGTAAACATTCTAACACTAAAACCTATGTGTGCAAAATGACTTTGTGTAATCTGGCTTAATTTTCGGCAAAAATCACCCTCGTCGGGGGAATTCAATTTTTGCCATTTGGAAAACAGCTTACTTTCAGCCGTTTAGAACCACCATCCGAAATCGTTAAACAGGGACAAACCAGCGCAAGGTTTGGCGAACGCTCTTGGTTATTTGTCAGAGACCGCCGTTGAACAGAGATAAACCCCGCTGGAAGCCCGTTTACGCGAACATGTCACGGATCATTGTCGCAAGCGAATCATGGACCGTGTTGCGCGTCGATAAGGCACCGTAAAGGTTAATATTCTGGCCCGGCAGATTCGGCAGCGCGCCGTGATGGCTCACGCGCTCTAGGTGGGGTGGTTCGGTGCCTTCGATCATCGCATGCACGGCAAGGTCGGCACTGACCGTCGCCTCGATGGTGCGGTCGCTTTCTGTTTCAACGATGACGTCCCATTTTACGCCGTGGCGGTCCAATGCTTCGACGACATTGGGCCGAAAGGTGCAAAATCTGCCAAAGGCCAGTTTAAGCGGCCGCTGGCGCCACGCGGCCCCACCCTGCGCGCCAATCCAGACCAACGGCTTGGTGCACAGCGTTTCGCCCCCGGTATCCAGCGCGGTTTCGGTGGTCATGATCAAATCGCATGTGCCTTTGGCAAACGCGTCCTTCAGGGTTCGGGTATAGGAGGATTCCAATTGCACCCGCACACGGGGAAAAGCCGACTTGAACTGCTTTAGCACCTGGGGAATGGTCGGATAGACAATGTCATGCGGCACTCCAAGGGTGATCACCCCCTCATGCGCCTGATCGGTCAGCCTGCCGATCATTTCGTCATTCAAGGCGATCATCCGGCGGGCGTAAGTCAGCACCTGTTCGCCGCTGGCCGTCAAGGCAATCGTACGGCCTGAGCGGTCCAGAAGCTCAAGGCCCAGCAGGTCTTCGAGCCGTTTAAGCTGCATGGAAACAGCCGATTGTGTAAGATGCAGGAACCCTGCTGCACGGGTCACGCCCCCTGAATCGGCGACCGCGACAAAGGATCGAAGCGTGGTGATATCAAGGTTTCTCATTCATCTGTCCATGCGATTGAATTCATGCGAACCATTCACAAATGTGATGGTTATGGCAAGGCTCTGCGCGTGCAATCCGCCGCTCAGGACTGAGATTCACTGAAAATTAGGTTTTCCGGGTCAGATTGCTGCGTAAATTTCAATCAAAGGGATAAATTCCGGTCGGGCGGACAAATTTTCAATCGGGCGGCCAACCGGCGGGAATTGGGTGCCAAAACCCGCGGAAACAGTCGATGCCGGAATGCGGTAGCAGTATTTTAACCACCCAAGGATAATCGTGCGAAAAGCCTTGAAAACCAATGCAAGTCACCCGATATTCAAACCAATACCGGGATAGGAAAACCAATCCCGTAAATTTTTGACCTATTTGGAGGACTTTCATGGCCGACGTGAATACAATCCGGTCCGCAGCCGGATCCCGCGCCGCCGCTATCGACGAGGGGCTGCGCACCCACATGAACAAGGTGTACGGCACCATGTCGATTGGCATGTTGATCACCTTTGCTGCTGCTTGGGCAATTTCCGGTCTTGCGGTGACAACCGACCCCGCAGCTGCCGTTGCGCAGATCGGTACTGACAAATACCTGACGTCCTTGGGCTCGGCCCTGTACATGTCGCCGCTTAAATGGGTCGTCATGTTCGCGCCGCTTGCCTTTGTCTTCGGCCTTGGTGCCGCCATGAACAGAATCTCGGCTGCGACTGCGCAAACACTGTTTTATGCGTTTGCCGCTGTCATGGGTGTGTCCATCAGCTCGATCTTCCTGGTGTTTACCGGATATTCGATCGTTCAGATCTTCCTGATCACCTCGATCGCCTTTGCCGGTCTGTCGCTCTGGGGTTACACCACCAAGAAAGACATCTCTGGCTGGGGAAGCTTCCTGATCATGGGTGTGATCGGCCTGATCGTTGCATCTGTCGTCAACATCTTCCTGGGGTCGCCTGCGCTGGTTTTCGCAATCTCTGCCATCGGCGTGCTGATCTTTGCCGGTCTGACCGCGTATGACACACAGAACATCAAAGCCACCTATCTTGCCCACGCCCATCACGGCGACCAAGAGTGGCTGGCAAAGTCCGGTATCATGGGCGCACTCAGCCTGTACCTGAACTTTATCAACATGTTCATGATGTTGCTGCAACTGTTCGGCAACCGCGAATAAGCGTTTCTTCTACGCTTGAGACTATTGAGGCCCGTCAGAGCAATCCGGCGGGCCTTTTTCATGGCCTGCCAGTTCCCCCTCTGGTCCCCATTGCCCCTTGCATGCCCCCAGGTCATCGCGTGTGTTAGGCATAAGCCCGCGCACAGAAAGGACCGCCCCATGCTGGAACTCCGCCCCAATTGCGAAATGTGTGACAAAGACCTTCCGCCAGACGCCGCTGAGGCGCGGATATGCAGTTACGAATGCACCTTTTGTGCCACCTGTGTTGAGGACGTATTGCACGACGTTTGCCCCAACTGCGCGGGCGGCTTTGTGCCGCGTCCGATCCGCCCGAAAACCGCCCGGCGCAGGGGCGTCAGTCTGCTGCACCAACCGGCGTCTGACAAACGCCGCAGCCTGAAATACAGCATTGAGGATATCGCGGCAAACACAGCGGCAACCAAAGCCATCCCGCCGCAAGACCGCTAGGGCCCTTCAGGGCCTGTGTAAACGCGACTGATCATTATGCCTAAGTGCAAAAGGGGCGCGTCAGACGGCGACGTCGAAGAACTGGCCAACGCCTGCGGTGAACACCATCGCCACGACACCCCAGACCACGGCGCGGATCAGGGCGGGTCGCATCGGTGCGCCGCCCAGCCGCGCGCCACCCGCCCCCAAAAGGGCCAGCGCCAATACCGCGACAGCCGCAATGGCCGGAATATTATAGATCGTTGAGACAAGCAGGGCCGCCGCCAAGGGAAAGGCACCCCCCACGAAAAACGCCCCAGCCGAAGCACCTGCCGCCTGTAGCGGGTTCGCCTGACCTGCAAGGCCGAACATGCCCAACTCCTCGCGGGCATGGGCCCCAAGGGCGTCGTGGTCGGTCAATTGCGCCGCCACTTTCAGCGCCAGTTTCGGCTCCACGCCGCGGGTCGCCAGCCCTTCGGCCAGCTCTTCCAACTCGTAGTCGGGGTCGTCCTCAAGGGCGATGCGTTCGCGCTCAAGATCGGCTGATTCCACGTCGGCCTGCGCCGAGACGGATACATATTCCCCCGCAGCCATCGACAATGCGCCCGCCGAGAGACCCGCAATCCCCGTCAGTGCGATGTTTTCAGACACCATCCCCGCCGAGGTCACCCCGACAAGCAGGCTCGATATCGACACGATGCCGTCATTGGCCCCAAGCACTGCCGCACGCAGCCAATTGCTTCGGTTGATAAAATGGCCGTCTTTGGGCATGGGATCACCTTTGGATGCCGATCACCTTTGGATGCAGGTGCTGCAGGTTCACTGGTAATAAACGCAAAAGACCGCACACAAGGGTGCGGTCCTGCAATCCGTTAGAAGGGCAGATCTTACTTGATCTTGCCTTCTTTGTATTCGACGTGCTTCCGAATAACGGGGTCGTACTTTTTGATGACCATCTTTTCGGTCATGGTACGCGCGTTTTTCTTTGTTACGTAGAAATGGCCTGTGCCCGCGGACGAGTTCAGACGGATCTTGATCGTGGTTGGCTTCGCCATAGTCGTTCTCCTGCAAGTACGAGAAGGCCGCTTTTCGGCCAAGCCTCGTGAAATCCTGAGATTTGGGTTCTAGTCACGCCAGCCCCCGAGTCAACCGCTATTTCCCCACCAATGCGGAAAGGAGCCGGAAAATTCGAATTTTCCGTAGCGGAATTTTCAAAAAATTCCGATCGGGGTCTGAAAAGATGCGCGGAGGGCCTATAAGCCGGATTTTGTCCCTGCCCGAAGACAGGGGATGACCATTCCTCTGACCCTGCAGTTACCTGCAGGGCTATAGCTGCCAACCCGGACCTGCTGGGGCAGAAAAAGCCCCGCTGTGCCTGTTGCCAGACGCAGCACGCGGTCCCTATTTGGCATTGCTCCCGGTGGGGCTTGCCGTGCCAGCGATGTTACCATCCCCGCGGTGCGCTCTTACCGCACCGTTTCACCCTTACCGCCCCGGTGGTATCGGTTGCCCGACCCGCCGGGGTTGGCGGTTTGTTTTCTGTGGCGCTATCCGTCGGGTTGCCCCGCCCGGGCGTTACCCGGCACCGTTTTTTCTTGGAGTCCGGACTTTCCTCGACCCTGTTGCCAGGACCGCGGCCATCCAGCCCTCCGCGCGCTGCACGCCTAGCGCCTTGAGCCCTGCGGGGTCAATCTGTTTTGATCCGGGGATGCCTCCGGCGGGGATTTATTTCCATTTGGAAGCAGAGGCGCGGGAAAACACATGTCTTCTGCGCAAAGCGGGCCGGAAAGCCAGGGTGAGAAACGCAGACGCGTTGCAGACAGGAGCGTTGCGATCGGCACGTCGGCTGTGAAGCCTGCGTTTTTCGCCTGCGCTTTAAAGGCCTCTTCGGTTGGGGTTGCGGTCAATGCCGAAGCGTTTGCCCGCTCTGCCAGACCTTGCCGTGCAAGGCGCGCCCAATCGAAATGGCGGCCGGGATCCGACTTGCGCCCCGGTGCCATGTCAGAATGGCCGATGATCCCTTCTGGTGGTATGCCCCAGCGGTCCATTATGCCGCGCAGCAGGCATTCAAGGGCGCGTATCTGCGGCTCGGAGAACGGATGGGTGCCCTTGTTGTCCAGCTCTATCCCGATCGAGCGGGAGTTGATGTCGTCCTGCCCTGCCCATTCGCCCTGCCCTGCGTGCCAAGCGCGTTGGTCTTCTTCGACCATCTGGATGATGTCGCCCTGCCCCGAGATCAGATAGTGCGCTGACACCTCGGCTGCGGGGTCACAGAGCCGTTCCAGCGCATCTGCGGTGGATTGCATGGCGGTATAGTGGATCACAACGAGCGAGGGCCGCAGCCCGTCCCGGCGCGGCCCTTGATTTGGCGAGAGATGTTTGATGATTTCCGTCACGCCAAGGGTTTACCCTTGAATGGCGCGCCGATAAGGCGACGGATCCCAGTTGCAGGCATAGCCGTCGCCATCCGGGTCCATTCCGGCGCGGTCACGTTCCGGGCCACCTGCGCTCAGGAACGCAATCTGCGCCTGATCCGGGTGGCTGTATTCTGCACAGGCGCGGGCGAATTTACGTTCTTTGTTAAATCCGCGGCGGGTGTAGACCGACGTTCCCACGCTATGTTTGTTCTGCAATGCGTAGGCCACGATATTGGGGCCTGCTTCGGTACGGTCTGGCAATGCTTCGGGCTGGACAACGCGGTATTGCGCCCGGTTGGCCGCGATCATTGCCGCATCGCCTTCGATGCTGCGCTCGCCCGAGACAGCGTCAAAGTTGTTTTCCTGCGAAATCCCTTCGGCATTCAGAACCGGCGGTGCTGCATTCGCGGGGCTGGCATTAATGGGTTCAACGCCAGAGTTGGTCGCAGCATCGTTGCCCAAGCCGCCCGGGCGCGTCGCATCAAGCACGCGCGCCGTTTCGGCAGCCGTGGAGGCGGCAGAGCCGTCATCGACAGCATTCAACGGTGTCGCGTTGACCGCCGACGGTGCAGGCAATGCCGTCTGAACGCCTGTGGCCAAGGCCGCGTCACGTTTGAATTGCTGCGCTTGGAATGAATCAAACCCAGCCCCGCGACCGCTATCGGGTATTGCGGGTTGGCACGCCGATAAGGCCATGCCCAAGGCTGCGACAAGCGAAATAGGTTTAATCATTGGCTCTGCTTTTTATTGACTGCTTAATTGGCGCTGTTTTACCACCATTTCGCAGGCTTGGCTACAAAGCCGGCCGCTTTCTCAAGCGCATAGGCGGTTGATAGCAGATCGGCCTCTTCCCAGGGGCGTCCGATCAGTTGCAGCCCCAAGGGCAGACCTTGCGAACTGGTGCCTGTCGGCAGCGCAATACCTGGCAGACCGGCAAGGTTGACCGTGACGGTAAAGACGTCGTTCAGATACATCGCCACCGGATCCGCATCCGTCATTTCACCCAGACCAAAGGCGGCCGACGGGGTCGCTGGCGTCAGGATACTGTCGATACCTGCCGCAAAGGCATCCTCAAAATCTTTCTTGATCAGCGTGCGTACCTTGCGGGCACGGTTGTAATAAGCGTCGTAGAACCCGGCACTTAGCACATAGGTGCCGATCATCACGCGGCGCTGCACTTCGGGGCCGAACCCTTCGGCTCGGGTTTTTTCGTACATCTCGGTGATGCCGTCGCCGTGGTCCAGCTTGGCGCGGTGACCATAGCGTACACCATCATAGCGCGCGAGGTTGGAGGATGCCTCGGCCGGAGCAATCACGTAATAGGCGGGAAGCGCGTATTTGGTGTGCGGCAGCGAAATATCGACAATCTCGGCCCCGGCATCGCGCATCATCGCAATGCCGTCCTGCCAGAGCTTTTCAATCTCTTCGGGCATGCCATCCATGCGGTATTCGCGTGGGATGCCGATCTTTTTACCACGAATGTCGCCGGTCAGCGCCGCTTCGAAATCAGGCACGGCCAGGTCGGCTGATGTGCTGTCCTTGGCGTCATACCCTGCCATCGCACCCAGCATGATCGCCGCATCGCGCACGGTTTTGGTCATCGGGCCCGCCTGATCCAGCGAGGACGCAAAGGCCACGACGCCCCAGCGTGAACACCGGCCGTAGGTCGGCTTGATCCCGACTGTACCGGTAAAGGCCGCAGGCTGGCGGATGGACCCGCCCGTATCTGTGCCCGTTGCCGCCAGACATAGATCCGCTGCAACCGCCGCGGCAGACCCGCCCGACGATCCGCCCGGTGTCAGCTGCGCATCATCGCCCGCACGCCGCCAGGGGTTGACCGCATTGCCATAGACGGATGTCTCGTTCGACGACCCCATGGCGAATTCGTCCATGTTCAGCTTGCCCAGCATCACAGCGCCCGCGTCAAACAGGTTCTGCGAAACGGTGCTTTCATACTCTGGCAGGAACCCTTGCAAAATCCGCGAACCGGCTTGCGACGGCACACCCTTGGTGCAGAACAGATCCTTGATGCCGATCGGCAGGCCGCACATGGCAGGCGCATCGCCCGCCTTGATCCGCGCATCGGCAGCCTTTGCCTGATCGCCAGCCAGTTCGGCCGTGTGGTGGACAAAGGCGTTCAACGCGCCTGCCCCCTCAATTGCCGTCAAACAGGCGTTGGTCAGCTCGACCGACGATACATCCCCCTTGCGCAACGCATCGCGAGCTTCGGCAAGACCCAGTTTGTTCAAATCAGCCATTATTCAACCACCTTCGGAACCGCAAAAAATCCTTCGCGCGCGTCGGGCGCATTGGCCAGAATCTTGGCCTGCTGATCGCCGTCACGCACCACATCATCGCGCCGCTTCAAAACCTGAGGCGTGACCGAGGTCATCGGCTCGACGCCATCAACATTCACCTCGTTCAGCTGCTCGATAAAGCCAAGGATGTTGTTGAATTCCTGTGCCAGCGCAGGCAATGCGTCTGGTTCAACCTTGATACGGGCCAGCTTGGCCACCCGTGCGGCGGTGGTCTCGTCAATGGACATGGGCGCTCCTAATCTCTTTATCTGCCGTTTACCGCCCCCCGCTGCCCCCTGCAAGTCCGGGGCAGGCCGTCATTGGCCCAATCCGGCCCTCTCAGCTTCATTTTGCCAAATAAACTCCCGCCGGAGGCTCCCCAAAGCGGCAACACACGCTAAACTCTCGGTAATGAAACAAAGGAATGACACATGAATATCATTTGGCTAGGCCACGGCAGCTTTCGCATCGAACTCGAAGATCAGGTGATTTTGATTGATCCCTGGCTGACCGGAAACCCGATGCTGGGCGATGAGCACCACGCGGGCGCGCTGGCGGGTGTGACGCAAATTCTGGTGACGCATGGCCATTTCGACCACACTCAAGACCTCAAGATGGTTGCCGAAAAAACCGGTGCGCCGGTTGCGGGGATGGTCGAGTTGATGGGCTATTTCGGCGCGCATGGCGTCGAGAACACGACCGGTTTCAACAAGGGCGGCACGATCAAATGTGGCAAAGTGTCCGTGACGATGGTGCCTGCGTCCCATTCATCTTCGGTTCAGGGTGACAACGGCCCGGTCTACACGGGTGCCGAAACCGGGTTCATGATCTCGGGCGAAGGCCACACGATCTATGTCTCGGGCGACACGGGGATCATGGCCGACATGGAATGGATGGGCGACTATCACAAACCCGATATCGGCATCCTAAGCGCGGGCGGTTTTTACACGATGGACATGGCGCAGGCAGCCTATGCGGCCAAGAAATACTTTGATTTCAAGACCGTAATCCCCTGCCATTACCGGACCTTCGGCGCGCTGGAACAATCGGCCGAGACCCTGATCGCAGGCCTTACCGGCGTGGATGTGATCGAACCGCAAGTGATGCAGCCCATCACACTCTGACCGTCAATCCGCACCAAGACTAATCCGCAACAGCTTTGCGGCGCACCAGACAAACCGTATTGCCGCTGCGCAGGATCAGGTCGTTTTTATACGGCAACGTCCTGCGCGCGGCTTTGGGATCAATGGCAAGCTCGGCGCAAAGCTCGAATGCGTCAGGCCCCAGAACGGTATAGCGAAAAGGCATGTTCGTGACCGGATCATTCCGGTTCGCGTCCGGCCGTCCAAAGCAGGGTTCCAGTTCTTCCAGATTGTCCGGCAAGACGCGTTTGGGCTGGCCCACGCAGGCGATTTGATCTGCCAGCACATCCAGATCGAACACGCGCTGGCGATCCTGGTCGACCATGCGGGCATATTCCGGCCCGCCAACCACCCAAAGCCCGACCCCGATCGCAAAGGCGACCACCAGACAAAACCCGATGAACAACAGTCGGTTCATTCAGGCTCCCCCTGCCGCATCGCATTAGCGTAAAACAGGAATATCCCGCCCGCGACAAGGCTGACAATCACGGCCTTGGCCATGAATTGCAGGGTAAAATCCCCCGTCAGCAGGGCATAGATCGTCGCGATCAGATCCCCCAGCAACGTGGCCGCGGCCAGCAGCAGCGCAATATAGGTCAGCCATTTTCGAATGGCAGACCGGTAAAGAGCCGGATCATGGGCCAGTTTCCGCCGCTCGCGCAAGGTCAGCCACAAATACAGCGGGGCCGTGACGATCAGCACGGAGACGCCAAACCTGATCCGTTCAATGGCGACATAGCTGTCATCCTCGAACAGCATATCGACAAGCACTTGCAGCACGATCACCAGATTGATGGCACCGATCAACAGCACCCCGAATGTCAGCGCATAGATAAAGAAGTCGCGCGCAGACACCGTTTGCACAGGCCGTGGCACGGGCGGGGTGAATGGCGTTTCAGCCCAGGCCCCCAAGGCCTCCCTGATTTCGCTCTCGCTCCAGCCGGCCTCGATCAACGCGCCGGTAATATCGGGCCGGCTTTTGCCCGCGACCAGCGCATCGCGCACGAAAAGGCTTAACTCGTCTCGATTTGCCATCGTCTATCCTTTTCTTTTTGCAGTGAAAAATACCTTTAGCACGGTTTCGGCCTCTTGGGCGGCGATCCCGTCGTATACTTCGGGCACATGGTGGCATTGCGCGTGGCTGAACACCCGTGCGCCCTGTGCCACGCCCCCTGATTTGGGATCACTGGCCCCGTAATACAGCCGCGCAATCCGTGCTGCCGATATCGCACCGGCACACATCGCGCAGGGTTCCAGCGTGACATAAAGCGTGTGATCGCCCAACCGTTCCGATCCGGTGGCCTCGCAGGCCGCCCGGATCGCCAGCATTTCGGCATGGGCGGTGGGGTCATTCAATTCGCGGGTTCTGTTGCCCGCTGCCGCCACGATCTGGCCTTGCGGTCCAACGACCACAGCGCCCACAGGCACTTCGCCACGCAAGGCGGCGGCGCGGGCTTCGTCCAATGCGGCTGACATATATGAAGTAAAGGCCATCCGCTCACTTGGCCGCAAATGCAGGTCTTTCGCAAGGGCGCGAAACAAGGTAAGCGCTGAATTATGAGCCAAGATAAACCCACACAGCCCCCTCAAGCCGGCACACCCGCCGGTGACCGTATCGCCAAAGTTCTGGCCCGCGCTGGCCTTGCCAGCCGCCGGGAAGCCGAACGCATGATCGAAGCCGGGCGCGTCCGCGTCAACGGCGTCCAGATCGATTCGCCCGCGTTGAACGTGACGGCGTCCGACCAGATCAGCGTCGATGGCAAACCTGTGGGCGACCCAGAACCGCCGCGCATGTGGCTGTATCACAAGCCGACCGGCCTTGTGACGACCAACCGCGATGAAAAAGGGCGCGGCACGATTTTTGACGATCTGCCCGAAGACATGCCGCGCGTGATGAGCGTGGGACGGCTTGATTTGAACTCCGAAGGGTTGCTGCTGCTGACCAATGACGGCGAGGTAAAGCGCAAGCTTGAACTGCCCTCGAACGGCTGGTTGCGCCGCTACCGTGTTCGCGTGAACGGTCGCCCGTCCGACGAAGCGCTTGAGCCCCTGCGCCAGGGCATCACCGTGGATGGCGAACAGTTCCAGCCCATGACCGTGACGCTGGACCGTCAGCAAGGCGCGAACGCCTGGCTGACGGTGGGCCTGCGCGAAGGCAAGAACCGCGAAATCCGCCGCGCGATGGAGGCTGTGCATCTGTCGGTCAACCGTCTGATCCGCACCAGCTATGGCCCGTTCCAGCTGGGTGAGTTGAAACCCGGCGAAGTCGAAGAGCTGAAGCGCAAGGTCGTGCGCGACCAGTTGGGCCTTGAGATCGAGGACAACACCGGCACCGCGATCAAGAAAAAGCCGAGCCACATCGTCAAGCGCAAGCCGCGCAAGCCCGGCATGCCCGGCCCCGGCCGCCCCGGTCTGCCCAAAGAACCGGGCGAAAAGACCGCGACCGGCAAAACCATCCCCGGCAAGCCCAAGCCCGGTTACGGCAAGTCCAAGCCTGCGCGCCCCGCGTCAGATGGCCCTGCCCCGCGCAAATTCGGCACGCGGGTCAAAAGCACGCGAAACTCGTAACCGCGTTGACGTAGGGCAGCCTGCCCCTGCCATTGCCCCGGAATCCCTAGCGAGCCGCCCAAAGAACGCCTATATACGGCTCAGAGGGGAATTTAGATGGCTCGATTGCTTCTATTTGCCATTTTATTGGCGCTGGTTCTTGCGATTGTTTACGTATTGTTGACAATTGTGACCCGGACGTTGGACGCGGGACAAAACATGTTGAGACCCCAACACGGACAAACCAAAGAGGGCCTGATGGTACCAACACCGTTTCAAAAGATCACTTATGCTGCGTTGATTGTGCTGTTGTTCGGCGTCGCGACCGGCTGGCTGGGGGGGCTCTGATGGTCCAGCGTTACGGTGGCAAATACAGCCAGAATGGTGACACCGCCCCCAAACCCCTTGCAAAACGTGTCGAAGTCGACCCCGTGGGGGGCCGCGCGAATGTGCTGTTTATCCCTGCTGTCGTGTTGGTCTTTACGTCCTTGAATGACGGTGCGCAGGGGCTGGCATTGGGCTTGGTCGCGGCCGGTTTTCTGACCGCTGCGGCGCTGATGCTGCGCGAGGGGCTCAAGGCGCAAGCCGCCTATGTGGCCCGCAAGGTCGCCGAACGCCCCGCCCTGCCCCGCAAGATGATTGCAAGTGCGCTGACCGGAATTGGCGTTGCACTGGCCGCCTACAAGAATGACCCAAGCCTTGCCGCCGCCGTGATCTATGGGCTGGCCGCCCTTGGCCTGCATGTATCTGCATTTGGCATTGATCCGCTTTCCTCCAAGGGCATGGAAGGGGTCGACAGCTTTCAAAAGGACCGCGTGGCCCGTGTGGTCGAAGAGGCGGAAAAACACCTGAGCGCCATGACCGCTGCAATTGCTCGCGCCGGAGACCGTCAGGCGTCAGAGCGGCTGGCCGATTTCCAGACCACCGCCCGCACCCTGATCCGCACCGTCGAGGAAGACCCCCGCGACCTGACCGGTGCGCGCAAGTATCTGTCGGTTTATCTGTTGGGGGCCCGCGACGCGACAATCAAATTCGCGGATATCTATGCCAACACACGCGACGCGCAGGCCCGTGCCGACTATCTTGCGTTGCTGGATGATCTGGACAAAAACTTTGCCGCAAGAACGCAAAAATCGCTATTGGAAGACAAGACCGACCTGAACATTGAGATTGAAGTGCTGCGCGAGCGGCTGTCCCGAGAAGGCGTGCGCCTGAAATAAAGCGCGTCCACCAACGATTAGAAAGAGAACCACAATGTCCGACATCGTTCGCGAAAAAGCCACCCAGACTGTTGCACTGGTCGAAGAAGTTAACGCTATTGTGCTGGCCGATCCCGCACCGGCCAATGCCATCGTGCCGCTTGAAAAAGCCGACGGCCCGCTGAGCCAGGAGATCAAGAGCCGCATGGCCGAAATCGATATGGCTGCAACCCAGTCGATCATTTCGTTCGGGTCCGCCGCACAGGCCGAATTGCAAGAAATCAGTCAGGCCATGTTGCAAGACGTGCGCAACAAGGATGTCGGCCCCGCCGGTGACAGCCTGCGCAACATCGTCACCACCATCCGTGGCTTTTCGGTATCCGAACTGGACGTCCGCCGCGACCGCAGCTGGTGGGAACGCCTGCTGGGCCGTGCCGCCCCCTTTGCCAAATTCACCGCAAGGTTTGAAAAGGTCCAAGGCCAGATCGACCGCGTCACCGACGAATTGCTCAGCCATGAACACACCTTGCTCAAAGACATCAAATCGCTGGATATGCTCTATGAAAAGACGTTGCAGTTCTATGATGAACTGGCGCTTTATATCGCAGCAGGAGAGGCCAAGCTGGCCGAGCTTGATGCCACCGACATCCCTGCCAAGCAAGCCGCCGTTAAAGCCGCGCCTGAAAACGATCAGGTCATCCAGGCCCAGGAACTGCGCGACATGCGTGCCGCGCGCGATGATCTGGAACGCCGCGTGCATGACCTGAAACTGACCCGTCAGGTGACGATGCAATCCTTGCCCTCCATCCGTCTGGTTCAGGAAAACGACAAATCCCTGGTCACCAAGATCAATTCGACCCTCGTCAACACTGTGCCGCTTTGGGAAACGCAGCTGGCGCAGGCCGTGACAATCCAGCGGTCCCGCGAGGCGGCCGTCGCCGTGCGCGAAGCCAATGACCTGACCAACGAGCTGCTGACCTCGAACGCGAAAAACCTGCGCGAAAGCAACAAGATCATCCGCACCGAGATGGAGCGGGGCGTCTTTGACATCGAAGCGGTCAAACAGGCCAATGCGGATCTGATCGGCACGATCGAGGAATCGCTCCAGATCGCGGATGAAGGCAAAGCCAGACGCGCTGCCGCCGAACATGATCTTGAGGAAATGGAAGCCAAACTGCGCGATACGCTCGCAGCAGCATCGGCTTCGAAACCCGCCGCATAAGGGTGAGGCGCGGTTAACGGTGGTGCGGATCGGTCAATTCAAACGTTGGTTAGGGACAGGGGCGGCAGGTTTGCTGCTGACGGCCTGTGCCTGGCAAATGCCTGTTGAACCGGTCCGCAAACCCATTGCGCGCCCCACCGTTCAGGCGGCCCTGCCCGCGCCCGTCGTGGCGCAGCCGACCTCGCAGGAAAGCGCCAAGCTGCGCAGCTATTTCAATCAGGTCCAGCAAGCGCAGCTTAGCCAGGGGTTGTTGCGCCGCGATGGGGGTGGCCCCGATACGCCCTATACCGCCGACATGCTGGTGCGGAACTTTGAACAGATCGCGTTTTACAACGAATATAACGCCACATTTTCGGGGCGGGGTGAAAAGACGTTGATGCGCCGCTGGGAAAAACCGGTGCGCATGGCCGTGGTTTTTGGCGATGGCGTCCCCCCCTCAACCCGCGAGACCGACATGGGGGCGGTCAACGCCTATGCCGGGCGGTTGGCGGGCATCACGGGTCATCCGATATCCGTGGGGGGTGCCCCCAATTTCATGGTGATTATCGCGGGCGAAGATGACCGTGAAGCCGCCCTGGCCGAAGCGGCACGGCGCATCCCCGGTGTGACCCCCGCCAGTCTGACCGCGTTGCAGAACCTGCGCCGCGATACCTATTGCATCGTTGCCGCCTATGCGGGGGGCACCGACCCCAGCACCTATACCGCCGCTGTGGCGGTGATCCGTGCGGAAAACCCGTCGCTGATGCGGCTGTCGTGCATCCACGAAGAACTGGCCCAGGGGTTGGGGCTGGCCAATGACAGCCCCACCGCGCGCCCGTCGATCTTTAACGATGACGATGAGTTTGCATTGCTGACACGTCATGATGAAAATCTGCTACGAATTCTGTACGACCCACGTCTCGAAGCGGGCATAAGCGCCGAAGAGGCAACCCCGATCGTCCGCACAATCGCCCGAGAACTCACGGGCGGCCCCCTTTAGATTGCTACCACCTTCCCGAAAGGACCACACCTATGGGCATTCTCGATTTCCTCTCTGGCCAATTTATCGACGTCATTCACTGGACCGACGACACCCGCGACACAATGGTCTGGCGGTTCGAGCGTGAAGGCCACGAAATCAAATACGGGGCCAAGCTGACCGTGCGCGAAGGTCAGGCGGCGGTGCTTGTCCACGAAGGCCAGCTGGCCGATGTGTTCACCCCCGGTCTGTATATGCTCGAGACCAACAACATGCCGATCATGACATCGTTGCAGCATTGGGATCACGGTTTCAAAAGCCCCTTCAAATCCGAGATTTATTTCGTCAACACCACGCGGTTCAACGATCTGAAATGGGGCACCAAGAACCCGATCATCGTGCGTGACCCCGAATTTGGCCCCGTGCGTTTGCGCGCCTTTGGCACCTATTCTGTCAAAGTGTCCGACCCTGCGCATTTCCTGACCGAAATCGTCGGCACCGACGGCGAATTCACCATGGATGAAATCAGCTATCAGATCCGCAACATCATCGTTCAGGAATTTTCGCGCAGCATCGCCATGTCGAATATCCCGATCCTTGATATGGCCGCCAATACCCGCGAGCTGGGCAAGCTGGTCAGCGCTGAAATCTCGGCAACGATTGGGGAATACGGTTTGACGATCCCTGAACTTTACGTCGAAAACATCTCGTTGCCCCCAGCCGTGGAACAGGTGTTGGACAAGCGGTCTTCGATGGGGTTGATCGGTGATCTGAACCAGTACACCCGGTTTCAGGCCGCCGAGGCCCTGGGCCGTGATGGTGGCGCGGGTGCCGCGATGCAGGCGGGTCTGGGTGCCGGATTGGGCATGCAGATCGGTCAGGCCGCTGCGGCTCAGGCAGGCCCGTGGGGCCCACGCCCTGCCGCCGTGCAAACACCACCGCCACCGCCTGCTGCCGAAAAGGTCTGGCATCTGGCCGAAAACGGCCAGACCACAGGCCCGTTCTCCAAGGCGACCCTTGGCCGGATGACCCATGACGGTGCATTGACCCGCGAAACACTGGTCTGGACCCCTGGTCAGGACGGCTGGAAAAAAGCCAATGATGTGGATGAACTGGCGCAACTCTTTACCGTCATGCCGCCGCCACCGCCCCCCGCCGGTTAACCCATGTTGCGGCGCGTGGCCAAACCGCCCGAATTGGCCACGCGCTGCAAAGCAACAGGATGATCCCCCGCCCTCCGCGCCGGGGGATTTTCTTTTTTCCAACCGATGCGCCGACCGCTGCCGATCCCCCGCAAGCCCGCCGCGCCGGTTTTTATAACTCGGGTCTGGTGAGGCAGCCCGTGTCAGGCTATGTCTAGGCCCAGCACGCCCAAAGGACGCCGTGATGCCTGACAATCCCTCCTTTGCCCCACCTCCCCCTCCGCCAGCCCCGGTGGAGGAACACCGCTTTCCATGTGACACCTGCGGGTCCGATCTGCGGTTCGATCCTGCCAAATATCTGCTGGTCTGTGATCACTGCGGCAACACCGAAGCCATCTCGGGGCGGCGGACCCATCAACCGATCGCCGAACTTGATTTCCGCGCCGCCATCGCCAGCCAGTTGCCCCAGACCGAGATGGAAGAAACCCGCGTCACGACCTGCCCCAACTGCGCGGCCCAAGTCGAATTCGACGAAGACAAACACGCCACCGAATGCCCGTTCTGCGCCACCCCTGTGGTGATTGATACCGGGCTGAACCGTCACATCAAGCCGCGTGGCGTTCTGCCCTTTGCGCTGACCGAAACCGTGGCCAAAGACGCCATGACCAACTGGCTGGGCCGCCTTTGGTTCGCCCCGAACGGGTTGCAGGAATATGCCCGCAAGGGCCGCCGGATGGAGGGGATCTATGTCCCCTACTGGACCTATGACGCCGATACGAAATCCAGCTATACCGGCGAACGCGGCACGGTATATTACGTAACCGTCACCGTGATGCGCGATGGCAAACCCGAACAGCGACAGGTGCCAAAGGTCCGCTGGCGACCCGCCTCCGGTCGGGTGGCACGGTTCTTTGACGATGTGCTGGTGCTGGCCTCAAAATCCCTGCCCAAGACATTTACCGATGCGCTTGAACCGTGGGATCTGGCCGCCCTTGAACCCTATGCACCCGAATATCTGGCGGGTTTCCGCGCCGAGGCCTATTCGATCACCCTTGATGACGGCTTTGTCGAAGCGCGGCAAATCATGGATGCGATGATCGAACGGGATGTCCGGTTCGACATCGGCGGCGACCGCCAGCGCATCCATAACGTCCAGACCCAGATCAGCGATATCACCTTCAAACATATCCTGCTGCCGGTCTGGCTTGCGGCGTATAAATACCGCGGCAAGACGTATCGCTTTGTGGTCAATGGCCGCACCGGTAATGTGCAGGGCGAACGCCCCTATTCCGCAATCAAGATAACCTTTGCCGTGATCCTTGGCCTTCTGGCCGCAGGTGTGATCGGCTATTTCATGGCGCAGCAACAATGACCCAGATCGACACGCTTACCGACATCTTGCAGGCGCGCTATTCCTGCCGCGCTTTTCTGGCCGATCCGGTCCCCGATGACGTGATCACCCGGATCATCGGCACAGCCCGCCATGTTCCAAGCTGGTGCAACGCGCAGCCCTGGCAGGTCACGATCACCAAAGGCGATGCGACAGACCGGTTTCGCACGGCCCTGATGCAGGCCGCCAGCAAAGGGGTGCCGCCCACCCCCGATCTGGACTGGCCCAAGGGATATTCAGGGGTCTACGGCAGCCGTCGGCGCAGCTGTGGCTTTCAGCTTTATGATGCGGTGGGGATCGACAAATCGGACCGCGCAGGCCGTAGCGCACAAATGCTGCGCAACTACGCCCTGTTTGACGCGCCTCACGTGGCCATCATCACCGCCCCGGCCGAGCTTGGCCCCTACGGTGCGATGGACAGCGGCGGGTTTGTGACCGCCTTTACCCTGGCCGCGACAGCGCTTGGCGTGGCGACCATCGCCCAAGCCGCCATTGCAGCCTATGCACCGCTGGTCCGCGAACAGCTTGATATCGCGGATGACCGGCTGGTGCTTTGCGCCATCTCCTTCGGCTATGCCGATACGGATGCGCCGATCAACCAGTTCCGTACCGAGCGGGCAGACCCCGCCGACATCATCGACTGGAAATCCTGATATGCGTGCTTTGCTCCAACGGGCCGACCAAGCCTCCGTTACCGTAGACGGCAAAATCATTGGCCAGATCGACGCAGGCCTGCTGATCTTTGTCTGCGCCATGCCGGGCGACACGCAAACCACGGGTGCCGCCCTTGCCGCGAAAATCGCCAAATTGCGCCTGTTCAAAGACGACGATGGCAAAATGAACCTGAGCCTTGCGCAAACCGGCGGCAGCGCCCTGATCGTCAGCCAGTTCACCCTTGCCGCCGATACATCGCGCGGCACGCGCCCCGGCTTTTCCTATGCCGCGAAACCGGACGCCGCAAAAGCGCTCTATCTTGACTTTATCACCAGCATGACCGCCCTCGGCATTCCCACCCGAACCGGTGAATTCGGCGCAGACATGTCGGTCGCGCTCACCAACGATGGCCCCGTCACGATCTGGCTCGACACAGAGAATCCGTAACTGCGGTCCCCTCTTCTCTGGCTCAAAAATATCCTTGTGGGACAGTTGATTGTTGCACCATTGGCCAAGTCCGATGGATGACGGTGCAGCCAGCCCCCATGCGCGGCCTCAAGGCTCGCGAAACGCCTCTTTGGATTTATACAGCGGCTTCAACAGATACTGCAAAACCGTCTTCGATCCGGTGTGCAGTTCAACACTTGCCTGCATGCCCGGCCGGATTTGCAGCGACGCCTGACGCGGTGTCAGGTGCTGCGTATCGACCTGCAAGGTGACCTTGTAATGCGGATCGCCATCAGGATTGCGCGACCGCTCGTCCTTGAACGTATCTGCCGAAATCAGCTTTACCGTGCCCTTGAGCGTGCCATAGATCGTGTAATCATAGGCCGACAGCTTGACCGTCGCCTCTTGGCCCGGACGTACACCGGCGATGTTTTCGGGCTTCACGCGGGCCTCTACGAACAGTTCTTCGTCCAGCGGGATGATCTGCAAGATTTCCTCGCCGGGGCGCACGACGCCGCCGATGGTTGTGACGCTCAGGTTATTGACAATCCCGCGCAAGGGGCTGGTCAGAATGGTGCGGTTCAACTGGTCGGTGCTGGATTTCAGGTTCTGCTTGAGCGTGGCAAGTTCTTTCAACACGTCCGAATATTCCTGCGCGCGGTCCAGTTCGGTGCCGGTGGTGATCTCGTCCAGCTTGATCCGCGCATCGGCATGGACCTTGCGCGCGCGGGTGACCTCGATCAGCGACACGATCTTTTTCTTCAGCATATTTTCCAACAGCTCGCGTTCTTTGGCGGCTTCGGTCAACACGCGCTTGGCCCCGTCAGAGCGGGACACGAAATCGGATTGCCGCGCTTTCAGCAACGCCCGCTCTGAGGCAACAATGCTGGGGGTGCGCTGCGCAAACTCGTCCGGCACGTCAAAGTCGAACTGCCCGGCCAGTTCCGCCTCAAGACGCATACGGCGGATCTCAAAAGCGCTGATCTGGTCTTGCAGATCATCCACCGAGGATTGGAACTGGGTGCCATGCAGCCGCGCCAGAACATCGCCTTTTTCAACGATATCGCCCTCGCCCACGGCAAGTTCAGCCAGAATGCCGCCTTCGAGGTTCTGGATGATCTGCGGGCGCGAGCTTGAGATCATCGACCCTTCGGCGCGCACGATCTCGTCCACCCAAGCGAATGCGGCCCATAGAATGAACAGCAACACCGTGGCCCCACACAGCCAGATCACCATGGATGGCCCCCGCATAGTGTCGTTCATCTGCGCGCCCAGAGTGGTGGTGCTGGCATTGCTCATGCGAGAGTTCCTGTTTTGCCGGCCAGATGCGCCAGTACTTTGTCTTTCGGGCCATCCACTGTCATGCGACCGTCTTGCAAAACCAGCGTGCGGGTGGTCAGCGCCAGAATGGGGGCGCGGTGCGTGGCGATGATGGCCGTCCGCCCTTCCATCCATGTGTGCAGGCGCGATACCAGTGTCGCTTCAAGCTTTTGATCCAGTGCTGCGGTCGGTTCATCCAGCAGGCAGATGGCAGGGTCTTGCAACCACAACCGCGCCCAGCCGATCGACTGACGCTGGCCGATGGACAGGCCCGCGCCCGCATCCTTGATCTCAAGGTCGAGCCCCTTGTGATGGTTCTTGACGAAGGGACCAAGCCCCGCAAAATCAAGCGCCGCCAACAGGCGGTCGTCGTCGCGTTCCAGCATGGTCAGGTTCAGGTTGTCCCGCAGACTGCCCGAAAACAGCCGCACGTCCTGGCCCAGATACCCGATCAGACGGCGCAGGTCGCGCGGTTCGATCTGGGTCATTTCGGTGCCGTCGATCAGAACACGGCCCTCGGTCGGGGCATAAAGCCCGCTGAGCAATTTCAGCAGCGACGACTTGCCCGACCCGTTGGCCCCCAGCACGGCCACATGCTGGCCCGGCTGGATCATCATCGCTTTGATCTCGAGCGTGGGCGCGCCGTCATCTTCGTAGCGAAAGATCACGTCGCGCAGTTCATATTGGCCTTTGAGCTTTTCGCGGCGCAGGTATGTGCGGTCTTCGGCGGCGTCCTGGGGGGCAGCGACAATGGCGTCCAGCCCGTCCAGCGCCCCTTTGACATTGCCCCAGCGGGCCATCGTGCCCGAAAGCTGGGTCAGCGGCCCCAAGGTGCGGCCCGTCAGGATGCCGACGGCGATGATGGACCCGACAGTGAACTGCCCGGCAAACACCAGATAGGTGCCCACGATCACAGCCGCCACATAGGTGGCCTGCTGGATGCCCTGGCTCCAGAACGTCAGGAAAGACGACAGCTTGCGTTGCTCGGAGGATTTGACCGATGCCAATGTGTTCAGCTCGGTCCACAGGCGCATGATGCGGTCTTCGGCGCGTTGGGTTTTGACCGTGTCGAGCTCAAAGATCGCCTCGTGCAGCAACCGCGAGGATTTGGCCGATGCGCCTTGGGTTTCCTGCGTCAGCTGGATCGCCTTCTTTTGCAAAAAGAAACCGGGGATCAGCATCAGGATACCACCCAGAACCAGCACCCAGACCACGTTGCCCGCAATGCTGGCCACAAGGAACAGAAACACAAAGATAAACGGAATGTCGGCGATTGTGCCGATGGTCGAGGCGGTAAAGAATTCACGCACCGACCCGAATTCGCGCATTGCGGAAAACAACTGGTTCGGGGCCTGACCGCCGTGGTCCGACCGCATCCCCAGCAGGCGGCGCATCAGGATATCCTGGACCGACAGCTCAATCTGGCGACCTGCCCCGTCCATCAACCGCGCCCGCGCCATCTTGAGGAAAGATTCCATCAGCAGCGCCAGACCGGCACCCGCAGCCAACACCCAAAGCGTCGCCTCGGACTGGTGGGGGATGACGCGGTCATAGACCTGAAGGGAAAACAGCGCCACGGCCACCGCCAGCAGGTTGGCCACAAACGATCCCATTGCGACTTCGATCAACTGGCGGCGGAAACGCGGAAACTGCCCCCAGAACCAATGTTCCTTGATGCTGTCGGTTTTGTGGGTTTTGGCGACAGTCTTGAGAGACGCTTCGGCGCGGACAACCAGACCGGCAAAGAAGGGCTTGAAATCAGTGATCGGCACCATCGCGCGGTTGTCCGTGCAGGTCGTGTCATACAAGATCAGATCGCCCCGCGACTGCCCCATGACCAGCAGCACCTGCCCCGATGTCATATAGGCCAAAGCGGGCCAAAGATCCTTTGACACCCCGCCAACGCGGCTGACCTGCGTCAGCAACCCAACGTTTTGCATGCCTTTGGCAATTGCGTCGGCTTCCTGATCCGCCTGCGCGCCCTCGACCGTATTGGCGGCAATCGTCTCGAACACATCGCGGGCGGTGGTTTCGACCCCCAACAGCCCCGCATAGGTCGCGGCCAGTGATGCGCGCGCCATCAGCCGGTCTTCCAGACGGTTGACGTTTTCCGCCTTGGGTAGCGGGGCGTTTGCCGCCCTAAGGCGACCCTGATTGCCGTTGGTGATTGTCAGCGTAAAGGTCGGCTTCTGGGTCAAATCGCGCTCCCGTCGGCCAGCACGCCCTGAATCTGGGCCATCTCGATGCGCAGGCGCACCACGTCATATTTCAGCACGACCTGCGATTGTTGCTGGCGGGCATAGGTTTCATAGACCCCGACAACATCCATCACCTGACGCTGGCCCGCATCATATTGTTCTTGAAAGATATCCAGGTTCCGCTTGGCCTGCGCTGCAAGGGTCGCCGCTTCGTCGGCCTGACGGGTTTTGGCGCTGATCTGCTTTTCCAGACGGCGCAGGTTGCGGTTTGAATCCTCGACCGCCTGACGCACCTTCCGGGTCGAGGTTTCCTCGGCCAATGCAGTCGCCTCGAGCGATGCTTTGGTGCCAAAGCCCAGCAATTGGTCGGAACTGACGGTCAGCCCCAGATTGCTGCCTTCGCCAATGGTGCCGCCTGCGGACAAACCGGGCAGCTTTCCGGCGCGTTCCACCTTGGCGGCCGCAATGGAGCGGGTTTTTTCGGCCTCGGCGCGCACCACGATCAAAGGCGCGCCCGCAAAGGCATCGACGGGAATTTCAGGCACGCCGCGCAGGTCTGTCAGCGGCTGGATCGACATGGCGTTCAGCTCCGACAGCGAAGTGGCTTCCCGCTCGACCGCGGCCTCATAGCTGGCGCGTATTTCCGAGAGTTTCTGGCGCAGGATGGTGAGGTCGGACATATCGGACACGCCGCCCTTGACCCGTTCCTGCATGACCCATTCGAAATGGGTCATATCCTTGAGCGTCGCCTTGCCAAGCGTCGCGTTTTCGCGTGCTTCGGCAGCGGCGGTATAAAGCTTGAGCGCCGTTGCCACGCGTTTGTTGGTATCTTGGGCCAGTGAGACAGCGGCCACTTCGACATCGGCGACCGCAAATTCGCGTTCGCCCTTGCGGCGGCCATTGTCGAACAACACCTGATCAACAACCAGATTGGCCGCGAGCGAGCCCAGCGATGTCAGGCTGATCTGGGGACCGATCTTGGGCAGCCAGTTCTTGCTTGCCGCCTCGGACCGCAAGGTCGCTGCGCGCAATTCCGCTTCGGCCGTGCGGCTGTTGGCAGCCAATACGGATGCGGCGACCGTGTCCGATACGCTGCCCTTTGGCAAAACCGAAAACCGCAGGGCCAGCCCTTGGATGATCTGGCTGTCTGCGGTCACTTTTTCTGCATAGGTCGGTTTGATGTTTTGCGACGCATTGGGGGTCTTGAACCGCGCAACCATATCGGCCGGGGCAAATCCGCCCCCGATGTCTGACATGCAGCCAGACAGGGCCAGCGCCATTGCGCACATGCCCCCTGCCCTATTCAGTTTCTGCCCCATTCGCCTGCCCTTAACGTGCCGGTTTTTTTGTTTTGTCGGCGCGGGAGGGTCATTGCCCCCCGCGCCCTAGCCTTGTGCCGGCCTTAGATTACGACATTGATGTCGTCGTCGATCATCAACGTGCCTTCGGTGCCCAGCGAATAGATATCGTAGGTCTGGCCGTCCTTGACCTCGGATCCGGTGCGTGTTGCCCCGGTGATTGTGACCGTGTCATCGTTGTGACCGTTCACAACCAGAGTGTTGGTATTGCTGGAAAGATTGACCAACGCCGCCTCGGTAATGGTCAGCTGCGCTTCTTCTGCAAACTGAAGGTCCACCGTTTCGATGTTGAAATTGGCAAGGTTCGGGTTGGTCAAACCAAGCTGCGTATTTGCGCTTTCATCATCCAGCGCAAGATAGGTACCAGAGAAGTTTCCAGCTGCATCTGTCGCCGTGACGATCAGGTCGGACCCGTCCGGAACATCCGAGTTGAAGTAGAAATTCGTCTCGTTCAGGAAGTCGTTGTCCAGCGTATCGGCCTGAACCTCGGTGATGGATTTATCCGCGTGGATCTGGTGCACCGCGAGGCTGTCATCGCTTTGCTCGGTCGAAATGGCGCGGATACCGTCGCCATCGCGGGTGTAGGATTCAATTACCGGACCGTCTGGCGCATAGGTATCAATCGCCAGCGTATCGCTGATTGAATCAATGTTGCCCACATGGTCGGTCGCCGTGACCGAGATATCTGCATCATAGGTACCGGGACGGATGTTCGCAGGCGGGATTGTCACGCTCCAGTTGCCCGAAGCATCGACATTGGCGGTATAGTTGGTGCCGTCAAAATTGACCACAACGGTCGACCCCACTTCGACCTGACCGTTCAGATCAATGCCGATCGCGGCTTCGCGGGCGCTGACAACACCGTCGGTGCCGCCCGCCTGGTTCATATCAAGCGGATCAACAACCGTGTCGATCAACACGGCATGGCTCGCTGTGGCAGAGTTGCCGGCCCGGTCAATTGCCTTGACCGAAACGGTGGTGTTGATCGTGCCCTGCGGTACCTGACCGGGTGCAAAGGTCACCGCCCAGTTGCCATTGGCGTCAACCGTGCCGTTGGCAGATGCGTTGCCAAGCGTGATGACCACGGACGACCCGATTTCGGATGTCCCGGTCACCAGAACGCCACCATTGGCCAGACGCTCTGCGCCACTGACGATATTGTCGCCCTCGACCGTGTTCAGCGACAGGTTATCGACGCGAGTGTCAACCTGAACGCTGTCGGTGGCAGAGCGGCTGTTGCCGGCTGCATCGGTCGTGACTGCCGTGATGTTGGCGGTATAAACCCCTTGGGCCACCTCGCCTGCGGCATAATAGGATGTCCACTGGCCGTTTGCGTCAGCACGGACGGTGTGGGAAACACCCGCCAATGTCACGGTCACGAATGCGCCCGCATCCGCGGTGCCGGAGATCGCCACGCCATCGCTGGCTTCTGCCGCGTTGACCACATCGTCGCCCTCGACCGGGGTCGGGCTGATCGTCAGCAGGCCTGCTTCGGTATCGACAGAAACCGATTGCGTGATGCTGCGGCTGTTGCCTGCCTTGTCCGTCGCGGTTGCCACGATGGAACTGGCATAGGTGCCGGATGGAATGTCGCCCGGCGCAAAGGTCACCGACCAGTTGCCGCTTTGGTCGACGGTGGCCATATGCGTTGCATTGCCCATCTGGACCGAAACGGTCGAACCCGCCTCGACGCGGCCGGTCATGACCAGACCTTGACCCGCCTCGGCAGCGTTGATGGTCGCGTCGGACCCGCCTGCCTGATTGGTAAAGGAAAGGCTGTTAACAAAGGTGTCGATTTCGATCTGCCCCGTCGCGATCGAGCTGTTGCCCGCCGCATCGGTCGCAACGGCGGTGACTGTTGCCGTTGTCTCGCCCGCAGGGATTTCGTTGGTCGCAAATTGCGCAGTCCAGCTGCCATCAGCCGCAACCGTTGCAGGATGGGTGGCAAAGCCAAAGGTGACCTGTACCGTCGATCCGGGTTGTGCCGTGCCTGTCAGGGTCACGCCATCGCCGCGCTCTGCCGCGTTGATGGTGCCGTCGCCCGCCGCGCTGTCATCCGCAACGGAAACTTCGGACACTGTATCAACAACCAGCTTTTCGGTGGTGGTGGTTGCGTTGCCGAATGTATCGGTTGTGACGATCGTGACATCGCTGACGTATTCGCCGCCCTGCAAAGTGCCCGACTGCCATGTTGCCGACCACGCGCCATTGCCGCCGACTGTTGCCGTGCGGGTCACACCGCCGACTGTCAGTTCAACCGTGGAACCCGGCTCGCCCGTGCCGCTGATGGTCACGCCATTGCTAAAAGAAGCCGCGTTAAAGCTGTCGCCGGCCCCTTGCGTGCCAGATGTCACAACGACCGTCGGGGCCACCGTGTCAACAACCAGCGTTTCGGTTGTGATGGCAGAGTTTCCGAATTGGTCGGTCGATTTGATCGTGACTTCGGATTGGTATTCGCCGCCCTGCAACGCGCCGTTTTCATAGGTCACAGACCATGCGCCGTTTTCGCCGACAGTGGTGGAACGCGTCACACCACCAACGGTAACGTCGATGGTGGACCCCGCTTCGCCGGTGCCATTGATCGTCACACCCTGGGCAAAGCTTTCACCGTTAAAGTAGTCGGACACGCTTTGCGTGCCTTCAGATACGGTTATCGTCGGGGCCGTTGTGTCGATCACGAATGTCGGGCCATCCAGCGTGGTGGTCGCCCCGCCTGTGGTTACTTCGACAACGGCTTCGTAATTGCCATCCGCCGGGAAGTTGTCGCCGGTAAAGACGGCTTCGAATGTGCCATCGGTACCGATCGTGGTTTCGACTTGCTTGTCGCCAATGGTCACAACGACGTCAGCGCCCGGTTCACCACCGCCTGTGACTGTCACCGTTTTGTCAGCGCCGTCACCACCGACTGTAGAAGCCGATTCAGGTTCGTTCACGAATGGGGCCGCGACAGACCCGCCGCCACCACCACCGCCGCCGCCGCCAATCACAGCCGCACCACCGACAACCGCCGCCGCAGTCGCAGCCGCAGCACCGCCGCCGCCAATCAAACCAGCGCCCAGCAGAGGCGCTGCAAGCATCGACACTTCGTCGTCGCCGCCGCCGACCATGCCACCGGGGGCCGTCACCATATCCGTACGGCCAAGATAGATCAGATCATCCGAAGGGCTCCACTTGCCCCATTGTTCGGTCGGACCGTATTGCGCGTGCAGGCTGCCGCCCTCGCCCTCGATAAAGGCGACTTCGTTCAAATAGCCATCGGACGAGACAAACAGACGGTTTGCCGCGCCCGTCTCGTTAAAATAGTTTTCAATTGTAATGACTGACCCGTCGGCCATGGTCATGACCAGATCATTTCCTGCCCGCTGCTGGGACAAGAAATCGGTTTGACGCAGGTTAAGGGAAATTTCCTGTCCGGCTTGCGCCTGGATCACATGGAACTTGGAGCCATCGGCTACCGTGCCACGTTGCAATGCGCCCGCTTGATCGCGAACGACGAAATCTATCGTCTTCATAATATCACCGCTCTACCTCGATGCCCGTTCTTTGCGGATCACCTGGTTATTTTATTGACTGCCGGTTCGTTTAATCCAACCGTGCAGACGCCTGATCGTACTCGCGTTAAGCGCGAATATGTTATTGTTTTTCATTCTATATTTATTAGCTCCCAAATGCCAACTTTAAATTCATTTTGCCTTATTACCGACTTATTTTTATGTGCACAGGGGCCACAGTTTCCACCCATGCGGGAAAGTCGCCGAACAGCCCAAGCCGCGCCCTGTTGCCGACCGGATTGGCGGGTCGTTCATCATTGTCGAAAGCCTTGGGGTTTCCCTTCAGCAATTTGTTGACAAGCGTAACAAGTCGCCGCAACGCTGACGGCATGAAAACCAGCTCAAACGCCCCGCTCGCCCTGATCGAAGACCCGGATCTGGGCATCACGCTCTCTGATGGCTGCCGCCTTTCCGCCCGCATCTGGAGACCCGAAAATTCAGACAGCGCGCCTGTACCCGTCATTCTGGAATATCTGCCCTATCGCAAACGCGACGGCACCACGGCACGAGACGCGCTGACCCATCCGTGGTTTGCCGAACGCGGCTATGCCTGCGTGCGCGTCGATATGCGCGGCAATGGGGACAGCCAAGGGGTCATGGAAGACGAATACACCCCGCTTGAACAATCCGACTGCATCGAGGTGATCAACTGGCTCGCCGCCCAAGGCTGGTGCAACGGCAATGTCGGCATGATGGGGATCAGCTGGGGCGGGTTTAACGGCCTGCAAGTGGCGGCCCATAATCCCGAAGCTCTCAAGGCGGTTATCACCCTGTGTTCGACCGTGGACCGTTTCGCCGATGACATTCATTACAAGGGCGGCTGCCTTTTGAATGAAAACCTGGGCTGGGGGGCGACGATGTGGGCCTATTCCAGCCGCGCGCCCGACCCTGCCTTGCGTGCCGACTGGCGCGAAATGTGGCTGGAAAGGCTAAAGGCCGAACCGTTTCTTCCATCCTTGTGGCTGCGCCACCAGTCGCGCGATGCCTATTGGAAACAGGGGTCGGTGATCAAGGATTATGCCGCGATCAAGGCCAAGGTTCTGGCCGTGGGCGGTTGGGGCGATGCCTATAAAAACGCGGTTCCCCAATTGGTAGAAGCCCTGCCCGGTGCCAAGGGTATCGTGGGCCCTTGGGTGCATAAATACCCCCATTTCGCGATCCCCGAACCGCGCATCGGTTTCTTGCAAGAAGCGCTGCGCTGGTGGGACCGCTGGCTGAAAGACATCGACACCGGCGTCGAGGACGACCCCGATTATCGCGCCTATCTGATGGACGGAATGCGCCCCGCGACATGGGTGCTGGAACGCCCCGGCCGCTGGATTGCCGAAGACACCGGTGCCACATCGCATTTGCCGGTCCAGTCGCTGCACCTGACAGACGCAGGGCTTGCCGCCGAACCGGCCTCGCTGAACGCGACGGTCGCGTCACCCGCCCATTGCGGTGCCAGCGCCGGTGAATACTGCGCGATCTGGCTGGGCCCCGAAATGCCCGGCGACCAGCGACAAGACGATGCGCTTTCCACCACCTTTGACACCGGACCGCTGGCCAAAGACATGGACATCGTCGGCGCGCCGCGCATCACCTTGCGGTTGTCTTGCGACAAACCCCAAGGGCAGATCGCGGTCCGGCTGAACCACATCCACCCCGACGGGGCCAGCGCGCGCATCACCTATGGGGTGCTGAATCTCAGCCACCGAAACAGCGCCGAAAACCCCGCCGCAATGCAGCCGGGCAAGGCCGAAGACATCAGCTTTGCTCTGGATCACATCGCCTACCGCGTACCGGCAGGGCACAGTTTACGCGTGTCTATTTCAACCGCTTACTGGCCGCTGATCTGGCCCAGCCCCGATGCCGCGACGCTGACGCTGACGGCAGGTGACATTGCCCTGCCCCAACGCCCCACGACCGGAGGTGACGAATATACATTCCCGCCCCCCACCGCTGCGGCCCCGTGGGAAACCGAAACCTTGCGCCCCGAAAACCACATCCGGCGGCAGGAAACCGATATGGTCACGGGCGATGTATCGCTCGTGATCGAGGACGATTTCGGCAAGGTAAAGGACGCCGATCACGGCTTGATCGCAGGGTCTGTCGCGCGCGAACGCTGGACCATCAACCCCGCAGATCCGCTGAGTGCGGCCGGCACATGTCACTGGACCGAAGAGCTTGAGCGGGACGGCATCAGATTGCGCACCGAAACCCATTCGAGAATGTGGTCTGACGCCACGACCTTTTTTCTGACCGCGCGGCTCGAAGCGTATCAAGACGACGAGCTGATCTATGAACGTGACTTGGAGGATGGCGTTAAGCGACACTTCATGTAATAAAGTCGTCATAAACTACAAGGTATTAACCCTTGCGACAAAAAAGAAAATGCGCAAACGTAAGGCAGAAAAACAAAGATGCCTCAACGTAGGTGCAGATAATAAAATCACCAAAACAGGGAGATATGATCATGAATGATCAACTGAAATACATGACCGGCCAAGTGGCCAAAGGCACGATGACCCGCCGCGAATTCGTGGGCCGCGCTGCTGCTTTGGGTGTGACGGCTGCTGTCGCGAACTCGATGCTGGCGGGCAATGCCCAAGCCGCCGCGCACGAGGCTCCGGTCCGGGGTGGCTCGCTCAAGATCGGCTCGTCGGGTGGTGAATCCACCAACACGCTTGACCCGGCACTGACCGCATCCGAAGTACCTTTGGACAACCTGCGCCACCTGTACGAAACCCTCGTCGAAGTCGACCCGAGCGGCTCTGTAGAACCCCGCATGGCCGAAAGCTATGAAGCCTCCGCCGATGCGAAAACATGGGCGTTCAAGATCCGTAAGGGCATCCAGTTCCACAACGGCAAGGACATGACCCCCGAGGACGTGCTGAAAACCATGCAGCGCCATTCGAACGAAGACAGCCAGTCGGGTGCTTTGGGCATCATGCGCGGCATTTCCGGCATGAAGGTCGATGGCGACAACTTTATCGTCGAACTCGAAGTAGGCAACGCTGACCTTCCCTATCTGATGGCCGACTATCACCTGATGATCCAGCCCGATGGCGGCATGGACAACCCCGGTGCCGGTATCGGTACAGGCCCTTACACGCTCGAAGTTGACGAACCCGGTGTGCGCCACGGCTTTAGACGCAACGAAAACTACTGGGATGCCGACAACCGCGGCTTTACCGACTATAACGAAGTGCTGGTGCTGAACGACGCGACTGCGCGTACTGCGGCGTTGCAATCCGGTCAGGTCAACATGATCAACCGCGTTGACCCAAAGGTTGCGGCCCTGCTGGACCGTGCGCCGAACCTGAGCGTTAAATCCGTGTCCGGTCGCGGTCACTACGTGTTCATCGCCCATATCGACACGGCACCGTTTGACAACAACGACCTGCGTATGGCGCTGAAATACGCGATCAACCGTGAAGAAATGGTCGACAAGATCCTGCGCGGCTATGGTTCCATCGGGAACGACATGCCGATCAACGCATCCTATCCGTTGTTTGACGCATCCATTCCACAGCGCGAACATTCCATCGAAAAGGCGAAAGAATTCTACGCCAAGTCCGGTCACGATGGCAGCCCGATCATCCTGCGCGTTGCCGATGGTGCCTTCCCCGGTGCCGTGGATGCCGCGTCGCTGTTCCTCGAATCCGCCAAAGCAGCCGGTATCCCGCTGGAAATCAAGCGCGAGCCTAACGATGGTTACTGGTCCGAAGTGTGGAACAAGCAGCCGTTCTGTGCATCCTACTGGGGTGGCCGTCCGGTTCAGGACCAGATGTATTCGACAGCGTACCTGTCGACCGCAGACTGGAACGACACCCGTTGGAAGCGCCCTGAATTCGACGCGATGCTGCTTGAGGCACGTGCCGAACTGGACGAAGCCAAGCGCAAGGCGATCTATTCCCAAATGGGCAGCATGTTGCGTGACGAAGGCGGCCTGATCCTGCCAATGTTCAACGACTTTGTTGACGGTGTTGCCAATAATGTTGGCGGCTGGATCGAAGACCCGAACGCGGAGCTGATGAACAACAAAGCGCCGATCAAATGCTGGGTCAAAGACGCTTAAGGGTACCATTAGATGCACCCGATATTGAAACTGATCGCCCAACGCTTAGCGTTGGGCCTTCTGCTCCTCCTTGCCGCGTCGGTCCTGATTTTCGCAGGCACCTCGATTTTGCCCGGTGACGTGGCACAATCCATATTAGGCCAATCTGCCACCCCCGAAGCATTGGCGAACCTGCGCCGCGAACTTGGGCTGAACGACCCCGCCGTCACCCGCTATTTCTCATGGCTGGGCGGTGTGTTGCAGGGCGATCTGGGCACGGCCCTGACCAATGGCCGCGACATCGCGGAAAGCCTTGGCGGACGTTTGAAAAACACCCTTTTCCTTGCCTTCTGGGCGGCCGCTATTTCGGTCCCGCTGGCAATCTTCCTTGGGCTACTGGCGGTGCGCTACAAAGACCGCTGGCCCGACAAGCTGATCTCGGCGGTGACGCTGACGACCATTTCGATCCCCGAATTCATGATTGGCTATGTGCTGATCTATTGGGTGGCGATCAAATGGCGGATGTTTCCGTCAGTGGCGATCATCAACGACAGCATGACCCTTGGGGCCAAGCTGAACGCGATTGCGATCCCTGTGATGGTGCTGACGCTGGTGGTGTTGGCGCATATGATGCGCATGACCCGCGCCGCGATCCTGAACGTGATGCAATCGGCCTATATCGAGACGGCTGAACTCAAAGGTCTGGGGATGCTCAAGATCATCCGCAAGCACGCTTTCCCGAATGCCATCGCCCCCATCGTCAACGTGGTCATGCTGAACCTGGCCTATCTGGTGGTCGGCGTTGTCGTGGTCGAAGTTGTGTTCGCCTATCCCGGCATGGGTCAGTACCTTGTGGACCACGTCAGCAAACGTGACGTGCCGGTTGTGCAGGCTTGCGGCCTGATCTTTGCTGCCGTCTATATCGGTCTGAACCTGATTGCCGACATCGTGTCGATCCTTGCCAATCCAAGGTTGAGGCATCCAAAATGAGTTCAGTGCATTTTTCCCCGAAAAAATACGCTGTGCGCGACCAATCGTTCTTGCGAGGCAAAAGCGCAGCGAAACACCCAGTCTCCGCAACGTCACTGAACTTTAGAACCCTGTCATCGAAAGGGTTTCGCCCATGAAGAACATCCCCATATCCGCAATGATCGGCCTGTTCTTTACCGGCATCTATTTCCTGATGGCAGTCTTTGCCCCGTGGATCGCCCCCTATGGCATGGCCGAAGTCGTCGGCGATGTGTGGGAGCCTTCCTCAAGTGAGTTCCTCCTGGGCACCGACAGCATCGGCCGCGACCTGCTGAGCCGGATGATCTATGGCGGGCAAACCACGATCTTTATCGCCACCGCGGCCACCATCCTCAGCTTCACACTGGGATCTGTCATGGGTTTCTTTGCTGCGGTTTCAGGCGGCTGGGTGGATCAGACGCTGTCGCGCTTTGTTGATCTGATCATGTCGATCCCGTCGCTGATCTTTGCGCTGGTCGTCTTGTCGGTCATGCCCACCACAGTGCCGATCCTGATCTTGCTGATGGGCCTGCTCGACAGCACCCGCGTGTTCCGTCTGGCGCGCGCCGTGGCCGTGGACATCACCGTGATGGATTATGTCGAAGCCGCCCGCCTGCGTGGCGAGAAAATCGGCTGGATCATCTTCCGCGAGACCCTGCCCAATGCTTTGTCCCCGCTGGTCGCTGAAATGGGCCTGCGCTTTATCTTTGCGGTTCTGTTCGTCTCGACCTTGTCGTTCCTTGGTCTGGGCGTTCAACCGCCGCAGGCTGATTGGGGCGGCATCGTGAAAGAGAACAAGGAAGGCATCAACTATGGCATCCAAGCGGCGCTGTATCCCGCCTATGCGATTGCGACGCTGTGCATCTCGATCAACCTTGTTGCGGATTGGATTTTGAACCGAACCACATCGCTGAAAGGGGGCCGGGGATGACCGAACCGCTGCTGAAAGTCCGCGGCCTGAAAATCGGCGCGACGGCCTATCCTCCCGGGGAAAAACCCGTTGCGATCAAAATCGTGCATGGTGTGGATTTCGACCTTGAGGCCGGCAAGGTGCTGGGCCTGATCGGTGAATCCGGTGCCGGAAAATCCACCATCGGTCTGGCGGCAATGGCCTATGGCCGTGGCGGTGTTGAAATCACCGGCGGCGAAGTCTGGGTCAACGGGCGTAATATCCTCAAGGAAAACCTGCGCAACCTGCGGCGTCTGCGCGGGGCCGAAGTGACCTATGTCTCGCAATCGGCAGCGGCCTCGTTCAACCCCGCCAAAAAGATCATGGAACAGGTGACCGAAGCGGCCATCTTCCAGAATAAATTCACCAAGTCCGAGGCCGAGGCCCGCGCGATCGAGCTGTTTGCCAAGCTGGGCCTGCCCGACCCTGAAACCATCGGCAACCGTTATCCGCATCAGGTGTCCGGCGGGCAGTTGCAACGCTGCATGACGGCGCTGGCGCTATGCCCCGAACCCGATCTGGTGGTGTTCGACGAACCGACGACAGCGCTGGATGTCACCACGCAAATCGACGTGCTGGCCGCGATCAAGGAAGCGATTGTCGCAACCGGAGTGGCCGCCCTTTATATCACCCACGATCTGGCCGTTGTGGCACAGGTCAGCGATCACATCATGGTGCTGCAACAGGGGGATATGGTCGAATACGGCACGGTCGATCAAATCATCAACCACCCGCAAGAAGACTACACCAAGGCGCTGGTTTCTGTCCGGTCGATCGACCATCAGGAAAAGACCCCGACTGACACGCCTGTGCTGCGGGTGGAGAATGTGACGGCGCGTTATCAGGGCACCAATTTCGACGTTCTCAAGAATATCAACGTCGATATCCACCCCGGCCAGACCTTGGCCGTTGTCGGTGAATCAGGCTCCGGCAAATCGACACTGGCCCGCGTGATCACCGGCTTGCTGCCGCCCAGCGACGGGCAGATCACCTTTGACGGACGGGTATTGAACCCCGAACTGGCGACCCGCCCCATCGAAGACCTGCGTGAAATGCAGATGATCTATCAGATGGCCGACACCGCCATGAACCCGCGCCAGACCGTGGGCACCATCATCGGTCGGCCGCTGGAATTCTATTTCGGCCTGAAAGGCAAAGCCAAGCAAAAGCGCATTCAGGAATTGCTGGACGAGATCGAATTGGGCGACGGTTTTCAGGACCGCTATCCTGCGGAACTGTCGGGCGGTCAAAAGCAACGGGTGTGCATTGCGCGCGCGCTTGCGGCCAAACCCAAGCTGATCATCTGCGACGAGGTCACATCGGCCCTTGATCCGCTGGTCGCGGATGGCATTCTCAAGCTGTTGCTGAACCTGCAAAAGATCGAAGACGTCGCCTATCTGTTCATCACCCACGATCTGGCGACGGTGCGTGCCATCGCTGACAGCATCGCGGTGATGTATCAGGGCAAGGTTGTGCGCTACGGGCCGAAAAGTCAGGTGCTCGCACCGCCCTTTGATGATTACACCGACCTGCTGCTCAGCTCGGTTCCGGAGATGAAAATCGGCTGGCTGGAAGAAACCATCGAAAGCCGCCGTATGGAAAGCGCCGGGAATTAGGGACGCCGGATTTTTTAAAAAATCCGGACCGGAAAATTCGAATTTTCCGACCAACCTCGCAAATGTAGGACCAGACCATGGACAAGAAACTGCTGCTGATCATCCTTGACGGCGTCCCTTACCGCAACTTCCGCCGTCTGTTCGGCAACCTCGAAGGTTGGGTCGATAGTGGCGATGCCCGTGTCTGGAAACAGCGCGCCGTGCTGCCGTCGATCTCGGCCTCGTGCTATGCGTCGATCCACACGGGCGTGGCCCCGGCCGAGCATGGCTGCACCGGCAATGGCAATGTATTCCGCCTGAAGCACAAGGATGTGTTTTCGCAAACCCGTACCGCTGGTGGTGTCACGGGGGCTGTCGCGCATTCCTTCTGGTCCGAGTTCTTCAACCGCCATCCTTTCGATTTTGTCCGCGACATCGAATATGATGAACCCGACAGCGACACGATCAACCACGGGCGTTTCCACACCATGACCGGCTATGGGCTGATCAACCAGATGACGCCGTCTGACGTCGATCTGTTCGGCACGCTGACCAATCTGGCACAGCGGTTCGACCTGAACTACGGCATGTTGCATACCTGCACGCTCGACAGCATGGGCCACCGGTTTTTCCACGATTGTCAGGAAATGGATCACGCCTGCGCGGTGATGGACGAGATGCTGGCCCCCTTTATCCCCCGGTGGCGTGCGATGGGCTACGAGGTCATCGTGACGGCCGATCACGGGCAGGATGAACGCGGCCACCATGGCGGGCGCAGCGCCTTGCAGCAGGAAACCGCGCTGTATTACTTTGGCGATGCGACAGGCCCGTCAGCGGATACGGTGATCGACCAGTTGCAGCTTGCACCGACCATTCTGGGCCGGCTCGGGGCCCCTGTCGCCGACACCATGAAAGCGAAATCGTTTCTAAGCTAGGGGCGCGTTGCAGGCCATTCCCCTGCCCCCAGTCGGCTGATCGCGTCCACGATCCGATCAAAGAATGCAGCCGCCTTGCGTGACATCACGCGGGCGCGCAGGCAGCCATGGACCAGCCCTGCCTCCTCGATCCAGATCGCCTGGCCGCCAGCGGCCAGAATGGCATCGCGGTAGGCTTCGCCGTCGCTGGACAGCGGATCGCATTCGGCCGTGATCATGACGCTGGGCGGCAATCCGGTGAAATCCGTATCGTGCAGCGGTGCGTAGCGTGGATCATCCTTTGGCGGCTCCCCACCGGAGCGGACCTTTTGATAGAATTCCATATCCGCGACCGTCAGCTGGGGCGCATTGGCGTGGCGGATATAGCTGCCTTGCGTCCGGTCCCCGCCAAGCCCCGGATAGATCAGTACCTGCCCCCTGATGCGCCCGTCAACGCGGCCACGGGCATGATGGGCGACAGCGGCAGCTAGATTACCACCCGCGCTGTCACCGGCCAGCACAATGTCACCGGGGTAAGCGGCGGCGATGGCCTCGAACGCGCCATAGGCATCGTTGAAACAGCCGGGGAAAATCACTTCGGGGGCCAAACCGTAATCGACCGAGATCACGCGGTATCCGGACCGTGCACAGATTTCGGCGCAGACATCATCATGGCTGTCCAGTCCGCCCACAACGAACCCGCCGCCGTGGTAATAAACGACCGTGATGTCGGATGCCCCGACCTCGTAAAAGCGACATGGGACGCCAGCACAAGCTGCGTCCCATGTTTTTACCCCGTCAGGGTGGGTTTGGTGAAAAGCAGCGCACATCCTGTTATAGACCGCGCGCTGGTCTTCGATTGTCAGCCCGACCGCGTCTGGTGGATAGAATTCATCGGACCGGTTCATATAGGCCCAGATTTCATCGTCCAGCAGAACGCGATAGTCGGGTTGGCTCATGCGGCTTCCCAGCCGAAGGTGAACACATCCAGAATTTTGCCGACATCGGCCTCGGATGCGCCATTCATGGTGATTTGTGCCACCAGACCGCGTTTTTTGTCATCGGTCACCGAAGCCACACGTGCGGCAGAACCGGCGCTTTCCAGCGTCTCGTTAAAGATGCGGGTGATCGCCATTTTACGCAGGTCAGGCTTGAAGATCTTGCCCACAGCCGTCTTGGGCAGTTCGGGCATGATCGTCATGTGCTTGGGCTGTGCCGCGCGTTCCTGAACCCTTTCCTTGCAGAAATCGAGCAGCTCCTGCTCGGTCACGGAGGCACCGCCGACCAGTTCGACAAAGGCGCAAGGCACTTCGCCTGCATGGGCATCGGGTTGGCCGATCGCACCGGCAAAGGCTACGGCCTCGTGGCCCAGCAATGCTTCTTCGATCTCGGCGGGGTCGATGTTGTGACCACCGCGAATGATCAGGTCTTTGGCGCGGCCCGTGATCCACAGGTATTTATCTGCATCGATACGGCCCAGATCGCCTGTGCGCAGGTATTTGTCGAAATAATACAGGTCTTTGTTCTTGTCGGCTTCGGTATAGGTGTTGCCCGCATAGACACCGGGGTTCGAGATGCAAATCTCGCCGATCTCGTCCACGCCTGCTTCGACCGGGCCATCATTGGTGCCTTTGATGATCTTTACATCCGTGTAGGGGAAGGTGATCCCGATGCTGCCGACCTTGCGCACGCCATCGGTCGGGTTCGACGACACCAGACAGGTTGCCTCGGTCAGACCGTAGCCTTCGATCAGGGTGATGCCGGTTGCCTTTTCAAAGCGGCGGAACAGTTCCAGCGGCAGCGGCGCGGACCCCGAAAACGCGGTTTTCACGGTGGAGATATCCGCATCAATCGGGCGCTGCATCTTGGCCGAAATGGCTGTGGGCACGGTGATGATAAAGGTGATCTTCCAGCGTTCAACCAGCTTCCAGAAGTTGTCAAACACGCCTTCGCCACGATAGCCCTGCGGCGTCGGGAACACGACATGTGCACCGGATGTTACCGCCGCCATCAAGATCACGTGGCAGGCGAAAACGTGGAACAGCGGCAGCGGACACATGATGTTGTCGTTTTCGGTGTACAGCAACGTGTGACCCAGCCAGCCGTTATAGACCATGCCGGAATATTTATGCTGTGCGACCTTGGGCATGCCCGTGGTGCCACCGGTGTGGAAATAGAATGCCACGCGGTCTTCTTGCGGATCATCAAAGGTCAGCTCGACAGGTTGCTTGGAAAGCGCGGTGTTGAAGTTGTGATACTTCGCATGGTTGCTGACCGTCTGCTTGGGGCGGATCATCGGGACGATCCATGACTTTGGCGCGGTCAGATAGCGGCACAGATCAACCTCAAGCACGTGCTTTACGTTCGGGGCCAGGGCGACAGCCGCAGCGGTTTTCTGCGCCACATCTGTTTTCGGGAAGGGCCGCAAGGTCACCACGACCTTGGCATTGGTTTCGCGCAGGATCGATCCGATCTGCTCGGCCTCAAGCAGCGGGTTGATGGGGTTCGCGATCCCAGCAACAGACCCACCCAGCAACGTAATGACCGTTTCGTTACAGTTCGGCAGCACATAGGCCACGACATCCGTCGGACCAACGCCCAGCGAACGGAACAGGTTTGCCGCCCGCCCGACCTGACCGCGCAGTTGCGACCATGTCAGCGTTTCCGCGTGGTCCTTGGGACCGGAAAACAACTGATAGCTGATGGCGTTATGATTTGGAAATTTGCCAGCCGTATTGCTGAGCAAACTCCACATGGTTTTGGCGACGTCGCGGTCAGCCCACGGCATTTCTGCCTCGATTGCATTACGGTCTTCGACCCCGGCAAATGACATAGTAATCCTCCCTTTGGTGCGGTTTGCCCGCATCCAGTTATTCCCTGCCGCCAAGGATGATGGCTAAATTTGGATTTCGCAAGCGCCAGACGGTGTTGGAACGTTGCGTCAGCGGCGTTTCTGGCGCGCAAAATGCAAAAAAGAGCGGCAGAAAATATCTGCCGCTCTTTTGATGTGTCCGATTTGGCATTCCCGGTCGGGAAGGCTGCCGGATTACTTTGCTGGAATACGCAGCATTTGACCCGGATAGATCTTGTCTGGGTGCTTCAGCATCGGCTTGTTGGCCTCGAAAATCTCTTCGTAGCGTGCGCCATTGCCAAGGGTCTTGGCCGCGATCGCCCAAAGCGTGTCACCCTTTTCAACGGTGTGGAATGTGCCGTCACCGTCACCACCGGTCATGTCTTCTTCGACGGCTGCAACACCTTCGACATTGCCAACTGCCAGAATGACTTTTTCTTTCATCTCTTGGCTGACAGCATTGCCCTTGACGGTAACTTTGTCCCCATCAACCTGAATATCCAGACCTTCGGCATCGAGGCCCAGTTCCTTCAGCTCATCCTGCAAGGCAGCGCCTGTTACTTCTTTGCTATCGCCGCCGCCAAATACTTTTTTGCCGGCATCTTTTACGAAACTCCACAAACCCATGTTGATCTCCTTTTGGCTTCAATTCGCGTGATTGTTTCCACTTTAACGGAAGATTAACAAGTGTTTTATTCAGCAGCGATACCGTCGGTGAACTGCAATCGGGCCAGACGCGCATAAAGCCCGCCCTTGCCGACCAGTTCATCATGAGTGCCTGTGTCGACAATCTTGCCTGCTTCCAGCACGACAATGCGGTCGGCCTTTTTCACAGTCGCCAGGCGGTGCGCGACGATCAGGGTCGTGCGGTCCTCGCTCAGCTTGTCGACGGCCGCCTGCACCGCGCGTTCGCTTTCGGCATCCAGCGCGCTGGTGGCCTCGTCCAACAGCAACACGGGCGCGTCGCGCAAAATGGCGCGGGCAATCGCGATGCGTTGTTTTTGCCCCCCCGACAGCATCACGCCGCGTTCGCCAAGGTAGCTGTCATAGCCTTCGGGCAAGGCGCTGATAAACTGGTGTGCGGCCGCAGCTTCGGCGGCTGCGATGATTTCGGCATCGGTCGCGTCGGGGCGGCCAAAGCGGATATTTTCCCGCGCGGAGGCCGCAAAGATCACCGGATCTTGGGGGACAAGCGCGACCGAGCGGCGGAAAGTATCCCGCGTCACATCGCGCAGATCGACGCCATCAAGGGTGATCCGGCCCGACTGGGGATCATAGAACCGCAGGATCATCTGGATGATCGTTGTCTTGCCTGCCCCCGACGGGCCGACAAAGGCAACGGTTTCGCCCGGATTGATCGTCAGGTTCACGCCATCCAGTGCCTGCACGCCGGGGCGGGCGGGATAGGCAAAATGCACGTCTTCAAACGCGATACGGCCCGCGACAGGGGCGGGCAATGCCGTCGATGTGGCAGGGTCGCGCACGTCGTCATTGGTTTGCAGCAATTCGACCAGACGTTCGGTGGCCCCCGCCGCGCGCTGCAATTCGCCCCAGATTTCCGACAATGCGGCAACGCCGCCTGCCACCATCACGGTATAGATCACGAATTGCACCAAGGCACCGGGGGTCATATCGCCCGCGCGCACATCGCGTGCGCCCATCCACAACACCCCGACAACGCCGGCAAAGACCAGGAAAATAACGATGACGGTCATCAGAGCCCGCGTCTTGATCCTGCGGCGTGCGGCGTCAAAGGACGCTTCGGTCATCTGTGCGAATTGCGCGCGGCTGGCGGCCTCGTGGGTAAAGGCCTGAACGGTCTGCACCGCACTCAGGCTTTCGGAGGCGTTGCCCGAACTTGCTGCGATCCAATCCTGGTTTTCGCGGCTCATCACCCGCAGCTTGCGCCCCAGCACCAGGATAGGCACAACCACAGCCGGAACCAGCAACAACACCATCCCCGTCAGCTTGGCCGAGGTGATCAGCATCAGGATCAACCCGCCGCTAAAGATCAGTACATTACGCAGCGCAATGGATACCGACGACCCGATCACGGACAGGATCAGGGTTGTGTCGGTGGTGATCCGGCTCAGAACTTCTCCGGTCATGATGCGTTCATAAAACGACGGGCTCATCCCGATCACACGGTCGAACACGGCCTTGCGAATGTCGGCAACAACCCGTTCGCCAAAGCGCGTGACCAAGGCATAGCGCAGCCCGGTTCCCACCGCCAAAAGCGCCGCAATCGCGAGGGCCGCGACAAAATAATGGTCCAGCAACTGCTCGCCGCTGCTAAAGTTATCAATCACCCGACGCACGGCCAATGGCAGCATCAGCGAAATCATCGCCGTGCTGATCAGGGCCAGAATCGCTGCGATCATCAGGCCGCGATAGGGGGCCAGAAACGGGGCAAGCGCACGCAAGGCACCCAGTTCGCGGGATTTTTCGCGTTCTTCTTGGGCGGGTGCGGGCGTGGGTTTGCGAGCCATGGGAATTCCTTTTCATGCTCCCGTGTCATCGCCTGCACGGCGCATGGGGTCAAGGCCCGACAAAGGCATCATATCTGCGGCAAACCACAGCACGACGTATTTTCACAACGGGATACTGGAGCGGGCGGAGGGAATCGAACCCTCATCTTCAGTTTGGAAAACTGAGGTCTTAACCATTACACAACGCCCGCTCAGCGAAGCCTGAGGTATGCCAACACGAACCGATCGTCAAGTGGATCAATACCCCGAATGGCCCGGAATTTGCTCAAACCCGTCAATCTGCGGCAGTGCGGGCGTTACGGGTTCACTTTAACGACGTTACCATCCCCTGCCCCAGCCGCCCCGGTATCCGCGCGGTGATCCCTGCGGCCTGCGCCATGTGCCACGCCAGAACCTGATTGCTCGACAGGCACGGCTGCCCCGTTTCCCGCTCGATCTGGTCGATGACACCAAGGGTGCGCAGGTTGGTGCAGCTCAGGAAAACCGCCTCGGCCCCGCCGCGCGATGCCAGATCGACGGCCGCCGAAACAATGGACGGGCCATCGATGCGCACGACCTTGGCCTCCTCCGCCTCGTCAAAGCTGCCAAAAACAGGCGTTTCAATGCCTTGGCGCGCCAGCGCATCGCGCAGTTTGGCCGATACCTGTGCGACATAGGGCGACAGCAGCGCCAACCGCGTCACGCCCAGATGCTCGCATGCGGCGATCAGCGCGCTTAGCGGGTTGGTCACATGGGGGCTGCTTTTGCCGGCACGGATCAGCCCGGCCACCCGGTCAGAGCCGATTTCAGCGGCCCCGGAGGTGCACCCGTATCCGATGCTGGAAAAGCGCGCGGCATGGGGCAGCAACCCCGCCGAGCGGGTCAGATGCCCAGCCATTTCGGCCAGCGTCTCGGAGGTGACGGCATCGTCGCTGGGCACGCGGCTGACATAAAACGCGGTTTCCAGCGGCATCATCGCCCGCATGTCCCCTTCAAGGGTTTCATCGGCCTGCAAGACGATCAGCCCCAGAGCCGGATCAAGCGTCGCCACGGACCTGTAGGGATAGCTCATCCGATCACCGTCATTTCCGGCCCCGCACGCGGGCTGATGAAACGGCAGCCGTCTTGGGTGATCACGATGTTTTCCTCGTGCACCATGATCCGGCCGTCAACAGTATCAATCCCCGGCTCAAGCGTCAGGACCATTCCTTCGGCCAGCACAGTCTGGTCGGCCGCGATCAGCGACATGCCTTCGGTCAGTTGCATCCCCAGCCCGTGCCCCAATCGCCCGGCATCCGATCCGCCTGCCCCGCCGGTCACGACTTTGTCCATCGCATGAAACAGGTCTGCGGCCGTTGTGCCCGGGCGGGCAATATCCGCCGCCGCATTCACCGCATCAATCAACCGCGCATGGGCATCGCGCGCGATTGGCGACGCAGGCCCGATGGCGAAATTCCGGTCGTAATCGCAGAAATACCCGTCAAACACCGCGCCCGTATCCAGCATCAACACATCGCCCTGCTCCAAGGGCCTGTCTGCGGCGGGGGAAATCACATCGCCATAGCCGTCGCGATCCGCGCCGCCAGCCAGATAGGGCACCCAATCGGCCCCCTCTTCCAGCAACAACCGTTGAAAGTCGCGAAAGACAGCAGACAGCGCGCGGCCTTGGCCAGCGATTTCGGGCACGCGTCCAAAGGCACGCCCCGCGATGGTGCAGGCGGTTTCAATCTTGGCGATTTCCGCACCGGATTTGACCGCACGCAAACGGGCCGTAATGCCGTTGTCGGGCACGAACTGCCCGAATGTCCCCGACTTGATCCAGCCCCAGTCGGATTGAGGGGTCCGCAGATGGGTTTCAGGGCCAGACGGAATGCCGATGCGCCCTATCCCTGCGATTTCGTTCAACGTGTCCGACAACAGGCTGATCCCGTCATCGGCAGGATCGGGGGCGCGCCATGTGCGGATGTCATCCACCCAGGTCTGCGCCATCAGCGCCGCACCAATGGACGGTATCACCGCAATCGGTTTGCCCGAGGCCGGGATCACCAGATACCACGCCCGCGACGGGCTTTCCCAAAACCGCGTCAGAAACCCGGTGAAATAACGGATTTCAGCCTCGGTCGTCAGCAGCATCGCAGACAAGTCATGGGCGGCCATCAGCTTTTGCGCCTGCGCAAGGCGCGCCTCATATTCGGCTTGCGCAAATCCACGCATCAGCTTGCAGGCCCTTCGCTTAGTACTGTGAGGATGATGGATGCTGCGGTGATCCCAAGGTCGGCCTTTTGCGCATCCGACAGCGCCAACACCCCCGCGATCCCTGCGGCCCCCGACGGGCTGGACGCCAAGCCTGCAACCATCGCGGTGCCGGCCCCTGCCTGCCCTTCGGCCTCCGAGATCAGGGCAAAGGCATCGGCATCGCGCGCCAGCCCCTTCAGCGCGATCAGCGATGGCATTTTGCAATCCAGCCGGCCCATGTCGCTGACCGGTCCGGCGCTTTCTGTGGGGGCACCTGCCTTGATCGACCCGTGCAATGCCGCGGCGGCATCGGGTTCGACCACGATGATGCACGGGCCATCGCCCCATGCCTGCCGCGCCAAGGCAGCGCATGATCCGGCCAGACCGCCAACACCCGCTTGCAAGAAAATATGCGTGGGCGCGGCGGGCATCTGGGCAATCGCCTCGGCCATCAAGACCAGATAGCCCTCCATCAGGCGATGCGGGCGTTCGGTGTATCCGGGCCACGAACTGTCCGACAAAAGCGCCCAGCCGTTCGCATCTGCCGCAGCCTGTGCGGCGGCCATGCTATCCTCATAGGTCGCCCCTTGGCGCACCACTTGCGCACCCTGTTCGGCCAGCCGCGCGGCAAAGCTTTCGGGGACAGTTTCCGAGATAAAGACGACAGAGGCCGCGCCAAAGGCATGGGCACCCGCAGCCACGGACATGCCGTGATTGCCAGCGCTGGCCGTGACATAGGTGCGCCCGCGATGGTCGCCGCGTTCCTTGTCGCAGGCAATGACATAGGCCGCACCCAGCGCCTTGAAGCTGCCCAGCCCCATGCGGCCGCGTTCGTCCTTGACCCACAATTCGGCCACCCCTGCCTCGACGGCCAAAGCTTCGGCCTGAACAAGCGGGGTTTCCCCCGCAACAGGGCAGCGTGCGACCAGCGATTGCGCAGCCTGCGCATCCACCGACGGCATGGGAATATCATCAAGGCCGGTAACGGCGGCGGGGCGGGTGATGTGCAAAATATCCATGGCCTACCGAACAAGCCGCGCGGAAATAGGTCAAGGAGAATTGTCCTAAGGCTGGCTTTTACGGATCACTTGCACAGGGCGTACCGGCGGCGGCCCACAGGTTCAACGCGACGACCATCTCGTCCAGGGTTCCCGGCGGCACGCTGCGCCCGGCACCGGGGTCAAACCCCCAGGCCACAAACGCCGAGGTTTCCAGATGGGTCGCAAGACCATCCATTGCGAAACCGTCATTGGTTTCAGGGTCACGCAATTGCGCACAAAGCGCGTCGCTAGATTTTCCCAGCCACGCCAGCTCAGCCGGGGGCAAGCGCCAGGCGTCGTCGATCATCGGCGGGGCGTGCGGTGTCGCATTGCCGGACTGCGCGCCGATATGGCAGGTCCGGCAGGGCATCGTTTCGGCCCCCACACGGCTTTCGCCGGCCAGAACATGCATACCGTGAACCGCGTCCGCGCCATAGGTCAGGCCGTCCCACATCGGGATACCATCTGCGCCCACATGGCAATTGGTGCAGCGCGGATGCGAGGTGACCGCATAGATATCATCCCACGCGGCCAGACCTTGTGCCTTGGTCGGGGCATCTTGGGCGGCAACAGGTGTCGCCAACAACAGAGCTACTGCAAAGGTTCTCATACAAAATCCACCGATTTGGACAGGGGCAATTCACGGATGCGTTGGCCGGTGGCGGCAAAAATCGCATTCGCCAGTGCAGGTGCAGCGGGCGGAACACCCGGTTCGCCGATGCCCCTGATCTTGTCGCCATTCTCAAGGCCGCGCACCATGATTTCAGGCGTCTGGTACAGGCGCATCCCCTCGTAAGCGTGGTAATTGTCCTGTTGGGCTGCGCCATCGACATAGGTCATCTCGCAGTTCATCGCATGGCCCAGACCAAAGATCACCCCGCCTTGCACCTGCGCCTCAAAGTTCACAGGGTCCAGCACACGGCCCACATCAGCGGCGACGAATACCTTGTCGATGCGAATGCCACGATCCGTGTTCGTGACCTCGACCACCTGGGCCACAGGCACGCCAAAGGCCAGCGTGAAGGCCAGCCCCCGCCCGCGGTTGGGCCCAAGGTCGCTGCCCCAATCCGACATTTCGCCCACGGCCTCGAGCACCTTGCGCGAGGGCGCGTGCCAGCACAGCCGGAGCCGTTCTTCCAGCGGGTCGACGCCAGCGGCATGGCACATCTCGTCCATGAAACTTTCGTGCAGGAACCCGTTGCCCGATGCCCCCACGGACCGCCACGAACTGATCGGCACCATCGCCGGTGTGCGGTATCCCGTCACCCGATAGTTGGGGATCGCGAAGGGCTGGTCCCACGCACCCGCCACAATCGCCACATCGGGGCCGATGGCAGGCTGGCCCAACCGGGCAAGCGACGATTCAGCGACGGATGGCGCTGCAATCGACAGATCAAACGCATCCAGCGCGCCGGATTTCACGGCCCCCCTGCCACGTGCAATGGCCAGCGGGCGGGAAAAATCATGGGTAAAGTCTTCTTCGCGCTGCCAGATCATCTTGATCGGGGTATCACGCAGTTGCAGGGCGATTTCGACGGCCTGGGCAACGTAATCATCCTCGAGCCGGCGACCGAAGCTGCCGCCCGACATCAAGACATGCACATGGATGTTATCCGCATCCAACCCCGTCAGCTTGGCCATGTTGGCCTGCACGAAACGCGGAATCTGCGTGCCCGTCCAGATATCCAGACGGGTCCGGGTCATTTTGACCACGACGCTCATGGGTTCCAACGGGGCGTGGGCCAGATAGGGAATACGGTATTCCGCCTCGATCACATCGGCACCGTCAAGCGCGGCGGTTACATCGCCTTCGTCCTTGAAGCGGCTGTCTTGATGATCGTCGGTCATGGATGCCGCGACGGCGTCAAACTGGTCGGCGGTGTTCCCGATATAGGGTGAAGGCCCCCAGTCGCAGTCGACAGCCTGGGCCGCCTGAAACGCCCGCCACGTGTTATCGGCCACAACGGCAATTCCGCCGGTGATCGGCAAGACGCTGCGCACGCCGCGCATCGCCTGGGCCGCTGCTGCGTCAAAGCCGATGATGCCGCCGCCCATGGCGGGGTTGGTGCGGGTGGTGGCATAGACCATGCCGTCCATCACCATATCGATACCATAGGTCAGGGTGCCGGTTGATTTGGCGACCATATCCGTGCGCTTTTGCGGCTTGGTCAAATAGCGCCACTGCGACGGATCGCGCAAGGCAACATCCTGCACGGGGTCGATGTCTGCGGCAGCTACTGCCAGATCAAGATAGTCGATCTTTGATCCGTCCGGCAGCACAACATGGCCGTTTTCCGTGCTCAGCTGGTCGCGCGGCAGGCCGGTTTGTTTCATCGCGGCGCGGATCAGCGTTTCGCGTGCAACAGCCCCCGCCATGCGCAGACGGTCGTACATATCGGGCACCGTCGAGGACCCGCCGGTAATGTGCAGCCCCATCAGTTTGCCCATCACATCCGCAGCGCCGCGCCCCGTGCGCGCCAGCAAAGTATCGGATGTGGCGGCAATCGGCATCGCCTCGGCCCCGACCACACCATTGTAGTAAATCGCACTGGCAGGCCCCGGCGACACGGTCGCTGTTGCGGGGTCGATGTCCAGTTCTTCGGTAATCAGATGCGCCTGCATCGACCATGCGCCCTGCCCCACATCCGCACGCGGCGTGATCAGGGTGATCCCTTGGGCGTCAATCCTGACGTAGGGGGTGATCGCGGTTTCACCTGGCTTGAGATCGGCCAGCAAGGGGTTTTCGCCCTCGCGTTTATAAAGATACGTGCCAAAGGCAACGCCACCCGCGATGGCGGCCGACCCGATCAGGAAACTGCGGCGGGCAATGGTTTTTACGCGTCCCATGTCAGACCCTTCTGAGCTTGATTGCCGCAAGTTTCACCGCGTCGCGAATCCGCGGATAGCTGCCGCAGCGACATAGATTACCACTCATCGCCGCGTCGATCTGAGCGTCGGTGGGTTCCGAATTCATGTCCAGAAAGGATGCGGCCTGCATGATCTGGCCCGCCTGACAATAGCCACATTGCGCGACCTGCAAGTCGATCCATGCCTCTTGGACAGCATGCAGGGCCGAGGGTGTGCCCAGCCCTTCGATGGTGGTGACATCGCCGATCACGTCCCCCGCCGCCAACTGGCACGACCGCACCGCGACCCCGTCCACATGCACCGTACAGGCCCCGCATTGGGCAATGCCGCACCCGTATTTCGGGCCGGTGATCCCCAGTTCGTCCCGCAAGACCCACAAAAGCGGCATGTCGTCTTCGACATCAACATCGTGGGTTTCGCCATTTACGGTCAGTTTCATCAGGGGTCTCCCGCGAGCTTAGAGGCGCAAACTTTCACCTGATCCCGACAGGTAGAGTTAAGGCCAGTAGAAGCAAAAGATATCCTCGCGTCAACTTTGCCACCCCGTGCAAATAATAAAAAGCACCGCCCCCAACCGGAAGCGGTGCTTTTGGAACGTCGAAGGCAAGCCTGTTCAGAACTCGACGACCGCGCGGATCGATTTGCCCTGATGCATCAGTTCGAAACCATAGTTGATCTCGTCCAGGGTCAGTTTGTGCGTGATCATCGGGTCGATCTCGATTTTGCCGTTCATGTACCAGTCAACGATCTTTGGCACGTCGGTGCGCCCCTTGGCCCCGCCAAATGCAGTGCCGCGCCAGACGCGGCCTGTGACCAGTTGAAACGGGCGGGTCGAGATTTCGGCACCCGCAGGGGCCACACCGATGATGATGCTTTCGCCCCAGCCTTTATGCGCGGCCTCGAGCGCCTGACGCATGACCTTGGTGTTGCCGGTGGCGTCGAATGTGTAATCGGCACCGCCTTTGGTCAGTTCGACCAGATGGGCCACCAGGTCGCCTTCGACCTTGGACGGGTTCACAAAATCGGTCATGCCGAAATAACGACCGGTTTCTTCCTTGTCGTCATTCAGATCGACGCCAACGATCTGGTCTGCACCGGCAAGGCGCAGGCCCTGAATCACGTTCAACCCGATGCCGCCCAGACCGAAGACAACGCAGCGCGCCCCGATTTCGACCTTGGCCGTGTTGATCACCGCGCCAATGCCGGTGGTGACGCCGCACCCGATGTAGCAGATTTTATCAAACGGCGCGTCCTTGCGGACCTTGGCCAGCGCGATTTCAGGAATGACCGTGTGGTTGGCGAAGGTCGAGCAGCCCATGTAGTGGTGGATCGGCGTGCCATCCAGCATCGAAAACCGCGTTGTGCCATCGGGCAGCAGGCCCTGGCCCTGGGTGACGCGGATTGCCTGACACAGGTTGGTTTTGCCCGACAGGCAATATTCGCATTCACGGCATTCGGGTGTGTAGAGCGGGATCACGTGGTCGCCGACTTCGAGCGTGGTCACACCTTCGCCGATTTCGAGCACAACGCCCGCGCCCTCGTGGCCGAGGATGGCGGGAAAGATTCCTTCGGGATCGTCGCCCGAGCGGGTGAATTCATCGGTGTGGCACAGGCCGGTGGCCTTGATCTCGATCAGGACTTCGCCCTTGCGGGGGCCTTCGAGGTTGACCTCCATGATTTCAAGCGGTTTGCCTGCGGCAACGGCGACGGCGGCGCGGGTTCTCATCATCGGGTCCATCCTTTTTCTATTTGTCGCAAGAGGCCGAATTTGGGCGTTCTTGTCAAGTAACGAGCGGGGGGTCGGGGGCCAGCCCCCGTGGCCGCGATGCGGCCCCTCCCCCGGGATTTAGGACCATTTGGAATAAAGACAAACCTATTGTGCCTGATATGTAATGCGGCCGTTGCAGATGGTCAGTTGTGCAGATGCCTCGGTGATTTGGGCCGGAGCCAGACGCGTCAGATCGTGGGACAACAGGACGACATCTGCCAGCATGCCGGGGGCGAGCCGCCCTTTTTGATGGTCGCGGAATTCGACCCATGCGTTGTCGCGGGTGTAGCTGGCAAGGGTTTGCATCAGGCTTTGGGTTTGGTCCACCCAGTCGGGGCCCAGATCCAGCGGGGCAATGGCCGCTTTGATGTTGGTCATGACATCGACCCCGATGACCGGCCAGTCGGTGCTGAAGATTACCGCTGCGCCGCTGTCGCGCAGTTGGGTCCAGGGGTAGGCATGGGGGATCTGATGGGGGTGAAGATATTTGCCCACACCACCGGCGGGGAAAATCCCGCCGAAAGGCGCATGGCCCGGCTGGATCGAGGCCACGGCACCAAGGCTGGCAAGGCGGGGGATATCATCGGGGTGCATCGTTTCCAGATGTTCGATCCGGTGGCGACTGTCGCGCGCGCCATTGGTTTCCCGCGCCGTCTGATAGGCATCAAGGGTCCGCCGCACGCCGGCGTCGCCAATGGCATGCACGGCGATTTGCAGCCCCATGGCATCAATGGCGGTACAGGCCGCGTTAAAATGGTCGGCGCTAAAGACCGGATCGCCGTAGGTGTCTGTGGTATCGGGATAGGGCTGCAACATCAGCGCGGTGCGCCCTTCGATGACGCCATCGACGAACATCTTGACCGTGCCGGAATAGACCATGTCGCCGGTGTAGGTTCTGGCCATGGTCGCGGCCTCGGAAAGGCGGTCCAGCGGGTCTTCGGGCCGAAGATGGAACGGCACAGAGATACGGCAGAGCAATGTGCCTTCGGTCTCCATCTCGGAGAGCAGTTCGAGTTGGTAGAAGTTCCCGTCCATGCATTGCAGGCCTGTGATGCCCTGGGCCGCGCAATGGTGCATGCCGCGGGCAAGTGCAGCTTTGTCCCTGGCACGGTCGGTGGCGTTCGGCGTTGGCACCGGGTCCTTGCCCGAGATGAGCCCCGCCAGATCGCGCCCGCCATGGCGCGTCAGGGCAAGCACCGCCGCGTAGGCACCGGGTTCGCGCAATTCGCCCGTCGCCAGACCATCGTCGCCCATGACGATGTCGCAGCCCGCTGCCGTTTCGCCCCCGTGCAGGATGCCCGCCCGTTCCAGCGCTGCCGTATTCGCCCAGACCGTGTGGTGATCAGGTGCGAACATGGCAAAGGGCCGGTCGGGGCAGACGCTGTCCAATTCCTGGCGGGTCGGGGTTTTGTCGGCATGTAAGATCGCATAATCCGCCTGCACCGCAAACAGGATCGCATCCTCTGGGGTTTCGTCAGAATAAGGCGCGACAGCCGCCTTGAGCGCGGCAAGCCCCGTGACCCCGTGCAAATCCAGATAGCCCAGTTCGACCGATCCGCAGAACAGATGCACATGGCTGTCGATAAAGCCCGGCATGACGGTGGCCAGGCCTGCGTCGATGATGCGCGTGTCAGGCCCCGCCAGCACACGCATTTGCGCGTCCGATCCGATGGCTGCGATTTTTTCGCCGCGGATCGCAAGGGCGCTCGCCCCTTCGGTCGCGGGGTCAAACGTGATCAGGGAACCGTTTACGATAATAATGTCGGCGGGCAAATCCATGGGGCGCGGTCTTTCATCAAGGCGGGACGTTCAGCCAAGCTAGTCGCAAGCCGGCACAAACCGCAAGATACGGCGTGGCTAAGGGGCTGTCGCATGTTGCAAAGCGTCGATCATCGCCGCAATTTCAGCGCTTTCGGGCAGGTTATCGCGCAGGCTGATGCCCACCGGTCCCGCCATCATCGGCGCATTCAAGGGGACAGCGCGCAGGCTGCCGTTCGCCAGCTCATGGGCGACCACCCCCCGCGAGATGAACCAGATCGCATCCGTCCGGAGCAAGACCTCGCGGCCAAAGGCAAGGGAGACGGTTTCGAACGCGGGGGCCAGTTCATCCTGACCGATGCTGCGCAAATAGGCCCTGACCAGCGGGCCGATCACGGCACCGGGGGGCGGCAGGATCAGGGGAAAACGGCCTAGGGCACCTGCATCGAAGTGATCCGCACAAGGGTGGCTGGCGCGGACAACGGCCACCACGTCTTCGGTGTAAAGCTGGCGAAAACTCAGACCCTCCATCTTGGCCGCCTCGGCCATGCGGCCCACGACCAGATCCAGACGCCCCTCGCGCAGTTGCGACAGCAGCAGCCAGTTCGGGCCGGTGGACACCCGCACCAGACATTGCGGCTGCGTGGCGCGAAACCGGATCGCGGCGCGGGGCACAAGTTGGGTGGCCGCCGTGGGCAATGCGCCAATCGCCAGCCGTGTCTGCCCCTGCCCGATCCCCTGCCGTGTAGCGCGCAGCAGCGTCGTCATGGCCGATCCGGCAAGTTTCTGAAACTCCTGCCCTGCCTTGTTCAGCCTCAGTTGCCGCGCGACGCGGTCAAACAGCTGCTGGCCGATGATATCCTCAAGCTCGCGCAGGGTTTTGGAAACGGCAGGCTGGCTGACGCCCAACTGATCCGCCGCCGCCACAATGGACCCCGCCTGGGCGATGTCGAGAAACGTGGAGATGTGGCGCAAGCGCAGGCGGGGGTCCAAATTCATAACCTTAGGGTTATATATTTTGGCATGTTTCTCAATATCTTTCGACGAAACGTTATGTCAAAACTGCAATTATTCCAAAGGGAGCGCAGGATGTCAGATAGATACGAGACCGGAATGAAGACCCGCCGCAAGGTGTTGGGCGACGCGCATGTCGACAGGGCCGAAGCCGCGAAGACCGGATTCGACCAACCTTTCCAAACGCTTATCACAGAAGGCGCTTGGGGTACGGTGTGGTCCAGCGACAATATCACCCATCGCGAACGGTCGATGCTGACGCTGGCCCTGCTGGCAGCAACCGGCAATTTCGAGGAAATCCCCATGCATATCCGCGCCACCGCCAACACCGGTGCCAGCAAAACCGATGTGATGGAAGCCTTTCAACATGTGGCCATCTATGCGGGGGTGCCAAAGGCAAACCATGCGCTTAAGCTGGCCAAAGAAACCTACAAGGAAATGGGAGTGGACCTATGACCGATCAGAATGGTGCGTTCTTTCACCGCGACCGCAACTGGCAGCCGCCGGCCTTTACGCCGACCTACAAGACATCCGTCGTGCGGTCGCCGCAAAAGGCGCTGATTTCGATGAACACGACGCTCAGCGAACAGACCGGGCCTGTGTTCGGTCACAATATGCTGGGCGCGTTGGATAATGACCTGATCCTGAATTACGCCGCCGAAGGCGAGATGGCGATTGGTGAGCGGATCATCGTGCATGGCCGCGTGCTGGACCAGAACGGTCGCGGCATCCCCGGTGTGTTGCTGGAATTCTGGCAGGCCAATGCAGGCGGGCGCTATCGCCACAAGAAAGAGGGCTATCTGGCCCCGCTGGACCCCAACTTTGGCGGTTGCGGGCGCACGGTGACTGATGAAAACGGCGGTTACAGTTTCCGCACGATCAAGCCCGGTGCCTATCCCTGGCCCAACCGCACGAATGACTGGCGTCCGGCGCATATCCACTTTTCCCTGTTCGGCAGCGGCTTTGCCCAACGTCTGATCACCCAGATGTATTTCGAGGGCGACCCCCTGATCTGGAAATGCCCGATCATCGAGACGATCCCGTCGCGCGAAGCAATCGAGCAGTTGATTGCGCCGCTGGATATGGAAAACACTGTTCCCATGGATGCACGGGCCTATAAATTTGATATGGTCCTGCGTGGTCGCCGGTCGACCCTGTTCGAAAACCGCAAGGAGGGCAATTGATGCAAGAGCTGAAACACCTCAAGGAAAGCCCGTCGCAAACGGCAGGTCCCTATGTGCACATCGGCTGCGTGCCGAATTTCTGCGACATCAAGGGCGTCTATCCCAATGATCTGGGCGACACGATGGTCAACGCCGATACACGTGGTGAGCGGATCACCGTCAAGGGCACCGTGTTTGACGGCACCGGTACCCCGCTCAAGGATGCATTGGTCGAGATCTGGCAGGCCGATGCGGACGGCATTTACCCCAACAACGACCCCCGCGGGCCGGCTGACCCGAACTTTACCGGCTGGGGCCGCAAGGCGGGCGATTACGACACCGGCGAATGGGCCTTCGACACGATCCGCCCCGGTGCGGCACCGTTTCCGGACGGGCGCATGATGGCCCCGCATATCACCTTCTGGATCGTGGCACGTGGCATCAATATTGGCCTGCAAACCCGCATGTATTTCCCCGATGCCGACAACAGCGCCGACCCGCTGCTGTTGCGCATCGAACATCAAAACCGCGTCCCGACCCTGATCGCGGAGAAAGAGGCCAATGGCGTCTATCGGTTTGATATCCATCTTCAGGGCGAGAAAGAAACGGTGTTCCTAGATGTCTGATCCTTGTATCCTTTGCGTTGCCATCACCGGCAGCGTTCCCACCAAAGCCGCCAACCCGAACGTGCCGATTTCGATCGCTGAACAGGTCGAAAGCACCCACGAGGCGTTCGAGGCCGGGGCCAGCATTTGCCATGCCCATGTGCGCAACGATGATGAAACGCCCTCGTCGGACCCTGAAAAATTTGCCCGCCTCAAGGAAGGTCTGGAAAAGCATTGCCCCGGCATGATCATCCAGTTCTCGACCGGTGGCCGTTCCGGTGCGGGCAAGACCCGTGGCGGTATGCTGTCGCTGCGCCCTGATATGGCGTCGCTGTCGGTGGGGTCGAACAACTTTCCGACCCGCGTCTACGAGAACCCGCCGGATCTGGTTGACTGGCTTGCCTCCGAAATGCGCACCTACGAAGTCGTGCCCGAAGTCGAAGCCTTTGACCTCAGCCACATCCTGCAAGCCATCCAGCTTCACAAAGCCGGCAAGCTTTACGGGCGGCTTTATGTGCAATTCGTCATGGGCGTAAAAAACGCGATGCCAGCCGACAAGGTCGTGTTCGATTTCTATGTTGAACAGCTCAAGGCGCGTGCGCCTGATGCGGCATGGTGTGCGGCAGGGATCGGCCCCAACCAGATCGTTGTGAACGAATGGGCGATTGCGGCGGGCGGCCATACCCGCGCAGGGTTGGAAGATAACGTGCGCCTTGACCGCGACACCTTGGCCCCGTCGAATGCCGCTCTGATCAAACGTGCCGCCGACCTGTGCGAGAAATACGAACGCCCCGTCGCCACATGGCAACAGGCCCGCGAAATCTTGGGCCTGCGCAGCGTCACCGTCTAATAAACCGGCCTGCCCGCTGCGTCAGTTCAGACGCACGGGCAGGTTCAACGGCCCCCGAAAGCCGAAACCGGACCAGACCACGCTTGCCGGGTCCACCAGTTCCATATTCGGGAAACGTTCAAACAGCATTGGCAGCAGCACCTTGCCCACCGTGTGCCGCGAGATGTGTATGCCCATGCAGTGATGCGGCCCGTTGCCAAAGGACTGATGCGCCGATGCATTCCTGAACGCGTTATACAGGTGCCCGTCCTCGAAGACCTCTTCGTCGTGGTTGGCCGAGGCCTGCGATGTCATCACCACATCACCTTTGGGAATGGTGAAACCCCTGATTTCCGTATCTTCAAGTGCGACCCGAGAGCTGACCTGAATGGGGGCCACCCAGCGAACACCCTCTTCGAATGCATCGCTCCAAAGCTCTTTGGCTTTCACCTCTTCCAACTGGTCGGGGTTGGTCAGCAACCCGTAAAGGATAGTGAGCAGCGCATCGCGGGGCTCGTTGATCCCGCCGCCGATCGCGATTTTGATGTTCGATATGATCTGGCTCATCTCGATGGGATCGTCTGCATTCACCATCACCGACAGCGCCGATTGGTCAGGGTCGGCCCTGAGGCGATCCACCATGCGCGCGATTTCGGCGTTCATCTCGATATTGGCGGCGGCGACCCGTTCAAACGGCTCGTCCGCCCAGCCAAAGTTGCCCGCCCCGTCAATCAACGCCTGCGACCAATGCTGCATGTCTGCGTCGGATGCGTCGGGCATCCCCAGAATTTCGGCCAGAATACGGGCGGCCAAGGGGCCGGCCAGCATCGGGAACAGATCAATCACCTCGTCGCGCGGCAGACGGTCCAGATAATCGCTGGCGTGGCGTTCGTACGAAGGCACCCAGATCGACTTGATGTTGCGGGCCGAAAACGTCGGCACCATCGCCATGCGTTCACGCAAATGCGCCTCGCCATCCTTGCGCATTAAGGTATGCGCCTCGAACGCCTTTTCCATCGGGGTGTTGGGATCATTGGTGCTGAACAGCGCGGGGTTGCCTTTGACAGCGCGGGTATCTGCGGCCTTGGTCAGCAACGTCCGCCCCAAGGATTTCACCCGCAAAACAGGGCTTTGCGACCGCAAGCGCGCATATATCGGATACGGGTCACGTGTCAGCTCGGCAATCGTGATTGCCTCGTCCAGCGGTGCTAATGGCATTTGTCCCCCTCCCAAGGTCATGAACAGATAAGTGTTCTATACCCGAACAATAAGAGGCAGAAAAATTTAAAGCAACGCAGTTTCCTACAGAAAAATCTCGTCGAATTCCATTTCGAAATCCGTCTCGAGCGCCTGCACCGCCGCGTCCACTTCGGCGGCTGTGGGGTTCACCCAATCCGCTTTTGAAATCAGGCCCCCGTCTTTCAACGCCTGTGCCGTTTTCTCAAAGTCGATCAGGGAATAGACTTCGTTATACTGGATCTTCTCGTTTTTGCGGAACCAAAAGCGGGTGCATGCATCCACCACATCAGGGGTCACGCCAGCGAACCATTTCAGCTGAAGCTGGAAGTCTTCAAAGATCGTGCCGGGGCGGCGCAACAGAATGCCGATCTTGCAGGTCGGCCCCACAACAAAAGCCGCCAGATGCAGCGCCGAATTATCGGTGGAAACGATCATCGACGCGCCTTTGTAATAGGACAGTTGGGTTGCCAGATCATGCTGCTGGGGGTGAAAGATCGTATAGCCCTCGGCCTCCATCTTGGCCTCGATATAGTCCTCAAACAGGAACCGCCCGCGTTTGCGAAACAGTTCGCTGCGCGAGATATAGATTTTATCCGGTCCCGCCGGTTTGATCCTTTGGCGCAAGCGGCGGTCGGTAAAGGCGCGAAATTCTGGGCTGCCCGACATCAGATCATTCACGCCAAACGCCTGCGGTGCGATGACCAGACGCTCAACGCGGGTGGGTTTGTTGAAGGCGGTCAGGCGGGGCATGTCGCCCAACTGATCGCTGATCAACTGGACCATGCCAAGGCTGCGTTCGGGCCATGTGATCGCATTCTTGGGGATGAATGCCACCGCATCGATGGGGTCTTTGAATTCATCCACCGCCCAGAGCCGCGCCAGAGATTCACACAAGGCGTGGCCAAAATGGCCGTAAGACAGCCCCGCATAAAGCATGGTGCCCGCCACCTCGCGGTCGACCTCGGTCTCGGGTGGCAAATCGGGTTCTACGGTCGTGGGTCTGCGGCTTGACCGCCAGGTCATTGCATCGACACAAAACTTTCCATCCGCGTCGAAGACCCCGGCAGGGCGGGCCATCTTGCGGCGCTTGCCCTCGCCCCACGGTACGATCAGCGCATTCTCGACCACTCGGATTTCGCCCGCCAAGGGGGTCTCTGGGTCGAACTTAAGCGCCATGTCTGTCTCCAACTGGGTCGTGGGGGCCTGTTCAGCCTTGGCTGATCTGGGATTTCAGTTTCTTGACGGACACCGGCCCGTCAATGCGGATAAAGGACACACCGAGCCGGATATCAGCGCGGTCGTTGCCCGTGACCGTTACCTCCGGCTCTGATGGCCAGGCGGAGAGGTCCAGTTTGTAGTCGTCGTTCCAGCCGCTGATCATGGTCACGCCGCCATAGGCCACATGAAAGACCGCAGCGCCTTCGCCCGGTTCAATCGTGTTCTGACCGCTGCCGACATAGATGTGATCATCGCCCCCCGCCGAACGCACGATATTGCGCCCCGGTCCGGTGTGGATTTCCGACCCGCCAATCCCGTCGCTGATGTCGTCATTGCCCGGACCGCCGTAAATCTTGCTGCTCCCCTCGCCGCCGCGAATGACATCGTCGCCCGCGCCGCCGTCGAGGATATCGCGACCGTTGCCGCCATAGAGCGTGTCATTGCCAGCCCCACCATAAAAGATATGCACGTCCTTGCCGCGCCCCGATTTGGCGATCAGCATGTCGTTGCCCGCGCCGCCGTAAAACGTGGCCCCTGCGTATTTCGCGCCGATCATCACATCGGCCCCGCGGCTGCCCTGCACGTTGACGGCAACCCGTTCCGAGGTCTCGAAATTCATCGGCGTGTCGGGGTGGGCCACAATGGCGATTTCCTTGCCTTCGCTGGCGTTTTGCTCCTTGCGGGATACGACCGTGGCGATGCGGATATTCTCGATATAGGCGGGCATGTGCAGCACGTAATCATCCGGCCCCGCCATGTACCACAGCGTGTCATTGCCGCCGTCTTCGTCTTCGGTGATTTTTTCGGCATTGGCCCCGTAGGCCCAGTAATCATTATCGGCATTGCCGCCTGCCAGCACCACGGACCCGTCCAGCGCCATCATCGCATTGACCCCGCGCTGAGGGTTTTCAAACCCGCGCAGGTCAAGCCCCAGTTCCAGCGCATTGTCCACCATCGTGACGCGCAATTCATCCAAGGGTGCCTCGGCCACGATATTCGTCGTCTCGCCGGGATCGGCGATCAGGTCATAGATATGTTCTTCGCCATTAGGGTAGCGGAAATAGCGGTAGCGGCTAAGCTCGGGTTCGGAAGACCGGACCGACAATGTGCCAAAAACCGATGTGACAGGCGATTTGCCGGCGTTGTACTGGCCAAAGCTGTCATCGACCAGGGGCAGCAGGCTTTGCCCCGAGGTCCAGTTGGGCCGATAGGGCAACCCCGCCAGATCCATGATCGTTTTGGGCACGTTGTGCAACGACACGGGCAGGTCGACCACGCGCCCCTGTTCCATCCGCGCGTTCCAGATGCCAAGCGGGACGTGGGCCGCACTGTCCCACTGGCTCATCTTGTGGAAACTGTCATGGGTGCCAAGGTTGAAACCATTGTCCGACAGCAAAACCACAGTGGTGTTCTGGCCCAGTTCGGACGCGCGCAATGCCTCCATGAACCGGCCGATTTCGGCATCCACATGGCTGATCGCCGCGAAATAGGCGCGGACCACCTGACGCCACGCCTGATCGCCCGCCTTTTCCGGCGTCCAAGGACCGTTGGCGATATAGGCGGCCTCGTAGACGGCCATGCCCTCTTGGGGGCCGAAATAATCCTCGGGCGCGGCGGTGGTGGGCCAGCTGATCTTATCGACGTCATATTGCTGATAAAAACGGTCGGGGCATTGCAGGTTGTAATGCGGATGTTTGAAGCCAAGCTGGATCAGGTGACGCCGCTTGGGGTCGGCGCGGCCCAGATAGTCGATGGCATTTTGCGCGACCATATTGTCATAGAACTTGCCGTCCTGACTGCCGTCGTCGTTGGGGTGGTTGATCCCCGCGATCCCCGGCCCCTTATCAAGGTATTTTTTGACGTTGCTGCGCTTGCCAGCGTCCTTTGCCTCGGGCTGTTCATGAAACAGGATGCGGGCGTATTCCTCGGGCATGGGTTTGTAGTTGCTGTCGACCTTGCCGGTCGTGAAGGTGCGAAACCCTGCGCGGCGCAGATCGAATTGCCAGCCCGTCGTGGGCGGCAGGATATCGCGCCAGAACCGGTTGAGATCGACCAGACCGGTGCGGAATGGCGACAGGCCGGTGGCCAGTTCGGCACGGCACGGCGCACAAAGCGGCACGGTGGCATAGGCATTGGCAAAGCGCGTGCCCTCGGCCATGAAACGGTCGATATTGGGGGTGCTGATCGTCAGCCCAAACGCGTTGCGCCATGTGAAAATGTCGATCATGTCATCGATCCAGATGACGCAGATGTTGTCGCCCCCGGCAGTCTGTTTGGTAAAGCTCATGACGCGTCCCCTTGGGCTTCGGCAAAGCGGCAGGCTTGGGTGATCTTATCCAGCGCATCGGGCGTGGTGCCAGCCGTATCAAGCCAGAACAGCACGTCATGGATCACCGAACTGCCGAGCGTTTTCAAGATGCCCTTGCGGTGCGATCTGCACCCGATGAACAGATCACTGGGGCCCGCAAGCGCAGTGGCAAGGACCGCGCTGGCATCGGGGCTGGACTGCGGCGCAGGAAATTTCGTGCCGGTTTTCGCCGCCGTCAAACTCAGCTTGCCGTGATCATAGCCCGCCAGAACCCATATATCAGGTCCGGGCGCGGGCATTGTCACCTCGACCGATCCGGCATCATCGCGCCATTCCAGCATCCCGTCTTTTTCCGACAGGAACAGGTAATTGCCACCGCCCGACGGGTTCAGCGTAATGATCGTGCGGGCCTGACCTTCGGGGGATTTCAGGCGGATGGCGCAGCAGAACTGCTCCGCCTCGACCAAGGCCGCATCCACCACAAAGCCGCCATTCACCTCGCGGATATAGGCGACACCACCGGACGGGGCCAGACGGGCGTGGCCGTCATTCGGTTCGGCCGTGCGCGCGGCAATGCCAAGGCCGTTTTCAGGGGCCCAATGCGCAATTGCGCCACCGGAACCCAAGGTCATGGCGCTGGCATGGCCGCGATACCAGATCGCGTCGGCGTCATTGGGGTGCAGCATCGCGGCGGCTTTTGGCACATCGGGCGCGGGGGCGTCGCACAAGATCACCGCATCGGGCAGATCGATATCCACGAACAGGGGGGCAAATTTATCCATCAATGCACCGGCAAGGCTGCGGGCAACGCCCAACGATACAGGGTCTGGCCGGTCGCACTTTGCAGTTTGAAACTGTCGCGCAAGGCCCCGCGATTGGCAGGCATACCATCATCAGAGGCCGGATGCCCCAACGCATAGCACAGGGTCAGATCCTTGCCCTTTGGCGGTCTGTCGCAGGTGATCAGCAGGTCGTTTCGGTCTTTTGGGTCTACGCGCACATCCACGATCCTGGCCCCTTTTTCATCCCCCTCAAAGCGGAACCCGCAAGCATCACCTGCGTTCAGCGGATCGTCTTTATCAAGGATAAACGGGCCGTCCGCCTCGCCCCGGCAACGGATCACCTTGTTGTCGTTTTCGCGTTCCGCCAGCAGCAGCACCGGACAGGCCCAAGGCGCATCGCTGTTGCGGGCCTCGATGGCGCAGCTTTCCATCTCGGCCATCTGAACGCGGGCGTCGGGCGTTGCGCGGCCAAAGGGATCGAGGGCAAACATATAGCCGGGGGCGGCAAAGACATGGTCGTGATCGCCCTTGTTCCACGCCAGATCCCATTGCGCGCGCAAGACGGGGCTGTCTGACATATCCGCCGTACCCGCATCAAAGATCGCGGTGAACAGGGGTTTGCGCAGGCCGTGATCTGCAAACAGATCGGTGATCTGGTGCATGATCGCATGCATGCCGCGCGTCCAGTCCGGCCCGCTGCTCAGCACGTCTTCGAGGGTGTAATCAAGCCCGACCGACAGAACCTTGGCGGGTTTGCCCAGTGACAGCGCCGCCGCACACAGGTTCTGCACCGTCTGGCGCAAGTTGTTGAACGCCGCGCCCTGCGACAAGGCGGCGATGCTGGCAGAGCTGTCGGTTTCCGAGCGCGCATAGATCAACGGCAAGGCGCGGTGACCGGCTTGACGCCGACGCAGGATCTCGTCGGCGATCAAGGTGTCGCGTGTCTGTTCGGTCAGCTTTTGGATGACATCCGTGGCGTCGTTTTCCTGGGTGCCAGATGCCCCCGCCGGCCCCAGATCATCACCCGTGGTGACCACATGATAGGGAAAAGACAGCGGCGCGTTCGCGGTGACCGCCCGCCGCGTGCCGCCAAAGGACAGCAGCCCGTAAACCGCCCCTGCCGTGTCCGCGATGATATCCGGCGCGCTGGCATCGTCAGACACCTGAACACGGCGGCGGAACTGGCGCGGGCCTTGGGCACCGGGCAAATTGGCGCTGAAGATATACCAGCCGCCGCGCTGGCGCAGGTTCCACGCATCGACATCCCCCAGAACCGCGGGGTCAACTGCGGCCTCGGCCCCGCCTGCGGGCAGTCGTTTCGCGATATCCCGGATCACGCTATCGGACAGGTTCATGCGCAGGCCGGTTTCGTCAAAGCCGATGACATCGCCGTTTTTCGCCTTCAAAAGGACGCCGCGTTTCTTGGCCCCGTGGTCTTGCATCTCGTTTACGTTCCTCGACGGATCATCATTGGTTTCAGGTATGGCATGAACCCTTGGCGTTCTAAAGTGTTGATGCGCTATTCATACAGCGGGTCCCATTTCTTGAGCAGGCGGTGAAAGCCTTTCTCGCGGGCGATGTCATAAAACATACGCGCTGCAGGGCGCTTTTTGTCATGCAACGCAACGCCCATCTTGCGGATATATCTGAACCCGTCACGGCGACCGGCGCGGTAGGCGTTGCGCATATCGCGGGGGGTACTGTCGCCGCGCAGGAAATTGAACAGGGCCGCCGACTGGCCCATCCCGACGATAGACTGAATGCCCGCATGCCCAGCGCCATGCAGCAACACGCGGGAATATTGCGCCGGTTTCGGCAACCGCCCTTCGTGTTTTTTGTCTTGCCCGTGCATCGGGTCGACCATCACGGTATAGGCCCGCTTGTCATCCATATGCGCAGCCAGATCATGCCGCCAGCCGTCCATCTTGGCCCATTGTTCACCATAGCGCCGCTCGAACCTGACCACATCGGGATCGATCGAGCTTTGCGGGGAGACGGCGATAGCGCGGCTTGCATTCAGGGCCTGCGCCCCCAGCAATGCGCCATATCCCCCCATGCTGAAGCCGTAGGCGGTCAGCTGTGGCGTCGCACCGAAATAGGCCCGACATGCCCGCATAGCGTCAAAGAATTCGTCGTGCTGGTGCCAGTCTTCGTCGCGGTGAAAGACACAGACATGGGCCATGCCGCGTTTGGTAAAGGACTTGGTGCCCCAGCCCCCTTCGCCGGAGAGGAACGGATAATCAAAGGGCGGAAAGGCGACCAATATGCGCGCAGGATCGGCAGGGCCGGTATATTCCAACCGCAAACGCGCACCGTCATAGATGACCACGCGGCTGTTCCAACCGTCCGGCACTGCCGGTGCTTGTGCCCCGGTCTCAGTCATCCGCCAAAAGCTTCTCCGGATCGATCTTGTCGAAGCGACGTTCGCCGACATGTTGTTCCAGCATGTTTTTGGCTTTGCGCAGCATGTCGACTTCCTTGAGCACCTTCATATTGCGGTAGTGGATCATCTTGATGTCCATATCCTCGGGCAAGGGTTTGCCGCGCAACTGGCCGCCCAGAATGTAATGTTGTTCTTCGGGCAGGATGTTCCAATCCAGACCGGCCGCACGGATCGCCAAGGGCAGGCTCATCTGATCCAGATAGGGGCGTTTCTTGATCAGATCGACCTGATCAATGATCTGCGCCAGCCGCATCCAGACATCTACGAACGTTTCGCCCTTGTCCGTCACCGGACCTTCGGGGAAAACGATCAGACCCGCGTTGAAATAGGGCATCAGCTTTTTACGGCGCTGGCGTGACAGCCAGATGCGTTCTTCGGGCAGTGGCATGTCGCAGGCGTCATAGATCTGCTGCCAGATGTCCTGACCGGACCACATCATCGACGTCGCAGGGGCCACCGACACATGGCCCTGTTTGATCATCTTGTCGGATGTGTTGGGCGCGATGAACAGCATGTCGCTGTCCATGAAGGCCGAATAAGGCGTGCGGCGCGGCTGCATCGCGGCGACCATTTTATTGCCATGCGGATAAGGCGGGTCAAACACCCCCGCGGTTTCAATAGGGCGCACATCCACGTTCAGCTTTTTGTAGATCGCCAAAGCGTAAGGGTCCATGTCACCGATGGTTTCGGCGGGGCAATAGCCGATCAGGTCAACATCTTCTTCGAAATGGGTCCGGATGGAGGCCGCCAGATAGCAGCCCATATCCTGATATTTCGGCGGATCAACGACAAAGAAGATCGAAAGGTTCGGGGTGCTCATTCTGGGTGCCTTTTCGGGGATGGGTTTGGCATCACTGTACATGGGTGCGCGGCACGGGCAGCAGATCGGCCCCGTAGATCAGCCATGCGCGATCTTGGATTTTGCGGATGTCTTGCGCGGTTTCGACGCGGTTTTGGAAGGGGCTGCTTTGCGCGCAGGGCGCTTGGCCTTTGCGCCGCTGGCCGTCTTGGAGGATTTCGGCTTGGCGGTCTTTTTTGCTGGATTTTCAAGGCCCAAGCGGCTGCGCATCCCGTCGATGACGCCGACCGCAATTTTCTGGCGCAACTCGGAGTCCGCCAGAAACTTGCAAACGTCGGCGGCGCGCCGGGTCATGTCCTGACAGTCGTCTTGATGTGCATCACACCATGCCAGACGTTTTTCGACATCGCCGTGGTTTTTGCGAATGGGAATGTAATGTTCCCAAGGCTTGAAATGATGGGTCGCAAAGGTTTCGAACGGGCAATCGACGACCAAGGCGACGCTGCCGGAATTCAGCGACCAATACAGGCTTGAGCCCACATCATTGCCCGGCAACACGGCGATATATTTATAGGTCTGGAAATCCTCGCGCGGGATGCGGGGGCGCTCGAAATCGGCCAGAAACGGTTCTTGCTCAAGCACGAACCCGTCAGAGTTTGTGTACCCCAGATCAAAGCGCGGATTGTCGATATAGCGGTGCAGAAAATTGAACCGCTGCATGGATTTCAGCACATGGAGCGTTTCCTCGCGGCTGAATTCACCGCTTTTGTATTTGCGCAAAAGCGGGTGCATGCGGATCATTTCACCGCGGTTTCTTTCCCCCAAGCGGCCCCGGTTTCCCGGCCCGCCGCGCCAGACAACGCGGTCGAATTTATCGGCCCAATCCACGCGGGCGGGGTCAAGATTGCCCAGAAATTCAGGGCTGTCGATGTCATGATAATCGGGCAACGGCCACAACACATGCCCCTCGGGGCGGTCGCGCAAACGGTTGAAATTGATCAAAGCGGCGGCGCGGCCCTGATCGTCAACCACGGTGCGGTTGCGATGGTCCTGCATATCCAGCAGGAAATCAAAGTCAGCGCCCGCGTTCAGCACGCTTTGCAAGGCACCTGTGGTCTTGTTGGTGTTGGAATGGCGTTTGTGATCAACGTGCCAGGGGCGATCCGCATCCGTGGACGGCTTCCAATCGTTCAGGTCCTTTGGGGCTTGATTGCCATGATCCCACGACAAGGTCATCCCGCTGGAGGCCCGCGCGACGAATGCGACCACGTCCGGATCTGATGACAGGTCAAAATCTGAATGCGCGCCCAATTGATGCGCGATTGATCTTTCGACAAAATCTTTTGACGTAATCATAAGGTCGCTCAATGCTCAGGAAGACAGGCGATTATATGTTTTGTTGCTTGTCTATTATTGATCAAACTATACCCTGCGTCAGGCGATTGAGGCAACCCTTATGACGGGGCGGCCATCCCCCTGCGCGCAACAGCAACGATCAAGCGAGATTTCCATGGCCATCGGCAACGAAAAAACATTGATGCTGACGGTGATGCGCAACGAGGGGCCGTATATCCTGGAGTGGATCGCCCATCACTTTGCGCTTGGCATTGATGACCTGCTGATTTTCACCAATTTTTGCACGGATAACACCGACAAGATTTTGGACCGGATCGAGGTGCTTTGGCCGCACCGGGTCAAGCACCAGCCGAACCCCAAGGTGATGTTCCCAAAGCAAGGCATGTGGCACATTATGGCGCTGCGCTATGCGGGGCATTTCGGGCGGTATCAGGCGGCGGACTGGCTTTATGTCACTGATGCCGACGAATTTTTGAACCTGCGCAATGACGCCGGAACGCTGGACGGATTTTTCGAGGATGCAGGGCCTGCCGATGCGGTGTCCTTCACCTCGGTTGCCTTTAACAGCAATGGCCACAAACACGAGACCGACGATCTGGTCACCACCCGCTATACCCAAACCACTGCCGATCTGGACGGCGCGGATCAAAGCGGCGACGAAATCATCACGGCCGTCAAAACCCTGTACCGCAACGCAATCAAGGGGCCGCGCCGGCCCCACCGCCCCGTAACCAAGACATTTTCGACCACAGGTTTCAAGTGGATCGACGGATCAGGCGCGCAAATGCCCGCGTCGTTTACGGATAGCGATTACAAGGGCATCAATGCGGTCCCAACCCGCGCCTTCGGTCAGGTGAACCATTATTCCATCAAATCGGCGGCTGAATTCCTGCTCAAGGTCGATCGTGGTGATGCGGTGCAGGCCGACCGTCTTGGCGCGTCCGAACACTATTGGAACCACGCCAACCGCACCGGGGGCACGGACACCAGCAATGTCGGATTGTCGCCAGCAGCACAGGAAATCTATGATTTTCTGCGGGCTGATCCGGTTCTTGCCGATTTGCATGCGCAATCTCTTGAACTGCGCCAAAACCGCCTGACCGAGATTTTGAAAACCGAAGGCGGGCAGGATCTGGCGCGGCGCATCGGCTATTACGACTGATCCGATACGTTCGGGGTAATGATCACGAACTCCGGCACGCTCAGGTCTTCTGACGGGGCCAAGGCGGGATCATCCACCTTTTTCTGTTCTTTCATAAAGCTCGCAATCGCGGGGCCGATCAGAACGATCCGTTTGACGCTGCCCAGATTGATCCGGTTCAGCATTTTCGCCCCGATCTGTTCATAGCTGGCGCGCAGCACATCGGGCTTTTCATCCGCGATCATCCGGTTGATCCGCGCTGCCGTCTTGGCGTCATCATCGGGGAAGACGACCTGCTCCGTCGTCATTTGCAACTGATCCCCAAAGGACAGTTCATTATGCGCCAGAATGTTGCGCATGATCTGCATCCGGGATGCGTTGTCTTCCTGCGCGATCACTGTGGCTTGCGGTACTTCCTTGGCGGTGAAAATCGACAGGAAACCAACCCCTGCCCCCAAATCCAGCACCTTTTGGCCATCCTCGACCATGCGGCCGATCTTGCGGGCCATGCGACGCTGGTATTTGCCGCGCATCACGAAATCGAGGGTATTTTGCGCGAAAATGCGCACGTCAGCGGGCAAGGCAATGTCGTGGTTGGGCACCCATTCAACGGCCGTCTCGGCGGTCACGTCAATCTCGCCGGGCACGAAACCATCCCCGCCCTCGCCCACATCGGCAAAGTCGGGTTCCGGTTTCTTGCGGCGTTCCTCGGCGGGGCGGTCGGCGTTGTTCTTCTCGACCTGCGACATCAGCGCGGCGATTTCAGCCGGATCGCGGGCCTTGGGCGGCTTGGCGACGATCTGGGTGATCGGCACTTTGGAGGCCTCGATCAGCGACTCCTTCAGTTCTTCATAAGCCTCGGTCTGGCGGTATTCGTCCAGCCGCGCCTCCACCCGGTCAATGGCGGCCCAATGCAGGCGGGACAACACCGGATCGGTCAGCAATTCGTCCATGATCGCGCGGCGCCGTTCGGTATAGCGCAAAATCTTGTCGTCATAGACTTCGTTACGGTCCTGAAGCGACCAGTAATCGGCGTTATATTTGTCTTTTTTGTTGTTCACGTTGCCGCGGAATTTGCGGATCGCGTAGCTGTCGATGGATTTCACCGCATAGTGGTTCATCTGCGCCCATTGATAGCCCACCGTGCGCCGGATCGACCGCCAGCCGCGAAACTTGAAATAATCCTCCATCGGGAGACCGGAGCCGTTCAGCCATTTGACCGTGTCGGGAAAGCCGGTTTCCAGATGCTTGTTCTTGATCGACGGACGGTGGATGCCGATCTTCCATTTGTCGGGGTCGAACTTGAACAGCGTCTTGACGCCCCAGCCCTTGTTCCATGTCGGCGGTGCGGCATAGAGGTATTGTTCGGACACCGGATCGCGCGACCAGTCGACCACATTGCCCGACCCGAAAATCCGCCAGGTGATGATAATCCCGTTCGCGTCCCCCGCCGCATCAAGCATCGGATCAAGCGTGCCATCGCCATAATTGATGCACAGAAATTCATCCGCATCGAACATCAATATCCAATCGGCCTCGGCCACCTTGGGTTCGGATTGCGCATATTTCATCGCCGATGGCTGCGGTTTGACGCCTTCGGGAATGTCGTTGCGGCGGTGATAGCCCAGGCCCAATTCTTCGAGGCGGATCAGCATGTCGTCGGTGCCGTCGCTGCAATCGTTGGTATAGACAAGGATCTTGGTGAACCCCACGGCCAGATGATGGGCGTACCATTCCAGCAGGAATGGTGCCTCATCCTTCATCATCGAGATGGCCAGAAGCTTGCCGTGGGGGCTTATATGCGGTTTCAGATTGATGGCTTCGGCCCCTTGTCAGGTCGCTTAGCGCAGCGCCTTGGACGGGTCGATGCCGATCTTTTCGCACATCCGCGCGGCGTATGATCCGGGCAGCGGTTCGTTCTTTTCCCACCATGGCTTTGTGCCGTTTGTGTACAGATGCACCGACAGGGTCTTGTCGGTGAAATGCCCTTCGACGCGGCCATAGGGGTCATAAAAAATGTCGTTCAGCTGGAACGGCACGGGGTACAGAACCTCGCGTTCGCTGGCTTTGTCATACTGTCCGGTCTGCTTGGCAAAATAGGTGAAGGCCTGCGGACCGAACGCCGTGCGCTCTGCGTTATAGATGCGGTGCGCGTGGGTCAGTTTCGGGTCCTGGCGGTCGTATTTCTTGCGCTGGTTCTTGTTCCACCATGCGGGATAATCCGGCAGGTTGTCATAGTAATCCAGCAGCTGGTCCATCAGCTCGCATTCTTGCGGCAGGCCCACAACGCCACAGTTCAACGCGCCCGACATGCCGTGGCGGCCAAAGATATATTCTTCGTCCTCGGGGAAGGGCTGGTGGCAAAAGGCATCGCAATCAATCCAGATCGCGCCGGTTTTCTGGATCATCTTGTAGCGGAACACATTCGACAGAAACGACGCGCTGGTGGCTTCGACCAGGGCGCGGTCGATTTCCATGATCTCTGAGGCCGGACGCACTTCGACGCCTTCGGGGGCGTTATCAACCTTGTCGGCGCAATACAGGATCGTCTTGTGACCCGCGACAACATGGGATTTCAGGCAAAGCTGGTTCAGATAGTGAAGTTTTTCACCGATCCAAAGCGACGCGACGGGGCGACGGGTATTCATAATTCAGGCCTCTCTGATGACACGGTTTTTTGCTGTGTCGGATGTATCTGCTCAGGGTCCAGATTAGCTTAGTGCCGCTATACTTGTAAAGAATCCTTGGGGTTTCGCCCGAATATCCGCCCAAGATTGACTTGAGGCGGCACCCGTGAGAGTCATTTGAGCAACGCAATTGACCCAATCCAAGGCGACGCCCCCCGTGACACGCATTCTTGCCGTAACCTGTATGCGAAACGAAGGGCCCTATTGCCTTGAATGGATCGCCCACCACCGCGCGGCGGGCGTGACCGATTTTCTGATTTTCACCCATGATTGCGACGATGGCACCCCTGCCCTGCTGGACCTGTTGCCCGGTGTTACCCATGTGCCGTTCCAGCCTGACGCCGAAAAATCGGTGCAATGGCAGGCCATGCGGTTGGCCGATGCGCATCCGCTGATGAAATCCGCCGATTGGGTGATCTTTTTCGATTGCGATGAATTCCTGTGCCTTGAGGCACCGATGGAGACCTTCGGTGATCTGATTGCATCCCTGCCCGATGATACTGATGCCATCGCCCTGCCCTGGCGGTTGTTTGGTGCCGCGGGTCAGGAAGATTTCACCGATCACCTGACGCCGGCGCGTTTTACCAAGTGCGCGCCCGATCCGTTTTTCCTGCCGGCGGGCAGCTTTTTCAAAACCCTGTTGCGGCCAAAGAAATTCCAGAAACTTGGCGTGCACCGCCCCAAGAACAAGGGCAAGGTGCCGGGGGTCTGGTCGCTTGGCGGCGGGCAAACCGCCACGGCCGACTTTGCCGGAAATGACAGCCGGATCAATCTGTTCGGTCTGATGCAAGCCCCGGCGCGGGCGCGGCTGAACCATTACTCCTTGCGATCTGCCGCTGAATTTATGGTAAAACGCGGGCGCGGCCTGCCCAATAGGGCGACCAAAACCCTTGATCTGCATTATTGGGCAGAACGGAATTTCAACACCGTCGAGGACCACCGGATCGACCCGATGCTGGCCGCCACGCAGGCGCAGATGGCAACGCTGCTTGGCACTCCCGAAATCCGGGCCGTGCATCAGGGGGCTGTTCAATGGCACCGCGATGCTTTTGCCGCGCTGATGAAAGACCCCGCCGAAGTCCAGTTTTACTGGCATCTGATCCTTTTGGGCGGCAGCACACCCCCCAAGCCTGAGCAAACGCAGGCGCATTTACGCCGGCATAGCCAGACGTAGAGAACGGCCAAAGCGCCGCGAATAGAGTTGATTGCCCGCCATTTCGGATGCACCGTCAGGTAACCCTGTCTTTGCCAAAGAGGTGCGCCATGTCTGCCGATCCGCTGTTGCAACCCTTCCAGCTCAAGCATCTGACCTTGCGAAACCGGATCATGACCACCAGTCATGAACCCGCCTATCCCGAAGACGGCATGCCCAAAACCCGCTACCGGGCCTATCACGCCGAACGCGCAAAGGCCGGTGTGGCATTGGCGATGACAGCCGGATCGGCGGCCGTATCCAAGGACAGCCCGCCGGTGTTCAACAACGTGCTGGCTTATAAGGACGAGGTCGTGCCGTGGATCACCAACCTGACCGACGCCTGCCACGAACATGGCTGCGCGGTGATGATCCAGCTGACCCATCTGGGCCGGCGCACGACATGGAACAAGGGCGACTGGCTGCCGTCGGTGTCATCGTCGAAACACCGCGAACCCGCGCACCGCGCCTTTCCCAAACTGATCGAGGATTGGGACATCGACCGGATCATCAGCGATTTCGCCGATGCCGCCGAACGCATGAAAGACGGCGGCATGGACGGGATCGAATTGCAGGTTTACGGCCACCTGCTGGATCAATTCTGGTCGCCCCTGACCAATGATCTGGTGGGCCCCTACGGTGCCGATACCTTGGAAAACCGGATGCGGTTTCCGATGGATGTGCTGGCCGCCGTACGCAAACGGGTCGGCGACGAATTCATCGTCGGCTTCAGATACACCGCCGACGAGGCGCAAAAGGGCGGCATCACCCCCGAGGAAGGGCTTGAGATATCCAAGAAACTGGCCGCATCAGGCCAGCTGGATTTTCTGAACGTGATCAAGGGGCGCATCCATACCGACCCGGCCATGACCGACGTGATCCCCGTGCAAGGCATGCAAAGCGCGCCGCATCTGGATTTCGCGGGCTCTGTCAAAAAGGCGACGGGGATGCCCACATTCCACGCGGCCCGCATTCAGGATGTGGCAACCGCCCGCCACGCCGTGGCAGCGGGGCTGTTGGATATGGTGGGCATGACCCGCGCCCATATGGCCGACCCGCATATCGTGCAGAAAATCATCGAGGGCCGGGAGGACGACATCCGCCCTTGTGTGGGTGCCACCTATTGTCTCGACCGCATCTATCAGGGCGGCGAGGCGTTGTGTATCCACAACCCCGCCACCGGGCGCGAACTGACCATGCCGCACAGCATTGAACCGGCTGTCGTCAAACGCAAGATTGTCATTGTCGGCGCAGGTCCGGCGGGGCTGGAAGCCGCGCGCGTTGCCGCCGAACGCGGTCACCACGTCACGGTGTTCGAGGCCCAGCCCGATCCGGGAGGGCAGATCAGGCTGACCGCACAAAGCGCGCGCCGCCGCGAGATGATGTCGATCATCGACTGGCGCATGGCCCAATGTGCCGCCCGCGATGTGGTGTTTCATTTCAACACTTGGGCAGATCAGGACACCGTTTTACAGCTGGACCCCGATGTGGTGATCATCGCCACGGGCGGGCTGCCCAATACCGAATTGTTCGAAACCGGTATCGAGGCTGACAATGTGGTGACCTCGTGGGATATCATCTCGGGCGATGTGAAACCTGCCGAGAATGTGTTGATCTATGACGAAAGCGGTGACCATCCGGGGCTGCAAGCCGCCGAGGTCGCGGCAAATGCGGGGGCCAAAGTCGAGGTGATGACCCCCGACCGCAGCTTTGCCCCCGAGATCATGGCGATGAACCTTGTGCCCTATATGCGGTCTTTGCAGGATAAGGATGTGACCTTTACCGTGACGCGTCGCTTGCTGGGCGTCGCACGGGCGGGCAACAAACTGATCGCAACGATCGGCACCGATTACAGTGATTTCACCAAGCAGCAGGAATATGATCAGGTCGTTGTGAACTATGGCACCTTGCCGCTGGATGATCTTTATTTCGCGCTCAAACCGCTTAGCAAGAACGAAGGCGCGGTTGATTACGACGCCCTGATTATGGGTGAAAAGCAAACCCTGGATTGGAATAACGACGCGCCATTCTGGCTGTACCGGATTGGCGATGCCGTGTCTTCCCGCAACACCCATGCGGCGATTTACGATGCCTTGCGCTTGGTCAAAGACCTGTAGCCTGGCCCGCCGCCGCCCTGCCGCCCCGCCTTGCGGATTGCTGACACCTTGCAGTTGATGTTAGATCGCGTCAGCCGGGGGAAATATATGCGATTGTTGGTCGTCGAAGATGAAGCCGATTTGGCACAAGCCGTCTGCGACCATCTGCGCGCGGCAGGCCATGCCGTGGACCTTGCCACGGGTGTGGACCACGCGCTGGCCGCAATCGCCACGACGGAATATGATCTGGTTCTTCTGGATCTTGGCCTGCCCGATGGCGACGGTCTGGATGTTCTTCGATGGCTGCGCGGAAACCACAAGAACGTTCCGGTTCTGATCGTCACAGCCCGTGACAGGATCACCGAACGGATTGCCGGACTGGATGCGGGTGCCGATGACTATCTGGTGAAACCCTATGATCTGGATGAAATGCTGGCGCGTATTCAGGCGATCTTGCGGCGCGCGGACCAAGACCGTGATCCTGAACGCAAATTCGGCCCCTTGCTGATCCTTCCCGCCAGCCAGACCGTTTTGCGCGATGGCACCGCCGTGCCGCTGACCCGCAAGCAATGGGCCATCCTCGAAAGGCTAAGCCGCAGACCGGATATCATCGTTGCCAAAGCCGATCTTGAAGACGCCATCTACAGCTTTGGCGAAGAGGTCGAGAGCAACACAATCGAAGCGCATATCAGCAGATTGCGCAGCAAGCTGGGCCGCGATGCAATCGAAACCCTGCGCGGGTTTGGCTACCGGATGCGCCGACCATGACCCCGATGAGCTTGTCACGCCGTCTGGCGCTGCTGATCAGTCTGGGCTTTGCCATGATCTGGGGCTTGTCGATGGCGGTGACGGGCTTTGCGCTGCGCGGCGAACAAGCAGAACTGTTCGACAATGAGCTGGTCGAGATTGCGGGGCTGTTTCGCCCTATCGTGACCCAGGCCTTGACCAATGGCGTGCTGGATATTGACGCGCTTGATGCGGCCCTAAAGGCGCGCGGTCCGGGCGATACGGACGAGGTGCTGATTTACCAAGTGCTCAAGAGCGATGGCACGGTGTTGATCAACTCGCGCGATTTTGGCCAAGCCGAACCGCCAAGCGGTGCGATCATTTCCGGATTCAACCGGACTGCGACCCATATGTTTTACACGTCGGAATTCAACGCAAGCGGGCTGGCCGTGCGGGTCGGTGACCCGTTAATCGAACGCCGCGAAGCGTTCCTTGACAGCTTTGTCGCCTTCCTTATCCCGATGTTTGCCTTGCTGCCGCTCGCCTATTTCCTTGTCAGATGGGTCGCCCGCACCGCCCTGAAACCGCTGGATCAATTGCGCGATGACATCAGCGCGCGCGGGGATGGCCAGCTTGCCCCGATTGATGCCGCAGGCCAGCCCACAGAACTGGCCGCGATCACGGCGTCTTTGAACGGGTTAATGACGCGCTTGTCCCAATCCTTGGAAGGTGAACGCGCCTTTGCCAGTTCTGCCGCCCATGAATTGCGCACCCCTTTGGCGGTGGCATTGGCACAGGTCCAGCGCCTGCGGGCCGACACCCCGGATCCGGCAGGCCGGGTGGCGATTGTCAAAGTCGAGGATGCTTTGAAACGGATGGTCCGGCTGGTTGCCCGTCTGCTGCAAATGGCGCGGGCAGAGGCCGGGATCGGCGTGTCGGGTGCGCGGGTTGACGTTGCAAAGCTTCTGCAATTTTCGGTCGATGAAGTGAAGAGAGACCCTGCCAGAAAAGACTGCCTGAAGATTGCTATGCCCGATCAGCCGGTATTTTCGGTGATGGATGCCGATGCCTTTGCAATCGTGGTCGGCAATCTGGTGGACAACGCCTTTCAACACGGCACCCCGAACGGTGAGGTACATGTGCGCCTGTCGCAGGACGGTTACCTGTCTGTCAGCAATGACAGCGCCGTCATTTCCCCCGAAAATCTAGACAGATTGATCGAACGCCTGCACCAGGGCAGCGCGGCGCAGGGCGGGTTCGGGCTGGGCCTGTATATCGCGGACCGCATTGTCCGGCAGGCAGGCAGCGCGCTCGAGCTACGCTCCCCCGCCGATGGGCAGGCGGGCGGTTTTATGGCGGGCTTTGCCGTGCCGCCCGCCAATCGCTCATAGACGGTTCAGCAGATCAAGGGACGGATCCCCCGTCGCTGGCAAGCCCACACTTTGCTGATAGGCCGCGATGGCTTTGCGGCTGTTCGGCCCGATCACACCATCCGTGCCGTCGGTATCAAACCCTCTGGCGGTCAGCCTGGTTTGCAGCGCCTTACGGTCGTCGATGGTCATCCCGTATTTATCGGGGCCAAAGCTGGCGATGATCGGCCCACCACCGGCAATCCGATCTGACAGATGGCCAACCCCGATCGCATAATTGTCAGAGTTGTTATAGCGCTTGATCGCACGGAAGTTCCTGAACACCGCAAAGCGGGGCCCGCCCGCATCGGGCTGGAGGATAGAGACCGGCGTGGCCGAGCCAGCCGCAGCTGTGCCCATTTCAGCGCCCCACTTCTCGCCGGATTTCCAACCGGATTTCGCAAGATATGCCGCCGTGGACGCCAGTGAATCAGTCGGGTCATCAGACCAGATGTCACGGCGGCCATCCCCGTTGAAATCGACGGCAAAGGCTTGATAGGACGTTGGGATAAACTGTGTGTGCCCCATGGCACCCGCCCAGCTTCCGGTCAGCCCGCGCGCGCCGACATCCCCGCGTTCAAGGATCTTGAGCGCGGCAATCAACTGCTTTTCAAAAAACGCGCCGCGGCGGCCATCATAGGCCAGTGTCGATGTGGCCGATACGACAGGAACATTGCCGCGACGTTCACCATAAAAGCTTTCAAGCCCCCAAACAGCGGTCACAACCTCGGCTGGCACGCCGTATCTGGCCTCGATCTGTTGCAAGACATTGCGGTGACGGGCAAAGGCCGCGCGCCCCTTGGTCACACGCTCGTCAGAGACAGCAATCGCAAGGTAATCCTCAAGCGAGCGGCTGAATTCTGTTTGGTTCCGGTCCCGCCTGACGACACCGGGCAGATAGCCGGCACCGGAGAACCCACTGCGCAATGTCGCCGGCGAAATGCCCTGCCCCGCCGCGCGCAGTTTGAACCCCGCGACCCATGCATCATAGCCGGCATTGGCTTGCGGCATCAGATCATCGGGCAACGCCCCGTCTGAACGCGGCACAAAGGAAGCGGCATTTCCGCTTCTCTCACATGCGGCGAGCGACAAGGCCGCCAGCCCGATTGTAAATTTCCTACGTGAAATACTCATACTGCCCGCGCCCTATTTTGTTGTGGCTTTGCGCACAGGTTAACCCAAGGCGGGATAGCCGCAAAGGGGCAGTTATGTTTTGGCAATCCTTTGCCTAGTCACCAGGGACACCCTAGTTGCCGGGGATATAGAGCGGCACAGTCGACATCGACATCTTTGCCGACCCGTTTTGCACATCCCGCGCGTGGCTGATGTAAATCAGGGTATTGTTTGCATCGTCATAGATACGTTTCACTTTCAACGTCTTAAAGATCACTGAACGGCGCTCGGAAAAAACCGTCTCGCCTTCGTCCCCCCGATCGATGTCGCCGATCTCGATAGGGCCGGTCTGGCGACAGGAAATTGCCGAATTGGACGGGTCTTCGAACCAGTTTCCCTTTTGCAAACGGTCGATGATCCCGCGTTCGAAATAGGCAAGATGGCAGGTGACACCCTTCACCTTTGGGTCTGACACCGCCTCGATCACGATATCATTTCCAAGCCAGTCCACATCGACATTGCCGACGGTTTCAGCACTGGCCGAAAGCGGAAATAATGCGAATGCAAGCGATGCGCAGACCAAGCGGGAGGGGGATTTATATGTGTTCATGTTGATATACGCGCAGATCCGCAGAAGGTTCCCAAGAAAAATCTTCCACCAATGCTCAATGATCATTTTCATGCTTCCAACGCAAAACGCCCGT
>NZ_BLWI01000003.1 GCF_013282155.1 Sulfitobacter sp. HGT1
CCAGCGCATCGCGAAGGCGCTTTTGTCGTGACGAAGTTCACGATGATGGACAGCTACCCCGAAAAACGGCTTCAAGCTGCGGGAATGGACGACCTCATCGCGCAGGTCACCCATTTTGCGATGGAGCATGGCGAAGGCTGCCGTGCGTCCGTGCGGTGCCTCGCGGCCAGAAAGCCGCCGGGCTTCAAGAAGGCGACCGAGGATCTCTATTTCAACCTCGAGGACCGCACCGCTGAGAAGTTCAGTCGTCCAGCCGCCTGACATCCCCAAACCCACAAGTACAGGCGATCCGGATAAGCTGGATCGCCTCCTTTTCCTGCTTTCAGACATTGGAGACACGACATGAATGCACATCCCAAAACGGCTGCGCTTACCGACACTATTTACGCAAAACCGCCCTCATCTGAGACGGCGCATCGCCTAGTTGCCGCGGCAAACAGCCTTCTGCAGCATTTCGAAACTGGCAAACCCATCGATGCCAAAACGCTTCGTACGACGATGGAGGATGCCTTCAGCGCAAGTGACACAAACGGCGCATGGGTCTGGAAGGACGCCTATGATGCCGTCGAGATCGCCCAGATCATGATGATTGCGCGCTACGGCGCATTGATGCGAAAGCAGGCCGCCTCCCCTGCCCAGTTTCTCAGCATGGTTGAACGCCTTTCCGCGCTTGCGCCCTCACACACGCGCCGTTCTGAAGACAGTGTCCGTCTGCAACAGTTCTCGACTCCCCTGCCCCTCGCAGCGATTGTTGCTGAGGCCGCAGGGTTTCGCGCAACTGACCTCGTTCTTGAGCCGTCTGCGGGTACCGGCATGCTTGCCGTATTCGGGCAGATTGCTGGCGCAGTCATCGCCCTCAACGAACTGGCTGAGGTACGACGCGGTGTGCTGAGGTCGCTCTTTGCTAATGCTCTGGTTTCTGGACACGATGCCGCGTCCATCGACGACAGGCTTAATCGTGCGATTACACCTTCTGTCATCGTCATGAACCCGCCCTTCTCTGCCGCCCAACATGTCGACGGCAAGTTCCGCAAAGCAACCAGTCAGCACGTTCTGTCAGCTTTGGCACGCCTTGCCCCCGCTGGACGCCTCGTTGTGATCACAGGCGAAAGCTTCGCACCCAAAACCAAAAGCCATGAGTCGACCTTCAGAAGCATTGGCGAAGTCGCCGACGTTGTCTTTTCGGCAGCCATTGCTGGCAAGGTATTTGCGCGGCACGGGACGAGTATCGATACACGTCTTACGGTCATCGACAAACGATCCGCTGGCGAGGACGTGGCATTGACTGACGCAGAAGATGTCTATCATCCGCTCTGCGAAACCACAGGTGATCTGTTGGCCGCTGTTTTGGCCAATTGCCCGGAACGGCCCAGTGTGATGCCCCCCTGCCCCACTGGCGTGCGTCAGACCGCTGCAAAACCTGCGACACGGCTCAATCTGCACGCGCTGCGCGCTGCTGCTCGCCAGGAAACCCGTGATCTCGCTGCAGAGCGCGCCAAGCATCCGTTCGACAGCGTTGATGCGTGTCCGCTTGTGTATGAACCAAAGGACTGGACCGATCCCCAAGGCTCGTTGCAGGACACGGTGTACGAGGATTATATACTACAAGCCTTCGAGATTGAGGGTGCTGCCACCCATCCAACGTCACTGGTGCAGTCCGCAGCTATGGCGTCTGTCCCGCCGCCGCTGCCTACCTATCAACCCCTCCTTCCCACTTTATTGAAGCGTGATGGTGTTTTATCGGCGCCGCAGCTTGAGAGCGTCATTTATGCGGGCCACGCCCATGCTTGTCATCTGAAGGGTTGGTTCAAGCCAAGTGAGATTGCCGGTCAGCTGGTTGCCGCGGCTGAAACCGATGAAGGTGCCTTTCGCCTGCGCAAGGGCTGGTTCCTTGGGGATGGCACTGGCTGTGGCAAAGGACGGCAAGTCGCCGGCATCATCGTCGACAATTGGCTGAACGGCCGGAAGCGTGCGGTCTGGGTCTCAAAGAGCGATAAGCTCATTGAGGACGCCAAACGCGACTGGATGGCTCTGGGTGGGCGTGAGAGCGATATTGTCCCGCTGTCGAAGTTTCGCCAAGGCAGCGATATCCGACTAGCTGAGGGCATCTTGTTTGTCACCTATGCGACGTTGCGCTCCGCAGAGCGCGAAGGCAAAGCCTCTCGCCTTGATCAGGTGGTCACATGGCTCGGTGAAGGTTTTGACGGAGTCATCGCATTCGATGAAAGCCACGCCATGGCGAATGCCGCTGGTGAGAAATCAGCACGCGGTGACAAGAAGGCATCACAGCAAGGTCTTGCGGGGCTGGCATTGCAGAACGCCGTTCCTGACGCGCGCATCCTCTACGCTTCCGCCACTGGCGCGACCGTTGTCGGCAATCTCGCCTATGCATCCCGTCTTGGCCTGTGGGGCACAGGCGATTTTCCCTTTGTGACCCAAGCCGAATTCGTGTCCTCCATGGAAGCGGGTGGCATTGCGGCGATGGAGATGATTTCGCGCGACCTCAAAGCCTTGGGGCTCTATCTCGCGCGGTCGCTGTCCTATGCTGGTGTGGAATACGACATGCTGGTTCATGATCTGACGCCAGCCCAGGTCGCAATCTATGACAGCTATGCGGACGCGTTTCAGATCATTCACAACAATCTTGAAGCAGCGCTGGAAGCTTCAGGCATCTCGTCCGAGGGCGGCACATTGAACCCGCAAGCGAAATCCGCAGCGCGATCAGCGTTTGAAAGCAATAAGCAGCGCTTTTTCAATCACTTAATCACAGCCATGAAGTGCCCGTCTCTGATCAAAGCCATTGAGGGAGACCTCGCAGCAGGTCATGCCGCTGTCGTGCAAGTCGTCTCAACCAGCGAAGCGCTGATGGAACGTCGTCTCGATGGCATCCCCCCTTCTGAGTGGCATGATCTACAGGTCGACATCACACCAAGGGAATACGTCATGGATTATCTGGCCCATTCCTTCCCGACACAGTTGTTTGAGCCCTACACCGATGAAAACGGGGATCTGCGATCCCGTCCCGCGGTGGATGCGAGGGGCACGCCAATCATATGCCGTGAGGCCGAACAGCGGCGGGATGATCTGATCGAGCATCTTGGCGCATTGGCACCTGTGCAAGGAGCGCTGGATCAGATCCTATGGCATTTCAGCGGGGATGTGGTGGCAGAAGTCACAGGACGCAAGCGCCGGATTGTGCGGACGTTTGAGGGGCGCCTGAAGGTCGAGAATAGACCTGCCTCCTCCAACCTCGGCGAAACCCAAGCCTTCATGGATGATACCAAGCGCATCCTGGTCTTTTCAGACGCAGGTGGCACCGGGCGCTCGTATCACGCGGATCTTGGTGCGAAGAACCAGCGGTTGCGCGTGCACTATCTGCTGGAGCCGGGCTGGAAGGCTGACAACGCGATTCAAGGTCTAGGACGCACCAACAGGACCAATCAAGCGCTGCCGCCCTTGTTTCGCCCCGTTGCCACAAACGTCAAAGGCGAGAAGCGATTTTTGTCCACAATTGCCCGACGCCTCGACACGCTTGGTGCGATTACAAAGGGCCAACGTGAGACCGGCGGACAGAACATGTTCCGCGCCGAGGACAATCTTGAAAGCCCCTATGCGCGCGCGGCACTGCGCCAGTTCTTCTACAAACTGCGCGCAGGTAAGATCGATGCCTGCTCTTTCGCGCGGTTTCAGGAAGTGACGGGGCTAACCCTTGATGATGCCGACGGGTGCATGAGAGAGGTCCTTCCGCCCATCCAGCAGTTCCTCAATAGGTGTCTTGCGTTGAAGATTGGCATGCAGGACGCAATCTTTGACGCCTTTGGCGAACTGCTCTCCGCGATCATCGAAGATGCGCGACAGGCGGGTACGCTAGATGTTGGTCTTGAAACCCTGCGCGCCGAACGGTTTGTGATTGTCGATCGTAAGGTCATTTTTGAGCATGAAGCGACGGCCGCGACGGCAACAGCGCTTACGATTGAACGAACGGACCGCAACGAGCCGCTGACGCTCACCAAGGCGAAGTCCATTTGCGCCAGAACGCCAAATGCAAAGCTCTGTTGGAACGCCAATTCAAAGCGTGCGGGCCTGATGACGCAGGCGCCAGCATACATGGATGAGGATGGTGTTCCGATCCGTCGGATCAAACTGCTACGTCCAATGACCTATGATTTGTTCGAATTGGGTGAGTTCAACATGTCAAACTGGCAGGAAGTCGATGATACGACGTTTGAACAGGTCTGGCAGGCCGAGGTCGATGCCGTACCGGAGTTCACGACTTCCAAAATCACGCTGATCTGCGGCCTTCTCCTGCCGATCTGGGATCGTCTGCCTGCCGAAAATATGCGGATTTACCGTCTGCAAACCGAGGACGGTGAACGCGCTATCGGGCGGTTGGTATCTCAGGAGCAGCTGATCAACGTTTATGCGAGACTTGGGCTCGACAATGACATCCAAATGGAGCCCGATGAAGTTCTGCGCGCCGTGATGGAGACCCGTGCCACACTGAACCTCGTAAACGGCTTCCAACTGCGCCGCTCGCTTGTCATGGGCCAGCCCAGATTGGAAGTCATCGGTGCCACGGGCGCGATGCTCGCCGAATTGAAAACCATGGGCTGCTTTACCGAAGTGATCCAATGGAAAACGCGGGTATTTCTACCCTCAGAAAACACTGATGCATTGACTGCCCTCTTGGCGCGCTTTCCCGTTGGCATCGCTGTCGGTGACACGGCGCAATGACGGGGCGCGTTTCGGTTGCTGAGATTGCAGCAGACCTTGGGGCGCGAGCAGAGAGTTTCTGCCGCGCCTATTTCGCGGAGGGACAGCGTCAGGGCAATTATTGGCAAGTTGGCGATACGTCAGGTGCCGCGGGCCGCAGCCTTGTTATCCGCTTGAACGCGGGAGATGGGCGCAAGCCGGGTGGCTGGACGGACTACGCCACAGGTGAATTTGGTGACCTCATTGATCTGCTGCACGCCAAGCTTGGATCACGATCCCTGCATGAAACCCTTCTTGAGGCTCAGCACTTCCTCGGAAACGCGCCGCTTCCCGAAAAACGGACGTCCAAGAGGAAGTTGAAAGATGATGGTGCGGCCGAAACCAAACGCATTGCATCAGCACGCAAGCTCTTTGCTACTGGCAGGCCTGTCTTTGGAACTGCGGCAGCGGCCTATCTGCACCGACGCGCTCTCATGCGCTTCGGGCCTGCCTTGCTCTTTCACCCACGGGTCTACCTGCGAGGTGATGACTTAGACTCAAATCATCCGTGGCACTCCCCTGCCCTTCTGGCGAAGATCACGGACAATCAAGGCAACATTACGGGATGTGCTCGGACATATCTCGATCCGACGATTGGCGGGATTGCAGATCTGCGCAATCCCAAACGGATACTGGGACAGCTTCATGGCTACGCAATTCGGTTTTGGGCAGGGTCTAATCTTGGCGATTTGATCGTCGGCGAAGGTCTTGAGAACACGCTGTCAGTTGGCACAGCCCTTCCTGAGTTCAACCTCGCCTCCTGTCTGACCGCAACGCATCTTGGCCTCTTCATTCCACCGTCAGGCATCAAGCGCATCTGGATCGCACGAGATAACGACGTGGCGGGAGAACGCGCTGCGCAAACTCTTGCATCCAATCTGGGATTATCGGGCATTGAGTGTAGGCACTTGGTCCCAGAGCTTGGTGATTTCAACGAAGATCTGTTGGCATTTGGCAGAGTCGGGCTTCGCAACACGCTTCTTGCAGCCATGAAGGGATAAGTGTCTGAGAATATGAGGTAAAGCGTAGTCTTTGGGGTGTATTTTGTCAGTGGCAGGCGTTCCAAAACGTTCAATCCGATCCCGTTTGGATAAGGGGAGCGATGGGCCTACGGGTCGGAGCTGAGTGCTCCTCGCTCAAACCGCAATGCGCCCCCATCAGAAAATTCCCCTGCCCCGCCAAAGAAAGAAGGCGGGCCATTCCTCGCGAAACAATTTTCTGCCGTGTGCGCATTCTCCGCTGCGCTGCGATCCAAAGGGATGCGGTCCGGTCGCCGCCGGCCCTGTTATCGCCCAATCCAAATCGGGTCAGATCAAACAGAGGAACAAGACCATGCCCCTTCAAGACAAAACCAACCCCGAAGATCACGGCCTCACATCCGCAATCCTCGACCACCTCGCTCTTCATGGCGCAAAGCCCGGACCAGATGAGACCGATCATCGCCCCCTGCCCCAGCCGGATCAGGTCGAACTCGCCATGGCGACGCTCTTTGACACCACCATCAGCCTGCTCGACGACAGTCAGTTGGAAGACAACCTCGAAGAAATGCTCTGGTCCCTCACCTCGCTGTTTCATCGCCGCCTCACCCATCTGCAAAGGCGTCTTGATGACAATGAATGCGATGTCCGTGAAAGCATGAGCGCGCAAGACGGCTCCGAGGTCGCCTCGGTCGAGCTGGAACGCCTGCAAATGATCGGGTTGAAGCTCTGGGACCACCGCGACGCCTTCGAGCAAATGCGCGATCTGGCTTGTGACCACTTCTCAGCTGCGACAGGTTCGCCTTGGATGCCCCGAACCGGATCAAAGGTTTCGCACAGAGGTCTGACATCCGCAGTCGTAGACAGTCGGGCCTTTCTGTCAGCCAAGCGCCGCAAAGAAACCGAAGTGCATTGCCCTGAAGGCACCCGCATCGCGTTCTCAGGCGGGGACTATCAAGCCTACGATCTCATTTGGGCCGTTCTTGATGCGACGCATCAGAAATACCCTGACATGGTCTTGCTGCATGGTGGTACGCCCAAAGGAGCCGAGATGATCGCAGCGCGTTGGGCAGATGCACGGGGTGTAACGCAGGTGGTGTTCAAGCCCGACTGGAAAAGCCACGGCAAAGCAGCCCCCTTCAAGCGCAACGACAAGATGTTGGAAATCCTACCTCAGGGTCTCATCGCAACGCCAGGGTCAGGGATCACCGAGAACATCGTCGACAAAGCACGCAAGCTCGGGATCCGCGTGAAGAGGATTGGGGTGTAGGGTTGTGTGGATTGACTGAGTTAGGCGTCTCGCTTCAGCGTCAGTCGCCTCCCCCGCCCTTTCAGGCTCGGTGATATTGATCCAGAGTCGCTATTGCGAAATACCGTTCCGTCGTCGAAAAAACTTATGACGTTAGCCTCTTGGCCCAGCCAGATGGCCGCCAAATCCGATCGCCAGACAAATGAAGGACGCCCTCCAATGAGTTTACAGCTGTAAACTTCGACTGATTTGGTGGATAGTCAATAGTGTCTTATCTTGCGCGTTGCGCTATGATAGACACTAAATGTAAGAAAACCGTTGACTTAGAGAGGTGAATCGCACCTTTTATCCCCAAGTGGCGCGAAAAAAGCCACATTGAGCAAATTGGGGCAACCAGATGATTCCCGCGACACCGAGCGTAACAGACAGACCATCAGAGTTGGCAACGGATATATCCGAGCGGCTAAACCGTGCGATCAGTGAGCATCTGCTCTCTGCATTCGCGCCAGACAACACAAAATCCCTGCGCCTTTTTTCGGCCCCAGAGGCCGCCGAATTACTAGGCGTGTCGGGCCAGTTCATGCGTAAAGTCCACGGCGAAGGCACGATACCAGAGCCAAAAGACGTCCGCGCTGGCCGCCGATACTACAGTGCCCAAGAGCTGTGGGAAGCCCGCCAAATTCTTGAAAAAGCGTCTCGAACAAAGGGCAGATACGTCCCTGGCCGCAAAGAAGGCGAACGACTGCAAGTCTGGCAGCTGATGAACTTCAAAGGCGGCAGCAGCAAAAGTACATCGACAATTCACCTTGCGCACTACCTAGCCCTTCATGGCTACCGCGTGCTGGTGGTCGATTTGGATCCGCAAGGATCGCTGACGTCTATGTGCGGCATCAATCCAGAAATCGAATTCGATGGCCTCACCGTCTACGATGCGATCCGCTACGATGATCCGGTGCCATTTTCTGACGTCATTATGCCCACGTATTTTCCGGGACTGTCGCTTGCTCCAGCACGCCTGCTGCTCTCCGAATTCGAGACTGAATCAGCGGTAAACTCAAACCCTGACCAACCTTTCTTCCTGCGCATCCGCAATGCATTGGCCCAGGTAGAAGATCAGTACGACATCGTCTTGATGGACAGCCCTCCACAGCTGGGCTTTCTGACGATCTCCGGCATGGCCGCCGCAACGTCCCTTATCGTCCCTTTCACGCCCTCAATGCTCGACGTGTCATCCACGGCCCAGTTTCTTGAGCTTGCCGGTGCCTATATGGGTGTCATCGAGGATGCGGGTGCCGAGCTTCAGTATGATCACTTTAAGTTTCTGATCACCCGCGACGAGCCAACAGATGTGCCGTCACAACAGTTGACCTCATTCATGCGCGCGCTCTTTTTGGACCGCGTGATGACAGCCACTGCGCTCAAAAGCACCGCAATCAGCGATGCCACGATGCTCAAACAATCAATCTACGAAGTCGTGCGCTCAGAGATGACACGGGCGACCTATGACCGCGCCAAGCAATCCATGGATGCTATTGGCAGCGAGGTTGAAGCAATGATTCACCAAGCATGGGGGCGTAGCTGATGGCACGTAAATCACTTCAGGATCTAAGCGGCATTGCCAAGACGATTGCCAATTCCAGCCCGCAACCCAAAGATCGAACCACCAAACCCACAGCACCCGCCTTGGGTGCCCTGCAGGGGTCGCTGTCAGCCATTCGCGAGCTTGACCCATCGCTCATTGATGACTGGGGACCCAAAGATCGCCTTGATGGGTTTACAGCTGTAAACTCTGAAGATGATGGCGACGGCTTTGAAACCCTTAGATCCAGCATCAAAGACGACGGCCAACAGGTTCCGATTTTGGTTCGCAGGGCAGGGACCGAGGGTAGGTTTGAAATCATCTATGGCCGCCGAAGATTGCAGGCCTGCCGAGAGCTCGGCCTGAAAGTCCGCGCCAATGTTCAGGACCTCGATGACGCAACAGCTCTTCTCGCCAAAGGCCTTGAGAATGCGGCACGTCGCAACCTGTCGTTTTACGAAAAGGCGCGGTTTGCCGCCGTCATACGGGCGGCTGGTCACGATACCAAAACCATCCGCCAAGTTCTCAGCCTTTCCGCGTCTGGGCTATCCCACCTGACCAAGGTCACGGACAATATTCCCGACGATGTTGGCGATCAAATTGGAGCCGCTCCAAAGTCGGGACGGCCGAAATGGACCGCCTTGGCAGAAGCCTTCGCATCCAAGAAGGTAAATGCAGCATCATCCTTCGCAATCCTGTCAAAGTTGAACGCCGAGCTATCGTCAGATGACCGCCTTGAGCAGCTTATGAGAGAGATTACGCAGCGCGGCGCACGTCCAAGCGAGGGCAGGGAGGCAACACCGGTCCCAGGCGTCACAATTAAGTCGGGGCGCGGATCAATCGCGATGTCCATCAAGAGGGCAGGGGAGAACGCAGCATTTGCTGAGTGGCTCGACCGTGAGCTCGAAGGCATCATCAAGAAATCCTACCAGGAGTTTACAGCTGTAAACCCTGCGGATGACACCAGAGGCTAGAGCAACAAAGGAGGACGTAAGCAAAGAGAAACCCCCGAAACCGAAGCTTCGAGGGCTGAACGTATTTCTACGCTTCTCAGATTAGACACCTGAATCGTAGCAGTCACCGAATCGCTAAGCAATAAAAAACGCTCTTGGGCGAACGGGAAATCTTTGCCTGCAGGCAAATCATGAGAACAATTCAAGGAATGGCTCCTGCTGGAGCACACTCGTCGCACAAAGCGACGGGGCAGGGAGGTATTGCCCAAAACAAATGGCAACTCCTAAAGGTAATCGAAGACATCAGAGAGCCGCTTGGCTTAAAAGGCACATCCATCTCTCTCCTCAGAGCGATGATCTCGTTCCTGCGTGTAGATCAAGTCGATGCAACACGCGACGACGGGCATATTTGCTTTGCTTCAAATGCCTCCCTCGCAAAACGCGCCCATGTCAGTATTCAAACCGTTGAGCGTCATATTGCGAAACTGGTGTCCTTGGGCCTGCTGACGCGGCGATCGAGCGGCAATGGCAAACGCTGGGCCCGCCGAGACCGTCAGGGCAGCATTGTCCTTGCTACAGGCCTGTCACTTCTGCCGCTCGCAGAGCGTTACCCTGAATTCCTGCGCATGGCGCAAGATCACCAGGATCATCAAAACGAACTGGGACGGCTCAGAGACATGTGCTCAGCCGCCCTGAGCAACCTCAAAGCACATCTCATGCACGTCAATTGGGATGAAGGCTTGCTCTCAAAAGCACGCAATCTATTGAGACGCCAGCCAGACAAGCAAGCTTTAAGCGATCTTCTGGATGAAATCACTGTGGAAATCTCGAAGATAAGCTCTGCAAAACCAGATGATTTGAGGGCCACTGACCCCGAAATTGAGGGGCACAAAGAGACTTCCAAGACTCAGTATGTTAAAGAAGAAAATTCTTTTCAGATAGAAGTAGGCCAAGATGAGATGGAGCGCGCCTACCCAAGGCTCTGCGCAGAACTCAGGTTTGCTAAGAACCAAGAAGACTGCCGTCGCTTAATGGATGACATTGCTGGATATCTCAACCTTGGGAATACTTGGTTTTCGATTAAGGATCTTGGTCCAGCGCTCAGTTTCATGATCTTAGGATATCTTTTGGAACGCACAGAGACGATCAGCAATCACCGTGGTTACGCGTTCAAATTGTCCCAAGACCTTGCGAATAAGAGCCTTAATTGGCGTACGCTCCTGAAGAAACCGAGGTCAAAATAGGACTGATAGCATGACTGCGTTCTGGTATTTTGTACTATTACCTTCGCAATGTGATGAATTTTGCGTTTCATTTCTGCTGGAACGATTTCAATGCCTTAATCGTTTCGCTTTCTCAGACTTTCGTTTCATGGTTCTCACAGACTAGGCTGTCATGGATTTCAATGCTGCGCACCCAAATGCGGCCGCGAGGTAATCCGCAAAGGCGTTGCTCAAAAAGCTGGGAGAACGACCAGTTCGCACTCTTTGAAAAGCCTTATCGAGGGCGAGCAATTGTAAATCTCGGAGAAGGGCGTACAACCAGTTATGGCATCACAGGAGCATCAGTGGACCGCGCGCATTTCGCCGCGCCCTACACTCAATGCCCTTCCATGTTTTACCACTAGAAAATTCTTGGTGATCTTCGAGAAATATCGCTCACGTGACCTGGCTAAGCCGAGAGAGCGAGTGAATGTGAACTTTACGAAATTCCCAGAAAACCTGTGTTCTAGGCAAACTGTAGATGCACTAATGAACAAATGGTGAGGCATCTAATAGACAAATGGTGGAGCCTCTAATATGCATTCTGTAACAAGGAAGCGGACCTCTTTTTCGGTTTGGGCTTCATCAGGCGAGAGAGAGACCAAAGGTTCATGACTGATACAGAAAGATATCTGCCAAGGCACCTCATCCCAGAGCTTGAAGATGCACTTGCATCAGCACGTGTGGTCAACCTCATTGGTCCAAGGCAAGTTGGCAAGACAACACTTGTACGAGACTTGTTTGGCAATGGCCGTTTCATCACATTGGATGACGCAGCTGTCTTGGCGGCCATTGAAGCGGACCCGGAGGGGCAGCTTACCAGCTTAATGGAAAATTTGAACGGCGAGCCGCTTATCATTGACGAGGCCCAGCGATCCAAAAAACTAGCTCTCGCGATCAAGAGGGTCGTCGATACCAATCGGCGTAAGGGGCAATTTGTACTTACCGGCTCCTCCAACGTATTCACAACCACTGATGTGGCTGACTCGCTTGCGGGGAGAATGCGAACACTTAAGCTCTGGCCCCTATCCGTCGCTGAAGTCAAAAAGGCACCCGTCAATCGCATCATGGATTGGGCGATGCAGGACGAACCGAAACTAGGGCAGGTGGGTGATCCAGAGCAGGTCAGTCGAGGAGACTACATAGATCTCATCCTAGAAGGTGGTTTTCCAGAGGTGAGAGAGTTGTCAATCAGATCCCGTCAGCGGCAATATCGGGATTACATTGACGCAGTGGTGGAGCGCGATGTCGCTGATATCATGCCGGTTCGAAAACCGGATGCGTTGCGTATCCTGATAGATCAGATGGCGGCACGCTCCGCGCAGGAAATCAGCACGTCCGAGCTTTCCAAACTGACGAAACTGCAACGGGTTACCGTCGATCAATACCTTGATATTCTGCTACGGCTGTCAATGTTGACCAAGCTGGGTGCCTGGACATCAGGCGAGGGCAAGCGGGAGATCAAGAACCCTAAATACCATTTTGCAGATACGGGCATCGCCTGTGCCCTTCGGCGTTTCACCCAAGATACTTTTACTATCGACAACACACCGCAGGCGCTTGGCGGCCTGCTAGAAAGCTTTGTTCTGAACGAGATCCAGCGTGCCGTCCCAATGCAGGACGCTGACTACCGGCTCTATCACTGGCGCAGTGCAGACCAGCGGGAAATTGACATCCTGATCGACGGTGGCAGCCACTTGGTCTGCGTTGAGATCAAGGCGTCTGCATCAGTCACTGGAGATGATTTTAAACACCTCAAATGGTTTTCAAAAGACGGGCCTGGTCGTAGTAAAAAATGCACGGGGATCGTGTTCTACCTAGGCCAAGAAAAGCTCACCTTTGGCGACAGGAACTTCGCCCTTCCGGTGAGCGCGCTTTGGAGCACGATCAATTTTTGATTATGTTTCAAATGCCCTGATCCCCGGCTTGATCTGTTTGCTTCGTGTCATCGAGATTGCAAATGATCACTGGTCTGCCGCAAAAATAGATGATGCGAAGACGCTTACGCAAAGCAAGGAGGGCAGGGGGCTCAATTTTGATGCCAACAGCTTGAGTGAAGCCTTAGTGGCGATGTGGTACGTCGACCATACCGTCGGTTTCCAGTTGCAGACACGCCCGCCACAATGGCGTTTTCCAGTAGGTGCGATCTGTTAGTCTCCCACCGTCGGATGTTTCCTCCAGAAAACCAATCCAGCTGAGTGGTTGCAGGACATGCGTGAAGATGAACCCGGCGTGGTCATAGTATTCCCGATCAATCACATGCGCACGTTTTTCGAGACCATAGAGTGTCTTGACGAGATGCGCTTCTGTGAGGCCTTGTTCGGCCTCGACGTTGATGATGTTGAGGAAGATGTCCCAGTTTCCGGGAGCTGTGAACTCTGATCGGGCATTTCGCGCGTGACTATATTCGAACAGGTAAGTTTCTGAGATCTTCGCGAAGAACGCACCACGCTGGCTGGCAAGGTCTTGCGCCTTTTTTGAAACCTGGAACTTTCCCTTTGTATGACGCCCGAACTTGGCGACAGTCATCAAATCGTGGACGACCATCGCGTGCGGCACGTCCCATTCGTTCAAGACTTTGTTGAGTCGCATCAGTTCATCAGTATGATATTGCGGCCAGGGCGAATGATCTGCCATCCAATGGGCAAACTTGCGGTTGAAGGCCTTGATTTGCGTAAGCCCAATCCCGCCGTGCGCTGCGGCATATTCGAATGCGTTTTCCATCGCTTTCAGAAGGCGGGAGTGATCGAGTACTGGATCACCATCAGCAATGTCATGGAACTTAATCATCTGGTTGCCTACCACTTTGGCCGAGCCAATGTCGATTGAAGCAAAATTTGAAGGTTGCCTACTTCAATAATCAATCGTCTGACTCATGCAACCAATGATTGTTGCTTGCTGTAACCGTAGACCGGCCATTCGGCGCGGTCGCAACGAAGGGGAAAGAAGCGGACGAAGGGTGAATTCGCTGCGGGTGCGCTAATAGCCGCTATTGGTCAGACTTCGAAATTTGAAATAAAATCGGCTGATCTGATGTGACCGAGATTCCGCGCCTCGTCTTCGGCGTTGGCATCGTCGTCACAAAGCGTCGTAACGGACCTGTCTGAACCAGCTTCAAGAAGCATGCGCATCGCCGTTTCGTCGTCCCGCATTGCCGCCAGATGCAGCGGCGTCCAACCGTTGATCCCACGTTGATTTAGATCGGCTCCCGCCTCAATCAGTAGTTCAAGGATCCGATGTCTGTTTTGAACCAAGTCGTCGAGGCATTCCATCAACGGTGGAAAGCCTCCCGTCTTTTTAGGGCTTAGATCTACGCCCTTTTCAATCATCCATTTAACAGATGCTACAGACCCGCTTCCAACTGCGTGACAAATCCAGCTGCTGTTAAGCCAGCTATCCTCGCCGTGTGGAAAACTGTCGACCACTTCCAACGCAAATTCGAGGTTAGACAAATCTCCCTCTGCAAGCCAGGCTCCAACCTCCAACAGTTCTTTGTATGAAGGGTCATCCTCCTTCTTAAATCCGTAATCTGCCCAACCTGTTCTGGCCATTTGTAGACTTGTCCCTACCGACGAATATGGTTCGATTTCAATTTATCTACTTTTGATAACAGACATTCGTGCGTAGCGCAGCATTGGTCAATTTGGGCTCTTCAGTAGCATTCGCTGCGCGAACCACGAGTGGCCGGTTGGAGAAACAGCGCCTTTCGCTGCGCGACCCACGAACTGGTAAGTTGCGGACAATGCGGCCAATCGTTTTTCGCACTTCGCTGGCGCAGCATTCGTTCAAAGACGCGGCACACTCAACGCTGCGGCGCAGTGTATGTCGCCAAACCGGTCGTTGACAGCCGCCAATATCACTCAATCGGAAACCCAGCTTTCGCCGCAGCTCGAACCTAAAACTCAGATGCGGACACAACTGACCTCGTCCGCCAGTTCTGGAATGATCGCTTGCGAGTCAAAACGCAAAACGTTCACTCCGATGCAGGCCGATTGCTGATACAATTCACAAGTATCGTTCACCGTGCCAGCTTCGATACCAATGCATCCATGCAGCTTCATCCTACACTTCTAGGCGAATTGAGTCGTGCGGATGCCGGCCTTGTTGGCAGCCTCGGAAACGACTGTGCGCAGCCATTGGTGTCCAAACTCTTTGGTCCGGGTTTTGTGCCAGACCTGAAAGATCTTGCGCAGCGGTGCCTCGAATGGCAATTCGGACATTTGCAGGCCAAAGGCTTGCTCGGCATGTGGTGCCAGGATCCGGGGCAACGTGTAGATAAGGTCCGTTTGCGCGGTTGCGCTGAGGGCTGCGGAATAGTGCGGGACTCGCAGTTGAATATTCCGTCGAATGCTCTTCTTTGCGAGGGCTTCGTCAATTCGGCCATATTCAGCGTCGAGCGTCGTGAACATGATGTGACCAAACTGGGTGTACTGTTCCAAGCTCACTTTGGGACCGAAACTTGGATGTGAGGCACGTGCTGCACAGACGAAATCACTGGCCCCGAGCAGCTCACGGTCGAACCGTGAAGGTGTGTCGAAATCCTGGATAATCGTCATGTCTATGGTACCGGAATCGAGGTCGGAATAGGCATCGCTCAGGCTCTTGTTGATCTCAAGCGTGTGCAGAAACCTTAAGGATACGTTCGGGGCCTGATCTGCTGCCATGGCTGTCAAACCGGGCACCAGAAGTGTCGAGAACAAATCGTTCATGCCAATCCGATAGGTGGCCTGCAAGTTTGCCGGATCGTTTACCTCTTTCACCGTCAGAGCATCTTCGAGCATTTTCAGGCTGGCTTCGATGGCGGGGGCCAGCTCGCGGCAACGCTCGGTCGGCTGCATTCCGTCTGCCGCGCGAACAAACAGGTCATCGTCCATCAGATCTCGCAGTCGGCGAAGAGCGTGACTCACGGCGGGTTGGCTCAATCCGACTGAGTCCGCAGCCTTGGTCACACTGCGTTCTTTCGCGAGGGCCGCGAAAACCTTTAGCAAATTCAGATCAATAGAGTTGATATTCTTTTGGTGCATGAGAGTGATATGAAACATTCATTTGGCTGATGTAATGCCCGACTCTTAAAGTCTTCGCAACCACACTCAACAAGGGAGATTCTGAATGTCGATCAAATCCATACTGCTAGCCTCGGCGCTTGCGTTCTCAACTGCATTGCCAGCCTTTGCGGACAAGGCGAATGATACGCTGGTCGCTGCGTTCAACAAAGAGGTGCAAACGCTTGACGGTCTGTATTCGACTTCCCGCGAGAACCTGATCCTGTCATACCTGACGTCTGACCAGCTGGTAGAGATCAATTTGGAGACCGGTGAATACGAAGGGGCCTTGGCCGAAAGCTATACCTGGGTCGACGATCGCACCATCGACTTTACCCTGCGCGAGGGGCTGACGTTCCATGATGGCGCGCCCGTGACGGTCGAAGACATTGTCTATTCCTTCGACTGGATCGCAGATGAAAACTCGAAAACACGGCGCGGTGCATTCATTCGCGGTTGGTTTGATAGTGCTGTCGCCGTGGATGACCGCACGGTCCGGATCACGGCAAAGAACCCTTATCCGCTGATGCTGCGCGATATCGCTGTTTTTGTCCTGACCCGCAAGGCTGGCAGCTATGCAGACGGCAACCCCGATGCTCTGACGCAGAATTTCAATGGAACTGGTCCTTACAAGGTGGTCAGCTTCGACATGGGCGCAGGCGTCACGCTAGAGCGTTTTGACGGCTACTACAGTGGCGGGCCGAAGGCAGCCGGATCGATTGAGAATATCGTTGTACGCCCGATCCCCGATTGGGGCACTGTTACGGCAGAGCTGCTGTCCGGCGGCGTGAATTGGTCGTTCAATGTACCGGACGACACCGCGAAGGATCTGGGCAACCTGCCGATGGTGGATCACACAACCGGCGTTTCGACCCGTGTGTCTTTCTTTGTGTTGGATGCGGCTGGCGTGTCCGATCCCGAAGGCCCGCTGACAAACAAACTTGTCCGTCAGGCACTGAACCACGCGGTGAACCGCGAAGAGATCGTGGAATTCCTTGTGGGCGGCTCGGGCCGGGTGATCCATTCGACCTGCAATTTGGGCATGTTCGGCTGCGATGTCGATGTGACCGAATACGACTACGATCCCGAACGCGCCAAGGCCTTGCTGGCTGAAGCGGGCTATCCAGATGGGTTCGAATTTGAACTGACGACCTATCGCGAACGCCCAATTATGGAAGCGGTGGCTGCTGATCTGGCCGAAGTGGGCGTGACCGCCAAAATCAACCACGTTAAGTTGTCGGCATTGTCCAAGTCGCGGGCGGAGGGCCAGCTTGAAGCCTTCCAGAACGCCTGGGGCTTCTATGCCACGCCGGATGTGGGGGCGATCTCGAACTACTATCTCGAAGGGTCGAACCGCAACCTGAACCATGATGCCGAGGTTCAGGGCTGGTTCAAGGCGGCACTGGAAACCGTGGATCAGGACGAGCGCGCGGCGCTCTATGCAAAGGCACTGAAGAAGGTTGCTGATGAGGCTTATCTTCTGCCGATCTTCCAGTACTCGCAAAACTACGTGCACAGCGTGGATGTGACTTTCGATGCGCCGATGGACGGTCTGCCGCGCCTCAACGAAATGAGCTGGAAGTAACCCCGCTCTCATGATGGGGCGCGCGCGAGCCGCGCCCCATCCTCCTTGCCTCCCACAGGAGCCTGTCCGATGCTGAAATTCATTCTCAAACGTCTGGCGCTTGGTCTGGCGGTCGCCTTCACCGTGTCGCTTGCCACCTTCCTGATGCTCAACCTTGCTGCTGATCCGGCGTCCATGGTCGCAGGCGAAGATGCCACGCAAGAGGCCATCGAACAGATCCGTGTGCAGTATGGTTTTGACCGACCGCTGTACGTTCGGTTTTTCGAATGGATTGGGCAATTGGTCACCGGCGATTTCGGTGACAGCTACTATTGGAAGCAGCCTGTGTTCGACCTGCTGATCGACCGGGCGCCCGTGACGCTGACCCTTGCCGCAGGCGCGCTGACAGTGACCGTCGTTCTTGGCCTGACGCTGGGCGTGCTCGCCGCGCTGAAGCCGAACGGCTGGCTTGATCGCTTCGCGCTCAGCTTTGGTACGGCGGCGCAGGCTGTCCCGAACTTCTGGTTCGGTCTGATCCTGATCATTCTGCTCGGGGTAACCTTCCCGATCTTCCCGGTTTCGGGCGACAGCACCTGGATGCATTTCGTGCTGCCCTGCTTCGTCCTTGGAACTTCTGCTGTGCCGCAGGTGCTGCGCCTGACGCGAACAGGCATGATCGAGGTGCTGGGATCGGATTATATCCGCACCGCGCGGGCCAAAGGGTTCCGGCCGCGCCAGATCCTGTTTCGCCACGCGTTGCGCAACGCGCTTTTGCCCATCGTCAGCGTGATCACCATCCAAATCGGTTACAAGCTGGGTGGTTCGGTCATCACCGAAAGCGTCTTTGCACTCAACGGTCTGGGGAGACTGGCTTACGAGTCGATCCTTGGGGCCGACATCCCGACCGTGCAAATGCTCGTCTTTTTCTTCGCCCTCGTCTTCATCATCCTGTCGATCCTGGGCGACATCCTGAACGCGTGGCTTGATCCGCGCATGCGCGTGGAGTGAAGCCAATGCAGACGACCGCCAACGCAGTGGCCGCCATGGCCGACGACATCATCGACCTGACGCCGAAAGAGCGGATGATCCGCAAGGCAAAATCCCATCTCGGATTTCAGTTCGGTGCTTTCATCGTCATCTCCTTCGCGCTTATCGCGATTTTCGCACCGCTCTTTGCCCCGCACGACCCCTACGTGCAGGACCTCGCCAAGCGGCTTGTGCCGCCGGTCTGGGCCGAGGGTGGTTCGTGGGAGCACATTCTGGGCACCGACCATCTAGGCCGAGACTATCTGAGCCGACTGATCTATGGCGCACGGGTGTCCATGGGTGTGGGCTTTGGTGCAGCGACGTTGGGGTGTATCATCGGTGTCACCATCGGCCTTGTCGCGGGCTATCTGGGCGGGCGTGTCGATCAGGCAGCTTCGTTCCTGTTGACCTGCCAACTGGCGCTGCCGTCACTGCTGCTCGCTATGGCTCTGGTATTTTTCGTGGGCTCTTCCGTAACGACGCTGATCGTGGTTCTGGGAGTGTTGCATTGGCAATACTACATGGTCGTCACGCGCACATTGACCCGGCAGATCCGTTCGCTGGAATACGTGTCAGCCGCACGGTCCATCGGCTCCAATGATCGGCAGGTGCTGTTCTACGAAATCCTGCCGAACCTGTTCAACCAGATCATCGTGGTGTTCTCGCTGGAGATGGCCGTGGTCATCATCCACGAGGCCTCGCTGTCCTTCCTTGGCGTGGGCGTGCAACCTCCGACCGCGTCCTGGGGCCTGATGATCGCCGAGGCCAAGACCATGATGTATTTCAAACCCTATCTCGTCGTGATCCCCGGCGCTGCGCTCTTCCTGCTGGTCCTCGCAGTGAACCTGCTGGGCGACGGCATTCGCGACATCACCGCCCCCGAAAGCCGGAACTGAGGAGACAGACCATGACAGCCCTTCTGGAAGTCCAAGATATGTCGGTCACGCTCAAGCTGGCCGAAGGCGAAATGACCGCCGTTCAGGACGTGTCCTTTACGGTTGATCGAGGCGAAACACTGGGGATCGTCGGCGAAAGTGGATCAGGCAAGTCGGTCTCGTCCATGGCGATCATGGGGCTCTTGCCGCGTGGCACGCGGACAGACGCCACCACGTTGCGTTTGGGCGATGTCGACCTGCTAAGCGCGTCCGAAGACGAAATGGCGCGGATGCGGGGCAACAAGATCGCGATGATTTTTCAGGAGCCGATGACCTCACTCAACCCTGTCTACACAATAGGGCGGCAGATGACCGAGCTGATGCAGTTGCACAAGGGCGTGTCGGGGGCGCAAGCGCGCGCCAGGGCTGTGGACCTTCTCGAGAAGGTCGGGATCACTGCTGCCGAAAGCCGATTGTCGCAATATCCGCACCAACTGTCGGGCGGCCTGCGTCAACGGGTGATGATCGCGATGATGCTGATGAACGATCCCGAGTTGATCATCGCCGATGAACCGACAACGGCGCTGGACGTCACCATTCAGGCGCAAATCCTGAACCTGCTGAAGGACCTGCAGAAAGAGCTCAACATCGCGCTTATCATCATCAGCCATGACATGGGCGTTGTGGCGCGCGTGTCTGACAAGATCGCGGTGATGTACGCCGGACAAGTGATCGAGACCGGACCAGTGTCGGATGTGCTGCACGCACCGGTACATCCCTATACGCAAGGATTGCTGGAAAGCATCCCCGTGCCAGGCCAGATCGAACCGGGCGGCGCACTGGGGTCGATCCCCGGTCTGGTGCCCTCGCTCAAGACCCGGTTCAAAGGCTGCCGTTTTGCCAATCGCTGCCAGCGCGTGCATGACAATTGTCAGCAGGGGCCGGTTGCTCTGCAGGAGGCAGGCAGCGGCCAAGCTTATCGCTGCGTTCTGACGCCTGCGCAGTTGCGCGATGGCACCCCCAGTCTTTCGGCCCGCGACGCGGGTGATGGAAGCTATGGCAAAGGCATCAATATGGATGCGTCACCTGTGTTGCAGGCCATAGACGCCGGATGCACCTTCCAGGTCAAACAAGGGATGTTTTCTGCCGCCAAACCTCTGCGCGCGGTGGACAATATTTCGCTCGATCTACGGAAAGGCGAGGTCGTCGCCGTGGTTGGGGAATCCGGCTGTGGCAAGTCCACTCTGGCGCGGATGTTGCTGGGGCTGCAAGAACCCACGGCGGGCAAGATCATACTCGGGGGACAGGACATCGCGGGGCTGTCGGATATGGAACGCTCCCGCAAGCTTCAATCGATCTTCCAGGACCCCTATTCCTCGCTGAACCCACGCCGCACGATTGGCGAGATCATCCGCCGTCCCTTGCATCTGCACGGCGTCGGAAACGTGGCAGAGCAACGCGCCAAGGTCGACACGATCATGGAGCGCGTCGGGCTGCCGCGCAGCTTCTATTACAACTATCCCAACCAGCTTTCGGGTGGCCAAAGACAACGTGTGGCCATCGCCCGTGCCCTGATCCTCAATCCCGAAATCGTGGTTTGTGACGAACCCACCTCTGCGCTGGATGTATCTGTTCAGGCACAAATCCTGAACTTGCTTCTGGAACTGCGCGCCGAGATGGGCCTGACCTATCTGCTTATCACCCATGACATGGCAGTGGTCGAACATATCGCGACCCGTGTTGTGGTGATGTATCTGGGCCGCGTCGTCGAGGTGGCGGACACGCACACGCTGTTCTCGAATCCACGCCACCCCTACACAAAAGCACTGCTGAAATCCGTGCTGACCCCTGAACCCGGTGCAGGCGTGCCCAGCGTCGATCTGGGCACAGCCTATCCCAACCCGATCAACCCGCCCTCAGGCTGTACCTTCCACCCGCGCTGCGAATTCGCCTCGGACATCTGCAAGGCAAAAGCGCCCGTGTTGGAAAGCCTCTCAACGACACATCAGAGCGCATGTCACATGCTTGAAGAGGAAATGGCATGAGACCGCTTTCTGCGCCCGTGATCGAGACAACGGTTGATCCGGTCAAACTGACGGCGGACCTCGTGCAGTGTCAAACGGTGACGCCGGCCGAAGGTGGCGCTTTGCAACTGCTGGACAAGCTACTCAGCGCGCATGGCTTTGAGTGTCACCGTGTTGACCGGAGGGGCATTCCCAACCTCGTGGCGATCTGGGGAGATGGCCGCAATGGGCAGACCTTTGGCTATAGCGGTCACACGGATGTGGTTCCGATCGGGGACCGCGATGATTGGTCTTGTGATCCATTCGGTGCCGAAATCCGGGACGGCATGCTCTACGGGCGCGGCGCCACGGATATGAAGTCGAGCGTCGCCGCCTTTTGCGCCGCTGCTATCGAGTTTGTAGACAGCACGCCTCCTGACGGACGGTTGATCTTGGCGATCACCGGAGCCGAGGAAACCGGCTCGCCCGACGGCACCCGTGCGATTGTCGACTGGATGGAGGCCAAGGGCCTGCAGGCCGACCACTTCCTTGTCGGTGAGCCCACGAGCGTCAAGAAAATTGGCGACGCCATCAAGATCGGGCGGCGCGGTGCTGTGACCGTCTACCTGACGGTAACCGGGGTTCAGGGCCATACAGGTTATCCGGAAAAAGCGGTGAATCCTTTGCCCGCTCTGGTCGATCTTTTGCATGTCTTTGAGGGCAGCACGCTGGATGAGGGAAGTGAGAACTTTGCTCCGTCCACACTGGCCATCACGACCGTCGATACGGGCAACCCGGCGCGCAACATCATTCCTGGGGCTTGCAAAGCCACGGTCAATATCCGCTTCAATGACAATTGGACATCAGACGCAGTGCTCGACTGGGTGGCGGAGCGCGTTGCACGGGTCGCCGATGAACACGGCGTCACAATTACGAGTGACCACCATGTGTCGGGCGAGTGTTTCTTTTCTCCGCCGGGTGAATTCTCCCACATGGTCCAGCGGGCGGTGCAGGCAGAAATTGGGCGCATTCCAGAACTAACGACCACAGGCGGCATCTCGGACGCGCGGCATCTTGTATCCCATTGCCCAGTCGTTGAGGCTGGCTTGACTGGCGAGACCATGCATATGGTGGATGAGCGCGTGTCGGTCGCGGAGGTCAACATACTCAAGTCGATCTATTCCCGCATCCTGCGGGATTACTTTGACGGAGGCGCATCATGACCACATTGGCCCTGACCGGAGACAGCATTTTGCAACGCCGTCTCCTCAGCATGACAGATCCCGAGATCAAACCGCTGTTCGATCTGATCCGGGGTTGCGATGCGGCGTTCACCAACCTCGAAGTCTTGCCCAATGATTTTCACGGCGATCCGGCCTTTGACAGCGGCGGCTCACATTTCGGCGCGCCCTCCTGGGTGCTGGATGAGTTGATCGAGGCAGGTTTTGGCATGTTCTCCACAGCCACCAACCATACGCTCGACTATTCCATTTCCGGTCTTGAATACGCGCTTGATCAGCTCGACAGGCGCGGGCTCTGCCATGCCGGTGCTGGCAGGCACCTCGAAGAGGCCCGCCGCGCCGCCTATTTTACCACCCCCAAAGTGACGATTGGTATGGTGGCTTGCGGATCAACCTTCACCAAAGGGCAAGAAGCCGCGCGCCAGACCCACGCGATGCAGGGACGCCCCGGCCTCAATCCGCTTTGGCCCGATAGCACATATGAAGTGACACCTGATCAAATGGCCGTGGTTCAGCAGATGGCCGAAGGCTTGGGGCTAGAGAAATTCCGCCAGTTTCGCATTGGCACAGGCTTTGCCTTCGAAGCGCCAGATGGGATATTCCCGTTCAACGGCATGAATTTCCGTGTTGGTGAGTGCACTCGACACGTCCGCCATCCCAATCCTAAAGACCTGGCTGCGATCATTCGTTGGGTCGAAGAAACGAAACTGGCCTCTGACATCGCTATGGTCAGCATCCATGCCCATGAACACGCCAACGAAAAAGATGAACCCGCCGATTTCATCGTAGAGTTTGCCCATGCCGTGATTGACGCCGGCGCGGATATCGTCGTTGGCCACGGCCCGCATCTTTTGCGCGGGATGGAACTCTACAAGGGCAAGCCGATCTTTTACAGCCTCGGCAATTTCATCGGCCAGAACGAAATGGTTCGCCAGCTTCCAGGCGAGTCCTACGATCGCTTTCGCGCCGATGACCAGCTGACACCCACCAAACTTTACAAGCAACGCACGAAGGATGATCAAAAGGGGTTCCCGTCCGACATTCGCTATTGGCAAACAGTGGTCCCCATCTGCCGCTTCGAGGGCGACACCCTCGCAGAGGTCACGGTACATCCCGTTTCGCTTGGACTGGGAGAAAAGCGCCATCGCCGAGGACGACCACGGCTTGCAAGCGGACAAGAGGCCGAGAGCATACTGAAGAGCTACGCGATGCTTTCTGAAAGGTATCAGACCAACGTGAACGTAGAGCCGGACGTTGCCACTGTTTTGATCTGAGGCCGCAGTGGAAAGAACCAAGTCGGACAACCTTATTCAATCGAACCAAAAGGAGACGAAAAATGAGAAACATCTTTCTAATGGGAGCATCCGCAATTGCGGTCTTTGGTCTGGCAGGGTGTGTGGACATGACTGACGACGTCGCCCAAGAAACCAGCGCCTTGAGTGCATCAGAACAACAAGCCCGATCTGTCTGTGTCCGTGACGTTCGTGGCGTGACAGGCAACAATGATGTGGTGGCGCAAAGCTCTGCGTTCTCCGAAGCCGGCACCCAGGTGATCCTGCGGGTTGGGGGCACAGGAACATGGAATTGCATCGCATATCGTGACGGAACGACAGCCGGCATTATGTCTGTGGCGAACGAGGGAACCTTGTAGGGGCCAATCCTGACTGACACGGAATGGTTGAAACGATAGACGGCTATGTTCCAAGAAAAATTGCCCTATCAGGAGGAGATGAAATGAAAAAATTTCAGTTTCTTGTGTGCGTCGTGACTCTTGCGTGGGGTCACATGGCCCTTGCTCAGGAGGCGGTTGTGAAAAGGGTTCAATTCCCAGCCGGACAAAGCGGCACCTCCATCAGTGAAAATCTGACAGGGTATCAGTCTGTCGAGTATCTGCTCGGCGCCCGTGCCGGACAGAGTATGGTTGTCGAATTGGCTGCGTCTAACCCCTCGACCTATTTCAACATCTTTGCTCCAGGGGATCGACCCGGGGAAAGCGCGGCGATGTATGTCGCGGCAACGAATGGGCTGCGCTACGACGGTGTTCTGCCGAGCGATGGCGACTACCGGATACAGGTCTTTATCAATCGCAATGCCGCCCGCCGGAACGAGAGCACAAAATACACGCTAAACGTCAGCATCGGAGGCAACGCACCACAGCAGGATTACGCTGACGGATTGTCTGGTGGGCCTGACTTCTGGGAAGTCGTCGGAGTGTCGCAAAGCCTCAACGTCCGCGCAGCGCCCTCCACCAGCGCCCCCGTGCGGATTGGTCTGTTGAAGGGCACGGTCGTTCGCAACTTGGGATGTCGCCGCAATGAGGGACGTGTTTGGTGCCAGGTCAGCCAGCTTGGTGGTGGTGTGACGGGCTGGACAGCAAGCCAGTATCTGCGCGAGGCAACGGCGCCAACGGCGACCGTATCACCTGCTGAGCAGGCCTGTCTGAGGGCTGTAACTGTCGAGACAAATAATCCCGATGTCGTTCTGCTCAGCTCCGCCTTTTCCGAGGCTGGCACGGAAGTCATGGTGGGGGTTGGCGCGCAGCGCGCGCCTTGGCAGTGCATCGCCTATAGCGACGGCTCGACGACGCGGCCCATGTCGATGCAAAACTGAAGCACGCAAGGAATTGTGGCCTGGCGCGCCGTATTGCGCGTTGGCCACGCCCCAAATCAAGCGCCAAACATAAGGACAGCGATTGGAAAAGCGACGGCCCCACTTATTTAAAAGAAAACCTGCGCCGGGCACTCTCGCGGCACTGTTTTTCGGTATGCACTCTGCCAATCGCGAGACATACACGGGGGCCTTACGCTGCTCTATCCTTCTCATTCTTGCATGCATCTGTCTGCCGATTACAGCGAGCGCTGTACTGGCACAGCCGTCGCCTGACTGGACGGGACGCTGGGATACATTCTGGCGCGACGGCGCGGCAGTTGTCGAGTTGGAGGTCGACGGCACCTCAGTCACCGGTACGTATGAGCCAGGCAGTGGCCGGATCGAGGGGCAGATCGAAGGGCAGGTTCTGCGCGGCCGTTGGTTCGAAGATGACGTCAGCGGAGGCCTGATCTTCGGGATATCGGACGATGGGCAAAGTTTCACCGGGCGCTTCGACACCGGGGAGTGGTGGAATGGACGCCGATCCGACCCGGCAGGTGAGCGCCTGGTAACTGGCGATGGATCCCCGAGGCAGACGCTCCAATCGATCGTCGCATCGGTGAGTGATTTCCTGGTCGGCGGAGATGTGGATGCCTTGCGCTATACCCGGACTCTTCTCGAGTTCGAAGGAGGCGAAGCACCGGCGAATACGCTGCGCCATCGCCAAGCCCTGCTTTGGGATATCATCGATCTGTCGACCTTCCGGGTCTACGATGCGCCAGCGCGTCCCGAGACCGACACCGCCACATTCACAATTGCGCTCGATGGGACCGAAACAACCTATGATTTGCGGTTCGTCCAAGCGAGCGATGGCGGTTGGCGGCTCGTTGTAGAAGACGCCGAGACGCTATCCGCCACCGTCCGGCGCTATCTCAACGCACTTGGACAGCCTAATGTAGCATCAGCCAAGGCCGCCATGGCGCATTCCCCGCGTGGCGTCATGCAACGGTTCTTGTTCGGGGTACATGATTGGGAGGGACCGGGACGGGACGCCGTGTTGTCGACGCTGGACCTCTCCATGCTGCCGGACCACCTACACAAGGCCGAGGGACCATTGCTGGCGGACTATCTGAAGAATGTTCTCGACCGCGCTGGCTTCATTTTTTTGCAAGAAGTTCCGAACAACCCAAACCGGACAACGCCCTACGTCCACTATGCGCATCCCGTTGGAGACATTGTCATCGCGCGCATGCCGACAGAAGGCGAAGATGCACCCGGTCAATGGGCCTTCGATGCAGAAACACTGCGCAACTTGCCTGCGCTCTATTCAGCCATGCAAAGCCTTCCGCTGGCCGAAGGTATCCCGCCGAGCGAACCTCTAACACAGTTTTTCTCGCTGCGAGAGCGTATCCGGGACGTCTCCCCGGGTCTGTTGAACCGAGCCGCGGTAATCGAAAACTGGCAATGGATCGCTATCGCGGCGATGGTTGGCGTGGTCATCGTTCTGGTTGCATTGCTGGGTCTTTTCATTTCAAAGGCACAGGTGGACGAAGACGCAGCCAAGACCGGCGCATCCCAGAAAAACGGGTTGGTTCTGGCGGCAAGGCTCACTATGTGGAGTCTGATCCTTGTTTGGGGTTTCAGCCTGGTTGGGATCATTGAGACGCCGCTCGCTGCGCTGCACACGCTCGTCTCTGCAGCGGCAGTCATTGGCGCGACTTGGTTCGCGGTTCTCGCGACCGGCATGATCGGAGCCTTTTTTCAGCGCAGAGCCGCCACCACAGTGAGTTATGCCGACGAAATCGTAACAGCGATGGCGATCGGCATCATCAAACTGGCCTTGATTACGGTCGGTCTGCTTCTGCTCGCAGAAATTGTCGATCTGCCCTACGAAGGCGTTCTGGCGGGTTTGGGTGTTGGCGGCCTGGCCCTGGCGTTTGCCGCCCGCGAGACGGTGTCCAACGTACTCGGCGGAATACTCCTCCTGACCGACCGACCGTTCCGGCGTGGCGACCTGATCGAAACACATGGTCAACTCGCAACGGTCGAGACAGTTGGCGTACGATCCACGCGGCTGAAGCGGCTCGATGACACCGTGATGATCATTCCAAACGCACAGTTGAGCGATCAGGTCATCGTGAATTGGGGATTGCGCGAACGCCGCCGTATCGACCTCTCGATTGGTTTGACCTACGACACCCCGCGTCAGAAATTGGATCAGTTCATCGAAGAGCTGCGCGCCGCAATGTTGCGGCAACCAAGCGCTGATGCACAAGACTGCTTTGTCGGGCTAAAGGACTTTGGAGAGTCCGCTATTGAGATCGAGTGCCGTTGTTTTGTATTCGTCTCGAACTACGACGAGCAGGTGGCAGTGCGCTCTGGCCTCGTTGCCGACATCGTCGATCTGGCCAAGCAAGTTGGAGTGGGCTTCGCTTTCCCGACAAGGACGATCCATCTCGTCAACGAGAAGGCGTGAAGCAACTCGGGAGAGCTAAGTTTTATTGTTTCTACTTTGGTCTGTTATTTCCGCACAGGGTATCATCGGTAGGGAGCGATGGAACGCTGATCATCGAAGGCGGCTGTTTTAAATCTGCGTTACAGACACGAACGGCGCGATTGCGAACCGTATGTCTCGGTCAACAACCTCAATGCGGATGGTCAGATTAGGACCGATCCATGTAAGGAAATGTCCGCAAAGCGCACCTCGCCCCGTTCGAGCATTCCGCAGCATTTGTCGATTTGGGCTCTGCACCGACTAACGTTGCATGAGATACTGATATCCGCATTGAAATGGCGAACGGCAGGACCGCTCGCCAAGTTGCACTAGATGTGAATTCGTTCTGCGATGCTCAGGGCATCTTCGAGTTCCACGCCAAGATTCCGAACAGTACTGTCAACCTTGGTATGACCAAGCAGCAGCTGGATTGCGCGAAGGCTACCTGTTTTTCGACAAAATCTCCGCTGCCTTTGTCCGGCAGAGGGAGTGCGTGCCGTATCCGCTCGGCTCGAGGCCAATCGCAGTTACCAATCACGAACGTGCCGACCATACTGGCGGGTTGAGATGTGTGGCCGGTCATGGAAACGGCTTGGGAACATAAATGGGCACGCAAACATCTCAGGGGATTTGACCCAGGATATCACGGTTTCCCGCGTGTTTTCCGTCAGTTCGAACTGCACAGGTCGCTTGGTCTTGCTCTGGATCACGGAAACGCGTTCCCGAACGCGGTCGTCCTTTTCAAGGTCTGACACGGCCAGTTTCACAAGATCACAACCGCGCAGCTTGCTGTCGATGGCGAGGTTAAACAAAGCCAGATCGCGGAGATAACCCGCCAGTTCGAGCCGCGCTCGGATCGCCCAGACCTGTTTTGGTAGGAGGGGACGTTTCTGGCCGATGATACGTCCCTTGTTCCAGGCCCTGCGTTTTGGGGTGACGGCGGGTAGTTGGACTCTTGGCATGATATGCCCTCCAATCCTCCCTCCATACCCAGACATCAACACAGCGCTGACTCTGAGAACGTAGCATCTGTTTGGATGACCGCTTCGGCTGCTGCGGTGCCGCAAATGAACTTTCGCTTATGCCGCATATTTTGCGCTGCGTGCGCCCGCAGCAGGATTTAAAGACTTCCGCTGTGGGCTCTTCTGTAGCATTCGCTGCGCTATTTACGAACGGCTGCTTTCGCTTACCGTAAAGGCCAAATACCTATCGAAACGACCCCTGACTAAGCTAGCAATTGCCCTCGCGACCCTTCAAATTGATCAGTCAGAGTATCATGATCCGAACTCAAGCCTTCGATACAGTACGGATTCAGGAATTGTCGCCCGCCAAACAGGGCTTTGTCTGTTGCGCTGAGGTCTGCGAGCTCACAGACCGCGTCCCATTTACGGGCAATCGTGATAATCTGTTGCGTGATGACCTCGATTGCGTCGTCGTCGGTGAGTAGGAAATCTGGTGCGGCGGTTAGACAACTGGCCAAAGTGCTCATCCGATTGTCGCCCTTGATTAGCATCGCCTGCGTCGCTTCATTCCCGGTGCGGCCTTGAGGGCAGATGTCATAAGCGGGGGAGAGCGTAAGCATTTCGCCGTCCCAAAAGGCTGCATGATTGCGGGCGTGATCGTCCGTATTGCCACACAGCACGTTAAAGCAGATTCGGCCAAACAGCTCTCGCAGCGTCTCCTTGGGCTTGGCGAAGCGGTGACGAATGATCTCGGCCAGATCCTCGTAGGAGGCATAGCGCGCCATCATCTCATCCAGCCCAAGGATTGTAAGTGCAGACACCATCGCTTTGCGATGCCAGTCCTCACCTGCGCGGGTCCGGTCAAAGCGCTCGATCAAGAGCACGTCTTTGCCGCCAGCTTCAATCATCGAGACGGGCGCGACGTCTAGGCCGCAGGCAGCCGCGAGCTTCATCGCGATGAATTCCGCTTTGACGACGCTATAGAGGTCGCCGCTTGCCGAGAATTTGGCGATCAACTTGCGATCTCCGCGATCGATCAGCGCCTTGGGCCGCGCGCCACCGATTGATGTACCGTGATTGAGCGCCTGATCTAGGCCAAGCGTCAGGGGCGCGCCTTTTTCAATGAGACTGGCTGCCTCGATGAGTTCCTCATATGTGGCTTCGGATTTCCGGCGCGGCACATACTGCGTCGCCGACGCTTGGAAATCGAGGGCACCGATGCGGTCAGAACCGGATGCAAGCAGGTAGGATATTTCTGTGATGTTGCCGACTTCGGCTGTACTCGCCTTTGCGCCCACCAAACGATTGATGATGACACGCCGCCCCCATGCATCCGGAGAGCCGTCGCGAATGCAGCTGGCCATCGAAAGACCGGCCTGAGGTTCGATGATGCCTCGACGCAGCGGGAGTTCGGGTGCGTATATCGGTATTGCATCGGTGCGCTCGAGGTAGCTTGCACCGTAATTGAATACGAACCGGTCCGCATCTTGCGTGATGCGCCCTGCAACGACAGGGGCGGTGCTTTCGGGCAGCCATATCCAGACAAAGGCCTCCGAGGCTTGGGCAAAATTAGAAGTCATCGTCGACCTCTTGCTTGGATGCCCGGACGCTCTTTGGCAGGAGTGTTAGTTTTTCATCAAGGCGGGCATTGTGCATTGCCAGCGTACTGTCATCGGCATCAAACAGACGCACGCCAACAAGCGCTGCGACCTCGAAGACCGTGCCGATCTCAGGGCCGGGTGCACCTTTTTCGATGTTATACAGTGTCGTGCGGCTAATGTTTGCACGGTCCGCAAGGTCTTGCGCTGTCATGCCGCGTTCCGTGCGCGCGACGCGGATCAGCTTGCCGAAGGTAGACAAAGCTTGCTTCGTAACCCGTGAGTAACTTCTTTTGCGTTTCATGTGCGCTGCCATTGTCTGATTAGATGAACGTGAGATGTCTTACGTCCAGTATATTGGACAAGTATTATCAATCTGGCGTCGAGTCAAGATGTTGTCCAGTATTCTGAACGTAATGAAGCGAATGTTCAGGTAAGTGAACGAAACTGGTCTTTGGTGCATCCATTCCAGCAAACCGGCCCCACCAGAGCTTGGGGGGAGATGGAAGAGAGCGAGATGTGTCGTTCCCAGGTCTGACGGAGGCAGGGTCTTTTGATCGGCGCGTTGTCAGTCAAATTGGAAATGAAGATGCCTTCCCGCAATTTCTTTTGTCAGTGTTCACTATCAGCGACGTGGCCATAGGCTTTCTCCTGATGTGTTGAGTTGCTCGATAATTCTGGTCGCAGCTGTCGCCCCGTCCACAAAGGTTGTCCCCGCTCTTTTTCCCCTGTCCCTGCGGGCCATTCTTCGCGGAACAAAAAGAGCGGGGCCTGCCCCTCTCCGCTGCGCTTCGCCTTCGGTATGTCCGGGCCTTGGCCAGCTGCAAGGTGACCATCATTGCAACGCAAACAAGGAGAAAAGCAATGACCACGAACTGCATCAAATTCACCAGCGACGACATCGAAACAGCAAAAGGTATCGGCTCAATTTCAACCCTGACATTCGACCTCGACATCACAGTCGAGCCCGTTGCCAGCAGCAACCCTATGGCACCAACGCATCGCGTCCTCGGCCGCTCCCCTCGCGGCAAACTGGTTGAATGCGGTGGCATCTGGAAGAAGCAGAACAAAGACACCGGTTCTGACTACTTCACCCTGACGGTCCGCGATCACGCCTTCAACGCCAACCTTGGCAAGGCCGCGAGCCAGGATGACATGTCTCTGCAAGCCATCATCCCCTGGGGCCCAAAAGAGGCCGCCTAACACACGGGCCAGACCGCTTCGGCGGTCTGGCCACTTTCCCGCACGGCAGAGAGCATTGCTCATGTGGAATAAGCGGCTGATATGCGCAGTACATTTTCTGCAAAGCGCGCGGGGGTCGAATAGTTGAAGAGATGTTTGATTATTGTTCTCGATCAAATTAACCAGGCAAAAGGCAGGAAACTGTCGGCGACCCGTAATGCTGTGTGCAGTGCGAGCGCTGCGGTGACCCAAGCCCCAAAGGCAAGGTTGCAAGCCGCAGTTACAAGCTTATCTCGGAGCAGCTCTTTTTTACTGAGTTATCTGCATGACCGAGTGTGCTGCGGTACGAACCAATTTTACCGATTGTGACAGCATCAAACCGATATGGATGATCTGGTTGCCAATTTGAAAGCCATCGTCGTTTAAGGCGGTACATCAGCTTGAACTCGCTTCTGTCCGAATTTTGCGGTATATTTCGGACATGATCGGATCTGCACAATTGAAAACTTTGCCAGACCGCCTACGCGCTCGTGTAGATGACGCGCCGCGACAAGTGTGGACGCCAGCTGATTTTGCCGACATCGGGGGTCGCGCAGCTGTCGATAAGGCACTGCAGCGCATGGTCACGTCCGGTCAGCTGCGCCGCATCCAGCGCGGGCTCTACGACAAACCATCCCAGAATGCGCTGACAGGCAAATCTACCGTACCAGACTACCGCGCCGTCATCGATGCAATCGCGCGTCGCGATCAGGTTCGCTGGTTGATCGATGGTATGACGGCTGCCAACACGCTCGGCCTCACCAACGCGGTGCCGGCCAAAATCGAAGTGCTTGTTGATGCGCGGTTAAAGCCTGTCACTCTAGACAATCAAAAGATCGTCTTCAAACAAGCGGCACCTAGTCGGCTGTATTGGGCAGGGCGCCCTGGCATGTATCTGGTGCAGGCCTTGCACTGGCTTCATGACGTCATGTCGAGCGACGAAGAACAGGCGGCTGTTCAAAGCGCAGTGCGTCGCCTGCTAGCCAGCCACGAAACTGGCCCGGCACTGTTGGACGATCTGAAAAGTGGTTTCGCTGCTACGCCAATTTGGATGCAGGACATTTTGCGTGGGCATCTGTTTGGTGCGGCTGCGGGTGATCGAGGCTGAGCATGGAAGGTTTGAACGCCTCGCTCTCTCCAGATGATGAAATGGCCGCTCGGATGATCGGTGATTACCAAAATGCTGAGGCCATGATCTTCGGTGAGGCTCCATCCTTTGATGCAATCCTGGCGTCGACTGGGTCTCTCGAGGACCAATTGAACCAAGCTTGATCTTGTGGCTTTGAAGCTGTCGTTCGGTTTTTTGGAGCGGCTTGGTTGAGATCAGGTGAGCAGCAACTTCGTATCTGAGTGTGGGATACCGTCCTCTTTCGCCTGCAGGAAAACTGGTGAGAGACGGTTCAATTCTTCACCGTGTTGTGCTCTTCCCATTGACCTGTTGGCCCATCAGATCGCTAGCCCGGAGGCGAGCGGGCTGCAACGCTTGGGCAAGGTTTCTGGACGGCTGGCGCCTTGCGCGCTGCTTTGCATCGCCCACAACAAAAATCGCCCTTCACGTGCTCCATTTCATTGCGCCCCAAGTTGGGTGCAGCCCGCTCTGATGCCTCCGGTCTTTTCCACGATCCGTCCAACGACGATCAATGGAAAGGATCACAACATGACATTCGAACAATCTCTCGACCTCGCAGAACTGCAAGCTGACATGGCCTTTGAAACCTACCTCTCAGCCTTTGAGGAGGGTGACCATCCTGAAGTCATAGACAGCCTCGCAACCGAGGCTCTGATTGCCCAAGATCGCTGCGCAGATTTGCGCTCTCAGGATCTGGCTCATTGAGCCAGATACCCCTGCGGATTGAGTGATCCGCAGGGGAGGGCGACCTCCTGTGGGAGGCCCCAGACAGGCAGTTGTAGAAGCTGACACCGACGCGGTCGGGCGTCAGCTTTTTTGCTGTTTTCATGTTGATCACTCGATGCGCCTTGGGGGCGCATATCCTTGCGTATTGTTTTGTATGTGAAGGCCCGCGCTCGCTTTGTGCGAGCTGCCAACAGGGTCAGTCAGAATGTTTCTGATAGTTGGTGTGGCCTCTGGGAGGCGGCGTGAAGCGCATAGAAATTGAACTCATGCAAAAAGATAAATTGCACAATATGTATTATTGATATATGAAGGAAGGAGAAGAAAAGGACGTTGGCAGGATATGCCACTTGTCTGCGACATTTGTCCGAGGGGTCTGAGAGCGTGCCACGCAAGAAAGAATCCACCAACACGCGCGAACGCGCTTGCAAGCAAGCGCTGCCTCGCACGCGCCGCCGGATATTTGATTTTGAATGTAGCGAGGTGCACTTGTGATGAAGACAGGAAGACCAAAACGCCTCAAGCTGGAGCAGCGCATTGAGCTGGCGCGGCGCTATCATGCAGGTGAAACCCCAAAGGTATTGGCGGAAGCCTATGGCGTCTCTCGCAGGCATGTGACGCGGCTTGCAAAGGAAGAGCAGGGCGAAGGACTGGCGGTGCGTGATCCCTCTGAACGGGTCAGTTTCCGCGCCTCAGCGTCAGAGCTCGCAGCCTTTGATGCAGAGTGGCAGACACGTGGTTTCGCCAACCGCTCCCAAGCCCTCAATGCAGTGCTGCGCGGACGGTGTGGGTTCCTTGATGTGCCGCGCGATCTAGTTGCTGAATTCTGTGCCAGTTGGCGACAAGCCAAGGACGTCAGTGATGCTGGTTTGGCGCTCGCAAAGGCTGTGCATCGCGGCAAGATTTCCGTGTCGCTTGAGGACCGCGCATTGCTTGTAGACCTGCTTGATCTTGCGCAGTGCATGAGCCGTGAGCTCGGCCAGATGAAGTATGCAGCGCAGGTCCGACGCAAGCAGGATTGGCCGTTAAAGGAAGAAGGGGATGCCACCCTGCGGGCGCATCCAGATGAGACTGCGCGCGTGGCATCGGGACTGAGATTGGTGGCAGGGGAGGGTGGCCGCGAAGGGGTGCGGGAATCGGCTGCTTTGGTTCCGAACGGCGGGTCTGCGCTGCAAGCGGGCGCGATCGTGATTGATCGGAACATCTCCAATGGCTGATCCGCTCGCTCTTTACAGTTCCGTCATGGGGAAGCTCTGGGAGGATGAGCGGATCCGGGGCAAAGCCGCGGCGCGGATTGATGCGCGTATCGCGGGCCGGCGGCAAGGGCGCAGCTTTGGGCGCGTCGGATCCATGTCGGCGCGCAACGTCGCCAAGGCTGCCAGTGGCCAGAGCCAGGCGGCTGTGTTCAAGCGGATCAGGGCAGGGGGGTGCAAAACACAAGCCTCTCTTGGCAATCAGCTTGCCTATATCAATGACAAGGCCGTCTACACTTATTCGACCATGACCAATGCGCTGACGGATGACGCGGTGCTGTCTGAAGATCAGAAGTCAGATATCATCGAGGCTTGGTCGGAGACCTGGCGCGGATCGACCAAGCTCGGGTTCACCTCACACATGCTGCTGTCGTTCCCGACAGACGTCACCGTCGATCAGGTGCGCGACATCGCGATGGACTGGACGGAGCATTTTTTCGAGAGCGGTGAGTACGGTGATCAGTGGGATTACGTTCTCGCCGTACATGACGACCGCGCCCACAAACATGCGCACATCATTCTGAACAACCGTGGGCTCGATCAGGGCACATGGTTTTCTTGCTGGGCTGAGGGCGTGATGTCGCCGCAGCTAATGCGCGAAAAGCAGGCCGAGATCGCAGAAGGCTATGGCGTCATACTCGACGCGACGACCCGTCTCGAGCGGGGTATCTTTGAGAAGCCAGCGGGTCTTGCTGAAATCTACCGCGCCAAAGAAGAAGCGCGCTTGCCGCGCGAGATCATCATGACGGCCGAGGAATCCGCCGTCGCACAAGCGCAGGTCGTGGGCTTTGCCAAAGACTACACAGAGTTTGCCGAGCTGCTGGACCGCATGGACCAGCGCCATCTGGCCCGCGCCGTGCGCGGTATGGCCGCCAATCTGGGCACTGGCACCCCTTGGACATTCACCGAAGGAGAGATCGATATGAAAGACATCAAAACCGTTGGTGATGCCATCGACTATTCCGAGCGCACGATCGAAGCGTTGCGGCTGAAAGCCGAAGAGCTTGATGTAACCGAGCGCGCCGCGTTTGAAGCCAAGGCCGCTCCCGTCATTGCGGACTTGTCACAGATGGTGCCCGATCCAGAACTGCGCGCGCGGTTTGGCAAGCAGCTTGAAGAGCCCTATCCGCCCGGTGCTGGAAACGAGGTGCTGACCGCAGCGCTGCAGTCTGGCAATGACGACGCTTTGAAAGATGTCCTAGCGCAAGCCGATGAGGCGGGCATGGATAGCAATGAGTTGGTGGCGCGGATTACAGCTGGCGGCACGAAGAATTACGGCATGGCGCAAGACTGGGTTGAGCGGGACATGAATGCCGTCCTCAGCAAAGATGGACTGACGGTCGAGAGTGCGAATGATGAGCAACTCGATGGGGCGTTGGAACGTGTCGATGGGGTGATGGAAGCCCTGACCGAGCGGGCCAAAGAACTCGGTGTCGCAATCGGGTTGAGCCTTGCAGAGGAAGAGGCGGCAGATCTGCCCTTGATCGATGAGGATGATCGCAGCCCCAATACCTATCTGCAGGATCTGGCGGATATGTTGCGCGATGGGCAGTTGTCAGAAGTTCAGGAAGAAACTGTTGAGCGCACTCTGCAGGCTGAGCTGTTCAAAGAGCTGGGCGAGGAAGGCCTCGGCGAGCTGCGGCGCGGGAACTACGAAGTCCTCAACGACGTGCTGCCGGGCAAGATCGATCAGATCACCGTCACACAAGAATTCCTAGAAATGACCTTTGAAGAAACCGGCGACCAGGTCTTCACTGATCGTGCATCCAGTCTGCAGCAGGACAAGGCAACCGAAGTGGCGCAGCTCAAAGGGCAGCAAGAGGCGCAGACCTTAGGCAAAGACCTTGGGCGTGATCGTGGTCTCGACGACGAGATGGAATTCTAGAGCGAGGATGAACACATGAACAAAGCATTTCCTCTTTGGGCCGCACTGCCCTTTGGCGCAATCTGCGGTGCGATCCTCGGGACCATTGTCGCAAGCTTCTATTTGGCATTGGCGCTGCGAACGGGGTTTGGCAATTTCGACATGCTGGCTGTGTGGAACGCCAGTCCTGGATTGCGCGCGGCACACCCTGAAGCCTTCAAGGTGGCTTACGGTGCAGTTGGCTTTGGATCCATCGGGCTCGGTGGCCTTGCACTTGCTTGGACCTGGAAGAAAGAACGGGATGACTACGGTTCGGCCCATTGGCAGACCAAACCAGAGCTTATGAAAAACGACATGCTGCATAAGCCGGGGAAGGGGTTTGTTTGCGGCAAGCTCGGACTGCCAAAGTCAAAGGGCGGATTTATTTCTTCTGCGGCAATCCCGCATGTGATGATGGTGGCGCCAACGCGGGCGGGTAAAGGTGTGGGCTTCGTGATCCCAAACCTGATGGCCTTCGCAGGATCTGTGGTGGTCCTCGATGTCAAAGGCGAGAACTTCGAGAAAACATCCCGCTTGCGTGCACTCAATGGCGATGAGGTTTATCGCTTCAGCCCGTTTGATTGGTCCAATGCCACGCACCGTTACAACCCGCTGTCGCGCATCGCCAAAGCGCCAACCTTTGCGCAGCGGTTTACGGAAGTCAGCATCTTGGCTGATCTGTTCCTCGATAAGGACAACAAGACGCTGGATACGTTTTCAGAGGCAGGCAAGTCGATCTTTGTGGCAGCCTGTCTGCTGGCGATCCAGCGCGGCACAGCAAACCTTGGCGAGGTGAACAAGATCGTTGCGGGTGGTGAGTACAAGAACGCCCAATACAAGACTTATGCCGATGAGGCGGAGGAAGCTATTCTGCGCGAACTTTGGACCAACGCGGCCAGCGCGTCATCGCGGTTGCTGACCTCAAATATTCAGGCGCTGATGACGGCGGGCTTGAAACAGTGGGACAATCCGGCGGTCCGCTCAGCCACTCAAGTCAGCGATTTCGATTTCGCGACGTTCCGCAAAACACCGCAGTCACTCTACATCGCGGTTTCAGAAGACCACATCGCGACGCTGGCACCACTATTGCGGCTGATGTTCGCGGACTTGATTGCATCGATCCGTCTCAAAGAGCCAGAACAAGATGAGCCGTGGCCAGTCATGATGATGATTGATGAATTCCAGCAGATGGGCGCAATGCCGTATTTGGAACGCGCGATCCATTCGCTGGCGAGCTATGGGGGCAGGGTAGCGATGATCGCGCAGTCGCTGGCATCGTTGGATCGCATCTATGGGTCCGAGGGCCGTGAAAGTTTGGAGAACGGTGCAGGGCTGAAGCTTTACATTACGCCGCGGGATCAGCGCACGGTAAAGGAGGTTTCGGTGGCTGTGGGCAGCACGACACGGGAAGCGGTGACGCGGATGTACGGGCGGAACAAAGGGATACTTGGTGCGACGTCGACATCTGCCCGATTGGAGGAGCGGCCGCTGCTATCGGAGACAGAGGCGCGGCTGATGGATCCCGACGAGGTAATAATCTTGGCGTCGCCGCAGCATCCGATCAAAGCGCAGCGCATCAAGTACTACGATGATCCGCTTTTTAAGGCGATGGACGCCAAACAGAAGGACAAGCCGTTTCCTTATCCGCCAAGTGTGGAAGGTGTTGGGCCATGGGGTGTTGGGAGTGACGAGAACAGAGCGCAGGGGGCAAATGAAACCGGGGGCCATCCGCCGGCGCGAGATCGTGCGGAACGGCGCGAGGCGCGGGGGATGCGGGTGATGGGTGAAGGGGTTGAGATGGAACAGCAGCCTGCGCCAGAGGCGCTCGAGCGAGAGGCGGATGTGCCGAAGGCTTGGGAGCAGACGCTGGATATGCGGGAAGAGCTTATCGAGGAATTGTTAGGGTACTAGAGGCTGTTGTCGCGAACAACAGCGGACGTTGGAGCAAGCCGTAGCGGATTCACAATTCGAGCCCGAGGCGGTCATTGCTATTTCTCGCTGCGCGCGCTCGCAGCAAGAAAATCGCTGCATCAGCTTTGCTCATGGCGCTGCAAGGCGGCGGGAAAACCGGCCATTGGTGCAAGGCGCAGCAAAGATTGAGGCGGCAACTCACAGGTTGCGAACAAAGGGTGAATTCACTGCATGCGCGACAACGGCCGGTCGATGAGCATCGCGACTGCATTAGATGTAGGTCGGGCAGCGCTCCACGAGATCCCAACGTATTGGCCGCCCCTTCGTTTGTTAGGAGTGCTACTCGACAATTTCAGCCCATCTTAATAGACTCTACTCTCTAAGTCCTCAGGGTCCGGCGTCAAATGCGTGACATAAACATCAGAGCAACCGAATACTTCGAATCCGTGGCGCGGCTCGGGACGGTTACGAAGGCCGCGCAGGAACTCGGCGTGTCGCCATCGGCCGTAAGCCAGCAACTACGAATCCTAGAAGAGCAATTTGGCGTCAAACTTTTTCGCCGCGAAAAGCGACGGCTTATTCTGACACTGGACGGAGATCGTCTGTTTCAAACCACGACCCAGGCCTTCAGTGCCATCCGAAACGCCCGAGGCGCGATCTCGCGCCAGCGGGATACACGCAATCTGACCCTTCGGGTCAGCCCCAGCTTCGGCGTTCGTTGGCTTGGTCCAAAAATCGCAAATTTTGCGACAGAAAATCCCGACTGGAACATCCGCATTGACGCAACGCCCGACTTCACCGCATTCGATACCGAGGCGGTCGATTTTGACCTGCGCTACGGTTTGGGCGGTTGGACGGGCCTGACAGTCAACAACGTCATACATGATCTTGTGCTTCCGCTGTGCAGTCCGGATTACCTTGCTTCGTTGCAGGAACACTCCGACGATCCGCGCGAACAGATCAAGGCGGCGCGCCTGATCGACAGCGTGAAGATGCTGTATCGTTGGGATCTATGGCTTGCTTCGAACAAGATCGAGATCGAGGGCCTGACATATCCTTTTCGCTTCGACCGATCCTCGATGTCGATTGAACTGGCAAAGCAGGGCGGCGGGCTTGCGCTTGACAGCGTGACGCTCTGCCTGCCGGAATTACAGCGCGGTGAGCTTGTACCGTTCTCGACGAATTTCGACGTTATAGATTTCCCGGCCTATTGGTTCGTTTGTCCGCCACGCCACTTCAACCGCCGTATCGTGAGCCGATTTGCGAGCTGGCTTCAGTCCAGTGCAGACGAGCACGAAGCCGGCGCGCGCAAGTTTCTGACCGGCTTGGGGTGCAGCTTTCGGCCCGAATCCGGGCCGGAACTGATCGATGTGAAACCTTGGGGTATTTAGTAAATCGTCAAGGCGGGTACGTAAGAGATGAGCAAAAGGACCACGATTGCCACACCGTAGAACGGCAGCAACCACTTCACGGTCTGGCCAATACTCGCACCCGAGATCGCCGAGGATATGAACAAAGTCGTGCCAACAGGCGGGGTGTAAAGACCGATCGCCAAGTTGACGACCATCATCAGACCAAGCTGCACAAGGTCCAGACCGATCGCATTGCCGATCGTGACGAATAGTGGGCCGAGAAGAAGAACTGCGGCAGGCAGATCGAGAAACGCGCCAACGATCAGCATCACCACATTCAAGGCAAGGATAACCATCCAGGGTTCTGAGAAGGTCAGTTGTACCCATTCAGCAAGCTCCTGTGGGACTCGCTCGGCTGTCAGAACCCACTGGATCGTCGAGGATGCCATGATGATGATCATGACTGCGCCGGTCATCAGCCCGGTGTCGACCGAAGCCTGCCAGATTCCGCGCCATGTGAGGTCGCGATAGACAAGACCGGACACCAGAAGTGCGTAGGCCACCGCCATGACGCTGACCTCGGTCGGCGTGGCGACGCCGAAGCGCAGGGTGCCGATCACGAAGATAGGCATAAGCAGCGCGGGGATCGCTGCGAAAATCTGCGACTTAAACGCCCGGAATCCGCCTTCGAGCGGCGAGCGCGGCAGGTTCTTTATTCCCGACACCACGGCGACTGCCGCGAACATACCAACGCCGAGCATGACACCCGGCAGGATACCGGCGATGAACAGGTCAACGATTGAGACATTGGACACGAGGCCAAACAGGATCAGCGGAATAGACGGCGGGATCAGGACCGACACGGTTGACGAGGCCGAGTTGATCGCGGCCGAAAACCCGGCCGGATAACCTTCTTTCTTCTGCACCGGGATCAGCGCATTACCAAGCGCGGAGGCATCGGCCACCGCCGAGCCAGAGACGCCGCCGAACATCACCGAACCGATGATCGAGACCTGGCCCAGACCCCCTTTGAAATTGCCGACAATCAGTCGTGCGATATTGACGAGATAGACGCCGAACTTGCCCGACATCATCAGGTTGCCAGCGAGGATAAAAAACGGGATCGCCAGCATCGGGAAGCTTTGTGTCGGCGTATAGAGTCGCTGTGCGATCACCGCCATCGGCTTGCCGTCGAGCCAGAGCGCAGCAGCGACCCCGCCCAGCATGGCATGGGCGACAGGGACCGAAATTGCCAGCAGAATGAAGAAAATCCAGACGAGGGGAGCGGTCATGATGGTCTCCTTTCAGCTCAGGCTTGCGTGTTGGGGATCGTGATTGGCAACATCTTCGCCGGACAGCGCCCTAAAGAGGTTAAGCGCGGCAATGAGCGCCATGGCCGCGAAAGCGTAGACAAGACTCGAATACCCCCACACCTGCTTTATGCCGAGGGTCGACAGGGTCTGGAACTGCGAGGCCTTCAGGATTGGCTGGCTACTCCAGAGAACACTGATGGCAATGATCAGGATAATCGCTTGGATGATCAGATTGAGCCCGAGAAGCGCCCGGCCTTTCAGCAGATCAGAAAGCAGCGTGATCGCAATATTGCGCCCGCGCGCTGAAGCAATCACGAGCCCACCAGCCACCAACCAAGGCAGCAGGATCGCATGTATTTCAGAAGCCCATGGGATGCCGGAGCCAAGAGCGTAGCGTAGGATCACATTGACGAGAAGTGCTACGAACATTGACGCGAGACAGGCTGCCACGATGATCCGGCCGCTCCAGTCCAGTACGTTAGTAGCCCCGCGAGCCAGGCTGAGGAAGGGGCTGTTCTGCCCCTTCCCGCCATTCTCCGGGGACTTGCGGTCCCCGGCGGACATCACAGGCCCGCCGCTTCGCGTAGTGCCGCAACGAGCTCAGGGTACTGCTCCGCGTACTGGTCGTAGACGGACTGCGTTGCTTCTTGATATGCCGCCTTGTCGGCTTCGGCGAAGATCGCGCCTTCGGCTTCCATCGTCGGCCGAAGCTCCTCGTCAGAGGCCAGTACCAGATTTCGTTGAAGCTCGCCAGCTTCGGCCACGGCGTCGGTGACACAGGTTTGCGTCGCCTCGTCAAGGCCCGACCACCAAGCCAGACCCGCGACGACCGGCGTGGATTCGTACTTGTGGCCGGTCAGCGTGACGTAGGGGGTAATTTCGTGCAGGTTGGCCGAGTAGATGTTCACAAGCGGGTTTTCCTGCCCGTCAAAGACGCCGGATTGCAGCGCGGTCGGCAGTTCTGACCATGCCAGAGGAGCTGGAGATGCACCCAGAGCCTCGAAGATGTCGACCGTCATCTGATCGGGGGGGGTGCGGATCTGCATGCCCGACAGATCAGCAGGGGTTGGAACGCCCTTCTCAGTATGAGTGACGTTCCGGATGCCGTTGTCCCAGAAACCCAAAACCTTGAGGCCTGCGTTGTTGGCGCGTGCGTCGATCATATCACCGACCTCCCCGTCAAGCACGGCCCAAGCGGTCGGCAGATCCTTGAACAGGAAGGGCAACCCCAAGAGGCCCACTTCAGGTACGATCTGGCTCATTGCGCCTTGGCTATTCGCAGTGATGTTGATGACACCTGCCGTGGCAGAGGTTAGCATCTCGGAGTCGTCACCCATCGTAGCAGAGGCTGCCACGTTCACGGTGTGCTCGCCGCCCGTGCACGCGGTGAAAAGTTCGGCGAACTTCTCTGCTGCGACATAGCGCGGATTGCCTGGGTTGGAGCCGTGGGCGAAGATGATCTCGTCCGCTTGTGCGGTGCCCGCGATTATGGTCGTGGTGGCCAGAACGGCCATTAGTGTTGTCTTCATTGTAGGTTCCTCCCTTTGAGAAGACTTCAGGTTTTGGCGCCATTCCTCATGACGCCGGCTTTTAGCTCGGGGATCAGTGGATCAAAGAGCCTCCGTTGACGTCGACCTCAGTGCCTGTGCAGTAGGCGGAAAGGTCGGACGCAAGAAACAAGGCGCAGCCGGCGACGTCTGACGCCGCTCCGGCTCGGCCCATGGGAATGCCGTCCAGCACCATCTGTTGCTGATCAGCGGTCAGCTTACCTGCTGTGATGTCAGTGGCGATGAAGCCGGGACAGATGGCATTCACGCGCACGTTGTCGGGGGCCAGCTCACGCGCCATTGCCTTGGTCAGACCAAGGACACCGGCTTTGGCTGCGGAATAATGCGGCCCGCCAAAAATACCGCCGCCGCGCTGCGCAGAGACGGACGACAGGTTGACGATGGAGCCGGATTTCTGCGCTATCATCCCGGGGATGACGGCCTGGCTCACATAAAGCGTGCCGCGCAGGTTCACGTCTGTCACCGCGTCATAGTTCTGCGGCTCGATCTCCATGATCTTGAGTGGCTGGGTGATCCCGGCGTTGTTGACCAGAATGTCAATCCGGCCCCAGCTGTCCATCAGCGTCTGGATTGCCGCATTGCAGGCATCTTTGTCAGTGACGTTACAGGCGAGACCGACATGACCCTTACCGAGGTCCGCCGCTGCGGCCTTTGCCGCGTCAGCGTCGAGATCAAGAATGGCAATTGTTGCGCCGTGTTCGGCGAACATTTGCGCTGTCGCCTTGCCGAGACCTCGGGCCGAGGCCGCGCCGGTCACAATGGCGTACTTGTTCTTCAGAAGCCCCATAGCCTCTCTCCTCCCTTAAATTGTGTTGGACTGACTAAACCCTAATTCGTCATAGCCAATCTTTGATCTTCGCCGCGATCTGGCTGACTGTCATGCCGTACATCTCGTGCAAAGTCGGCAAAGCGCCCGCTTCAAGGAACTCGTCTGGAAGACCAATCATTCGGAACGTCGGGGTTACTCCGTTCGTCAGCAGGGTCCGCGCAACCGCCTCACCAAGCCCGCCAACAACGGTGTGGTTTTCGGCCGTAACGACCAGACGACCGCCCTTCTGCGCTTCCGCAAGGATTGTCTGGGTATCCAGCGGCTTAATCGTCGGGACATGCAGCACGGCAGCCTCTACCCCATCCGCCTCAAGTTGGACGGCGGCGTCCAGCGCACGCATGGTCATGAAACCTGTCGAGATGATTAAGGCATCCTTCCCGTCGCGTATGATCTGCGCTTTGCCCAGCTCGAACTTGTAGTCTGGTTTGTGGCGAGTCAGAACGCTCGGAACCTTGCCCCGTGGCAGTCGCGAATAAACTGGACCGTTATGCGCAGCAATCTGCGGCACCATGCCTGCGATATCGTCAGCATCACACGGGTCAATGATCGTCATGTTCGGCAGGCCCCGAAAAATCGCCAGGTCCTCTGTCGCCTGGTGGCTGGGACCGTAGCCAGTGGTGAGTCCTGGAAGGGCGCAAATGATCTTGACCGGCAGGTTTTCTTCGGCAATCGCCATTGCAATGAAGTCATAAGCGCGCCGCGAGGCGAAGACAGCATAAGTCGTGGCAAAGGGATTAAAACCTTCCCGTGCCAGCCCGGCGGCGGCCGACATCAACAACTGTTCCGCCATACCCATTTGGTAGAACCGGTCCGGCATCGCTTTGGCGAAGATATGCAGATCTGTGTATTTGGCGAGATCGGCGGACAGACCGACAATCTTGTCGTCTTTCCGGGCGGCCTCGACCAGGGCAAGGCCGAAAGGCGCCGCCACCGTGTCATAGCCCTCTGCCGCCAAGGAGGCGATCATCGCGGTCGTTGCAACCTTCTGACCGTCCGGGCCCAGCCGGACCGTGCGCGGCTCGTATTTGCGCTTCATCGAGGCGAGGGTCATTGCGGCTTTCCTTCTTCCAGCTTGGCCAGGGCTTTGGACCATTCGTCGGCTTCCACGCGCACGAAGTGGGTGATTTCGCGGCTTTCCAGGAAATCTACGCCCTTGCACATGCGTGTGTCGAAAATGATGACACGCGGTCCGGCATGGTCGGTGTTGCGTGCCTCATCGAATGCGGTCACGACGGCATCAAGATCGTTTCCATCCACCCGCTGCGCGTGCCAGCCGAAGGCGGCCCATTTTTTCTCTTCATCCCCTTGCGCCAGCGCCGCGCGCGTCGGCCCGTCAGCCTGCTGATTGTTGAAATCGACCAGACAAATCAGGTTGTCGAGCTTCCACTGAACGGCAGACATGACCGCTTCCCAGGTCGATCCTTCACCCAGTTCGCCGTCCGACATGAGGTTGTAGACGAAGGCGGGGCTTTCCTTGCGCTTTAGGCCAAGAGCCGCGCCGACAGCGATGCCCAGACCGTGACCCAACGATCCACCGGTAATTTCCATACCGGGCGTGTAGGACGCCATGCCAGACATGGGCATCCGGCTATCGTCCATACCATAGGTTTCAAGCTCGTCCTCCGGCAAGATTCCTGCCTCCATCAACACCGAATAAAGCGCGATGGCATAGTGACCGATAGAGAGGTAAAAGCGATCCCGACCTTCCCATTCAGGGTCTTCTGGCCGGTATTCGAGTGCATGGAAATACGACGCGGCAAGTACGTCCGCCACGCCGAGAGCCTGGCCGATATAGCCTTGTCCCTGAACCTCGCCCATCAAGAGCGCTTTGCGCCGGATGTTCCACGCGCGTCGCTCGAGCGAGACGTTGGATTCAGAATGTCGACGGACTGTTTCCATGATTTCCTCCCTTTGCCCAGTTGGGCGTCGGAGGAATTGATAGCAGAGCACACTTCACCGGTCTTTTATCTAAATTTACAGACTTTGTTAGCTCAGCTTAAATGATTTTCATAATCTACGGAACGACTACAGCCAGACCGGCCGCTCTCAAATCAGGTCGTTGGCATCGGCCAAGTTTGGCCGCTGCAATGTCTGTCTGACACGGATTGTACCAGTTCGCGCCCGACGCAGCATTGGTCAAAATGCGCTCTTTGCTGCCGAATGCGTCTGCGGCGTGTCCCAAAAAACAGGCGACCTGACAACGGCCATTCAAACTGCCTGTAAAATTTAGGTGTCAGCGCGGTGCTGATGTCTGGGTTTGGCGGGAGGATTGGAGGGCGTAATATGCCAAGAGTCCAACTTCCCGCTGTCACCCCGAAACGAAGACCCTGGAACAAGGGCCGGATCATCGGCCAGAAACGACCACTGTTGCCGAAACAGGTCTGGGCGATCCGCGCGCGGCTCGAACTGTCGGGCAACCTGCGCGATCTTGCGCTTTTCAACGTGGCCATCGACAGCAAACTGCGAGGATGCGATCTGGTGAAACTGGCGGTTGCTGATCTGGTCAAAGATGACCGCGTGCGGGAGCGAGTCTCTGTGATCCAGAGCAAAACCAAGCGGCCCGTTCAATTCGAACTGACGGAAAACACGCGCCAAACTGTCCTGGCTTGGGTCAAGTCGCCCGAGATGTTTGCGTGCCGGTACATGTTCCCGAGTCGGTTCCATGACCGCCCACACATCTCGACGCGCCAGTACGGTCGGCTCGTCCGCGACTGGGTGACCGCGATTGGTTTAGAACCGAGCGGGTATGGCACCCATTCGCTTCGTCGGACGAAAGCGGCCGAAATTTACCGAAAGACTGGCAATCTTCGCGCAGTTCAGCTGCTCCTTGGTCACACCAAAGTGGACAGCACTGTGCGCTACCTTGGCGTTGAGCTGGAAGACGCTCTGAGCATCGCCGAGCAGATCGACATTTGAGCCACGTTGGCGGACGGCATGTGCCGTTCGCCAATCCAGACCGGACTTGCGTACGCGGCGCAGCGGTGGTTCTGATTGAGCCCTCTTTGCCGAATTTCTGCGATGCAGCTAAAGTCTGCTATCCCGGTGGAGGCAAAAACGTTCAACAACCACTTGGGTTTTGAACGGGGTTTAAGGCAGCATCGAACGAGGAGTTTCGTGGTTGTGCCAAAAAGGAGGGTTTTTGGAACAAGGCAGAATTTAAATCTACTTGAAGAGAAACAGTGCATCGACCATCAGTGATCAGAGCACGTCAACGACATGGAAGTTTAAGGAATGATGAGCGCCGATGTCCGCAGGAATGCGAAGATCCCTGCAGCAATATTTACGGTAGTTGCCCTTTTTGTCGGGCTTGCACTTTTAGCGTTGCAGATGATCCTACGGATGGAGTTGATGGCCCCTGGGCTTCAGTATATTTGCGCTGAGGGCCAGTTAACATTTTGCTTTGCAAATGTTGATCAAGCCAGCGCGATTTCGCGCGCCCCTTTGGCATTCCTAGTTTACTTGGCTCTGATTCCCGCATTCCTCGCAGTGCTTGTGATGCGCCTACAAAAAACCATGCCACTTCATTTCAAGGCATGGGTCGTTGCGGCGATGTGGCTAGCTCTTGCATGTTACCTCGCCGTTCCAATCACCAGTATAAATTTCCCCTCATCGTTATCGGGTCCTGTCGCGCCAGATGGCTGGACGCTTTATCCACCTTTGTCGTCATCCTCCTCGTCTTATCAAATTGATGCGATCCTTAATTCGCTACAAATGAACAAGGTGGTAGTTGCGATACTCTTAGCCCTAAGCCTGTTCGGTTTTACAATTGCCGGATTTAATCGACTGCGCTCCACCTTTTCAAAGGTCGTGCGAATAGGTTTCGCCACTTTGATGATCTGGATGACCTGGATGCTCATCTCACGGCTAAGCTATTTTCTGGGATTCATAAGTATGGATCGGAATTTTGGGACCGTATTTTTTGACCCCGCCTTGCAGCCGGACAAAGACTTTCCGACACGTTTTTTAGAACTTTTGGACGGCCCAGAAATATGGTACATAGCGCCGGCACTCTGTTGTTTGGTTCTTTGGTTTTTAGCTAGACGAACATAGCCTTCCAAAAAGGACCGTTTGTTGAACGGTTCGCTGGACAGGACATTCGCGCACGTGCAGCGAAGGTCTGAAATGTCCCGCGTAGTGTAAGTTGATACGGTGCGCAGCGAATGGCCGCAATCGTCGCGCTTTATTGAGCCTAGTTGGGCAAATAGAACTCAGCGATTCCACGTTTCCCGTCCATTCGACCCAATTGGACGATAACATCGATCGACTTCTGAATGTACTTCCGCACCTCAGCGAAGGTGAGCGGCGTGCCCGCTTGTAAGACCATTATGGCTAACCGATCGATTGCCAGCTCAGCTGTTTCCGCATGGATGGTTGAGACTGACCCACCATGTCCGGTGTTGATCGCTTCGAGGTAAGTTAAGGCTTCGTCCCCGCGCAGTTCCCCAACGATGATACGGTCCGGGCGCATCCGCAAAGACGCCTGCAGAAGCGCGTGAGCGCTTCTCTGTGATCCAGTGCTGCGACTTGCCAGCAGGGCTACGGTGTTGGGTTGGCTAGGGAACAGTTCAAACGCATCTTCAATCGTGATCAGCCGTTCGCCATCATCGACATGAGTAAGAAGATGTCGGGCAAAGGTGGTCTTGCCAGTCGATGTGCCACCACTGATCAATATATTGAGCCTTTGATGTACCAAGGCCTCTAACGCGGCTTCGAGGTTTTCTTCAGCTTGGCTGGCAATGTCTTTCATCTTTTCAGCTCTCAGTTGGTCGAGCGAGACAGCTTTGCCAAAAAGATAGGATGGTTTGTACCCCTGCACGCCCGCTGTAGCGAACAGACGGATAGTGATCGAGGCACCCTGTTCAATGGCAGGTGGAACCGCGACCTGAACTCTCAGAGGTCGGCCTGCATATTCAACTTTGCCAGACACCAGCGGGTTTTTCTCTGATACGCGGGCATTGGCATCACCGACGATTGTCTGCGCCATATTGAATGCCGTGCTACGGTCAACTGTCTGACCTTCATGACGCATTGCCGCGTCACCTGCGGCTTCGACCCAGACTTTTCCATCAGGGTTGATTGCGATTTCGACGACATCGTCGCGCAGCAGCAAATCGCGAAACGGCTCAAGATATCGCTCTAAGTAGGACGCAGGCAGCGGGGGTTGGCTCAATAGATCACCACATCGCGGTCGACGAGAACTGTCACGGATGCACCTTGATCAATATAAATAGTGGGTGAGATCGAAACCTGCTCGGCGATCACAGACCCCACAGCGTCTTCCAGATCTCCGGAAACCCCCTCAAGCACTTCGCTGGCTGTTTCATTGTCAGTACTGTTTGCGGCAACTGCTGGTGCTGCGCCAATGAGGGAGATCAGCGCGGCCCCACCAAAACGTTCAGCAAACTTTGTGTCGACGATCCCAGTTAACCCAGAGCGCCCAAGCTGGTCGCCGCCAACAGAGGCAATTTCAATCGACGTCCCATCTGGGGTTAGAACGCGGGTCCATAGGATCAGGATACGTTTCTGGTTCAACTCAATTCCAGACCGATATTGGCCAAAAAGACGCGAGCCGCGCGGGATTAGGATTTGATCGCCAGAAAAGGCAGGCACCGGTTCAGACACAACCGCCACAACAGAGCCCGGCAAGTCGCTGTTGATAGCTGTTTGCAAGGCAGCTTGAATGACAGAGCCTTGGGAGAGCGTTCTCTCTGGAAAGGCCATCTGGGACGCTTCTTGAATTTCCAGTGGCCTTGCGCCTTGCCGGAGATACTGTTCGTTTTCGGTCAGGGTGGGTCCATCTGTTCCTGCCACAGCAGCATTTGGACTTGTTCCGTCAGCGGATGCGGTCCGTGGGCCATCTGCATAAACGACCGAAGGAGAAACGATCTGGGCGGTCAGCAATTCTTGCGCAACACGTTCGGCTTCACGCTGACGCTGCTCTTCCTCCTGCCGCTGGCGTTCTTCAAGCAACCGTTGATCTGCAATCAGACCATCGCGCGCCATTTCTGCCTCAAGACCTTCGCGCTGCGCACGTTCAGCGTCCAGCATGGCCTGCAGGCCGGCCAAACGTGCTTCGTTCTGCCGCTGCGCGTTTTCTATTTCGGTGTCTTTGGCGGCAATGGAGGCTTCAAGCGCATCGGTTTGGACTTGGAACGCCTCTCGCAGATCAGAGACGGCTTCCTGAATTTCGGCGTTGCGGGCAGATTGGCTCGCAGCAAGCGCTTCCCTCAGTTTCGCGATTTCCTCCAGCACCGCTGCACTGGGTTCTGCGGGTGCCGGCGCAGGGGCCGGCACATCGAGCGCCTCTTCAACTGCTATAAGTGCATCGTTGACCCGTTGTTCCGCTTCATCCGGCGGAAATTCCAACCGCCCACCATTTCCGGTGCGTTGATCCTGAAAGGTCTCAACGTCAGACGTTTCTAAGCCTTTGGCTCTTTCTTGCAGATTTGTTGCCAGAAAGTAGGCAGCACCACCGCCGCCAAGCGCAAGCGCGATCGCCAATGCCCCGACACCTATATTACCGCCACGGCGTTTGGTCTTGTTCTTCTGGCTGAACGTGCTCAGGCGGTCCTGAAGGTCGGGTGTGTTCTCATCAGCCATGATCAGTTGCTCACATAAATTGCGCTGTCATCGCGCAAGGCGCAGATGGCCTCGTCGCCAATCCGCAAGGTCCAGAATTGGTTCACGCCAAGCACGCGCACGATGTTGCCTTGTTGAGTCCAGTTCACGGTGCGCTCCCGGCCTTGATCGTCGGCCTTAAAGACTGCGGGTTGGCGTCCGTTTTCGGGGAAGGTGAAGTATGTGTACCGCCCGTCATCGTAGATATGGGTTGGACGGAAATCCCCTTCGCCCGCGACGCGGTAGCTGTAGTTGCGCGGGGCCTCAAAGCCTTTGGGTTGGGTACTAGCAGCTGCCGCGCGACGCTCATCCTCTGGATAGAGAAACCGCACCTCAAAAAACATGCCCGAGCGACCCGGAATGGCCCCTTCGCGCAGATGGAAGGAATAGGTCCTGCGGTTGGTGATCACTGTCATGTTGGTCGAGGCACCTTGCACATGCGGCTTGATGGTCAGCACGTTTCCGAGCTCGGGGATCGGATCGACTTGGAAACTCTCGGTGTCGCCAACAATGACCGCATCAAACCGTTCGCCTGGCCCGAAGTGGATAGTTGTTGAGTGGCGCAGATCAGTCTCGATGACGAAGACTTGGTTTTCGAAGTAAGTGGCGATGCGCACACGATCGTCGAGCGCGCCGCTGCGCGGCACGGACTCTGACAGGGCAGGGGACGCCGAAAGCAATGCGGCAGCGCAGATCAAACGGGCAGCGATATTCAAGGGATCAGTTCTCCAAAGTCTCGGCGTCGACGCGGTATGAGGTGACCACGAAGCCCAAGGGGTTGGCCCAGACATCCTGAAGGCGCTGGCGAGTTTCTGGTTCAAAGGCGTAGCCAGCAGTGGCCACATAGCTGCGCGTCACGGTGCGGGTATCGCGCGTGCGGCGCAGGGTGCGGGTAAAGCGGATCTGTGCGACGCCAGGTTCGATCTGGTTCACGGACTTGATCACAACTTCGATGACGGCATCGCGGCCATAAACAGCGATTGGGTAATCTTCGTTGGACGAGGTCCAAAGGTCGCGCAGGGTGCGTGCGGCATCTCCGTCGGATCGTTCAAGAACGGAATTGATCCGTTGTTCGCCGTCGGTCAGGTCATAGGTTTCTCGGTCATCCACATAAGCCACAAGGTTGGCCTGAATAATGGCATCGCTCTCGGACAGGGACAGTGCTTGGACTGCAGCCACTCGGTCCATTTGGCCGGTTTCCTTGTCCACGACGACAACGAATGTCTCGATCGACTTGAGTGGAAACACACTCGCTCCAGCGACAATTCCTGCCAGCCCGACCAGAACGCCAGCGGCGGCCACAAAATAGGCAAAGCGTTCGCGTCTTCGCGGGCCGTAAATAAAATCCACTGCAAAAGCGTCACTTTGATCTTGGCTTGTTTGGCTTTTCATTTTTGGTGTTGGTCTTTCATCATGAGGCGCGGAAGGATTTGACGGTGTTCAGGGCTGAGGCTGGTGTTCTGCGGATCGCTTCGCCGGTTTTGACAACGCCGCTGTTCACCGCTTGCTGGAGCTCTTGCGGTGATTTGCCTGTTGCGAGGCGCGTGGCACTGCCCGTGCCATAATCGCTCGTGTTGACGATGCCGCGACGTGCCAGCCCCGTCAGGCCGACAGCGTTGGAGGCGATGCCCATCACGCCGGTTAGGTTGGAGGCGATGTAAGGGACGGATGCCATAATCCCGGCGCTGAGGAGCAGAATGACCAAGAATGGCAAGATGAGACTGACGGTTTCGACATCGACGGGATCGGCGGACGCATCGCCAATGGCTTCTGCGATCGCAACGATAATGCCAGCAGCACCTGCAGCGGCGACGGGCATCAAGGCGTAGCCGATAGTTGCACGGCTCCAGGCCTCAAAGAGAGACTGGGTTGGCTTGAACAGCGATGTGATGATCATGAATGGGGCAATCACGATCATCAGCGCAAAGACGATTTTGGCGAATGCAATGATCCCAGCAGTAACGGCTGCGAAGAGTGCGGAAAGAACGAAGAAAATTGCGCCAAGCACAGCCCCAAAGACCCAGCCGGCTTGATCGCCGATCGTGTCGCCGTAGGCCGTGATCCGGGCCACCATGTTGTCGAGACTTTCGTATACGCCGGCCTCATCGCCAGATCCCGTGAGAGCGAGAATGGATGCGCCGACTGAGTCCGGTACTTGCGTTACAATGCCGTAGATAACGCTAAAATTATCCCAACTCTGGGCGAAAATGGCGACCAGCGAGATTTTGATCCCAAATGCAAATGCGCTGCCAAAGGTCATGGGCTTGAGTTGCATCACAACATTGATGCCCAGCAGTATCAACAACAGGACAGCACCTGCTGTGATGACATTGCCCACTGCTGCAGCCGACGAGATGAAGCCATCTTGTGCGACGCTGTCTACAGCTGCATCGACCTGGTCGAGGATATCGCTGATAATCCCCATCTATTCGGCACAACCCTCGGCGTGCTCAGCCTCGAGCGCATCGGCCATGGCATAGAGGTCGAGGACTTTGAACGGCAGGCGCGGATTGTCGGACGTTCGAAAGCGCGGCAGCTCTGCGAGAGCAATGTCCCATGTGAATTCTCCCAAGAGGCAATCACAGGTTTCGGTTTCCAACTGCCGTTCGGCAACGAGAATACGCAATATTGCGCGGTATCCGTTGCGTAGATAAGCCGTCTCCGCAAGATCTACCGGAGGACGCGGAATGCGGCAGGCCTCCCCAGCATCAGGGGTAATAGCCATCGAACTGAATGGCTTTGGCCCACCGGATGTTGAATCAGGTGTTTCAGCAAAAGCGGAGACAGGCAGCGCGATAAGCAGCGCTGCAACTGTAGACCGAATTGAACGCGGGAGGCGCATCATCACGGATCCACCGCCATTGATCTGAACCGGCGCTCATCGGCCAGTGTCGCCGCATCAACCACACCGAGCTGTCCTGCGCTAACACCTTGTGCCGCTTCCAAGCGCCAGATTTGCGTCAGGATAATCCCGAGTTCGATAGTGACCCGCGTGTTCAAATCAACGGCCGCTTTCAAGCCGTCTTGATCGTCGATCAAGCCAACCATTGTTTCAAGGCGTTCCAGACTTTGGCCTGCTTCTGCATGGCTTTCTTGCGCGGCTACCGACAACATAGCGCTGGCGCCTGCGGACGTCGCAATGCGGTTGTCAGCAGGTTGTGGCGATGACGAAAGAGTGCTGAGCGTCTCAGGCGTGAACCCACTGCCGGAGAGCACACGCTCTACTGATGCTTCCAGTTCCGCGCCTGGATTAAAGCCACTCAGGAAATCTCCGCTCGCCAGTGAGCGCGCTGTATTTAACGGGCCAACAAGTTTGCCCCGCAAGGCGCGGAATTCTTCAACCGATGCAAAGAGACCGCTCAGCCCGCTGCCTTCGATAAGAGATGCCAACTGGGCGTCCAAGTTAAGAAGCTGGGAAAGCTGGGTCTCGAGCTCCAACCGCATGGTGGCCAGCTGTTGCAGCTGAACATTCAGGTCTTCGGCCATGTGCTCAAGCTGCGCGACCAACTGGCCAAGCTGTGAGCCGTCAAACGTTGGCACGCCTTGTGCGCGCGCTGGCGTCGAAAGGCCAAGGGCGGTTATCGCCGCGACCGAAAGAAGAAGCTGTTTCAATTTGGCACTCCCATTTGCATGAATTCACGCTCGGATAGGCGGTCCGCGACCAGATGTTGGGCATGGGTCGCTTCGCGTTGTTGATTGGCTGCCATCAGCCTGACGCGCAGATTTAGGATGCGGGCGATTTCAGCTTTGGCGTAGGTGTTGAGTTCCCACGCGGCTTTCGCATTTGGTTGGGCGTCGATTTGCAGAATGATCGCGCGCAGGCGGTTGATGACCTGCATCGTCGTGGCGTGGCTGCTTGCCGCATAATAGACGCCTGCATCCGAGATGTTGGCGTATTCAGCGAGGGCGAAATCTGAGGATGACAATGTGCCAAGCGCCTCCGCACCACCGACAACGGCAAGGTATTCGTTGTAGAATTTGGAGATATTGCGCACATAGCCTTGGGTCTCGGTAAAAGGCGGCACGCCGCCATACTCGATCACGCGTCCGGGGCCTGCGTTATAGGCTGCGAGCGCATGGGGGATGTTGCCAAAGCGGTTCAGCTGGGTCGTGATGTAGCGCGCGCCACCACGCAGGTTGTCCATAGGATCGTAGCGATTGACGCCCATGTCCGATGCGGTGCCGGGCATGAGCTGTGTCAGTCCGTAAGCGCCAACATGGCTTTCGGCGGTGATATTGAAGCGGCTTTCCTGTTTGATCAGTGCCTGAAACAAGCAGCGCCATTGCGTGGCGGAAAGACCAGCCCGTGCGACGCCTGGTGCGCCAGCATATTCGCCTGCAACGCGCACAATCATCATTTCGACGGTTTCGCGGCCCTCGCCAAAGAGGCGGCTGTTCATCGGACTTGTATCGGTGTTGGGATAGACGGAAGCGACCCCAAAATCAGCGTTGCCTTCAAGGGCGCTGATATCAAAGCCCGGACCCGTCATAGCGGCAGAAATTGCCTCGAGCGTGCGCAGCTGATCTGCCTGCACCTCGGCGATGGAAGAACGCTCGGCTTCTTTGTCACCTTGGGTTCCCAAATCCTGAACCAATGCGGTCACACGCGCAATGGTTTGCCCGATTGCGGCGTTGTCTTGCGTTGGTACACCTTGGGCGAAGCCCGAGGTTGCATGCAGGCAAAGCCAAAGCCCAGCAGATATGATGACGGGGCGGATCATTCTGGGCGCGGCAGGGCTTCGAAAGTACAATCTTTGCCGCTCGCAGCTGAAACTGGTGCCGTGGCCGCGAAGGATAGCGTTGCGCGTGTCACCACCGGGTCACCGCTTCGGTTAAAGCATGGGGACGTTTTCTCGGTGTATTGCGCGCAGGCCGATAGCAACAGCGCAGCCGAAAGCACAAGAATGGTTTGGGAATATCTCATTGTGGTCTCCAAAAATCTGGGTTTGAACGCCAGTCGGCTGGCACGCGGGCCTCACCTGTGGCACCGCCGCCCAAGATTGGCAGCAAGTCGCCAAGGGCAGAGAGGTCAGCATCGACAAAGACGCTGTCACCCGCGGAGCGCACCAGCGCGATGCGTTGGCCAATGGTGGGTTGGACGAGCAAAGCAGCTTCCTTGGAGTTCACGCGCAGAAAATCGTAATCGGCCACCGTGGCGCGGTCGTTGGGAAACAGGATCTGCGTCGGGACGGTTTCAACAATGGTTTTGCCAACGCGGCTGTCGCGCAACTGGCTGGGGTACTGCGTCATCATGATCACGACGCAGTTCATCTTGCGCAGGGTCACGAGCCAGTTTTCCAACCGTGCGCCGAAATAAGGATCATCCAGTAGTTTCCACGCCTCGTCCAAGACGATGATGGTGGGTCGACGGTCTTCAACTACGCGTTCAATCTGGCGGAAAATGTATGAAAGCACAGCCATGCGCTCCGTTGTCATGTCGAGGATCTCAGTCATATCAAACCCGACGATGTCGCCAGAGAGATCGAGGCGCTGCCCACGGTCGGGTTCATCAAATACCCAGCCAAACCGACCGCCGGGGGCCCATTCTGCGACGCGGGACTGCAGCTCGCCATCATCATCCAAGGACTGGAACAAGGTTTCAAAGCTGGCAAAGCGCTGTAAGGCTGCGCCAGCATCTGCATTCTGTGTTACCGCACCCTGGATGTGGCGCGATTGTTCTCCGGATAAGGCACCGCTGCGCGTCAGCAAGGTGGCCAACCAATCGGATAACCAAGCGCGTCCGCGTTCATCGATTTCAGAGGCGAGCGGGTTGAGGCCTGTGGGCACGCCTGCGCGGATTTCATTGTAACGGCCACCCAAAGCTCGGACTGCCATTTCCAAGCCGCGATCTTTGTCAAAGAAGAACAGGCGTGCGCCGATCCGTTGCGCTTGCGCGGTGAGGAAGGCAGTCGTCAATGTTTTGCCAGTTCCCGTGCGCCCTAAAACCAGTGTGTGGCCCACAGTAGGTTCTTTGCTTGCAGAACCCGCTTCGTGGAAGTTGAAACGGTAGCCTGATGTACCCACTGTTGGCAGAACCGCAATGCTCTGACCCCACGGGCTCTCGTCATTGCTACGCCCTTCAACACTGCCGTGAAGGGCTGCAAAATCAGAAAAATTGGTCGATGAGATTGGTGTCTTTCGGGCGCGATAGCCAAAGTTGCCCGGGCTCTGTGCAAAATAGGTGGCTTTCAGCGCCATGTTTTCGCGCACGATCACAGCCATGATTTCTTGGCCGACCCGTTTGATCTGTGCGGCGGCGCGTTCAAGTGTGTCGCGGTCAGGCGCATAGACGGCGATGGAAAGGTGATGGTCGCCAAAGGCGATGCGTCCCGCCTCTTGATCGTCTGCAGCCAAGGCCAATTGGTCGCGCAATGACACGGCGGCATCATCTGACGCATGCATCTGTCTGATGATGCGCTGGATGCGCTCGGCCATGATGTTGTTCGGGATTGGACTGAATGAATTGGTCAGTACGATATCGAGAGGCAGATCTAACGCATCGAGAAGCGTCACGTCTGTCAGTGCGGGATAGGATTTGATGCTAAAGAGCGCGCCATATTTGACGGCACCTGTTGTGGCACATGTAATCGTCGCCACATCTCCATCGAACGTCGCGCGGCAATCACTGATGGTATGAGACAGGGGCAGGGGGCTTTGACCAAATGCGATGGGTGAAAAGCTGCCTGCGTTGAGCGTGTTCAGATACCCGAGCCATTCACCGCCCGTCTTTGTTAAGCGAACAGGGTTTGCCGAAGAGAGGGCCACCGCAAAGAAGCCCATAACCTCGTTGAGCTCTTGAACACGCGCTGCGCGGTCTTTGACCCAAGCTTTGCGGGCGAGTGCGCGCAAAAATGGGATGCGGGCTGCGAGATTGGGGCGGCGAATGACGCTGAGATACATCTGCCGCTTGGAAGGTCGCAGGCCTTTGATGTGAGCTGCCCAACGGGCATCGACTTGGGACGCGAAGGTATCACCCTCGACGGGCTTAAGGTCTAAGTTTTGTGGAACAGAGACGCGGTGGATGTAAAAACCGAACGTATTCCCGGTTTGGGCCACGATTGCGGCAACCGCGCGCTTGAGCGCATCAAGGCGATCGTCCTCGGTAGTCATCGGGTTCAGACCATCAAGGCGTAGGGTTGCCAGAAGATCGCCTTCGCGCAGCACCATCACATCGTCCGTTGCCAAAGCAAAATAGGGCAGGTGCTCCGCAAGGTAGCTTTCACGGGCAAATCCTGTTCCCCCAGCTTCACGCACCGCAGGGCCGATGCCGCTCAAAGTTCCACCATCAAGCGCCAAAGCTGTCACCCCCATGATGTGCGCGGTTTTTGGTCGGGCGCACGGTGCCAAAGGAGATGCGCAGCACTTCAAAGAAATGAGGCTCTTTGTCCGCAACGAACCAAAGGACTGGATAGGCAATGATCCCGATCAGGAAAAAGATCAGAGATTTCGTCCAGATAAATGGCAGAACGACCCCCATGGCCAAGACCACCAGATATCCGACAGGGAGACCCAGATACTTGGGTGGGCGTGCGAGGCCGAGGAAAAGTGGGGAACGTTCTGCCATCTGCTCTGCCTGCTCTTAGGTGAAGCCGTCGACGATGGTGCCCGCCGAGAAAATCAACACGATCCCGATGATCACGGAGGCGAACCATCCCCAGTTCAGCCGCCCCATCATGCACATGAAGCCTGTGCCAATGACCGCTAGAGTAGCCACGGCAATGCCAATTGGTCCTGTGAGTGCGGCTTCGACCGTCTCCAACATTGTTTGAATGGGCGACAAGTCTTGCGCGAAGGCAGGGGAGGCAAGGAGCGCTAAGGTTGCGACCATGAGTGGCAAGTATCGTGAGTGGTGTCTTGGCATGAAAATGTCCTTGATCAGTTCAGTTCAATAATGACGGGAGCGCGTGTGGGTGCTGTATTGGCGACGCGGATTGGTGCTGGCTGCGACGTTCCACCGGACAGCCGTTCACGAATGTCGTGGATGCGTGCAATGTAGGCGCGTGTTTCAGAAAACGGCGGTACGCCTGAGTATTGCTCAACGCGATGGGGCCCAGCGTTATAGGCGGCTAAGGCAAGTTCGACGCTTCGGAATTCTGCCAGTTGGGTTAGCAGGTAGCGTGCTGCGCCGTCGAGGTTCTGAGAGATATCGCGGGGATCCACACCAAGCTCGCGTGCCGTAGCAGGCATCAATTGCCCTAAGCCATAGGCACCCTTGGGGCTGATGGCAGTCGGATTGTAACTGCTCTCCGCTTCAATCATCGCTTGAAACAGAACGTGCCAGTCTCGCGTCGAAAGGCCTGCTTGCGCGATGGCCCTGTTGTTTTGGTGCCGGCTGGCCGTCTGACGAATGAGTGAGAGAACTTGGGCAGAGGCTCCCGCCGCAGGCGCAATTGGTGCAACGGCAACAGGTTGCGCTTCCACAGCATCGTCGGACGTGGCCCAGCTCGGGCGTGTTCTGTGAAACGTCCACCCAGACGCCGTAGCCGTTCCGTCAGCGCGAAAGGCTAGAACGTCAGCCGTTGCCCTCGAGGGTAATGTTGTAGTCAGCACCAAAGCGCAAATCGCGCCCGTCGCCAAACTCGAGATGGTGTTTGAAAAGCCCCGGCCAGATATTGAAGTATCGCGCTTCTGGCCCGAGAGGCGTGATCCGCGTGGACACAAGAATGGCTTCGGGTTCGCCCTCACGCAGGTAGATGCACTGGTAGCGCGGCTTGCCATCGTCCGTGAACCCCACGAGTTCATACCGGCAGCGGAACGCAACTTCCCTCTTTTGAAGGTCTTTGACCCCATCGAGTGTGATCAAGATTTGATTGCGCGCTATCGGCATTTGGACTCTCCCCCTGAGAGCCCTTCTAGTCCGACCTAGTACAAGCGGAAAGACACATTGAGTCAATATGATATATTGCAGAATTTAACAAAATGCTAAACCATAGGACGAAACCAAACAAAGGAGTCTCCGATGAAACGGCTTATTTTGTCAGCAATCTTTGGTGTTTTGATGACATTTGGCGCACCTAAAAAGGCGCAGGCCTACGATATAGATTGCGCGATTATGCTCTGTATGGCGGGTGGATTTCCTCCGAGCGCGGTCTGCGCGCGGGCCTATCGCACAATGATCCGCCGCATCACGCCGTGGCCGAGTAGGCCTCCGTTCGGGATTTGCACCTTCGCCGCAGTACCGATTGAATTGGGTGGCCCCGGCGGTGAGGGCGAGGTTGATACGGACCTTCCAGAATACGAATGGCTCAACCGCACACATGTGATCTGGTTCACAGGCCGCTCTTACACGCCGCGTGACGATCCAAGGCAGTGGGACTGGAGTATTCGGTCTTGTGACCGTGAAAACCGAACCTGCCGATATATCGCACGTGTCTACGGCTCGCACACGCGTTGGCCGAGCTCATTTGTCTCCGAAAGCGGGCAAACTATTTTGTTGCCCGTTGGGCGTGGTTTTGGAAACTTCTACTCGCGCGATATCATGGTCGAATATGGCGACTACGGAGGCAATATGGGTCATTCAGACTGGTTTTCCTACTGAGCAGGTATCTGCCTTTGTCAAAGCAGTATGCAAGGTTTCACGACAATGGCCGATTGTTTGACCTTCTTCGGATCGACAAGCCAGCGGCGAACAGTTGATCCGTCGTTCCATCTATAGTCGATCAATACGAGGGTAAGATCGTCTTGCCGCTTCTCAAATCCCTCTTGAAACGGCACAGCAAGCAGCTGTGAGCCTCCAGACACCTTTTGATCATCTGAGGTTTCATGATCGGCGGTTCCTGACTTTTTACCGCGGGTTATCAGAACTGGCTCGATTAACTCGATGGGGTCAACTTCGAGAGCAAAAGCAAGCTTTTGCACGGTCGCCATTGAGGTATAATATTGTGAACGTTCCAGTCGGCCAACATAGCCTCGTTCAAGTCCTGCCTTAAGTGACAGGGCTTCTTGGCTAAGGGATTGAAGCCGCCTTAGTTTTCTTAAATTTGCACCAACGCGATCTCGTAAATCCATGCGAGATCAATGGCTTGATTTTGGCTGATAGTGCGACGGAGTATACTACAGATTCTGTTGTTTTGACGTTTGGTGCGGCGCATCATGAGAAACCGGCACACACCCTAGTGAGCAACTTGCTTGCAATATATGCAAGCATGACCTATATAGACCCATGAATAGCAAACACCGCAAGACTCTGGCCGTTGTCTTTGCCGACCCAGTGTCGGGAACAGTCGAATGGTCCGCTGTTGAGAGATTACTTGTCGCAGCTGGTGCGCAGGTCATCGAAGGACGCGGTTCACGAGTGCGGTTCGAAAAGGACGGCGAGGTCGAGACGTTTCATCGTCCGCATCCCGCCAAGGAAGCCAAACGCTATCAGGTGCGCGCCGCCCGCGCATTCTTGGAACGGATCGGAGTAACGCCATGACCAATACCATGACCTACAAAGGCTACTCAGCCCGCATCGAGTATGATGATGAAGATGGCATTTTCACTGGCCGCCTTGCCGGTATCAGCGATGGTGTCGGATTTCATGCTGACACGGTTGAAGCGTTGCGGGATGCCTTTCATGAAGCGGTTGAAGACTACGTTGAGACTTGCGCAAAGGTCGGCAAGGAGCCGCAAAAAGCATTCTCGGGTCAAGTCATGTTTCGCGTCGATCCCGAGGTACACCGCAAGGCGGCACTCGCGGCGGAGCTGTCTGGCAAAAGCCTGAACCAATGGGCCGAAGAAGTTCTTGGTCGCGCGGCGGAGTAAACGAAGACACTGAACATCGAAGCGTCGGGATTGTGGGTAACGCGCTGCCCGCCCAACAGGGCGGGGCATTGGCAACCAAACTTACTGCTGGGTATGCTTAGATTTAAGTATCCAGCGGTAGTCTCACGGTGTCGCCCTCAATCACGGGGAAGGAAATTTTGGTGAAACCGCAGTCGGTCAGAAAAGACACGATTCCCGTCACGGTTTTGAACTCACGAATGGAAATTTCACCTGCCATCCTAGAGCGCGCCGTGACCAACATTTGCGTAGTCCCATCGGCATGTTCTGCGTGCATCGTCCAAACTCCAAACCATGATGATGCTTTGCGCGTTGGCGATACGTTGCATGTAATGATGAGTTTCGAACCCGTCTCAAGGCGCTGTTTCAATGCGACCTCTGTTAATACATTGGGTGTTTCTGGTGGGTTCAACGGCAAGATTCAATCCACTCTCAATCGGTCAATAATGCTTTATTGTACCAACACCGGTCCCTAAGACAAGCTACGAAGGGGGCTATCTGCCCCCGCGCCAGTGGCGCTCCCCCGAGGATTATTTCGGGGAAGATAAAGGTAGGTGTCCTATCCTTCTGCGTCGTCCGAAGTAAATTCGATTTCGATTGTGCTGAACGGCTCTATACGGGTCAGACCATCGTTTCCGATTGACGCTTGGATAACATCAAGGGCTTTGCTTGCTTCGGTGTGAAAGTCTCTGCCATCACCCGATTGGGAAAGAACGTCGCGTAGATCAAGCGTGATGGTGAACACCATTTCGCCCATGTCGATCACAACAACTTCGTGATCCATGCTGCGTATCGACGGTTCCGACTTGGCGAGTATCGAGCATAGTTCAACCATAGCTTCGGGGTGCAACGTCAAGCCGGTCTGTTTTTGGGTTTCAAAAAACAGGGCTGCGATAAAGTTGTGAGAAACAAAGCGAGTGTCTTTCACGTCCCAATCGTTCATAAAATCGGCTGTGTAGCCCTCGTCAGCACCGACCAATGCCGCATATCGGTCGCGGCACGCTTCACGCATAGCGCCTTTGGTTGGGTAGGATGTTGCGAGGGCCGCAAAAAGTGTCTCCGCTAATGTATGCGGATCAACGGTGTCATCGTCATGGCCGGACGCAAAACCGACAGGGATTTTGGCCTTGTTTGGTCCTTCGATGTATGGGGCACCTTCGCCAAATGAATCGCAATATCGTAGTGGTTCACCAGCGAAACGTTCTACAAGTTCCGAACCTCGACCAGCGCGAACAGCTCTGATCCAAATATGGCGTGTAACTTTGGACACTGACTTTGTTCGGAATCCAATCAAATAGTAGTTTTCGTCTGGGTCAAAATCCACTTGCCAAAAGTTACCTTCAACAGCTTTTGCAAGTTCATTCGCGAACAATGCTTCGTCCTGGATGGTGAAAAATTCTGTTGGCTTCTTTACTGGCTCAAGGCCCCAATACTCATACCAATGATAGTCGGGGTCATGATGCTCTGGCAGCGTATCCGCGCCGTAGACGTGGATGGAAGCAAGACGACCGATAATTGCACCAATGACTTGATCTTGCCAACCAAGGGAGGGCGGCAAGCCTTGCTCGGCAAGACCTTCAACTGTGAAGGTGCGCAGGTAGATTTCGTCGATCCCCTCGTCTTCATCTTCCGCTTGGCGCTCGTCGCAAAACTCGACAACCATATCATTTGTGAACCGTATATAATCATAAAGTTCTTCCAAAACCGGACCCGGCACTAGCAGTTTGCCGCTGTCCCATTTCTTGATCGTATCGAGCCGAGTGGAAAAAATGTTGGATGCATCCTTTTGGGAAAACCCAAGGTATTTGCGCATGTAAGCGAACCGATTATCCATAGCGATAATCCTCCATTTGTTGTTGAAACTGGACTTGAAACCAAAAGCCAGTGGACCAATCCTCCGGCTGTGTTGAATCGTAGTTATCTTCTGCGAACCGAGCAAGCGGTTAAAGGGCCATCTGCATTCGGCCTTTAGGGCAAACAGGCTGGCCTAGCCTCGCGCGGTAGTCAGCAAGGGCGTAATTAACTCACCCAAAACTGAAACCGGACCTTCGTGCACAATGCAGCGAAACAGGAACAAGAGCCCAGAGCGCACGGTTTTCTTCAGTAGAGCTAAAGTCTGCAGTCTGGGGAAGGCGGAATTGCCTCAAAAACGGCAGCCCAAATCTGGCATTGGGAGAACGTTGCGACACCTTGGTGCAGCACCTCCACTGCATAACTGTCTCGTCTCTGTTGTCTCTCTTCGTTGATTTGCGATGTCGAGCCTAGGGTGCAAATCATTCTGGCCACCAGAAGCATATGAAAAAGGGTGCTCCAAACATGGAACACCCGCATTGTTTTGCATCCAGAGCCGGCTTACTTCAGCAGCACGTCCAGCGGCACAGGTTCGCTGATTGTAAAGCTGCCGATGACACCTGGTTTGCCATCTGTAATCTCGACAATCTGCATTTCAGCAGAGTTCTGGTGGTGGATCTGATCAGAGAAGCTGCGCGGACCAAAGACTGTTGGTTCGCCATCCATCTTCTCAAGTTCGGCTGTTACGGCTGATGCTTCGACAGTTCCGGCCCGTTCGACCGCTTTGGCCCATAGATCAATCAGCAGATAACCCGGATACGCGTATGTGCTGGACGGACCAGCGCCTGTAGCCGCCTCAAACGCATCACGGAGTTCGTTTACGGCAGGACGCGTATCATCGCCGTAGATAGACCCTTGAACCGGCACAATGAAGTTGGACAAATCAGGTGCGGCGTCCAGCCAGTAGGAGCCATCAACCGCAGAGCCGTTCAGGATGGTCGAGTTGATGCCCGCTGCCCGAATTTGGCGCACAGCAGACGCAGCCCCCGGAATGTAGGAGCACAGCATGATCACGTCTGGTTCGCTCTCAAGGCCTTTGATCCGGGTGATCTGGCTGGCGATGGAGGCATCGCCATTGAGGAAGGTATCACGACCGACAATCTCGCCACCCGCTTTGGGGAACATCCAGTCGAATCCGGTGCAGATACCTTTGTTGTATTCGATTGTCGTATCAAGCAGCACATAGCCGGTTTTTGCTGAACGCTCCTTAACGGACCATTCCGCCATCGTCGCCCCTTGAACAGCCGCCAGAACAGAGGCGGAGAAACTGTTCGGGCCAACCCCTTGGATACCTGCCTTGATGTCTTCTGCGCAGAGGAAGAAGGAGTTCAGGCCCGCCGCCTCAGCCGCCAAGGCTGCAGGTGCGCCAAAGTCGTAGTCACAGGTCACGATCAGCATTTCCGCGCCTTCATCGACCAGTTGCAGACCGGCACTTGCGGACTGTGCCTGATCGCTCTTGGTATCGGCTTCGATCCATTTGATCTGCTTGCCAAGCAGACCGCCGGCCGCATTGATCTCATCAATCCGGATGCGCGCCGCGGCGACGGCAGGGGCGTCATAGGCTTCGAGCCAACCGGATTTTGCAATGGCAAAACCGATTGTTATGTCATCGGCCATGGCGGGCGCGCCAAGCGCTAACGTGAGGGCTGTTGCAGTGAAGAAGTGTTTCATTAGTCGTCTCCCTTTAGGTTTCGATGTGTTTGATTTTCCGGTTAGCGGCCACCGATCCGCAGCCGGAGTTCACGCCCGCCAGTCAGACCGGCAGGGCGTAGAATGAGAACCAGGATCATGATGATCCCGATGATGATTTCCTGAGCACCCGTTGGCAGAGCCAATGTCGTCTCGCCAATCTCCATGCCCCGCTCCATCCGCACGAGCCCCTCGATGATGATGGACAGAACAAGGACCCCCATGACAGCGCCGGTCAGGCTGCCAATGCCGCCCACGACAAGCATTGCAAGGGTAATGAAGGTAATGCCGAGGTAGAAGCTGTTGGTGTTCAGAACACCAAGCGAATGGCCAAAGAGCGCACCCGCGACACCCGCAAAGAAGGCAGAGACCACAAGAGAAATGAGCCGATGGCCATACATGTTGATACCGCTGGCGTCTGCGGCCACTTCGTCTTCGCGGCTGGCACGCAAGGCCAGTCCGGATGCGGAGTTGGCATACCACGCAGCGGCCAGAACTGTGACAGAGGCCCACCCCAGAGTAACCCATTGATCGGCATATCGTGTCAGGCCGACAACAGAAGACGTGGCCCCCGTGACGCCTTCCCAGCTGGAATAAACGGTGTAGACAATTGCCAGAAATGCGAATGTCGCGATAGAGGCGGCGATGCCGGAGAGCCGCAAGATCGCAGCACCTGAAATCAGTGCAATGACAGCCGCCAGAAGGCCCGAAGCAACAGCAGCCGGAAAACCATGCCATTCAGCAGTCGCCAGATACGGCCAGAGATCAGGTAGGAACATCCCCTTCATCTGGGGCCTCAGGGTCAGCCATGCAGAGCAATAGGCCCCGATCGCCATGTAACCGGCATGTCCGAAACTGACGAGGCCGGAGTTGCCAACGAATATCCAAAGCCCGACAACAAAGGTCACGCGGATCAGGGTTTGCGCCGCCATACGCGCCAATGATTTGTCACCCAGAAGCGTGACCAGCAATGTGAACACCACCAGAATGGCGATCAGCAAGATTGGCGTGGACCAAGCACTCAGGCGCTTTTGTTTATGTGTTTGTGCCATGTGCTAAACCCTCGGCTTCGTAGATCTCGGAGCGAACAATCCGTCGGGGCGCAGCAGCAAGCTGACAATGACCAGCGTATAAAGAAACGCATCACGGAAAGGCCGTGCTTCGAGCGGGAGGAACCCCTGCAAAATGACCGAAGCAGCGCCAATCAAAAATCCCGCCGCTACAGCACCGGGCAAACTGCCCAAACCGCCGATCACTGTGGCAATGAAGGCAACCAACATGATCTGCCCGCCCATGCGAATGTCTGCCACACCGGTTTGTGTGACCATGATCAGCGCCACAGCGGCAGCCAGCGCGCCAGACAGGGCAAAGGCGCCGGTGATAACCACATTGGCCCGCACACCCAAAAGCCGCGCCATGGTGAAATTCTCAGCCGCCGCGCGCATTTCCAGCCCGATCCGCGTGCGTTTCAAAAGCAAGGCAAGCGTCACAACAACGAGCAAAGTGGTGCAAATGACGATGATCTGTAGCAAAGGGATCGAGGCCCCTGCGATGCTGACGGGCTGGTTCAACTCTGGCCAGAGGCTTACTGCCTTGGGACGGCTGCTGTAGACCAACAGCAGTGTATTCTGGATCACGAACCCCAAGGCAAAAGATGAAATCATCATCGCCACAGGCGTGGCATTGCGCATGTGCCTGAAGACAAAGAACTCGGAGGCGACGGCGATTGCAGCGCCGATCAGCAGCAGCAGCGGGATCAGCAAAATCGCCGGCGCTTTGCCCAAGAACATGACGGCAACTGCGTCCGTCGAGGGCACAATCAATGCAAAAACGCAAAAGGCGATGTATTCGCCGTGGGCGAAATTCACCAGTTTCATCACCCCGAAGATCAGAGCAATCCCAAGTGCGGCCATGGCATAGATGCCCCCAAGGCTCAGCGCATCAAAGAGCAGCTGTGGAACGGCGTTCATGTCGCATCCTCCGACTGGTTTTGCCCAAAGTAGGCTTCCTTAAGCAGATCGCTTTCCGCAAAGCCTGCCGCATCGCCATCGCCGGCAACATGACCCCCGCGCAGCAACACCATGCGCCCGCCAACCCGGGCCGCGCGGGCCGAGCTCTGTTCAACGATGATCAGGGTCAAGCCGCGTTCGGCCTGCAGATTGACGAGCGTTTCATAGACCTGATCGACAATATTCGGAGCCAACCCAAGCGAAGGTTCATCCACCATCATCAGTTTGGGATTGGTCATCAAACCGCGCCCGATCGCCAACATCTGTTGCTGTCCGCCGGACAGTGCTCCGGCATTGGCATGCCGCCGCTCACCCAGGATAGGAAAGCTCTGGTAGATCCCGTCGATATCCGTTTCAATCGCCGCCTTGTCCTTCCGGATGCCCGTGCCCACACGCAGGTTTTCCTCGACTGTCAGCGTTCCGAAAACCTCGCGGCCTTCCGGAACCATAGTCAGACCCAAACGCGCTATCGCTTCGGGCGAGCGGCCATTCAGCACATCGCCGTCCACCTCAATGCGGCCATGGGTCGTGGCAACGGCTCCGCAAATCGCCTTGAGCAGAGAGGACTTGCCCGCCCCATTCGGCCCGGAGATGAACAGCCTCTCACCCTCTTGAACAGTAAAGGAAACATCCGACAGTGCAGGCACTTTGCCATACCGAACCGCGACATCGAAAACACCCAGCTTTGACATCACGCGTGCTCCATGTTTTCTGGCGCATGCTCTGCGCCCAGATAGGCTTCGCGTACCGCCTGGCTGGCCAGGATCTCGGTCTTGTCGCCCTCTTCGATGATCTTGCCCGCGTCCAGAACATAGACGTGGTTTGACAATGACAGGACAAGCCCGACGTTATGCTCGATCAACAGGACACCGCAGTTCAGCTCATCCGCGATCCGCCTGATGATTTGTGCCAGATCATCCGCTTCGGTTTCGGACATGCCTGCGGCGGGTTCGTCCAGCAGCAGGTAATCGGGGGCAAACATCAGCGCACGCGCAATGCCGACCCTGCGCTCGTCCGTATAGGGCAGCCCGGCTGCGGGCAGTTCGGCAAGATGCCCGGCCCCCATCCAGGACAACACGCGCAGCGCTTCGTCTTCGGAGGCGCGCCGCGAATGGCCAAGGCCCACCCCGGTCACTGCAAGATTGTCCAGTACATCCAGCCCGGAAAACAAGCGCCCGGCCTGGAACGTGCGCGCAAGACCCCGGCGGCGAATGTCATAGGGCGCTTTGGCGTTGATGTCCTGCCCATCCAGCATGACCGTGCCTGACGTGGGGTCCTGAAAGCCTGTGATGATGTTGACGCAGGTGGTTTTGCCTGCTCCGTTGGGGCCGATCAACCCGACAATTTCCGCCTTCTTTAGCGAAATCGTCACGTCATCCAGAGCCTTGAAGCCACCAAACGCAACGCTGATTGATTCCAGTTCCAATGACAAAATCTTATCCTTCGCGTTCCTGTTCCGACCGTTGTGCGCCACAGCCGCCAACCGATGGCGGCTGTGGGTCCTGGTGATGCTCACTAGGTCCAGTGCGCCACGCTGCGCCGCTCGAAACTCTCGCGGAACTGTTCGATCGTCTTGGGCAGCGGCTCGCCGGTTTCCCAATCCAGGATCACCGCATAGCGTCTCACGGCGTCCATCGCGTCGATCTCGCCTTTGCGATACATCTCGGCAACCTTTTCAGGATCAATGCGGGCCCAAGCCACGCGGTTTTCACGAATATGCGCCCGCAGTTTCTCGGTCTCGGCCTCATCGACCTCATATTCACACAAGTCCGCATCAATCTCTTTGATCACAACGCCATAGTCCAACGCGGCTCGTTTGATAGAGACATAGTCATCCACCACATCCGTCAGAACAGCCTCTGTCTTGCGTTCAAGTGGGTCGCCAAAGCCGCCGCCCCCCGCGGTCGGGCGCGCAAACTCATCTCCCGAATACATCGGGAAGTCAGAGAAGACAGACCCAAGCCATTCGTGCGTGTCCGAGCCGGCGCGTTTGATGGTCAGACCATGCGGCATGGAGGGCAAACCGCCATCAACACCCCAGACGACGGCGCGTTCGCGGTCGCAGACATAGGACATGACGGATTTTTCACTTTCCAGAAGCAGGGAGGTTTTCTGCACCCCTGTCCCTCCGCGCCATTTGCCCGGGCCTGCGCTGTCTTTTTTGATCTGAAATTCAAGCGTCCGGGTCGGGTTGACCCGCTCGTTGCCTTCGTTGGGCTGAGACATGAGCCCGGTTCCGAAGCAGGCTGTGGTGACGTCGCTGCCATCCTTACCGCGCCGTCCGCCCCAACCGCCGGGGAGCCATTCGTAGAACATGAATGTAGAGTCCTCCTCGCGCCGCTTGTCCGTGCCCCCCGCCAACAGGTATTCAAGGTTGAATGAACAGGCGATGGCGCGCTCCGGCATGATCTCCGACCACATCTCGAAAACCGAGTTCATGATCTTTTCAAACGGCATCAGGAAGCCGGTGACCGCCGTGGGCCACTGGGCACTGACCACCGAATTTTCCGGCGCAGCGACAGAGAGCATCCGATAGAAGCCGGAGTTCAACGGCAGGTCAGGAAAGAAGGTCTTCATCCCCGCGACGACAGCCGAGAATGTGGCTCCCGGCGCGGAATTGTACATCGAACCAATCGTCGGGTGGCTGCCTTCGAAATCGTAGTGAATCTGATCACCCTTGATTGTCATCTTGATGTGGATCGGGATCATCCCCTCGCCACCTGACGGGTCCCGGTCGATGTAGTCGACGGATTTCCATGTGCCGTCGGGCAGCGCCGCAATACGCTGGCGCACGGCGCGTTCAACGTAGTCCTGCACCTCGTTCATGCCCTGCTTGACCTGCTCGCGCCCGTACTTTCGCACCAGCCGCAGGATTTCACGTTCGGCCACCTGCGTGGCCTGTGCCTGGCTGTGGATGTCACCGATAATCGACGCGGGGTCGCGTGTGTTGTTTGCGATCAGGTTGGCAACGTCGGAACAAAAATCGCCGGCACGGAATAGCCGGACAGGTGTGATCCGAACCGCCTCGCGGAACATGTCTTTCGCCGTCACATCAAACGAACCGGGCACAGAGCCACCCAGATCAGACCAGTGCCCGTTTGACTGCGAAAACCCGATCAGCTCGTCTTCATCAAAGATCGGCCGCACCAGACGGACATCGCTGAAGTGCGTGCCACCTGCGTAAGGATCGTTGATCGCGTAGATATCGCCGGGCATCATGTCGCCCTTGAAGACGCGAATAACGTCTTTGCAGGTAAAGTGCAGCGTGCCGACGTGCACCGCGATGTCATCGTTGCCCTGCGCAACCGAATTGCCTTCGGCATCATGCAGCGCGTTAGAAAAGTCTCGGTTGTAGATCACAAAGGAGTAACAGGTGCGCAGCATCTGCTCGGCCATCTGGTCAACGGATGTGATGAAGGAGTTCTTGAGAACTTCAAACGTGACGGGATCTAGGGCTTTTGAATCACTCATAGTATTACTCCTGCACTCGGATGAGAATGTTCATGTATTGATCGACTTCAGCAGTCGTGTTCGGCGGAATTACGGTGGTTGAATCGAACTGCTCGACAATGGCGGGGCCATCAAAGGTCGCACCGGCGGTCAGGTTTTCACGCTCGAAAATCATCGCCGTGTGGGCCTTGCCGTCAAACCAGACATCGCGTGTCTTGTCGGTCTTGGGCTTGTTCTTCCTCACCTCGTGCTTTTGCAGCTCGGCCTTGGGAACCATACCCGTCGCCGTCAGCCCCACACGGAAGATCGACACCGGTGCGTCATCCCGGCGGAAGTTGAATTCGCGCTGGTGTTCGCTGTGGAACCCGTCGATCAAGGCCTCAATATCGGTGACCTTGGACGGCGCAGATACTGCCAAGGCACGCCATTGGCCCTGATACATCATCTCGACCGTGCGCTGCATGACAATGTCCTTGGGCGCTACGCCTTCGTGCTTCAAACGATCAGCGGCCATGGCCTCCAGCCGCTCGAAGGCGGCCTCCAAATCCTCCGGCTTGGTATCAGCCGCAGCAGCCATGAAGCTGTCTGAGAAGTCGTGCTGGATATCGACCAGCAGGCAACCCAGAGCCGATGTCACACCCGGATTGGGCGGGATAATGACAGTCGGGATCGACAACTCCTTGGCAATTGCCGCACCATGCAACGCCCCGGCTCCGCCAAACGCCACAAGCGCGAAGTCCCGTGGGTCATAACCTCGGCTAATCGACAGCAAACGCACCGCATTGGCCATATTTGCGTTTGCAACCGCAACCACGGCTTCGGCGGCTTCGTGCAGCTCCATTCCGAAAGGCTCGGCCACAGTCTCTCTGACCGACGCTTCGGCCAGGGCGGGATCAAGGGTAATCTTGCCCCCCGCGAGCGATGTGCCAAGGCGGCCCAGCACAACATTGGCGTCCGTGTTTGTGGCCACTTCATTGCCGTTCTTGTAGCAGGCAGGCCCAGGGAAGGCGCCCGCAGATTGCGGTCCGTTGCGCAGTGACCCGCCTTCGTCTTTCCACGCCAGAGATCCGCCGCCCGCACCAATGGTCAGCACTTCGATCGACGGGAACCGGATCGGATAGCCATATTCGATATACCAGTCTTTGGTGACACGCGACTTGCCTTCATACACCAAGGATACGTCCGTGCTGGTCCCGCCCATGTCAAAACCGATAGAATTGTCAAACCCGCAAAGGTTGCCAATAAAGCGGCTGGCAATCGCGCCCGCGGCAATGCCCGACCCTGCCAGACGCGCGGCAAAGTCTTTAACGCTGGCCGGGGTCATCACGCCGCCGCCCGTGTGCAGCAACAGCAGATCGCGTTCGTAGCCGCCGTCAGCCAGCTTACCCTCAAGGCGCGCTACATAATCAACGACCGAAGGCGACACGACCGCGTTTGCCATCGTTGTCGAGAAACGCTCGTGCTCAAAAATCTCCGGCAGGACCTGTGAAGAGATCGACACCGGCACATCCGGCATCACACTCAGCAGAATGTCTCGCATCCGCTCTTCATTGGCCCCATTGGTGTAAGAGTTCATAAAGCAGACAGCAACAGAGGCGACTTTGCGCTTCTTCAAAACATGCGCGATGCGCAGCGCTTCTTTTTCGTCCAGCTTTTCCAGAACCGTGCCGTTCGCGTCGACGCATTCACGGACGGTCAGACGGTCCCGACGCGGGATGTAGGGCTTGGCCACATCTTTGTAGGTGTCCCACAGATCCTCCTTGTTGGCCCGGCGGATTTCGACCACGTCGCGGAACCCTTCGGTGCAGATCATCGCAGAGCGCGCCAAATTACGTGTGATCAGCGCGTTTGTTGCCACGGTTGTCCCGTGCGAAAACATCGACACCTCGCTGAGGTCGATGCCGCCCTGATCAATCCCGTTGAGAATGGCAACCATCGGGTCATCCGGTGTCGATGACGTCTTTTCGATGCGGATCGCACCCGTTGTTTCGTCCATAATGACGACGTCGGTAAACGTCCCACCCACATCTACGGCAACTCTTGTGTTCTTCATGTCTACATCCTTCAAAAGACAACAGGGGATCAGGAAGGCGCCGGCGAAAGCCGACCCTACTTGGGGGTTTTCGGTTTTAGCTAAGGGTTACGGAGGGGCCGTCTTCTGGCCTTGCTGCGCGGCTTTGCGCGTTTCGGTCGGTGTGCAGCCGAACTGCGCACGATAGGCTTTGTTAAACTGGGATTGATCCGAAAACCCCCACCGATGGGCTATCTCGGCAATTGTGATGGGCCCTACGACGCTCAGGTCCTCGCGCGCGCGCACCAGACGCTTTTCGCGGATGAACCCGGAAACCGACCTGCCCGACTCCGAGAACAGTTGTTGCAGATAGCGCTGCGACACATTGCAGGCCTCTGCCACAAGACTTGAGGAGAGATTCTCATTGAAGAGGTTGTTGCGGATAAACTGTTCTGCGCGGTACAGATGTGCTGCGCGGATTGTCGAGGTTTCGCTGTCCAGCACACGGTCATCTTTGCGGATTGAGAGGCACAGCAGATCAAGGATGTGCTTGCCAGCGGCCGCGCGCGCCTGCTCATCAAGCAAATCGACGTGCAGCGCCGTTGTCTTGACGGTATCCAGAAAATAACTGGCCACGCCGGCTGTGCCATCAAAACTCAGCGCGCCCAAACGGTCTGTTGGGCCGATGCGGGCCCGCACGCTTTCGGAAGACACCTTCAGCACCAACAGCTCGTTCGTCTGTTCATGCCAGAACTCGTAGGGCAAATCGCCCCGTTCTACCAGAAACTCGCCCGGTGAACATTTCGCCTGGCGGGCATTCTGGTCAAAGCCGACCGTCCCCAATCTTGGAATGGTAATCAGCAGACTGCTTTCAACTTCGTCCAGAAAGTGCCGCTTGTGCCTTTTGTAGAGAATGCCATCGCAACGCATCTGCGACAGACCGACGATACCGAGGTTCCAAGTATTGAGATCACCTGAAAAGGACTGGTCATCCGCCATCGTGGTCTCTAGGGGAAAGAACGTATCTGAGACAGCCGCCTGCCACTGGGTGGCAGTCATGAGCTTGTTTGCAGTTTTGTCCTTCTGATTCATCTAACGTCCCCAAAACACAAATGGCGAAAACACAACTGTCTCATGTGTTAAAATGATCGTAGCACCGTTCCGGCCAACCACTTTGGCAAAAAACGCACAAACTCTTGTGTCACGTGTCAATTCGCGCACTTGCGATTCTTTCATCGGGCCCAGAAAGGCCCTGGAAAATCCTAAATATCTAACTAAAACATATTTTTACCAACCATTTGCAGCGCGAGAACACCGCCAAATCGGGTCTTGGTTTTGTGAAACGGAAAGCTGCGAAGGCAACAACCTGAGCGGGATTGGGCCGCATTTTCCCCAAGATTCACGGCCGCTGCGCTTCAAAAAAACGAAGCATCCAAACAGAATCACAGGATGGAAGTGTCCTCAAACCACGACCGAAATCCCGGCGGGCGTTTCTGCTTCAAATGGGCGGCCTCGCTGGCCCGCAGACAGGATGCTCGGAACAAAACTGCTTGCTAAAAGCAAGAAAGCGGCGATAGAACTGAGGGCAAATCGCGGCCCCCTGCCGCGTGAAAAACGCCAACTTACAAGAAGTGATGCCTGCCATGGATGTGCGACCAAATTCAGACGAAGCCCGTGATATCGCTTATCATTTTCACAGCTATACCAATGCCGAAGCGCATGAAAAAATTGGTCCGCTGATCATTGAATCAGGCGAGGGAATCCACGTCACCGACTCAAACGGCAACCGCTATATCGAGGGCATGTCCGGCCTTTGGAGCGTGGCAGTCGGGTTCAACGAACAACGCCTTGTGGATGTCGCCAGCCGGCAAATGCAAAAGCTGCCTTACTACCACAACTTCTCGCACCGCTCGCATGGTCCGGCGATTGATCTTGCTGAAAAGCTGATCGAAATAGCCCCCGTGCCAATGAGCAAGGTTTTCTATACCAACTCGGGCTCCGAGGCGAACGATACGATCGTCAAGATGGTCTGGTATCGCTCGAACGCGCTCGGCAAGCCCGAGAAAAAGAAGATCATCTCGCGCCTGCGCGGCTATCACGGCGTGACAGTCGCAGCCGCGTCGATGACGGGTCTGCCCTATAACCACAAGTCCTTCGATCTGCCGATGGAGGGCATCTTGCACACCACTTGCCCGCACTACTGGCGCGAAGGTCAGGACGGCGAAAGCGAAGAAGCTTTTGCGTCACGCTGTGCCCAAGATCTTGATGATATGATCCAATCAGAGGGCCCCGAAACTGTAGCCGCATTCATCGCCGAGCCTGTCATGGGCGCGGGCGGTGTTGTTGTTCCTCCGGCGACCTACTGGGAGAAAATCCAAGCGGTTCTGGCGAAATACGATATCCTTCTTATCGCAGATGAAGTGATTTGCGGTTTTGGCCGCACGGGCAACATGTTTGGCTCTACAACCTTTGACATAAAGCCCGACATTCTCACCATGTCCAAGCAGATCACCTCCAGCTATTTCCCCTTTTCGGCTTTCATGATCAACGATCGGGTCTATCAGCCAATCGCCGACGAAAGCGGGCGCATCGGTGTTCTGGGGCATGGCTATACGGGCGGTGGCCACCCCGTCGGCGCAGCCGTAGCGCTGGAAAACATCAAGATTATCGAAGAGCGCGATCTTGTGGCCAATGCCGCCGAACGCGGTGCAGAATTGCAAGCTGGATTGACCGACCTGACGTCCCACCCTCTCGTTGGAGAGGCACGTGGCATTGGCCTCATAGGCGCACTTGAATTGATCGCCCCAGAGGGTAAATCAGGCGATTTTGCCCCTGGAAAACTCGGCGCCCAAATGAACGCAATCATGCTGCGCAACGGCCTCATCTCACGTAATATGACAGACGCGATGGCATTTTGTCCGCCATTGATAGTGGGCGCGAATGACGTGCGAGAAATCATCCAGATCACAAAAAAGAGTCTGGAGGAACTGGCCGCAGACATAAACGGGGCCGCCTAGTCAGGGGAACGACAAGCCAGAACTCTTACCCTTTCCCATCCGGGAAAAACTTGGGTCGGCCTGTCTACACATTTTCCGGGTGGCGCCTGTCACGCGAGCTGATCTTTACAAATCTCGTTCAACCAAGAGCTTCTTCGGGTGAACCTTTGCTGAGCGGCTTTCAGACCGGCGAGACTCCGTTCTTGTTGACGGCCTCTTCGTTGCTTTGGTGCGTTGCGGCGGCGCGGGCCGAGCTGTGACGCGCAGGACGCGGACGACATGCGCGACGCGCTTCTGCATGAGGCGGCAGAGGCGCGCCGCTTGCCCTCTGATCCTGACTGGGACGTCATCGAAAACTCCGGCCTCACCTGGGGCGGGCCGATCAGGGAGCAGGGTGGACCGTGGTAGGATCACCTGGAACGATTGGGCGGTTTGGGAGAGCGCACGCCCGACAACTTCAAGACGTTCGATTTCTTCGACGAAGATCGAGGCCTTGCCACAAGCGCAAAGACGCTCGAAACCCGCGCGCCGGGATATGTGGACCGGCCCAGTCGTATTTTTGGTGCTTTGAAGCGTTACATCGACCAAATTGACCACTTCGAGTACGACAACAAGAAGGGCATTGAAATCAGCGCGGACGAAATCGACATCAAACGCCTGGAACTTGCCGTGCCCGACGGAACCACCCCGGAACAGTTTACTCAAATTCAACGTGCGATAGACTACGCTGAGAGTTTGGGGATCGACGTAGAAGTGAGCCGTATCCGATGAAAAAAGTCCTGACCACAGAAGAATGGATTGCGAAACGGCGTGCTGAAGCGGCGGAGCGAAAAAAGCGCTCCAAGCCTCCCAAAGAACGCAAAAGTGCCTTTGTTACGAGCTATCGCAAATTCACGGAAATCGCCTCACAAGCGGTGTATGGTAGCGCGCATTTGGACCCCAAGGGATATCATGAGTATCTACCGCCAGACCTAACTGCGCTCGAAATCGCTGGCCACGCGCGGGCCGCCCTTTTGGCCAGCCGGTTCATCACGCCAAAACATCCAGAGTGGGACGACGTCATCCGGATTCCGACAAAGGAAGAATTCAAGGCGTGGGAGGAAGCAGACAAGGCGCGCGCTGGTGTCAAGACTTTGAAAGCGCTGTTTAACGGTGCGGGCCATGTTTCGTTAACATTGCGGGACGGCAAGATCGCAATCAAGCCAACGCGCTATCGCGGACATGGCCATTGGGAGGGTATTCGCGGCCAAGAAGATACGGTCTTGCCGGAAGACGTGTCAGTCGAAGAGCTTGGCAGGGCTATTCTGGACGCACTGGACATAAGCCGCTCAGCGTAGGTCCCTGAGTCGACGACGCCTGCTAAAGCAACCATTGGCACAAACGCAGCGAAAGCTCACAAAGTACCGCACCGCGGGCCTTTGGTGCGGACGCAGCGAATTCGTGGTTTCTGCGGTTTGCCCTTTGCGCGGAACGCAGTCTTGAGTGCCGGGCATGCTTGTGGGGCGGCCGCTCCTTCATTGCGAAAGCCTCTGATGTTGAGCGTGATGTGTGCGCGCCTGAGGGTGGCGCGGTTTTGGGGGTCAGCGCGGCAGGTCGTTGTAGGGACAAACATCTTTTTCAAAGGGCACATGCCTGCGCCGGAAGGGCGGGCCGCTGACAAGCTCAGGGCCTGTGATGCGATCCATGCGGAAGTGCCGGAAATCTTCGCGCGCCGGATCCCATGCGACAAGATACCAGAGCGGTTGCAAGATGAGCATGGCCTGCGGCTCGACATTGCGCAGGCTGCGCGCGCCTTTGGCATCCCGATACTCAAAGCGGAGGTGCTGGCGCGCCAGAAAGGCTTTTTCAAAAGCGGGCAGCAGGGCGGGGTCGATTGTGCCCAGGTCAGACAGGTCCTGTTTGGGCGAGAGTTGGCCGATGTGCAGGCAGGCGAGGAAGCGGCGCAGATCGCGCACTTTGTCAGACGGCAGGGCGCGCTCGATCTTGGCGAGGCCTGCATCTGCGAGATCGGAGAAGGGCAGGTTCTGGGCGGCGCGCACGGCGGCCACGCTGATCAGCAGCGCGAAGACTTCGGCCACAGAGAGGCGGGCGGTTGTTTGCATGGACTGGGGGTCAAGCTGCACGCCACCGCCGCGCCCGCTTTCGGAATGGATGACAAAGCCTTCGTCACGCAAGGCGGCGATGTCGCGCAGGAGCGTGCGTCTGGAGGTGCCGACCTCTTCGGCGAGCTCCGCGACGGTTGATGTGCCGTTGCGCCGAAGGCTGCGCACGATGGCGTCATGTCTCTGTCTGATATTCATTTTGCCACTCTAGCACATATGGTGACAAAATTTGGCACTTATTGGCAATAGGGCTTTCTTATCGAAATCAACAAAGGAAAATCAAAGATGCAACGCAGAGCCGTAAATCCGTGGGACTGGTCCTTGAAGCTGGGATACAATCAGGCAGAAGTCATTGAAGGGCCGCGGCGGCAGCTTATTTGTGCTGGCCAGACGGCTGTAGACGGGCAGGGCAAGCCCCAGCATCCGAACGACATGCGCGCGCAGATTGCTTTGGCGCTGGACAACCTTGAGGCCGTGCTGGCCGGAGCGGATATGTCGCTTGGAGATGTTATCCGGCTTGGGGTCTATGCCACGGATGTGGACGAGGCGTTGAAGAACTTCGACCTGCTGGGCATGCGTTTCGGGCCGCTAAACTGCGCACCGCCGATGACGCTTCTGGGGGTGACGCGTTTGGCTCTTCCGGGTTTGCTCTTTGAGATCGAGGCGACAGCGGCGGCCTAGGCCCTGTGCGAGAAGAGGGTGCGCAGCGGCTGCGCACCCTTGGGCAACGGCGAAGCGCTGACGGGGAACGGCATTTTTTGTTTTCAGAGTGCTTAAGGCTGCGAAACCGCCCGTTAAACTTTGGCCAAATCGCCAGAAACAGGGGGGTGAAAAGCGTGCACAACCCGTGCACAAAGCGTGCACTGGCTGAAACGGGGTTTTGGTCACGGAAAATTAATTAATGGGGCGTTCGGTGGGGGTGAGGTTTTGGCCTGAGCTGCCGTTGATGATACGCGCGGCGAACGGCGGGTGTGAGCCCAGACTCACTGATGCTGCGCGCTGAACGAATGTCCGGTATTGGGATACTGATAAATCTACCGATAAGCGTTGGAACAAAACACAGAGGTCGGGAATTGGGAGCGGTAAGGTGGTCTGATACCATTGGCATTTGCGTGCTATGTGGGGAAATTCCAAAAGTTAGTTTCTCCTCGCGCGGCCAGAAACTGCTGGTCGGCATCGGACAATGGGCGCAATGGAGGGCGAAGAGTTCGCCAGTTTCCATTCCTAGACCGATGGGCAAGCACCTCTTTCACGGCTTGGGTAACCGGCAATTTTAGCAGAGTTTCAACCCAAGCTAATTCCATGCGAGATTGCGCCGCCCGAGCACTGGGGGAGTTAGCTCGCCAACCCTCAGATATTTCGAAAAGTTCAGCCGGAAGTAAATTTGCCGTGGCCGTAATTGCGCCGTGCCCACCAGCTTCAAGAACCGGCCAGAGCAGGTTGTCATCCCCGGTGAACACTGAAAGCTCGGGGAACTGAGTAACATATTCAAGCGTTGCCGATAGGTCGCCAGAGCTGTCTTTGATACCTGAGAACACGCCGGGATAAGCGGATAAAAGGTGCCGGATGGTGCGAATACCGATCCCCGCACCTGTTGCTTCGGGGAAGTGGTAGAACACGATATTCCTGACTTCAGATCCCAGCTGATCAACCAAACCTGAGTAGAATTCAATCACACCATCATCATCAGCTGGCCTGAAAAAGAAAGGCGGGTGGATCAGCGTGCCTGCGCACCCTTGATCCGTTGCATGTTTGGTCAAAGCGGCTGTGTCTTCGATGGACGCGCAGCCGGTTCCCACGATCAAAGCTGATGGCGCAATGCCATCAGCGATCAGACCTTCGAGGGCGCGCATGCGTTCTGTGAGGCCGAAAGACGGCCCTTCGCCGGTCGTTCCGAACAGGACCGCACCATCACAGCCATTGGCAAGGACCCATGCGCAATGCTGCGAAAGTGTGCTTGTATCAATGGCCCCGCGCGCATCCAATGGAGTCACCAAAGCCGCGCAGAGTTTTGGAAGAGTGTACATTATCGCCTCCAATTGGGCACTATTCAGAAAGTTCAGTCAGGTAGGTGCTTAGCTTTTCTAAACCCGCCCTCAGAACATCGGTGCTGTTGGAATATCCGATGCGCACGTAGCCCTCCATGTCGAAGGCATCGCCCGGGGTCATCATAACACCTGTTTTCTGCAAAAGATCGACGCAGAACCCTCGCGACGTGATTGGCACATCAATCTTGAGCATTGCCGTCGTTCCGGCGCTTGGTTTGACCCAAGAGATGCGCGGTTGTGCGGCGACCCATTCCGCAAGGATCGCAAGGTTGTCGCGGGTGATCTTTTGGCTACGCGCCAATAGTTTGTCTTTGTTTTCCAAGGCCATCGCCGCGAAATGGTCGTTGATCATCCCGACAGAAATCGTGTCGTAGTCACGGTGGATCAGAACCTTCTCGGTCACTTCAGCAGGTGCCACGACCCAGCCGACGCGTAGGCCAGCCAAGGAATAGGCCTTGGACATACCGGCCGTGGCGATGCCTTTCTCGTAGACGTCCACAATCGACGGGGTCATGCCATCGCCGGTTTGCCCTGTGCCACGATAGACCTCATCACAAAGAACATAGGCCCCAACTTCGCGGGCGATCTGCGCGATCTCTTCAAGCATCGGGCGTTCGATCAACGCGCCGGTGGGGTTGTTGGGGTTTGTCAGCGCGATCAGTTTGGTGTCAGGCGTCACCAAGGCACGCAATGCGTCAAGATCAGGCAGGAATCCATCCTCGGCGCGTAGGCGCAAGATTTGAACATCTGCCTCGATGCTTGCAGGGATGGAGTAATGCTGTTGATACGTGGGCACGATCGAAACCACCCGATCCCCGCGCGACACCAATGATTTATGCACCAGCGTATTCGCCGCGATGGTCCCGTGGGTGACAGTGATATTGGCAATGTCTTTATCAGCGTAAAGCGTCGAAATCGCAGTCCGCAGACGGGTCGAACCCTCGATCGCACCGTAGGTCATTTTCATCGGCAGCAGCGCAGATAGATCATCGCTGTTGCGACCGGACATTTGCAGCAACTCATCAATCGTGATGCTGGCAACGCAGGTTTCGGCAAGATTATAGGTGCAGTGGTTTTCCCACTCGTTCATCCAGATCTCGACTTTGAACGGTTCGATATGCATGGCGTAGGTCCTTTACGCTGTGGCGTGTTGATAGACGGCGTAGCCGATCGCGATGTCCTCAAGGCCGAGGCCAATGGATCGAAAGAAGACAGGGCGATCCGCGTCAGGTTTGGCGCAGGATGCAACGCAAAGCTCTGCCAGATCGCCGCAGATATCATTCGCAGACCATCCGCTTTCTTGCGCAATTACCATGTCACCGGCCGCATTTGGTGTCGTGGCGCGGTAGTCGCAATAGACTTGTGCGGTCTTCAGAAATGCTGGGTCAACTTCATGGGCACGCGCCACATTGGTGCTGATCGAGGTGACAAGCGCATTTGAGGCAAAATCGGCCACGTCCACAACAGGCGTACCCGATGACGTACACAGCATGACGACATCTGCCTCTTGGACAGCGACTTTAGCCGTATCGGCTAAGGTGATGCCGGATTGTAGTCCTTGCCATTTTGCCTGTGTTTCCGGCACGCTCGCTAAACTTGGCGAGTACACACGCACATCTGCCCAATCGCGCAGCCCGGCGACATGACGCATATGCGCTTGTGCCACAGCACCTGAACCAATGACCGCAAGCTTGAGGGGACGATCATTTGGCGCGAGCAAATCAACCGCGAGCGCGGTCGTCGCGGCGGTACGTTCTGTCGTTAAAGCGCCCGCGTCCAGCAAGGCCAGCGGTTGGCCCGTCTCCATCGACATCAGAACCGACCACGCGGTGATGATGGGGCCGCCGTCACGCGGCAAGTAGGGTGACAGTTTTGCGCCAAAAACGCCCGCGCCGCCAAGCGCCCCGAGATATGTGATGAAATCACCGCCTTGGGGAAATTCGGTAATGGTCTGCGGCGGTTGAACTGCACGATCTTGTCCAAGCTCTGTGAAAAGGTCTCGCATTGCTTCAACAATATCGATCTTGCCCAATGCGTTAGAAACGGTTTCTCTGTCGAGAGTAATTGGGGTGTTTGCCATTGCGTTAATCCTTTTTGGCCTTGCTAGCTAAGCAAGCCAGACAACGCCATCATCCCAAAGGATGACTCTACAAAGGAAAGTGCCGATAGCCGTGCCGCAGACAAGTTTCCAAGCCTTCAGCGAAAAGCTGGCAAGCGTCATCGATGGCCAATCAGGCGCCGACCGTTTTATCGAGGCCGTATCTGCTTTGTACCCTTGCGAGGCGGCATTTGCCGTGCTGAACCGACCAAATGCATCGCCTGTCTACTTGGCTGACAGCTACGCTGATCTTTCTTCCAAAGCGGCAGTGCAACGCTATGTCACCTCCACTTTTGAAATCAATCCCGTTCATAACGCCATACGGGGTGGTCTCGGCGGCGGCGTTTACCGCATGGCCGACCTCGCCCCTGATAACTGGAGCGCGACTACAGCGGACGTTATTGCGGATGATGCTGAAGAGATAAGCTTCCGAACGCCCGGGTGGCCACAAGGCCTTCGGGAAGTGTCCGTGCTCGTTGAACTAGAAGACGGCATGGTGGGTGAAATAAGCCTTGCCCGCGCCGCTGCATCGAAAGGTATCCCCGATGCGGATTTGGACGCTTTGCGAAGCGTTTTGCCACTGATACGGTCCGCGTTTCTCAGGCTCGCATCGAACTCCATTAATAATCTACCATTGGACCAAACGAAATCACGGTCTTTGGCATCTTTTGGGAACGATATCCTTTCGCCAAGAGAGGCTGAAATCATCCAGATGATCCTGAAAGGGCATTCCAGCCTTTCAATCAGTTTAAGTTTGGACATTGCTCTACCAACAGTAAAATCACATCGCCGTAACGCCTATGCCAAACTTGGCATCAGCACACAGCAGCAGTTGTTCCACGCCTATTTGAAATCGCGTGAACCTGAGGGAGAGAAGTAAATAGAGTAAACCCAGCATACACTGTAGTAGAACTGCTAACTTAGAGGCACTACGTCGCAATTCTTAAATCCGGACATTCGCGCGACCGCAGTGAAGGTGCGCTTTGTCCGCACTGTGTCAGTTCATGCGCTATGCAGCGAAGGGCAGGTCTTCCCAAATCTGCGATGGTCATAAACTTGAGGAGGGGGCTGGCATTCGAGCTGCATATTGACCTAAATTTCCTGCATGGCTTCGAAGACTACATTGAATACAAAGAACCTTGCGGCGCTCGGCGCTGAGCGGTTGGCCGACCTTCTTCTTGATATCACCAAAGGTAATGCTGACGCAAAGCGGCAGCTGAGGCTGGAGCTGGCAAGCGAAGCCGGTTCCGGAGATGTCGCTCGGGAGATCCGCAAGCGGCTCAGTAGCATTGCAAGATCACGATCGTTTATTGACTGGCAGGGCCGCAATGCTTTCGCGGCTGACTTAGACATGCAGAGACGCGCCATCGTTTCTCAAGTTGGGCCGGTCGATCCAGCAGGGGCGTTTGATCTGATTTGGCGGTTCGTGGCTCTTGCGAATGGGGTCTATGAACGTTGCGATGACAGTACGGGCAAGGTGCAGTCGATTTTTTACGAAGCCTGTGAAGGCTTGATCGATATGGCCGAGGTTGCCGCGCCGGACCCGCTTGTCCTGGCAGACCAGTTGCTGGAGGCCTTGGCCGATGATGATTATGGGCATTATCCAACTTTGATATCAGGTCTTGCTTCAGTCTTGGGTTCAGAAGGATTGCAGCACCTTAAAGCTGGGATCACCACTTCGGGAATTGATCTGTCGAACAACTACGCGCTGCGCATGGCGCTCGAGCAGATTGCGGATGTCGAAGGTGATGTAGACGCCTACATTGACCAACAAAGTGATCTGGCACGAAAGGCACCACAGGTTGCTGCTGAAATCGCGCGTCGTCTTCTTGAAGCGGGGCGGGTTGAGGAAGCATGGGAGGCCATCAATGCGCCCGATGAGAAAGATCGCGGATGGATTCCCTATGACTGGGAAGTGACCCGGATCAGCGTGATGCGCGCGATGGGGCAGCCCGAGGTGGCGCGGGACTTTATGTGGACGTGTTTTGCACGCAGCCTAAATGCAGACCATCTACGCGCATGGCTCAGCGGACTACCTGATTTTGAAGACGTCGAAGCAGAGAGCCGAGCCCTTGAACACGCGCTTGGGTTTGAGAGTTTCACGACAGCTCTCCATTTTCTGATGACTTGGCCCGCGATTGAGCAGGCTGCAGTTCTTATCACAAACCGTGCCGCAGAGATTGATGGAAATCACTATGAGCTTTTGGGACCGGTGTCCGACGCCCTTGAGGATCGCCATCCACTGGCCGCCACACTTTTGAAACGCGGCTTGATCGATTTTGCGTTGCAAAATTCACGGGTCAAACGGTATCGCCATGCTGCGCGTCACTTGCGTGAGTGCAAGAACCTAGCCGCGAGAGTTGACGACTTCGCACAATTTGATACGCATGAGGCTTATCTTGATGGCTTGAAACAGTCTCATGGAAAGAAGACCTCATTTTGGGGGGCGGTTGCTTAGTGTTCAGCTCACGGTGAGGGTAAGAGGACCCGTGTTCATTCTTTGTTCTTTTTCGCATAATGAAGTTTATGTTAAATGTATTGACATGACTGACCTACTTAGCTGCAGTCAATCAGTCGGTAAGCGGTGCGCCGTTCACACGGATTTGGCGTAGTTCCACGGCAGCAACTCTTTGATGTCCGTCTGTTTGTGCCCACCTGCGATGGCCGTCAGGATACCAGACAAATAGCCATGCGGTTCGATCCCGTTGAGTTTACAGGTCTCGATCAGGGACGCGATGACGGCCCAGTTTTGTGCGCCTGCATCATGTCCTGCGAAGAGCGCGTTTTTACGGTTCAGAGCGATGGGGCGTATGGTGCGCTCCACAGGGTTGTTGTCGAGTTCGATGCGGCCATCGTCGAGGAACAGGCACAGGCCGTCCCAGTATTTGGCGATATATTTCAGGGCTTCTCCGGTCGGCGATTTGGCCGAGACGCGGGCGCGGCTTTGGGCGAGCCAAATACCGAAGGCTTCGACAATGGGTTTTGAGTGTTCCTGCCGTACAGCGCATCGTTGGTCGGCGCTCAGGCCGCGCAGGTCTTTTTCGATGCGATAGAGCGCTTGGATTTGAGCCAAGCCTTCCTGCGCGATCGGGGCTGCGCCGGACTGGGTGACATCGTGCAATTTACGCCGCGCGTGCGCCCAGCAATAGGCCAGTGTCACATCCTGAGCGGGCCGTTTGAGCAAGCGGTTATAGCCAGCATAGCCGTCCACCTGCAGGGTGCCGCTGAAGCCTTTCAAGATGTTGTCTGCATACTGGCCGGAACGACCGGGCGCATAGGTAAACGCCACACCGGGTGGGTCCTCACCGCTCCATGGCCTGTCATCACGGGCAAGGGCCCAAAAGTATCCGGTTTTTGTCTTTTTCCGTCCCGGGGCCAGAACCGGCGCGGGCGTTTCATCCATGAAGAGTTTGGTGGAATGCTTCAGGTCGGCCATCAGGGCATCGTAGACTGGGGTTAACTCGAACGCCGATTTCCCGACCCACGCTGCCAAGGTCGAACGATCCAGATCGATCCCCTGGCGGCTGTAGATCTGGGCTTGTCGATAAAGGGGCAAGTGATCCGCATATTTGGACACGATCACATGGGCCAAGGTGGCCTCGGTTGGCATACCGCCCGCGATGATGTGGGCGGATGCTGAAGCCTGCGTGATGCCCTCCTCACAAGAGCGACAGGCATATTTGGGACGGCGGGTGACAATCACCCGGAACTGGGCCGGGACGATGTCCAGCCGTTCGCTGACATCCTCGCCTATGACATGACGCTCAGTGCCACATCCGCAGGCGCGCTCGGGCTCAATGACCACCTCAACCCGTTCCAGGTGCTTGGGCAGTGACCCCCGGTTGATTTGGCGCGGTTTTTCTGGCCGGACCGCTGCTGTGCGTTCGTCTGCATCAATCTCGGCTTCCACCTGCGCGATGGCGGTCTCGATATCTTCGAGTTCCAGCTCATACTGGGCCGGGTCAATCTTCTCGGATTTGGTCCCAAAGAGCGCCTTTTTGAAGGAGGCGACCAAGGCCTCAAGCCGCGCATTCTGATCCTGTTGCGCACGGATGATCGCCTTCAGCTCGGCAACATCGTCAGGTAATGTTGGTTTTCATTGAGAACTGACCCGGTAGCCCCATAAATTTTCACTGAGAATTGACCCATGTGAACACATTGCCCTGACGATTCTGATCAGGGAGATATGGAGTGATCGACATGGGATTTTTGAGTGTCATACGACGTTGGGCATTACGTGACAAAATGCCAATTCGCGAGATTTCACGGCGCACTGGGCTGTCTCGTAATACCATCAGGAAGTACCTGCGCGAGGGTGCCAGTGAGCCGAAGTTCAAAACGCCTGCGCGTCCGAGCAAGCTTGATCCTTATGCGGATCGTTTGTCGGCCTGGCTTTTGGCTCAGACGCGTAAGTCTCGCAAGGAACGACGGACTTTGAAGCAGATGCACGCTGATCTGGTGAAGCTGGGTTACGATGGCTCTTATGCGCGGGTCGCCGCTTTTGCGCGGAGTTGGCGCGCGGATCGACATCGTGTGGAACAGACGGCGGGGCGCGGCACTTATGTGCCCTTGGTGTTCCAGCCTGGCGAAGCCTTCCAGTTTGATTGGAGCGAAGACTGGGCCAATGTTGGTGGCGAGCGGGTCAAGCTGCAAGTGGCCCATATCAAGCTGTCGCACAGCCGCGCATTCTTGGTGCGTGCCTATCCCCTGCAAACGCACGAGATGTTGTTTGACGCTCACTGGCACGCATTTCGCGTCTTCGGCGGCGTACCGGGACGCGGAATCTATGACAATATGAAGACGGCGGTAGATCGGGTCGGCAAAGGCAAGCAACGCGATATCAACGCCCGTTTCAACGCGATGGCCAGCCATTACGTCTTTGAGCCGGAGTTTTGCAATCCGGCCGCCGGTTGGGAGAAAGGCCAGGTTGAGAAGAATGTTCAAGATGCGCGCAATCGCATGTGGCAAGTTATGCCGGTGTTCAAGGATATGGATGAGTTGAACCATTGGCTGGAGGATCGTTGTATCGCCCTGTGGGCTGAGACCCCGCACCGGGATCTACCCGGCACTATTACCGATGCTTGGGAAGCGGAGAAGTCCCTGTTGATGGCATTGCCGCCAGCATTTGATGGATTTGTCGAGCACAGCAAGCGCGTATCGCCAACATGCCTGATCACCTTCGAGCGCAATCGTTACAGCGTACCGGCCAGTTTTGCCAATCAGCGTGTTAGCTTGCATGTTTACCCAGAGCGGCTGGTCATAGTGGCAGAAGGTCAAACGGTCTGTTCCCACGAGCGCATCATAGATCGATCACACCGTAAGCCCGGTCGCGTTATCTATGACTGGCGTCATTACCTCGCTGTAATCCAACGCAAACCTGGAGCGTTGCGCAACGGCGCGCCCTTTGCTGAGATGCCAGATGCCTTCCGCCAACTGCAAAGCCACATGCTTCGCAAAGAAGGCGGAGATCGCGAGATGGTCGATATCCTGTCATTGGTTCTGCACCACGACGAGGATGCAGTTCTGGCTGCTGTGGAACTGGCCCTAGAAGCAGGCGTACCCACCAAGACGCACATCCTGAATCTGCTGCACCGGTTAGTTGATGGAAAGCAGGGTAATCTGCCCGAGATCGATCCACCCGATGCGCTGTCGCTTGAGACGGCACCAGAAGCAAACGTGGATCGCTACGATGATCTGAGGCAGGATGGGGAGAAGCGCCATGCGTCATGACCCTGCAGGAGCTTCGATTGTGATCATGCTGCGCAGCCTCAAGCTCTATGGCATGGCAAATGCAGTGGAAGACCTGGTCGCCCAAGGCGCGCCTGCGTTCGAAGCTGCAATACCCATGCTATCTCAATTGCTCAAAGCTGAGATCGCTGAACGGGAAGTCCGTTCTATCGCCTACCAGACAAAGGTCGCGCGGTTCCCCTCCTACAAAGACCTCGCTGGCTTCGACTTCCTGTCCAGCGATATCAACGAGGCCACTGTACGACAGCTGCATCGCGGGGCGTTCCTGGACAACGCTGAGAATGTCGTGCTGATCGGTGGACCAGGAACCGGCAAAAGCCATGTCGCAACGGCCATCGGCGTACAGGCCATTGAGCATCACAAGCGCAAGGTGCGCTTCTACTCAACCGTGGAATTGGTCAATGCGCTCGAGCAAGAAAAGGCGCTCGGCAAGGCCGGGAAGCTGGCCGAAATGATGACCAAGATCGATCTCGTGATCCTGGACGAGCTTGGATACCTGCCGTTCAGCGCATCAGGTGGCGCGCTGTTGTTCCACCTGCTGAGCAAACTCTATGAGCGCACCAGCGTCATCATCACAACCAATCTCAGCTTCTCCGAATGGGCGCAGGTCTTTGGCGATGCCAAGATGACAACAGCATTGCTCGATCGCCTCACCCACCGGTGTCACATCCTCGAAACCGGCAACGACAGCTACCGCTTTAAGGCCAGCTCAGAAGCTGCAAAGAAAACACGAAAGGAGACGCAGCCATTGACCAAATCATGACCGCTGATAAACAATAAAGGGTGGGTCAAATCTCGGTGAAAATACCGGGTCAGTTCTCAATGAAAACCAACACACCCGTCTGGCTTTGCTGCGATCAGCCGCGCCCCCAAAGCGCCAAAGGCTTGGAGCATGACGCCATGGGCATGGACAGTTTCTTTGCGCAAATCGCCCGCTGTTGTCGCACCTCGCATCAATTTTTGCCAGTCTGGGATCACTTCAGAGACTTGATCCCAATAGGCGATCACAGTGCTTTCGGTGTCTTCACCAAACCGGTCCGCTTCTTGCCCAGCCAGCCATTTGTTGGCTTGATTCAGACTGGACAAGGTGAAGAGCTTTTTGGCTCGGTTTGAGAGCGACGTTTTTTCTAACTCAATGAATTCCTGAAAAAACGGGATTTCCTCCAGCACTCGCGTGCTCAAACGTGCTAATGGGTTCCTGCGGTCATAAAGGACATTCAGCGACCCAGATGGGCGCACTGCATTTTTGTTTAGGTCTGCGAACATTTGCTGGCAGCGCCCCAACCCTTCATCCACAAAGAGAACAACTGAAATCGTTTCGTTTTCTAGCTTGGGTCGTGTTTTTAGAGCCTCTTCAATTGCTGCTCGACGATGTTGTCCGTCATTCAAGATGATGCTCGCAGTCATCGATAGCCTGAGTTCGCCGACATTGCGAAACTGAAGGCTGTCGTTGGCAGAGGAAAACTCAAGATCACCGTCCACAGATGCGCAAAGCGACGAAAGGGTATATTCTTCGAAGTTTTCGGACAGATAGGATGCAATCTGGGGAACGCGGACATTTGACAAAACGCGTTGAGCGCGCAGGTCTGCGGGCAGTTCCTGGCTATCGAATTCGAAAATCTTTGGGACCATCTTAAGTGGCACCATGATCACATAATATTCGGTTCCAGCCTGCACGCCGCGTATTGCTGCGAAATTGTAGAAATTACCGCTCATGAGACCCCCCTGATTAAGATGGAAGTCTATGGAAGTCGTCTGGGAAGTCAACAGCGATCGGAGCGGATTGCCTTAGAGATGTGACACGTGGACACGAATCCTCGATGGGATAATTCATATAGCCGATAGACACGAGCAATTTCGAAGCTGTGCTCAGTGTTACCCTTATAGAAGAGCCAGAGAAAGGGAAGCCCGATTGCCGGGCTTGAAAGGATTGAGAGAGTCTCATCCGGGCCCGTCCAAAAGGACGAAACCCATGGCAAAATCCCAAACCAAAGCGAAGATTACAAAGCCGCCGGTGGCCACTAAAACTGCTGACGCCGCCACGACCGCGATCGCAATGACCCAGGACCTCCGCATGATCCCGCTGGATCAGTTGGAACTTAGCCAGCTCAATGTGCGCAAAGTTGCGGCGAGTGCGACCGACGACGCAGAACTTCTCGCCAGTATTCGCGAAAACGGTATCAAGCAAAACCTTGTCGTTCATGTGTTGCCTGACGGGAAATTCGCAGTGGATGCAGGTGGTCGTCGCTTGAAGGCGCTCAAGCAGCTGGCAATTGATGGTATCATCCCGAACGATCATCCTGTCTCGTGTTTGGTCGAAGATGAGCAAAACGCGATTGTCACTTCGACAACGGAAAATCTCCAGCGCGCGGCCATGCATCCTGCAGACCAATTCGAAGCATTTGCGCAGATGATCGCCGAGGGCCGCAAAGAAGACGACATTGCACTAAAGTTTGGCGTCAGTGTTGATCTGGTGCGCCGTCGTCTCAAATTGGCCCGTATCGCGCCAGAACTTATCGAGCAATTCCGCGCCGGTGAGCTGACACTGGAATGCGTCATGGCGTTCACCTTGACCGATGATCATGATCGTCAATTGACGGTCTGGAACGCAGTCAAAGACAGCTATCACATTCATCCGCAGTCCATCAAACGTCAGCTGACCGAGACGGCACATTCTGCCAGTTCAAGCATCGGGCGCTTTGTCGGCATTGAGGCCTATGAAGCGGCAGGTGGTGTCCTGTTACGTGACCTTTTCGACGATAATGCGGCAGCCCATATGGAAAACCCTGAGCTTCTGGAACGTCTTGCGGTCGAAAAGCTTCAAGACGCGGCAAAAGTATACGAAGCAGATTGGAAGTGGGTCGAAGTGCACTTGTCCATCGATTACGGTGCCTTCCGGAGTTTTGGGCGCGTCTATCCACAAGACATTGAACCTGATGCTGACCTGCTGGCCGAAGAGAATGCTCTGATGGCACGAGAAGAAGAACTGGCAGCGGCTAGTGACGGTGCAGATTGGACGGATGCCGAGGCAGATGAATATAACGCCATTGAGCCGCGGCTGCGCGAAATCGAAGCCCTGCAGAAGGCGCGTCAGCCCTACGCAACTGCGGATCAGGCGATCGCAGGGTGCGTCGTCACGATTGGTCATGACGGCGCATTGCGGGTCGAGAAGGGTTTGGTGCGTCCTGAGGACATTCCCGTCGCTGCGGAGCAGACTGAAGATCCCGTAGATGGTGATGCGGAGATTATTGTTACCCGCCCGAATGTGACCCTTCCGACGTCCTCAGCACCCGTTCCAGTCTCGGACCCGGCGACAACGCTGCGCAAAGCAGATGGTATCTCAGCAAGTCTGGCAGATGACCTGCGTGCTTCGCGTCAGCATATTCTGCGCGCGCATTTGGCTGCAGATTATGACGTGGCCTTTGATGCGATGCTCTATGCATTGTGTGAACAGGCATTGTCACGTTCCTACGGAACAGAGGCGCTCAATATCTCAATCAGTCCGTTCCTGGCCCAAAACCGTGAGACCCTGCACGTCGACACGGTCGCACAAAAGATGCTTGATGCGCTGGAGCAGGATCTTGCGATCGAGTGGATGGAGCTGGAAAAACCAGACGACTTTCGAGCGATGTCCGCGCTTCCCCGGCCCCAGAAGCAAGCCTTGTTCGCTTGGGCCGTGGGTCTGGCGATCAAGCCGCAGCTTCTGTCAGACAACCACCCTACCCCGATCATCGAGGAAATTGGTGCGCGTTTGGACGTCGATGTTGCAGCCTGTTGGCGCCCGACAGCTTCGACATACTGGGGGCGGGTCAACAAAGGTCACGCGGTCTCAATGGCCCGTAAACTTGTCGGCGACGATTATGCCGAGGAACGCAGCAGAGAACGCAAAGGCGATATTGCGGCCGCGATGGAACGTGCATTCGCTGAGAATGCCGCCGAAACGGAAGGCTTTGACGCAGTGGTTGCCTCCAAAACGGCCCGCTGGCTTCCTGATGGTATGGCATTCAAGGGTGCCGATGATCTGGTGGAGACGTCCAGTTCGCCAAGTCCGTCAGACGTTGATGAAGCGGAAGATGACGGTGAAACAGACTCAGATGTTGAAGATACTGCGCCAGATGCGCTGCCAGCTTTCTTGAGCGAAACAGCAGCTTAGTCCAGCACTTTCAGACAGCAGTATCTATTTGGGCCGTCCTTGCAAAAAGGGCGGCCCTTTCCGACTGGCGGGTGCCCCAGGCTGAAATTGGTTCAGCTCGCCTGCACGGAGACGACCCATGACTACTGTATTGCAAAACAACCCTACGACCGAGGCCGCACTGATCGCAGCCCAAAACGATGCATTCCGCAAATCGATCATGTTCTTCAACGATGCTGAAGACACGCCCAAAGGTCAGTTTGTGATGACTTCCGGTGTCGCAGCCTTGGGTCCGGACGCACGTCTGGCCGCCACGCGCCAAGTGGCAGCGTTTGAGGCGTTCACGCCCGACAATGACCCCCACGGCTGGCATGAGTTTGGCGCGGTTGAGGTCTTTGGCACAACGATCTGGTTTAAAGTGGATTTGTATGACGTCAATTATGAAATGGGCTCAGATGTGCCAACTGATCCGGAACAGACGCGCCGCGTTCTGACGTTGCTTCTGCCATCAGAATACTGACGTCCCTTCCCTCCTGTTAATCAAATTTTAGGCCGCTCTCTGATTGAGGGCGGCCTTTTCCTGCTGGCGGACTTCAACGCACGAGATTGTCTCAGCAGCCGTCATAGGAGGCCACAAAATGGCACAAACACGCGACTACAAGATCACCCTATAT
>NZ_BLWI01000004.1 GCF_013282155.1 Sulfitobacter sp. HGT1
GCGAAGTGCAACGCAGTAGGTCATCGTATGGATATCCGTTTGATTGATCGCTTGGGACGTACCGCAAGCTGTTGGCCCGCTTTACTGCTGGACCTGCAGATTTACAATCATCGTTTCTGCGGCACTGCCGACGCGCATCCCCGAAAAAGGTGCCGCGTCGTGGTAATCGCGCCCGACGGCCAGTCGAACATAGCGTTCATCGGGGGATTGCGCATTTGATACGTCAAAGCCGACCCAACCCAACCCTTCGACATAGGCTTCGGCCCAGGCGTGGCTTGCCTCTTGGTCGATTTGACCATTCAGCATCAGATAGCCGCTGACATAGCGCGCGGGAATCCCGCCAGCGCGCGCCGCCGCAATAAAGATATGTGCGTGATCCTGGCAAACGCCTGTGCCACCTTGCATCGCTTCCTCTGCGGTGGTCACGACATAGGTGCCGTCTTTGCCATATCTGACCCGTTCCGCGATCATGCGCGACAAGGCGTGCAGACGGTTCAGGATATTTTCGTGGCTTTCGCTTTCAGCAGCAAGCTCGGTAATCGCGTCGCCTGCTGCGGTCAGGGGTGTTTGCTGACTGAAATACCACAGCGGCGGGCCGCTTTTGGGCAGCGGGATGATACCTGCGGTGTCGGTCGTCTCGACTGAACCGGCGGCAGTGATGGTGATAGACTGGCCCCCTGCATCGACGTTGATCAGATGCACGGTGTTGCCGTGGTGATCGATATAAGAGGCTTCGATCATGCCGCCTTTGACCGTGATCTTCCAATCCAGGGTTTTCTGACAATCCAGCACCTGGGGTGTCAGGCGTACCTGCTGCAAGGCATAATCCACCGGCTGATCGTAGTTGTATTCGGTGGTGTGGCTGATCTGGAGTAACATATCTGGGCAGCCTATTTGTTGAACCTGAAATCGGTTTCGATCTGCAATCCAAGGGCATTGTTCTTGCCGATGAACTCGCTGATGAATTCGTGCAGGCCATCCTCAAAGATCGTGGCGATGTCACGTGATTTCATTTCTTTTTTCAGTTTCTTTGCCATGTCGTTACAAGGCACACGGACGTTGTAATCTTCGGCCAGGGCTTCCAGTTGGTCTTCGACCTGGCTCACGCAGAACAGCAAGGATCGAGGCAGGCGACGGTCAAGGATCAGAAAATCGGCAATCGCCGAGGCGGTCATGTCGCCTTGATTAAGCCAGCGAAACGACCGGTGCGCAGATACGGACCGCAACACGGTTTCCCATTGCACGTTATCCAGCGAAGACCCGACAAATTTGACCGATGGCAGCAGCGTGTAATATTTAACGTCGATAATGCGGGCGGTGTTGTCGGCCCGTTCAATAAACGTTCCGATGCGTGAAAAATCGTAGATATCATTGCGCAGCATCGTACCGTGCAAGGCCCCCCGCACCAGTGCCGAATGCTGGCGAATGGTGGCAAGGGCAGCGGGCAAATCCTTTTCCTGCACGGGGGTCTGCAACAATTCGGTCAGGACCATCCAGTTTTCGTTCACGGCCTCCCAGACTTCGGTGGTCAGCGCGGTCCGCACCAGACGCGCGTTATCACGGGCTGCTTTGCTGACCGACAGGACACTGGACGGGTTGCGCGTGTCGCGCAGCAGATAATCGATGACTTCGCGGGCGGCATAGTGATCGTAAACTTGGTCATATCCCGTGCGCACACCGGATGTCGTGACAACAGATTTCCATTCGGATTCACTGTCGGTGGATCGGGTAAGCGCCATGCGAAAGCCGGCTTCGACCATGCGTGCGGTGTTTTCGCCGCGTTCCAGCAGCCGGAACATCCAATACAGACCCCCTGCGGTTTTGCCTAGCATTGTGCTACTCCTCCAAAACCCAAGTGTCTTTGGTCCCGCCGCCCTGGCTTGAGTTGACCACCAGCGACCCTTCTTGCAACGCCACCCGCGTCAGCCCGCCCGGTGTAATTTCGATCCCCTTGGGGGACACCAGCACATAGGGCCGCAGATCAACGTGGCGCGGGGCAAGCCCGCCATCGGTAAAGATCGGCACGGTCGAAAGCGATAGCGTCGGTTGTGCGATATAGTTGCTGGGGCGCGCGCGCAGTTTTGCGGCAAAGTCCTCAAGCTCTTGTTTGCTGGCGGCAGGGCCAACCAACATGCCATAGCCGCCTGAGCCGTGCACCTCTTTGACCACCAGATCCTTGAGGTTATCGAGCGTATATTTCAACGCATCGGGTTCGGCGCAGCGATAGGTTTCGACGTTCTTCAGGATTGCCTTTTCGCCGGTGTAGAATTCGATGATTTCGGGCATGTAGGAGTAGATCGCCTTGTCATCGGCAATACCGGCACCGGGTGCGTTGGCAATCGTGATGCCGCCTGCACGGTAGATATCCATGATGCCGGGCACGCCCAACATGCTTTCCGGGTTAAAGTTCAGCGGATCAAGATATTCGTCGTCGATCCGGCGGTACAGCACATCAACAGGTTCATACCCCAGCGTCGTGCGCATGGCGATCCGGCCATCGACGACGCGCAGATCATGGCCTTCGACCAGTTCAACGCCCATTTGATCGGCAAGGAATGAATGTTCGAAATAGGCCGAGTTATGAATGCCCGGCGTCAAAACGGCGACACGCGGCTTGCCGGTACAAGCAGGCGGGGCACTGTCGCACAAGGCGCGGTGGAGGCTGTCAGGGTATGTGCTGACCGGCTTGACCCGCACGCGGCTGAAAAGTTCAGGGAACATTTGCAGCATCGTTTCGCGGTTTTCCAGCATATAAGACACGCCAGACGGGGTGCGGGCGTTGTCCTCGAGCACGAAAAACTCGTCTGGTCCGGTGCGCACGATATCGGTGCCGACAATGTGGGTATAGACCTTGCCGGGGGGGCTGAAGCCCATCATCTGCGGCAAGAACGCCTCGTTTTTGGCAACGAGTTCATAGGGCACGACGCCCGCGCGCAAGATCTCTTGGCGGTTATAGACGTCGTGAATAAAGGCGTTGATTGCGGTGACCCGCTGCGCAATGCCTTTTGACAGCTTTGCCCATTCGCGTTCCGCGATGATGCGTGGCACCAGATCGAAGGGGATCAACCGTTCTTGGGCTTCGGCCTGACCATAGACGTTAAAGGTGATCCCGCTGCGGCGAAAGAAGGTTTCGGCCTCTTGCGATTTGCGCGTCAGATGGGCCGGGTCTTGCTCCTCGAACCATTTGCTATAGCCAGCATAAGGGGCCGTGACCGTATCCGGCCCTGCAATCATTTCGTCAAAAAATTGTTTGTTTTTTTCCATATATCAACGTTACGGCGCATTTCAGGAACCACAAGGGACATTTGCAAAACACTCCTTGGGATGTGATTTCGTGTGATGAAATGTGCCCAATATTTAGGCGGGAGATTTATGCCACTTATCCACTTGCGTCTTGGTCAGTTCCGGTCGCAGGATAGGGCATGAATTATGACACTCCTTATGATATTCGCCGTGGTCCTTTGCTGGCCCGCAATGTTGTTGCAACATCGCAACCTTTGGCAGCCCAAGCCGGGCTTTCCATGCTGTATAAAGGCGGGAATGCTGTTGATGCGGCCCTAGCTGCGGCGATTGCGCTGACTGTTGTTGAACCTTCCGGGAATGGCCTTGGCAGCGATGGTTTTGCAATTCTGTGGGACGGGGATGCGCTGCATGGTTTGAATGCGTCGGGCAGATCACCCGCCGGATTGACCGCGACCGAAGTAACAGAGCGCGGCTGGGGCAGCGTCACGGTGCCGGGGGCTGTTTCGGCCTGGGTTGCGCTGTCGGATCGTTTTGGCGCGTTGCCGTTCGAGACCCTGTTTGGCCCTGCAATAGACTATGCTGAAAACGGGTTTCCCGTGTCGCCGATCATCGCGCGGCTGTGGGAAATGGCGGGCAAGACATTGGGCCAGCAGCCCGGTTTTGCAGACTGCTTTTTGCCCGGTGGCCGCGCGCCCAAGGCGGGTGAGATTTTCCGAAACCCCGCGCAGGCGAAATCGCTGCGGCTGATTGCCCAGACCAAGGGCGCGGCGTTTTATACCGGCGAACTGGCCGAGAAGATTGTGGCAGATGCCGCGCGGCACGGGTCTGCTTTGTCGATGTCCGATATGGCGGATCACAGCGTCGATTGGTGCGGCACCTTGCATCAGGATTACGCAGGCGTTGCCTTGCATGAAATTCCGCCAAACGGGCAGGGGATCGCGGCGCTGGCAGCACTTGGGATTCTGGATCATTTCGATCTGGCAAGCCATGCTCCCGACAGCCCGCAGGCGCTGCATTTGCAGATCGAAGCCATCAAGCTTGGCCTCGCCGATGCCGAGGCTTTTGTTGCCGACCCCGCGCATATGGATGTCACGCCAAGCGAGATGTTGAACCCCGCGTATCTGGCGCGGCGGGCCGCGGAAATTGACCCTAACAAGGCGAAAATGGCAGTTGAGGGCGCGCCGAAACATGGTGGCACTGTCTATATCACAGCGGCAGATGCGTCGGGTATGATGGTGTCGTTGATCCAGTCGAACTATATGGGGTTCGGATCGGGTGTTGTTGTGCCTGATACAGGGATCAGCCTGCAAAACCGTGGCGCAGGGTTTGTGACGACACCCGGTCATGCAAACCAGATCGGTCCCGGCAAACGGCCCTTCCAAACGATCATTCCGGGTTTTGTGATGCAAGAGGGCGCACCGTTGATGAGCTTTGGCGTCATGGGTGGCCCGATGCAGGCGCAGGGTCATGTGCAAATGGTCACGCGGATGATGGTGCACGGTCAATCACCCCAAGCCGCTAGTGACGCGCCACGCTGGCGTTTCGTGACGGGGCTGGAGGTGGCCGTTGAAAGCACCATGCCGGATGAGACAGTTGCCGCATTGGAAGCCATGGGCCACAAAATCACCCGCGAGGCACCCGACAACGCCTTTGGGTTTGGCGGTGCGCAACTGATCGCGCGGCAGGGTGATGGATATGTGGCTGGATCAGACCATCGCAAAGACGGCTGCGCTGTCGGCTTTTAAGCAAGTTTAGAGACGTTTTATGACCCTTCCCGACCCTGAGGCGCTGCTGCGCAGTTTGTTCGACACCGCTGTCGAAGTGGCTGATCCCATGCAAAGTCTGGCACGGTTCTTGCCTGCACGACCCGCAGGTCGGGTTGTTGTCATCGGGGCGGGCAAGGCCAGCGCGCGCATGGCCGAGGCCGTGGAGGCCGAATGGGGCCCTTGCGAGGGTCTGGTCATTACCCGCTACGGCTATGCCCGGCCTTGTCAGGGAATTGAGATCGTCGAGGCGGCGCACCCTGTGCCCGATCAGGCAGGGGTCGTCGCGACCCAAAGGATGCTGGCCTTGCTGGATGGATTGGGCGAGGACGATTTCGTGCTTGCGCTGATTTCTGGCGGCGCGTCGGCGTTGCTGGTGGCACCCTTGGGCGATATCACCCTTGCCGAAAAGCAGGCGGTGAACCAAGGGCTGTTGGCGTCTGGTGCGCCGATCCAGCAAATGAATGTGGTGCGCAAACACCTGTCGCAGGTCAAAGGCGGGCAACTGGCGGCGGCGGCTTATCCGGCTGCAATGCTGGCGCTGATGATTTCCGATGTGCCGGGCGACGATATGGCGATGATCGGGTCGGGGCCGACCGTCGGGGATGCAAGCACGGTTGCGGATGCGCAGGCCATTCTGGACCGTTGGAAGATCGTTGTACCTGCCTCTGTCAGTGCGGCCCTGTCAAAGGGATCACAGGTGATTAAGCCGGATGATCTGCGACTGTCACGGGTGACCAACCAGATTTACGCGGCCCCAAAGCAATCGTTGGATGCGGCCGAAACGCTTGCCCAGTCCTTGGATTTGCAGGTTGTCCGTTTGGGCAATGACCTAGAAGGGGAGGCCCGTGATGTTGCAACCGAACACGCAAAGCTTGCCCTTGCCACGCAAGCAGCCATGAAACCGGGTGACCAACCCGTGTTGATGTTGTCAGGCGGAGAGTTGACGGTCACACGGCGCGGGGACGGGATCGGCGGGCCAAACGCCGAATATTGCCTTGCCCTGGCGTTGGCCTTGGGCGGTGCTGCAGATATTTGGGCGCTGGCCTGTGATACGGACGGGGTCGATGGTGCAGACGAAGTGGCCGGGGCGTGCATCGGGCCTGCCACGTTACGCAAGGCCAAAGAGGCGGATGTTGACCCGGAATTGGCGCTGGCGAGGAATGATGCCCATCGGTTTTTCAAAACGGCGGGCGGTCAGATCGTTACCGGGCCGACCCTGACGAACGTTAATGATTTCCGCGCCATGCTGGTCTTTCCCAAAAGCACGCAAAACTGGGACGAAACGCAATAAGTAAAATTGTTTCGCCTTTCGCCACAATCCCTGCGGGCAAGGAGGCTTTTTGGTTGTTTGAGAAAAAAACACAACCTATAAACGAATTTGGTGTTTCTCCTATCCCGAGCCTTAAGTGCGGCAGGCATGGGCATGATTTTGAATGGATTTGTTGGTTGTTCAAGCGTCTCGATATCCTTCTTGTTGTATTTTGCATTTTCGTGACTTTGGGAGTGTTCGCAGAAAGTCGACGCATCGGCCAAGTCGCGGCACATGCTGAATTTCAGCGGCTGACAGAAGACGGGCTTCAGGCGCTGAAGACCCGATTGGATATTTACCTGCAAAGCCTGAATGGCGCTGCGGGGATGCTGCATGCATCAGAAAATATCGAGTCAGATGATTTTGAAATCTTTGCCAGCACCATTGATATAAAAAATTCACTACCTGGTATTAACGGCATCGGTTTTATCGAGCCGGTTCCAAAAGACGAAGTCGCGGAATTTGTCGCGAAGATGCGTGCGGACGGGACGCCTGATTTTTCGGCGCATCCCGAAACCGACAGCGACGTAAAATACCTGATCAAATATATCGCGCCGGTTGATATTAACGCCCAAGCTGTCGGGTTGGATATCAGTTTCGAGGAAGGCCGCCGTGAAGCCGCCAATCGTGCCCGCGAAACGGGTTTGCCGCAGATCACGCCCCGGATTTTGTTGGTGCAAGATGAGACCGCACAGCCCGGTTTCCTTATTCTGAAGCCGTATTTTAGGGATGAAGAATTGCGCGGCTGGGTTTATGCGCCCTTTATCGGGCGTAATTTGATGGGAAATCTGAGCCCGGGATTGGAGAATTATTTCGACTTTCAAGTCTATGACGGGAACGCGGCTAACCCGGACACATTAATTTATGCCACCGAGCAGGAGCCTGATTCACAAGGTACTCAGGTTGCGAAATATTCTTTGGAGATATTTGGCCGACCTTGGACGCTTGAATACCAAAGCACGAAGTTTTTTGACACGTCGTTCAACTTGCGTGGACCGTATTTCATCTTGTTGGGCGGGCTGTTGTTATCCGTCATGTTGGCATTTGCGATGCGTGCGTTACGGGCCCGCAATGAAAGCCTGGCCGAGATCGCAGCACTACGGGGCAAACAGATCAGTGCGCGAGAAGAAGAAAACAGGTCGCTCGTGGAAAATACGGTCGTTGCTGTGATTATCCTCGATGAAGATTTGAAAATCTTGTTCGCAAATCATGCCGCAACGACCTGCTTTGGCGGCGAGCGCGAAGGTCTAAGCGGACTGCCACTCAAGAATTTCGTCACTGAAATACCAAAAAGCGAGATGCAAAAAGGCTATAATGCATTGGGTCATACCCTTGAGGGGCGTGAACTGTATCTTGATCTTCAGACAAACCGCTGGGTCACCTTGAATGGAAAACGTCGCACAACAGTGATTGTTCGCGATGTAACTGCCAACGTTGAGGTGGTGGACGAACTGGCCGTAACAAAACAGCGGTTTGATGCGGCGCTGTCTGGCTCTCAGATCGGCGTGTTCGAAATAAACCTGAAGACCGGTACATCGGTGGTGTCGCATACGTGGCGGGATATCATGGGCGTTGATCAAGACGCCGAGGATCCGCAGGGCATCTTTATGAACCGGATTCATCCGGATGACCTTCCGATTTTGTTCGAGGTAGACCGGAAATGCATCAACGGAGAGACAGACCGGTCGATCTCGGAATACCGGATGGGGTTTGGGGACAGCTGGCGTTGGATGAAATCGGATGCTGTGGTCGTTGAGCGTGATGCCGATGGCAAAGCAGCGCGCATGGTCGGTACGCAAATCGACGTGACCGATCTGCGCCATGCGCGCAATGCGCTGGAGGCCAGCGAACAAAGGTTCCGTACCGTGCAAGAGGCCGCCCCCGTTGGTATGGCGACGCTCAACAATGGCGGATATTTTATTGGCGTGAATTCGGCCATGTGCGATCTGACTGGGTATTCCCGGGATGAGATGCTGAAGGATTTCAACCTGAGCAAGGTCATCCCAGAGAACGAGATGGGCGGATTGATTGATGCGGTTCAGGAGACGATGAAGTCTGGCATCCAAGATATTTTTCGCGGGGAGTTCCGGATACTTCACAAAGACGGGGGGCATCGCTGGGGTTTCTTTAACGTTACCTGGACGTTTGACAAGAATGCCGGATCTTATGTGTTTATCGCTCAAGTTATTGATATAACGGATAAAAAGAAGATCGACCAGATCAAGAGCGAATTTATCTCTACGGTTAGCCATGAATTGCGCACACCGCTGACCTCGATCAAGGGGGCGCTTGGCCTGATCGAGGTAGCCGCACGTGACAAACTGCCGGCTTCCTCGCTTCGCCTGATCGAGATTGCCCGGTCAAACTCGAACCGCCTGACCGACATTGTGAATGATATTCTGGACCTCGAAAAGATTTCGTCGGGCGAGATCAGCTTTAACATGGTCGAGGTCGACCTTGGGGAATTGATACGATCGTCACACAACGAAATGCTGCCATTCGCCGTGACCCACAAATCGACGTTAGTTGTCGAGCTTCCCGAGGAAGAGCTGCACGTTATCGCAGATTCGGGGCGCATGATGCAGGTAATGGCAAACCTGATTTCGAATGCATGCAAGTATTCTTATGATGGTACAGAGGTGAAGATCACTGTCGAAAAGCTGGACAAGGTCGCGATTGTCTATGTCCAGAACATTGGGAAAGGGGTGCCTGAATCGTTTAAAGGGCGCATTTTCCAGCGTTTTTCGCAAGCCGACGGATCAGACACACGTGCCAATGGCGGTACAGGGCTGGGTCTGAATATCAGCCGCCAGATCGTATGGCGTCAGGGTGGCGACATCGGATTTGAAAGCAAGCCGGATGGACCGACCGTATTCTGGTTTACTTGCCAGATCGTAGAACCCTCACGGAAACCGGCACCTCCTGCAATCAAACAGCTGCGGACTAAGAAAAATGAGCGGCTCAAGGTTTTGCATCTCGAAGACGATGAAGATTTTGCCGAAGTGATCCACGCGGGTCTGAAGCCCTATGCGGACGTGCAAAACGTCACCCGCCTAAAGGATGTCAGAGCGATGTTGTCGGATGGTGGCCCTTGGGATGTCATCATTCTGGACTGGACCTTACCAGACGGGGACGCGGCGGTGTTGCTTAAGGAAATCGTTCAGCAACAACCAGATGCGCGGCTTGTCAGCCTATCATCCGATGGTGTGCGGGAAAAAGATGATCGGATCAGTGTCCATATCATCAAAGCTCAGGCAGATATGGACTACATCATCGAAAGTGTTATGGATTTTTCTCAGAAAGCAAGCTAATCAACCCAAACTAGAATCAAGGGTTGGTCTAGCGGACAGTTTCTGCATCAGGCAGAAGTATAGTCTTTACAAGGGGCAGGTATGATCAAACTTCTTCACGTAGAGGATGATGAAGCGATCCGTGAAATCGTTGAGCTATCGCTTGAGATGGCAGGCGGTTTCGAAGTCGTTCAACGCAAATGCGGCGAAGATGCGCTTTCACATGCGAATGATTTTACGCCCGATGTACTGCTGCTGGATATGATGATGCCGGGAATGACCGGTCGTGAAACGCTGGAAAAACTTCGGGAACTGCCAGCATTTGCGGATATACCAGCGATCTTTATGACAGCACGTGCCCAAGCAAACGAGTTGGACGAATTGCGCCAGATCGGTGCGGTTACTGTGATCAGCAAGCCTTTTGATCCAATCACGCTGGGTGATCAGATCAAAGCTGTGTTTTAAACTAGGCCGACTGCGCAGTTTCGGGCTGTGCGGCGGTCAAAGTCTGGCAAAGCTGGACAAAATCGCTCATGTGATAAATCAACGCGCCGGGACAGATCGCCAGATCTGCATCGGCCCCGTTTAAATGGTCATCAATTTCTGTTTCCACCGTGCGCGCTTCCTGGCCCAGCTCTTCAAAGCCAAGCGACCCTGCGGTACCTGCGATTTGGTGGAGCAATGTCCGCGCACTGGCCAGGCTTCCGTTAATCTTCTCAAGCTCATCGCTTTCCCATGCGGTCAGCGCGTGTTCGGCAATGGAAACTTGACGTTCTCTTAATAACTCAAGGAAACGTGTGCGGATGCGTTCGATACCGGGTAATTCAAGTTTCTGATGGATCATGCTGTAAGTCCAATCTGCCAAACATTGTTCTGGTTTTTCTGATACGCAGCGCTGGCCGATTCAGCCGACGCATGTGCCGCTGATATTGCATCCATAACCGATGCGCTGGTTTTCCAGATCAATTTGATTGCTTCCCCTGCGCAAACCCGGGGCTCAATTCGCTGACCTTGATTGTCAAATAATTCAGTCTTGGCCGCAGTAAGGTTGATGCTATTTGCAAGGGCTCTGGTATCGGGGCACCAGCCACTTTCGGTGATGCAGATGAAAGTACCGTTCCCTGCATATGCCATCAGGAACTGACTGCCGCCAAGTGTATCGGAAATGATTTCACCCATGTCGACCAGTACCGAATAGAATTCAAACGGCGACATTGTTCGGTGAAACTCTTCGATTTTACGGATTGTAAACGCAAAGGCGGTGGAGCCAAACAAATCGTTGCGGCTAAGCTGCTGGATGTAGTTTTCGAGCGCCATGAAATCAATCAGGTTGTCGACATCGTAAATGGCCACTGGCTCATGCAGATTGATCGGCGGCGTGACCTTGTTATATTCTGGGCTTACTGCTTGGGTCGCAAATATTTTTCCAGTGCTGGCCTTGCGACGATCAAAGGCACGTTCAACGAGCGACAGGCGTGCCTTTAGCTCGGACATCTCGAACGGTTTGGTGACATAATCTGTTGCCCCGGCGGTAAAGGCAGCATCGATGTAGACCTTTTCAGACATGGCTGTGAGCATAAGAATGGGGGTGTCGGTGTAGGGTTCCATCGCGCGAATCTTGCCCGCAAGCGTGATGCCGTCAGTTCCCGGCATCTGAATATCAAGCAAAAAGCAATCGAATGGTGAACGGGCATTCGCTTGAATCACATCAATTGCTTCATCCGCACAAGAGGCTAAAACCACCTTGTGATCCGTCAACGTATCGATGAAATGCGCAAGCAGTTCAAGGATGATCGGATCGTCATCAACCGCAAGAATTTTCATTTATCTAGTCCCACCAAATATTAATCAACAAGACAACAGATGCTCGTTGAACTTGACAACAACTTGGAAGGGAAAGGTGTCAAAAGATGGGCAAGAATCAATTTTTATCGTGATGTTTCTGAGTGCAACTGCAGGGGAAACCGCGTTGAAAGGCAATAAAAGTGGATGCAAATGTGACCAAACCCTTTGATGTTAGCCCTAACGGCGAGCAGGTTTTTGTCTGTGAACTGCGGGCGGGCGGAGCGCGTGCCCGAATTCTGTCATGGGGCGCGACGCTTCAGGACTACCGAGTCGCGGGGGTTGATCACAGCCTTGTTCTGGGGGGCGAAACCCTTGCCGCATACCTTGGACCAATGCGATATTTTGGGGCGATTGTCGGGCCCGTCGCAAACCGGATCGCCAATGGGCAGATGCGCGTGAACGGTGAAATAAATCATTTGGATACTAACGAAAACGGGCGCACGACTTTGCACTCCGGATGTGCGGGTTTTGACGGCCATAACTGGACATTCACCAAGGTCTCGGAAGCCGAATGCGAGCTTACGCTAAACCACCCGGATGGGCTTGGTGGTTTTCCGGGGAATCAAGTGGTGACGGCCACCTACCGTCTGGACGCTTCGGGTGCGCTGGAGATCGAGATCAAAGGCCAGTCGGACAGGGATACCTATTTTAGCCCGGCGTTTCACGGGTATTGGAACCTGTCCGGGCGCTCCAACCTGTCAGATCACAGCCTGACGGTGCTGGCTGACCGCTATCTGCCCGTGGATGCTGATCAAATCCCTTTGGGTGAACCCAAAACCGTAAAAGGCACGGCATTCGATTACACCAGCCCGCATGGGATTGGCCCGGTGCTGGATCACAACTTTTGTCTGGATGTACCCACGATGGCACTGCAAACCGCCTGCCGCCTTGAGGCATCGGGGATCACGCTAGACGTTCAAACCGACCAGCCCGGTGTGCAAATCTACAATGGAGCACATATTGATACCGGTGCGTTCAAAGGCCACGAGGGGCGGGCCTATGGGAAGTTTGCCGGTCTGGCGATCGAACCGCAATTCTGGCCAGACACACCAAATCACCCCAGCTTTCCTTCTAATTTTCTATCGGCGGGGCGCACTTCCACGCATCGCACCTGTTTCAAAGTGAGTAGGGGATAAAACTTTGGGCTACGTAAAACGATAGAATTTGACAGTGGGTCTATACGTGCTAACTCTTGGATATAATAAGGCTAGCTTATAAAGAAGCGATGGAGCACGGATGCGCAGAACGATCGACCCAGACAGTTTCGGCTTTTTGTTTAACGATATCGCCCGGATCACGCGGAGCGTCTTTGCCCGCGAAATTGAAGCGGCGGAATTGACTGTTACCGCAGCAGAGGCGCGCGTGATCGCGCACATGGCCCGCAGCGGTCCGACGCGACAACATCTTTTGGCAGAAAGCCTTGGCATGACCCCGATGAGCCTGACCGGGTTTCTTGACCGCCTTGAGGCCGAAGGGCTGATCGCACGGGAAGCCGACCCCAAAGATCGCAGGGCCAAGATCGTGACGCTCACGGAAAAGGCAGGCGGTATACTGGAGCAGATTGCACAGGCGGGGGAGCGGACTGAACAAACGATTTCCACGGGTCTGTGCCCTGATGACTGGGCCGCTTTCGTCGAAACCGCACGCAAGCTGCGCGCCAATATCGATGGCCCACGCGTCGCGGCCGCCAAAACAGAAGACGCAAGATGACCACCCCGCTGATGACTGAACGCAGAGTGAGCATCATCGGCGCAATGCTGGTGGCAATCGGCCCCGTTTCGATGGCCCTTTACACGCCTGCCATGACAGAGCTGGTACAGCACTTTGGGTCTACTGAATCGGTTATAAAGCTGACGCTGACCTTGTATTTTGGTGGTTTTGCCTGTGCGCAACTGGTCGCGGGGCCGCTTTCTGACGCCTTGGGCAGGCGGCCCGTAACAATCGCTTTCATGTCGCTATATTGTATTGCAAGTCTCGTCGCGATGCTGTCCCCGTCGGTAGAGGTGTTGATGGGCGCGCGTTTCGTTCAGGGGATCGGGGCATCGGTTGGCGTTGCCATTTCGCGGGCCTTAGTGCGCGACCTGTTCACTGATGACCAGTCGTCGCGGATCATGAACCTGATCGGCATCATTCTGGCGATAGGCCCGGCTTTGGCACCCACGATTGGCGGGCTGATGTTGCCGCTGTTCGGCTGGCGGTCGATCTTTTTGCTGATGACGCTATTCGGTGTCGGGTTGATTGCTGTCGTCATTTTTGGATTGAAGGAAACTGTCGTCGCTGACCGGAGCAGACTTAATTTCGCGGTGCTTGGGCGGACCTATACAATGCTACTGACCAACCGGCATTTTCTGACCGCAGCACTGGTCATGGGAGGTGCATTGGGTGCCGTTTATGCCCAGGCGACGTTCCTGCCGTTTATCTTGATGAACGAAGTCGGGCTATCCTCTTCGCAGTTCGGTGTGGCGATGCTGGCGCAATCGGGCAGTTTTTTTGCCGCCTCGCTTTTGTGTCGCAAGCTGATGGTCAAGCACGGCGCAAATCGCTTGGTCGGGCCGGGTCTTTTCTTTGTTGCGGTGGGCAGTATCGGGTCTTCGACGCTGCTGATCTGGCCGGCCAGCTTCCTGCATGTGATGATTCCGGTCGGGATTTATTCCTTTGGGATTGCCTTTGTGATGCCAGCCATGTCCACAGCCGCGCTGGCACCTTTTGGTCGTACTGCGGGGGCGGCGGCATCGATGCTGGGCTTTATCCAGATGGGGTCAGGGCTGCTGATGGGGACATTGGGCGCGTTGATGGGAAATGCTGTTGTGGCAATGGGGGTTTTGATCCCGATCATGGGTATCATGGCCTGTATTGCGTTTGCGGTGTATCGCAGATTAGGCCCCGTTGCGGCCACGCCGGTACCTGCTGAAACACGCGGTCAATGTGGCCCGATGGTTACCAAAGCCGCACCTTGCGCGGCCCCGGACAAATAGGCGCGCAGACCTGCATGCCCTTGAAATCAAAGGCCGCCCGGCACCGGACGGCCTTTGATTGAAAACGCGATAGGATTTAGTCTTTAAAGACGGCAAGCCCAAGCCATTCAGCGATCAAGGCAGGGGTTTTTTCGCCTTCAATCTCGACCGTTAATAGGTTTTCGCGCAGAAGATCCGTCGCATTCCGGGCCGTGACCTTTTGCAAGGTGAACCGCCCGCGAAGCCGTGAACCCGCGACGACAGGTTTCAAGAACCGCAGTTTGTTCATGCCATAGTTAATGCCCATGACCTGACCCGGCATCATGTCAAAACAGTCATAGGCAAAGCGGCTTGCCAGTGACAGCGTCAGAAAACCGTGGGCGATCGTCCCGCCAAAAGGCGTTTCGGCGGCGGCGCGTTCCGGATCAATGTGAATCCATTGCAGATCGTGTGTCGTTTTGGCGAACTGGTCGATCATCTCCTGATCAACGGTGATCCAGTTGGATACGCCGACTTCGGTTCCGATCAGGGATTCACTATGCGCCACGGCGTCTTTGAGTGCTGACATCTTACATGCTCCTTCAGGATGGATCTGCGGCAACGCGCACCATGCGCTTGCCTTTGTTGTCGCCGGCCAACAGCCCGATCAATGCTTGGGGGGCATTCTCAAGCCCCTCAACGATGTCTTCGGTCACTTTGATCTGGCCATTCGCCACCCATGTTTGCAGTGCGCGCAGCGCCTTTGCATCATTGTGAGCCCAATCCATGACGATAAAGCCTTCCATGCGCAGACGTTTTACCACCACAAGGCCGGGCAGATTGCGCGGGCCGGTGGGGGTTTCGGTGTCGTACTGGCTGATGGCGCCACAGCAAACGATGCGGCCTTTTTCGTTCATGCTGAACAATGCGGCTTCCAACACTTTGCCGCCGACGTTGTCGAAATACACATCGACGCCATCAGGGCAGGCAGCCCGCAACGCTTTGGACATGCCCGGCGCGCGGTAATCAATGCAGTCGTCAAAGCCCAATTCATCTTTGACCCATGCGCATTTATCCGCTCCGCCCGCGATGCCGACCACGCGACAGCCAAGCGCCTTCGCGATTTGCCCGACATAGCCGCCGACCGACCCTGCCGCTGCCGATACCAGCACGGTTTCCCCTGCAATCGGCTGGCCCACTGAAATCAACCCGTGAAACGCCGTCTTGCCCGCGATGCCATAGACGGACATCAGGTTGGACAGTTCCGGCACCTTGGGCAGCTTTTCGCAGCTGCGCGCGTCAGCCACGACGTAGTTCGACCAGGTTGCTTCGGCTGCGACGATATCGCCAACCGCCAGACGGTCCGACTTGGTCTCGGTCACTTCGCAGATCGCGTAGGTGGGCATGGCGTCCCCTGCATTCACGGCTGCACGGTACGTGGCCCCCTTCATCCACGATCGGTTGGCCGCGTCGATGGACATCAGGATGACTTTCAGCACAACCTGACCGTCGCCAGCGGTGGGCATATCGGCTGTGGCTTCTTTGAAATGCGCAAGCGTCAACGCGTCGGTTGGCAGCTCGGCAATTACGATTTGTTTGTTTGTCATTTCAGGGTCCTTCTGGGCTCAAGCAACGTCGAGCACGACTTTGCCAAGAACCTTGCGATCCTGCATGAGGGTCAACGCGTCAGCAGCCTTTTCCAGCGGGAAACGGGCTGAGATACGTGGCTTGATCTTACCCTCGGCATACATCCGGTACAGATCAGCCATGTTTTCCGCATGGGCCTTTGGTTCACGCAGGGTATGCGCACCCCAGAACACGCCAACGATCTGGCAGCCTTTCAGCAAGGTCAGGTTCAGCGGAATCTTCGGGATGCCTGCCGGGAAGCCAACGACCAGATAGCGGCCTTTCCATGCAAGCGCACGCACGGCTGGTTCGGCGTAGGCACCACCGACGGCATCATAGACGACATCAACACCGTCACCGCCCGCAAGCTGTTTGATCTGGTTCGAGAACTCTTTTTGCGCGGCACGGTCGTCCATATCGCGGCTGTAGACGATTGTTTCATCCGCACCCAGATCGCGACAGAACTGCGCCTTTTCCTCGGACGATACGGCGGCGATGACTTTTGCACCGGCAGCTTTGCCCAACTCGATCGCAGCAGCACCCACGCCACCCGCCGCACCAAGGATCAGCAGGGATTCGCCAGCCTTGATTTCAGCGCGGTTTTTCAACGCGTGATGCGAGGTACCATAGGTCAGCACCAAACATGACGCTTCGTCATATGGCATCGCATCAGGGATTTTCATGACCCGTCCGGCGTCGATACACATCTCGGTGGCAAAGCCGCCAAAGCCGCTCATCGCCAGCACACGGTCGCCGACAGCAAGGTTTTTGACACCTTCGCCGATGGCGTCAACATCACCTGCAACTTCGCCACCGGGGGCAAAGGGGCGCGGCGGTTTCATCTGGTAAAGATCCTGAATTATCAACGTGTCAGGGAAATTCAGGCCGGCAGCGCGCACACGAATACGGACCTCGCCTTTCTTCGGTTCGGGCTGTGGCAGCTCGGTCAGTTCAAGGGTTTCGGGGCCGCCTGGTGCGGTGCTTAGCATGGCTTTCATTTCGACATTCCTCCTCAAGAATTTGCAAACAATAGGCGCGTTCAGAAACTGTCTTGTCAATCGAATTTCGAAATGCAATTTTGCAGTGCGGAATTGTTATCCGCAAAAACGAGGGGGGAGAAGACGATGCAGTCCAATCAGGAACTGGAGGGTTTCCGCATTGAACTACGCGATTGGCTCGAGGCAAATTGCCCGGCCGAAATGCGCGGTGGCGAAGCCAGTGAAGCATCCATTTGTTGGGGTGGCAAGAATTTCGAGTTCGAATCCGACGCACAACGCGACTGGATGGAACGCGCTGCATCCAAAGGTTACACCGTGCCCACGTGGCCGGTTGAATATGGCGGTGCCGGGCTGACGCGTCCGCAGGAAAAGATTTTCAAAGAGGAAATGAACCGCATCGGTGCCCGCAGTCCTTTGGACAGCTTTGGCATCTGGATGCTTGGGCCAGCCTTGTTGCATTTCGGATCGCACGAACAAAAACTGCATTATCTGCCCCCGATTGCACGCGGTGAAATCCGCTGGTGCCAAGGCTATTCCGAGCCGGGTGCAGGGTCCGATCTGGCCAGCGTCCAGACCCGCGGCGAAGACAAGGGCGACCACTGGTTGGTGAACGGCCAGAAAATCTGGACTTCATACGCGGACAAGGCAGACTGGATTTTCGCGCTGATCCGCACCGACCGCGAAGCGCCCAAGCACAAGGGCATTTCGTTCCTGTTGATCAATATGGAAGAGGCGGGCGTTGAAACACGCCCGATCAAGCTGATCTCGGGCGCGTCCGTGTTCTGCGAAACATTCTTTACCGATGTGAAGGTGCCGAAACACCAGATTGTCGGCACCGAAAACCGCGGTTGGGACGTGGCGAAATACCTGCTGACCCATGAACGCGAGATGATTTCCGGCGGCGGCCAAGGCCTGTCTGGCGGGCGTGCTTTGGGGGCGGTTTTGAACGAATCCCTTGGCGAAGGTCAGGAAATGGAGACCACCCTGCGCGCCGACGCGATGCGCTGCGAGGTGGATGCGCTGGCGATTGGGCTGACACTCGAGCGCTATAAGGATCAGGCCGAAGCAGGAACCGGTGCGGGTGATGCATCTGCGATGCTGAAATACATGGGCACCGAGCTGAACAAACAGCGCCACGAATTGCTGATGGCTGCGGGCGGGTCCGACGCGTTGGAATGGGACGGGCCTTTGGGCAATCGGCCAGCCGATTGGCTGCGCACCAAAGCGAATTCTATCGAAGGCGGCACATCCGAGGTGATGCTGAGCATCGTGTCGCGTCGCGTACTTGGGCTGGGGGCATAAATTATGGCAAATCTGGTAATGACCGAAGACGAAACCATGCTGGCGGATGCCGCGCGGGGTTTTCTGGACAAATCCGCCCCCGTCAAAGCGTTCCGTGACCTGCGCGATGCGGGCAAAACCCACGATGCGAAGATGTGGAAAGAAATGGCCGATATGGGCTGGGCCGGCGTATTGGTGCCTGAATCTGCTGGCGGTTCCGATATGGGCCATGCCGCTGCGGGTGTGCTGGCACATGAAATGGGCAAGACCCTGGTCGTCAGCCCGTTTCTGTCGACCGCCGTGATCGCCGCGACTGCGCTGCGCAATGTCAGCGATGCACGGGCGGAGAAAGCTTTGGCTGCGATTGCGACGGGTGACGTGACCTATGCGCTTGCCGTTGACGAGACGCCCAAGTTCAACCCCGAAGCTGCGTCGATGGTGGCCACGCGCGAGGGCAACGGCTTCCGGCTGAGTGGTAAGAAAACATTTGTCGTGGATGGGGCGCTGGCAGATCGTTTGCTGGTGCTGGCTAAAACCGATGATGGTTTGACCCTGTTCGATATCCCCGCCGACCGCGCAGGCATCAATCGCACCGCGCAAAACATGATCGACGCACGGGATTCCGCGCGCATTGATTTTGATAACGTCGAAGCCACGGGCGAGGATGTGCTAGGTCAGGTCGATAGCGCGATGAGCGTGTTGAAGCCTGCGCTTGAAGCAGGTCAGGCAGCACTTGCTGCTGAAATGGCGGGCCTGTCTGCCGGTGCCTTCGGGATGACGGTCGCTTACCTGAAAGAGCGCAAGCAATTTGGCACTGTCATTGGCAATTTTCAGGCCTTGCAGCACCGCGCCGCCCATCTGTGGTGCGAGATCGAGGTGACGGCATCGGCGATCCTGAACGCAGGTCGCATGCTGGACGAAGACCCTGATAACGCGACGATGGCCGTTTCACTGGCCAAGGCGCGGGCGACTTCGACAGCGCAGCTGGCGGTTCAGGAAGGTGTCCAGATGCATGGCGGTATCGGCATGACCGACGCCTATGACATCGGATTTTACATGAAACGCGCCCGTGTGGGTGCCGAATGGCTCGGCGATTACGGCTATCACGCGGCCCAAGTCGCCAAGCACAGAGGATTTTAAACTATGGATATCAATACACTTTTCGGCCTTGAAGGCAAAACCGCCCTTATTACCGGCGGGGCCACAGGTATTGGCCGCATGGCTGCCGAAGCGCTGATCCGTGCGGGTGCGACTGTCTTGATCGCCAGCCGCAAGGGGGACGCCTGCGAGGCCGTCGCCGCAGAGCTGAACGCGATGGGTGCCAGCGGTAAAGCCATCGGTTTTGCCGGCGATGTCGGCACCGAAGCGGGGGTCGATGCCATGGTCGAGGCGGTAAAGGCGCGCACGGATCGCCTTGATATCCTGATGAATAACGCGGGCATTACATGGGGTGCGCCCTTGGGGGATTTCCCGTTCAAGGCATGGGAAAAGGTGATGGCGGTGAATGTCGCGGGTCTGTTCGACCTGACGCAAAAACTGCTGCCCATGCTCAAGAAACACGCGACCATCGAAGACCCTGCACGGGTTGTGAATGTGGGCTCGGTCATGGGTGAACGCGAGATGGGCGATGGGGCCTATAGCTATTCCGCGTCCAAGGCCGCCGTGATCCACCTGAGCAAGATTTTGGCAAAGGAACTGGCGGGTGATGCGATCACCGTCAACGCCTTGGCACCGGGTCCGTTTGTGTCGCGCATGACCGCCTTTGCCACCCATGACGAAGACATGCGCAGCAAGGTCGGCGAAGATGTGCCGCTGCGTCGCGTGGGTACGGATACTGACATCGCGGGCTGTATGCTGTTTCTTTGTGGGATCGGCGGGGCCTATGTTACGGGCGCTGTCATTCCGGTGAGCGGCGGCATCAATGTGATGAGCGGGCCGAACATCTTTGAACAAGCATTGCATTAAGGGGCTATGATGGACATCCGATTTGATAACCGCGTGGCGATTGTAACAGGCGCTGGTACCGGTCTTGGCCGCAGCCACGCCTTGGGGCTGGCCGCGCGTGGTGCCCGCGTTATGGTTAACGACCTTGGCGTAACAACAGACGGGCAGGGGGCATCATCCACCGCCGCCGAAGCCGTTGCGCAGGAAATCCGCGATGCGGGTGGCGAGGCGATGGCACACGGTTGCGATGTGTCGGACGAGGCAGGCGTCGCCGATATGGTCGCAAAGGTCATGGAGGCATGGGGCCGCATTGATATCGTGGTCAACAACGCCGGTATCTTGCGCGACAAGACGTTCTCCAAGATGGAGATGTCGGATTTCCGTAAGGTCGTCGATGTGCACCTGATCGGTTCTGCCAATGTCACCCACGCGTGCTGGCCGATCATGCGCCAACAGAAATACGGTCGCATCGTGCTGACCTCGTCGGCGTCGGGCCTTTATGGCAACTTTGGCCAGTCCAACTATGGCGCGGCCAAGGCGGCGATGATGGGGTTGATGAACGTGCTGCATCTGGAAGGCGCGCGCGACAACATCCGCGTCAACACGCTGGCCCCCACGGCTGCAACACGGATGACCGCCGATCTGCTGCCCGAACAGGCGCAGGAGTTGCTGGCCCCCGAAACCATCACACCCGGCTTGCTGTATCTGGTCAGCGAAGACGGCCCCAGCCGGGTGATCCTGGGTGCGGGTGCGGGCAGCTTTGCCCAAACGCGTGTCTATGAAACCGAAGGCGTGACCTTGACCGGCGATGACAATACCCCCGAAGGTGTTGCCGCAGCTTTTGACAAAATTACCGACGCGGCAGGCCAGCAAGAGCTGACCGATGCCTTTAGCCAAACCAAGAAATACGCTCTGAATGCAGCCAAGGCTCAAGGTCTTGATCTGGATTGGGGCTAAGAAACTAAATTTTAAAGGGAGATCACCATGCGTGACGCAGTAATCGTATCAACGGCCCGTACCCCGATTGGCAAAGCCTATCGCGGTGCGTTCAACAACACGACACCTCAGGAACTGGCAGGTCATGCCATCGCCCACGCGGTGAAACGTGCTGGCGTAGACATGTCTGAAATTCAGGATTGCATCATCGGTGCCGCGCTTCAGCAAGGCCACTCCGGTGGTAACATCGCGCGTCAGGCGGCGATCCGTGCGGGTCTGCCCGTGACCGTTGCGGGCATGTCGCTGGACCGTCAATGTGCCTCTGGCATGATGGCGATTGCGACGGCGGCCAAGCAGGTTATCACCGACGGCATGGATGTTGTCATTGGCGGCGGTGTCGAAAGCATTTCGATGGTGCAAACACCTGAAATGCGCGTGAAAGCCGACAGCTGGATCAAAGAGCACAAGCCCGAACTGTACATGACCATGCTCGAAACAGCCGAGACCGTGGCCGAACGGTACAACGTCAGCCGCGAGCGTCAGGACGAATATGCAGCCCGTTCGCAAGAACTGACCCACCTGGCCCAGGAAGCAGGCAAGTTCGACGACGAGATCGTGCCTCTGACCTCCAAGATGCTGGTTCAGAACAAAGAAACCAAAGAGATTTCCGAGCACGAAGTCACGCTGGAAAAAGACGAGGGCAACCGCCCCGGCACATCCGCTGAAAGCCTTGCCGGCCTCAAGCCCGTGCATTCCGACGGTATTCACATCAAAGAAGGCAAGTTCATCACCGCTGGTAACGCATCCCAGTTGAGCGATGGCGCATCGGCGACCGTGATCATGGAAGCCAAAAAGGCCGAGAAAATGGGCCTGCAGCCTTTGGGCCGTTACATGGGTGTGATGGCCGCCGGCTGTGAGCCCGACGAAATGGGTATCGGCCCGATCTATGCCGTGCCACCGCTGTTGAAAGCCCATGGCCTCAAGATCGAAGACATCGGTCTGTGGGAATTGAACGAAGCCTTCGCGGTTCAGGTGATCCAGTCGCGTGACGTGTTGGGCATTCCTGACGAATTGCTGAACGTGAACGGCGGCGCGATTTCCATCGGTCACCCTTACGGCATGTCGGGCGCACGCATGGTTGGCCACGCGCTGATCGAAGGCAAGCGTCGCGGTGCCAAATACGTTGTCTGCACCATGTGTGTCGGCGGCGGCATGGGTGCTGCTGGCCTGTTCGAGGTTCTGTAAGCAATCATGGGAGAGCTTTTGGTCATCCGCCACGGGCAGGCGTCTTTCGGGGCTGACAACTATGACAAGTTGTCGGATCTCGGGCACCGGCAATCTGCGGCGGTTGGTCAGGCCCTTCGTGACATGGGATGGGTGCCGGATCGTACGATCACCGGCACCCTGACCCGCCAAAAAGAAACGCTTGCCTCGATGGGTTTCGAGGCGGGCGAAGAACACGCAGGGTTCAATGAATACGACTTTCAGGACTTGCTGAATGCCCGCTACAAAGGCGATGTACCTGAGCTGGTTAAAGGCGACCGCAAGGTTCATTTTCGCACCCTGCGCGAGACGGTTTTTCAATGGCAGGCCGATGAGATCGAAAACCCGTCGGAAAGCTGGGGCACCTTTACCGGCCGTGTCGAGGCTGCGCGTCTTGCCGCTTGTGCCGTTGGGGCCGACCGCGTGCTGGCTGTTAGCTCTGGCGGGGTGATCGGGCAATTGACAGCGGCATCACTGAGCGCGCCGGACAAGATGATGATGACCCTGAACCTCCAGATCAAGAACACGTCGATCACCAAATTTGTTTTCACCAACACCGCGTTTTTTCTGCATGAATTCAACGCAACACCGCATATGATGTCCGGCGACGCCGCTGGCATGTTGACCTATAGTTAAGGGATGAACTCATGAGTACGGACACGCAAACGCTCGATATTCCAAAGGTCACTGCCTATCTGGAAAAACACCTGGACGGGTTTGAAGGCCCGCTTGAGGTGAGCAAATTTCAGGCCGGCCAGTCGAACCCGACTTTCCTTTTGAAAACACCCAGCCGCAACTTTGTGCTGCGCCGCAAACCGCCAGGGGTTTTGCTGAAATCCGCCCATGCGGTCGACCGTGAATTCCGTGTGCAAAAGGCCTTGCAAGACACAGATGTGCCGGTGTCAAAGATGCATTTGCTGTGCGAAGACGACGATGTGATCGGGTCGGCGTTTTATATCATGGACCATGTTGACGGGCGAAATTTCATGGACCCGCGGATGCCGGGCGAAACCAACGAAACCCGCGCCGGGATCATGGATGAAATGAACCGCGTGCTGGCGGCCCTGCACGAGGTCGATATCAATGCAGTCGGGCTGGCGGATTACGGCCCTCCCGGCAATTATTACGAACGTCAGGTCGGGCGCTGGACCAAACAGTACCGCGCGTCCGAAACCGAAGACCAGCCCGCAATGAACGAGCTGATTGAGCGTCTGACCGCCAGCATTCCGGCGGATGACGGCCAGCGCACGCTGGTGCATGGCGATTACCGTATCGACAACATGATGTTTGAAAAGAACGGCACGAAATGTCTGGCCGTGCTGGATTGGGAGCTGTCGACGATCGGCCACCCTTACGCCGATCTGGCCGCCGTTATCATGCAATGGCAGATGCCCGCAGGCCCCGAAGGCCGCGGTTTCGGCGGCGCGGATCGCAAAACGCTTGGCGTGCCGACGGATGAAGAGTTTATCGCAAAATATTGCGAGCGCCGTGGCCTGAAAGACATTGATAACTTTGGCTTCTATCTGGCGTTTTGTTTCTTCCGCATGGCGGCGATCATTCAGGGTGTGCTAAAGCGCGCGCTGGATGGTAACGCGTCGAACCCCGAACGCGCGATGAAGGTCGGGGCCTATGTGCCGGTCTTTGCGGCCAACGGTTTGAAAGCATTGGATAGCAAATAAGATGGCAAACCACGAGTTCGCGACCGACCCGTCAGAGGCAAAGGATAGAAACTTTGTCACGGCTTTGGCGCGTGGGCTTGACGTTTTGCGGTGTTTTCGTGCCAATGAATCGGCCCTGACGAACACCGATTTCTCAGAACGAACGGGGCTGCCAAAGGCGACGGTATCACGGCTGACCCATACGCTGTGCGAGCTTGACTATCTTGTCGTTGATCCGCGTACGGGCACCTACCGTTTGGGCGCGGGGGTCCTGCAATTAGGTTTTGGTGTGTTGACCAGCATGGAAATCGGCGACCGTGCTGGCGAAGAAATGAAGGCGCTGCGCGACGGCCCGAATTCCTATATCACCGTCGCCATAGGAGAGCCGTACCGGCTGGATGTGGTCTATGTCTGTACCAAGCGGTCCCGCGAGGACGTGGCGCTGCAAATGCGGGTCGGGTCCCGTTTGCCATTGTTTGATTCCGCCATCGGGCGGGCCATCATGGTCGGCATGGACGACGTCATGCGCGAGCGGTCCTTTGCGATCGCTGCGCAGACTGATCCCGAATTAGAGGCGCGCGGGCGGGCAAGCTATGCCGCTGCTGTGACGGAGTTTGCGGAAAAAGGGTTCTGTTCCAGCTATGGGGACTGGCGGCCTGATGTGAATGGCATCGCGGTGCCCGTGTTTTCGCCAAACGGATCGATTGTTTACGGCCTGAACATTGGCGGCCCGGCATTTCACGTCAAGAAAAAGCAGCTTGAGACAGTCTATGCGAAACGTCTGATCAAAGCGGCGGAAGCCATCAGCATCCGGTACTGACCCCCGGACCTTTGCAGAACAATTACTGTTCAGAATCAATTTACAACGCGTCGGGGCCTCTCTTGCGGCGGGTTTTGTGTCGCATTGCGAACCACATACCGGATTCCACGACAATCAATCTGCACACCTGCAAAAAAGTGACGTAAGGGCAAAAAAAATTGCTGGATCAATCCTGCCGGACAATTGTCAGGATGCCGTCTATTTTGGATGCAAATATGCAAATTTTGGACTTTCTGAAAATCACATAAGTTACAAGATGTTAGCGGGTATATTGCTTTGAAATTGGGCGGAGCGTCCAAAATTGCGCAGATCTTGGGCACGAGAAAGGCAGCGCAACATATGACATAACTTGGCCCCGTTTGCCGCAACTTTTGAACAGAGGCGCTTGACAATGGAGGCCATTATGCAAGGCTTCGGCCAAGGCTTGGCATTCAAAAAAATCGCATCAAAGCGCCGGGCCGTCCTTGGGAGGATTAAAATGAAAAATATCACTAAACTGGGCGCGGTTTCTGCGCTTTCTTTGGTCTTGGGCGCAAGCGCAGCCTTTGCCGAAAACATCAAAATTGCATTTATCGACCCACTGTCCGGCCCGTTTGCAAGCACCGGCACAAATGGTCTGCACCAGTTCGAATTCGCTGCTGACTATATGGTCAACGCGAAAGGCGGTCTGCTCGGCGGCGACCAAATGGAAATCGTTGCATTTGATAACAAAATCAGCCCGAAAGAATCGCTGATCCAGCTTCAGGTCGCGATCGACCAGGGCATTCGCTATATTGCACAGGGTAACTCCTCGGGTGTTGCGAACGCGCTGACCGAAGCCGTCGACAAGCACAACAAACGCAACCCCGACAGCCGTGTTCTGTTCCTGAACTACGCCGCTGTTGACCCGGCCCTGACAAACGAAAAGTGTAACTTCTGGCATTTCCGTTTTGACGCCAACGCCGACATCAAAATGGACGCATTGACCGATGTTATCGCGCAAGACGAAGGCATCAAAAAAGTATACCTGATCGGTCAGGACTATTCCTTTGGTAAGGCCGTTGCCGCTGCTGCAAACAAGATGCTCGGTGAAAAGCGCCCCGACATCGAAATCGTTGGCGACGAACTGCACCCAATCGGCAAGGTTAAGGACTTCACGCCTTACGCCCGCAAAATCGTATCCTCGGGTGCCGATGCGGTTATCACCGGTAACTGGGGCGCAGACATGCTGGGTCTGGGTAAGTCAGTCATCGAAAACGGCTTTACCGGCCCGATCTACACCTACTACGCAGCTGGTTCCGGTATCACGGGTGCATTCGGCGAAAGCGGCAAGGGTCGCATCCGTTTGATTTCCCAAGGTGGGATCAACCCGATCGCAACCGATGAAGCACGTGCGACATATGAAGCGTTCGAGGCGAAATACCCTGAAGGCAACATCGACCAAAGCCGTATCTTCAACGTTATCGGCATGCTGGCCGAAGCGATCACCGAAGCGGGCACCGCAACTGACGTTGTAGCGGTTGCGAGCAAGCTGGAAGGTATGGAGTATGACAGCATGTGGGGCGGCAAGATCTTTATGCGCCCACAGGATCACCAAGCGATCCAGGACATGCATGTTGGTGTTCACACGAACGAAGGCCTCGACTTTGATTATGACAACTCCGGCTTCGGTGTTCTGACAGAATCGACAGTTGAAATGGCATCGATGGACAGCCCAACAACCTGCGAAATGAAGCGCCCTTAACCCGCGTTTTGACGGCCCGTCGGGAAGACCCTGGCGGGCCGATTTTCTCTGATATTCACCACCACTCTACTGGAGGGGCCTAATGGACCTCATTCTCGTCAATCTGATCGACGGGCTGGTAACTGGATTGCTGTTGTTCATGCTCTCCGCCGGTCTGACCCTAATTTTCTCGATGATGGGTGTTTTGAACTTTGCCCATGCCAGCTTTTACATGCTGGGCGCATACTTCGCTTACCAGATCAGCCTAGCGCTTGGTTTCTGGATGGGGCTTTTGATAGCGCCAATTGTGGTGGGTGTGCTGGGTGCCGGTGTTGAACGCTATGGCCTGCGCCGCGTTCACCAATATGGCCACGTACCCGAACTGATCTTCACCTTTGGTCTGGCTTTGCTGATCGAAGAAATGGTGCAATTCATCTGGGGCAAGAACCAGATGGCTTATTCGGTACCCGAAGTGTTGAACTTCACCGCCTTCGCCATCTCTGGCAACTCCATCCCTGCGTATAAAATCTTTATGATCTTCATCTCGGTCGCGATCTTTATTGGTCTGCTGTATATTCTGACCAAGACCCGCGTTGGTATGATCATTCAGGCCGCGCTAAGCTATCCTCGCACAGTCGAGGCATTGGGCCATAACGTTCCATTGATCTTTATGGGTGTGTTTGGCGTCGGGACGGCACTTGCCGGATTGGCTGGCGTTATTGCCGGCCCTGTCCTTGGCACCTTCCCCGGCATGGCTTTTGTGCTTGGGTCTATCGTGTTTGTGACAATTGTGATCGGCGGACTTGGGTCCCTTTGGGGCGCTTTGGTTGCATCCCTGCTGATCGGTTGGATCACGACCTTTGCCAAATCCTATAACATCGAAATGGAAGACGTGCTGAACGCCATCGGGATTTCAACACCTGAAAACCTGAGCGACAGCGTCTTTCGCGATTTCTGGAGCCTCACAAGCCCGCAGATCGCTGATATTCTACCCTATATCCTGATGGTGCTGATCCTTATCTTCCGCCCAGCAGGTCTTTTCGGAAAGCGCCAGTCATGACAGTATCAGACCCTAAACACGACGTTCCAGAAGGCGCGCGCTATAAAGAGCAGATTACCACTGATCCATCGAAACCGGCGCAAAGAATGCGCGCTGGTTCCATGACAATGACGTTGGCCCCCTGGCTGATTGCCATTTTGGTTCTGGTGTTCCTGCCGGCGGTTTTCACCAACAATTCCGCGCTCACAATTATGAACCAGATGTCGATCACAATCGTGTTCGCGCTGGCCTATAACATGCTGTTGGGGCAGGGGGGCATGCTGTCCTTTGGTCATGCGGTTTATGCGGGTGTGGGCGGCTTCGCCTGTATGCACATCATGAACATGTCGGATTTCTTTGAATCCATTCCATTGGTCATCCTGCCAATCTTTGGCGGCTTGTTCGGCATGGGCCTGGCGATGATCGTCGGCTCGTTCTCGACGCGGTCTGCCGGTACGGTATTCGCCATGATCTCTCTGGGGGTCGGTGAACTGATCGCGGCTTGTTCCGTTATCATCGTTGCCTTTTTCGGTGGCGAAGAAGGGATCAGCGGCGACCGAACCTATGCGCAGCCCTTCTTTGGCGTTGAATTCCTGCAGCAGATCGAAGTGTATTACCTCACCATCGCATGGCTCGTGATCTCCGCCGTGCTTATGTATCTTTGGAGCCGCACGCCGGTTGGCCGCATGGCGAACGCGGTGCGCGACAACCCCGAGCGCGCTGAATTCCTTGGCTATTCCTCGCGGTGGGTCCGCTACTACAGCTTTATCGCATCGGGCTTTTTCTGCGGCATAGCGGGCGGGCTTTTCGCGATCAACTATGAAATCCTGACCGAAGAAAACCTGAACACCACGTCTTCCGGCGTGATCCTTCTGGTGACTTTCTTGGGCGGCGTTGGCTTCTTCTTTGGGCCGATCATTGGAGCGATTGCCTTTACCCTTCTGCAGACGGTTCTTAGCCTTTCGACTGAGCTATGGGCGTTTTATGCGGGTGTCTTGTTTGTTGCGACAGTGATGTTCTTTCCGGGTGGCCTGGCCGGATTGATCATGATGCACGTCCCTGCCTTCAAACTGGGCAAGTCCAGCGGTCTTGTCATGCCCTACCTCAAGACGTTGTTGCCCGGTGCAATTGGCGTGTTGGGTCTGGCAGCTTTGGTCGAAATGACATTCCATTTCCGCCATGCCGCAACAGGTGACGATGAAATGACGCTCTTTTGGACAACCTTCAACAGCCACGATGTCCTACCTTGGGTCATTGCGATTGCGATCACGGTGATCGGTCTTGGCATCGCCAAGGTCACAGCACCTAGCCTGAAAGAAGCGTGGAACGAAGCAAACACAGCAGGAGGCGCGTCATGAGCACACCAGCCCTTGAACTAATCGGCCTCAAGAAAAGCTTTGGCAAGGCCGAGATCATTCGCGGCATTGACCTGAGCATCGGAAAAGCCGAACGCCACGCCATCATCGGCCCGAACGGGGCCGGTAAATCGACACTGTTCAACCTGATCACCGCACGGTTTGCGCCGACGGCAGGTACGGTAAAGCTGCATGGTGAAAATCTGGCAGGGCTGGAACCCTTCCAGATCAACCGCAAAGGCCTGAGCCGGTCTTTCCAGATCACCAACATCTTTCCGGCGATGACCGTGTTTGAAAACGTGCGCTGTGCCTTGCTTTGGTCGCAGGGGTACAAGTACAGCTTTTGGCATCTGGTCAACAGCAAGCGCGATCTGACCGAAGGTGCCGAGGCCATTTTGGACCAGATCAACCTGCTGGAGCGGCGCAATCTTCCGGCTGGCACGTTGTCCTATGCCGAACAGCGCGCGCTTGAAATCGGGATTACCATTGCCGGTGGCGCTGATGTCATCATGCTGGATGAACCCACAGCAGGGATGAGCAACACCGAGACCGATTACATCACCGACCTGATCCTCAAGGTGACGGCTGGTAAAACCCTGATCATGGTTGAACATGACATGGGCGTGGTCTTTGGTCTGGCCGACCGCATTTCGGTGCTGGTCTATGGCGAAATCATCGCCACAGGAAAACCCGCAGACGTGCGCGCCGACGCACGCGTTCAAGAAGCCTACCTTGGCGCTGCATTGGAGGCAGAACACTAATGATGCTCGAAGTCACCGATATGCATGCCTATTATGGCAAATCTCACATCCTTCAGGGTGTGAATCTGAATGTAAACGAGGGCGAGATCGTCGCCCTTTTGGGCCGCAACGGGGTGGGGCGTTCCACCACTTGCAAGGCCATCATGGGCGAAGTCGAACCGCACGGATCGGTCAAGTTTCAGGGTCAGGAAATCGCCGGCAAGAAGGCGTTTCAAATTGCCAACATGGGCATCGGATATGTGCCTGAGAACCGCGATATCTTTCCCGGTCTGACCACGCGGCAGAACCTGACGCTGGGCCTCAAACCGGGCCAAAAGGATGGCGCGGGCCGTTGGTCGATGCAGGCCATGTTCGAAATGTTTGAAAACCTTGACCGCCGCGCCGATGTCGAAGCGTCGGTTCTGTCGGGTGGCGAACAGCAGATGCTGACCATGTGCCGCACGCTGATGGGCGACCCCGATCTGGTGATGATTGACGAACCAACCGAGGGGCTTTCCCCGCAGATGGTTCAAAAGGTCGCCGAAGTGCTGAAAGAAATCGCAAACCGCGGTATTTCAACATTGCTGGTCGAACAAAAGCTGTCCATCGCGATGGATATTGCGGATCGTGTTTATGTCATGGGCCACGGTCAGGTTGTGTTCGAAGGCACGCCTGCCGAATTGAAAGCACGTGATGATGTGCGCAAGGAATGGCTCGAAGTCTGATCTTCGGATCGCTTCTGCCGGTTAGAAAAACGTCGCTTCTGGCGGCCTCATCCTCCTGAGGCGCTGATGCGTCTTAGGGGGATTTTTTATGGGTTTCGATAGCAATCGGCTGGGCCGTATCGGCGACTGGATGCAAAGCTATGTGGATCACAACCGTTTTGCGGGGTGTTCTGTATTGGTGGCGCAAGCGGGCCGCGAAGTGTATTTCAACGCGACCGGCCAGCGCGACGTGGAAGCCGGCAAACCCTTTGAGCGCGACACGATTGCGCGCATCTATTCGATGACCAAACCCATCACGTCGGTCGCGATCATGATGCTGGCAGAACGCGGGCTTTTCCATCTGGATGCCCCTGTGTCGGATTTCATTCCCGCCTTTGCCAAGATGGAATGCCTGATCCCCCGCGCCACGCGCATTGGCCAGACCGAACCCTGCCAGACGCCGACCTTGCACCACCTGCTGACCCATACGTCGGGGCTTAGCTATCCGTTCAACCCCGGTGTGCTGGCCAAGGCGATGGATGAACACGACATCCTGTTTCGCGCTGATCAGGGGTCACTGGCGGAAATGACCGACCGTGTTGCCGCCCTGCCGCTTGCCTTCCAGCCCGGCAGCCGTTGGGAATATTCGGTCAGCATCGATGTGCTGGGCCGTGTGGTCGAGGTTGTTTCAGGCAAAACGCTTGAGCAGTTTTTTGTCGACGAAATCCTTGGGCCATTGGGCATGGACGAAACCCGATTTTCCGTTCCCAAAGGTGCCCAAGATCGCTTTGCCGCGCTTTATACCCCGCTGGCAGGCAGTGCCTATGCGCTGAACGAGGCGAAACCGTCTGAACCCACGTTGCGCTGTGTGGACCGGCCCGAAAAATCGCCTTTCCTGAATGCCGAAATGCATTCGGGCGGGGGCGGTTTGGTCGGCACCATTGATGATTACCTCAAGTTTACCGAAATGCTGCGCACCGGCGGGGCTGGGCTGATTTCGCCAAAAACGCTGGATTTCATGATGCGCAACCACCTGCCCGGCGACATCGCGTCGATGGGTCCGGCCAGCTTTGCCGAACAACCGATGGAAGGCATGGGCTTTGGCCTTGGCGGCGCTGTTGTGATGAACCCCGGCCGCGTGCGTGTCCCGTCAAGCGTGGGTGACTTCAGCTGGGGCGGCATGGCTTCCACCTTCTTTTGGGTTGATCCGGTGCTGGATCTATCCGTTGTATTCTTTACCCAGCTTGCCCCGTCCAGTTCCTATCCTGCGCGGCCACAGCTCAAGGCCCTTATTCACGGAGCGATGACATGAACGATATCCTTTGGACCCCAACGCCAGAACGCTATGCCGCATCGACGATGGCCGCGTTCGAGCGTTTCCTGAAGGAAAAACACAACCTGACCTTTGCGGATTACAACGCCATGTGGCGGTGGAGTGTGGATGATCTGGATGCTTTCTGGGGCGCGATCTGGGAATTTTTCGACGTAAAGGCCAGCGTGCCATGCACCAAAGTATTGGCAAAACGCCAGATGCCCGGTGCCGAATGGTGCCCCGGTGCCATGTTGAACTTCACCGATCAGATTATGAAGCACGTGGACAGCCAACCCGACGGGGACGCGCTGATCGTGCAATCCGAAACCTTTGGTCGCAAGGTGCTGTCATGGTCGGACCTGCGCGCGCAAGTCGCCAGTGTTGCTGCGCGTTTGCGCGGCATGGGCGTCGAAAAAGGCGACCGCGTGGTTGCTGTGCTGCCCAATACCGAAACCGCGATGATCGCCTTTCTGGCAACGGCCAGTATTGGCGCAATCTGGTCTCTGTGCGCGCCTGATATGGGCCACGTCGCCATTCTGGACCGGTTCAAACAGATCGAACCCAAAGTGCTGATCGCTCAAGACGGTTATATTCACGCGGGCAAAACCATCGACCGCCGCGAAATTCTGGCAGGCATCGAGGCAGAACTGCCGAGCCTTGTTCAATGTATCACCGTGCCTTTTGTCGGTGACCTGCCCGCAGGCCATATCGCGTGGGATGAGTTGTTGCATGACAAGGCGGAATATTCCTCGACCCAAGTGCCCTTCGATCATCCGCTTTGGATCGTTTATTCGTCGGGGACCACGGGCAACCCAAAACCCATCGTGCATGGGCATGGCGGCATCATTCTGGAATCGTCCAAGCAATCGCTGCACCATGATTTCAAACGCGGCGGGCGCTATTGCTGGCTGACGTCTTCGGGCTGGATCATGTGGAATTCGCAGTTCACCGCCCTTGGCCAGGGTACCACTGTCGCGATGTTCGACGGGGCACCGAACCATCCCGACATGGGGGTGATCTGGCGATTTGTTGCGGATGAAAAGCTGGATTTCTTTGGCGCAGGTGCCGCGTTTTTCAGCGGCTGCATGAAGGCAGGCATCAAACCGCGAGAGGAAGTCGACCTAAGCGCGCTGAAATCGCTGGGGTCGACAGGATCGCCGCTTAGCTCTGACGCCTATGACTGGATTTACCGCGACGTCAAAGCCGATGTGTGGCTTGCCCCGATTTCCGGCGGCACCGATCTGGCCGGGGCTTTCGTGTTGGGGCACCCCGGCATGCCCGTGCGCGCAGGGGAAATGCAGTGCCGCGCGCTTGGCAATGCCGTGCGCGCCTTTGACGAAGACGGCACTGAATTGACCGGCGTTGTCGGCGAATTGGTCTGCACCGAACCGCTGCCGTCGATGCCGCTGTTTTTCTGGGGCGATGACGATGGCAGCCGGTTGCACGACAGCTATTTCGACACCTATCCCGGTGTCTGGCGTCACGGCGACTGGATCGAGATTAACGAAGAAGGCGGATCCGTCATCTATGGCCGGTCGGACGCCACGATCAACCGCAAGGGCCTGCGTCTTGGCAGTGCTGAAATCTATCAAGCGGTCGAAGGTCTTGACGATGTGATGGACAGCCTTGTCGTTGACCTCGAATTTCTCGGGCGCGAAAGCTTCATGCCGTTGTTTGTGGTTCCCGCAAAGGGCGTGGCGGTGGATGATGCGCTCAAAGACAAGATCAACGCAGCTATCCGCAAGAACGTGTCGGCCCGCTTTATCCCCAACGAAATCATCGAGGTCGCGGAAATACCGCGCACCCTTTCGGGCAAAAAGCTTGAGGTTCCGGTGAAAAAGCTGTTGCTTGGCCAAGATCCCGAAAAGGTCGTGAACCGCGATTCAATGGCCAATCCGGACAGCTTTGATTTCTACATCGCCTATGCCGCAAAGCGGGCGGCCCAAAAGGACTAATCCATGACAGATGCCGCCCACCAATTGCTTGAACTTCTCGACATCGAACAGCTTGAGGTCGACCTGTTTCGCGGCATCGGGTCGGGCGGCGAAACCACGACACGCATCTTTGGCGGCCATGTCATCGCACAGGCGTTGATGGCCGCCTATCGCACCGTACCCGACCGGATGTGCCATTCGCTGCACGCCTATTTCATCCGCCCCGGTGATCCGTCCATTCCGGTGATCTATCAGGTCGACCGCGCCCGCGACGGCGGCAGTTTCACCACCCGACGGGTTGTCGCGATCCAGCACGGGAAGCAGATTTTCAACCTGTCCGCCTCTTTTCATGTGCAAGAAGAGGGCTGGGATTACCAACACGCAATGCCGGATGTGAAAGGCCCCGAACATTGGCTGGACCGCCCCGACCTGCGCGAGCCGTATATCAACAAGATCCCCGAAGAATACCGCGATGATTTCCTGCGCGAACGCCCGATCGAAATCCGCGAAGTCGATCCGCGCGATCTGTTCGAGCCTGAAAAAACCACCGACAAGAACTATCTTTGGTTCCGGATGGAAGCAGCCAAGGGGCAATCGCCGATCATGCAGCAATGTCTGCTGGCCTATGCGTCCGATATGAACCTGCTGGGGTCGTCGCTGCGCCCGCACGGGCTGACGTGGTTTCAGGGCAAGGTGATGACCGCCAGCCTTGACCATGCCATGTGGTTTCATGCGCCCATCGATTTTTCAGACTGGCATCTTTACGAACTTGATGCGCCGTTCACGGGCGGGGCACGTGGGTTTAACCGCGGGCTGATTTACAACCAAAATGGCCAACTGGCGGCAAGTACGGCCCAGGAAGGCCTGATGCGTCCCTACAAGAAGAAAGAGACCTGATGACCCAGTCCGGTGGCCGCTATCCGGGGTGGCACCCGGGCATTGAACTGCGTGACGATTGGCTGGGGTTGGTGGATGAACCCATCATCGACCCTGACCGCGAAATCGTCGATCCGCATCATCACCTGTGGCGGCACGGCACCGATGAAAACCCGGCAGTTTACGAGATGGACGCGCTGTGGCGGGATACCGGATCGGGGCATAATGTTGTGCAGACAATGTACATCGAATGCCGGTCCTACTGGGATCTGGAGGCACCGGCACATCTGCAATCGGTTGCTGAAACACGCGAAGTCACGCGGATGGCAGCGACTGCTGGAGACGGGCAAGCCAAGATCGCCGGGATCATCGGGCAAACCGAACTGGTGCTGGACCCCGCGCTGCTGCACGAAGCGCTGGATGCGCACGCCGAAGCGGGACAGGGCTTGTTCAAAGGCATCCGCAATTCCGGTGCCCGCGATCCCGAACCCGCAACCCTTGCCATTCCGGGGCGCGGGGTGCCGAACCAATATGGTGACCCGGACTTCAGACGCGGGGCGGCGATACTGGGCGAACGCGGGCTAACGCTGGACAGTTGGCATTACCACCATCAGCATCAGGAATTTCTTGATCTGGCCCGCGCGGTTCCTGGCACGACGCTGATCCTTGACCACTTTGGTACTCCGCTGGGTGTTGGCCGGTTCGAGGGCAAGCGTGACGAGATTTTCAAGGTGTGGAAGGATCACATGGCCGAACTGGCTGAATGCCCCAACGTGATGGCCAAGCTGGGCGGGCTGTGCATGCCGGACAATGGTTATGGCTATATGCACCGCGATACGCCGCCTTCCTCGGATGAAATCGTCGAGGTGCAGGGCAAATGGTATGCGCATATGTTGGAAGTATTCGGGCCAAGCCGTTGCATGTTTGAAAGCAACTTTCCGGTGGACCGCACCGCTGTCAGCTATCCGGTGATCTGGAACGCGTTCAAGAAGATGTCAGCCAATCAGACGGAAGGCGAAAAGACGGCGCTGTTTTCCGGCACAGCGCGCCGCGTCTATGATCTGCCGCCCGCATAAAGCGGACGGCAGCGTTTTAGGTTAAGCGAACTTGAAAAAGCACAGCTTGTTGCCATCATGGTCGCGGACATATGCGCCGTAGAAACGGTCGGGCACGCGCTGACCCGGAGCGCCGTCACAGGTCGCCCCCAGTTCAATCGCGCGGGCATAGATTTCATCCACTTCGGGCTTCGTCTCGGCCGTGAAGGCCACCATCACACCGTTGCCGGGGGTGGGGGCCTCTTTGTTGTAAGGCTCGCAAACCGCAATCATCGGTGTGCCACGGCCTGTGCCGATCATGGCGATGCGCCCTGCATCCACCAGCACTTTGGCACCTTTGCTTTCGAACAGATCGCAATAGAATTTTTTGGCGCGTTCCATGTCGGCAGTGCCAACTGTTGTGTACCCGATCATGAGGATGCTTTCTTGGGGTTGCGGATGTCACCAAACTGACGGTTCAGCTTGCGCATCCCGCCAATCCAACGATCATAATTGTCGGTTTTCTTGCGCATATAGTCCAACACCTGCGGGTGAGGGAGCACAAGGAACGTCTCGTTCCGGATGGTTTCTACACAGGCTTCTGCGACGGGTTCAGGCTCTAGCATGCCATCCAGAGCCGCAACAGATTCCTCGTGGCCACGGGTCATTTCGCTGCGCACCGCTTGTGGGCACAGCACCGAAACCTTGATCCCGTCATCACCATGGGTCATCGCCAGCCATTCGGCCAAGGCAACCGCCGCATGCTTGGTCACGCCATAAGGCGCGCAGCCGACCTGGTTCAGCAAGCCTGCCGCCGACGCGGTGTTCAACAGATAGCCGCCCCCGCGTTCGGTCATGCGGGGCACCAGATGACGTGCGGCCCAGACATGAGACATCACGTTGATATCCCAAATCCGCTGCCAATCGTCGTTGGATACTTCCATGCCGCCAGCCGTCAAAATCCCCGCGTTAGAGCAGAACAAATCAATCGGGCCAATATCAGCTTCGACCGCTTCAATCATATCCGCGATCTCTTGCTCGACGCCAACATTAACGCCAAACGCGACGCCGCCGATGCCATCAGCAACCTCTTGCGCGCCGTCCTTGTTCAGATCGACGCAAACGACTTTCTTGGCGCCTTCGGCAGCAAACCGAATGGCCATCGCCTTGCCGATACCACTTGCCGCACCGGTGACGACGATAATCTTGTCTTTGAGTTCCATATCAGCCCCTCACGTCCACATGTTCGATCCGCCACACACGGTCAGCGCCTGACCGGTCATGTAGCGGCTGGCATCAGAGGCCAGGAATACGGCAAGGCCCGCGAAATCATCAGGCTCACCCAAACGGCGCAGCGGGATGTCGTTTTTGATGCGCTCTTCGACTTCGGGATTGTCCCACAGTTCGCGCGCAAATTCGGTGCGAACAAGGCCGGGACAAATAGCATTAAAGCGGATGCCTTTCGGACCGAACTCAGCCGCAAGGTTGCGCACCAGCCCGATCAAGGCCAGCTTGGACATGCCATAGGTGCCCAGCATCACGGACGGTTTGAACGCCCCGATGGAGGACGTAAACGCCATCGATCCCGCGCCTTTTTCGACCATGTCAGGGGCAACCATCTGCGCCAGCCACAGGTTGGACTGCACATTGGCGTTCATGGTTTTCTGATAGGCATCGTCAGGGATTTCCGACGTTGGCCCGTAATAGGGGTTCACGCCGGCATTGCCGATCACGATGTCGATCTTGCCCGCAACTTTGTGGGTTTCATCGACCAAGGCTTGCAGCTGATCCTTGTAGCCCACGTTGCAGGCCACGCCGAATGCTTGGCCTTTGCCAAGCGCGTTGATTTCAGCGGCAGCAGCATCAAGCTGATCCTGCTTGCGCGCCGAAATGACAACAGTCGCCCCTTGTTCGGCAAGGGCCTTGGCCATCGCCAGCCCCATGCCTTTGGAGGCACCGGTTAACAGCGCCACCTTTCCGGTCAGGTCAAACAGGCTCATACGCCGCCCCGTGTCCGACCTGTTGCGATTTCTTCGCGGGCGCGGGATGTGCGCAGGTTGGATTCTTTGTAATCCTTGACCTCTGCGCGCGCGATCACGTGGTGGTGCACTTCATCAGGGCCATCTGCATAGCGCAGGGTGCGCTGCGCGGTGTACATGCCAGACAGTGGGGACCATTGCGAAATACCTGTGGCGCCGTGAACCTGCATGGCCTGATCGATGATGTCGCATACTTTTTCTGGCACCATCGCTTTGATCATGCTGACCCAGATGCGGGCTTCTTTGTTGCCCAGCACGTCCATCGCCTTGGCCGCTTTGAGAACCATCAAACGCATGGCTTCGATTTCAATCTTGGCGCGGGAAATGGTTTCCATGTTCTTGCCAAGGTCGATGATCTTTTTGCCAAATGCCTCACGGCTCAGACCGCGTTCGATCATCAGATCCAACGCCTTTTCTGCCGCACCGATGGACCGCATACAGTGGTGGATACGGCCAGGTCCAAGACGCACTTGAGAGATTTCAAAACCCTTGCCTTCGCCCCATAGAATATTCGCTTCGGGGACGCGGACATTGGTGAATTTGATGTGCATATGCCCGTGTGGCGCATCATCATGGCCGAAAACATGCATCGGGCCTACGATTTCAACACCGGGTGTGTCGACAGGCACAAGGATCTGCGACTGCTGGCGGAAGGGTTCGGCGTTAGGCGATGTTTTCACCATTGTAATCATGATCTTACAACGCGGATCACCGGCACCGGAGATGTAATACTTCTCGCCGTTGATCACCCACTCGCCATTCTCAAGAACAGCCGAGGTGGAGATATTCTTGGCATCCGAGGACGCCATATCGGGTTCGGTCATCGCAAAGGCCGACCGGATTTCGCCTGCCAGAAGCGGCTTGAGCCACATGTCTTTCTGTTCTTGCGTACCGATGCGTTCCAACACTTCCATGTTGCCGGTGTCGGGCGCAGAGCAGTTCAGCGATTCAGCTGCCAGCGGGCTTTTGCCAAGCTCGGCCGCGATATAGGCGTAGTCGAGGTTCGACAAACCTTCGCCGGTTTCGGCATTGGGCAAAAAGAAGTTCCACAGCCCGCTTTCGCGCGCTTTTTTCTTGGCGGTTTCCAGCAGTTCAAGCTGACCTGGCCCATAGGACCAGCGATCGGCACGGCCTTCGCCAAGGCGGAAATATTCATCTGTAATCGGATCGACGTTTTCGCGGATATGTTTGATCACGGCTGCCAAAAGCGGCTTGGCCTTTTCAGACATTTCCAGATTGTTCATTCCGGCCATTGCTTCGTTATGTGACATTCGGTGCCTCCCGGCTGTTAATTTCGGTTATTATTTATTGACCCAGTTGGGCTTACGCTTCTCGACAAAGGCTTGAACGCCTTCTTTGAAATCTTCGGTCTGTGCCAGTTCGCCTTGGACGACACGGCTGTACTCAAGGCTTTCAGGCAGGCCTTCGGCCACGTTCATGCTGTTCAAAATCCGCTTGGTCGCTTTGACCGACGACGGCGAGACAGAGCAAAGCTGTTCCGCCAGTTCCATCGCACGGGTCATCAACTGGTCGGCGGGCACCACTTCGTTACAACACCCCAGTTTCAGCGCTTCGGCAGCGTCGATGGTGCGGCCCGTCAGCATCAGTTCTTGCGCGGCAAGGCGCCCGATGTAGCGCGACAAACGCTGCACACCCGAGGCAGATGCGAAAAAGCCCACTTTGACTTCGGGCAAGGCAAACTTGGCCGTATCGGCGGCAAGGATAATGTCGCAAGACAGCGCGGTTTCAAACCCGCCACCCATGGCGAACCCGTTCACAGCAGCGATGATCGGCTTTTCCAGATCAAACCGCGAGGACAAACCGGCAAAACCCGTCGAGGCCAGTGTTTTCTTGGACCCGCCCGATGCCGTGGCCTTGAGGTCATTGCCTGCGGTAAACGCCTTGTCGCCCGCACCGGTCAGCACCGCGACCCACAGATCCTGGTCTGCGGCAAAAGCATCCCAGCAATCGCTCATTTCCTGATGCATTTCGGCATGAACGGCGTTGTACACTTCGGGCCGGTTCATGGTGACGATCAGGATATGACCCTTTTTCTCGGTCTTGATGAATTCATAGCTCATGTTTTCAGCCCTCCGGTATCAATCTCGGTGAATTTGCCGCCGCTTTTCGCCAGATCACGCAGCAGTCGCGCGGGGGCAAAGGCGGGGTCTTCGGCACCCAGACGTTCCATCACGTCCAGCACGGCCTGCGCACCGACCATGTCACCATAGAACATCGGACCACCCTTGTCGGCGGGCCAGCCATAGCCGTTCAGCCAGACCACATCGATGTCGGACGGGCGCTGCGCCTTGTTTTCCTCGAGAATTTTGACGGCCTCGTTGATCATTGGATAGATGCAGCTTTCGATGATTTCATCCGCTGACATTGACGATGCTTCAGCACCGGTAATGTCCTTGATCACGCGAGCCACCACGTCCGACGGGATCGGGCGGCGGGTTTCGTCATAGTCGTAGAAACCGGCTTTGGTCTTCTGGCCGCGACGGTCCATTTCGCACAGCGCATCGCGAATCGGGTTGTCGGTCTTGGCCCCTTTGGACCAACCGATATCCAGACCGGCAAGGTCTGACATCTGGAACGGCCCCATTTTAAAGCCAAAGGCATTCAACGCGGCATCCACATCCCAAGGCATCAAACCCTTGGCCAGCAGTTTATTCGCCTGAATTTGGCGCGCGAACAGAATGCGGTTGCCCACAAAACCAGGGCACACACCAACCAGTGCCGCGATCTTGTTAATCTTTTTCGCCAGATCCATCGACGTCGCGACGACATCATCAGCCGTATGTTTCGCGCGCACGATTTCCAGCAGTTTCATCACGTTGGCGGGCGAGAAGAAGTGCAACCCGATCACATCTTCGGGCCGCTTGGTCATCGCGGCGATTTCGTCGATGTTCAGCGCGGATGTATTGGTTGCCAGAATGGCACCCGGCTTCATCACGCGGTCAAGTTCGGTGAAAATCTTGCGCTTCAGCTCCATGTTTTCGAACACGGCTTCGATCACCAGATCGCAATCGGCAAGGGCAGAGATTTCGAGCTGGCCGTTGAAACGGTCCATGCGCGCTTCGACTTCGTCTTGCGGGAAACGGCCCTTGTCGCTGCTGCGCTGATAGTTGCCGCGCACGACTTTCAGCCCGCGATCCAGCGCCTCTTGGGTGGTTTCAACGATGGTCACAGGAATGCCCGCCGTGGCAAAGTTCATCGCGATGCCGCCGCCCATCGTGCCGGCACCGATGATGCCAACGGATTTGATCTCGCGCAGTTTCGTATCCGCTGGCAGGTCAGGAACCTCCCAAGCTGCTTTGCCAGCCGCACCAATATAGGCACCGATTTCTTCGTCTGTGGGGTGGTTCATCTGTCTTCCTTTCAGCAAAGACCCATGGGGCCTATAGGTTCAGACACGCGGCGCGGATCGCACGGCGGTCAATCTTGTCAGTGGCACCACGGATCAAAGGCCCGTCCTGGCACCACAAATGTTGCGGTATTTTGAATTTCGCGAGGTGGCCGTCCAGATGGTCGGCCATGTCTTCACAGCTCATCTTTTTGCCGTCGCGCATCTGGATCGCGGCACCCACGACTTCGCCCAGCCGTTCGTCTGGCACGGAAAAGGCACAAGCCTCGATCACGTCGGGATGCGTGTGCAGCGCCCCTTCGACATCCAGACAGGCAATGTTTTCGCCGCCGCGGATGATGATGTTTTTCTTGCGGTCCAGAATGGTAATGAACCCTTCTTCGTCGATTACGCCCAGATCACCGGTGCGCAGCCAGCCGTCTTGCATGGTTTCGGCAGTTGCTTCGGGCTTGTTCAGATAACAGCGCATATTGGCGGGGCTTTTGACGGTAATTTCACCCAGCTGGCCAACGGGTACATCATTGCCGTTATCATCCAGAAACCGCACATCTTGCAGCGGCGGGTGCAGTTTGCCGGCGGCATTGGGACGTTTGTTATATTCCTCGCCGACCATGCCGATCCCAAGGGCGTTGGTTTCGGTCATGCCCCAGCCTGTTGCAATTTCAGCGGCAGGAAACTGCCCTTGCAACTGCGCAACTTGCGCGGCGGGGCGTTTGGCACCACCAGCCCCCAACCATGTCAGCGTCGGCAGGGTCTCCCCCATCCGTTTTGCGGCCTCCAGCAGATCAGCTGATTGGGTCGGAACACCCAGAAAACGCGTGACTTTTTCACGGTTGATCACGCGCACCGCTTCCTCGGCATCCCATTTATGCAGCAAAGATATTTTGGCCCCGGCGGGCAGGCTGAGCAGGAACAAAGGATGGGTTGCTGTCACATGGAACAAAGGTGTGACGACCAAACCGGAAGGGCGCGGCGGTTCGGGATCGCCGGGTTGTGGCGGGTTGACCAAGGGGGCAGCGACCGCCTGAATAAGCCAGCTGAACACCGCACTGACGGCGCTGCGGTGGGTCTGCACCACGCCTTTGGGTTTGCCGGTGCTGCCAGACGAATACATCACGGCGAAATCATCATCGGTATCAATTGTGATCCCGTCGATGGGCGTATCGGGCATTTCGGCGGCCAGCGCGGTCAGGGAATGATCGGTCATCCCCTCGCCGTCACGCACACCGATCAAACGCAGGCCAAGGCTGCCTTGGAGCGGCAAAAGCCGTTCAAGTCGTGGACCATCGGCAAAGATCGTCTTCGCGCCACTGTCTTGCAGGGCATAATCCAGTTCTTCTGTGGTCCACCACGCGTTCACGAACACCACCACCGCACCAGCGGATGCAATGGCCAGCGTCAGCATCAACAGTTCGGGATAGTTGCGCATGGCAATACCAACGCGATCCCCTTTTTGGATGCCCAACGTATCGCGTAGGGCGTGGGACAGGCGATGCACCTGCGCGCAGAATTCATCATAGGTCCAGCGTTCGTCCTGATAGACCAGGAATTCGGCGGCACCATTGTCGTGCTGTTCGCGACTGGCCAGCATCAATGCGGCGACTGTGCCGGGAATATTCTTGAACGTACGGTATGTGACGCCGCGTACATCTGCCTCGACGACTTCGAAAACCGGATTGGTCTGAACTGTGTGGCGAATGGCCTCTTCCATGGTCATCGCCGTCATGAACGGCCACCCGACATTGGCAGTGCTTCCGATTTCCCGGACATATGAACCCCTCCCTAAACGAGCCTGTGCGGACACTCCTCCACGATTGTCCGCGACTCTGATTTGCGTAGCCTAAGCGTTAAAATCCAATCTGCCAATACCGCATAACGGAACGAAGTTCCGCAAACTGACATTTGGCAGGATTTGACGCGGTTCAGCCCCGCCCCATGCCTTGCATTTGCGCAATACGAGGGAAAATTGAACATGCTTGCCCCCGGAATGAAAGCACTTCTTTACGTCATTCCGGGATTCGGCCGCGAATTTCAGTCAATCGCAAAGAGCGACATTTGTACCAGCCCGTTCAGACGCGCGCCATTTCCGACAAACAATGTGTGGTTCACCCAGCCATAGCGGTCATCGCCGGTCTCGAGCCGCGCATGGGTGCGCATGTAATAGGCGTCCGGCGACACTTCTTCGCCGCGCACCAGCGCATCCAGCACCTCGGCAGGCCCGTGGCGGTAGCCGTAGTTCTTGATCTCGATGGTCGCCCCGTCATCGGTTTCAATCGCATAGCGGGTATCAAGTTCGGTCAATCCGCTGGCAAATTGGGTTTGCCAATCGGCCCCAACGTTCAGGATTTTACCGTTTATCGCAGGCCCTTTCGCAGTGCCCCCAACAATCGGGATAATCCGCCGAAGCCCGGCACGCCCGTGGTTCATGTGACGGATCGAGTCAAGCGTCACGGTTAGGTCGGTGACGTGACGCAGGGCAGGGGGCGGCAATCTTGACATAAATATCCTTGGGTAATGTCGGTGCAATCGGATCATGCAATGGCAGGGGCGCTACAAACAAGCCCCACCATAGGACTTGCTAAAAATCATAGGTTCGGAATACTGTTCGGTGTCAGAACATAACGGGGCAAATAATGACAAAACAAGCAGACTCTTCGACGGCCATCGCCCAAACTGACGATTTGTCGGCTGCGATCTGCAACAGTATTTTGCCCGATTTCACCGGATATCTGATCAAGCGCAGCTGGGTCACCATTCAGCGCGATCTGCGCGAACTGCTGTTGGGGTTCGACCTCAGCCAGCGCAGCATGTCGGTGCTTTCGGTGGTCATTGCCAACCCTGACATCAATCAAAGCGATGTGGCTGCCGCACTGTCCATTGAACGGTCCGGGATGGTTGTTATCGTGGACGAATTGGAAGGTCTGGATCTGATCCGCCGGGAACGCGCCTTAACAGACAGGCGCGCCTACGCCCTGCGTGCAACGCTGAAGGGCCAGCAGGTTTTGGAAAAGGTACATGCGGCGATCATCGCGCACGAGGATCGTATATTTGCCAATCTCAGCAGCGCGGAACGCGAAAGCCTTCATGCGATTTTGCTGAAACTCGTCGGCAATTGAGTGCGGAAATAACCAAGCCGTGAGGTTCGGGGCGACCGTTTGCAAGCCGCCCCGACAGTATTACATTTTTGATTTTTCTTCGATCAACGCCTTGGCTTGATCAATCAATGCCTGACCGTCAAAGCCTTTGCCTTCGGCCTCGGCCACCCAACGCTGGATCACAGGCTGTGCTGCTTCCTTAAAGCGCGCCACTTCTGCGGCATCCAGTTCGATGATGTTGTTGCCGTTGTCGACCGCGATCTGACGACCGGGGGCATCATAATCAAGCATGACCTGCGCTGCGAATTCGCTGAGCGCAGCACCGGATTCTTGGTCGATCGCTGCTTTTTGCTCGGCGCTCAGGGACTCGTACTTGTCCTTGTTCATCACCAGCACGATCGTCGCGGTATAAAGCGATTCAGGTCCGGTAAATTCGGTGTGGTTGTTCACCAGCTCGGCCAGACGGATCGACGGGGTCACTTCCCACGGGATCACGGTGCCTTCGACCACGCCTTTGGACAGCGCTTCGGGGATACCGGGCAGGGGCAGACCAACAGGGGTTGCACCCAGTTCGGACAGCATGTCGTTGATCACCCGTGTCGGGCCGCGCAGTTTTTTGCCAGCAAGGTCTTCCAGCTTGGTGACGGGTTCCTTGGTGTGGATCACACCGGGGCCGTGCACCCATGCGCCCAGAACCTTCAGGTCCTTGTATTCACCAGCCTGCAAATCATCTTCGACCAGCTGCCAGAACGCTTTCGATGTGGCGACCGGATCGGTCATCATAAAGGGCAGTTCGAACACTTCGGTCTTGGGATAGCGGCCCGGGGTATAACCCACAACGGTCATCGACATATCAACAACGCCGTCAATCGCCTGATCCATCAATTCGGGCGGACGGCCACCAAGGGCCATGCCATCGAAATGTTCGATTTTCAGGCTGCCGTTTGAAGCCGCTTCAACACGTTCGCCCCATGGTTTCAGGATGTGCTTTGGCACTGTTGCCACGGGTGGCAAGAACTGGTGCAACCGCAATGTGGTTGTTTCGGCAGATGCTGTCGTGCCTGCAAACATGCCGCTTGCGAAAACACCCGCTGCCACGGTTTTAATCAAAGAACGTCTATTCATCGTTTCCTCCCAGAGTTGATGATGCAGCTTTGTGCTGCTTATATGATGCCGCAGGTTGCGCGACATTTTGGTAATTTGCTAGCGGAATTTAGGCGCACGTTTTTCCAGAAATGCACGCAATCCTTCGTCAGCGTCCGGCCCCGATTGCGAGACTGCCGCGCTCAGGCTTTCGACATAAAGCCCGTCGGCTTTTGACATATCGTCGATCCGGCTGATCGAGTTGATCATCATGTAATTCGACATCGGCGCATTGCGCGCAATCTTGCCCGCCAGATCCATTGCCATCGCCAGCGATTCCCCTTCGCCCACGGCATAATGCGCCAGACCCAGTTGAACGCCTTCCTCGGAATTGAACTTGCGGCCTGTCAGCATCATTTCGGTCATCCGGTCGGCACCAAGAATACGGCCCACACGCACGGTCGCACCGCCTCCCACAAAGATGCCGCGCCGCCCTTCGGGCAGTTGAAAGATCGTGGACGGTTCGGCAATCCGCACATGGGTCGATGTTGCCAGTTCAAGCCCGCCACCAATCGCCGCGCCAAATATCGCGGACACCACAGGCAAGCCGCCAAACTGGATCATATCCATCACACCATGCCAGTTGCGCGAATGGTACAAAGTTTCTTCGGTCGAGCGTTTGACATGTTCGCTAAGATCCAGCCCCGAGCAATAGTGCCCGGCGGTTCCGGTCAGCACCACGGCGCGGGCCTCTTTCGGCGGGTCCATGAAAAATGCCTTGAGCGCGCCCAGCAAATCATCATTCATCGCATTGCGTTTATCGGGGCGCGTCATGGTCAGGACCGCGATGTTCCCTTGCAGGTCAACATTCAGAACATCGGGGTTGGCAACGGCTTTGGTCATGGCGGCATCATCCTTGAGGGTGCGATTTAGGTGAATAGAACAATTGTTCTATTGAATAGCAATATATTTTGTACCAAACTTGCGCAAAGTTTAAACCCAAGAGGGGCTGCAATGATCGACTTTGATAAAATTCGCGCCATTGATTTTCACACCCATGCCGAAGAACCCTGTGGCTGTCATTCGGATGACGGATACGATGATCTGCAATCCACCATGGCCAGCTATTTCGGTGCCCCTTGGAAGCACCCCCCGACGGTGCAGGAAACCGCCGCACATTACCGCGAACAAAACATCGCCGCCGTGATCTTTCCCGTCGATGCCGAACGCGAGACCGGATACCGCCGCTATAAGAACGAGGAAGTCGCCGCCATCGCCGCAGAAAATGACGATGTGCTGATCCCCTTTGCGTCAATCGACCCCTGGAAGGGCAAGATGGGCGTGCGCGAGGCGCGGCGCCTGATCAAGGATTTCGGCATCAAGGGGTTCAAGTTTCACCCCACGATGCAGGGTTTCTTCCCCAATGACCGCATCGCCTATCCCCTGTACGAAGCCATCGCCGAAGAAGGTGGCATTGCGCTGTTTCACACAGGGCAAACCGGTGTCGGATCAGGGATGCCCGGCGGCAACGGCATGCGGCTGAAATATTCGAACCCGATGTATATGGATGATGTCGCCGTTGATTTCCCAGATCTGAAAATCATCCTCGCGCATCCCAGCTTTCCCTGGCAGGAAGAGGCGCTGTCGGTCGCGCAGCACAAGCCCAACGTTTATATCGACATGTCCGGTTGGTCGCCGAAATACTTCCCTGACATTCTGGTGCGCTACGCCAATTCGATCCTCAAGAAAAAGATGCTGTTCGGATCGGACTGGCCTATGATCTCGCCCGAACGCTGGTTGGCCGATTTCGAGAAAATCGCGATCAAAGATGAAGTCCGCCCGCTAATTCTCAAGGAAAACGCGATGCGGTTGCTGGGGGCAAGCTAGGGGCGCTTACGCCCCTACCGTTCCTGTCACCAGCTCGGGCAGACGCGTGGCCGGCGGCGTATTCCGGCTGCGCTGGCTGCGCACGATGCCATCAATCACCATCATGCCGACACCGGGCAGGTTGCCCTGTTGCACCGATTCCAGCAGGTTCTTGCCCGGCGCATGTTGCGCCTGATCCATAATCACAAAATCAGCGGCTTTGCCTGCCTCGATCAATCCGGTGTCCAGCTTGCGCTGCCGCGCCGTGTTGCCATTGGCAAAGCAGAACGCAATCTCGGCCGGGATATCGCCCAGCGACGACAGCAGCGCCACCATTCGCATAATCCCAAGCGGCTGCACACCAGACCCCGCAGGCCCATCAGTGCCCAAGATCAGCTGGTCCAGCTTGCCCAATTCACGCGCGGTGTTCAGCGTCAGCAAAGCGGCGCGTTCATTGCCGTTATGCACAATCTCAAGGGCGGCCTTGCAGCCTTCGCAGATGCAAATGATCTGATCGTCGGGCAGGGCAGTATGCCCGCCGTTGATGTGGCCCACCACATCGGTGCCGGTTTCCAGCACCATATCCGCGTCGATCAACCCCGATCCGGGGATCGACGGGCCGCCGGTGTGGATCGTGCTTTGCATACCGTATTTACGCGCCCAGCCGACCATCTCGTTCGCGGTCTTGCCGTCCTTGACCGTGCCAAGGCCGACCTCGCCGATCAGCGTGACACCGGCTTCGCCCATCTGGCGGAAATGATGTTCCTCCAGCCCTTGTTGCAGCAGGGGCGCGCCCGCGTGCACCTTGACGCCCGAAGGCCGGAAGTTTTCGTACCAGCGCTGCGCCGCAATCGCCATCGCGACGGTGCCAACCGGATCGTTGGGCCGCCCCGGCATATGCACCTCGCCCGCCGAAATCAGCGTGGTTACACCGCCATGCAGGGTCGAATCGATCCAGCCCAACTGCTGTTGGCGCGGGGTGTAATCGCCCACCACCGGATGCACGTGGCTGTCGATCAATCCGGGCGCAAGGGTTGCGCCATGGGCGTCGATCAAGGTTGTCGCCCCTTCGCAATCCATGTCCTTTTCCGCGCCCCATTCGGAGATCTTGCCATCAATCGCGATCAGGCAATCCCCGTCAAAAATGGGTTCCTCCATCTTGCCAGACAGGATCATGCCAATATTTCGGATCACAAGCTTTGCGGGGGTGTCAGACATGGGTTCGCCTTTCAAGCATCTGGTTTCATTTGAACGCTAACAGAAAATTCAAACGGATCAAGATGAAACGCTTGACAGTTTTTCATATGTATACAAACAATATATCCAACCGTTGAAAAGGATTCCGCATGGACAGCGCAGCACCAATCGACACTCCGTTTCCGATCCCCGCAGGGGTCTTTGCCCAAACCGTGACGCAGGTGCAGCATTACACTGACAGCCTGTTCCGTTTTCGCATCACACGGCCTGACAGCTTTCGTTTCCGGTCAGGTGAGTTTGTGATGATCGGCCTGCCGAATGCCGAAAAGCCCGTGTTCAGGGCCTATTCCGTCGCATCGCCATCCTGGGACGAAGAAGTTGAATTTTATTCGATCAAGGTGCCCGACGGCCCGCTTACCGAACATCTGCAAAAGCTTCAGGCGGGCGATACGGTGTTGATGCGGCGCAAGCCCACGGGCACATTGGTGAATGACGCGCTGCTGCCCGGCAAACGGTTGTGGATGTTCGCCACCGGCACCGGGGTTGCGCCTTTTGCGTCGATCATCCGCGATCCGGAAACCTACGAAAAATTCGACGACCTGATCCTGTGCCACACCTGCCGCACCGCAGGGGAGTTGACCTATTCACGCGAGTTGGTTGAAAGCCTTAAGGCGGACCCGCTGATCGGAGAGTTTGCACAGCGTTTAACCCTGTACGACACACTGACCCGAGAGGATTGGCCGCGCATGGGCCGGCAGACCGATCTGATGGCGTCGGGCAAAATCTTTGCCGATCTGGGCGTGCCTGCGATCAATCCCGAAACCGATCGGGGGATGATCTGTGGGTCGATGGAAATGCTGGCCGACACTAAAGCAGCGCTTGAAGGGTTCGGCCTTGAGGAAGGGGCCAACAACCGCCCCGCCACTTTTGTGGTCGAAAAGGCTTTTGTCGGATAGCGCGGCCGCGAATTGATTTGACAGAAACCGCCACATCGAATTCTTATTCGTACACCAACAATATTTCCGCCAGTCAGGAGCACACACCCCATGAGCTATATCACCGCGACCACGCTTGAGGATGCGCTGACGGCTTTGACCGCGGGGCCCGCGTCGATCATCGCCGGGGGGACAGACTGGTTTCCTGCGCAAGGTGATCGTCATTTCGACGGAACGCTGATTGATATCTCACGACTGACTGACTTGCGCGGCGTCTCGCGCACAGACACAGGCTGGCGGATCGGGGCCGCAACAACCTGGACGGACATCATCAAGGCCGATCTGCCGCCTGCCTTTAACGGGCTGAAACTGGCCGCCCGCGAAGTCGGGTCGGTGCAAATCCAGAACACCGGTACAATCGCGGGCAACTTGTGCAACGCCTCCCCCGCCGCTGACGGGGTGCCGCCGTTGTTGACGCTGGATGCCGGGGTCGAACTGACCTCGCCCCACGGCACGCGCCAGATGCCTTTGCACGCGTTCTTGCAAGGTGTGCGCAAGACTGACCGTGCCGCCGATGAAATTCTGACAGCGATCCACATTCCAGACCTGCCTAACGGGTCCATGGGCAGCTTTGTGAAACTTGGGGCCCGCAAATATCTGGTCATCTCGATCTGCATGGTTGCCGTGGTTTTGCGGGTTGAGCGCGGATTAGTCTCTGATATCCGCATCGCCATCGGTGCGGCCTCCCCTGTTGCGCAGCGGTTGACCACGCTTGAGGATGCATTGCGCGGCCTACCGCCCGGTGATCTGCAAAACGCCGTGACGGGTGATCTGATCCGCGGGCTGACCCCCATCACAGACGTCCGCGCCAGCGCCGATTATCGCCAGACCGCAGCAACGCAGGTGATCCGCCGCGCCATCGCCCTTGCCTTGGAAGGAACCGCCTGATGGACAAATCTGCCGCCACACGCATCACGTCATTCACGCTGAACGGGGAAATCGTGCAGGTTGAACCGACACCGGGCGAACGTCTATCCCATTCCCTGCGCGAACGTCTGGACCGCAAAGACGTCAAGATCGGCTGCAACGCGGGCGATTGCGGCGCGTGCACAGTGTTGGTCGACGGCGCGCCCGTTTGCGCCTGTCTGATGGCCACGCAACAGGCAACGGGCCGCAAGGTCGAGACGCTTGCCGGACTGGTCAAAGCCGACCCAGACGCGCAGGCGTTAATGGAAAGCTTTCAGCACCACCAAGCCGCCCAATGCGGAATTTGCACGCCCGGCATGATGGTGTCAGCCGTCGCCCTGCTGCGTGCGGAGCCACAACCGACCGATGCGCAGGTTCAAGACGCGCTTGGCGGTGTTTTGTGTCGCTGTACCGGCTATCGCAAAATTATCGACGCCGTCGTGGGTGCTCATGCCGCCGATCAACTGATCAAAGCCCCGACCGAACTTGGCCATAACGCCCGCCGGTTCGACGGGCTGGCCAAGGTGGACGGGTCCGAGAAATTTGGCGATGATGTTGCCCCTGCCGGTGCGCTGGTCGCCCGCGTGATCCGTTCGCCCTATCCCTCGGCCAGTTTCACCTTTGGCGATCTTGAGGCATGGCAGGCTAAATACAGTGGAATAGAGACTGTTTTGACAGCCAAGGACGTGCCCGGCCTGAATGCTTTCGGCGTTATCCCCAGCTTCATTGACCAGCCCGTCTTTGCTGTCAGCCATATCCGTTTCCGTGGCGAAGCGGTTGCATGCGTGGTGGGCGACGCAGGCACCATCGCCGCGCTGGATCTGGCAAGCTTTCCGGTGGAGTGGACCCCGCAAACCACCTTGTCCGACATTGATGACGCCATCGCCCCCGATGCCCCGCTGCTGTTTGACGACCGCAAAGGCAACATCATGTGCGGCGGTTTTGTGCAATGCGGCGATGCAGATGCGGCGCTTGAGGCTGCGGATGTTACGGTCGAGGCAAACTATAAAACCAGCTTTGTCGAACATGGCTATATCGAGCCGGAGGCAGGCTTTGCCGAGATGGTGGATGGCCGCCTGCATGTCCATGCCTGCACCCAAGCACCGGGGATGGACCGCGAAACTCTGGCCGCCATCATGAACATGCCGATGGCCGATATCCGTATTGTCCCGACAGCGGTCGGCGGCGGGTTCGGGTCGAAAATCGACGTTTCCTTGCAGCCCTTTATTGCACTTGCTGCGATGAAAACCGGCAAACCCGTGCGCATGACCTATTCACGCAATGAAACCATGCAATCGACCACCAAACGCCACCCCGCCCAGATCAAGATCAAGGTCGGTGCAAAGGCCGATGGCACCTTGTCCGGGTTGCGTTTTGACGGTGATTTCAACACCGGTGCCTATGCCAGTTGGGGGCCGACCGTGGCGAACCGCGTGCCGGTCCATGCCTCTGGTCCCTACCGGATCGACGATTACCGCGCGCGCAGCCGTGCGGTGCATACCCATTGCCCCCCTTCGGGTGCATTTCGCGGCTTTGGCGTGCCGCAGTCCGCTATCGCGCAGGAAACCGTTTTTGATCTGCTGGCTGAAAAGCTGGGGATAGACCCGCTGGATTTCCGCCTGAAGAACGCGCTGGAAGATCATGTTCCGACCGTCTGCGGCCAGGTGTTTGACCAAGGCGTCGGCATCAAAGCCTGCCTTGAGGCGCTGCGCCCCGCCTGGGAAGATGCCAAATCCGAATGTGCTGCATTCAACGCAACCAACACCACGCATAAACGCGGGGTTGGCATTGCCAGCGCTTGGTATGGTTGCGGAAATACATCTTTGCCCAACCCCTCTACGATCAAGGCGGGCTTGCGTGCCGATGGCGCGGTGGTGTTGCATCAAGGGGCGTTGGACATCGGACAAGGCTCTAACACGGTCATTCCACAGATTTTTGCCAAGGCGCTTGGCGTGTCGATTGACGGGGTGACCCTGCTGGGTGCCGACACCGACATCACGCCAGACGCGGGCAAAACATCGGCCTCGCGCCAGACGTTTGTGTCGGGCAATGCCGCCCTGAAAGCGGGCGAAACCCTGCGCAGCGAGATTTTGCGGCAGGCCAATGCAGGCCCGGACGCCACGATCACCTTGGAAACTGGGCAGGTGATCGTGACCGAAGCAGGCCGCACGCAAACCCTTGATCTGTCGCGGCTTGATCCGAACGCCGAAGGCTATGTGTTGATGGCGCAGGAAACCTATGATCCGCCGATCAAACCGCTGGATGAAAACGGGCAGGGCGTCCCCTATGCGCAATTCGGATACGCCGCACATCTGGTAGTGGTCGAGGTCGATATCGTCCTTGGCCTGTGCAAACCCCTGCGTTTTGTTGCCGCCCATGACGTGGGCCGCGCGATCAACCCGCTGCTGGTTGAAGGGCAAGTGCAAGGCGGCATCGCCCAAGGTCTGGGCATGGCGCTGATGGAAGAATATATCCCCGGCCGGACCGAGAACCTGCACGACTATCTGATCCCCACGATTGGCGATATTCCCCCGATACAGACCCTGATATTGGAAATCGCAGATGCCCACGGCCCTTATGGTGCCAAGGGTCTGGGCGAACATGTGTTGATCCCCACCGCACCTGCGATATTCAACGCGATCTATCACGCGACAGGCGCAAAAGTGACCCACGCCCCCGCAACCCCCACGCGCCTGCGCGCCGCCCTAAAGGAGGCCGGACATGCCTGATGACCTGCGCGACCAAAAGCCCGAAAAAATCCGCTGCGATGCATGCCCCGTCATGTGCTTTATTGCCGAAGGTAAATCCGGTGCCTGTGACCGCTATGCCAATCATGCGGGCGAACTGGTCCGGCTTGACCCGCTGACTGTCATCCAGTCCGGGGCCAAGGCTGTGGCTTTCCTTGACCAAGGCAACAATGCACAGGATTGGGATGGCGACGTCATTCAGGGCGGGCGCGATTTCGTGACTGCCGTTGGGGCCGGCACGACATACCCCGACTATAAACCAGCCCCCTTTATCGTCAGCCAAGAGGTCGAAGGCGTCGATATGGTCACCGTCGTGACCGAGGGCATATTTTCGTACTGCGGCGTCAAAGTGAAAATCGACACCGACCGCCATATCGGCGACGAACGTGCCGTGGTGCGGGTGGATGGCGAGGCAATCGGCCATGTGATGACCTCTGAATACGGGTCGAAAATGCTGTCCCTAGGCGGTGTTGAACATCTTACGGGGGGCTCCAAGAAAGAAGGCCGCGTGACCTGCGATGCGCTGTTGCGTCTGTGCAATCGCGAGGCCGTCGAGATGACGATTGACGGCGGCGTGCACATGATCGTCGAGGCAGGCAAGGCCCCCGTCATCAACGGTACCCCCGAGAAACTTATGCGCGTCGGCTGCGGGTCTGCCACCATCGGCATGTTCGCCAAACAATGGCATGGCCATGTGGACGAAGTCGTTGTTGTTGACGACCACATTACCGGAGTCCTTAGCGAACACGAGGCGGGCAAGGGGCTGGACATGACCCCGTCGGGCATCCGCATCAACGGGCGCCGCTCGACCCCCGGACGGTATTTTCAGGTCGCTGACCCCGGCACCGGTTGGGGCGGCACCGATGTCGAAGACCCGCTGACCATCCTGCGCCCCGCGGACCCCAAGCGCGCGTGGCCCGGACTGCGGCTGTTGATGATCTCGACCACAGGCGAACAATGGGCGTATTTCATCCTTGACGACGATCTGGTTCCGCAACCCGCCGAGATCACGCCGGAACTGCTGGTCGTCGCAGAACGGATCGCGGAAAACTGCGAACCGTCGCTGTGTTCGGTGCTGTTCATGGGCGGTGCTGGCGGGTCTTTGCGGGCCGGTGTTACCGAAAACCCCGTGCGCCTGACCCGGTCGGTCAAGGAATCCCTGACCCATGTGTCTTGTGGCGGGGCCGAGGCATACGTCTGGCCCGGCGGTGGGATCACGGTGATGGTTGACGTGATGGACATGCCGACGAATTCATTCGGATATGTGCCAACGCCCGCGCTGGTCGCCCCCATCGAATTCACCCTGCGCCGCGAAGATTACGGCACCCTTGGCGGGCATATGGAGCATATCCAGCCAGTCGCGGAAGTCGTCACCCGTGACGTCCGCCGTGTCGCGCAACTGGCCCTGCAATCCGACCCGAATGATCGCGAAAACTATGGCTGGGCGAAAGGCGATAAATGAACGCCCAAGCCGCCCTTTTGCCCGGCAACAGGTTGCATTTGTCACACGGGCCGATCGACCTGATCATCGGGGCGGATGGTGCGCGCGATACGGCCTTTCGTGCGGCTTTTGCCAGGTTCGAGACTGTTTTGAGCGAATTGACGGCCGAACTGCCGCTGCTGCGCCAACCTGTCAGTACCAAGCCCGAAGGCAAGATCGCCCGCCGCATGTACCGCGCAGCACTGCCCCATGCCGACGGGCTGACCACGCCAATGATCTGCGTCGCCGGTGCCGTCGCCCAAGAGGTGCTGGCAGCCATGGTCAACGCCGCGGACCTGACACGCGCTTATGTGAACAACGGTGGCGACATTGCACTGCATCTAACCGATGAGGCCACGTTCAAGATTGCCATTGCATCGCCCGACGGCCAGAACCTTGGCACGGTCACGATTGCCAGCACCGATCCCATGCGCGGGATCGCCACCAGCGGGCAACGCGGTCGCAGCCTTAGCCTAGGGATTGCCGATGCCGTGACCGTCCTGGCGCGCTCTGCCTGTGGTGCCGATGCGGCCGCCACCAAGCTCGGCAATGCCGTTGATCTGCCCGATCACCCCGCCATAAAACGCGCCCCCGCCTTCAGCCTGCAAGACGATAGCGATCTGGGAAACACCCCCGTTGTCACCCATGTTGGACGCCTGTCGCAATCAGATGTTGCGCGCGCCCTGCAACGCGGTGAAACTGCGGCCAACATGATGCGCGATGCACGGCTGATCGACGGGGCGGCGATGTTCTTACAAGGTCAAAGCCGAACCACCGGACTGCCCGAACAAATGAAACACCTAACGAAAGACCCGCAAAATGCCTGACGTCATAATCCGCAAGATGGTCACCAGTATCGAGGAAATCTTTCACGAAGGCGGCCCCCGCGCCAACACGCCGCTGAAACGCGGCTATGTGATGGCCGTGATCGAAAACCCCTATGCAGGGTCTTATGTCGAAGACATCCAGCCCTTTATGGAAGACCTCAAACCGCTGGGGCTTGAGATGGCGCAAAAGCTGCTGGCTGCTCTCGGCGTTGAGGCGGACCAGATCGAAGGCTACGGCAAAGGGTCAATCGTCGGCGTGGGCGGAGAGTTGGAACATGGCGCGCTGTGGCATGCGCCGGGCGGCTATGCGATGCGGGGTGTATTGGGCGGGGCCAAGGCAATCGTGCCCTCTACGAAAAAGGTCGGGGCGGCTGGCGTGCGCCTTGATGTGCCTGTCACCCATGTCGACGCGTCCTATGTGCGCAGCCATTTCGATTCAATCGAAGTGGGGCTGAACGACAGCCCCCGTGCCAATGAAATGGCGGTGATCCTTGTGATGACCACAGGATCGCGGGTGCACAACCGGGCAGGGGGCCTGGATGCCAAGGACATCAAAGGGGAGGATGGCCTGAGATGAGCGCTGAAATCCGTAAAATCGCCGTTTGGGTCGAAGAAACCCACCGCGAGATTGGTCAAACCATTTCGCCGCCCACACGCAAGGCCGTTGCCGTGGCCGTGATCAAGAACCCTTTTGCAGGCTCTTATACCGAGGATCTAACGCCCCTAATGGACATTGGCGCAGAGCTGGGCGGTTTGCTGGGCGACAAATGCATCGCCGCACTTGGGATCACACCCGCGCAGGCCGAAAGCTATGGCAAAGCGGCCATGGTCGGGGAGGGCGGAGAGCTGGAACATGCCGCCGCCATCCTGCACCCGAAACTGGGTGCGCCGCTGCGTGTCGCGGTGGAAAAAGGTGCGGCACTGGTGCCATCGTCGAAAAAAATGGGCGGGCCGGGGCAGGTGCTGGACGTGCCTTTGGGGCACAAGGATGCCGCTTACGTGCGCAGCCATTTCGACGGGATCGAAGTCCGCCTGAACGATGCGCCACGCGCCGGTGAAATCATGGTCGCGGTTGCGGTGACTGACAGCGGGCGCCCGTTGCCACGGGTGGGCGGGCTGACCCATTCGGATGCGGAAGGCAAAGACGGCCTGCGCTAACCCCTAAAGTTTGTCGAGCAACGTCAGCAACCGGTCAACCTCGCGGGGGGTCAGGTTGCCGACGGTTTCGGCAGAAATCTCGTGGGCGGTGGTCACAGCATCTGCGGCAAAGGCGATGCCCGCTTCGGTCAATGAAATCTCAAGCCGGCGCATGTCGGTCTCGGACGGGCAGCTTTTCACCAGCCCCTTTTTGCGCAGACGGTCGACCACGCCTTTGGTCGTTGCCGCATCCATGCCCACCAAACGGCCCAACTGGTTCTGGCTGATTTTGACCTCGTTGCGCAGTTTCGCCAATACTGCAAATTGCGTCGGCGTGATGTCGGGCATCCGGCGATTGAAAATCTCAAGATGTCGCTGGTTGGCCAGACGCAGCTTGAAACCCACCTGATCTTCCAGCTCGTAGGAGGCCGTCTGGTTTTGTGAATCCGCCGCTTCGTTCAATGTACCGTCCAGTATTTTGCTGCAACTGCATATTTCTTGTGCATTATCATTCCATGGATTTTAACTGGGGTCCACAACAGAACGGATCAGAAGTATTGTTTGACAGCTAACAAGTTTTTGGTCCTTCATGAGGATAGTTAACGCAAGGAGTCGCCCGTGTCCTTTGTCAGAAATGCCTGGTATGTCGCTGGATGGTCCACCGATTTTGACCGCGATCTTGTGCCGCTAACCATGCTTGCGCAGAACCTTGTGATGTTCCGGTGCAGTGACGGCAGACTTGCCGCTTTGGAAGACCGTTGCCCGCACCGGCTGCTGCCGCTGTCCAAGGGCAAGCGCATCGGCGACACCATTCAATGCGGTTATCACGGGATGACCTTTGATGCCGGCGGTAAATGCGTACGCGTGCCGGGGCAATCGAACCTGCCAGCCAGCGCCTATGTCGACAGCTTCCCGGTGCTCGAGCGTCATGGCATCGTTTTCGTCTGGATGGGCGACGCCGACAAAGCCGACCCCGCGCTGGCTTTTGACATGCCGGAACTGTCGCAAGACGGCTGGCACCTGCACCACGGGGACAAGCTGCATATCAAAGCCAACTATCTGAACGTCGCCGAAAACCTGGTTGATCCTGCCCATGTAAGCTTTGTGCATCCGACAACCTTGGGCAATGCCGCGTCGGAAAACGTGCCCGTGCATGTGAAAACCGCTGACGAAGTTATAGTGGCTTGGCGCTGGATCAGGGATGCCGAACCGATCGGCTTTTTCAAGAAATTCGGGGGCTTTAACGGCAATGTCGACCGCTGGCATTATTACTATCTCCACATGCCCTCGACTGCGGTTATTGATTTCGGGTCAGCCGAAGCTGCACTTGAACTTCCTGAAGAAGAGCGCAACAAGGGCGTGCGCATCTTTGCGTTGCATTTTGTTACCCCCGTGACCGAGGATTATACGATCGACCACTGGATGCATCTGCGAAACACGGCCCTTGGCGATGATGCCGCGTCTGACCAAATGGACGCGATGTTTCGGGTTGCCTTTGCCGAAGACAAAGAGATCCTCGAGGCAGTGCACGAAGAGGAAAAGCGCCCGCAAAAGCGCAAACCCATTCGCATTGCCATCGACAAAGGGCCCAACGTCTACCGGAAACGCATTCGCGACCGGATTGAGGCCGAAGCAACCGATGATCTGGGCGACCCTGTTTCACCGGTATTTGTTCAACACGATTAACTCTATCAAACAATGCAGCAAAAGACGGCACCACCCCAACAGAGGACGACACCAATGAACAGAAACACATTCCTGAAAACCCTTGCAGGGGCTGCTGCCCTTAGCATGACGGGCCTTGCCGCCCTTGCCCAATCGGGCGAACCGATCAAGGTTGGCGAGATTAACCACTACAAACGTATGGCCGCCTTTGCAGAGCCCTATAAAAAAGGCATCGAACTGCGTTTGGAAGAAATCAACGCCGCCGGCGGTGTGCTGGATCGCCCGCTTGAATTCGTGTTCCGCGACGATCAGGGCGACCCCGGTGAGGCGATCAAGATCGCCGAAGAACTGATGACCAGCGAAGGCACTGTGATGCTGACCGGGACGATCTTGTCGAACGTCGGCCTCGCCATTTCCTCTGTGGCTGCGGAAAAGCAGTGGGTTTACCTTGCCTCCGAACCGCTTGCCGACGCGCTGACATGGTCGCAGGGCAATCCTTGGACATTCCGTTTGCGCACATCGACCTATATGCAAGCCGCGATGCTGGCCGAACAGGCTGCCAAAACCGACGCGATGAAATATGCAACGATTGCACCGAACTATGCCTATGGCAAAGACGCCGTTGCCGCGTTCAAAGAAGTGCTGACCAAGTTGAAGCCCGGTGTTGAATTTGTCGGCGAACAGTGGCCCGCCTTGTTCAAGATCGACGCAGGTGCCGAAGTGCAGGCGTTGGAACGCTCCAAACCCGATGCGATCTATAACGTGACCTTTGGCCCAGACCTTGCCAAATTCGTGCGCGAAGGCACGACACGCGGATTGTTTGACGGTCGCACCGTTTATGGCCTGCTGTCCGGCGAACCAGAATACCTTGAACCGCTGGCCGACGAAGCCCCCGAAGGCTGGGTTGTGACCGGTTACCCCTGGTATGATTTCACCGAGGAAGACGGCGCGAACAAGGTCTTTGTTGATGCCTATCAGGCACGCTTTAACGAGACACCCAAACTGGGGTCGCTTGTTGGCTACATGACCGCAGCAACCGTTGCGGCTGCGATCCAGAAAGCCGGATCAACCGAAGGCGAAGCGATCCGTCAGGCGTTTGAAGGGCTGGGCGTTGCCACACCCGTGGGCGACATCACCTTCCGCGAAATCGACAATCAGGCAACCATGGGTGCCTTTATCGGTACAACTGCACTGAAAGACGGTGCTGGCGTGATGACCAACTGGACCTATCTGGATGGCGCTGATTATCTGCCATCCGACGAAGAAGTCGCAAAACTGCGTCCCGCAGAATAACGACCGGCACTGCTCCGGAGGGAAACCCCTTCCGGAGCGACCGAACCTATTCCCCAAATTGATCGAGGTGGCTGATGGGCCTTTTTATCGCACAGATTTTGACTGGGCTTGCAAATGCTGGCGCGCTTTTCATGGTTGCCTCTGGTCTTTCGCTGATTTTTGGCGTGACCCGCGTCGTGAACTTTGCCCACGGGTCATTTTATATGCTGGGGGCCTATGTCGGCTATTCGCTGATGCAGGTGCTGCCCGGTATGGTCGGCTTTTGGGTGGCCATTCTGCTGGCCGGTATCATCGTCGGCCTGATCGGGGTCATCGTCGAATTTTGCGTGCTGCGCCCTGTCTACAGCGCGCCTGAACTGTTCCAACTGGTCGCCACATTCGGTGTTATCCTTGTTATCCAAGACCTTGCGCTGATGATCTGGGGTCCGCAGGATTTGCTGGGGCCACGTGCCCCGGGCCTTAAGGGTGTGATCCGCATCATGGGCGAACCGGTGCCGCAATATGACATCGCGCTGATCGTGATCACTCCGTTTGTCGCCTTTGGCCTGTGGTACCTGATCACCCGCACCCGCGTCGGTACATTGGTGCGTGCCGCCACCCAAGACCGCGAAATGGTCAGCGCGCTTGGCGTTAACCAAGCGTGGCTGTTTACCGGCGTGTTCTTTCTGGGCTGTGCGCTGGCGGGCCTTGGTGGTGCACTGCAACTTCCCAAAGGCGGTGCCGACCTGTTGATGGATTTCAACATTCTTGGGCCTGTCTTTGTGGTGGTCGTGATCGGTGGCATGGGGTCTTTGCCCGGTGCCTATCTGGCTGCTGTTATCATTTCCGTCCTGAACGTCTTTGGCGTGACCTATGCGCCGCAATCCACGCTTGTGCTGATGTTCGTGGTCATGGTGATCGTGCTGATGTTCCGCCCCTTTGGTCTGCTGGGCAAAGAGGAAGTCGCCGGCGAACATGGTCAGGTTGGCGAACCCGAGCGCCCGATAAAGCCCGCAGGCAGAAATATGCGACTGTTGGTGGCTGCCGGATTGCTGATCCTTGGGCTTCTTCCTTTCTATGGCAGTAATTTTGCCGTGGTTCTGGTGACGGATATCATGATCTTCGCTCTGTTCGCCGCGTCGCTTCATTTCATGCTGGGCCAAGGCGGCTTGGTCAGTTTCGGGCACGCTGCGTTTTTTGGCGGCGGGGCCTATGCTGCCGCCTTGTTTGTCACCCACGCCAACACCCCGATGGAACTGGCACTGGTGCTGGCCCCCGTTTGCGCGGGTCTTGCTGCGATCGTGATCGGCTGGGTCTGCCTGCGATCAACCGGCGTTTATTTCGCCATGCTAACGCTGGCCTTTGGTCAACTGCTCTGGAGCCTCGCATTCCAATGGAGCGAAGTCACTGGCGGCGATGACGGGTTGGTGAACATCTGGCCCTCCGACTGGGCGTCGGACAACAGCGTCTATTACTACCTCGCCTTTGTGCTGTGTGTCGGCGGTATCTTGTTGCTGCGTCAGGCGGCCCACGCGCCCTTTGGCTATGCCATGCGCGCCGCACGCGACAGCGCCCGTCAGGCCGAGGCAATGGGGATCAACACCAAGCGCATTCAATGGGTCGCCTTCACCTTTGCGGGCGTCATGGCAGGTCTTGCGGGCGGATTGTTCGTCTTTTCCAAGGGCAGCATCTTCCCGAACGAGTTGGAAACCGCGCGCAGTTTCGACGCCCTGATCGTGGTGTTCCTGGGCGGTGTCAAAACCCTGTCCGGTGGCTGGGTCGGTGCCGCGTTCTTTGAGGGGATCAAGGATTATCTGACGCGGTTCGAATACTGGCGCCTTGCCCTTGGCCTGTCGATCATCGTTATCGTGATCCTTGGCCCCGAAGGCATCGTTGGATCGTTGCGCAAGGCGGGTGAACGCCTTGGCATTCTGAAAGTACCGGAGGACGCGAAATGAGCCCGATCCTGTCTGTTCGCAATCTGTCACGCAATTTCGGCGCGATCAAAGCCGTCGACAATGTCAGCTTTGATCTGGCAAAGGGCGAATTGCTGGCGTTGATTGGCCCCAATGGCGCGGGCAAAAGCACCTGTTTCAACATGCTGATGGGACAGTTGAAGCCATCCTCGGGCACTGTGCAGCTGTTGGGCAAGAACATCGCCGGTATGCAGCCGCGCAAAATCTGGCGCATGGGGGTCGGGCGCACGTTTCAGATCACCGCGACCTATGCGTCGATGACCGTGGTTGAAAACGTGCAAATGGCGCTAATATCGCACCACCGGCGGCTGTATTCCCTGACGACCTTTGCCCATAAACTCTATCGCGACGAAGCACTCGCCCTGCTTGATACCGTGGGTATGGCCGATCAGGCCGAACGCCACTGCGCCGTGCTGGCATATGGTGACCTGAAACGGCTGGAGCTGGCTGTCGCACTGGCCCATGATCCGATCCTGCTGCTGATGGATGAACCCACCGCCGGGATGGCACCGCGCGAACGCATCGCCCTTATGCAGCTGACGGCTGATATTCTGGATGCCAAAGGCATCAGCGTATTGTTCACCGAACATGACATGGATGTGGTCTTTGCCCATGCGCACCGAATCATGGTGCTGAACCGCGGGCAGTTGATCGCCGATGGCACGGTAGATGAAATTCGCAACAACCCGCAGGTCCAAGAGGTTTACCTAGGCGGCGGCACCCTGTTCAAAGCGCAGGAGGACGCCCATGCTTGAGGTCAAAGACGTCAATTCATTCTACGGCAAGGCACATGTTCTGAATGATCTGAATTTCAACGTGGAGGCCGGCACGGTCGTAGCACTTTTGGGGCGTAACGGGGCGGGTAAAACCACCACCATGAAATCCATCATGCAACTGGTCCGGCCCCGCAGCGGGACAGTCATCTACAAGGGTCAGGACATCACCGGATGGCCCAGCCACAAGGTCGCGCGTGCGGGCTTGGGCTATGTGCCCGAAGAACGGCGCATCTTTACCCAGCTTACGGTTCTGGAGAACCTCGAGGTCGGCCGCCAGCCCCCGCGTGAGGGCTGCACCACATGGACAGACGACATGGTGTTCGATCTGTTCCCCAACCTTGCCGAGCGGCGCAATAACCGGGGAAAGGCGCTGTCGGGTGGTGAACAGCAAATGCTGACCATCGCGCGCACCTTGATGGGAAATCCCGCGTTTATTCTGCTTGATGAGCCGTCAGAAGGCATCGCGCCGGTGATCGTTGAACAAATGGCCCGCGTTATCCTTCAGCTGAAACGCGAAGGCCTGACGGTGTTGTTGTCAGAACAAAACCTGCACTTTGCCCAGGCGGTGGCAGACGGGGTGGTCATCATCGAACATGGCACGCAAAAATTCGTGGGCAGCCTGTCAGAGCTTCAGGCACATCCCGAAATCCGCGATCAATACCTGTCTGTTTGATAACATAATCCACATTATCCGAAAACCTGATGCAGCCCCACGCAGCATCAGGTTTTTTGTTCACGTTGGTCAGTCAGTGGCCCGACGGCTACATCCCCGGCAACCAAAGTGCGATTTGCGGGAACAGGATCAGCAGCGCCACCAACAGCATCGAACACCCCATATACGGGAAGGCCGACAGGTAGATCTCGCGCATGGTGGTGTCTTTGGGGGCGACCCCCTTCATCACGAATAACAGCAATCCGAAGGGCGGCGTGGTAAAGCTGATTTCCAGTGCCAGCAGGATGATCAACCCGAACCAGATCGGATCAAACCCAAGGGTCGCCGCCAGAGGAAAGAAGATCGGCACGGTCAGCAACATCATCGAGATTTGTTCCATGAACATGCCCAGCAACAGCAAGACGCCGAACATCACCAGCAGCATCGCGATCGGTGCCAGATCAAACGACGTCGCCCAGCGGATCAACCCCGACGACGCCCCCGAGAACGCCAGCAACTGGCTGAACGTGGCAGAGCCGAACACGATCAGATAGGCCATCAATGTCACGCGCAGCGCGCCGATCACCGATTTCTTCATGGCCTCCCACGTCAGGCACCTAAACAGTACCGCCAGGATCAAGACGCCAAGCGCCCCGAATGCAGCCGCCTCGGACGGGGTGATCAATCCGCCGACCATGCCGATCACGATCAGCACCATGACCGATAGCATTGGCATCACATCCCCGAACAGCAGGCGCATCTTCTGGCCCCAGCTCAGGGTTTCCACGTCATAGGCGGGTGCCGCAGACGGGTCGATCTTGGTCTGGATATAAATCGTCGCGATATAAAAGCTGGCCAGGATCAGGCCGGGGATGATCCCCGCAATCAGAAGCGCCCCGACATCAATCCGCGCCAGCGTCGCCAGTAGAACGGCCAAGGCCGAGGGCGGGATGATAATCGCCAAACCACCGGTGCCAAGAATCGGACCGATGGACATGTGTTTCTTGTAGCCGCGGGTTGTCATCTCGGGGACCATCAGGCTGCCCAGCAGTGCCGTTGACCCCATGGATGACCCCGACAATGTCGAAAACGCGGTGCCGCCCAAGACAGTGACATAAGACAAGCGCCCCGGCAATTTGCCCAACAACCGGTCAATCGCGTTGAACATCCGCGCGCCAAGGCCGGTGTGAAAGAAGATTTCGCCCATCAGCAAGAACAACGGGATCGGGACCAACGCAAAATTCGTCAACCCGCCAAAACCGTTGTTCAGCAGCAAGGTGATGCCCTTGGCACCGCCCATGAAAAACCACGCGCCCACGATGTTGGCCGCCAGAAAGGCCAAAGCCACCGGCATGCCAATCGCCATCAAAACAAGGATCGACCCCAGCAACAGGGCGAGCGACTCAAACCATTCCATTATTCGTGTATCCCTGCTTCGCCGGAGTGCATCAGGTCGTCGCCGAACACAAATCGGGAAAATTCAATTGCCATCAGGCCAAAGCTGACCGGAAAGGCGATGGTAAGTATCCATTTAGGAAAGTAGTAGGCGCGCACATCCAGATCGTTGCGCGCGATATTGCCAAGGAACAGTTCCGCCCCTTTCCACGCAAGGACCAGCGACACCAGAACGCACAGCGCGGCGACCAAGCGGCTAACGATACGGCGCACCCGCGTCGGCAATGCCGCCGTCACCAGTTCGATATGAACATGCCCTTTTTCACGCACCAACCACGGTGCGCCCAGCATGGTCATGTATAGAATCGCATATTCGGACGACGTAAACAGCCACGCAAAGGGCTGTAAGCCGCTGTTGCGCATCACCACCGAGGTGATGACGGAAATCATCAGCCAGACCAGCATGATGCCCGCAATACCAGCCATCGCATACAGGAACCCCCGATATAATTTGCCGACCATTTCCATATGCTGCGCCTCGTTCTAAAAATACGGCCCAAGAAAAACGGCGCGCCAGAAATCCGGCACGCCGCGTTTGGTTTTACTTCTTGTAGAAAAGCTCGATCAGCTTGTCGAAGTTGCCGTCACCCTGAGGGCTTTCGGCCATCAGACCCTTCATGCGGTCCCATGTGCTTTGCGTTGCAGCCGCCAGATAGGCGTCGGCCGCAGCGCCTTCCAATGTGACAACTTTCATGCCCGCCTCTTCCAACTTGGCAAAGTCTTCGTCGCGCACGGCACCCAGTTTGGCGGCGCTTTCCGCTTCATGAGCGATAGCGACATCTTGCAGGATCGTGCGCGATTCCTCGGATAGGGAATTCCACTTTTCAAGGTTCACAATCGTGCCAAGATCGGTCGAGAAGAAGCAAGGCTCGATCCGGTAGTTCAGGAACTCGTTCCATTTCAGATCGATCAGGCCGATCTGTGTCCAACCGGTTGCATCCACCACCCCACGCTCAAGCGCGGAATAAACTTCGGTTGTTGGCAAATCGATAACCTGCGCGCCCAGATAATCGGTGAAAAACGCGTTATAGACCGCATTGCCGCGCAGTTTCAGACCCGATACATCAAGGTTGCCGTCAGCGTCCAGCGTTGGTTCGTCACGGGTCCAAAGGTTGTAGCAGACGCCGGAATCAAACCAGCCCAGATATTTGACGCCCATTTTCTCTTGGTGAATCTGGTCGATCAATTCGATCCCGCCATTGGCGCGGGCCTCGGCTCCGGTGATGTTCGATGTGACCAACGCGTCTTTTTCAGGCAATGCACCGGCGTAAAAGCTGCCCGGCGTATAGACCATATCAACCACGCCATCCCGCACCGCGTCAGGCTGCTGGAACATGCCGATGGCCTCTGGCCCGCCGCGCACTTCGATCTGGACCACACCTTCGCCGGCGGCGTTCACCTTGTCGACGAACTCAAGGAAAGACTTCGTATAGATCAGCGATTCAGGAAAGGCGTGAACAGCTGTAATCGTATCTTGGGCAAAGGCCGCGGATGTCAGCGCGGTCGTGGCAAGGATGCTTGCAAATATTGTATGTTTCATAGTGTCGTTCTCCCGGTTGATGGGGTACCTTTGCGGACCCCGATTTAGTTTGACCCTTGCCCGACCTTGGGCGCAGACCCCCTTACGTCGCGGGCAAAGCCCACGGATGCGCTGCAAACCGTGCGGCGCGAAACTTCGTTATCTCGTCGTTATGCTGTGCGGTCAGGTCGATATCGTCCCAACCGTTCACCAGTTTTTGCTGCCAGACCGGATCGAGATCAAAGGACAGCGTTTGGCCGCCGATTGTTGCCGTTCCGGTGGACAGATCGACAGTGGCAGGCGCATCGGCCTGGCCAAGGGTATCAATCAACGCTTCAATCTCGTCTTCAGTCAAACGGGCGGGCAGCAAACCGTTATTCACCGCATTACTGGCAAAGATATCCCCGAAACTGGGGGCGCACACCGCCTTGATCCCAAAATCGACCAACGCATAAACCGCAGCTTCGCGGCTCGACCCGCTGCCGAAATTGCGCCGCGTGACCAGCACATCGGCGTGGCTGTAGCGGTTCAACACATGATCGGGCTGGTCCTGTCGCACATCATGCAGCAGAAACGGCCCGTAGCCATCGCTGCGCGGGGCCGACATGAACCGCGCGGGGATCAACTGATCTGTGTCCACATTCGCCTGCGGCAGTGCCACGGCGCGCCCGCTTATCTTTGTCCAACCGCTCATGACCGTCCCTCCAGCAGGGGGCGTACATCGGCAAGGTGACCGGAAACGGCGGCTGCAGCCACCATTGCGGGGCTCATCAAATGGGTGCGCGCACCGCGGCCCTGACGGCCCTTGAAGTTCCGGTTGGTCGAAGACGCGCAGCGTTTGCCTGCATCAACACGATCCCCGTTCATCCCGACGCACATCGAACAGCCTGAATCGGCCCATTCCAGACCCGCTTCGGTGAATATCTGCGCCAGCCCTTCGGCCTCGGCCTGTTTTTTGACGGCGGCCGACCCCGGCGACACCAACCCCGGCACCTTGGCCTTGCGCCCGGCCAGCACCTTGGCGGCCAGTCGCAAGTCTTCGATACGTCCGTTTGTGCAGGAGCCGATAAACACCTGATCCACCGCAACGCTTTCCAACGGCATTCCGGCGTTCAGCCCCATGTAGTCCAATGCCGCGCGGGCCTGTTCTTGCTTGGCCCCGCTCAGCTGCGCAGGGTCGGGCACATGGCCTGTAATCGGCAAGGCATCCTCGGGCGAGGTGCCCCAGGTCACGGTGGGCGCAATGGCAGCGGCATCAATCGTGACTTCGCGGTCAAACGCAGCGCCTTCGTCCGTTTTCAACACAGACCAATCGTCAATCGCCTGATCCCAATCCGCCCCCTTGGGCGCAAATTTGCGGCCCCTAAGATAGTCGAACGTGACCTGATCCGGCGCAATCAACCCCAACCGTGCACCGCCTTCGATGCTCAGGTTGCACAGGGTCAGCCGGCCTTCCATGCTCAACCCCTCAACCGCTGGCCCTGCATATTCAATCGCATGGCCGCGCGCGCCGTCGGCCCCCAGTTGGGCAATCCAGTGCAACGCCAGATCTTTGGCACCCACACCTGACCCCAGCACACCATTCACCGTGATCCGCATGACACGCGGGCGCTTTTGCCAGATCGTCTGGGTTGCCAGAATATGCGCGACCTCGGTCGCCCCCACGCCAAAGGCCAGCGCACCAAACGCACCATGGGTCGAGGTATGGCTATCGCCGCAATTTATCAGCAATCCGGGCAAGGTTAGACCCTGTTCCGGCCCGATCACGTGGACAATCCCCTGCCCCGGATCACGCAGATCGAACAGACGGATGCCCTGCGCACGCGCATTGCGCCCCAACGTGTTGATCATCCGTCGAATATCTGCCGCAACATTCCCTGCGCGGGTGGGCGCGTAGTGATCCACCACAGCAAATGTCAGATCAGGGGCCGCGACCTTCATCCCGCGACTGTCCAGCTTGGCAAAAGCGTGATGCGACCCCTCGTGAACCAGATGCCTGTCCACCCACAACAAGGACGTGCCATCGTCGCGCTGCATGATCTCATGCGCGGCCCAAAGCTTGGCGAGAATGGTTTGTGGCGCGGTCACTCTGCGGCCTCTCTGCGGGCCGGGTTAATCACCGGCTCCCAATGACGGGCCTTGCCATCGCCCACCCGTGTCAGGGCCATCTCAAGCTTGAACATGTCGGGGCGATACAACGCTGACAGATATTCAACACCGCGCCCTTCGGCATCCTTTACAACACGGTCCAGCGACAAAAGAGGTGCTCCGACGCTGACGCCCAACACCTCGGCCACATCGGGCGAGGCAAGCGTTGCACTGACCGTCTGATGCGCCGCGTCAACCTTGACGCCGGACCGCTCCAACAAGCGAAACAGCGGCGTGGTGGCAAGCTCGGCTTCGGTATAATTCTGCGCGATGTCTTCGGGCACCCATGTGGTCAGGTGCGAAAACGGTTCTCCTTCGACCAGACGCAACCGCACGGCTGCCTGCACACGGGTCTGGCCATCCAGCCCAAGGGCCGTTGCAACACCATTCGGGGCCGCGCCATAGCTGAACGACAACAGCCGCGCGGTCGTGTTCTGGCCCATCTCGACCAGCTGCGGCATCAATGTATTAAAATCCGCCGCCATCGACGGAAAAACCTTGGGCGCACACACGGTCGTGCCGGACCCTGCCCGCCGCTCGATCAGGCCGTCGCCTTCCAATGCGTCAAGCGCACGGCGCACCGTGACCCGCGACACATCCAGCGTCACGGCCAGCTTTTGCTCGCCCGGCAATACGGCACCGGGTGCATGAACGCCGCGCATGATCTCTTCGTGCAGATGCAGATACACGCGCCGCGCCTTGCCCCCCTCGGGAAGCCCCCTGCCCTTCAAAGATGTAATTCCTTGCGCCATCTTGACCCCTTCAATTCACTCCAACCCTAGCGGCGGATTTTTCAAACGCAAGAAATCTATCTGCTCAAACGCAAAATATTTGACCTATGCATATGAAATAATCTGTATTACAAAAAATACAGCTTAGCCAAGGAGACCACATGCCCGTTATCGAGCTTCACGTCATGCAAGGATATAGCGACAGCGACAAATCCCGCCTTTGCGAGGCCCTGACCCATGCGGTGCGAATCGTGGTTCCCGCCCCACCCGAAGCCGTGACAGTGATGATTCACGATCTGGATCCTTCAGGCTACATGCGCGGTGGCCAACACCGCACGCCGGCCCCTGCCCTCCCAGATCCGATCACTTTGGTGCGCGACTATCTGACCGCCATGGAAGCGCGTGACATCGACAAGGCCGCCGACATGCTGGGCGCAGGGTTCACCATGACTTTCCCCGGCACCGCGCCGATGACCCAGCTGCAACAACTGATCGACTGGGCAAAACCCCGCTATAAATTCGTCACCAAAACCTATTCCGGCTTTGAGGCCCTGCAAACACCGGGCGACGCTGCCGTTGTATATTGCCGTGGCACGCTGTCGGGCGAATGGCCCGATGGCACGCCCTTTGAGGGCATCCGGTTTATTGACCGTTTTGAACTTACCGACGGCCACCTGACACGGCAGGACGTCTGGAACGATATCGCAGAGACAAAGGCAAACCCATGACCCAAGACATTGACCCGATCACGCTCGCCGTTCTGGCCGGACGGATGGAACAGATCGCCGACGAGATGGACGCGACCCTGTTTCGTGCTGCCTTTAACCCCATTATCGCCGAGGCGCATGATGCATCCCACGGGCTGTACCATGCTGTATCGGGCGATACGCTGGTGCAGGGGAAATCCGGCCTGCCGATCTTTGTCGGGGTGATGTCATTTGCCGTAAAGGCCGTGATCGACAAGGCCGCCGAAAACGGTGATCTGGAAGACGGCGATATCTATATCTTCAACGATGCCCATCTTGGTGGCACGCATCTAAGCGATATGCGCCTTGTTAGACCCTATTTCCACGACGGAAAGCTGTTTTGCTACCTCGCGTCAGTCGGGCACTGGCATGATGTGGGCGGCGCTGTACCTGGCAACTATAACCCCGCTGCCACCGATGCGTTTCAAGAAGCCTTTGTGTTGCCCCCCGTCCGGCTGGCCAAGGCCGGCACCATTCAGACAGACATCATCGACATCCTGATGCGCAACACCCGTCTGCCGCAATCCGCTCAGGGTGACCTGAACGGGCAACTTGGGGCCCTGGACCTTGGGGTAAAGCGTCTGGATGAACTGTTGGCCGAATACGGTGCCGACACCGTGCGCGCAGCACTGGATGCGCTTGGCGACCGGGCCGAGGTTCTGATGCGGTCCGAACTGACCGACCTGCCCGATGGCCGTTGGGAAGCCGAGGATTTTCTGGATAACGACGGTATCACCGATGTCCCGCTGAAGATCAAAGTCGCGCTCGAGATCAGCGGCGACACCATGACGCTCGATTTCGCAGGCACTGCCGATCGCTGTGCGGGGCCCGTGAACATCGCGCTGCCCACAGCCGTGGCCACGGCTTACGTTGCAATCAAACACATCTTTCCCAGCTTGCCCGCAAACGCCGGTGTGATGCGCCCGATCAAGGTCAATATCCCGGATGGCTCGCTGCTCTCTGCGCCCTTCCCTGCCCCCGTTGGCGGTTATACAGAGACTATTTTGCGCATGATCGACGTGATTTTTGCCGCGGCCTCCCAGGCAGCCCCCGACCGCGTCGTCGCCAATGCCTATGGCACGATCAACGCGCTTTCCATCTCGGGGAAACGTGCGAACGGGCAACCTTGGGTGATGTTCAGCTTCTATGGCGGCGGGCATGGCGGGTCGATTGAAACTGACGGGCTGAACCACGGCAACGCGCCGATTTCCACCGCAACCATTCCCCCGATGGAAATTCTGGAGGCAGCGTATCCCGTGATGTTCAAACAATGGGCGCTGCGTCCCGATAGTGCCGGCGCGGGTATGCACCGTGGCGGCATGGGGGCCACCTACGAGATCGAGGTGCTGGAGGAATCGGCCACGGCGTTCTTGTTCGGTGAACGCGGGCGTTTTGCCCCCAAGGGGGCTGCGGGTGGCGGCGATGCTGCGATGAACGTCTTTGCCTATGAACAGGACGACGGCTGGCACAATCCGCCGATGGCGTCAAAAATGGTCGGGATCAAACTGCAACGCGGCCAATCCGTGCGGCTCGATACGCCCGGCGGTGGCGGCTATGGCCCCGCAGCGGATCGCGCCCCTGCTGATGTCGCACGTGATGTTGCGGGCGGGCTGCTCAGCGACGCTTACGCCACAGAAACATATGGCCCCGCTTGGAAAGAGGTATCGCTATGACCAGTTCAAACCGCATGATCGGCGTCGATGTTGGCGGCACTTTCACCGATATTTTCGTTCTGGACGAAGCAACCGGTATCGCCGAAGTGGCCAAGGTACCCACCACGCGCCCCGACCAATCGGGCGGCTTCCTCAGCGGGATCAGCCAGCGGGTGGATGATCTGTCGACCGTTTCAGTCGTTGTGCACGGCACCACGGCCGGCACCAACGCGCTGCTTGAACGCAAAGGAGCCAAAATCGGGGTGATTACCACAATGGGTCTGCGCGACGTGCTTGAAATGCGCCGCCGCGACCGCCCCCGCACATGGGGCCTGCGCGGTGATTTCACCCCCGTTGTCGACCGCGCGCTCCGGCTTGAGGTGCCTGAACGGACCCTCGCCGATGGTACCATCCGCACACCTGTTGATCTGGATGCAGTCCGTCAGGCCGCGCAGCAGTTGATTGACGATGGTTGCCTTGCCTGCGCGATCCTATTCGCAAACAGCTATGCAAATGCCGAAAACGAACGCCTTGCCGTCGAGGCAGTACGTGCCATGTGGCCAAATGCCCATGTGTCCGCCTCCTCCGAGATTTTGCCAGAAATACGCGAATTCGAACGGTTCTCCACCACAGCCCTCAACGCCTATCTGCAACCCGAAGTTTCGGGGTATTTGGCGAGGTTAGAGACTGCTTTGAAAGACGGCGGCTTTGCTGGGGAGTTCATGATCGTCCAGTCGAACGGGGGTGTCATGGATGTCGATACCGCCGCCAAACTGCCCGTGCGCACCGCCCTGTCCGGCCCTGCGGCTGGCGTGATTGCTGCCGGATATATCGCGCAGGCGGCCGGTTACCCTGATGTCATCACGGGTGACATGGGCGGCACGTCTTTCGACGTCAGTCTGATCGCCAAGGGCAAATCAATGCTGTCGCCGCAAACATCGATTGATTTCGGCATGGTTGTCCGGTCTCCGATGATCGAAATCACCACAATCGGTGCCGGTGGCGGGTCTATCGCCTGGGTCGACAAGGGCGGCCTGCTGAACATCGGCCCAGAAAGCGCCGGGTCCACCCCCGGCCCCGTCGCCTATGGCCAGGGCAACACGCGCCCGACCGTGACGGATGCCAATGTGGTTCTGGGGCGCATTGACCCCGACAACCCGATCGGGGGCAAACTCGACCGTCTGGATGTCGAAGCGGCCAAGGCAGCGATCCTTGAACATGTGGGCAACCCCCTGAACCTTGACGCCCTGCAAGCCGCCGAAGCGATCCTGCGTGTTGCAAACAGCCGCATGGCCGGGGCGCTCCGTTTGGTCTCTATTGAACGGGGTTTTGACCCTAAACGCTTTGCCTTCATGCCTTTTGGTGGCGGTGGTGCCCTGCATTCCGGGGCCATGATGGACGAGGTCGGGCTGGCCCGGTCCATCGTCCCGCGCTATCCGGGGGTCACTTCGGCGATGGGCTGCGTGATCGCTGACATGCGGCAGGATTTCGTCCAAACGATCAACGCGACGCTTGCGGGCATAGACCTGCCCAACCTCACCGGCTTTATGCAATCTCATGTGGACAGCGGCCTTGCCACCCTTGATGCGGCCCGCACCCATTTCGAAGGGCGCGATACCGAATTCACCCTCGATATGGCCTATCTTGGGCAGACACATACCGTGGCGGTCACCCTTCCGGTGTCCGTGGTTGACGGAAAGGTCATTCCCCCCACCGAAGCAAGCATCGGCATCGCCTTTGATGACGCGTACCGTGCAACCTATGGGAGGCTGCTGAAAAACGGCACAAGACGGATCATCAACCTGCGCTCTGCCATCACAGGCCGGCGGCCGCGTTTTGATCTGGCCACGCTCGCCCCCAAAGGCGGCAGCGTTGAGGCGGCTTTCAAGGGCGTGCGTCAGGTGCATTTTGGGGATAGCTGGCATGAAACAAAGCTGTACAATCGTCTGGAACTGCCGGTAGGTGCCGAAATCGCAGGCCCTGCCATTCTGGAACAACCTGATACAACCGTGCTGATTGAACCCGGCCTTGTGGGCAAAGTCGACGCCTACGGGAACACGCTGATCGAAAGGGCCACGACATGACCCCATCATCCACGGCTTTGCTGACAATCGACCTGCAAAACGACTTTTTGCACCCTGAAGGGGCCTATGGCCGTGCCGGACAGGGCGCTGACAGCATTCTGGCCCTGCCCGACCGGATTGCCCCTGTAAAACAGGCTCTGACCCGCGCCGGAGGGACGTATATCTCGGCGCAATTCACGCTTGTTCCCGGACGCGACGGTGAACCCCTGATCGCCGCGCATCTGAAAAAGCTGCGCCCGTTTCTGACCAAAGGCGATTTTGCCCCGAACAGTTTTGGCCATGCCCTGGTCGATACGCTTGCACCAGCGGATTTCACCGTGGAAAAGGTCGCGTATTCAGCGTTTTATCAAACACGGCTGGAATATATATTACGTGCGATGAAGATCGACACGTTGATTATCGGCGGGATCGTGACCAACGGCGGTGTCGCCAGCACCGTGCGCGATGCGCATCTGCGCGACATACACACGATCTTGCTGTCCGACGGCTGCGCTGCCTTTAATGATGATGTTCATGATGCAACGCTGAAATCCTTGGGATCAGTGACTGAAATCGTATCTTGCGCCAGAGCAATTGCAATGATCGGAGAAGCGGCATGACCCTTCGCAAACGCCTGTCCGATCCGGAAATTCTGATCGCCCCCGGTGTCTATGACGGGCTGACCGCAGCCCTTGCCACCGATGCCGGTTTCGAAGCCCTGTACCTGTCGGGTGCGGCTGTCGCCTATACGCGCCTTGGCCGCCCTGATATCGGGCTCAGCACGGCATCGGAAATGACCGATACCATGGCCCTGATCGCAGACCGGACAGATCTACCGGTTATCATGGACGCCGACACCGGTTTCGGCAACGCCCTGAACGCAAGACGCACCATGCAAAGCTATGAACGCGCCGGTGCATCGGCCTTGCAGGTCGAAGACCAGACATACCCCAAGAAATGTGGGCACCTTTCCGATAAGTCATTGATAGGAAAGGATGAAATGTGCGGAAAGATCGCCGCGATGGCCGATGCACGGCGGCATGACACCTTGATCATCGCCCGCACGGACGCCATTGCCGTCGAAGGGTTCGATGCCGCGATTGACCGCGCTGGCAGTTATATCGAAGCAGGCGCAGACGTGCTGTTTATCGAAGCCCCGCGTGATAGCGGCGAACTGTCCAAGATCGCGGCAGCGTTCAAAGGTCGGGTGCCGCTGCTGGTTAATATGGTCGAAGGCGGGGCCACGCCGATATCTTCGGCCACAGCGTTGCAGGACATGGGGTTTGACATCGTCATCTTCCCGGGTGGCATCGTGCGCGCCCTGGCGAAAACGGCGCAGGAATATTACGCCAGCCTCAAAAATACCGGGTCCAACAAGGCATTTGCCGACCGGATGCATGATTTTGACGGTCTGAACGCTGCAATCGGCACACCGGAAATGCTGGCGATGGGGAAGAAATTTGATGGCAGCGCCTGATGTCTGCCCGCCCCCCGAAGCCTTTGAGCTAACGGTCGAAACCCTGATCATCGGCGCGGGTGCCTGCGGGATGGTGGCTGCCCTTGCCGCGCACGAAGCGGGTCAGGACGTGCTGCTGATCGAAGCCGATGCTGTCCCCACAGGGTCAACCGCACTAAGCGCCGGATTGATACCCGCCGCCGGGACCAAATTTCAGGCAAGCGCACAGATTGATGATACGCCTGCGCTTTTCGCCCGCGATATTCAGGCCAAAGCCCATGATGAAAACGACGCCGATCTGGTGGATGCGATGGCACGAACAGCCGGTCCCGTGATCGAATGGCTGGCCGATACCCATGGCCTGCCCTTTTCGCTGGTTACCGACTTTGACTATCCCGGACACAGCCGCCGCAGGATGCATGGCCTGCCCACACGATCGGGCCGGGAATTGATCGATGCCCTGCGCGCCCGTGTCGAAGCATTGGACATCCCCCTGATCTGCAACCGCCGCGCAACGCGGTTGTTCGCGGCAGGGTCGCATTTGTCAGGGGCGCAGCTTGCCGTCCCAGATGGCAGCATCGAAACAATCGGGTGTGACCGTCTGATACTGGCCTGCAACGGCTTTGGCGGGAACCGCGCGATGGTGTCCAAACATATGTCGGAAATCGACAATGCCGTCTGGTTTGGCCATGACGGAAACCGGGGCGAGGCGATCACTTGGGGCGAGGCCTTGGGGGCCAAAACGCGCCATCTGGGGGCGTATCAAGGGCACGGCAATGTCGCCCACCCCCATGGCATTTTGATCACCTGGGCCACGGTTACAGAAGGCGGCATTCAGGTGAATACCGATGGCGCTCGGTTCTGGAACGAGGCGCAGGGATATTCCGAAGCCGCCCGCGCTGTGTTGAGCCAGCCCGGTGGCATCGCATGGGTCATTTTTGATGCGCGGATCGCAGGGATCGCCCGGCAGTTCGAAGACTTCAAGAATGCCGAAAGCCAAGGCGCTGTGATCCGCGACGAAACCCTGGTTGGTTTGGCTGAAAAAACCGGCTTGCCCACCGGTGCATTGCGCCGGTCCATCGCCGATATTCCGGCCAATGGCACCGATGCTTTTGGCCGCACATGGCACCTCCCTGCCCTTGCCCCGCCGTTTTGCGCGGTCAAGGTCACTGGCGCGCTGTTTCACACCCAAGGGGGCCTCGAGGTTGATCCAGCCACCGCCAAGGTGCGGATGACGTCAGGTGGTGCCTTCGAGAACCTCTATGCCGCCGGTGGGGCTGCCTGCGGGGTGTCTGGGTCTGGTGACAGTGGCTATCTGTCGGGCAACGGCCTGCTGGCGGCCGTCACCTTGGGGTTCATCGCGGGTCACGGTTAACCCTTTTCCAGCTTTTCACGAATGTCCTGCATGATCGCTTCGATCATGTCGGTTGATGTGCCCCTGCCACTGATGCGGATCAGAAAGCCCTTGTCATCAAGTTCACGCTTGAGGGTAATGCCCGTCGCTGTCGTCAGGGTATCCTTGCCCTTCCAACCCGGCGCGGGGGGTGCCGCTTTGGGTCGGCCGCCTCTGCTCGGGTCGGGTGCCTCGCTTTGATGTTCTGACAGCACTTTTTCGATCAGCGCCCATTCGCTTTTGGGGTCACCCCCCTGCCCCGCGCCCAGCACATCGCGCAGCCGTGGCTCGGCACCGGCGCGCAGCCCCGCAGCCAGCCGCAGGCCGTCTTTCTCACGCATTGTCTCGGGGAACTCCAGCATATCGCCCAGCTCTTCAAAGATCATCGCAAAGGATTTGATCTTGCTTCGTTTAGCTTTGGACGCGGCGGCAAACATCTGCGAAACAGCATCTTCGGTCGAACCGAACGCGCCTTGTTGCGCGGCGATTGCAGCAATCCGGCCCCGCTCGTAATGGCTCAGGTCCTGGCGAATTTCGTTTTCTTCGACCATGGCAACAAAAGCGCCACCCATCTGGTCTGGGTCGCGCAGGACCGCCTTGATCACCTTGAACCTGACATCACCGCTGCGCGCATACAGGTTTTGCTGCGCAATCAAACGGCGGTATCCCGACAGCAACCCGTATTGCCGACCAGACGCCGACCCTTTGAGAGTGTATACCTCAATCGGCATGCGAAGCCCGTTGGCGTTGATCGAATGTTCAAGCTCGGCCATCGCTTCTTGGTCCAGAACGGTTCTGTCGCGCTGCATCGACAAGGGTTCGATTGCGTCGATCGGGATTTCGAAAATCAGCAGGCCCGCAGCATCAGCAGCGCGAAACTTTTGCGCCTCGGCGCTGTCGCGGGCCCGTGCGGCGCGCTCCTCTGTTGTGCCAGCCTCATAGGCATCTGCCGTATCAGCAGCCACCTGAGCGATTGGCGCAGCTGCGCGGGCAGGGGTTTCGCGGCGAAACTCTTCTTCGATACGGCTCATGTCATCCGCAGAGGGGGCTTCGAGTTTTCTACGCTTCGCCATTGTTCGCTTCCTCTTGCTTTAGTGCCTGCAAATCGCGCCACCATGTTCCCAGAACAACCTCTTTGACCTCAGCCCAAGTCCGGTCAAAGGTCTCGCGGCCACGGACATAGGTATCGCGGTTGAACTCCCGATAATCGGCCTCATAGATGCCGTTTACCTGCTCGCCGGCCTGCCCGACCATTGCGGTGACTTCCTGCCGGTAGGTCGTCATGAAATCTCCGAAATACGCCTGAATGACATTCGCCAGATCGGTCTGTTGCCCCGCATCAAAGCGGGTGATCAGCGCACGCACCGCGTCCCATTCGAACTTCATTTCCGACAGCCCTTCCTGACGTCGAATCCGGTTTTCACCTTCTTCGATGCTGGCAAAGGTCGAATAGAGCATATCAAAGAAACGGCCCGTTGAATCGAACTCGAGAAACGATGCACCAAGGGGCACCAACAAGATATCAGCGGCGGCCAACGCATTGATCGTCAGATACCCGAGGGCAGGGGGCGTATCGATAAAGATCAGGTCGTACTCGTCCATCGCCCCTTCGGAGGACAGCGCATTGGTGAGCGCATCCCACAGGGGCCAGGACTTGACCTGCATCCGCCAGACCGGCACCTGAAACTCTGCCCAGTACAAATTCAACTGCGCACCAATCAGGTCGATATTAGGCCAATGGGTCGGCTGGATCAGGTTTCGCGGCGAAACCTTGAGGCTTTCGGTCAGGGTCTCGTCAAGCGGCAGCTCTGGTGCTCCACGCGCCCGGCGCACCGCGTTTTCATCTTGCAAGTGGCGGGCGAAATCCTTGGCCAGCAGGGGGAAGGCTGTCGACCATTCATCCGGCACATCACCGCCCATGATAGAGGTCATCGACCCCTGACTGTCCAAGTCGATCACCAGAACCTTGTACCCGTCAAGCGCGGCCGACATGGCCAGATGGGCGCATGTTGATGTCTTGCCGACACCGCCCTTGAAATTCGCAACCGAGATAATTTTTGCCGGCAACCCTTCGGGACGCCAGGATTTATATTGCTTGTTTGATGCCCCTTCGGTCGCGAAATGCTCCCGCAGTTGCAGCACCTCTTCGAGGGTGAACCATTTCGATCCAGCCTCTCCGCTGCCTTGGGGCAGGTCCGGGTGCGCCTTTAACACGCGGCGCAGATGGGCAGGGGCGACATCAAGCAGATAGCGGCATATTTCCCATGTGGAAAACTTGCGCAGGCGCTTCTTGCCATCCGGGGCATATCCACGGCGGGCAAGATCATCCCGACCTTTGCTGGCAAATGCAGCGGCTTTCGCGAATCGTGCGGTATCGATAGGATCAGACAGACGCGCTGCTGCTGCTTCTGGATCGATATTGAAATACGACGGTGTCGGTGCTTTGGGAGTGGATGACATATGTCCTCGGCCATGTATGCGAAACAAGTGAGTATCCGCTTATCTATCGCACATCATACGGCTTATGTGAATCTGAATCCGGTTAATTCTGCGTACCTTGGGAATTCAATCAAAGAAACACCACATATAAGTGTAAGAGTCTTTAGTCTCTTTAAGATGTTTGCTGCGGATAGTTTGAATTAATTCAATGCGTTAACTGCATATGGGTGCCTGAATACAGGCTGAAAGGTACCATTGAACAGGTCAAAGGGTGCCTGAATACGGTAGAACAGGCACCGATTCGCAGGAAGAAGGGTGCCGATCTCCGGTGGGCTGGTGATTAGGGTCTAATTTCCCCTCATTAGGGTCTGTTCGCCAAATCAGTCTTTCGGGCCGTCCCGTAAATTGGCACCTTAACCATCGAATTCCGAGGCAGAGCGCCCCTGATGAAAGGCACCCATCGTCGTATTGCTTTGAGGTGCCTTTTAACGCAAACTGTACGCGAGGCAACAGATCGGACGCGAATCCGACAGCCAAGGGGCAGAGCGATGAAACGACAGGATATTGATATCCCCAAAGACCGGCTGACCGGTGTCCTGCGACGCGGGGCGGTCAAAAAACACGTGGCGGCGATTCATGTGTCGGGTAAACTGACGCTGCTGCAACGCAAGTTGAGCAACGTATTGTTGCTGAACGCCTATGACACGCTGACCAGCCAACAGGTCCACATGATCGACGCGCGCACCTTGTGTCTGATGATCGGCTATAATTCCAACGATATGGATACGCTGAAACAGTCCTTGCGCGGGCTGGCTGAAACCGTGGCGGAATGGGATATGCTGGATGATAAGGGCCAGCAGGAATGGGGCGTTTCCAGCTTGCTGAGCTATGCCAAGCTGAAGGGCGGGGTATGTGAATATGCGTATTCCCCTGCATTAGCGTCTAAACTGAACGACCCTAAAGTGTTCGCGCTGATCAATTTGAACATCCAGCGCCGGTTCACCAGCGGTCACGCCTTGGCGCTCTATGAGAATTGCTATCGGTTTGTTCGCACGGGCAGCACCGGCTGGTGGTCGCTTGATCTGTTCCGGCGGCTTATGGGGGTCGAAGACAGCGCCTATTACGCGGTCTACAAGCAGCTGAACGCCAAGATCATCAAACCCGCCGTGGCCGAGGTGAACAAAACGTCGAACATTGTGGTCACGCCTGAAATTCGCAAACGCGGGCGGGCGGTCACGGATATTCGGTTCAAGATCACCGAAAACCCGCAGCTTGCCATTCTGGATCTGGATGACGGTGAAGGCGTGCGTAAATCGGATGTTTACAGCCGGTTGCAAGCCTTGGGGGTCAGCGACCGTCTGGCGCGCCAGTGGATCGCCGAACATGGCGAGGATCATGTTGGCGACAAGATTACCTATGTGGCGGGGCAGGGGGGCGTGCAAAACCCCGTGGGTTACCTGACAGCAGCGCTGCGCGACGATTTCAAGGCCGAAGCCCCCGTTGCCAAACCGACCAGCGCCCGCGCAAAGCTGTTGGAGCGGGTGCGCGATCTGGTTGCCGCACGCACGCCCACACAGCGCGATGCCGACCGGCGGCTGTTTATGTCGATGATCGACACGGCTGATGCGCGGGCGGACTTTGAACGGCACGGATGGATGTCGGCGCTGAACACCAAAGCGATCAAGGCATTCTGGCAAGACCTGCATCCTGACGCATTTGATGATATTTAGCTTTGATCATCTCAATCAAAATAGGTATGAGCATTTCACAACGGTCCCGTAGCTCAACTGGATAGAGCACCTGACTTCTAATCAGGATGTTGGGGGTTCGAGTCCTCCCGGGATCGCCAATGGTTTGGCAACTGTCGTTTTCGCGGTGCCGACGTTGCTTTTACTTCCCTCATGACCTGTTGCCGCCCAAAAAAGCCGCAAGCGAGCTAAGACCTGCCAGTTTACGCGGGGGTCTCATGCGAAAACTCGCCTGTTCTCAAGCGGTTCGGCATATTTATGTGGCGGTGCAGCGAAACCGGACATATTGGGTCACAGACCATGCATTCTCCCCGCGACTCAGTCGTTTGTGCAGGGTACCAGCCTTCTTCAATTTAGTTATTGGGTTTCAATGTCTATAAAATCCAGGTCTTCGCAAACGGGCCTCCTGCATCCCAGCCGCCGGGCTGTCTTGGGCGCTCTCTCCAGTTCTGTTGCCGCTGTCGCTTTTACGCACGGTGCTTTTGCGCAGGATGATGTAACGCGTGTTTCACCAGCGCAGCAGGGCGCGGTTGAAACACAATCCCCCGCCATTGCTGCCCCGCTGCCGTTTTCCTTTGACTGGCTTGATGCACGCATGAAAGAGGCGGCGCAGGCAGAATATGTTGCACCATCCGATGCCCCCGAAGTCATCGCTGACCTTGATTACGATGACTACCGCAAGATCCAGTTTGACCCGAAACGTGCCCGTTGGGCGGATAATGGGGTGTTGTTCCACCTGCACGCGTTCCATCCCGGCTGGCTGTACAAACAAACCGTCGCCGTTCACGAAGTGGTCGATGGAATTCAAACCCCGATGGAATTTTCGACCGACGATTTCCTGTATTATGACGACCTTGCCCCGGGCGTGCCGCAGCATGTCCCGTTACCGGGTGTGGCCGGGTTTCGCCTGAATACCTCCCTGAACCGGGCTGATATGTTTGATGAACTGGTCGCCTTTGCCGGGGCGTCCTATTTCAGGGCATTGGCGCGCAACAGCAGCTACGGTCTTTCGGCGCGTGGTCTTGCGATCAACACCGGGCTTGGCGGCGAAGAGGAATTTCCCCGCTTTACTGCGTTCTGGCTTGAACGCCCGAATGCAGGCCAGGAAGACGTTGTGATGTATGCGTCGCTTGACAGCCCGTCATGCACCGGTGCGTACAAGTTTGTCATTCGACCCGGGGCGGAGACGACCATTGATGTCACCGCCAAGCTGCATTTTCGCAAGGACGTGGAACAGTTGGGTGTCGCTGCGCTGACCTCGATGTTCCTGTTTGATGAAAAGAACAGTGATACCTTCGATGATTACCGACCGCAGGTTCATGACAGCAACGCCTTGATGGTGGTGCGGACGGATGGAGATGTGTTGTGGCGCCCGCTGAACAACCCGCCCCGTCTGGGCAGTACCTATCTTAACGAACCCAACCTCAAATCATTTGGCCTGATCCAGCGGGACCGCGATTTTACCGATTACCAAGACGCCGGTGCGCAGTATCACGACCGCCCTTCGGTATTGATTGAACCGCAAGGGGATTGGGGTGTTGGCGCGATCCGTCTGGTCGAGATCCCTTCGGACCTTGAGGGTAACGACAATATCGTCAGCTTTTGGGTGCCGTCCGAAATGCCGCGCGCAGGCGAAAGCCGCGACTATTCCTATCGGTTGCGGTGGGGTACGCTTGGCACCAACCGTGACGGTGATCGTGCATGGATTGTCAGCACGCTCGCAGGCAAGGGCGGGACATCAGGCGTGTCCGGCACCAAGGAATCGCTGCGCAAATTTGTCATCGATTTTGACGGCGGCTTGATGGCCGATCTGCCCGCAGACGCCAAGATGGAACCCGTCGTCACCTTGTCACACGGCAAGATCCAGCATATCGCCCTGTCCAAAATCGAAAACACCACCAAGTGGCGGTTGGTTATTGATGTAGATGGCGAAAACGAGCGTCTGGTGGAGCTTGTCGCCCATGTGGCCGGTTATGGCCGCAAGTTGACCGAAACCTGGATTTACCAATGGATGCGCCCATGACGACCCAACGCTCAGGTGCCCTGATGTCCGATATTTCTGTGTGTGAAAGCCGCACCGCGCTGATTTTGCGCGACGCGGCTTTGCCGGATGCGCCCATGGCCATGCCCCAGCAGGTGATCGAAATGGCACATATTGCCGTGACAGAGACCAAGCTGCGGCGGTTTCTGGCTGGTGTGATCCAAAGCTTCGGCCCCGCGGCGCGCGGCCGCTAAGAGATGAATACCAAGACGTCCCCAGGCGGCGTGCTTTCGGCACGTGTCTTTGCATTGGTTGTCAGCATTGGCCTTGGGGCCGGTGCCGCTGCGCTGTTTTTGCAGTTTGGCGCGGCTGACGGTTATCAATGGGTCGATGGTGTCCGGTCTGCTTTGGTGTTTATCACAACGTTCTGGCTGGCATGGGGTGCCGTGCAATCGGTCGAGGGATTGGTCGCCAGCCGCAGACCCGCCCCGCCGATGACTACGCCGATTACCACCCGCACTGCGATTTTGATGCCCGTCTATAACGAAGACCCCGCCGCAGTCTTTGCGCGGGTTGCTGCTATGGATGATGCGATTGCACGGCATGGTCTGACGGAACATTTCGATTTTGCCATTCTGTCAGACACGCAAAATGATCAATTGGGCGCAGAGGAAGAACGCTGGTTCGTGCATCTGTGGGACGACCGCGCCCAAGATGCCCGCAAGGCGCAGGGCAAAGCCGTGCGGTTCTTTTACCGCCGCCGCCGCCGCAACACGGGGCGCAAGGCGGGCAATATCCAGGACTTCTTTGAAACGTCTGGGGCGAATTACGATTTTGCCCTTATTCTGGATGCCGATAGTTTGATGGATGGGGCCACTATGGCCGAAATGGTCCGCCGGATGCAGGCCGACCCGAAATTGGGCCTGCTGCAAACCCTGCCACGGATCATCAACGCGCATTCCCGGTTTGGCCGCGCGATGCAATTCGCCGCCGGATTCTATTCGCCTGTCTTTGCCCAGGGTCAGGCGGCGATGCAGGGGTCGACAGGCGCATTCTGGGGGCACAATGCGCTGGTTCGGGTGCGTGCCTTTGCCGAAAGCTGTGCCTTGCCCGAACTGTCCGGCCCGCCGCCTTTCGGGGGGCATATCCTGAGCCATGATTATGTCGAAGCCGCGCTTTTAGCGCGGGCGGGCTGGTCGGTGCGCGTCGATCCCGACCTTGACGGTTCCTTTGAGGAGGGGCCGGAAAATATGATCGACTTTGCCAAACGGGATCGGCGCTGGTGTCAGGGAAACCTGCAACATATCCGCGTGATTTCTGCGCCCGGGCTGAAAGCATGGTCACGGTTCGCGTTTTTCCAAGGCATCCTGAGCTATATCGCACCGCTGTTTTGGATGATGTTTCTTGCATCGAACCTGTATGCCACCGCGACGGCACCCGAGCCGGATTTCTTTCCCGAACCGTTCCAGTTGTTTCCCGTCTTTCCGTCCGACCAGACATCAAAGGCGGTCGGTGTGGCGGTGGGTGTTTTCGGGCTTTTGGTGCTGCCCAAGGTGTTGATCCTGCTGGATGCGGTGTTGCGCGGGCGGGTGGCGCAATTTGGCGGTGCAGTGATTGCAATGCGCGGGATGCTGCGTGAATTGTTGCTGTCGTCGATCAACGCGCCGATCATGCTGATGTGGCAAACACGCGCGGTGTTGCAAGTGCTGTCGGGGCGTGACGGGGGCTGGCCTGCGCAGACCCGCGGTGACGGCCGGCTGACGCTGATCGAAGCCTTTGCGGCTGGTTGGTGGATTCAGCTTTGGGGGATCGGGGTGATCTTCCTGACGCATGTTTTTGCCTCTGACCTTTTGATGTGGGTATTGCCGATCGGTATTCCGTTGCTGTTGGCCCCGCTCGTGATCTGGCTCAGCTCGCACCCCTCGGACGGGCCGGTGTTTCTGACACCCGAAGAAGCCGCGCTGCCGCAGGTGGTCGCGGATCATCAGCGGATCATGGGCAAATGGTTGGACAGATCAGCCGCATCCCTTGCCCCTGCCGCACAAATTTCTGCCTGAACGGTCTGGATCTATGCCTCACACAAACCTTTCTGCGTCTTCGCGCGATCCGCGTCTCGATTTCTTTCGCGGGCTGGCGCTGGTGATGATTTTCATCAACCACGTTCCCGGCAACCCGCTGGAGCCGTTTACCAACCGGAATTTCGGCTTTTCCGATGCCGCCGAAGGGTTCGTTTTCATGTCCGGTATGGCGGCAGGTCTGGCCTATCCGATGGCGTTTGTCCGTTTGCCGCTGTGGCGTGCAGTTGCCAAATGCTGGGGGCGGGCCTGGACGCTGTATTCGGTGCATCTGGTGATTACGATGATCAGTTTGGCGATCATGATGGGCGCTGCCTATTGGTTTGGTGCCGAACAAATGTGGGAGGTCAACAATGTCGCCCCATGGATCGGCGCGCCCGTTCAGGCGACCATTGGCATCGCGACCTTGGGGCATCAATTCGGGTATTTAAACATCCTTCCCATGTACGCCGCGCTGTTGTTGATGACGCCGGTCATGATCCTGATCGCACAACGGAGCATGTGGATCATGCTGGCAGCGTCGTTCCTGTTATGGATCATGACCGGCGAAATGCGGCTGAACATTCCTGCATTCCCGAACGAAGGCGGGTGGTTCTTTAACCCCTTTGCATGGCAGTTTCTGTTCGCCATCGGTCTGGGTGCCGGAATGCGGTTGAAAGACGGGCAGCGCCTTGTTCCGGATGTGGGCTGGGCGAAATGGGGGTCTTTGGCGGTTTTGATTCTTGCGCTGGCGTGGGTGAAAATCGAAAGCGTGCAGCTTCTCGGGCGCGGCGGGCTGGGGCATCTGCGTGACGTCGGTTTCCCGTTTTATATCGCGGATTTCGACAAGACCTTTCTTGCCGCCCCGCGGTTGCTGCATATTCTGGCGCTGGTTTATTTCCTGTCGACCCAAAGCTGGGTCACGCGCCTGTCTGCCAGCCGCTGGGTCTGGCCGATCGAATTGATGGGGCGTTTCGGTCTGGCCTGTTTTGCACTGGGGACGGTTTTGTCGATCCTTGGCCAGTCGATTAAAGCGGCGCTGATCAATGATCCCTGGATATTTGATATGAGCTTTGTTTTTGCCGGGCTTGCCCTGCAAATGGTGTTTGCCCGTATCAAATGGCAGTTGGCACAAAAACCGGCCTGACGGGGTTAGTTCCCCGTTTGTGGTTTTAGAACAGACGCGAAAAAGCGCGTGATTCCATCATGTGCGTCCAGTGGCAGAATTTGGGCGATGTATTGATCCGGTCGGACAATCGCGATGCAGCCGTGTTTCCGGTCAATCCCGCGCATGTCAAAGATGTCTGCGGAAGGGTCGGCGCTGAACGTCTTTTCATAATCCGTGAGCCCGTATTTGCCTTTCTTCGGTAAAAGCAAGGGCGGAAGGCTGCGCAGGTTCAGATCACGGTGGGGGGCTTGATAGATCGCCCTGACATCAATCACTGAATCACCGTCTGCCCCAGCGGGGGTCGCCCAAGTCAAAGGCGAGATATCAGAGCCTAAATAGCCACATAGGATCGTTAGATCGTGATCTTGCCCGGCAAAGGCGAGAATGCGCCAGCGGCCATCGGCCTTGAGCATGTGACCCAGTTGCACCGTCTTGGCATCGGCAATGCGGATCACGGGGGCAGAGTGAAACCGCATCCCTACCGTCAGACCGGTCGCCAGACTTTGGTGCCGCGCATCCCCGACCACCAGCGACGGTGCGTAATGCACGGATGTTCCAGCGGTGAAACGGCCCTGCTTTTGGAAGTAGCGCTGGAATTCAGCCGGATCAACAGTGTCTTCCTGCGTGGTATTGCCGGAAGCGGGGCGGGCGCTGAACATCTTGGCAAAGGCGCGATCAAAATCGATCAGCTCTTGCGCGATGGCCTGGCGTTCGGCTGAATAGCTGCGCAGGATCGTCGGATCAGACTGCCCGCGCAGGACGGCCGCTATTTTCCAACCCAGATTGAACGCATCCCCCATGGAAACGTTCATGCCTTGGCCCGCCTTGGGGCTGTGGGTGTGGCCCGCGTCACCCGCGATAAATACCCTCGGGTTCGTGTCTGTTTCAGCATCATCAAACTGATCGCACAGCCGTTGACCGATCTCGTAAACCGACCACCAAGCGACCTGTTTCACGTCAAGCGTATAGGGGGCCATGATCCGGCGGGCTGCTGCGATCAGTTGCGGTTCGGTGATGCCCTTTTGCGAGACCCGTTCGTCGGCATTCAGTTTGTCCAGCTCGATATACATGCGCACCATGTAGCCGCCTTCGCGCGGGATAATCAGGACCGACCCTTCGGAGGCGGAATGGATCACGGATTTAAGTCGAATGTCGGGAAAGTCGGTTTCCACAAGCACATCCATCACGCCCCATGCCTGATTGGCCGCATCGCCCACAAGGTCACGCCCGATTGCGTGGCGCACCCCGCTGCGGGCACCATCACACCCAATGACATAGCGCGTTTGGATGGTTTCGGTGACAGGCTGGGCCCCGCTTGGCGCGTGTTCGATGGTAACTGTGACGGGGAAATCAGCACTGTCATCGCGGGTCAGCCCGATGAATTTGCGGTCGTAATGCGGTTCAAGCCGTCGCGGGCCTTGCCGCATCACATCTAGATAAAAGTCATGCACCCGCGCCTGGCTTAGGATCACATGGGGCATTTCGGACAAACCTTGTTCGGTGTCTTCGATGCGGCCACTGCGGGCGATATGATTGGGGTGCGTGACATCGGGTTTCCAGAATGTCGTCTCGTTCACCCAATAGGCTTCGCGCAGCACATATTCGGCAAATCCGAAGGCCTCGAACATCTCGACCGACCGGCAGGCGATCCCGTCAGCCTGACCGATCTGCAAGGGCCCGGATTTCTGGTCGATGATGCAGGTGGAGATATCAGCGAAAGCGGATAATTGCGCAGCAAGGGTCAGGCCAGCAGGGCCGCACCCGACGATCAACACATCGACCTGAGCAGGGGGCGTCGCGGGATGGCCTGCGCCGACGGGTTCGGCGACATGAGGGTTGCCGGGGTGAAAGCCGTTCAGGTGGTACTGCATATGCCGCTCCAATCTAATATGTATACTTATCATATAGGGGCTTTGCGCGGCAGTGTCAATTTGGTAAGTATGCTTATTACCAAAGAGGTGGCACATGTCCCTGAGCCTAATGCCCGGCCATTTGATCCGGCGGTTACACCAAATTTCGACGGCGGCATTTGCCGATCACCTGAAAGCGGCAGGGATCGACATGACCTCGGTTCAGTTCGCGGCCTTGCACACCATCTGCGACACGCCGGGGGTTGATCAGGCCACGCTCGCGCTGCGCATTGCCTATGACCGCGCAACCATCGGGGGGGTCGTCGACCGGTTGGAGCGTAAAGGCTGGGTGACCCGCACCGTGAACCCCGACGACAAGCGCGCGAGACAGGTTGCGCTCACCAAGGAGGGGCAGGACGTGTTGCGCAAAGTCACCCCGATTGTCACCGCCTTGCAGGACGATATTCTGGGCGGGCTGTCTGATGCCGAACGCGCACAGTTTGTCGCGCTGGCCAGCAAGGCGGTTCGCCTGCAGGACGGGTTTGACCCATCGCGATGATCTGCTAACAGATCGTAACTTTTGTACAAAGGCGGTAAATACAATGTCCCAACCTCATGTTCTGATTGCCGGTGGTGGCATTGGCGGGCTGGCGCTTGCCTTGACCCTTGACCAAATCGGGGTGCGCAGCACCGTGTTTGAATCGGTCCGCGAATTGAAACCTCTGGGCGTCGGGATCAACATTCAACCCAATGCCGTGCGCGAATTGTTTGATCTGGGGATCACGGCTGCCGATCTGGACAAAGTCGGACTGCCCGCGCGGGAATGGGCCTTGGTTGGTCAGCAGGGGCAGGAAATATACGCAGAACCCCGCGGCACCGAAGCGGGCTATAACTGGCCCCAATACGCGGTGCATCGCGGCAAGCTGCATATGATGCTGTACGACACGCTGATTGCCCGGGCGGGCAAGGATGCGGTGCAATTGGGGGCAAAGGTTACCGGATACAGTCAGAACGCTGATGGCACAGTCGCCGCTCAGATCACCCGTGCCGACGGGCGCGAGGCTGTGGAAACGGGCACATTGCTGATCGGCGCAGATGGTATTCATTCGGCGATCCGCGCGCAGATGCACCCCGATCAGCCGCCGATCCACTGGGGCGGTGCCTTGATGTGGCGCGGCACAACACGGGCGAAACCCAGCCGGACGGGATCGTCCTTTATCGGGTTGGGTACACATCTGCAAAGGATGGTGATTTATCCGATCTCGGATGTTGATGATCAGGGCTTTGCCGACATCAACTGGATCGCCGAAGTCACCTTTGATGAAACCGAAGACCGCAAAAGCGGCTGGTACAAGCCTGCCAAGGTGTCCGATTTCAGCCACCATTTCGAAGGGTGGACCTATGATTGGCTTGACGTGCCTGCGTTGTTGCAAGGTGCCGAAATCGCCTATGAAAACCCGATGATCGACCGTGACCCTGTGGATACCTGGGTTGATGGGGGCGTTGCCTTGATGGGCGATGCGGCCCATGCGATGTATCCAACGGGGTCGAACGGGGCCAGTCAGGCAATCATTGATGCGCGCACCATCGGGGCGATGATGTTGCAACATGGTGTGACCCCGGCGGCGTTGAAAGCCTATGATGACGCGCTGTGTGCGCCGGTGTCAGAGCTGATCTTGCGCAACCGTGGTTCGGGTCCGTTTGGTTTGCTGAATATGGTGAACGATCGCTGTGGCGGAGAGTTTACAGATATCAACGATGTCGTGTCGCTTGAGGAACGCAATGCTTTCATGGCCCGCTACAAAGCAGCGGCCGGTTTTGCGATAGAACAGTTGAACAACGCGGAACCGACAATCGCGCAGGGGGCTAGGGTAAAGGGCTGACGGCCTTAGCGTTATTCTGCACCTTTCTGCCTTTTGGATTGAATTCCCCGACAGCCCGCGCAACATTCCCCTGAATCTGAAATATGCGGGCCATGCGGCCCGCCAAGGGGGGACTGCACATGCAACTTCAAGGACAAGCGGCGATTGTAACCGGGGGCGCGTCGGGCCTGGGCGGGGCGACAGCCGAAATGCTGGCCAAGGCCGGTGCCAAAGTCGCGATTTTCGACATGAACGCCGAGATGGGCGAAGCCAAAGCAGCCGAAATCGGTGGAAAATTCTTCAAGGTGAACGTGACGGATGAAAATGCTGTCGCCACTGCGATTGCGGATGCCGAAGGTGTGCATGGCAAGGCGCGTATCTTGGTGAATTGTGCGGGCATCGGGCCACCAGCCAAAGTTGTCAGCCGCGAAGGCGACGCGCTGCCGTTGGAAAGCTTTGCAGGGGTGATCAATGTCAACCTGTTGGGGTCGTTCAACGTTTTGTCGAAATTTGCCGCCGCATTGCACAAGGCCGACCCGATTGGCGAAGAGCGTGGCGTTATCATCAACACCGCATCTGTTGCGGCATTTGACGGGCAGATCGGGCAGGCTGCTTATGCTGCGTCCAAGGGCGGTATTGTCGGGATGACCCTGCCAATCGCCCGCGAATTGGCGCGCTATGGCATTCGCGTGATGACCATTGCGCCGGGCCTGTTCCTGACGCCGCTTCTGGCCAGCTTGCCTGAAGAAGCGCAAGTTTCCTTGGGTGCGCAAGTGCCGTTCCCCAGCCGTTTGGGGGATCCTTCGGAATACGCCAAAATGGTCGGTGCAATTATCGACAACCCGATGCTGAACGGCGAAACGATCCGCCTTGATGGCGCGATCCGCATGGCACCGAAATAACCATTTTCCGGGAGGGGAAAACCTATGGCTAATGCATATATCGTTGAAACGGTCCGGACTGCTGGCGGACGGCGCGGGGGGGCTTTGCGTGATTGGCACCCTGCAAATCTGGGGGCCGAGGTGCTGAATGCACTGGTTGCGCGCAGTGGCATTGATGGGGCGGCGATTGACGATGTGATCGTCGGGTGTGTGACCCAGGCGGGTGAACAGTCTTTTGCCTTTGGGCGCAACTGTGTGCTGGCGTCGAACCTGCCGCAATCGGTGCCGGCCGTCACGATCGACCGTCAATGCGGCAGTTCACAGCAAGCGGTGCAATTTGCTGCGCAAGCTGTGATGTCGGGGACCCAAGATGTTGTCGTGGCGATGGGTGTCGAAAGCATGACGCGTGTGCCGATGATGTCGAACGTGACATTGCATGCCAAGGCGGGATTGGGCGAGGGGCCCTTTAGCGACCGTATCGCAGAACGCTTTGGCACCAAGAATTTCAGCCAGTTTATCGGGGCCGAGATGATTGCGCAAAAGCACGGCTTTAACCGCGAAGAGCTGGACAGCTTTGCGCTGGAAAGCCACCGTCGGGCAACCGCGGCCCGCAATGCAGGGGCGTTTGATGCTGAAATCGTGCCGCTTGCAATCGAAGGCGGGATGCATACCCGCGACGAAGGTATCCGCGATGATGCAACGTTAGAGTCTATTTCGAACGTAAAACTGCTGGATCCGAACGGTATGATCTCGGCTGCGAACGCCTCGCAGATTTGCGATGGTGCGGCGGGTGTGCTAGTCGTGTCCGAGGCAGCATTGAAGAAATATAACTTGACCCCCAAGGCGCGGATCGTGAACCTGACTGTGACTGCCGGTGATCCGGTTATCATGCTCGAAGAACCGCTGCCTGCCACGGACCGTGCTTTGGAACGCGCAGGTATGAAGATCGACGACATTGACCTGTTCGAAGTCAACGAAGCTTTTGCGCCGGTTCCCATGGCGTGGCTCAAGCACACCGGGGCGGATCCTGAAAAGCTGAACGTGAATGGTGGCGCGATTGCGCTTGGCCATCCGTTGGGTGCGTCAGGTGCGCGGTTGATGACGACGCTGGTGCACAGCCTGCATGCGCAGGGCAAGAAATACGGCCTGCAAACCATGTGCGAAGGTGGTGGTATCGCTAACGTCACCATCATCGAGGCTGTTTAGAGCCTGAAACTTCAGAGGCGGGGGGTGACGGACGCAACGTTTGTCATTCCCTAATCTGCCGCGCCCTGACAAGTTACAGGTAAAAGAACACTTCCCGGAGGAACCCATGACGCTACCTGCCCTATTCGACACTCTGCGTATTCCGCTGATTGGCAGCCCGCTGTTCATCATTTCAAACCCTGATCTGGTGATCGCACAATGTAAGGCGGGGATCGTCGGCAGTTTTCCCGCGCTGAACGCCCGCGAAGCCGACGGCGAACCGATCGAGCTGGACCGATGGTTGACCCGCATCAAGGAAGAGTTGGACCGCCATAACCAGGCGAACCCAGATACCCCGGCAGCGCCCTATGCGGTGAACCAGATCGTGCATAGATCCAACGCGCGACTGGAACGCGATGTCGAGATTTGCGTGAAACACGAAGTGCCGTTGTGGATCACGTCCCTGGGCGCGCAGAACTGGCTGAACGATGCGGCGCATGGTGCGGGTGGCGTGGTGTTGCATGACGTCATCAACAACCGCTTTGCTCACAAAGCGATTGAAAAAGGTGCCGATGGTCTGATCGCTGTGGCGGCCGGGGCAGGGGGGCACGCGGGTGCGTTGTCGCCGCTCGCGTTGATTCAGGAAATTCGCGAATGGTTCAACGGGCCGCTGTTTTTGTCGGGTGCGATTGCACGCGGTGACAGCATTTTGGCGGCGCAAGCCATGGGTGCCGATGGCGGCTATGCCGGATCGGCGTTTATTGCCACGACAGAGGCAAACGCAGACGAGCGGTACAAGCAGATGATCGCGGATTCAGGGGCGTCCGATATCGTCTATTCCGATCTGTTCACGGGCGTTTGGGGTAACTATCTGAAACCGTCTATCGAGGCGCAGGGCATGGACCCCGACAACCTTGAACGGTCCGATCCGTCGAATATGGATTTCGGGGCCGACCGTCAAAAGCCCAAAAGCTGGAAAGAGATTTGGGGCGCGGGCCAAGGGATCGGTGCGGTGAAATCTGTCATGCCGGCAGCCGATGTGGTGGAACGCTTTGCCACTGAATACGCGGCTGCGCGCAAGCGCCTGTGCGAGCAAACTGCCTAAGCGCCTGCTTGGAAACAAAGGGACTGCCGCGGTCAAGACTGCGGCAGTTTTCCGTTTAGCTGTCGGTTGTGCGTTTGCCGGATTCAATATCGTAGGAAGGCAACGTCTGGAACGCCGATTTCAACGCATCGCCCCAACCTTTTGAAATCGACTGATACATCGGGTCTTCGGATTCGATGCGGGTCTTGCTTGCGACCTCGAAGGTGTTGTTTTCATAAGTCTGCACATCAATGGGCAGCCCGACCGACAAATTCGCCTTGAGCGTTGAATCAAACGACACCAACAGCAGTTTCACGGCATCTTGCAGGCTCATATCCGGCTCGTAGGCGCGCACAAGGATCGGTTTGCCGTATTTGGTTTCACCAATCTGGAAAAAAGGCGTATCTTCGGTAATCTCGATGAAATTGCCTTCGGGATAGACCAGAAACAGGGTGGGCATGCCGCCTTGGATTTGACCGCCGACGATTACGGTCGCTTGAAAGCTGGCCGCCGACATCTGGCCTTTGCTTTGCACGTCGAGAATGACCTCGCGCAGGGTTTGACCGACCAGCCGTGCAACCTGAAACATGGTTGGCGCACGTAGAATGCTGGGGTCACGTTCCATCGCGATTTTAGAGCGTTCTTCCAGCAGGCTGATCAGCGATTGCGTTGTGGCAAGGTTGCCCGCCGTCATGATCGTGATCAGGCGTTCACCGGGAACCTGAAAGGTAAACATCTTGCGTGTGGTGGAAAAGTTGTCGACGCCCGCATTGGTGCGGGTATCTGACATAAAGACCAGCCCTTGTTCTAA
>NZ_BLWI01000005.1 GCF_013282155.1 Sulfitobacter sp. HGT1
GATTTACTTGGGGAATGCGGGATAAAAAATATTGCTATTTATTTGCAAGGCGAATGTTAGCTGGCTGAATAGGGCATAGCTGTGTGCCTTGTTCTATGCTGTACCGTTGTTTTCAACGTATTTTTTGAAAAAGGCCATGAACGAGGCTTCCACGCTGTCAGGGATGAAGCCGCTATCAAGCAACCATTCCCGCCACTTGCCCTCTAAAACGAACGTATCCCAACCGCCCGCATGTTTGTGCGCTTTCTCGTGGGTTTTCATATGCACAATGAGATCATACACGCCTAGCGGTTTGGCTTCTTTGCGGGGCCTGAAAGTCACAAGGTCTTTGTCGTCAATGCTGATCGAATAGAACGGCGCGTCATCGGTTGGGCAGTAAGCAATCGTATGAATCGCGACCTTGCGATCCGAGCGCTGAACATGGCTATGGCGTTCCGTGCGCCGCCTAAAGACTGCATCCACCACACGGATCGCCCCTCTCGAGACATTGCTCTGCAATGCACTGCCAGGCAGTGGATGAGCGGCAAGGGCAATTGTTATGACAATGCTGTCGTTGAAACGTTCTTCAAAACCATCAAGGCCGAGCTGATCTGGCGGGACACATGGAACACACGCAGACATGCTGAGATGGCGATCTTCCACTACATCAACGGCTTCTACAATCCACGCCGCCGTCACTCAGCACTGGGCTGGAAAAGCCCCATCGCTTTCGAACGGAAGGTGGCTTGAACGAGCGCTTGGGGCGGCACTAAAGCGGGACAGGTCCAAGTGGATTCTGATACCCTCAAGTTCCACATCGCTCCCAGACGAAACACGAATGCCAATATTGGTGGGAATTCTAACGATTTTGATGAGTTGCCTGCTTCGTGGGGTGCCAAGTCGGTCTGTAGTACTCCCACAGCGTTTTTGTGTGGTAAAGCATTTGCTCAAGTGTCAGAAGACAGTCTCGGAAGTGCGATGTCGGCAAGCGTCGCGTTGTCGAGACTTGCGAGGAACACCGTTTCCGCTGTTCGCAAACGTGCTTTTAACCGACAGCTACCGTCAAGTGAGCATGTGTTTGTCTCGGCCTGGAAGCACTCCACAAGCGGCTGATCCTCTTCAAGAAGGCGTACAATATCGCCCAGTCGGATGTCCCGCGGAGGGCATGCCAGCGTCGCACCACCGCCTCCGCCTCTGCGGGTCTCGACGATCCCGCCGCGTGACAGGCGTTGAATGATCTTGCTCAGATGATTGCGCGAGAGGCCAAATTCCTCGGCCAACGTGGCTGTGGAATGAGCCCGCTCAGGGGCGCTGGCCATGCGCATCAGCATGCGAAGACCATAGTCCGTGAAAGAAGTCAGGCGCACGAAACCCTCCATGTATTGAATTGGTATTTACAATACCTATTAACAGGTCTACGCAGTAATACAACGCGAAATGCTTCAGGAGGCGGCTATGGCCGACACGCAGGCTGACACACTGCGGATACCCTCCGCACGACCCGAGATGACCCGGGCGATTATTGACAAGACCGACCTCGACCAAGGGATGCTGGCGGATTTGGTACATCGATTTTACGGTAAGTTTCGCGCGGACATTGTTCTCGGACCGATCTTCGCAAGCCGCATCACCGAATTGGAGCCACATCTCGAGCGGATGGTAGCCTTTTGGTCTTCCGTCGCGTTGATGACAGGGCAATGCCACGGTGCACCGGTGCCAACGCATGCGCTTTTGCCCGTAACACGGTCGCATTTCGACCATTGGCTGAGCCTGTTTCGCGGGACCGCATATGATGAGACCTGCCCGCCTGCCGGTGCTGCGCATGTCATCGAACGCGCCGAGCGGATTGCACGCTCTTTGCACATGGCCGTGGAGGACATGGTCCTCACCAATTTAAAAACCATTCCCAACTTGCGCTGATGAAAGGATGCTGAAATGACCGAAACGAGCCCTCCACAAGATCCTGTTCAGCTGGCCCGGTACATCGAAACGCGTTACCATGCGCTGCATCGTGAACAGCTTCCCGTGCTTGCCCGGATGGCTGAAAGGGTCGAGACGGTGCATTTCGGCGACGACCATGTGCCTGAAGGTCTGTCTGACCTGTTAGAGCGGATGATCGGCGAGATGGAAATCCACATGAAAAAGGAGGAACTGATCCTCTTTCCCGCCATCCGCAAGGGTGGGATGCCGGGCATCGAAAACCCAATTGCGGTCATGCGTGCTGATCATGATGATCACGCCACCGGAATTATAGAGATCCGCCGCCTGACTGGCAATTTGACCTTGCCGGAGGGGGCTTGCGGAACCTGGACTGCACTTTACACTGGGCTGGCTGAGTTTCTGAGAGACTTGGAGGAGCATATGCGCTTGGAAAACGATGTATTGTTCCCACAGTTCAAGCCGGCTTAAGGGCAAATCCGATATGGCTATCACAGACGCTGGAGGCCGTTTCGCCTCGCCGCCGAGCTTCGCGGGAGAGATCGCGCCGGGCTATTTTGATCCGATGGCGGTGGATCCCGAACAGGGGCGGGACGTGGCGCGATGGCGAAAGTCGGAACGTGCCCGATTGCGCACCGAACGCCAAGCGCTCAGTGTAGAGGACCGTGAAACCGTGGGAACGGCGGTAGCCGGGCACCTGCGAGAGTTTCTGTTCACGCGCTTTGACGGCGCGCAGCGCAGGGTGGTCTCGGGCTATTGGCCAATCAAGGGTGAGCCTGATCTTCGGCCACTGATGGCCGACCTGCACGCGGCAGGTGTCACAATTGCTTTGCCATTGGTCGAACACAAGGCCGCGCCGCTTATCTTTCGCCGCTGGACCCCAAACACAACTATGATCCGAGGGGACTGGAACATTCCCGTCCCGCCGCCGGAGGCAGACGCGCTCACGCCCGACATAATGCTTGCACCTTTGGTTGGCTGGGACAGCGAAGGTTTCCGACTTGGCTACGGAGGTGGCTATTTCGACAGAACGCTGGCGGCGTTGTCCCCGCGGCCTTTTACCATCGGTATCGGGTTTCACTCCGCCCGCTTGACAACGATCTTCCCGCGGCCTCACGATATCCCGTTGGACGTCATCCTGACCCAAGAGGGCGCGCAAGTTTCGAGGAAAACACCATGAGCAGTACGGCAGAACAAATGCGCGCTTGGAGTGGTCCGGCACTTCTCACATTCGGCTTTCGCCCGTTCTTTCTCGGGGCGGCAGTCTGGGCCGTGCTGATCATGGCGCTCTGGGTGCCAATGCTGTCTGGCGCGATGACTTTGCCTACGGCATTCGACCCGGTTTCGTGGCATGCGCATGAATTCTTGTTCGGTTACCTTTCAGCTGTTGTTGCGGGTTTCCTGCTCACGGCAGTGCCGAACTGGACAGGGCGGTTGCCGATTGTGGGCTGGCCGCTGGCCGGTCTTTTTGCGCTCTGGGTGGTGGGCCGTGTTGCTGTTGGTCTCTCGACGCTTCTGCCACCTCTTGTGGTAGTGGTCCTGGATCTCGTGATGCCTGTCGCCCTTGGTCTCGTGATTGCGCGCGAAATTGTTGTGGGAAAGAACTGGAAAAACCTCATCGTTCTGGCCCTGTTGGCCGTGTTTGCGTTCGCAAATGCGCTGTTCCACTGGGAGGCCGCAAACGGTTTTTATGCCGCGCGAGGCTACGGGCTACGCTTGGGGGTTGGCACAGGTGTGATGATGATCGCCGTGATCGGGGGGCGGGTTGTGCCGTCGTTCACCCGCAACTGGCTTGCCAAGCGTGGTGAAGGGCGACTGCCGACACCACCGATGCAGAAGTTCGACAAGGTTGCGCTTCTGATCCTGCTGATTGCTCTGCTGCTTTGGGTCCTCTGGCCTGACCGCTGGGGAGTAGGTGCCGCCCTTCTTTTGGCTGGAATTGCGCACGCTGTTCGTCTGGCACGATGGGCAGGGCATCGCACGGGGTCAGAACCGCTGGTTGCAGTTTTGCACGTTGCATTTGCCTTCGTCCCACTCGGAGCAATTGCAATCGGGGCAGATGCTCTCTGGCCCGGCATCTTTGGGGCTGCGGCGGCACAGCACTTTTGGATGGCGGGGGCAATCGGTCTGATGACGTTGGCTGTGATGACCCGTGCTACTCTGGGGCATACGGGCCAGCCACTGACTGCGGGGATCGGGACCATTGGCATCTATGTCGCCGTGATCGTGGCGGTTCTGGCGCGGTTGGGTGCAGGATTCTTTCCCTCCGAGGCAGACTGGCTGCATCTGCTCGCGGGCTTTGGATGGTTCGTGGGCTTTGGCAGTTTTGTCCTGATCTACGGACCAATGCTCCTGCGCTTGCCGGCAGATAAGCGGCCCGGAGGATAGGACCATGGGCTGGCTTGAATTCGCTGCAGCTTGGGCGGCTTTCTTCTTTACCCATTCGTTGCCTTTGCGCCCGCCAATGCGTCCGTGGCTTCAAACCCGGTTGGGCCAGCGCGGATTCACATTTGCGTACTCTGGCCTTTCGCTCGCAGCGCTGGTCTGGTTGATCGGTGCTGCCGGGCGCGCACCTTTCGTGTCTTTTTGGGACTGGGCCCCTTGGCAGGCGCATGTGCCTTTGGTCGTCATGCTGCCGGTCTGTGTGGTCCTCGCCCTTGCTATTGGTCGGCCGAATCCGTTTTCCTTCGGGGGCGCAAGGAATGACCACTTCGATCCGGCGCGTGCTGGTATCGTCCGGTTGACGCGGCATCCGTTGCTTCTGGCATTGTCGCTTTGGGCCTTGGCGCATGTCGTGCCCAATGGTGATCTGGCGCATGTGATTTTGTTCGGAGTTTTCGCGATCTTTGCTGCATTTGGGGGACGCCTCGTCAACAGGCGCCGACAGCGCGAAATGGGCGCAGAGTGGCAAAGGTTGCTTACTGAGGTCACTTCGAGCGCCGGGAATGCCAGGCCAGTGTCGTGGGTTGCGGTAATTGTCCGCGTTGCGATCGGCGTCGCGCTTTACGTTGGCCTGATTTGGGTACATCCGTGGCTGATTGGTGTTAGCCCTCTGAGGTGACAGGGAAAGCAGCGATTGATCCTGATAAATAAGCTTTTGATGGGCCCAACTACAATACAACTGATATTTGATTGGGGGCTCATTTCGCAACGGAAACGCTTCGACAAATTATGGATGAGAAAGGCGCAAATGTTTTCAGTGTAGCGCCCGATGGTACTGCCCTTGATGCAATCAAGGCGATGGCCGATCACGATATCGGAGCGCTTGTTCTTTTGGATGGCGACATTCTGGCCGGAATTGTTACCGAGCGCCATTATGCCCAAAGAGTCTTCTTGCAGGGCAAATCCTCTCCAAAACCCAAAGTGAAAGACATCATGACCACACCAGTTGTCTGTGCTGACCCCAATCAATCAACAGATCAGGGTCTGGCGTTGATGACTGAAAGGAAGATACGTCATTTGCCGGTCATCAGCGAGAACCAGATCATTGGCATTGTGTCGACCGGCGACTTGTTGAAAAGCAAGATCAGCGACTAGAAGTGCGAATGGCGCTTAGGCGCAGGATGTTCAACATCACCGGCGTCAAGCTGTCGAAACGACGCCGGCCGCAAGATGCGGAAGACAAAATTCGTGACAGCATCATCAATTGCTACGAATGCAAGAGCGGCGATACCTGTGCTAGCTGAGCGCGCACATAATCTTTGACGATGGTGTCGCCGCCGACAAACCCGCATTCATCACGGAGCCGTATAAAAATACGCTTGGAAGTGTGCCGCTGCTTGCGTGGGCGCATCTTGTCTTCCGCCAACCACTGATCAATCTGACCGATATAAGTATTCAACTTCGGGCGTTTGATTGCTGCCGTCCGCCGGTATCCAGGCGGCTCAGAATACGGCAACATCTTCAAAACACTGTCCCGGCTGATCCCAAAATCCCGAGCTATCTGTCGCCCGCTCAACCCATCCTGAAAATGGGCGCGACGCACCTTCAAATATAATTCCACGGTGAATATCCCCAAGCCCTCCCATCAAGTGAATATGCCAAAGTGGCCGACTTTTAAGCCGCCCGCGACAGCACAATGCCGCCGCTACCGTGGCCGAGTACTTTTCCGCCGATTACAAATCTCTGCACCTTATCGCCTCTACACCCTGGCGCTCATGCATAGAGAGGGTAGGGGGCGGTCGATCTTATTCCATGATGTTTGGAGTACCAAAAGGTGACTGGCATGTCTTGAAGACAGTTTGTTCTGAGTTTGATCTTGCACAATGTTGGATGGATTAAAGCAGCCTAGGCTTGGAGTAACATGACGCAACGGAGCAGAGGCTGATGTGCCGATGAAGGCCTTTATCTCGATAGGAGCGATTATCGCAGATCAGCATTTGACCTTTTCCAAATCTCGCTTTGGCGCGATCGGTTAAATTGCGCGCACTATGGCAGGAGCCGTTGAGATGGAATTTTCACATTCGATCCGATGCAGAGATTATCTGCGACTAGTGTCCGATTTCATGGATACTTACATCGTGCCACGCAACGCATTGTGGCGCGCTGAGGTTGCTGCTGGGAACTTTCCAGTCTCTTTCATGGCAGACCTAAAGGCTTTGGCAAAATCTGAAGGACTGTGGAACCTGTTTTTGCCTAGCCTCAAAGACGATGAGCCGGGGCAAGGGCTAAGCACATTGGATTATGCGCCCCTTGCAGAAGTGATGGGCCGGATCTCATGGGCGTCGGAGGTGTTCAATTGCAGCGCACCAGACACGGGTAACATGGAACTGCTGCATATGTTTGCCACACCCAAACAGCGTGAAGACTGGCTGATGCCGCTGCTGGAAGGCGAGATCAGATCTGCTTTTGCCATGTCCGAGCCGGATGTGCCTTCCTCCGATGCGAAAAATATCCAAACCTCAATCAAAAGGGTCGGCAACGAGTATCTGATCAGCGGGCGTAAATGGTTCATCACCAATTCGGCGCACCCTGACTGCAAATTATTGATTGTCATGGGGAAAACAGACACGGACGCGCCGCGCCATCTGCAACAAAGCATGGTGCTGGTGCCCATCGACACCCCGGGTGTGGAGATCAAGCGAAACATTCCGGTGCTCAACCACCAGACGCCTGAGGGCCATGGCGAAATCCTGTTCCGGAATGTGAAAGTGCCAGCCGACAATTTGCTGGGTGCCGAAGGCGAGGGGTTCAAAATGGCACAGGCCCGTCTTGGGCCGGGCCGCATCCATCACTGTATGCGCTCCATTGGTCAGGCCGAACTGGCGCTGGAACTGATGTGTGACCGCGCCAAGGAGCGTAAAACCTTCGGGAGCTATCTGAGTGATCGTGCCAATGTGGGAGATTGGGTCGCTCACTCTCGGCTTGAGATCGAACAGGCGCGGCTGCTGGTGCTAAAAGCAGCATGGATGATCGATACGGTCGGGATCGAAGGGGCGAGGGCGGAAATCGCCATGATCAAGGCGCTTGTACCGTCCATGCTATGCCGTGTAACGGACCGCGCCATGCAGACATTTGGTGCGATGGGGATGTGCCCCGACACCCCACTGGCCGAGATCTATACATTTGCGCGGGCATTGCGGTTTGCGGATGGTCCTGACGAGGTGCATCTGCGCTCGATTGCCAAGGGTGAGTTTAAAGCGAGCTCAGAACGTTTCGGTGCGTCGGCAAGTTACATGACGCCACCAACCACCGGTTAAGCGACCGGTCATTCTCTGTCCGTATGGTTGGGCAAGCATGTAAAGTTTGTCGCAGGGACTTTGGGGCTCGAAAATAGCCACCACGCGACACCCAGTTCAAAGAGAGAAGTTTACGCTTCCACAACGTCTGAGCAGAAGTTTACTGATATCAACGTGCTATAGTGGAGGGCTGCCCGTGACGAAAAAGCCAGATATCAACGATCCAGATATGTCTTTGGACATGCTGATGTCTATCTGGCCTGAAACGATCACGGTTTTTCTGCAGCACAGGATGTTATGTGTAGGCTGTATGGTAAATTCGTTTCACACGATCATTGACGCTTGTCGCGAATATCGCCTCGATGAGGTGCTTTTCCGCGCAGAACTCCAACTGGTCATCGAGACCTGACTACGCCTCGCCGAGAATGGCCAATTGATGTGGATTGCAAATAATTATCTTCTTTCGTTTGCTGGTCACGAGTCCGTTCTTTTCCCATGAGCTCAGCAGACGGCTTACGGTCTGCAGGGTTGTCCCTGTCATTTCAGACACATCTTTGCGCGTTATAGGAAAGCTTATTTCTATTCCCTGCTCAACTTGTCGACCTGATTGGCTGATGAGCCGCAAGAGTGCCCTCGCGATGCGCTGTTCCACGTGCTGTGTCGACATCTCAATAACGCGAGTGTTCAGCTCTCCTAGACGATCGCCGACAGTCTTATATGTCTCTGTGGCAAAGCCTGAATATTCGGTGACAAAATTATCCCAGAGCGTTGTAGGCCAAGATAGTGCTAGCGCCTCCGAGGCTGCTCGTGCCGTCGCCGGGTAGGTTGTCCGACTTAGTGCTTTTGCAATCCCGAACAGTTGGCCAGCGGGAATGTGTATCGAGGTGACCTGCTCGCCATCTGCAGTGGTCTTTACCACCCTGATGGTACCATCCAGCAAAAGGAAAAACCGCTCCGCGAGGGCACCTTCATGAAAAACTGCTGCGCCGGATTCGATGCGCCGACTCGTTGCCTGATCCAGAATGGTTCTGATCTGCGTTTTTCCCAATTTGGAGAAAGGCGGCAGCGGCGACAACAGGCTTTCGTCGAGTTTGTGCAAAGTTTTATCCTGTTTCAGAACTGCTCCCCTCCTAAAGGCGTTTCAGTTGAACCACCAGCGCCGTCTGATCAGCACAAAACGAATAGAAGGTTAATCTTGCGCAACGTTTGGTGCTGCAGGTGGGGCTAGGAGTGCTTTTGACAACGATCCATTTGAAAGGAAATACGATGTTTCGCACCCTGGTTACCTCTGCTGTAGTCATGTTGTCTCTCGGCGGTGCAGTCGTCGCAGAAACGTTCGAAGTTAAAATGTTGAACAAGGGAGAAGGCGGTACAATGATTTTTGAACCGGCCTCGTTGCGCATTGCCGTGGGAGACACAGTGAAGTTTCTCCCCGCTGATAAGGGTCACAATGCTGAATCTGTCAAAGGCATGATCCCTGAAGGAGCGGAAGCTTTTGCAGGAAAGATCAACGAAGAGATTGATGTAACTCTCACAGAGCCAGGACTTTATGGCGTAAAGTGCAAGCCACACTGGGGTATGGGTATGGTAATGGTCGTCGCTGTTGGAGAGGGCGATGTTGACGCTGACAGTTTTCTTTCAGGCAAGATGCCGAAGAAAGCCAAAGCGCGTTTTGAGAAAAGCCTTGGTGGCCTTTGAGAGTTATCAAACGGACGATCCCCCAACAATCATACCTTGAGCGCGCAGATCTGGCGCGCATTTCTTGAGTTAGATCAAAGTGCCTTGTTTAATCTGGAGCTAATCGTTTACGCATGAAAGCCGTATCCACCGTTGTCCTCGGCGTTTTGCTGACCGTGTGCCTTACTTTGTATGGCTCTTTCGGCATGGCCAGCGCCGGGGAGGTCTTTTCGATGGAGATCTGTGCAGACGGTGTTGCGAAAACGGTTCTGTTCGATGCGGATGGCAATCCTGTCGAGCCTGCTGCGAACTGCCCTGAATGTCTGACCTGTTGTCGGGCCATCGGGTCGCTTGTTCCTGTGAGTTGTCCGGCGAACGCGTCCTTTGCCACTATCGAAATTCTACTGGAGCACCTTTCTGCCCAGCAACCACTTACCAATAGACGACATTCATTCCCCGCGCCGCGTGGCCCGCCTGTTGTGCAAGCAACTATGGTCACTCAAAAAGGGTTGATCATTGCCGACCATCCTGAGTTTGGTCAAACTACGAACGGCGACGGGCGACTTTTGTTTAAGGACGCCATCACATGAATGTTCTGCGCTCTCGCCTCAGATGTTTAGCGATGCTTGCGGCGATGCTCCTTATCGGGCTGCCTGTTGCTGCCGATACAATTCTGTCCAAGCTACTGCCCGACCTGAATGCCTCAGAGTTGGTCGAGGGTGCGGATGGCTTTGGCTCAATTCATCCCGATATTCCGGTTGTGCAGGTCCTCCAAGGCACCGAGCGGATCGGCTGGGCCTATATCACTTCTGACTTCGTCTCCACGACTGGCTATTCGGGCAAGCCCATTCACACGATGGTTGCGATTGATGACGCAGCACAGGTGATTGGCGTGCAATTGGTCAAGCACTCCGAGCCGATCGTGCTGATCGGTATTCCGGATGCGAAGGTTAAGGCGCTGGTTGCGGGCTATCGCGGTCTTGATCTGGTGGCAGAGGCGGAATCGGGCGGCACCGCACACCAGCTTGATATTATCTCCGGCGCGACCGTCACGATCATGGTGATCGACGATTCTATCGTGCGGGCGGGTTTGAAAGTGGCGCGGCGGCTGGGCTTGGGCGAACTGGCTGCCGAGGTTGCAGGCACAGGTCCGCAGTTGGAGATCAACCCCGACGCCGAAGCCTCAAATGACTGGATGACGCTGGAGGGGGATGGCACCTTGCGCCGTCTCTCATTGGATGTGGGCCAGATTAACGCGGCCTTTGCCGCGATGGAGGACGTGCGCGCAGGCAAACGTGCGCTGACCGAAGCGCCAGAGACAACCTTCATCGAAATGCAGGCCGCCCTTGTGTCCCACCCCGCCATTGGTCGCGCTATTCTCGGTGAGGCTGTTGCCGAAAATATCGAAGCATGGATGGACGAGGGTGATCACGCCATCGCGATTGTGGGCCGTGGCCTCTACTCCTTCAAAGGGTCTGGTTATGTACGGGGCGGCATTTTTGACCGGATATTTCTGATCCAGGATGACGTGTCCGTCCGCTTCCGTGATCGTATGCACAAACGGATCAACACCATCGCTGCTGAAGGTGCGCCAGTCTTTGCCGAAGCCGACCTGTTTAAAATTCCCGCCGACAGCGGCTTTGATCCGACAAAACCGTTCCGCATTCAACTGTTGGTGCAGCGCGAAGTGGGCGCAATCGAGAAGGTCTTTACCACCTTCGATCTGGGCTACCAGCTGCCGTCAAAATACATCCGCACCATCGCGGCGTCCCCTTCGGCGGAGGTGCCTGCCAGTGTCGCAGCGATGACCTCGCAATCCGAACTCGATGCACAACAAGCTATGTGGAAAAAGATCTGGATGGGCAAAAAGGTCGAAATTGTCGTACTTAGCATCATGCTGACCATCCTGACTGGCGTATTCTTTTTCCAGAATTTGGCTGTGCGCAACGAGCGTGTGTTCTACTGGTTCCGCATCGGTTTTCTGACGGTCACGTTGGTCTATCTCGGCTGGATGTCCAACGCACAGTTGTCGGTGGTCAATTTGATGGCGTTGTTCGGCTCCTTGGTCTCCGGCTTTAGCTGGCAGGCGTTCCTGTTGGATCCGCTAACCTTCATCTTGTGGTTCTCGGTAGCAGCGGCCCTGCTGTTCTGGGGGCGCGGTGCCTATTGCGGTTGGTTGTGCCCGTTCGGCGCGCTGCAAGAGCTTCTCAATCAGGTGGCGCGCAAGCTGCGCATCCCGCAATGGACCCTGCCATGGGGCCTGCATGAGCGCCTGTGGCCGCTGAAATACATGATCTTCCTCGGTCTGTTTGGCGTTTCGCTGACAAGTATCGAGCAGGCGGAGCGGCTGGCAGAGGTCGAGCCGTTCAAGACCGCGATCATCTTGAACTTTGTTCGTGTCTGGCCGTTTGTGGCATATGTTGCCGCCTTGTTGATCGCTGGTTTGTTTGTCGAGCGTTTCTTTTGCCGCTACCTGTGCCCGCTTGGCGCGGCGCTGGCAATTCCGGCGCGCCTTCGAATGTTCGACTGGCTGAAGCGCTATAAGGAATGTGGCAACCCGTGCCAGACCTGCGCACATAAATGTCCGGTTCAGGCAATCCATCCGACGGGTGAGATTAATCCCAACGAGTGTATCAACTGCCTGCATTGTCAGGTGCTTTACCAATCAGAATCAACCTGTCCCGTTGTTATCAAAAAGATGAAGCGGCGGGCAAAAGATGGTGCCGGACCAGACCTTGACCGGTTTGTCGGGCATCCCAATCAAAAACTCAAACTACCTACAACATGAAAGGAAAAGACATGTCTGAGGAAAGAAGATTGCCAATTTCACGCAGAAGCCTGCTGGGTGCAACGGCGGGCGGTGCCGCTCTGGCCGGAACCTGGGGAAGCAGGGCTCTGCTGGTCGGCGGAACCGCTGCGGTCGCAACAGTCGCAACGACCACCAGCGCACGGGCAGCAGCCGGTGCAGAAGTCGGACCTGGTCAGCTGGACGAATTCTATGGCTTCTGGTCTTCGGGCCAGTGTGGCGAGATGCGCATTCTGGGTATTCCATCCATGCGCGAGCTGATGCGGGTCCCTGTCTTCAACACCTGTTCTGCAACAGGCTGGGGCATTACGAACGAGTCCAAGAAGATTCTGACCGAAGGGCTTCTGCCGAAAACCAAGGCCTACCTTGCCGCCAACGGTCTTGAGTTTCCGCCCAACGGCGATTTGCACCACCCGCATATGTCGTTCACCGAAGGCACCTATGACGGGCGCTATCTGTTCATGAATGACAAGGCCAATACCCGTGTTGCCCGTGTCCGGTGTGACGTGATGAAGTGTGACAAGATTATCGAGATCCCCAATGCCAAGGCGATCCACGGTCTGCGTCCGCAAAAATGGCCCCGCACGGACTATGTCTTCTGTAACGGCGAAGACGAAGTGCCCATGGTCAATGACGGCAAAATTCTTGATGAGCCAGAGCAGTACGTGAACTTTTACACCGCGATCAATGCCGATGAGATGACAGTGGCGTGGCAGGTGATGGTCAGCGGAAACCTTGACAACACCGATTGCGACTACGATGGGAAATATGCCTTCTCGACCTCGTATAACTCGGAAATGGGCATGACGCTTGCCGACATGACCGAGGCAGATATGGACCATCTTGTCGTGTACAACATCAAAGAGATCGAGGCTGGCATCGCGGCTGGTGATTTCATTGAATTGAACGGCGTGAAAGTGCTGGACGGGCGTAAGGGCACGACCAACAAATACACCCGCTATATCCCGATCCCGAACAACCCGCACGGCTGTAACATGGCACCGGACAAAATCCACTTGTGCATCGCGGGCAAGCTGTCGCCGACAGTGTCGGTGATTGACGTGCGTAAACTGGACGCTGTCTTCAACGATGGTGCCGACCCGCGCAGCGTTGTCGTGGCAGAGCCTGAACTGGGCCTTGGGCCGCTTCACACAGCATTTGATGGCAAGGGCAACGGGTATACGACATTGTTCCTCGACAGCCAGGTTGTGAAGTGGAACATTGAGGACGCGATCAAGCTCTATAACGGCGAAAATGTCGATCCGATCCGCGTCAAGAAGGACGTTCATTACCAGCCGGGCCACAACTCAACCGTGATGGGCGAGACGCTGGAAGCAAACGACAAATACTACATCACGATGAACAAGTTCTCGAAAGATCGGTTCCTGAACGTGGGTCCGCTGAAGCCCGAGAACGAGCAGCTGTTCGCGATTGATGGTGACAATATGACCTTGATCCACGACGGCCCGACTTTTGCCGAGCCACACGATTCAATCATCGTTGATCCGTCCAAATTGAACCCGAGATCGGTCTGGGATCGCAACGATCCGATGTGGGCCGATGCGCGCACGCAGGCAGAAGCGGATGGTGTGAACCTCGACGATTGGCAGGACACAATCATTCGCGACGGCAACAAAGTGCGGGTCTATATGTCCAGCAACGCGCCGAACTTCTCGCTTGAGAGTTTCACCGTGCAGCAAGATGATGAAGTGACCGTCTATGTGACCAACCTTGATGACATCGATGATCTGACCCACGGCTTCACCATGGGTAATCACGGTGTCGCGATGGAAGTGGGACCACAGGCCACGTCATCGGTCACATTCGTTGCCGCGCAGGCTGGGGTCTACTGGTACTATTGCCAGTGGTTCTGTCACGCCCTCCACATGGAGATGCGCGGCCGGATGTTTGTCGAGCCGAAGGCGAGCTGAACATGTTGCGTGCCCTGATCTTTGCGCTGTCCCTGCTGATCGCGCCGCCTGTCTGGGCGGACGAGAGACATGTGATGGCAGGTCGGGGCACGCTTGCAATTGCCATCGCCGGGGCCAACCCCGGCGATGTTCTTGTTCTTCAGCCGGGTCTGCATCGCGGTCCGGTTGTCATCGACCGCCCTTTGACCCTGACCGGTGAGCCCGAGGCAATCATTGATGGCATGGGTCAAGGCACGGTTGTGAGCATTGATGCGCCTGACGTCACCATTCGCAACCTGACCGTGATCGGTTCGGGCCTGAACAGCCAAGAGACGGATGCAGGAATCAAGATACTCAGGAAGGCAGACCGGGCCATCGTTGAGCGCAACCGCGTGCTGGGAAACCTGCACGGCGTTGATGTGCATGGGGGCCGTGACGCGCGGGTTAGCAACAATATTATCGAAGGTACCCGCACCCCGCGCATGAATGATCGTGGCAACGGTATTTATGTCTGGAACTCGCCGGGTACTGTCGTCGAGGGCAACTCGGTTCGTTGGGGCCGCGACGGGATTTTTTCGAACACATCCCGCAAGGGTATCTATCGCAACAACCTGTTCCGCGATCTGCGGTTCGCTGTGCATTACATGTATACCAACGATTCCGAGGTGTCTGGCAACGTGTCCATCGGCAACCACCTTGGCTATGCGATCATGTTCTCGAACAAGGTGATCGTGAAAAACAACCTGAGCCTGTCGGACCGCAGTCATGGCGTCATGCTGAATTTCGCCAATAACGCCGACGTCTCGGGCAATCTGGTGCGCGGCGGGGCGGACCGCTGTACATTTATCTACAATGCGCACAAGAACCTCATCTACGGGAACCGCTTTGAGGGCTGTAACATCGGCATCCATTTCACTGCGGGGTCAGAGCGGAATGTACTTACTGGCAACGCCTTTGTGGGCAACCGCACGCAGGTGAAATATGTGGGCACGCGTGATATCGAATGGAGTTTTGAGGGCAGGGGCAACTACTGGTCCGATCATGCCAGCTTTGATTTGGGTGGCGACGGTATCGCTGACAGCCCGTTTCGCCCCAATGACCTGATGGATCACATTCTCTGGTCCCAACCTGCTGCCGGACTCCTGACGGGCGCACCCGTGGTGCAACTCATCCGCTGGGCACAATCGAGCTTTCCTGCCACGTTGCCCGGCGGTGTTGTGGATTCCAGCCCGCTTATGACAGCGCCAACCATTAATATTCCCTCTAAGTATCTGCCGATGGAGGTCGAAGCGGCCGCTCGGTGGAGTGAAAGTGAACCCGATGACTTCGACGTTAACGATCTCTCATCTCACTAAGACCTTTGGCGGGGTCAACGCCCTGTCAGATGTGTCCTTGCACGTGGCCGCAGGTGAGCGAGTCGCGCTGCTGGGCCATAATGGTGCGGGCAAATCGACCTTCATGAAGGTGATTTTGGGGCTGATCGCAGCAGACAGTGGCGAGATTTCTGTCTGTGGTGAAGCACCAGGTGGTGCCGCTGCGCGGGCAAAGGTCGCGTACCTGCCAGAGAATGCGACTTTCCATTCCGCGCTGACAGGGTTGGAGCAGATCACCTACTATCTGCGCCTTCGCGGTGAGGATACATCGGAGGCTATGGTGCTCCTGGATAAGGTCGGCCTGGGCCACGCGGCCAAGCGGCGGATCGGCACCTATTCCAAAGGCATGCGGCAGCGCGTCGGACTGGCCCAAACCCTGATCGGGCATCCCGACCTGTTGGTGCTTGACGAGCCGACAAGTGGTTTGGACCCTGTCTCGCGCCGCGATTTTTATGAGCTGCTGGACGGGCTTGCGGCGGAGGGTGCGGCAATTCTGCTGTCCAGCCACGCCTTGACAGAAGTGGAGGCGCGCACAGATCGCCTGTTGATCCTGTCGGGCGGGAAGATGGTGGCGACGGGAACTCTGCCGGAGTTGCGGCGTGAAGCGGCCTTGCCTATTGCGATGCACATCACCGCGATCAACGGCTATGACGGAGACATCCTCACTGCTTTCCCAGACGCCATCCGCGTGGGCAGCGCCTTGCACTTAAACTGCAGCCAAGAGGACAAACTCACCACCCTCTCGCAAATTGCCGGCCTCAAAGACAAAGTGGCGGACATCGACGTCATCCCGCCCAGCCTTGAAGATATCTACAGTCATTTCAGTCGGAGGGATGGCCAATGATCGCCCGCATCCTTGCCACCGCCATGACCGAGGCGCATATCGCGCGGCGCAACCGCTGGGTGCTTATCGCGGTGGTGCTGATGGTCGTTTTCTCGCTGGTTCTTTCCGCCGTTGGCTCCGCTCCCAGTGGAGGTCTTGGTGCGGACAGGCTGTCGATTACGGTCGCGTCACTGACTTCCCTTTCGGTCTATTTGGTCCCTTTGGTGGCTCTGCTGATGTCATTCGATGCCGTCGCGGGCGAGGTCGAGCGGGGCACGCTGCCCTTGCTATTGACCTATCCGGTTGCGCGCTGGGAAATCCTAGCAGGTAAACTGGTCGCGCATACTGGTATTCTAATCATCGCCCTTGTCGCGGGGTACGGCGCAGCCGCTATAATTGCAGTGGCCAGCGATCCTGCCGCCGATGCCGGTTTCGGCGCGCTATGGCGGCTGACTTGGACTTCGACGTTTCTGGGTGCCACTTTCCTCGGGATTGGTTATGCGCTGTCATCGTTGGCACGGCGTGCATCGGGGGCTGCGGGTCTCGCGATCGGGCTTTGGTTAGGGCTGGTAGTGCTGTATGATTTGGCGCTGTTGGCTGCTGTTGTTGCGGACGATGGCGGCACGTTTACCACGCAGGTCTTTCCTGCGGCCCTTCTTGCCAATCCAGCAGATGCCTTTCGTCTGTTCAATTTGACGGCTTCGCAGGCCACGGCGGCGGCGTCTGGTATCGGCGCTGCGGCGGCCTCAATCGGGCTCTGGAAATCGCTGGCGTCCGTCTTGGTCTGGCCCTTGGTCGCCCTTGGCCTCGCCACACTGGCGTTCAGAAAGGTCGAGCCATGATCCGATTATCGAGCATTATTGCCATCGTTTTATTGGTGGGATGCAAGCAAGAGGTGGTGCAAGACACTTCGCCGCTTCCGTTGACGGTCGAGGCAGTCGGGCATTATTGCCAGATGAACCTGTTCGAGCATGAAGGCCCGAAGGCGCAGGCACATTTGGGCGGGCTGCCGCAGATGCCGCTATTTTTCAGTCAGGTGCGCGATGTTGTTGCTTACGTGCGCCTGCCTGAGCAGACCCATGAAATTCTGGCGATCTGGGTCAATGATATGGGTGCGCAGGATGCCACTTGGTCCGCGCCCGGAACCACCAACTGGATCGCTGCCGATGAGGCACATTATGTTGTCGGCAGCCGTGTGATCGGCGGGATGGGGGCACCGGAACTTGTGCCCTTTTCGGATGCAGTCAAAGCGCTGGAATTCGTCGCAGAAAATGGCGGAACAGTCATGCGATTGGCTGAGATACCCGATGATGCCGTGCTGGCCCCCGTGGCGCTGGAAGGTGACAGCGATGATGCCGATTTTGAACAACGCCTGCGCGCCCTGTCGCGCGCATCGGGAGATTAAGACCATGACAACCCGCCGCCGTTTCCTTGCCATCAGTGCCGCCGCTGCTACCTTCCCAAGCATTGGCAGCGCCGCACCCGTCTACACTTGGCAGGGTGTTGCCCTTGGTGCCCGCGCAACGTTGCGCCTTGCACATACGGATGCAAAAGCGATCAGCAAACGTGTGGCTGCCGAGATTTCGCGGCTCGAAGACATCTTTAGCCTTTACCGTCCCGACAGCAGCTTGATGCGATTGAACCATACGGGCAGGTTGGATGCCCCGCCTTTTGAATTGCTCGAATGTCTCTCCCTTGCGGGGGCCGTGCATAAGGCAAGCGACGGACGGTTTGATCCAACTGTTCAGCCACTGTGGGCTTGTTATGCGGAGGCTTCAGCGTTGGGGCAAGCGCCTGAAAGCGATGTGCTGGGCGTTGCGCTTTCACATGCGGGCTGGGCGCGTGTGCGGTTCGACGCCGCCGCCATTGAAATAGATCCAGACATGGCGCTCACGCTTAACGGCATCGCACAGGGATATATCGCGGACTGCGTGGCGAGGATGCTGGAGGCTGAGGGGCTTACGAATATCCTTATCGACACAGGCGAATTTCGTGCAGTGGGAAGTCATCCTGACGGGCGCGCATGGCCGGTCAAATTGTCAGCAGGCGGCGAGGTCCCTCTGATCACCCGCGCGCTTGCCACCTCTGCCCCGTTGGGGACCACCTTTGATGCGGATGGGCAAGTCGGGCATATTCTTGATCCGCACACGGGCTTGCCTTCGCCAGCTTTGTGGCGTGAAATCTCGGTTTCGGCAGGCTCTGCGGCTTTAGCGGATGCACTCTCGACTGCGGCCTGCCTGTGCGAGAGCCGCAATGGGGTAGAGCAGCTTACCGGGCAGTTTGTGGACGCTCGTATTGAGGCGGCTCTCTTTATCTAGTCGCAGGGTTTTTCGAATGTGGGACACGGACATTTCTTAAATCAGTTGGCCAAATGGGCATGCAGGCCAACGGTGGCCCGTATCTGCGAACTGACCAACGACCCATCAAAGTTTCACTTCGACTGCGCTGATTACAGCCCGATGTCTTCTGCCAAGCTATGCGTCCGTACGCCTTAATTTCGGAAATTTAATGATCGCGGATTGTCGGATTCCGGGCGGCGTCCGAGCTCAGCATCGCGTTCTTGGGTGGTGGAATCTCCGACGTCATCGGTGGTCAAATCGGAGCAGACGATCTCGCCGCTGACAAGATCGAGACCGAGGTGCAGCTTGCGCCAGGACCGCCGTTTGCGCTTGGTTTTATGCTTCTCCTCTAGCCACTCGCACGCATCGTGGATCTTCAACCCGGTGCTATCCCTTGTCTGGCAGGCGATAAATATCGCCGAGAAGGGACGACCAACTGGATTCCCGCTTGGCCGTTGGTCTGCGGCTGAGCGCGCAATGTCAGGCCGCTGCCCCAGTGCTACAAGGTGGGGAAACTGGGCACCGCGATTTCGACCCCCGGCAGCTTGGAAAGCGACCACATCAAGCCTTGAATCTGGCGCAGCGGTTGCGAGAGTTCTTGAGATGGATATTTGCATAATTGCCCATATCATCACCCTAGGTTGATAATTGAGATATCGTGTTCCAAAAAAGTATCTGTCAACCATGGATGATGAAAGAATTTTCGAACCCGAGCAAAACAACATTCATGGGCTTGTTCAAGATCTGTCTGAACGTCTCGATGCCAAATCCAACGAACTGCGGTCTGACACTGCTTTTGCGTCAACAAGGCCTGCGGACGCTAAGACATTCATGCTTATTTCCCGGCATCCCCGCAGGTTAACGGAACTTCCCAAAGCACTGAAAATATCAAGGCAAGCCGCGCATAGATCCGTTCTCCGACTAGTTGAGGCCGGCGTTGTTCAGTTTGACTACGCCGAAGGATCACGCCGCGACATGATTGCAAATCTTTCACAAGAAGGTCTGAAAGCACGCAAAGTCGGATTGGAAATTGCGGCCGCTGTCGAAGAGATGGTTCGCGAAAAAGTCGGGAGTGATGATCTGGAGACACTGCGGCGTATTTTGATCAATCTAAGCCAATAAGTAACAGGATCTTTCTGGTGCCAACTACTTCGCAAACGAAAAGAAAAGCCGACGGGTGTCTATCAGGAGGTGACGGCAGGGCTCAAAGGGAGTCACCCTTTTGGCACTCGGTCTCAAGGCGTTTCACCCTTCGACCTGCAAATTGGATGGGGAAAAATGCCCACATGACCCGCTGGGCAACGTTAAGACACCCCCTCCAAAAACCTACATGCAGATCCACACTTTCTAGAACACGCCTAAATGCTGAAATTTTCAGATCTATATCAGCGTGACAGCACTGTCGAATTTGCCCGATGCCGAGCTGCCACTCCAAAAAGACATAACAAAAATGATATGGTAAGTGCAAAATTCTTAATTTGACTGAAATGATGCAATATTGGCAATTCAATCATGCGAGTGAGGTTTCTTCGAAAATTCTGCCGGTCTCCGTTGGGATGGAAGGTAATTTCTTAATTACCGTCAGAAATGGAAATTTGGTAAATAGGAGGCGATCAAGCTTCGTAAAGTAAACGTCAATTAAAATCGATCAGCAACCGAATGCGTATGAAGCTGACAAATGATAACGTGCGTGTGTTAAAAAGAGGAGTTCAATCAAATAGATTTATTTGGCTTTCACCGAACCTAATATTTAAGTGAATGCTTGTTGCTTAATGATTTACTCCAAAACGCGAGGAGTGTGATTGGGAGTAATACACGCGTCAAATCTATCGCGTGTATATTTGGTTGGATTATCTAATAAATATCAAAAACAGCATTTGTGCTGGTACCGTCTGGGAGGACAAACATGAAACTCAAAACCCTTATGATGACAACCGTTGCAGCGTTAGGGATTGCTGCAATGTCTGAAGCACAGACCGTTGGCTTTTCGCAAATTGGCTCCGAGTCGGGCTGGCGTGCCGCTGAAACTACAATCACAAAACTACAAGCGGAAGAGCGTGGAATTGACCTGCGATTCTCCGATGCGCAACAGAAGCAGGAAAATCAAATTGCAGCAATGCGTTCGTTTATCGCGCAGGGCGTTGATGCTATCCTGATCGCACCTATTGTTGCTACTGGCTGGGACTCGGTCCTGGAAGAAGCGCAGGAAGCGGAGATCCCTGTTGTTTTGCTTGACCGGTTGGTCGACAGTTCTGACGATCTGTATTTGACGGCCGTTGGATCCGATCTCGTTCATGAGGGTAAGGTTGCCGGGCAATGGTTAGCAAAAACAGTAGGGGACGCTCCATGCCGCGTCGTTGAACTTCAGGGTACCACTGGTTCTTCTCCTGCAATCGACCGCAAAGCTGGTTTCGAAGCGGGTATCTCTGGCCACGCCAATATCGAGATTGTCCGCAGCCAAACAGCCAATTTTACGCGCTCGCTTGGCAAGGAAGTCATGGAGAGTTTTTTGCAGGCTGAAAGTGGTGGTGCTGACATTTGTGCTCTTTACGCTCACAACGACGACATGGCTGTGGGTGCCATTCAGGCCATCAAAGAAGCGGGCCTGAAATCAGGGACGGATATCCTTGTTGTGTCAATTGATGCGGTTCCAGATATCTTCAAAGCGATGTCCGAAGGCGATGCAAATGCCACCGTGGAGCTGACGCCGAATATGGCAGGCCCCGCGCTTGATGCCCTCGCGGCATATTGGAAAGACGGCACAATGCCACCTAAATTCATCCAAACAGAGTCAGCGCTTTACACTGTGAATGATGACCCATTGGGTGAATACGAAGCCCGTAAAGATTTGGGCTATTGATCTGAATAGAAAAGTAGAGGCCGGGAGGGGTATCGTCCCACCTGGCCATATTAATATTCGCTACTTTGAAATATTCAGACAGGCCTGCTTATGCTTCTTACAATTCAATCGCTCTCCAAATCATTCCCAGGCACAAAGGCGCTTGATGGAGTTGATTTTGAACTGGCCTCAGGCGAGGTCCACGCTCTGCTTGGCGAAAATGGTGCGGGCAAGTCTACCCTGATAAAATGTTTGACCGGTGCCTATAATCGCGATGGGGGCGAAATCAGGTTGGGTGGAGAAACCATCTCACCCAGCTCGACAGCTGAAGCGCAAGACTTGGGAATCGGCACTGTCTACCAAGAGGTCAACCTCCTTCCCAATTTGACCGTTGCCCAGAATCTCACATTTGGTCGTGAACCGCGTCGATTTGGCATAATTAATTCTCGATTACAGAAACTCGAAGCACGCGAAATGTTGCAGGGCTATGGGCTCGAGATTGATGTTGGGCGTGATCTGTCCAGTTATTCCCTAGCAATTCAACAGATTGTCGCCATCGCCCGTGCGGTAGCGGTGTCAGGCAAAGTGTTGATCCTGGACGAGCCGACTGCCAGCTTAGATGCCGCTGAAGTAAAGATGCTGTTTGATGTGGTGCGAAAACTACGTGATCAGGGTTTGGGCATCGTCTTTGTGTCGCACTTTCTGGACCAGGTGTTTGACCTTTCTGACCGCATGACAGTGTTGCGCAACGGTAAATTGGTAGTCACCGAGCGGGCAGAAAATCTAAACCGAATGAGCCTGATCCAGCATATGTTGGGGCGTGAGCTGGAGAGTGTCGAGGCTAAGGAGCGTGTAGATGACGTGACCGAAACCCGCGGTAAGGAATTGATTTATTTTAATGACATGGGCCATTCTGGAGTTGTCGAACCCTTTGATCTAACCATTTACGAAGGGGAGGTGCTCGCCTTTGCCGGGCTGCTCGGTTCTGGTCGAACTGAAAGCGCGGAACTGCTTTTTGGTCTTCGCCGTTCGCAAAAGGGAACTGTATCTGACACAAACGGACCATTAACCATAGACACATCTCGTGCCGCAATCGGTGCGGGCTTTGGATTTGCACCAGAAGACCGCAAGACAAGTGGCATTGTGGCCGAGTTGTCTATCCGCGAGAATATAATTTTGGCACTTCAGGCGCAACGGGGATGGGCGCGCCCGATGCCGCGTTCTGAGCAGGATCGTTTGGCAAGCTATTTCATCACCAAACTGGATATCCGCACATCAGACGCTGAGAAAGCAATTGGCGATCTCTCCGGCGGAAATCAACAAAAGGTCGTACTTGCCCGTTGGTTGGCAATGAACCCCCGGTTCTTGATTCTTGATGAACCGACACGCGGGATTGATGTGGGAGCACATGCGGCGATCCTTGAATTAGTGGACCAACTGACAGCCGAAGGTATGGCCGTTCTCATCATCTCTTCTGAGTTGGATGAGCTCGTTGCGGTTGCAGATCGTGTCATTGTGGTTCGAGATCGGTGCCATGTGACAGAGTTAACGGGCACTGCAGTCAAAACAGACACTATTTTGCAGGCAATTGCCGGATCGAATGCCCCAAATAAAGAGGCCCACTCATGAGGCGTACATTTAAGCGTATCGCACCCCAAATAATCACCCTTATTGTGTTGGCTGGCCTTGTGAGTTGGTTCTTTCCCAGTTTTCTTCAGGTCGAATTGGTGGACGGCCGTTTTGTTGGCCCGGTTATCGATATCTTAAAACGCAGCGCACCCATTGCCATATTAGCCGTCGGCATGACGTTGGTGGTAGCAACGGGTGGGATCGACCTTTCGGTTGGTACAATTATGGCGATCACGGGGGCTGTTGCAGCTTTCGCAATTGTCAGTGGCTGGGGCGTTACAGCGGCGCTCTTACTTGCCATCGCAGCAGGATTACTTGCTGGGTTCTGGAATGGGATGTTAGTTTCTGTCCTTGGAATACAGCCCATCGTCGCCACTCTGATCCTAATGACATCTGGGCGTGGCATTGCGCAGCTGATTACCGAAGGGCGCATTCTGACATTCACGGATCCCGGCTTTGCCTTCATTGGGTCTGGGAGCCTGCTCGGTATTCCGTTCTCAGCTGTGCTTTGGATGCTGACCGGAGCATTGGTTGCAATGCTCATGCGCTACTCTGCCCTTGGCCTGCTGGTCGAGGCCGTTGGGATCAACAAGCGCGCGAGTGCGCTTTCGGGTGTCAACGCTCGGGCGTTGATCATATCGGTCTATATGGCATCTGGCTTTTGCGCTGCCATTGCTGGAATTATCGTTACCGCAGATATTCGTGGGGCAGACGCGAACAATGCAGGCCTATGGCTTGAACTTGACGCGATCCTCGCTGTTGTGATCGGCGGTAATTCCTTATTGGGAGGGAGGTTCTCTATTGCTGCGGCAGTACTTGGAGCGATGATCATCCAGACCATTGATACAGGTATTTTGCTGGCCGGATTTCCGTCTGAATATAACCTTGTCATCAAAGCGGTGCTGATATTGGCGATATTGATGATCCAGTCCCCACATCTTGCACAGGAATGGGCGTTAATCCGGGCTAAAATAGGCCAGGGTCGTGCCTCCGGGCGCTCAGGAGATATCGCATGAACCCCAGAACTTTTCCGCTCCTGGCGACCATCGCTATATTTGTGATTGCTTACACGCTTTGTGCAGCCCAGTTCCCCACACTGTTTTCGACGCGTGTCGCGGGTAATCTGCTGACGGACAACGCTTATCTTGGCATTGTCGCAGTTGGAATGACACTGGTCATCCTGTCTGGGGGGATCGATTTGTCTGTCGGTTCAGTTATCGCATTTTCTGGTGTGTTTATCGCAGTATTGCTGCGTGACACTGGGCTACATCCTATCGCTGTATTTGCACTGCTTTTAGGTCTAACCACACTCTTCGGTGCTGCCATGGGTGGGGTGATCGATTGGCTGGCTATGCCACCCTTTATCGTAACGTTGGCTGGCATGTTCTTGGTACGAGGCTTGGCGTACATGCTGTCAATTGAATCGGTGCCAATTGATACACCCATGTACGATATGTTACAAAAAGCCTATTATTTGATGCCGGGCAAAGGCCGTCTGACCTTTATTGGTGTGCTCATGTTGCTGGTGGTAGCAATAGGCACGGTGGTTGCCCATAGAACACGATTTGGCGCTTCGACGTTTGCCTTAGGTGGCGGGATCGCCACTGCGCGCTTAATGGGTGTCAATGTCCGTCAAACAACGGTGCAAATCTACGCTTTCTCGGGCTTTATGTCCGGCCTCGCAGGAATAGTTTTCTCTATCTACACTGGGTCTGGATATCCACTGGCAGCGGTAGGGACGGAACTTACCGCAATTGCTGCAGTGGTGATTGGTGGCACATTGTTGTCAGGCGGAGCAGGTTATGTTTTTGGCACCCTGATCGGTGTACTAACAATGGGCCTGATTCAGACCTATATTGTCTTCGACGGAACCCTATCGAGCTGGTGGACAAAAATTGTAATTGGTGCACTGTTGTTGACCTTTATCCTTTTGCAAAAAATGTTAGTGCACCTGTCAAACCGAAACCGGAAGGCGTTAGGATGAGTTTTCCAAACGTCATGCCATTTGGCCAGCTTCCTGATGGTCGGCAAGTCGAGCGCATCACCTTACGGGGCGGGGGGGTGACATTGTGTCTCCTGACACATGGGGCCCGAGTGCAAGATCTGCGTCTGGCCGGTGTCGATCATCCACTTGTTATAGGCTCTGATACAATCGCCCCTTACCTGAATGAAATGATGTATCACGGAGCGATCGTTGGACGGTGTGCAAACAGAATTGCGCAAGCCCGTTTTGATTTGGATGGGGGCACCTTTTACACCGACCCAAATGAATGGGGTCTACAGACTTTACACGGGGGTGCTGACGGAACTTCCAGTCAGATCTGGCAAATTGCGGCAGTGTCTCATGATCGTGCCTCTCTAATCTGCGAGCTTCCAGATGGGCACATGGGTTTTCCGGGCGCTATGAGTATCACTGTGACATATTCTGTGCTTTCCGGTGACACGGTGACTATAGATATTTCAGCAAAGACCGACCGGGCCACGCTTTGCAACTTTACACATCATGGGTATTTTTTCCTGGACGGGAAAAAAACGATCACGGATCACGCCCTTTGGATCGATGCAGATTTCTATCTGCCTGTCGACAACACCCTGATCCCGACACAAGAAGGACCCGCACCGGTGCAGGATACACGGTTTGATTTTCGCGTACCGAGGGTTATTGGAACAGCGGGGTTAGATCACAATTTCTGCCTCAATAACTCTAATGGTAAGTTGCGACCCGTGGCGAGTCTGACTGCGCCTGGCGGCCTGACGATGGAAGTGCAGACCGATCAGCCAGGTCTCCAAGTATATGACGCAGGGCAACAATCTATTGTTGTTGGGCTAGGCGGACGTAAACATGGAGCATTTGCGGGCATTGCGATGGAAACACAAATTTGGCCTGACGCGGCAAATCGCCCAGATTTTCCATCTGCGACTTTGTTTCCACATCAGACTTATCGCCATTGTGTCAGCTATTCTTTTCAAAAGGGTGCTTTACAATGAGACCACAGACTTCTTAGCTGATGGAAAGTGTGGTTTGTGCTTAAATCGCAGCAATCCGGCTTTTGTTGCCGGTAACATCCGGAAAGAGATCCCGCACCCATTAAAACCTGGATAACACAGCGTCCAAAAGGTGTTCGGCGGCTCGAGACAGCTGTTTATCTTTTTCCATTATGACAAAATACGGTGAGACCGTGATTGCGCGGTCTAGGTTCAGTGCAATAAGATTGGCACCCAACGCGGCACTCGTAAGGACGTTGGCAACTTCTTCGGCCAATGTTGCGATGGTATCGGATTGCTCCAGAAGCCCCAACATCACCAGAAGTGAAGACGTGTTTGTAATGTGAGAAGGGATTTGTGTTCCATTGGCCGCAAAGGCTTCTTCGACCGCGGTGCGTATCGGCGATCCTCGCTCTTGAATTGCCCATTCAAATTGGGCGAGATCCTCAAGTGATACCTTCGCCTTCTTGACTAGAGGGTGGGAGGCGCGCACCACCAAGGACACCACTTCGGACCGAGCAGGACGGATGTAAAAGGCCCGGCTATCGTACTCATGTGGTAACCTAGCAATAATGAAGTCAAAATGACCTTTCTCCAGCCGACGCACAAGTTCTGTCGAAGGGCCAACCTCAATCGTGGCTTCGAGTTTTGGCGTCGCTTTCTTGATTTCAAGAATAGCGGGCACAAGACAACAAATGGCCGGCCCCGTGACCGACCCAACTTTGACCTCACCCATTTCTCCCCGCCCCAGGCCCTTTACTTCTGCCTCCAGAGTTTCGAACCCTGAAAGAATTGATTGGGAGTGGCGCACAAAAGCCTCACCGATTGGAGTTGGGTACATTCCCTTTGCGGAGCGGATGAATAGGGGAGCCCCAATATCGGTTTCAATTTCAGCTAATGTACGCGACGCCGCCGGCTGTGAAAGACCGATCGATTCAGCAGCAAATTGCAGCTTCGCAGTCTCAGATATTTTGACAATCAGCTTAAGTTGGTGCGGTTTCAGTTTGCGGGCAAAATTCACTTTAAAGACATACCATTATTGTGATGATGAATGTTGTTAGTAGAATTTGTTTGATATGTCGACTGTTGATAGCGTTTTACTTGGGTTCAGTGGGCCCGCAATATCAAAACACGCACGTCCAGTAACGATGCGATGTGTCAGGGAGGACACCATGAAACTCACATCACTTTTGGTTTCGGCAACAGCCGCGATTACCTTGGCTACCGGGGCTTTTGCGGAAGGTACAGTTGGCATCGCCATGCCTACCAAATCTTCGGCACGTTGGATTTCTGACGGGAATTCAATGGTAAAGCAGTTCGAAGCAGCTGGTTATTCGGCTGATCTGCAGTATGCCGAGGATGACATTCCCAACCAGTTAGCGCAGATCGAAAACATGATCACCACAGGTGTTGATGTGCTGGTCATTGCTGCCATTGACGGGACAACACTGTCGAACGCGTTGGAAAACGCCCATTTCGCCGGCATCAAGGTCATCGCCTATGACCGCCTGATCCGTGACAGCGCTTATGTCGATTACTATGCGACATTCGACAACTTCAAGGTTGGCGTTCAGCAGGCCTCGTCTCTGGTTACTGGTTTGAAAGAAGGCTTTGGCGACGCACCTTACAATGTTGAACTTTTTGGTGGTTCGCCCGACGATAACAATGCGTATTTCTTCTACAATGGCGCAATGTCGGTTCTGCAGCCACTGATCGATGACGGTTCAATCAACATTGTATCTGGCCAGCAGGGTATGGATACTGTGGGTACGTTGCGTTGGGACGGTGCAGTTGCACAGGCCCGCATGGATAACCTGCTGTCAGCCCACTACACCGACAAAGTACTGCACGGCGTTCTGTCGCCCTATGACGGGTTGTCGATTGGCATCCTCTCGTCGCTGAAAGGCGTCAGCTACGGATCTGGTGATCTAAAAATGCCCATCGTTTCTGGCCAGGACGCCGAGGTCCCCTCGGTCAAATCCATGCTGGCCGGCGAACAATATTCGACAGTCTTTAAAGACACCCGTGAATTGGCGCGAGTCACTGTAGGTATGGTTCGGGCCGTGCTGGAGGGTGGCACACCCGAGATCAACAACACCGAAACCTATGACAACGGTGTCAAGGTCATTCCGTCCTATCTGCTGGAACCGGTATCGGTTGATATCTCCAACTGGGAAGAGACGTTGATTGGGTCCGGTTACTACACCGAAGATCAGATCAAGTAATCTGACTTCTTGATCCCCGTCCTGCCTGGACCTTTGCACTAGGCAGGGCACCACTCTTTCATTGAGTATGACTATGAACACTCTTCTTGAAATGCGCGATATCACTAAGACTTTTCCGGGTGTAAAGGCACTGGATTCGGTCAACCTCGCGGTGCGCGAAGGTGAAATTCACGCAATCTGCGGTGAAAATGGTGCCGGAAAATCGACCTTGATGAAAGTCCTGTCTGGTGTTTATCCGGCAGGTAATTTCGAAGGCGACATTGTCTATGACGGAACAGTGGCCCAGTTCCACAGTATCGCCGATAGCGAAACCAAGGGCATTATCATTATCCATCAGGAACTCGCGCTTGTGCCTCTGATGTCAATTGCCGAGAATCTGTTTCTGGGCAATGAAAATGCTACCAACGGCGTTATCCAGTGGCAACGAACCTTCAAGGAAACAGAACGGCTGTTGGCCAAAGTCGGGCTGGCCGAAGCGCCGGGCACGTTGGTCGACTCTCTTGGTGTGGGCAAGCAACAACTGGTGGAGATTGCCAAAGCGCTGTCGAAGAAAGTGCGGCTTCTAATCCTGGATGAACCCACGGCCGCCCTTTCTGAGTCTGACAGTCAGGCGCTTTTGGATCTGATCCTGGAGCTGAAGACACAGGGTGTGACCTCGATCATCATCAGTCACAAGCTGAACGAAGTGCGGCGGGTGGCTGACACGGTGACGGTTATCCGGGACGGAGCAACCGTTTCAACGCTTGATGCCCGCACTCAGGATATCTCAGAGGATCACATTGTGCGGGACATGGTTGGCCGGGATATGGCTCATCGTTACCCGAAACGAAAACGCCGTGCCGGTGACGTCCTGATGGAGGTGAAAGACTGGAACGTCTGGCACCCGGAACATGCGGAACGGCAAATGGTTCGAGACATCGACCTTACGGTGCGCGCCGGTGAGGTCGTTGGAATTGCAGGCCTTATGGGGGCAGGTCGAACCGAATTGGCGATGAGCATTTTTGGCCGCAGCTATGGTCACAATATCTCGGGCAGTGTCGAGATCGACGGTATGCCAACCAATGTCAGCACCGTCAGTCGGGCGATTGACGCCGGATTGGCCTATGTAACCGAAGACCGGAAATCTCTGGGTCTGATCCTGGATGAAACCATCCAGCGTAATATCACTTTGACCAATCTGGCCAAGGTTTCGTCGAACGGTGTGATTGCCGAAGCCAAAGAATCCCAGGTGGCTGAAAAGTACCGCAAAGCGATGAACATCCGTACTCCAAGCGTGTTCCAGAAAGTCACCAATCTCTCAGGCGGCAACCAGCAAAAAGTAGTGCTATCCAAGTGGTTGTTCGCGGAACCCAAGGTGCTGATCCTGGACGAACCAACGCGCGGAATCGATGTCGGCGCAAAATTCGAAATCTACAACATCATCAATGATCTGAGTGCTGAGGACAAAGGAGTCATCATGATTTCTTCCGAACTGCCCGAACTGTTGGGGATGTGTGACCGTATTTACGTAATGAACGAAGGCGCTTTTGTCGGGGAACTAACCGCCGAAGAAGCAAGCCAAGAGCGCATCATGTCGCTCATTGTGACCAACTAGGAGGTCGAACCAGTGGAACTTGCAGAGATAAAAACACAAGAAAATCAACCAGCGGGAATTGGCCACTACCTTTTGGGGCACTTGCGCGAATTCGGGCTGCTGTTTGCACTGATTGCGATCATGGGGTTTTTCCAGATCGTTACCGGCGGCACCATGTTGAAAGCGATCAATATAACCAACCTGTTCCTGCAGAATAGTTATATTATCATCATGGCTCTGGGTATGCTGATGGTCATTGTTGCAGGCCATATTGATCTGTCGGTTGGCTCGGTCATGGGATTTGTAGGTGCCTTGGCCGCAGTCATGATCGTCAACTGGGACTGGCCAATGGCCATGGCCCTGCCGGTCTGCCTGATCGCAGGGGGATTGATTGGTGCCTGGCAGGGCTATTGGGTGGCCTATTGGAAAATCCCCTCCTTTATTGTCACCTTGGCCGGTATGCTGGTTTTTCGCGGCATGTCGCTGTGGTTGCTTGAAGGTCAGTCCGTTGGCCCGTTCCCCCGTGAATTTCAGGCTCTGTCGACCGGATTTGTACCAGATCTTATAGGGAGTGGTCGTCCCAATGTTACCGCACTGGGAACCGGTATTATCGCCGCCATTCTGGTGGTTTGGATGGGGTTTCGGTCGCGTGCTCGGGATCGTCAGTACGGGATCGAGGGTGAGCCGATACTGTTCTTTGCGATCCGCAATGCAATTGTGGCAAGCGCGCTGGTTTTTGTTTCTTACAAGCTGGCTAACTTCCGCGGCCTGCCAAACGTGCTGATCTCGATGGTTGTGTTGACCATAGTCTACACTTTCGTGACCGAGAACACTGTGCTGGGTCGCCGTGTCTATGCCTTAGGAGGCAACGAAAAGGCCGCCAAACTGTCGGGAATCAAGACTGAGCGCCTTGCCTTCTTGACGTTCGTCAACATGGGGGTCCTAGCGGCACTGGCCGGGCTGATCTTTGCGGCACGACTAAATACCGCAACACCAAAGGCCGGCTTTGCGGTTGAACTGGATGTGATCGCGGCCGTGTTTATTGGCGGGGCGTCTATGTCGGGTGGCGTTGGTAAAATCGTCGGTGCGGTAACCGGGGCTTTCATCATGGGCGTGCTGAACAACGGTATGTCGATCATGGGAATTGGCATCGATTATCAACAGGTTATCAAAGGTTTGGTGCTGCTCGCGGCAGTGTTCTTTGATGTCTACAACAAAAACAAACAGGGTTGAGGAGCGGACAATGACATTTTTACCCGCAAAATGGCCTCGAAAACTGCGTAGCCAAGAGTGGTATGGAGGGACGTCACGTGATGTGATTTATCACCGTGGCTGGATGAAGAACCAGGGCTATCCTCATGACCTTTTCGACGGCCGCCCGGTCATCGGCATCATGAACACCTGGTCGGATTTGACGCCCTGCAACGGGCACCTTCGCGAGTTGGCCGAGAAGGTAAAGGCGGGGATCTGGGAGGCCGGTGGCTTCCCTGTCGAAGTTCCGGCGTTTTCAGCGTCGGAAAATACGTTTCGCCCCACTGCTATGATGTTCCGAAACCTTGCTGCGCTGTCTATCGAAGAGCAGATGCGAGGCCAGCCGATTGATGGTGCCGTTCTGTTGGTGGGTTGTGACAAGACCACCCCCAGTCTGCTGATGGCGGCGGCGTCCACCGATTTGCCATCCATCGTGGTGACCGGTGGCCCAATGCTGAACGGGTATTTTCAAGGGGAGCGTGTCGGATCAGGTACCCACCTGTGGAAATTCTCAGAAGCGGTCAAGGCCGGGGAAATGACCCAGGATGAGTTCCTTGAGGCTGAACAATCGATGAGCCGGTCGTCGGGAACCTGCAACACGATGGGCACTGCTTCTTCGATGGCTTCGATGGCCGAAGCACTGGGCATGGCCTTGTCCGGGAATGCTGCCATTCCGGCTGTGGACAGTCGTCGTCGTGTGATGGCGCAACTGTCGGGGCGGCGGATTGTTCAGATGGTCAAGGACGACCTGAAACCTTCGGATATCCTAACCAAGCAGGCCTTTGAAAACGCGATCCGCACCAACGGAGCAATTGGGGGATCAACCAATGCGGTTGTGCACCTTCTGGCCATTGCCGGCCGTGTTGGCATAGACTTGTCTCTGGACGACTGGGATCGTTGTGGTCGCGACGTCGCCACCATCGTGAACCTGATGCCTTCGGGTAAATACCTGATGGAAGAATTTTTCTATGCTGGCGGCCTGCCAGTGGTTCTCAAGCGGCTTGCTGAATCCGGGCTATTGCACAAGGAGGTCTTGACCGTTTCTGGTTCGACTATGTGGGACGAGGTAAAAGAAGCCGTCAATCACAACGATGATGTTATCTTGCCGTTTGAGCAGGCGTTGACCGATCAGGGTGGCATCGCTGTGGTCAAAGGCAACCTTGCACCGGCTGGTGCGGTTCTGAAACCCTCTGCCGCCTCGCCGCATCTGTTGCAGCACAAAGGCCGTGCCGTGGTGTTCGAGGATATCGACGACTACAAGGCGCGGATCGAGGATGATGATCTGGACATCGATGAAACCTGCGTCATGGTGCTGAAAAATTGCGGCCCCAAGGGGTACCCTGGTATGTCCGAAGTCGGCAATATGGGATTGCCGCCAAAAATTCTGAAACGGGGCATCACCGACATGGTGCGCATTTCTGATGCCCGCATGTCTGGCACCGCTTATGGCACTGTGGTTTTACACATAGCACCCGAGGCTGCTGCTGGTGGCCCTCTGGCGGTGGTGCGAAATGGCGACATGATTGAACTGGATGTACCCGCACGTCGCCTCCATCTGGATATCACGGACGAGGAACTGGCCGCTCGGCTAGAGGCTTGGGAACCGTCGCATGATCAAGCGCCAAGTGGTTACGCTTGGTTACACCAGAAGCACGTCGAAGGGGCTGACACCGGAGCTGATCTTGATTTCCTAAAAGGCTGTCGTGGGTCGCCTGTCGGAAAGGATTCACATTGATGCATATTGCTCTTGTAGGGATAGGCAAAATTGCCCTCGACCAACATGTTCCTTCTATCACCGCATCGTCAGACTGGGAACTCTCAGCCACTGTGTCACGGGCGGGGTCTGTTGACGGGGTTCCAGCCTATACGGATTTTGCGCAGATGCTGGACGAGCGTCCTGACATCCGCGTTGTCTCGCTGTGTTTGCCGCCGGTGCCGCGCTTTGACTTTGCAGCTATGGCGATCGAGGCTGGCCGTCATGTCATGTTGGAGAAACCACCGGGAGCAACCTTGTCCGAGTGTCATACGCTCGAAGTTATGGCGCGTACCAGACGGCTTTCGCTCTATGCTACCTGGCACTCACGTGAGGCTGAAATGGTGGCTCCGGCCAAGGCTTGGCTTAAGGACAAGAAGCTGCGCCACTTCCACGTCACATGGAAAGAAGACGTGCGCCGCTGGCACCCCGGTCAGGACTGGATCTGGGAGCCGGGAGGACTGGGCGTGTTTGATCCGGGCATCAACGCGCTGTCCATCGTGACCGAGATTCTGCCGGATTCAATTCACCTTAGGTCTGCAAATTTGCTGGTGCCGGAGAACCGGCAGGCCCCGATCGCGGCCAAGTTGGACTTCTATCACCCACAGGGTGCCGTGGTCACAACTGATTTCGACTGGCGACAAGAGGGGGAGCAGATCTGGACCATCGATGCAGAAACCGACGAAGGGACACTGCGACTTTGGAACGGCGGCGCGAATATGGCGATTAATGGGGCCGAGGTTAAAGCCGCAGACAGCGCTTCTGCTGAGCTATCAGGGGAATATCCAAGGTTGTACCAAAAAATGGCCCGACTGGTCGAAAGCGGCAACGTGGATGTCGACCTATCTCCGCTGCGCCATGTGGCTGACGCCTTTGCACTTGGCCACCGGGCAACCGTTGCGCCATTTATTGAATAAATTCCCAAAATAGACTTGTCTGGAAAGGACAGTAAATGATTACTCCGTTGACGGGCATATTCCCGGTTGCCCCGACCCCGTTTCATGCAGACGGCCAGATCGACGAAGAAGGCATGTGCCGCGTACTGGATTGCATTATCGACCAGGGTGTCGATGGCATTTGTATTCTGGCCAATTATTCCGAGCAGTTCGTGATTTCAGATGAGGAGCGGGCTCTGTTGATGCGGCTGTGTCTGGAGCATGTTGCTGGCCGGGTGCCGGTAATCGTAACGATCAGCCATTTCGCGACTGAAATTGTGGTAGCACGCGCCCAGGCCGCCCAGGCGCTTGGGGCTTCGATGGTGATGATGATGCCACCCTATCACGGGGTTGGCCTGGTGCCTGCCGAGGCCGGAATATTTGAACATTTTCAGGCGGTGAGTGATGCAATCTCCATCCCGATCATGATCCAGGATGCACCGCTATCTGGAGTCACACTGTCGGTACCGTTCTTGGTGAGGATGGCGCGCGAAGTAGAGAACGTCAGCTATTTTAAAATGGAAACTCCGTTTGCGGCCGACAAACTAGCAGCACTGATTGAGCAAGGCGGCGAGCACATTGTCGGGCCATTTGATGGCGAAGAAGCGGTGACGCTACTGGCCGACCTTGATGCTGGTGCGCGGGGGACAATGACCTCTGGTATGTTCTGCGAAAAACTGCGGCCCATCGTGACTGACTATCTGGCTGGTAACAAGGATAGTGCCTTGTCGCACTGGCAGAAATGCCTGCCGCTGATCAATCATGAAAACCGTCAATGCGGGTTGCGCGCTTGCAAGACAGTATTTGCGGCGGGCGGCGTAATTAAAAGCGATCAAGTCCGCCACCCCCTTGCACCAATGTCCAGTCGCACCAAGACACGCCTCCTGCAGCTCGCCACCGACCTTGACATTATGGCCCTGTCATGGGGCAAATAAGGATAACTAACATGACCTATAAACCCCATGGCTGCCACTTGATTGCAGGCGATCGCGTAGCCTGCGAAGACACGTTTATTTCTAGCCCGGCCGAAGGGCCTTCCTATGCATATTCCGCGGGCACTGCGGCCCATGTTGATGTGGCCTGCCAGTCGGCCGAGGCAGCTTTCTGGGACTACAGCCAAACAACCCGGCAAGAGCGGGCTGCGTTTTTGAATGCTATCGCCGATGAAATCGAAGCACGAGGTGATGACATCACCACGATAGGTGCGCAGGAAACCGGATTGCCCAAAGCGCGGCTTGAAGGTGAGCGCGGACGGACAACTGGGCAGTTGCGTATTTTTGCAGCGCATATTCTTGCCGGCGATTATTTGGATTGCCGTCACGACGAAGCACTTCCAGACCGTCAGCCTTTGCCTCGAACTGAAATGCACATGATTCAGCGACCGATTGGTCCGATTGCTGTGTTTGGGGCATCCAATTTTCCATTGGCTTTTTCGACTGCTGGAGGGGATACCGCCTCGGCACTGGCGGCGGGCTGTCCGGTTGTGGTCAAGGGCCATCCTGCTCACCCCGGAACAGGTGAAATTGTTGCAGACGCCATCTGCGCCGCAGTCAAAAAGACAGGCATGCCTGCCGGCGTCTTCTCGTTTGTGCAGGGTAACACAATCGAAGTCGGGCAGGCCCTTGTCCAGCACCCCTTAATTTGCGCTGTTGGCTTTACCGGAAGCTTGCGGGGTGGTCGGGCTTTGTTCGATCTTTGCGCAAGCCGCCCTGAACCGATCCCATTTTTTGGGGAATTGGGCAGTGTGAATCCGATGTTCTTGTTGCCGGACGCTATTGCGGCGCGAGGCGCAGAGATCGGGGCTGGCTGGGCCAACTCGCTGACAATGGGGGCAGGGCAATTCTGCACCAATCCCGGCATTGCAATCGTCATTGATACCCCCGCAGCGAATGTTTTCGTAAAGGCGGCATTGGATGCGTTGCAGAACGTGGCCGCACAGACGATGCTGACCGTCGACATCGCCTCCGCTTACCGAGCGGGTCGTGATCGGATCGCAGCAGTATCAGATGTGCAGGGCTTGTTGACCTCGACATGTGATCAGCGCGGTGCAGAGCCAAACTTGTTTGAAACAACTGGCAAAACTTGGCTGTCAAACTCTGACCTTGCCGAAGAGGTCTTTGGCCCCTTGGGTTTAGTTATTCGCGTTGCAGACCAGAATGAGATGATTGAGTTCGCCAAAAACCTACAAGGACAATTGACCTGCACAATGCATCTAGATGCGGGGGACGACCAATTGGCGCAACAACTGATGCCAGTGCTTGAACGCAAGGCGGGTCGGGTTCTAGCCAATGGCTTTCCGACGGGAGTCGAGATAAGTGACAGTATGGTACACGGTGGACCCTATCCCGCCTCGACCAATTTTGGTGCGACATCGGTTGGTACGATGGCCATCCGCCGCTTCCTGCGGCCTGTCTGTTATCAAAACATTCCAGAATCGCTTCTTCCTATAGACACGCAAACTCGTTGAGCGTTCGTTCTCTGAATAGTGGAGTTTGACTATGTCGACTGTCTTTGACGCGCGTATATGTGAGTTGGGGGAAGGGCCGTTTTGGCATCCGGGTCGTTGCCAACTGTTCTGGTTCGACATACTCGGAAAGCGGATGCTTTCGCGTAGGGATGGTGCCGATCTTGAATGGAAATTCAACGAATACGTCTCGGCCGCTGGGTGGATTGATAATGACACCCTGCTAATCGCATCGCAATCTGGGCTCTACCAGTTTGAGATTGCATCTGGCCTTCGCGTCCTGCTCCACTCTTTTAACGCCGAAAAATGCGCGACCCGCACAAACGATGGTCGCGCAGACCCTCAGGGTGGGTTCTGGATCAGTACCATGGGCACTTCTGCTCAAGAGGGTGTCGGAGCCATCTACCGTTTTCATCGCGGTAAGTTGACCAAGCTGTATTCTGGCCTGACGATCCCAAATTCTATTTGTTTCTCTCCCGATGGACATACTGCCTACTACACCGACTCGCCGACCGGTGTGATCATGCGTCAAACGCTGGACGCAGAGGGGTGGCCCGTTGGAGCTGCCAGTGTATTCGTTGACATCTCGGGTGAAGGCATGCTGCCTGATGGATCCGTAGTGGATGCCAATGGCGGGCTTTGGAATGCTAGATGGGGGGCTGGGCTTGTCGCGCGTTATTTTCCGAACGGTGATTTCGATAGAACTGTTAAAGTCCCGGGCCTACTATCGTCCTGCCCAGCCTTCGGGGGTAAGGATTTTTCGTCGATGTTCGTAACTACCGCACGGGAAGGTCTGGACACTCCGTCTCCAAACGACGGAAAGGTTTATGAACTGATCCTCGACGTATGCGGCATTCCAGAGCACCGTATTCAAGTCGGCGCGTAAAGTGTAGGGCACTGGTGCATCAACCGTCTCTGGTCTGCGACTTGGCTTTGAAGGAGACCTTCATGTCCCGCAATCGCTGTTCAAGCACCGTCGTTTTCCAGCCGTCGTTATTCTGAGCGCCGTGCGGATGTGTTTGCGCTACCCGTTGTCTTACGCCAAGGTCGTCGACTTGTTGTCGGAGCGGGGCAGGACGGGAGGGTGATGTGCAGGAGCAGCCAAGAGCGCCGCAGGCCCACAATGCGCGAACGAAGGCCAATGTGAGAGGCTGGAAAATCGATCGGGACCGCTAGGAGAAGGGCAAAAAGTAGGAGCCGGAGGAACAGAAGGAGAAGTCACGTCAGCGGGATTGAGGACTCGATGGTGATTTCGGGCTGTGAGAGATGAAAACGTGGATCGATGCTCAGGTGGACCTGTCGCGGTTTGATGCCGCTCCTTTGATAGCATTTGCTGCATGTATGGATGCCCCATTGGTGCAAGTGATTTTTGAACGGCGCGAGCGTGTGATCGGGTGCGGTCATGTATCAGGCCTCTGTGTGCGGTGATATTTTGACCGCGGGCCGGTATGGCGATGCGCGGACCAGAGGCATATCAACAAACCGAGCTCGGTGGCTCCTGCACAAATGCTGCTTTCTCTGACCCGGATCTGATCGATCCTTTGCCCTTGCTGTTCAGTGACCTCCTCACACCCCCAACTTACCGGGACGTCGTGACTTGCAATCTTCGCTACGCCATCGTCGCCATCGGATTCCGGTAATTCTCTTGTTTCGTCATCATGGCCCAGAGGCCACGCGCCATCTTGTTGGCCAGCGCAATCGCGGCGACCATTCGTGGCTTGCGGGTCAGCAGGCGCTTCAGCCAGCCATTGTTCGGTGTGTCAAACCGCTCGACAGCCTGAAGGACCGCCATGGCTCCAGAGACCAAGAGGGTGCGGATGTCGCGGTGACCCATCTTCGAGGTCTTCCCGGGCCGGACCTTGCCGCCCGTCGAGTGCTGCTTGGGCACAAGCCCAAGCCAGGCGGCAAAATCACGACCGCGCCGGAAAGTGGCCAGGTCTGGTGCAAATGTCTCGATCGCAAGCGCCGTGACAGGGCCCACGCCCGGCATGGTCTGTGCGCGGCGCACCACTTCGGCTTTATTCGCGGCACACCTCATCCTCGCGTCAAGCTCAGCGACACGCGCATTCAGGCCCTCGATCTGCTCCAGATACATCCGACTGAGTTCCCGCACCTCGGTGTGCAGCGCGGTGTCATCATCTGCGATTGCATGCGCGAGCGTTTTGAGATGAGCAGGCCCCCACGCTGCGACCAGACCGTGTTCCGCGAGGTGGCCGCGTAAAGCATTGATCATCTGGGTGCGCTGGCCGACGAACATCTGCCGCGTGCGAAACAGCATGGCACGGGCCTGTTGATCTTCCGTCTTCACCGCAACAACACGCCCTCTAGGGACATTGCTGCGCAATGCCCTGCCGGGTAATACATGGTTTGACGCAAAGCGGCCTCTACGATGGCCTCTGCATCGGCCACATCGTTATTTTGGCGTTTGATGAATGGCTTCACATAGACTGGCGGGATCAGGCGCACATCGTGCCCCGCCTCCTCGAATGCCCGCCCCCAACCATGCGCCGTCGCACAAGTCTCCATGGCGATCAGGCATTTGGGCTGCTGTGCCACGAATGCGAGTAACTGACCGCGTGACAGCTTCTTGCGAAACGCGACCGAACCGTCGCTGCGCGCGCCGTGCAACAGGAAAACGCGCTTTGCCAAGTCGACACCGATAATAGTGACTTCGGACATGGATGCTCCTTCCTTATGTGATTGCGTTTAACACTCATCATAGTGGCACATTGCTATGCCGTCGGGAGGGGGCATCCACGCCATCAACAAAGGAGACTGACTATGGGACCTGGAAGAACGGACGAACTCCGGCAAGATGCGGTGCGCATCGCGCTGACCAGCGGGCTGTACTATTGCCCGGCAGTCGATACGCAGTATCGATGAGAGGGGCGCAAGCAGGTGGCTGACGATCCATTCCCTGACAGGGTATTGCGCAGCTATGTCCCGAGAGTGGCAGGCCCCGGATGACCGAAGAGCTGAAGGAGATCGGATTGGATATCGGTCACCGCCGTGTTGGCCGTTTGATGCGCCAGAACGGCATATCGGTGGTGCGAACGCGCAAACATAAAGTCACAACGGATAGCAACCACAAGTTCAACATTGCACCAAACCTGCTAGATCGCGACTTTGTGGCTGAGAGCCCGAACCAGAAATGGGCTGGTGACATCAGTTACGTCTGGACAGGTGAGGGGTGGCTGTATTTGGCCGTGATCCTGGACCTGCATTCCCGACGCGTTATCGGCTGGGCCGTTAGCAATCGCATGAAACGCGACCTGGCGATCCGGGCGTTAAACATTTCTATAGCATTCTGCTCACCGCCCAAAGGCTGCGTCCATCACACAGATCGTGGGTCGCAATATTGCTCTCACGACTATCAGAAGATCCTGCGCCAACACGGGTTCACCGTGTCCATGAGCGGCAAAGGGAATTGTTATGATAATGCCGCCCCCTCCCGGCAGCATGCTTTGCATGCGCCTGCCGGGCAATGGTCGAGACGTTCTTCAAAACCATCAAGGCTGAACTGATCTGGCGGAGGTCATGGGAAACACGGCGGCAGGCCGAGATGGCGATCTTCGACTACATCAACGGCTTCTACAAACCGCGCTGCCGCCACTCAGCACTGGGCTGGAAAAGTCCCGTCGCTTTCGAACGGAAAGTGGCTTGAACGAGCGCTTGGGGCGGCACAAAAGCGCGACAGGTCCAGTGAACGCCAGCTCTGAAGAAACCGTGATCTATACTGGATCGCGGTCCTTAGCTTTGGGGTGGGGAGAGAATAGACCTCATCTTTGATTTTGTCTCTCAGCGAGATCTGTCAACGCTAAGGCATCTCGGCCTCGTTAAACCCGTCCCACGGGCGCTAGGTCGTCGAATGCGATACCAGTGGTGTCTTCATATTCCTTCTCATCCCAGAAACCGATCAGAATGCCCCCTTCGGCTGCCTTTTTCTGCCGTGCCAAGACTGCAGGCGTCGCTGTGATCCTCGTGTGATGGCGCGTGGCCCAATCCAGCAGAGCCGCTTCCATACGGGTGCGGACGGCGGCGTGCTTTGCCTTCTTTGATGCGCCCAAATCAGTCAGTTCATGCGGATCAGAGTGCAGATCAAACAGAACCGGCCGGAAGCCTTCACAGCGGATATACTTCCAGCGCCCATCAAAGATCATCGTCGTATGGGCATGTTCCTGCGGTTGATCCAGCAGACGGGCCATATCAGACCAATGATAATCATGCTGACTGATTGCATAGCTGCGCGAAAACCCATCTGTACCCTGCAAGATTGGCGTCAGGTCGCGCCCCTCGATCACGTGGGGTTTGGGCGCGCAGCCAAGCGCGTTCATGAATGTCGGTGCCAAGTCGATCATCTCGACAAGCGCCTCTGACGCAAGTCCACGTGTCGCGTCCGCGTCGGGACGCGGATCGGCGATGATCAGCGGTACCTTTACTGCCATCTCGTGATAGAAATCCTTATCACCCATCCAATGGTCCCCCATGTAGTCGCCGTGGTCCGAGGTGAACGCGATGATCGTATTGTCGCTGAGGCCGGCCTCATCCATCCACGCAAACAGTCGCCCGAGATTGTCGTCGAGCTGTTTAATTAGCCCCATGTAGGCGGGGATCACGTGTTCGCGCACCTCGTCACGCGCGAAGCTTTGGCAGACCCGCGCCTTAAGGTAGGCCTGCATCAGCGGGTGGTCGGTGTCATGCTCTGTCGCAGAACGGATTGGCGGCACGATGTGACTTTCGTCATACATGTCATGATAGGGGGCGGGCACGATGTAGGGCCAATGCGGCTTGATATAGGAAAGATGACACATCCACGGCCGCCCATCCGCCTTGGCCTCTTCCATGAAAGCGATGGCGCGGTCGGTCATATAGGCTGTTTCCGAATGCTCCTCAGGGACATTCGCCGCCAGACGGGAGTTCTTCAAAAGCCAAGCCGAGAGCAGGTCGCCGTCTTCTCCGATACCCGAGTTTGCAAAGTCTTCCCAAGGATTGTCAGAAGCATAGCCCTGCGACACAAGATAATCGTCGTAGGCGGACCAGTTTTGCCGCGCGCTGTCGGGGTGAAGGCCGTCGTCACGCTCGAAAGGCTCGAACCCGCATTCAGACACGCGCACCCCGATCTCGCTGGCTGGATCAATGCCAAGCCAAGCCATCCCTTCGGCGTCAGCTGTCATGTGGGTCTTGCCCACAAGTACGGCGCGTGCGCCGACTTCGCGCAAGTGGTCGCCTAATGTCGGCTCCCCGACACGCAAAGGCATGCCGTTCCATGTCGATCCGTGACTGCGAACGTAACGCCCCGTATAAGCCGACATCCGCGATGGGCCGCAGACTGGTGATTGCACATACGCATTGGTAAAACGCACGCCACGGGCGGCCAATGCATCAATGTGGGGGGTCTGCAAATGCGGATGGCCGTAGCAGCTGAGGTAATCGAACCGAAGCTGGTCTGCCATAATCCACAAAACGTTGGGTCGGTCGGTCATTGCGTGTCCTCTTCTGTGATTTGGCTTGCAAGAAGTTCGGCTGCGGGGATCCGCAGAAACACTTCCAGCCGGTCAAGAAATCCGGCGAAGGCGTGAATTTCATCTTGGGAAAAAACCTCTCTCAGCGCTGCGCGGCGTTGGGCCATGACAGGGGCTGCGCGGTCATAGGCAGCGCGGCCGGATTCGGTCAGGGCGACAACGGTTTTTCGGCCATCCCGCGTGTCCTTGTACATCGTGACATACCCTTTTTTGCACATATCCGGCAGGGCACGGCTGAGCAGAGAATGATCTGCCCGCTGGATCGCCGCAAGGTCGCGTATCGTGAGAGGTCCGGCCTCTGCCAAATCCCAGAGCGTTCGCCATTCCACGACCGACAGATCACCGGCGATTTCAAGGAAGTTGCGGCTTTGCGTACGGGACGCGGCGTAGACAGCTGGTAGGCGCGCAAAGATGTTGAAACCTTCCCGTTCCATGCGAGCCCGTATCTGCTCGGCGTCCACTTTTGGATGTTCCGTCATAGGCTGTCCTCCCTTGGGTACTATAATGGCCGTAAGGAAATTACGTGACAAGTCATATATTTTCTGCAAACCTAAGATTGGGTCAACCAGTTTTGACCTACGCGTCTTTGGAGGAAGGTGCGGGATCAAGGGAGGATATCATGATCAAAACAGCAATTTTTGGTGTGGCCGTTGCACTCGCCCCTCTGGCGGCATCCGCTCAGGCGACCCTGACCGCAGAAACCACCACACCGGGGTCGACTCCCCATTACATTGACACAACACTGGCCGCGATCCTTAATAGCGCGGGCGTTGCCACTGTGCAGATTACCGAAGGGGCGACACTGACAAATTCCGTTCAGGCCGTTGCCGAAGGGCGGTTGGACATGGCACCTGCGCCTCTGATCCTGCCGTTTCTTCTGTCACGTGGCATCGGTCCCTACAGCGGTGTCGGGCCCGAAGACGGCGCTGAAATGGCAAGCAACCTGCGCGTGCTGTTCTGGAACTCCGGTTCTGCCCAGATTTTCGCTTACTACAACAATAATCCCGTCGAAGACATCCGGTCGCTGGACGGGTTGCGTATCTGGAACGGCCCGCCACGGGGCGCGGCTCTGACCTCTGGACGGGCGATGATCCAACTGTTGTCTGGCGCAAAGGACGGCGAGGATTACGAAGGCATCCAGACGCCTTGGCCTGATACAGTGTCGAGCATCACCGGCGGTGGTGCAGATGCATGGACCATCCCCGAAGGCCTGCCATCCGGTCGCGAGATCGCAATTGCAGCCGCAGGCGGGATCACAATCCACGACGTCCCCTCTGACCTTTTGGCCAGCGAATTGGGCCAGCAGATTCTCGCGGCACCGGGCCATGCACCCTATTCCGTTCCGGTTGAGGCGTTCAAGGCAGCCTATGCGGGCAACGACATTACCATTGTCACCGACGATGATACTTTTGATAGCTTCGCAACGGCCTTTGGCCAGATCGTGAATGCCTCGATGGACGAAGAGCTCGTCTACCAGATCACCAAGGCCTACCTCGAAGGCGAGCAGCGCTTTATCGAAGGGTCACCGCGCGGTCCATTCGCCATGCTCAGCTTCGGTGACATTGACGGTGTGTCCCAGGGTGCCTGCGGGGCTGTGCAGATCAAGATGCACGAGGGTGCGATCCGTGCCTTTGAAGAGGCGGGTCATAGCGTCGCTGACTGTCTGCGTCCTTAAGAACTGATCACGGAAAGGCCAGACCTTTGGCCTTTCCAATAGGGAGGCTCCATCCGTGACGTCGCAATCCCCCAATCTGCCCCTAGGCCGGCGTATCGCTGTGTCCCTCGCCTTGGTCTTGGTGTTTTTTGGAATGTTAAACACCATGCCCGAGATACCGGGACTTCAGGACTTGGCGCGCGATCTGACGGGTCGGCAGTTTTTCAGGGTGGCAAACTTCCCGCCCGAATATTTCTACCCTCCGATATTCCTTTTGATGATGACGATTGTGGCACTGGATGCCTCGGTCTATCGGGCATGGCGTAAGGACAAGCCCCATTTGGCGTGGCTCGGGTTCTTGCTTGATGCGGGGCTGTTGCTTGCTGCATTTCTTGCGGCCTTCGGATACCTCGTCGAAATCGATTCCATCTGCCTGATTGACCAGATCACAGGCGAAAGAGCCCGCCTTATTCAGGACGCGGCCGAACGATCTGCAGGTGTTATCCCCGGAATGTCTTTCGAGGCCGAGGTGCCCGCCTGTCAGGCCCGTTTCGGGATCTGGATCATTCCCCTGCTGTTCACCATTATCACGCTATTCTTCCTCTATAACATCCGTGTCTGGGGGCTGCCCTTGGTGGCCGTCGCCAGTGTCGTGGTGCTTTATACCGTTGGCACGACCCTGATCTGGATCTTCGATCTTTCGGACAACAATTTCCTGCTGACCAAACTGGGGGCCGATGGGGGGGACGTTACCGCGGCGGCGATCCAGAAAGCTACGAACGTCTTTGTCACGCCGGACGGGTTCATGGGCCGTTTCATGGATATTGTCGTCAATCAGGTCTTTCCCTACGTGGTTCTCGGGGCGCTCTTTGGCACTTCGGCAGGGGGCACATCCCTGATCAAGCTCGCCGTGCGCGCGACGCGCAACCTGCGCGGCGGACCGGCCCATGCGGCCATCGTGTCCTCGGCGATGTTTGGCACAATCACCGGCGGGCCCGTCACCAATGTGCTGTCCACGGGGCGGCTGACGATCCCGATGATGCGGCGCAACGGCTTTTCGAAAGAATTTGCAGGCGGAGTCGAAGCCGCGGCCTCCTCGGGCGGGCAGATCATGCCGCCGGTCATGGGGGTTGCAGCCTTTGTGCTCGTGGCGCTGACGGCGGTGCCCTACACCAAGGTAATCACGGCGGCTTTCCTGCCTGCGATGTTCTTTTTCTTTTCGATCTTTCTCGCGGTGATGTTCCAAGCCCGTCGCGAACGCGTTGTGGCCGTAGGTGAGGTCCCCGAGGACCTTGTGATGGAGCGTCAGGACTGGTGGAACCTGATCATCATCGTGGTGCCGATCCTCACAATCTTGTTCCTGCTTCTGGGCAGCAAGGACGCCAGCGGCAGCGGGTGGATTGGGGCAATCATGCCCGACGCGGTGACGCGCACGGTCATCAATTCCACAGGGGATGCGGTATCCGCCGGTTGGTGGGCGGTTGCGGTTCTGATTCCGCTGCTGCTGCTTGACCCTGAAACCCGCGCCAAACCGTCCAAGATTTTTGTGTCACTGGCCGACGGTGGGCTGCTGATTTCAAGGCTGTTCCTGCTGCTCTTTGCTGTGTCGATCATTTCGGCATTCCTCAATGAAAGCGGTCTGACCGGAGAATTGACCCGCGCCGTGACCTCGTGGCTGGAACAGGCCCAAAGCATCCAGCTTTTCGGCTATGAGGTGCAGATCGTCGGGGGCGTCTATCTGATGCTGGCCCTGACCTGTGCGATGCTCTGCGCGATCCTGTTGGGCATGGGAATGCCGACAGTTCCTGCATATGTGAACGTCGCCCTTTTGCTCGGCCCCTTGCTGGCCAACCTTGGCGTCAGCTTTTTCACCGCCCATATGTTCGTCTTCTACTTCGCCGTGGCGTCAGCGATCACACCGCCCGTGGCGGTCGCCGCCTTTGCAGCCGCCTCGATCACCGGAGCCGAGCCGATGCGCACCGGCGTCGCAGCCGTGCGCATCGGGATTGTGATGTTCACGATTCCCTTCATCTTTGCATGGTACCCAGAGCTTTTGCTGATCCCCGAAGCTGTCACAATCACCGACGATTCCGGTGCCAAAGCCCTGATCGAAGGCTACAGCGGCGAGGTCGAAATCGCTGCGCTGGCAATGCTGTCCGCTCGATTGATCCTCGCGCTGTACCTGATGGCGTCGGCCTTGGCACGGTATGACCGTGGCCCGATGGGATCTGTGGAAATTGCGGCACGCCTTGGTCTGGCAGTCCTGATCATGTGGAAAACAGCACCGGTCATGTGGTTTGGAATCAGCGCCGGACTGGCTGTGATTGTTGTGCACAATGTTCTTTTAAGGAGAGCCGATGAGCGCGCCACAGCTTGAATTCGCATTCCGTCTTGAGGTGAACCTCGGTCCGATTCGCGAAATTGGTGCCAGTCGGGCCGGTCATCGGCGGATCGTCCAGATTATTGGCGGCACGGTTAGCGGCCCAAGGGCGTCCGGGCGTATTTTGAATCTTGGTGCCGATTGGCGAAACTATCTTCGCAGACCGGACAGCTGAACTTGATTTCCGCTATGCGTTCGAGACCGACTACGGTGCTTTGATCGAGGTCTGCAACTACGGCTTTCGGCATGGTCCAGCGGAAGTTATTGCGGCCATTGCACGGGGCGAAGATTTCGCCCAAGAAAGCTATTACATGCGCACCCATGCACGGCTACAGAGCACAGACTGGCGATATGACTGGTCAACCGCCCCTGTTTGTCGGAACTGGCCAGCGCAAAGAGTCCAGCGTCGTGATGGATCTTTGCGCGGTTACCTGAATTAGGCGCTAAAGACCAAAAAAGCAGCTTAATTCGTGTTGCAATTGTCTTTTAGAGTGATCTTGTGGAAAAAATTCGAACTGGCAATTCAACCCGAGTGTTTCCTTTGAATTCAATCGTAATCACTTGATCACCATCCACAGTCCTCTGCGTTGAATCTGCACCTGTCGCGAATGATTGCTTGGCCTCCAAGCGACTTTTCAGGGCGCTCGCGCCATAGGGAAAGCAGCCGTTGTTCTGGAAGGTCCCAACGTCCGCTGTGTCCGCAGAGCTGCCCTTAATCCATCTATAACGCCTGATCTTCTATCTGCGGCGCAGCGAAGGTCGGCTTCCCGCCCTTTGCATCTTGGAAGAATAAAAACCAGAGAGACGCAGGTCTCACTTCGAAACCGCCGATAGAGAATGCTTTTGTAAGTTTATAGCACTGAATAAAAAAACTTATTTGAGACGTAGAGGTTATAAACCAAGTGTGGCTGTCATGGGCAATTGCCAGATACTGACCGAATGTCAATTTTAAGATTCACTCGGGTTTGAAATGTAAGCGGCGAACTTGGCGCAAGCCCCTAAGTCGGGTGTCTTGAGGAAAATCACGTAAGCTATTGAATAAATAATTTTTTTATTTCAAGGCATCATCGGCGACGCGCAAAGTTTTACGCGCCGCGCAATTTTATGTGCTTCCCTACACCTATTGTAGGGCAGCGCGAAGCACTTCATTTCCGCTACTGAACTTAAAGAAGAAATTATCCACTTGCCGCCCAAAGAGTTTCGCAGCGATTGCGCATAGTATTTCGCAACTGCCTCATACTTCTTCGCCACAGACCACTGGATTTAATCGTTTCTCCCATCAGAGAACGAACCAATATTCTTGATCACTGGATAGCACAGCTGTTGGTTATCTGGAAGAAAAAATCGGTATTCAATCATCCTCACCCCCGAGCGAAAGAAGTTTAGAGTCGAAAACTTCCGCAGGATTATGGACTAATTTTTCGTCCAGAAGTTGATCAGACTGGCAAGCGGCAAGCATGATTGCAACCCAGTGCGCGGTGCCGTCTGTAACCACACAATCAAAGAGGTCGCGACCGACGGCAGCTAAGCAGACAAGAAGCTTATCGATGTTCGTTGCGATGCGGTTGATGACCATCCCCGGCGTTGGCCCTATTGCAGCCCTCACATTCAAGGCGGCTGTCGACGATCCGAGCCGGTTCAAACGTTCGCGTACAGATGGAGCACACTTTGGCCTGACTCCAAGGCGCTTTCAGTCTGGAGAGCATGACAATCCCGGGAGAATATCAAAGGCTGGGGATAGAGATGTTCGCGCAACTCTTTACGCCGCTGCCAACGCATTGCTCATGCGAACGATGGCAGGGTCACAAATCAAATCATGGGGCATGCGATTGATGCGCACCAAAGGTCGCCGACGCGCTGTAGTTGCCGTCGCCCGCAAGCTCGCCGTTCTGCTCCACCGTATGTGGATCGACGGCAGTGAATTCCGTCAGGAATCAGTTGGAGGTACGGCATGAACAAGTAGCCTACCAACTAACCTGACGGGATCGTCCAATCCGGACGAGGTTCGTGGATGAAGCCGAAAATGTCTGCTGCGCAACTTGAAGCGCGCCGGAAAGCGGGGCTCTCCACTTCCGATCCGACACATGCATGCAGCGGTGCCATTTCGAGCGCCAAACCAGACTGCGAAGAGAAGCGTGACCCGGACAAACGATCCTTGATCATTCAAAAGAAGGAAAACGAGCTTGACCCAGACACCCAATTAGATAAGCGGTCGTTCGCTGCATCTGCACGACGATTGCAAGCATGGGATGTTAAGGCCGAGGCGGGACTTCGAGCTGCGGGCTGATCAACTCTGACCGGTACAGCGTTGCGAATTCATCCAGTACCATTTCCAACGTTGCGACGAAGGTGGTTAAGTTGAATGATATCCCGTGCTCTCGCTTTTCATGAATGTATCGCCATTCAACGAAAGCGTTGGCATGCTGGTATAGCACGTCTCTGATCCCATAGTCCGATCTCAAGCAATCTGGGTGGTGCGGTGCCACATTTTTCCTAAATTCGAGATCAAGACGTTCCTTACTGGTGTCGCCAAGTAGCTCGAAAAGCTTCAAAAGATCATGGATTCTCTTGGTTTTGAGCGTGTTGTGATCCCAAACGAACCAAGCCTTCAGCGCAAATTCCATCGACAGCGCCAAAAGCATTGGTTCGACGCCGGTATGTTCCTCATGAAGCATACCAAATTCACGCGCATTGGCTTTCGCCATTGCATGGGTCTGCTTAAGGATGGATCGCGCCTGTTTTTCAAGCTTTACACCTGTAGAGAGACCGTGAAACTGAGGCGATTTCTGCATGAATAGAAGGTAGGCTAATCATAGAGCAACGGCAACGCGCATATGCAAGGTGATTTGGCCGGGCATGGCTGGCTGTAAATTGGGAGGGCAGCCGCCGAATGTGCTCGCAGGATCGGCAGTAAATCTCACAACCGGCAAAGGGCGGTGGGCTCAACTGGTCGACGCAGCGGGCGGATTGCAGGCATTCGCTGCGCAGGCGACGAACGTCAGCTGTGCAGCAAAACAGCCTTTCACGGGTGTTTAATATATCCTTTGTCATTAAGAGCTACGTCTTTCATATTCGTCTGCACAGAGGAATCTGTTGTGCAGGCAAATGCATATGGCGGCCGTTAATAATTTTTCGACAAGAGATAGCGAGAAAAATCTCGCATGGGCTTAAGCCGAGCGTTAATTTGATAAAGGCATAAGAAATGAGCGAAAACTTCAATTATATCTCTATTACCGATAAAGACCGTATTAACGATAATATGACCATACTCAGGGGCCGCTTATTTGAGTCCACTCCGGTTGCCATCGAGAAACGGCTTGAAGGCCTCAGTGATAAATCCGTTACCTTTCTCAAGAGCCTGCCTACCTTCGTGTGCAGCGAGATAGACTCGCATGCAGACGGCAACTCCATGGTCATAAAATATGGGAGAATCGCCGACCTAAAGCATTCTGATTTGACGGTTTCCATTACCTTCGACACGCTGATGGACTTTGGTGAAGTGAATTTCGATAACGTTGAAGATGCCCATAAAATATTCAGTGTGGACAGAATCCAGCTCTACCGCGGACACTGGGCGGTACGTGAAGGAGACTCTGTAGAAGTGTTGCGCCGTTTGAGCGATTTCTTCCCGAAGTTTTCTGAAGGGATCGATAGGCTCATAGAACAACCTGAAGTCGATGCAGAGATCGAGCCACCGCCTCGGGAGAAAAAAATACTTGGCACCGCTACCGATGTCGCATCTTTCTTAAAATTACTCTACGAAGCCCCTCTCGAAGAAGATCCCGAGACTTTTTTTCGAGGGCATGGCACAGCTAAGTATGAACTTTCACCGTTCCTGCTGAGAAAATGGGAGAATGGCGATTGGAAATTCTTGCCGAATGAGGACCGCCTTTGCAAAGAGTTGCTGATCGCGCATTATGATGAGTTCCAGAGTGACCAGTATTGTTTCGATCGCCTTGTGCGCATGCAGCACTTTGGACTGCCAACGCGGATGCTTGATATCACTGGAAATCCGCTGATGGCGCTGTTTTTTGCTTGCTCGAGCCAGCCTCAAGACGACGGTGAAGTCATAATATTTCAGGTTACCTCTGATGCTGTGAAATACTACGATTCGGATACCGTCAGTTGTCTTTCCAACCTTTCTAACTTGACGTACGAACAAAAGAACACAATTGACGTCAGCCTCGAACAGGGCAAATTCAATAAATCTGAAGTCGTCGGAAAACTGCTTCACCATATTAAGTCAGAGAAGGGATTTTTCGAAGGACGAATTATCCCGAAAGATCTTAGCTCAATCGTCTGCGTGAAGGCTAAGCGCACCAATTCGCGTATCAAATCGCAATCAGGCGCATTCCTATTGTTCGGGCACGAGGCGAAATTGCCGGATGTTGGGCAGAAAGGGATCAGGATCAGTCGCATCACGGTTAAAGCGGAAGAGAAGATAAAAATCCTCGCTGAACTTGATCGGATCAACGTCAACGATGCAACTGTATATCCGAGCATCGGTCAGACGGCAGATCATCTGCGGGAACAGTATCAGTCCAAGGTGCGGGAAACAGAATACGAGGGCAGATAATAAGAAGCGTTTTGAAGGTTTGAAGAAAGTCTGCAGCAGACCTTCGCATTAGAGGGCTCAGACGGCGGCTTTGAGTTGGACGAGAGATCCCTCATTAAAGGCGGATTCCAGACTTTCGCTGTGCGTGCGAAATTCAGCTTGTGGCCATGCGAAAGCCGACATTCGGGTGAGTGTGATTCCAGCGAGTCGTTGGAACTGCAAACTCCTGACCTGCCCCCCGAAACTTCCCTCAGTTTAATGTAGAGTTTGCTCAACCTTTGAAGGAGCAAACAAATGCGACAGAGCCGTTTTACTGAAGCCCAAATTATCGGAATGATCAAAGAACAAGAAGCTGGGATGCCGACAGCTGAGGTGTGAGTCCTAACTTTACAACATCAAGGAACCTGCTGTGCCTTAACAGGGTTCTGGATTTGTAAACTGCTTCGTGACATAAAAAGAAGTCAGGAGATCGTCGTGAAACCGAAAGTTTCAAATTTCTCATTCAAAAAACGCGCAGCTGAGAAGGCTGTCGCGCGCGCGAACGATGAAGAAAGACTTCAGTCCGGTCAGGTTTCGCCTGCCGTGATGGCACGCGTCAACTGCGGTCATCTGCGCGGAGTGCGCTATAAAGGCCCCTCAAAGCGCATTCAGACTATGGTTGCTGAAATGGATTAGCATTTTGCTTTCAGGCAGGACTGATCCAAAATCAAGCGCTCTAACCGATCGGGCGAAGGTCACGACATGATCTGGGCTTTAGTCTCGCAAAGCCACAAGCTTCTGCCATAGCTTGTGGTGCCGCACCTTGAGGAAATTATTGGGGGTCGGAATTTCTGCGTGTGGACGGCGGAGACGCCGGCCTGAGCGCCAGCAGAACGACACTGCTCGTGGTCGCCGTTACGCCGGTGTTGATCTGATTTTGAAGATTTATGCTATAAGTGCTATCCAGTAATTTGTGCTAACCAATGTAGGAGTTGGGATATGACGCGTGCATCAGAAGGTCTGGCGGGCTGGCCGACGGTCGCAGATCTGCGGCAAGATGATAGCCATCCTGTTTTCAGGTCGCGCAAGAGCGCTGTGTCTTCATCTGGCTCTGTTGATGTGAGCGTGGATGTCAAACTCGATGCCAACGACATCGATCTCAGTGACACGCTTCGAAAACTCCAATCCATAATCGATCAGCAAGGTGGGCCTGCTCTCGATGCCGAGACAGTGCGGGCAAGCCTGCAGCAGGCGTTGGAGACGACCCTCCAAAAGGGGTTTGCCAGGGAGCTCGACAGGATCGTTGCTGCGTACCGGGATATGCTGGAGCGACGGATGGCTTCTGGTCAGGACGAGGCGATTTCACGAGCCCTGACTCGGGCGAAATTGCAGACGGAGGTTCTTTCGTCGGTCCCCATGGTTGATCAGTCCCAAGCCTGCTTGCTGCTGGGATTGTCGGATACGAACCCGTCCGCCACGCTAAAACGATACGAGAGTAAGGACAGGATTCTGCGGTTCGACTTGAGGGGAAAAGCGGCTTATCCGCTGTTTCAGTTTGACGTGGCCGAGCGCCGCATTCATCCGATGCTCCTCACGATCATGAAATTGCGGAGCGATGACTGGGGAGGCAAGATGGCTTTATTGCATTGGCTGACGCGTCCCAACCGCAGTCTCGGTGGTGCGAAGCCGTGCGCTATGCTGGCCGAGGATGCAGATGGGGTACTGAAGTCCTTCACCGCCGAGATCGCGGAGCCGCTCAACTGATGACTGCAGATGTCGGCTTTGCCACAAGCTTTTGCCATACTATGAAAGAAGGTGCTTCAGAACGGAGATGACCATGGCGTCACATACACCCCTCGCAGGCGCTATTGAGCGTTCGGTCGAGCACAGCGAAAAACTTACTAAGATGGCAGGTGATTTTCTGACAAGCGCTCAGGTCTGTGACCTCCTGCGCATCGAACAGGCGGAACTTGTGGAGCGCCGCAAGACCGGCAAACTCATCGCCGTCCAAGTTGATTCAAACTGGCGGTACCCGGCATTCCAATTTCAAGATCGGGCAGTCTTGCGTGGGATTGAGACTGTACTGGCCGCGCATAAAGGCTACGATTCCTTTGTCGTAATCGACATACTGCTCGCGCCAGATGCTGTCTTCGACGGCCGCAATCTACTCTCTGTGATCCAAGATGGCGATGATGACGCTGTCAGGCGTTACGCAGCACAGATTGCAGGAAGCGGCTTCACATAGCTCCGATAGGCCTCATACCCTACAAACTATTTGTTGTAGGGTATGCCGGCAAACAGGCGGCCCCATGGGGCGCTTATCCCAAGGCCTCGGGCTGTTCACGCTCTGAAGTCGTGAAAAGGTGAGACTTGGCCCGGCACCTGTCCAACTGATGGGTGTCGGTTCCATTTTGGGATTGAGCTTCGCATGTTTGCTCGGTCTGGGCGATGATCCAAGGCTGCATTTCGGCACCAAATTTCCGAGAGAATGTTTCTCATGGGCCATTCGTGTTGTTGGGAAACGCCGACAGGGAGGGCGGATTGCAGACTTTCGCTGCGCTAAGCGCCGAGGTCCGCAATGCGGAGCCTTCCCGCCGTCCGTAGCATAGTAGATGGATAGCAATTAAGCCCGAAGAATTTCCTTCTCGGCGCGGGGGGTAGGTCGCATTTATACATCGTCGAGGACGAATTGGCACAGCGCTATTGCTTGCTCAACCCCGAACCAATCAGTGGATTTTCATTCGCCATTGCCGTGGCGCTCGCAACCGGGTCACGGTCAAACGGTCTCACCGCTTTACACGCTCCATAGCAGGATCAAGCAAAGGTTTCAGCGAGGCGTCTGCTGAGATGTGGCCGTCCGCGATTTCAATCGTCCATCTGCCAGTCTTTACGACCTCTGCTGTCACTGGTTCGTCAGTCTCGACAAAGCCGAGTCCGACTGCGCCCCCCAAGGTGTGACCGTAAGCTCCGATCTGAATATATCCCACCGGCATGCCATCCAAATGGATGATTTCGTTTCCATGCATCAGCGGTGCGGGATCGTTCAGCAGAAACTGGAGCATGCGACGCTTTGGTGTGCCTGCGGCTTTGATCTGTGCAAGGGCATCACTCCCAATGAACCCGTTTGACTTATCCAACTTCACCGCAAAGCCAAGCCCAGCCTCGATTGGGTTGTCGGTATTGTCCACATCGACACCGAAATCGCGATAGGCTTTCTCCAAGCGCAGCGAAGACAGCGTTTGCATCCCGGCGTTGCGCAGGTCGTAATCTTTGCCAGCGTCGACCAGCAGGTCGTAAACCTGAACCGCATGCAGGCTGGGCACATGCAATTCCCAGCCCAACTCGCCAATATAGGTGACCCGCAGCGCAAAGACGCGGAACAGGCCGACGTCGATATGGGCGGCCGACATGAAAGGGAAGGTGTCGTTTGACAGGTCCGCATCGCTAACCTTGGCCAAAATATCGCGGGCCTTAGGGCCATGCAGGTTGATCTGGGTGATGCCATCAGTCACATCGGTGACTGTCACGAATTCATCTGGGCCGATGTGCCGCCGCATCCACGCCTCTGTATGGCCGTGACTGTTTTCGCCGACCACGACCATGAAGCGGTCTTGCGCCATGCGGGTAACGGTGAGATCGGCCTCAAATCCGCCCGCCTCGTTCGTCCAGGCGGTATAGACGACGCGGCCCGTTTTCACGTCGACGTTGTTGCAACTGATCCGGTTTAGCAGCGGGCAGGCGTCGCGCCCTTGGACGAGGAATTTTGACATCGAACTCATGTCCATCAAGATCGCATCTTCGCGCGCGGCGCGGTGTTCTTCGGCGTGCCAGTCAAACCAGTTCTGGCGGCCCCAACTGTAGGCGTCGATCTGTGCGGCCTCTGGTGTCGGCGCGAACCAATCGGGAAGCTCCCAGCCGTGGCTCTCGCTAAAATACGCCCCGGCGGCCTTGAGGCGGTCATAGAGCGGCGAACGCTTCAGTCCGCGCGCTGTTTTGAAGCTGTCGTTGGGGAAATGTGCGCCAAAGCTTTTCGCCAGCAATTCAGGCGTCCGGGCGCGGCGAAACGCAGGCGTATTGTGGCTGCCATCGGCAAATCGGTCTACGTTGAAGGCGGTGTGATCGACCGGGCAGCGGCCATCGGCGATCCAATGTGCCAGCGTCTTGCCAATGCCGGGGCCGTACAGGATACCCAGCGAGTTCATCCCCGCAGCCACCCAGCAATTGCCTAACCCGGGCGCTTCGCCCACCAGCGGCGCGAGGTCTGGGGTAAAGCTCTCCGGGCCGCAGAAGAACTTGCGCACACCTGCCTCTGCAACTGAAGGCACGCGCTTGAAGGCCGCTTCCAGATGGGGTGCCATGCGCTCCCAATCGGGCTCAATCTCGCCAAAGGAGAACCCCTCGGGGATTGCGTCAACCATCCACGGGGCTGCGTCCGGCTCGAACAGACCTACCAGCAAACCGCCGACCTCTTCACGGTAGTAGGACCAGTTGTGCGGGTCTTCGAGCAGCGGTAGATCTCGTGACAGGCCGTCTATCTGCTCGGTGATAAGATAATAATGCTCCGCCGCCTGAAGCGGCAGATTCAGCCCTGCCTGTGCGCCGATCTGGCGCGACCACATGCCCGCGGCGATGACAACATGTTCGGCTGCGATGTCACCCTGATTTGTTCGCACGCCGACCGCACGTCCACCACGGGTTAGAATGTCCCGCACCGCGACTTCCTCAATCAACTTTGCGCCACGATTGCGCGCGCCGCGCGCCAGTGCCATCGTGGTATCAACAGGATTGGTGCGGCCTTCCTTGGGGTACCAAAAGGCGGCCAGCGTGTTAGCGAAGTCTCCGATTGGGAAACGCTCTGCGGCCTCTTTGGGCGAGATCTCATGCACTTCGATCCCATGCAGCCTCATGAAGGCCGCACCGCGGCGCATTTCCTCCACCCGCTCAGGAGTGTCGGCTGGCTGGATATAGCCAACCTCGCGCCAGCCGGTTGCCTGACCGGTTTCTGCCTCAAGCCCGGCAATAAGGTTGCGCCCATGCAGGTAAAGCTCACATTCCCATTCGGCTCCTAAAACCGCTGGTACGATCTCCCCTGCCGCATGCCAAGTGGTGCCCGAGGTCAGTTTGTCTCTCTCCAGAACCACCACGTCGGTCAGTCCAAGTTCAGTCAGATGGTAGGCAATATTACAGCCAATAGAACCGCCACCAATAATGACGACCTTCGCTTGGCTCGGAAGGGATATAGTCATTGTGAACCTTTTCTCGAATCTGTTCGATTTGATCAAAAGCCTGACTTGACCTGCGCTAAAAAGCAAGGAAATGATTGAACGAACATTCAATGGAGCCGCTGATGTCTGCCCCTGTATCAAGCAAAGCACCCGCGCGGACGGCCTCCCCCGAGATCAGACGCCAGCAACTGATCGACGCGACTATTGCCTCGATATGCAAGTTTGGCATTTCCGGCACAACGCTCAATCGGGTTACTCAAGAGGCGGGCCTGTCCCTTGGGCTGGTGAATTTTCACTTCAAGAGCAAGGACGCGCTTCTGCTGGCCGCCTTGCGGTATCTTGCGGATGAACATCGCGACCTGTGGATCAACAAATCGTCGAGAGGTGATCTCGACCCCATGGCGAAGCTGCGCGCCATCGTAGAAGCGCAGTTTCACCCTCGCATCTGCAACCGCCGCAAGCTTGCCGTTTGGTTCGCCTTCTTCGGCGAGAAGCGACATCGGGAGGCATACCGGAAGTCCTCTGGTGAAGTGGATTTGGAACGACAGCGGATTACAATGCGATTGTGTGCTGAGATTGTAGACGAAGGGGGCTACGAAGATGTTGCCCCTGACGAGGTTTCTCGCACTCTTGAGGGATTGTTTGACGGATTATGGCTGAACATTCTGACATATCCAGATCGGTTTAGCCGACAAACCGCCCTCCAAGACGTTTTGGGCTACCTTTGCAGGTGTTTTCCGAAGCATGTCGACATTTGCTGCGAAGGTCTTGAATGACGGCTTAGGGCCGGTCGCGTTCTTCGACACAGGGGGCGGGAACCGGACTTTAGCTGCACCCGCAAACCCGCAAGGCTGCATTGCTGGAGCTGACATTCGCCTGACGCGATTTTTGGGCTACAAGCTGCGTCGCCAGAGGTCCGATCCAAGGCCAAATTGACCGACGTCGGTGCCTTGGATGTTGCTCCTGCATTCGGTTGTTGCCAGCCCTTTGCCGCCGATCGTATTGGTTTCTGTGTGCCACGGATACTGCAGATGCGAAGTATCGTCATCGCCTCACTCAATGATGCTGCAGGTCGGAACTGCGGCGATAAAGTGCAAATTCCGAGCATTGCAAAATTGGACGCATTCAGCCCGCCGCACTGAATGGTGTTACTGTGCAAATTTGATAGCATATACCATGTTACGATCAAAAAAAATCCCGGCACCGCACAGGGCGGCACCGAGATCGTTTGTGTCAGCGTGGTTCGTTCATCAACCCACGCACGACGGCGTAGCAGGCCGCCAGTAGGACGAAAGTGAACGGCAAGCCCGTTGATACAGACATAGCTTGCAACGCTGCCAGACCACCGCCCAACAAAAGCGCAATGGCAACCGCGCCTTCAAAGCTGGCCCAGAAGATCCGCTGGATAACGGGCGCATTGGTCTTGCCGCCTGCTGCAATTGTGTCGATCACCAGCGAGCCCGAGTCTGACGAGGTGACAAAAAACACCACTACCAGCACGATACCGATGAAGGAGGTAATTGAGGTCAGTGGCAGTTGCGTCAACATCTGAAACAGCTTCAGCTCGAGCGCGGCGTCCTGCACTGCTGTGTAGCCATCATTGACCACTTGCCCGATGGCCGTGCCGCCCAACGCCGTCATCCACAGAACTGACAAAAGGGTTGGCACGATCAGCACGGCAATCAGGAACTCACGCACGGTCCGGCCACGACTGACGCGGGCGATGAACATGCCGACAAACGGTGACCAGCTGATCCACCACGCCCAGTAGAAGGCTGTCCATCCCGAGGTGAAGTTTGCATCTTCTCGGCCGAAGGGCATCGACAATGCAGGCAGATTTTTAGCGTATGCCAGCAGGTTGTCAAAGAACCCAGTGATGATCGCCAACGTCGGTCCGGCAACGATTATAAAAAACAGCAAAAGTGCTGCAAGACCCATGTTGACCTCGGACAGAACCTTGACGCCGCCGTCAAGGCCGCGAAGGATCGAACCGATTGCGATCAGCGTGATCAGGATGATCAGCAGGATCAGCATCGAACTTCCAGTACCCAGACCGAACAGGAAATTCAGACCCGCTGCTGCCTGCTGTGCGCCGATGCCCAAAGAGGTTGCCAAGCCAAAGACCGTGGCAAACACGGCAAGGATGTCAACGATATGGCCAGGCCACCCCCAGATGCGCTCGCCAAAAATCGGGTAGAAGGCCGACCGCAAAGTGAGCGGCAAGCCCTTGTTATAGCTGAACAGCGCCAGTGCCAGTGCCACCACCGCATAGATCGCCCAAGGGTGAAGACCCCAATGGAAGATCGTCGCGGCCATGCCCAGACGTGTGGATTCAAGCACGTTACCTTCTGCCCCCCCCAAGGGTGCCCAATCTGTGCGCAAACCGTCTTCACCGAAAACAACGCCACCAAAAGAAGACGAATAATGCGACATCGGTTCGGACACGCCAAAGAACATCAAGCCGATGCCCATACCGGCGGCGAACAACATCGAAAACCACCCGATATAGCCGTAATCAGGAGTTGCATCCGGCCCGCCCAGGCGCACTTTGCCCAGAGGCGACAGGATCAACCCAAAACAGACGAGTACAAAAATGTTACCCGACAGAAGGAAAAACCAGTCCAGATTGCCTGTCAGCCAATCGCGTAGTCCCACGAAAAGCGGTTCGGCGTCATTCTGAAACGCAAGCGTCAGGAATGTGAACAGCATGATCCCGACTGCAGAGATCGAAAAAACAATCTTGTGGATATCCAAATCCATCGACACTGCACCGCTGAAGTTGTCCTGACCAATGTCAAAATCGGTCTCGATGATTTCCGTATCACCCTCGGGTTCCGGAATGGCTTCGACATCGGGCTCTTCAACCGGATGCTCTTGTTTGTCTTCATTCATCTGGTGTCTTTCTTGTTGTTGGCGCTGATCATGTTTCTTGGCTCAGCGTACGACGAATACCGAGATCTCTGCATGCTCCGCAACATGTCCGCCATGCGACGCGAGTATCCAGTCCAGCATTCGGGGCGGATGGCTGGCCATCACCACCAGATCGGCACCGCAATCGCTCACCGCCCTCAGGATTAGCTTGTTAATCTCTACAGCCGGATCAGTGCTGACGACCGGCAGCGCCTCGGTCTTGATGCCGTGCGTGCTGGCTTGTTCTGCGGAAAAGGCCGCAAGTTTAGCCTCGTATTCCTTGGGGTTGTGGGCTACGTCACCAGGCGTCTCCTCGGTCACGCCCATGTAGACGACACTCGCGCCGTGCTGCCGGGCTTCTGTCGCGGCCACGGTCAATGCCTTTTGCAATCGATCGAGATGGCCGAGATCGACGGGGACCAGAATTTTCTTGAACACAACTATTTCTCCTGTCTGATGCTGTTCGTTTCGATCCGCGGTGCCGCATGTTGGACCGCAAGAGCTGGTCGTGATGGACTTCGAAAATCGATACGTTGCTCAACACTTCCTAAAAAAAGACGCCGCAGACTGAGTATGCGACGCAAAAATACCTTTATTCGCCACGTAGAACCATAATGTTACTGATAGACGTCATTGGAGTAAAACGCATTTTTCTTGTTGCCGGTCTGATGCACTGCGCCCCGAGTCGGTGGGAGGCAAGAAAAGAAGGGGCAAGTATCCTAAGAAGAAATCCATCCATCGGTTGAATTGCTGAGTCTCGACCTGAGCTGAGCGAAGCTGTTCCTTGCAAGAGGGGCGAAGCTCTATAAGTCTATTAGACGTAAGTCTGACTGCGCGCGACACTAAAGCACTCGGGACGTTCTACAAACAGGTCCTCGGTATTGTTGATCGGCGTCCACCGATCCGGTTAAGCTGCATCCGCAGTGAACGGCGAGAAGACCTGCACTGCCGCCATCCACTCATCGAAAATGCTGCACGATGCACGGACGGCCGGTCAGGGGAAGCCGCGCTGCGGCATTGCAAGGCTGGTTCAATGGCCGGTTAGGGCCGGAAGCTGCATTCGACAGTAAGGGCGGATATCCGACCGGGATTGTCATGTTCACCTGACTGGTATCGTCTCGGCGTCAGGCCAAAATGCGCGCCAACAGTCCGTGATCGTTTGAAACGCGTCGGGTCGTCGACAGCGGCTTTGAATGTAAGTGAAGCGATTGCGCCGACGCCTGGAGCTGTCATCATGCGCACCCTTATAAACGAGATGGAAAGACGACGCCTCCCTCATGTCACAGATTATTGCGAGACGGGCTCCCCCTGAAATCTCCTTCGTGAAAATAGGTCAGGCCCGTCTTTCAAGAAGAAGGTTGTCTACAGCGTGGCAAGCTAAACGATTATCTACAACACATCTGGTAACTGGCTTAATTCTCGACGGACCTGCTTTTTCATCGTGGATGATAGGGGAGCAATTTGGGCCAGGTCGGAAACTCTAAGCAGATGGCCACGCGACGTATCGCCTTCATTTTTCGCCCCAACCGTAGGAATGCCCAACTTGCGAAGATGATTAAGCATATGTCGCCCGGTCGTGCCGCCTTGCTTGGCGAAATCTGCGACGGGGATATAGCAGGACTGGAAATGGACCAGATCCTCGGGGAGGACGCTTTGCTGCCCTCGCTCTCCATGAGAGGGTGGGGTTACCTTAAGCAGGCCTACTTTGCACCAGTGCACGACGACTTCATGCTTCCATCCAGTCATCTTCGCAATATCATGTGCGGTCCATGCTGATGAATGGCCGTTCGCTGCAAGCATCGCCTCCAAGTCCGCTTTGAGGAACTGAAATTCACCCAGTTTCCCTTCCGTGCTTACCGGGAGCAGACCTCCAGAGAATATCAAGCGGATGACTTGGAGGATGGCGTTTCGATCCGTGGTTCGCCGCAAATTGATGTCGGAGAACGAAAGTGTGTCACCAGTTTGATCCAACGCTGTGTCCTTGAAGCGGTCAACCATTGCAATCAACGCCTCGCTGTCAAATCCACCTTCGACGAGTGGCGGACGGTCACTGGTGTCGACCGGTGTGATGGCTCCTGCCTCGCCAATCATGTTGAATTGCTTTCGACTGACGCCAAGGAATTCGGCAGCGGCTAAAGCTGTCACAAACCGCTCTCGGGCTGATACGACCTCTTGAACTACAGTTCTGCGGACTTGCGTGTGCCTGTGGCCTGACCCTGAAAGCCGTTGAACCCCGTCTATCGTTCCATTGGCAACCGCTGCGACAAGGCGTTCCGCGCGGACACCGATCATTTTCGCGGCCTCGGTCGCAGAGACCCACTCTCGTTTGATCCCAGTATTGGTAAGTTGTGATGCATAGCCGCCATCGAAGGCATCAGCGCCAATTAGCATGATCCGCCTACGGAATTCAGCGTAGCCATCGCCCCTGAACCCCATGATGGTTTGATACCAACGACCCAAGCGACCTGGAATTGAATTTGCGGTCAGATCACCCGCTGAGAAACGCTCAGTCACGTGTTGATCAAAGCCGTTCGGCCAGTTGCTGAGCATTCCTCCGACCGGGTCCATGAACTCCAAGGTTTCCTGAACCGTTTGGGGAATTGAATACTTGCCGGACTTGCCTGTCCTGCTTCGGCGCGTATCTGCTGCCAAGAATGCAAGAAATCGACAAAGATCTGGTGGAGCGGCGGTGGTCCACGCCGCTGGCAACGGGACGGTCCTTTTCGGGGTGCCATTGGCCACGAGAGAGGCGATTATTATTGCCCGATCTGGAGCATTCTCAATCTGGAATTCGGCAAGCGGCAACCCGCATTCACATGTTCGAAACCCGCCATTATTGGGTTTGAGCGGGGAGGTGCATCTTGGGCAGGTATCTTGAAGCAATATTTCGTGGTGTTCGCACGCGGCGACAAGTGCGCTCCGCCAACTCTGACGCCTGAACTTTCCTTCCGCCATGCAACTGGGACAGATGGGATCTCTGTGGTGCCGCTCGAAGCGCCAGTCCAGCACTGGGGTAGATGGAGCGGCCGACGGCGAAATGGCGCAAAGTTCGCTGTTCGCCAGTCTCAATTTTGCTTCGAGGGCTTCGACGTTCTCGACGAGGTTTCGACCATACCGATAGCCGAGGGCGGTCAAAAAGTCGGATGACTGTGCGTAGCCGTTGAGGTCACCGATCCGTCGAAAGTAGCCCAACAGACTTTCGCCGTTTTCGGGACGCATGATCCTATAGCAGTCGAACATCATGAAGCCTTCATCGCGGCAAATTCAACCAGGTTTGTCGGATCAACGGCAAGTTCTGCGTCATGCATCACACGAGCGTATGACCGAACCAATGACTCGTCGGTTGGCGCAGCATCCTGGAAATAGATGTCCGTGTGACCGCTATCCTGGATTGTCAGCCTTGCCGCACGTGCCACCGTATCAAAAGTCAGGGTACCATCCTGGACCCGCTTGGCAGCGGCCCGGAGGACATCAAGCACTCGGCCGACGCGTCCGCCTGAGATCCCATAGAGGCGTCGGGACATGTCGAGGTCATCGAAGTCGATTGATACGCCCTCTGCCTGAAGGATCTGCAAGCACGCGAGGACAGCCCCAACGAACCCCGGGTGGTCTTTTTCAGAACCCCAGTTGTATGGAAGAAACTGAACAGTTCTGAAAGCGCGATCCCTAAATTGCTCATTGCCATCGATAAGATGCTGGAACTTGGGAAGTCCTGCGAGAATGAGTGTGACCCCTGTTTCATCGACAAAGGTCTTGAAGTGATCTGTTGCCCCGCGCGCGGAAAGATTTGCGCCTCGCTCAGCACAATGACTGCATTCATCGAGTGCGATGAATTTAATCCCCTGGTCACGCACGGCTTTCAGGAGCCTGTCTCGGACGAGGGCAGTCGTTTCCTTGCCGTGAAAGCTCAATCCAATTGCCGTCAGCATTGAGCGGTAGAGCTCACGATCATTCGGTTTCGGCGGGATGGTCGAAAGGCCAAAGTCCGAAGATGGAAATAGATGCCCAGACGGAGCCGCAACAGTTTGCAATTGCTCTTGCATATCCTTCAACAGCTCCGATTTGCCGCATCTTGTCGGACCAAGAAATGGAATGATCGAGCCGCCGCGGTCCTCAGCGAGTTCGATCAACTCCCGTACATTTGCGCTGACTTGATCATATCGCTCATGCGCGACATGGACATCCAAGGCCTTGGAAAAATCAACGATAGTCATGACTTTGTCCGTTGTCTGACTGTCGGCAGGATAGCGGGTCGTTCCAACGGTCTTGTAGGCAGTTGAACTTCAATGACACTCTCAGACTTTGAAGTTGACCGGCGCGAATTCCTCACGATCTCTGATGTTCGGCCTTTCTGAACTGCGCTCCGTTTCGCCTCCTTGAGCTTTGTTCCTGGCTTGCGAACCTTAATGGCGTGCCCGTTCGAAATCGCCGCCAGGATCTCACTGGCGCTCAGATCCTGCGCTGCGTCATGCCCAAGTTTCGTTCGTATTCTTTTGAGTTCTTCAAATGTGATGGCAGGCATATCCGGATCTTTCGCAGAAACGAAAAAAGTGTGGCCCGTCGTCGGGTCACTGACCGCGATCTCCCTAATATCGGTGGGATCTATGCTGATATCGACCAACTGCCCCGGACCGACCGATTTTACATACTCGCGCAACTCCGGTGAGGAATACTGGATTTTCTCATATTCGATACCGTACCGCTGCACCTTTCTGGTGCCCTTACGAAGATAAAACATCTGCCTGAGCTGATGGCGGCTGGGCGGCTCGATAATCAGATGTTCTTCGGCCAGCCGTTGCCAGCAATCATAGGGTGCTTCACGAGTTCTTAAGGCGCTTTGAATGCGTTTTCTGGACTTGCGCGCGTAGACATCGTAGCGCCACTTCTGGATGGCTGACTCCAGATCCTGACAAGTGAGCTGTGCCTCCCGCTGTGCCTTCTTGGTCCGTTCTTTGGCTCCAATCAAATCAGTTTGCGTCGCTCCGGGAAGAGTTCTCAGGAAGCGGTTCAGCTCCAGAAAAAAGCGTTCAATGAACGGCTTTCGATCCGGTTGTCCCGGGATATTCTTGCGAAGTTCGAAGCTGGCATTCTTCAGGCAGGCCTCGATTAGTTCGCCAGAGTTCTCACTGCCTTGGTCAGTAACGACCACCCGCAAGCGTCCACACGTTTGCATCGGATACTCGATATCGTGTTTTTCAAAGAAAGCAGCATCCTTGACCGTCATCGTCTCTTTGAGCGTTTTGGCCACCATGATCGAATTGGGATCTTCGAGGGAAACTGTAATGCCAACAATAACCCCCGTCGCACAATCGATCGCAGCACATATCGTGGGCCGACCAAGGACTACCCACTCCTCGTCTACGACGAAGATATCGGCGACGGTACAGTCCAACTCAACGCGCTCCAAAGGTGCGGTCACTGTTTGGAACTCCGCAGCTTGAAGTACAGCACGACGTCCCTCCGGACCACCGATCCTGGCCTTGATGATGTCCGCATGTGGAAGCCGCTTCACAATTGTACGAACGACCTTTTCGCCATGAGGGCTCGGCTTCATGCCGTTCTCTTCACATCTCGCAGTATAAATACTGCCCGCTTCCGCCGTCAGAGATTTAATCGTGTATCGGTCAGAAGCGATGTAGCTCTTTTCCAACAGGTCATGGACGATATCATCGAAAACATGGTCATGACGTGGTAAATAATTCCCTGAATTACCTGATTTTTCCAAGAGATTTGGTTCACCGCCTTGAAGCCAGAGCTTCAACCATATCTGTAGGGTTCGCACGGTTGGGAACCCCTTTTTCCGCCAGTCGTATTCTTCTCGGTCGGCGTAACGATGACGTAAAATTTTATGTATTTCGCTCCATGCGACCCCTTGATCCCGCATTCTGATGACTTCGCGCGAAATTCCGGATCTAAATCGAAGTTCGCGCTGATGCTCACCTGAGATCAGTAGAACTTGTTCTTGCTGCCCGGCAGACGTGTCGGAGACGAAACCCTGGGCAACAAATGTGCGGAAATCAGCTTCTGGGATCTCGTGCTCAATGCCTTTGGGCGATCTGAGCCTGTAAGCCGCGCTGCCATTAACCTTGCCAAGAACCTCATGAACTTCACCATTCAGCGCCAGTTTTCGGCCGTCATACTCGAGGATGTATCTATTCATAGGTCAAAGACCTGCAAATGCGCTTTGGAACCGCGAGAGGGCTTCAAAACTGTATTCTTGGTCAAAGGGACGCCGGCAACGTCGAAGCTGAGATCCCCAGCAACGATCAACCGCAACACCTCAGTATCGGAAAAGCCAGGGAGAGAGGCGATCTGAGCAAAGCGCAGACCATCATCGTCGAGTAATGCCGCCCTTTCCGCATTTTCCGGACCTGGCGCATCATCCATTACCGACTTCAGCATGCGAATATTCTGGGCCGCCGCCGCCTGTAGAATTGCTTCGGTTGCAATGAGTAGTTTGAGACCCCACGATGCCATCGTTCCGGGATATCCGAGATATTCGGGTTTATCTTCGAGCCATGATGTATGTTTAGCTTCAAGGAAAACTGAGCGTCTACACACCATGGTGGCTTCAAAATCTGGTGTATAGATCTTGGGCTTATAGCCGCCCGGCTGCTGAGCGGCCTTTAAGGTCTCCTTGTCCGAATATCGCTTTCCGCTGATCATATCAAACGTCGCGGGTTGAGGAGAAACGGCCACCACACGGGGGTCCAACATCAGCAGCATGCATAGCGTTGCTTCGAGATCACTTTCAACTTGAATCATGCCGTCCAGCTTCGGGCCTGACAAGAAGCTGGCCTTCTTGATCAATCCTCTTTGGTGGATACGGCGAGCGGTGGGTGATGCAAACTTATCGACTTTCATAACCCAATCTGGCATACTTCGATTCCTATTAGGAATGCAAGGATGGATTGCATTGACCGGTCGGCAAACAGATGAACAGTTCAGATCACTTGAAGAGATCTCAGCCATGGACACCTGGCTCGAGTTCGGTTGCGCATTGATTCACGCAATGAATAGCCATGACCGCTACGGTTTGCCGAGTGGGCAAGCGGTCCTGACAAAGGTGTCACATCTCCGGAAAAGGCAGGAGATGAGCATGAGAAAAGTTTTGGTCGCTACTGAATTCATTAGACTGCATTTTCCTGAAGTTTTCCTGAACGGGGAACAGGAACTCACACTGACGGACGCACTGAAAATGCGGACGATCTTCACTAAGAACGTCGATCAAGTCGATAAGATGACCGCTGAGATACTTGAGAGTATTCACAATAATGAATCGTTCAAAAAAACGATTTCGGCTTATGAGAAGGCGGCCGCGGTGGAGGCCGGTGGCTACATCAATCCTGCCCAGAAGGCTTCGTCGTTCCGTTCCGCGCTAAGATTGCATCTGGAGGAAAATCTGGCGGACTACATGGGTCCTGGTGATTTTGCACTGTTTGGAGGCAAGGTTGTGACACCTCATGCTGATCTGACCATTATGCGGAATGGCCTGCCGCACGTCGCAATCGAAACCAGACCTGCCAAGCGTGGCGTTCAGGTTCGTGAGATTTACGAGCTTCTGGGCGTTTGCGGACTGCGACTCAAACCCGTCGCAAAGAACTGGATTATCTGCGATCCATCTTGGACACGCTACCTCCAACAGATCGAGAAATGCCGGTCCGATGTGAGCTTGAAAGGGATCAGCGTGGGTATTTTTGATCCAGATTCGTCTCGCCCTCAGGTTTCATGGAGTGATTCCCGCCAATCATTCGCTGACATAAAGTGAATTGGTGGGACATGCTCGCTCGAAAGTTGAGAAAACATAATAACTCCAGTTGTCTATATGACCCCATGCAGTAGTTTGGTCCTATATTAAAATGGATTTGAATTATGAATGGTCAGCGCTTTTCAGAGCGAGATGTATGTAGCAAATTCATAATGCCTGCACTTATCAAATCCGGGTGGGATCTGAAAACGCAGATTTCAGAAGAGAAGACCCTTACTGACGGGCGCATCATCGTTCGCGGCAAGATGGTTGCCCGTGGTCGCCAAAAACGGGCAGATTATGTGCTCTATCTAAAGCCCAACATTCCGATCGCTGTGATTGAAGCGAAGGACAACCGCCATAGCGTCAGCGACGGCATGCAGCAGGCCTTGACCTATGCTAAAATGCTTCGGGTTCCCTTTGCTTTCTCATCGAACGGTGATGGCTTCGTTTTCCATGATGCGACAGGGCAGTCCACTTCTTTGGAGGCGCAAATCGGTCTGGATGACTTTCCGTCGCCGGAGACACTGTTTGCAAAATACAAGGCATGGAAGGGGATCTCCGATCCCCAAGCTGATACTGCATTCTATCCGTATTTCGATGATGGAAAGACGCCACGATACTATCAGATGAACGCAGTAAACGCGTCGCTTGAAGCAATCTCCAAGGGTCAGCAACGTTTGCTTCTTGTCATGGCGACGGGCACGGGTAAGACCCTCACGGCCTTCCAAATCATTTGGCGTCTCTGGAAGTCCGGTGCCAAGAAACGAGTTCTCTTCCTTGCAGATCGCAACATTCTCATCGATCAGACCATGGTCAACGATTTCCGGCCCTTTATCGGAGATATGGCCAAGTTATCTTCGCACTCGAAGACTATTGAACGACCTGACGGCACCAGCGAGCACCTTACCTTGGCCGTCGACAAGAAACGCCGCATCAATACAGCGTATCAGATATATCTCGGCCTCTATCAGGCACTGACCGGTCCTCAGGAGAGCCAGAAGATCTTCAAGGAGCTTTCACCTGACTTTTTTGACCTGATCATCATTGATGAGTGCCACCGCGGTAGCGCGGCGGATGATTCTGCCTGGCGTGAAATCCTTGAGCATTTTTCGAGCGCCACACATATTGGCCTGACCGCCACACCGAAAGAAACTGAATACGCTTCCAATATCGATTACTTCGGCGAGCCAGTCTATTCCTACACGTTGCGTGAGGGGATCGACGACGGCTTCCTGGCACCCTACAAAGTTATCAAATGCCACATTGACCGCGACGTGGCTGGTTACCGACCAGAGTCCGGTCAGCTTGATCGCGACGGTGTCGAGGTTGACGACCGCATCTACAACACGAAAGACTTTGACCGCGTCATTGTCATTGATGACCGCACCAAATTAGTTGCGCAACGGATTACACAGTTCCTGAGGGAAAGCGGTGACCGGATGCAGAAGACCATCGTGTTCTGCGTTGATGAAGAACATGCCGCGCGCATGCGGCAGGCCCTCATCAATGAAAATGAGGATCTTGTTAAGAAAGATAACCGGTATGTCATGCGGATCACTGGCAGTGACAAAGAGGGGATCAACCAGCTTGCGAATTTCATTGACCCTGAAGCGCCCTATCCAGTGATCGTCACGACATCCCGTCTTCTAAGCACAGGAGTGGACGCCCAGACATGCCGCCTGATTGTTCTTGATCGCCAGATTGGGTCCATGACTGAATTCAAACAGATCGTCGGCAGAGGCACTCGTGTGCACAAGGACACGGGCAAATACTATTTCACCCTGATGGATTTTCGCGGTGCCACGAGTCATTTTGCAGATCCCGATTTCGACGGCGATCCGGTTCAAATTTATCAGCCCACTGGCGATGATCCGATGGTGCCTCCGGAGGAGGATGGCGCTCTCGGAACAGTTGGAGAAGGTGGCTGGGCCGACGAAATCGATGGCATTGAAGTCCTGATTGACCCAACAAACCCAGGAACGATCGACACAGGTGGTGATAGCGGACCAATTCGGAAGGTTTACGTCGATGGTGTCGGTGCCATGATCCTGAAGGAACGGGTCGAATACCTTGACGCTGACGGAAACCTCATCACTGAAAGCCTCAAAGACTTCACCCGTAAGCACCTGACCAAACGGTTTGCCTCCATGGACGATTTTCTGAGGCGTTGGAATGCGGAAGATCGCAAACAAGCCATCATTGACGAACTCGCAGACGAAGGTCTTGATCTGAACCTGATTGGTGCGGAGCTAAACAAGGACCTTGATCCATTTGACCTCGTTTGCCACATCGCGTTTGACGCGAAGCCGCTGACTCGCAAGGAACGGGCGGATAGCGTTAAGAAGCGGGACGTATTCAATCGCTATGGCGACAAAGCCCGCGCAGTTCTTGAAGCTCTGCTTGAAAAGTATGCTGACGAAGGCGTATTCGACCTCGAAGACACCAAGATCTTGCAAATCAATCCGTTCTCACACATGGGAACGCCGATTGAGTTAATGCGTGCATTCGGGAAGAAACCTGACTACCTGCGGGCCGTTCATGACCTTCAGAATGCCCTATATGAAGAAAGCGCCTGACCGTCATGTCCATGAGAAACCTCGTCAAATCTATCCAAGACGTAATGCGTAAAGATGTCGGCGTCGATGGTGATGCCCAGCGTTTGTCCCAGCTTGTCTGGATGTTCTTCCTCAAGATCATCGACGATCAGGACGAAGCTTTGGAGTTCAACAGCGACGATTACACCTCGCCAATCCCAACGCATCTGCAATGGCGCACTTGGGCCGCCGATCCAGAAGGCATCACTGGCGACAACCTATTGGATTTCGTCAACGACACTCTCTTTCCAAAGCTGAAACAGCTGCCCGCGACCACGCCGCGTGCCAAAGTTGTCCGCTCGGTTTTCGAAGATGCCTACAACTACATGAAATCCGGTACCCTGATGCGGCAGGTGATCAACAAAATCGCGGAAGTGGATTTCAACTCTCTGACCGAACGCCAGCACTTCGGTGACCTCTACGAACAGCTCCTGAACGATCTGCAAAACGCCGGCAACGCTGGCGAATACTACACACCTCGTGCGGTCACGGCTTTCATGGTGAAGCAAATGGACCCAAAGCCTGGCGAGATCATTATGGACCCCGCTTGCGGCACTGGTGGATTTCTGACCTGTGCCATGCGTCACATGCGCGACACCTATATCAAGCGTCCTGAGGATGAGGCGCTGATGCAGGCCTCCCTTCGCGCTGTGGAAAAGAAGCCACTACCCCACATGCTCTGCACCACCAACATGCTGTTGCATAATGTCGAGGAGCCATCCTGGGTCAAGCATGACAATACACTCGCCCGTCCATTGATCAGTTGGACCAAGGACGAGCGCGTGGACATCGTGCTCACCAACCCGCCATTTGGCGGCAAGGAAGAGGACGGGATCGAAAACAACTTCCCGGCCTTCAAGACACGAGAAACAGCTGACCTGTTCCTCGCGCTCATCATCCGCCTTCTGAAAAAGAACGGTCGCGCCGCCGTGGTCCTGCCCGACGGCTCGCTCTTTGGCGAAGGCATCAAAACCCGGCTCAAGGAACACCTGCTGACCGAATGCAACCTGCACACCATCGTGCGGCTGCCGAACTCGGTCTTCAAACCCTACGCCTCCATCGGCACCAACCTGCTGTTCTTTGAAAAGGGCACGCCCACGCAAGACATCTGGTATTGGGAACACCGCGTGCCAGAGGGGCAAAAGGCCTATTCCATGACCAGGCCCATCAAGCTGGAGCATCTGGATGACTGCGCCGCATGGTGGGGCGGTGCAACCCGCGAAGGGCGCGAGGAAAACGAACAGGCCTGGAAAGTGTCGATCGACACGATCCGCGAACGAGGTTTCAACCTCGACATCAAGAACCCCCATGTGGTCGAGGATGACCACGGCGACCCCGAAGACCTGCTGAACGATCTGACCAAGGCAGAGGCGTCTGTCGAAGGCCTGCGGGCCGAGCTGAAGGCAATCCTGTCCGAGGCGTTGGCCCGATGAACGCGGATCGGTTGCTGGAGGTTTACGAGCAAATCAGCGAAGCCCCCGACGCCATCGCGCGGCTGCGGCGCTTCGTGCTGGATTTGGCGGTGCGTGGGAAGCTGGTAGAGCAGGATGCAGCAGACGAACCTGCGCCAAAGCTACTTTCCCGTATCGCGCAAGAACGAAAGCGACTGCACGAGCTTGGTGAGATCAAGAAGCCCAAAAAGCTGCCGGCAATTGATATCGCACCCTTTGATCTGCCACTGTCGTGGACTTGGGCGCGGATACGAGATGTTACGAGCGATCGCGGTCAAAAAATACCGGCTGCTGAGTTCACATACATCGATGTCTCAGCCATCAATAAAGAAGCTGGTGTCGTTGCCGATCCTAAGGTTCTCGCTCCCGAAGAAGCGCCGAGCCGTGCTCGAAAAGTCGCTCGCAAGGGCGATGTTATCTACTCCTGTGTCCGGCCATACCTTTTGAACGTTGCCGTCATCACCAAGGACTTCGATCCCGCGCCAATCGCCAGCACTGCCTTCGCAATACTCAACGGATACGGGCTTGTATTGCCTTGGTATCTTTGGATAGCCCTGCGTAGCCCTTTCATGGTCGAATGCGTCGAACAGGAACAACGCGGGCAGGCGTATCCAGCGATAAACGACAAGGACTTTTCCCTCCTTCCACTACCCCTCCCACCCATCGCCGAGCAGCACCGGATCGTCGCCAAGGTCGATGAGCTCATGGCGCTGTGTGATCGGCTGGAGGAGGCCCGCAAGACGCGGGAGGAGGTGCGCGACAAGCTCACCGCCGCCAGCCTCGCCCGCCTGACCGCCCCCGACACCACGCCCGAGGACTTCCCCGCCCACGCCCGCTTCGCTCTCGACAGCCTCCCCGACCTCACAACCCGCCCCGACCAAATCAAAACTCTACGCGAAACCATCCTAAACCTCGCCGTCCGCGGGAAGCTGGTGAAACAGGAACCATTAGAAGGCAGTGGGGCGGAACTCCTCGAAAAGATCCTACAATTACCTTGGCTGAAGAAACGTAAAACAACGGACCTTGAACCAGATGAAGCCGCTATGGCATCGGCATTCAATCCGCCGACCAATTGGTGCTGGGCAACTGTCCAGTCATTGGTTCGTCCGGATGAGATTGCGACATACGGAATTCTGAAGCCCGAGTGGGTGGAGGATGGAGTCCCCACCGTTCGTGTAACGGAAATGAAGACTGGCGTTATTGACATTGAAACACTTCCAAGGTGCAGGACCGAACGAGCAGATAAGTTCCAGAAAACAACTCTCGCCGCGGGAGACCTTTTGGTTTCAAAGGATGGCACAATCGGCAAAACGGCTTTCGTTCCGCCGGAGTTAGTTGGAGGTAATATTACTCAACACATGCTACGTTTCCCTATTGTTTCCCTCGTGAATCGGCGTTTCATCCGACTGGCTATAGATTCTCCCTTTTGCCAGTCTTGGATGCTTGGTGAAACGAAAGGCGTGGCGCTTCAGGGTGTTAACGTTGGCGATTTCAGACGAATGCCCATCCCATTTCCACCACTTGCAGAACAAAACCGCATCGTGGCCAAAGTCGACACCCTCATGGCCCTCTGCGATCGACTGGAGGCCAGTCTGACCACCGTCACTACCACCCGCACCCGCCTCCTCGAAGCCCTCCTACACGAGGCGCTGGAGCCGAAATCAGACATCATGGAAGCCGCTGAATGACACTTGTCCCCAAAGACGCCGAGCGCCTTCTCTATGCCCGCTACGTTGAGCCAGCCAAATCGCCGACCAAGTATGTCGTCGGTTTCCGCACCCCAACCGGAAAGGTCCTGGCCATCCACCGCACCGTGGCCGAGACCATGGTCTGGTTCCAGCCGCCCAAACCGCCTGTGCTGAACGGCGTCGACCTTCAGGCGGAGCCGAACAACGGAAACCACCACATCAATGGCCCGCTGGCCCCGCTGAGCCGCCCAGACACCTTGCGGGCACGCATCGACAGCCCCACAGCACTGAACCGTTTCCTTGAGTGGTATGATGGTGTAACGGCCAGCGACACTGCCCCAACGACACCGCGCCCGACAGATTTCGCGGCGTCCTATGCGCAATTCCAGGATCTCGTGACACAGAAGTCCGGCGAGCCGTTCACCCAGTTCGATGAGGGTCTCATTGCGGCCTGGGAAAGCTACAAGCCGCGTGTGCGGTCCTATGCATTAGAGCTACTCGCAGCAGACGGTTGGCTTGAAGATCAAATCGGGTCTGGTGAAATTCTCAAGAAAGTCATCTCCGCAATCGAGATCCAGGCGGCACACGGTGATCGCACTAACAATATGGTCTTCTGGCAGAATCGTTATGGCCACGCCCAACGGGATCACCGCGCCCTTTTGGAAGCACAGCGCAACGCACAAGATAGACAACGGTTTGAGCGCCTTTTTTTCGATCTCTATCGGAGTGATCGCGCCGAAGGCCCAATTTTTGAGGGCCTTCTTGATCTGTCGGACGGAAAGTATCCGCTTCTCGCCTATCTGTTTTTCCTGAAAGACATGGATCGTTTTATGCCGATCCAGCCAACCGGGTTCGACAGGATCTTCAGCGAGCTGGGGATCGAACTCAAAACCCTGCGGAACTGTTCCTGGGAGAATTACCAGACGTTCAACGCGGTTTTGAACGAACTTCGAGGTGACATCGAGCGGCAAACTGGTCTGAAAGATGTCAGGTTGATCGACGCCCACTCGTTTTGCTGGATGTTCAGCACGCTTCTGAAACAGGCCGCAAATGGCGAGTTGGCATCGGGCGGCAAGACCAACGAGCGCCTTCTTGGTGCACGCGAAAAATCCATCGCCGATATCAAGTATTCGGTCAACAAAACCGTGTTCAACTCGAACGGGCAGGTCGTCCCCCGAACGGTCAAGGAAAAGGAACTTCGCATGTCCGATGCGGAGCTGGACAAGCGCATTCGCGAATTGCTTGAGATACAGGGCGACCGCTGCGCGATCACCGGTCTTCCGTTTCAGTTTCAGGGGGCGCATGAGGACGCTAATTTTCTGCCTTCTCTGGATCGAATTGACAGCGGTGGTCACTACGAGACCGTGAATGTCCAACTGGTATGCCGATTCATAAACTTCTGGAAGCAAGCTGCCAATGATGAAGAGTTTCGCCGTTTGATCATGATCGTCAGGGGCCATGAAATATCCGACACTTTGGGAATAGAAAATGCCAATTAGCCACGCGGTCTGGACCGTCTCAACTGAACCAAAAGAGATATCACAAGGCATCCTTCCATCTGAACAAATGTTAGAGGAGATGATCGTTGCTCAACCGCGCATCCTTTCTTCCGAATGGATGCTTATTGGTCGGCAAGTCGGTACAGGGCATGGGGGTTGGATCGATCTTCTCGCAATCGCTCCTGATGGCACGCTTGTGGTGGTCGAACTTAAAAGAGACAAAACTCCGCGCGAAGTCGTCGCTCAAGCGCTTGATTACGCATCTTGGATTGAAGGTCTCGAGGCGGATGACGTTGCGGCGATCTATTCCAAGTTCAAATCTGGCCAGAGCCTATCACAGGACTTCCTTGCGTTCTTTGGGCAACTTCTCGACGAGGATAGCATCAACGATAGTCATCAAGTCGTCATCGTTGCCGCCACTCTTGATTCCAGCAGTGAGCGTATCGTCAATTATCTCAACGACAGGGGCCTGGCGATCAACGTTCTCTTCTTTCAGGTCTTCAACACTGGAGATCAACAGCTTTTGAGCCGCGCTTGGCTCATTGATCCGGGTGAAGTACAGGTTCATGCAGCGAGTGTCACGAAAGGTGGAGAGAAGGAGCCCTGGAACGGCGAATTCTATGTCAGCTTTGGTGCGAACGACACGAGCGTATGGGATGAGGCCATTGAATACGGCTTCGTATCCGGCGGTGGCGGCTCTTGGTATAGTAACTCTCTGCGGATGTTGGATGAGGGCGACCGCATTTGGGTCAAGATCCCTGGAAAAGGGTTCGTTGGTGTAGGGCGTGTGTCTGGACCTCGCATCGCCGCAAACGAGTTTCGGATCGAGGGAGGCCCAGCACTCGACAAGCTGGCGGGCGGCTATCATCGAGAATTGAAGGATGATCAGGAAAAAAGCGAATATTTTGTGCCCGTAGATTGGCTTTACACGGTTCCAGAAAACCAGGCGATTCAAGAAGTCGGAATGTTTGGGAACCAGAACACGGTCTGTAAGCCGAAGACGCCAAAGTGGCGCGCCACTGTCGAGCGCTTGAAGGAAAAATTCGATGTCGCGGTTTAGATTGCAGAAGTAGCAAAGAATCCGTTCGCGAAACACTATGGGTGTTTCGCGAAGAATTGTGGGGCGTGCGAAGTGCTTTGGGGATTCCTACACCTATTTAAAAGTCGAGGTTTTCAACGTTCAGAGCGTTCTGTTGGATGAACTCTCGACGCGGTTCGACCACATCACCCATCAGTTTGGTAAACAGGTCATCCGCTTCGGCCATGTCCTCGACGCGGACCCGCAGCAAGGTGCGGGCATCCGGGTCGAGCGTTGTTTCCCACAGCTGGTCGGGGTTCATCTCTCCCAAACCTTTGTAGCGCTGCAATGACAGGCCTTTTTCACCTTCGGCAAGGATCGCATCAAGCAGATCCATCGGCCCGTAGATCATCTGCGACCGGTCTTTTCGGACCAGTTTTGCGGGCAGGTTATAGACGTCTTGCAGGTGCTGGGTAAATCCACCCGAACGCTTTGCCTCGCCGGAGCGGAGCAATCTGCCGTCGAGGGTTCTTACTTCCTCCACGCCGCGCAGGATACGGGCCAGGCGGACGCCGTGATCTTGGGTAATGCGGCCTTGCCAGCCGCGTTCCCATTCCAGCGCGATCAGGTTCAAGCGTTCAGCAACCTTGTCGGCCACACCTTGCAGGTCAGCATCGACCGCGCCGGGCACGAAAGCACCCGCAATCGCGGCTTGTTCCAGAATGTGGCGGGGATAATGCGTTGGAAATGCCTCGAGCACCCGACGCATTTGGCGGGCCAGATCGACAACGCGTGCCAGATCCTGACCTGTGATTTCCTCGCCATTGCCCTGCCGCAGCATCGCGCCGTCAATGCCTTGCTGGATCAGGTAATCCTCCATCGCGGCCTGGTCTTTCAGGTACACTTCGGACTTGCCGCGCGACACTTTGTAAAGGGGCGGTTGGGCAATATAAAGATGACCGTTTTCAATAAGTTGCGGCATCTGGCGATAGAAGAACGTCAGCAACAATGTCCGGATATGCGCCCCGTCGACGTCAGCATCGGTCATGATGACGATCTTATGATAGCGCAGCTTGGCAATGTTGAATTCGTCGCGGCCAATGCCTGTGCCCAGGGCCATAACAAGGTTGCCGATTTCCTGAGAGCCAAGCATCCGGTCAAACCGTGCACGTTCGACGTTCAGAATCTTACCCTTCAGCGGCAGAATCGCCTGGGTTTGACGGTCACGTCCGGTTTGCGCAGATCCACCAGCGGAATCACCCTCCACCAGGAACAATTCGGTCTTTGACGGGTCTTTCTCGGAGCAATCCTTGAGCTTGCCTGCCAAAAAGTTCACGTCCATCGCGGTTTTACGGCGGGTCAGATCGCGGGCTTTGCGCGCAGCTTCGCGGGCATGGGCGGCCTCGATGATCTTGCTGACCACCATTTTCGCGACCTGGGGGTTCTCTTCGAACCACTCTGACAGTTTCTCGTTCACCAGACCTTCAACGGCGGGGCGAACTTCGGAGCTGACCAGCTTGTCTTTGGTTTGCGAACTGAATTTTGGATCGGGCACTTTGACAGACAAAACACATGTCAGCCCCTCGCGGGCATCATCGCCGGTAAAGGTGATTTTTTCCTTTTTGGCGATGCCCGAGGCTTGCGCGTAGTTGTTGATCGTGCGGGTCAACGCACCGCGGAAACCGGCCATATGCGTTCCGCCGTCGCGCTGCGGGATGTTGTTGGTAAAGGGCAGGACATTCTCGTGATAGCTGTCGTTCCACCACATGGCGACTTCAACGCCGATGTCGTCTTTCTCTCCGGTGATGAAGATCGGTTCCGGCATGACGGGCGATTTGGAGCGGTCGAGGTATTTAACGAACTCCTTAACACCACCTTCATAAAACAGTTCGCTGCGCAGGGGCTCGGCGGGGCGTTCGTCCGTCAGGATGATCCGCACACCCGAGTTCAGAAACGCCAGTTCGCGCAAGCGCTTTTCCAGCGTCTCAAAGCTGTATTCGAGGTTCGAGAATGTATTGGTCGAGGCCATGAAACGGACTTCGGTACCGGTGCGATCTGTCGGGCCGACAACCGACAGGTGTTCTTTGGTAAAGCCGCCTTCGAAGCGGGCAACGTGTTCCTTGCCTTCGCGCCAGATACGCAGTTCCAGCCAATCGGACAGGGCGTTCACAACCGAAACGCCAACGCCGTGCAGACCACCGGAAACCTTGTAAGAATTGCTGTCGAATTTACCGCCAGCGTGCAACTGGGTCATGATAACCTCGGCTGCGGAAACGCCTTCTTCCTGGTGAATCCCCACGGGAATGCCACGCCCGTTGTCGCTGACCGAAACGGAGCTGTCTTCGTGAATTGTCACGTTCACAGCGTCGGCGTGACCAGCCAAGGCTTCATCGATACCGTTATCGACCACCTCATAGACCATATGGTGCAGACCAGACCCATCATCAGTGTCGCCGATGTACATACCGGGACGCTTGCGTACAGCTTCTAACCCTTTGAGAACTTTGATAGAATCAGCGCCGTATTCCTCAGTGATCTGCTCTTTGTCGGACATTTTGGGAAACCTTCTTTTGTTACCCATTTTATAGGCGTTTTCGCCGCTACTGTCACGTCTTTGGCACAAGATTTTGTGTCAGAGGAAGGGGATCAACAGCCCCACCAGAATAAGCAGGCTTCCGGCCACGATATTGATCCGTTTCAGGGTCGCAGGATTGGTCATCAGGGTGCGCACCTTGCCCACAAAGGCCGCGATCACGAGGTTGCCAATCAGCGGGATGGCAACCGACACAAGGATGATTGCCACGACGTCCGGCCAGGTGACTGTGCGCAGGTCAAAGAAGCCGGGCAAGACGCCCATATAGAACAGAACCGCCTTTGGATTTCCCAAGATCGCCAGCAATCCGGCTGCAAATCCGGACCACGCGCCCGGTTTGGTCAGGCGGCTGTCGCGGTCAATCTTGTCGGCCGCATGGCGGATCAGCAACGCGCCCATGACCAGAAACACCCCGCAGGCGATCCATCGCATCCCCAGCATGAAAACGTCAAAAACAGACAAGATCCAGCTGATGCCCAGCACGGCAACCAATGGCCAGACCATGTCGCCGACGGAAACACCCAAGGCAAGCGGCCAGGCGGATTTGAACCCGCCGGACAAGGCGCGGGCCATGATGGCAAGCCAGACCGGGCCGGGCGTCAGGAAAAGGATGACCAAGGCCCCGCAATACAGCAGCAGGTCAGGCAAAGCGATTGTCATGGCAGCATCCTTACTTCCGAAACGCCGTCTGTCTCAGTGACCTCGAGGGTTTGAGCCCGCGCGTTGAGGGTGTCAAATAATTCTGCCCCCGTTCCGGTCATCCACGCCTGTGCGCCAAGGGCCGTGATTTCATCATAAAGCGCGGCACGCCGGCTTGCATCCAGATGGGCGGCGACTTCATCCAGCAAAAGCAAAGGCGGTGCCCCGAAATCAGCGGCCAATGCCCGGGCATTGGCAAGGATCAGCGACACAAGCAGCGCCTTTTGCTCGCCTGTGGAGCAGTCCCGTGCGGGCACATCTTTGGCAGCATAGACCGCTTCGAGATCGGCGCGGTGCGGGCCGATCAATGTCCGCCCTGCCGCCAGATCGCGCATCCGGTTGTCGGCAAGTGCTGCGCGTAAATCCTGCGCAGATGCGGGCATGTCGCACACAAGCTTTAGGGTGGCTGTCGGAAATGCTGTCTCGGCCTGATCCTGTGCTTCGGTAATGGCCTCAAGTGCTGCCAGCCGGTTGGCGTGGATGGCGGCCCCGGCTTCGGCCAGTTGCTGTTCTAGGGCAATGTACCAAGACGGCTCGCGGACCATGTCCTTGAGCAAGCGATTGCGTTCGCGCATCGCTTTTTCATAGGCGAGGGACTGTTCCGCGTGATCGGGCAGAAAGCTGAGCGTCATCCGGTCAAGGAAACGTCGGCGGCCATCGGCTCCTTCGATCCACAAACGGTCCATTGACGGAATGAGCCAGAGCACGCGCGCGATACGCCCAAGCCCGGTCTGAGGGGTCGCCTTGCCGTCGATGCGGACTTGCCGTGCGGCACCGTTTTCGGACCAGGTTTCGATTTCGTGCACCTGACCGAGCGAATGCACGATTGCGGTCAGCTTCCAGCCAAGCGCCTCGGGCCGGCGCGTCATGTCCATGGCGCTGGCACGACGCAGGCCACGGCCGGGCGAAAGGAGCGAGACAGCCTCGAGGATGTTGGTTTTCCCCGCACCATTGGGGCCGTGTATCGCAACGGAGCGCGCATCAGTTTCGATCACAGCCCGCTTGTGTGACCTGAAATGCGACAGCGTCAGATTAGAGATAAAAAGCTGTGTCATCGTTCAGCGCCGTTTTCTTTCAAAGAAAACGGGCCGGAATTTTTGAAAAATTCCGGCGCGTTACACACGCATTGGCATTACGACATAGACGGCAGACATGTCATTGCCTTCCCGCATCAATGTCGGATCACCGGATGAGTTGAACAGGAACACAGCGTTTTCGCGGTCTACCTGGCTTGCGATCTCAAGCAGGTATTTTGCGTTAAAACCGATTTCCAGACGTTCATCCGCATAGGCCACAACCAGTTCTTCCTCGGCTGCACCGCTGTCGGGCGCATTCACGGAAAGAATCAAGCGGTCTTCGTCCAGTTGCAGTTTAACGGCACGGGACCGTTCAGAGCTGACGGTCGCCACACGGTCAACGGCGCGAGCAAAATCGCTGGCGTCGACTTCCATTCTGCGGGTGTTTCCTTGGGGGATCACGCGGGTGTAATCTGGGAAGGTGCCGTCGATTACTTTCGAGGTCAGGGTAATATCGGGTGTTGCAAACCGGATCTTGGTTTCGGAGACCGACACGGCGATCTCCATCTCGTCATCATCCAGCAGCTTGCGCAATTCGCCAACGGTCTTGCGCGGCACAATCACGCCTGGCATGTCAGCCGCACCATCGGGCATCGGTGCATCAATGCGGGCCAGGCGGTGGCCATCGGTGGCAACACAGCGCAAAACCTTGCTGCCGTCGCTTTCCGAAATATGCATGTAAACACCGTTCAGATAGTACCGTGTTTCTTCGGTCGAGATCGCGAATTTCGACTTATCGAACAGGCGGCGCAGCACGGGTGCGGGGGCCTTGAAGTTCGATTGATATTCAGACGTCGCCATGACGGGGAAATCTTCGCGCGGCAATGTCGCCAGCGAGAAGTTGGAGCGGCCCGCTTCGACTGTCAGTCGGCCAGCGGCGCTGTCGGATGTCAGCGTAATCAGCGCGCCATCGGGCAGTTTGCGAACGATTTCGTGCAATGTTGTGGCGGAAACGGTGGTAGCACCTGCGCGCTCTACCTGAGCGGGGGCCTTGTCCACGACTTCGATGTCCAGATCGGTGGCGCGGAACGAGGCATCGCTGCCTTCCGCTTCGATCAGCACGTTGGCAAGGATCGGAATGGTATTCCGGCGCTCGACGACTGATTGAGCCTGTGACACTGCTTTAAGCAGAGCGGCGCGTTCGATGCTGAATTTCATATCCATCTCCATTCCGGCAGTCCGGGAGGGCAAACTACCCGATACCGGTGTATTCACAAGAGTTTTATTGACTTTTCAGCGCGAAACGAAGGCCCGTCAAGGCCTTCGCACCTGTTCTGTCATAGATATGGGTATTATGCTTCCAACGCGCGGCGCAGCAATTCCAGATCTTCGGCAATCTGGCCATCACTTTGCTTGAGCTCTTCGATGCGTTTCACGCCGTGCATGACGGTTGTGTGATCACGTCCGCCAAAACGGCGACCGATTTCAGGCAGGGAACGGCTGGTCAGTTTTTTGGACAGATACATCGCCACCTGACGGGGGCGCGCATAGCTGCGCAGGCGCTTTGGGCCAACCATGTCACTGAGACGGATGTTATAATGTTCGGATACCTTGCGCTGGATCTCTTCGATGCTGATCTTGCGCTCCGAGGCACGCAGGACATCGGCCAGACAATCCTGGGTCAGGTCCATGTTGATTTCACGACCCACAAGCGACGCAAATGCGAACAGACGGGTCAACGCCCCTTCTAGTACGCGCACGTTTGTCGTGATCCGGTGCGCCAGAAATTCGAGAACGCCAGCTTCGACTTCCAGACCCGGATAGTTTTTCTGCTGGGTTTCAACCTTGCTTTGCAGGATGCCCAAACGCAATTCATAGTCGGTCGGGTGCAGGTCAACGACCAAACCACATTGAAGGCGTGATTTCACGCGGTCCTCGAGATCCTTGATCTCGCCGGGGGCGCGGTCGGCGGAAATGATGATCTGTTTGTTTTGATCGACCAGCGCGTTGAAGGTGTGAAAGAACTCTTCCTGAGTGCTGTCCTTGCCCGCAATGAACTGGACATCATCAACCATCAGCACATCAACAGACCGGAAGATTTCCTTGAAATCCATCATTTTGCGGTCCCGCAGGGCCTGAACGAAACGGTACATGAACTGTTCTGCCGACAGATACAGCACGTTCAGCTCTGGCTTGCGGATGTGCAGCTCTTGGGCGATCGCGTGCATCAGGTGGGTTTTACCAAGGCCAACGCCACCATACAGGAACAACGGGTTGAATGTGACGGGGCCACCTTCGGCCACACGGCGGGCAGCGGCATGGGCCAATTCGTTCGGCTTACCGACCACGAAATTGTCAAAGCTGAAACGCGCATCCAAAGGGGCAGTGTTCAACGGATTGCTGTTAGCAGCTTGAACGGGTGCAGGTCTGGCAGGGACTTTGGCGGCTTCGAGTGCTGCGGGCCTTTCAGCGCCGCCAACGGTGAATTTCAGGCGCGTGATTCCATCATTCTCGTTCTGCATCTCGTGCAAGATCAGATCAGCAAAATTCTGGCTGACGTAATTGCCGAAGAAATTCGTCGGAACGAACAGCGTGCTGACGCCGTCTTCGGTGGCCCCCAGCGAAAGCGGGTCGATCCATGTGGTAAAGTTATTCTGCCCGACCGTTTTCAATAAACGGTTTCTGATATTTGCCCACTGCGCCTGCATCATTTAACCAACTGTCCCCATCGTCTGCTTCAACCCGTTTCGGTTGAATACAAATGTTACTCTTGTCAGAAGGCATAAGACCATTGTTCCGGTCCCATCAGAAAACCGGTCAAACGTCCCTCGGACATATTTTATAAGGTTCATTCCGACATGGATGCTTGAGGCAGAATAAGCCTAGCATTGCTGTCGAACGCACCGTTCGAAGTATCAAAGACAGGGCAAATGTGCCGTTAGCTACATCTGCAGAATGATTGGAAACCCCTAGCAAGGTGTCCAAAATATCCCCGTCTGGATCAGAGCATTCTAGCAAATGCAAAGGTCCGTTCGGGCCCATCCCCCCAAGCGAAGTGAATCGCGCTCAACACTTCTAGCAATGTAAAAGGCGCCGTTTCAACACATCTTCAAACTTGACTCAGGGATTGGTGGAAAAGAATCTAATCTCGTAAAAAGTGTTTCCCGGAAAATAAAAAAAGGCACCGCCAAGCGATGCCTTATTCTTTCAACAGCTTAGGTGAAACGTTCCCGATTCAGCCCAGTGCTTTTACGCGCGATGCAAGGCGCGACATCTTCCGGGAAGCGGTGTTTTTATGGAACACACCTTTTGTAACGCCACGCATCAGTTCTGGCTGTGCAGCGCGAAGCGCCGCAACCGAAGCTTCCTTGTCGCCAGATTCGATGGCTTCTTCAACTTTGCGCAGGAACGTGCGGATGCGCGAACGACGTGCTTTGTTGATCTGGAAACGTGCTTCGTTTTGACGGGCGCGTTTTTTTGCCTGTGGTGTATTTGCCATGAGGATCATCCTTCATCTTGGGTCTGTTCAAATTGCGAATACGCGACACAAACCCAAAGACCGGAGCCAATATCCGATAAGGTGATTCTAGCCTGAGCGGGCTGCACGCGCATGTATTGGGGTTGCCTATAGTCCAACCCGATGCGCTTTGCAAACCCGCAAAGGCGTTTTTACTTGTCGCGGAACTGTGCTTCGCGCTTTTCGAGGAAAGCAGACATGCCTTCCTTCTGATCTTCGGTCGCAAACAGCGAATGGAAGACGCGGCGTTCAAACAACAGACCTTCGCGAAGCGGTACTTCAAAGGCGCGGTTCACCGCTTCTTTGACAACCATCGTGGTGATCATGGATTTCTCGGCGATCTTGCCAGCGGCGGCCAGGGCTTCTTCCATCAGCTTTTTGACGGGCACAACGCGCGATACCAGACCTGCGCGCTCTGCTTCGGCGGCGTCCATGAAACGGCCGGTCAGGTTCATATCCATCGCTTTGGATTTACCAATCGCACGGGTCAGACGCTGGGTGCCGCCGATACCGGCAACAACGCCCAGGTTAATCTCGGGCTGGCCGAATTTCGCGGTTTCGGAACAGATGATAAAGTCACACATCATCGCCAATTCGCAGCCACCGCCAAGCGCATAGCCCGACACTGCGGCGATAATCGGTTTGCGAACACGCATGATCTGGTCTGTTTCCGGGGTGAAAAGATCGCCCGCGAACACATCAACAAAGCTTTTGTCGCGCATCATGGCAATATCGGCACCTGCTGCGAACGCTTTTTCAGATCCTGTGATGACGATACAGCGGACTTTTTCATTGTCCTGCGCTGCTTTCATCGCATCGGCGAGCTCTTTCATCAGCTCGTCATTCAGGGCATTCAATGCATCCGGTCGGTTCAACGTAACCAGTGCTACGTGATTATCTACATCGACCGTGATTGTTTCATACGCCATCAAGAATGCTCTCGCTTGTTACACTTTGAAACATGTGAATATCACGGGCGCGTGGCGTTTCAAGTTATCTTTGGCATTGCGCACAGTAGAACGATGATCTTCCCGACTGAACGATTCGACCGATATCTTCGCTGCATCCTTCTGTGCGGCAAGGTTCCCCCTCGCGGCCATAGACGTCAAAGCTGTGCTGGAAATAACCCAATTCGCCATCCGCTTGTTTGAAGTCGCGCAAGGTTGATCCGCCTGCGGTGATTGCCTCGTCCAACACTTGCCGGATGATCGGCACCAGCCCTGCGACGCGCGCCGCCGAAATGCGCCCGGCCTTGCGTGCGGGATGAATGCGCGCCCGGTAAAGCGTTTCACATACATAGATATTTCCAAGGCCCGCCACGATGCGTTGATCCAAAAGCGCGGATTTGATCGGCATGTTGCGCCCCTTTAGGGCCGCCACCAGATGCGCCTCGTGAAAATCATTGCCCAAGGGTTCTGGCCCGATCGAGGACAGCAATTTATGGGCGCCTGCGGTTTGCGTATCCAGCAGGTCCATCGCGCCAAAACGGCGCGGATCGTTAAAGGTGACCCGCGCCCCGTTCGCCATGTGGAACACCACATGATCGTGCTTTTCAGGTGACGGATGGTCATGCACGAATTGCCCCAACGGATCACCCGAAATCAGCATCCGCCCCGACATGCCCAGATGAATCAGCAATGATTCCCCCGATGACAGATCAGCCAGAATGTATTTCGACCGCCTGCGCAGCCGTTCCACCTTTTGACCTGTCAGCCGTGCAGCCATGTCTGGTGGAAAGGGCCAGCGCAGATCGGGCCGGTTCACATCGGCGCGCGCAATGACCTGTCCCTCCATCACGGGGGATAGGCCGCGGCGCACTGTTTCGACTTCTGGCAGTTCAGGCATGTTGTTTCCCCTGTGACAAAAGGGGCGCATTGTACCCGCCCCCCTACGCCCTATAACAAAGGTGCAGATCAAAGGACCACAAGACCCCATGACAAACGATAGCGACAAAACCACCCACTTCGGATTTGAAACCGTGGCCGAAGGCGACAAAGCCGGGCGCGTGCAGGGTGTCTTTAACTCTGTCGCCAGTAAATACGACATCATGAACGATGTCATGAGCGTCGGCATCCACCGCATCTGGAAAGAAGCGATGATGGATTGGCTGGCCCCGCGCGCTGGTCAAAAGCTGCTGGATGTGGCCGGCGGCACCGGTGATGTGTCGTTCAAGTTTCTTGAACGCGCCGGATCGGGCCATGCCACAGTGCTGGATCTGACCGAACCCATGCTGGTCGAGGGGCGCAAACGTGCCGAAGCGGCGGCGATGGTCGACAGCCTTGATTGGGTCGTGGGCGACGCAATGGCGCTGCCGTTCGAGGATAACACATTCGACGTCTACACAATCAGCTTTGGCATCCGCAACGTCACCCGCCCCCAAGAGGCCCTGAACGAAGCCTACCGTGTGCTGCGCCCCGGTGGCCGTCTGATGGTGCTGGAATTCAGCCAGCTGCCGAACCCGATGATGCAAAAAGCCTATGATCTCTACAGCTTCAACGTGATTCCCCGGATGGGAAAACTGATCGCGAACGACCGTGACAGCTATCAGTACCTTGTTGAATCTATTCGAAATTTCCCCGATCAGGAAACGTTCCTTGGCATGGTCAAGGCCGCCGGTTTCGAGCAGGCTAAATACCGCAACCTGACGATGGGCGTCGCGGCACTTCATTCAGGCTGGAAAATCTAAAATGCGCGGACCACATAATATCTGGCGGCTTGTCCGCACCGGTGCCACTCTTGAACGTACAGGTGCCATGAATGTCGTGCTGGATGCATTCGACGCGACCCCGGCGCTGCGCTTCGTGGCCAAGGCGCTTGGTAAACCGTTCAAATTTCTGGGCTATGCGGGTGATCCGTCAATGCCGCCCGCGACCCGCGCATTAACCGCCCTTGGCCCGGCCTACATCAAATTCGGTCAGGTTCTGTCGACCCGCCCCGATGTGGTGGGCGATGAACTGGCCGTTCAATTGCGCGTGCTCCAAGACAAACTGCCACCATTTTCAATCGAGCAGGCCAAAGCCGAAGTCGAAAAAGAACTCGGCCTGCCGGTCGATGCGATCTTTTCCACTTTCAGCGAACCCGTGGCTGCGGCCTCGATCGCGCAGGTACACCGTGCCACCATCGCCGAAACCGGCGAAGATGTGGCCGTCAAGGTCCTGCGCCCCGGCATCGAGAAAGCATTCCGCAAGGATGTCGACGCCTTCTATCTTGCCGCGCGCATGGTTGAACTGTTTTCCCCCGGGTCACGTCGCCTGCGCCCGACCGAGGTGATTGAGCATTTCGATGGCGTCGTGCGCGGAGAACTGGACCTGCGGCTTGAATCCTCTGCCGCGTCCGAGTTTGCCGCCAACACCAAGAATGACGAAGGCTTCCAACTGCCCGCGATCAAATGGGAATTTTCTGCGCGCCGTGTGATGACCCTGGAATGGGCTGACGGTGTACCGATGGGCGACAACGCTGCGATTGATGGCGCAGGTCACGACCGCGTCGCCATCGGGGACCGTGTGTTGCAACTGTTCCTGAACCACGCGCTGCGCGACGGTTATTTTCATGCGGATATGCATCAGGGCAACCTCAAGGTAGCACCGAACGGCAACATTATCGCCTATGACTTCGGCATCATGGGCCACATCGACGAATACACCCGCCGCGTCTACGCGGAAATCCTGTTCGGGTTCATCCGCAAAGACTACAAACGCGTGGCCGAGGTGCATTTCGAAGCAGGCTATGTGCCAGCCGACAAAGATGTCGATGAATTTGCCCGTGCCCTGCGCGCTGTCGGAGAGCCGATCTTCGGCATGGATGCCACACGTATCTCAATGGCCCGACTGCTCACCTATCTGTTCGAGGTAACAGAACGCTTCGGCATGGAAACCCGCACCGAACTGATCTTGCTGCAACGTACAATGGTGGTGGTCGAAGGCGTGGCGCGCTCTCTCAACCCGCATATCAACATCTGGCAAGTCTCGAGCCCGATTGTGACCGATTATATTTCCAAATCCATCGGTCCCAAAGCCGTCGTGCGCGACCTTACCAATACCGCCCGCGTTCTGGCCCGTTTCGGCCCGCGCTTGCCCGCCTTGGTCGAAGCAGCGCTTATCCGGCAACAACAAGAAGCCGAACCGCCGCGAAAAGGCTTCAAACGCTGGATCGCCCTTGCCGCACTTCTGGGCGCTCTCGGCGCGATGGCTCTTGCGGCCTTTGCCGACCGGTTCTTTTAACCGGCTTCTCTGGCTCGGAAATATCCTGCGGGGGTCCGGGGGTGCAAAACCCCCGGCGCTTTGCAAAAAACACAGCCATTGACAGGGGGGATGCCCGACGTGCAGTTATCCACTATGACGGATAACCCTGACGCTATTCTTACCCAATTGCCCTCGCGCCTCAAATCGGCCCGTACTGCACAAGGCCTCAGCCTTGATGCCGTGGCCAAGCTTTCGGGCGTGTCCCGGTCGATGGTCAGCCAGATTGAACGTGGCGAAAGCAGCCCGACAATCGCAACATTGTGGAACCTGACACGGGCTTTGCAGGTCGATTTTGCGGGGCTTCTGGACAGCACTCAAACTCCGGCCCAGATCGAAATCTTGCGCGCCGCCGAAGTGCCCACGATCCATAATCTGGGAACGGGATGCCACATCCGCATCCTTTCTCCGCCCGAAGAGGCCGGTAAGCACGAAGTTTACGAACTTTTGATTGATGCGGGCGGGAAACTGGACAGCCAGCCCCATACCCGCGGTGCCCGCGAACATCTGACAGTTATCCAGGGCACAGCAGGCCTGCAAAGCGGCGACGCCGAAAGCACGATCAACACTGGCGACACGGCGCGGTATCCTGCCGACGTTCCCCATGCGATTACGGCAATAGGCGGGGCCGTTCGGGCATTTCTGGTCGTTCAGAATGCTTGATTCCAAAATACAGGAATAAATCCGTCATATAGGATTTCCCCTGTTCCGGAAAATAATCCGCTATGATAGAAGTTCTGAAAAGGAGCTTCATCATGACCCAGACTTATCTCGACCACGTCACAGCCACACTTGCGCAAATCGAGGCGGAAGGCATGATGAAGCGCGAGCGCATGATCACCTCGCCCCAGTCGGGTAATATTGATGTCGCCGGGCGGCATGTCATCAACCTTTGTGCCAATAATTACCTAGGGTTGGCCGATCACCCCGACCTGATCAAAGCAGCCCAGGATGCCATGGGCCCCCGAGGGTTCGGCATGGCGTCGGTCCGGTTCATCTGTGGCACCCAGGATATCCACCGCGAACTTGAACAGAAGCTGGCCAAGTTTCTGGGCAAGGATGATTCGATCCTGTTCGCGGCGTGTTTCGATGCCAATGGCGGCTTGTTCGAACCGCTTTTCGGGCCCGAAGACGCAATCGTCTCGGATAGTTTGAACCACGCGTCGATCATTGACGGCATCCGCCTGTGCAAGGCCAAGCGCTATCGCTATGCCAATTCCGACATGAACGACCTTGAGGGACAGCTAAAGCTTGCCCGTGAAGAAGGGGCGCGGTTCATCATGATTGCGACGGATGGCGTGTTCAGCATGGACGGCTATCTGGCTAATCTGCCGGACATTACCCGCCTCGCAGAAAAATACGAAGCCCTCGTTATGGTCGACGACTGCCATTCCACCGGCTTTATGGGGCCGAAAGGGGCAGGGACGCCGGCACATTTCGGTGTGGATGTGGATATTCTGACGGGGACGCTGGGCAAGGCGCTTGGCGGTGCGATCGGTGGCTATATCGCGGGGCCGCAGCCTGTGATTGATCTGCTGCGCCAGCGCGCGCGCCCCTATCTGTTTTCGAACTCCCTGCCGCCGTCCATCGTGATGGCAGGTATCAAGGCGCTTGAGCTGGTCGAGAAGGGCGATGATCTGCGCGCGAGATTGTTTGAGAACGCTGCCTATTGGCGCAAGGGGTTGACCGATCTGGGCTTTGATCTGTTGCCTGGTGAACATCCCATCATCCCGGTGATGTTGGGCGAGGCCCAATTGGCGCAGGATATGGCGACCAAACTGTTCGAGGAAGGCGTCTATGTCAGCGGGTTCTTCTTTCCGGTTGTCCCGCGGGGTCAGGCGCGGATCAGAACGCAGATGAACGCTGCGTTGACGAAGGATGAACTGGACCGCGCGCTTGTCGCCTTCGAGGTCGCGGGCAAGGCCTGCGGGGTTTTGTCATGAGCAACCAGATGAAAGCGCTGTGTAAATCGGAGCCGCGCGAAGGTTTGTGGATGACCCGCGCACCGGTTCCCGAAATCGGGCCGGATGATGTGCTGATCAAGGTCAACAAGACCGGTATTTGTGGCACCGACATTCACATTTGGAACTGGGATGAATGGGCGCAGAAAACCGTGCCTGTGCCGTTGATCACAGGCCATGAATTCGCCGGAGAGATTGTGGAGTTGGGGCGCAATGTCACTGATCTGACCATTGGGCAAAGATGTTCCGGCGAGGGGCATTTGATTGGCAAGACATCCCGCCAGTCACGGTCGGGGAAGTTTCATCTTGATCCGGCAACGCGGGGCATTGGCGTGAACGAACAGGGTGCCTTTGCGCAATACCTGCGTCTGCCCGCGTTCAATGTGGTGCCGCTGCCGGACGAGATTTCCGATGACATCGGGGCGATCCTTGATCCGCTTGGCAATGCTGTTCACACAGCGCTTAGTTTTGATCTGGTGGGCGAGGACGTGTTGATTACCGGTGCAGGGCCGATCGGTATCATGGCCGCAGCGGTCGCGCGGCATGTCGGTGCGCGCCATGTTGCGATCACGGATGTTAATCCTGCGCGTCTGGAACTGGCAGCGCAGGTTGCGGATGTGACGCCAGTCAACGTCGCCAAAGAAGATCTGAATGATGTGATCGCAAAGCTGAAGATGAAGCAGGGCTTTGACGTCGGCATGGAAATGTCAGGCAACCAGATGGCGCTGGACCAAATGGTCGAAGCGATGACCATGGGGGGCCGCATTGCCATGCTGGGGATTCCCCCCGGCAAGTCGCCGGTGGATTGGAGCCGGATCGTGTTCAAGGCGATCACCATTAAAGGCGTCTATGGCCGCGAGATTTTCGAGACATGGTACAAGATGATTGCTATGCTCGAAAACGGGTTGGATGTTTCCAAGATCATCACCCACCGCTTTGGTGCGGATGAGTTCGAGGCCGGGTTTGCAGCGATGAAATCGGGCTTGTCCGGCAAGGTGGTTCTGGACTGGACCGGGGTTTAGGGGGCCAGCCCCCGTCCCGGCGATGCCGCGACTCCCCCGGGATTTAAGTCCATTTGGAATTAGCTTGCGGGGCGGAGCGGCACCCTGCCTTTTTCGGATATCACATGGACGTCCTGACCTTCGAAAACTGCCGCTTGGAGCGGCTTGAAATAGCCCGCGCCAGCGTCAAGGTTGATGCGGTATCCGTGGTGTTCGGGATAGTCGACGGCGGTATGCCCGTGCACGACGGGGCGGCCGAAATCGTGATATTCGGTCAGCCAGTCGCCGCGGATCCAGATCAGATCGTCTTCGACTTGATCCTGGATCGGAACGCCGTAGCGCAGGCCTGCGTGGGCGAAAATCAGGTGATCGGTGATGTGAATATTCGGCAGGTTATCCAGAAAATCGCGGTGTGATTGCGGCACCGCCTGTAGCGCTGCTTGATGGATTGGGTCGACGGGCGCGTAATCTTCGCCGACAACGCCATATGAAAGCAGGGTTTTATCCCCGCCCAAGCGTGGGTTCATCCAGAACAGATCTGCGCGGGTGGCTGGATCGAAGACGGTTTGGTCGTCCAGAAAACGGGTGAAATACCGGTCATGATTGCCGCGGATGGCGGTCCAGTTACGGCCTTGGGTGATCCCTGTCATCAGCAGATCAACGACGCCTTTGCTGTCGGGGCCGCGATCGACGTAATCCCCCAGAAACACGATTTCGGCGTCTTTGCCACCGTCTGCTTCGATCAACTCCAGCACGCGGTGCAGGTCGTCGAGTTGGCCGTGAATATCACCGACGGCATAGATGGGCGTGGACATGAACATATTTCCTTGTTGCTTGGTCTTATGATGCCTGATCTGCGGGAAAAGGGGAAGCCGGGCTGGCGTTGGTGCTGTCTGATTTGACGGCTGCGGTTTGGAGGCTGTCGGGCCGAACGAAAAAAGCGCCCCTTGAAGGGGGCGCTTTGGAGAAATCATGCTGGAGGCGTTTAGGAAACGTCGAACTCAAGCTCTTTGACCTGGGTGAACAGGCCTGTGTCTTGCAATTGCTTGATCACGGCTGCAGATACAGCGTCATCGATGTAGAGCAGCGCAATCGCCTCGCCTTTGGCAGCCGAGCGGCCCAAGGTAAAGTTCGCGATGTTCACACCGTTGGCACCCAGCGTCTGGCCCAATGTGCCGATGATGCCGGGGACATCTTCGTTGGTGGTGTACAGCATGTGCGCGCCGATTTCGGCGTCGATGTTGATGCCTTTGATCTGGATGAAACGTGGCTTCCCGTCCGAGAACACGGTGCCCGCGATGGAGCGTTCGCGCTTTTCGGTCACGACCGTCACCTTGACATAGCCGTCGAACACGCCGGATTTGTCCTGGTTTGTGGTGCTGATCTGGATGCCTTTTTCACGGGCAACCACAGGTGCGCTGACCATGTTCACATCGGGGTTCGCGCGTTTCATGATGCCTGCAACAACCGCGCAGTTCAGCGCGTTCAGGTTCATTTCAGATACCTGACCGTCGTACAGGATGTTGATCGCCTTGATCGGCTCGTCCGTCATCTGGCCGATAAACGCGCCAAGGTGGCCGGACAAAGTGATCCATGGGCCCATGACTTTGGCTTCTTCAGCTGTAACCGATGGCATGTTCAAGGCGTTGGAAACAGCGCCTGTCAGTAGGTAATCGGACATCTGTTCGGCGACTTGCAGGGCCACGTTTTCCTGAGCTTCGGTCGTGGCGGCACCAAGGTGTGGGGTGCAGACCACGTTTGGCAGACCGAACAAAACGTTTTCGGTTGCGGGTTCTACTTTGAACACGTCAAAGGCAGCACCAGCGACATGGCCGGATTTCAACGCTTCGGCCAGGGCTTCTTCGTCTACCAGACCACCGCGGGCACAGTTGATGATGCGCACGCCTTTTTTGGTCTTGGCCAGGGCTTCCTTGGACAGGATGTTGGCGGTTTGATCGGTATAGGGGACGTGCAGCGTGATGAAATCAGCGCGGGCCAGCAATTCGTCAAGCTCGACCTTTTCGACGCCCATTTTCTTGGCTTTTTCTTCGCCAAGGAAGGGATCATAGGCGACGACTTTCATCTTCAGCCCGCGCGCACGGTCGCACACGATGCCACCGATGTTGCCCGCACCAATGACGCCAAGGGTTTTGCCTGTCAGCTCGACGCCCATGAACTTGGACTTTTCCCATTTACCGGCGTGGGTCGATGCAGAGGCTTCGGGGATTTGACGGGCCACGGCGAACATCATCGCGATGGCGTGTTCGGCGGTGGTGATCATGTTGCCGAAAGGCGTGTTCATGACGATCACACCTTTTTTCGATGCGGCGTCTTTGTCGATGTTGTCTGTACCGATACCGGCGCGGGCGATAACCTTGAGGTTCTTCGCATTTGCAAGGATCGCTTCGGTCACTTTGGTCGCCGAGCGGATGGCAAGACCGTCGTAGTTGCCGATGATGGCGGCCAGTTTTTCTTTGTCCTTGCCCAGATCAGGCTGGAAATCGACCTCGATGCCACGGTCTTTGAAGATTTGAACGGCGGCTTCGGACAGGCTGTCGGAAATGAGAACTTTGGGGGCCATGTTTGGCGCTCCTTTTTTAAATAGAAGGGGGGTGTGGGTTGGCACCCACCCTACGCGCGGCGCAGGGCGGGGAACCCGGAATTATGCGTTGATTTCGGACTCAAACGCCCAAGCAAGCCACGGCAGCATTGCCTCGATATCCGAGGTTTCAACCGTGCCGCCGCACCAGATGCGCAGGCCCGGAGGGGCATCGCGGTAGGCACCAACGTCCAGTGCTACATCTTCGTCGGCCAGGCGTTTTGCAACGGCTTTGGCGAAGGCAGCGCCATCAGCGATACGGTCATCTGTGAACTTGAGGCAGACAGATGTGTTGGACCGTGTCGCGGGATCGGTGGCAAGGAAATCGATCCAGTCGTGGTCTTGCACAAACTTGGCAATCGCGGCGGTGTTGGCATCGGCGCGACCGATAAGGCCTTGCAGGCCGCCAACAGATTTCGCCCAGTCCAGCGCCAGCAAGTAATCTTCGACACACAGCATGGAAGGCGTGTTGATGGTTTCACCCTTGAAAATGCCGTCGATCAGCTTGCCACCTTTGGTGAGGCGGAAAATCTTGGGCAGGGGCCATGCAGGCGTGTAGTTTTCGAGCCGTTCAACCGCGCGCGGGCTGAGGATCAGCATGCCATGCGCCGCTTCGCCGCCGAGCACTTTTTGCCAGCTGAAGGTGGTCACATCCAGCTTGTCCCAGGGCAGGTCCATCGCGAAGGCGGCAGAGGTCGCGTCGCACAGGGTCAGGCCCTTGCGATCGGCGGGGATCACATCACCGGTCGGAACGCGCACACCGGATGTGGTGCCGTTCCAGGTAAAGCATACGTCGTTGTCATAGTTGAGCGACGCCATATCCACGATCTGGCCGTAGTCGGCAGTGTGGACGGCATGTTCGATTTTCAGCTGTTTGACGGCATCAGTGACCCAGCCAGCGCCGAATGATTCCCAGGCGACCATTTCAGCGGGGCGTTCGCCCAGCATGGTCCACATGGCCATCTCGTAAGCGCCGGTATCGGAGGCGGGCACGATGCCGATTTTGTAATCCGCAGGCACGCCGAGAATCTCGCGCGTTGTCTCGATCGCGGCAAGCAGCTTGGCTTTGCCCGGTGCAGCACGGTGGCTGCGGCCCAATGGCGCGCTTGCAAGCTTGGTCAGATCATATGCGGGGGGTTTGGCGCAGGGGCCGGAGGAAAAACGCGGATTCGTTGGTCGCGTGGTAGGTACTGTAATAGCCATTTAGCTACCCTTTCAGATAAGCGCCCTTCGTTGGGGAAGGGTGTCCCATCGCTGCATCTAGAGGTGCGGACGGTCTGGCACAAGCCGGAAAATATCGCTAGAACGCCGCTTGATTGGCTTTTTACGACAGCTCTGACGCGGATCGGAAACTCGACGATGCATAGTGTGACTTTGTTAACCTCTCCTCAAAGACCAAAGCTGGAGGCTGCGTTGGTCGATAGCCTGCGCAATGCCTGGGGCGGCGGGGACGCGATCTGGCTGGCCCCCGACGAGGCCGCGACATTCAATATGATGCGAATGCCGGGGAACCGCTGGGATATCTGGGCCGAATGTCAGGGTATGGGTGTTGATTTGATCATTGTGCCAGCGAGTGGGCGGCGCAAAAAAATGCTGTTGGCCGATATGGACAGTACGATGATCCAGCAGGAATGTATCGACGAATTGGCAGATGAGGCGGGCGTGGGCGCGCGGGTCAAGGATATCACAGCGCGTGCCATGAACGGCGAGCTGGATTTCGAGGGGGCATTGCGTGAGCGGGTTGGCCTGCTTGCCGGTCTGGAAGAAGCCGTAATCGGCCGCGTTCTGGAGCAGCGGATCACTTATATGCCGGGCGGGCGGGCCCTTTTGGCGACGATGAAGGCGAACGGCGCTTATGCGGCGCTTGTTTCGGGCGGTTTCACGGCGTTCACGTCATCGGTGGCCAAGGCGTTGGGGTTTGACGAGAACCGGGCGAATACGCTGCTGGTCAGTGAAGGCAAACTGACGGGTGAGGTTGCTGAGCCAATTCTGGGCAAGCAAGCCAAGGTCGACGCGTTGGACGACATCACGAAACGGCTTGGCCTGGCAGAAGCGGATGTGCTGGCTGTTGGCGATGGTGCCAATGATCTGGGCATGTTGCACCGCGCGGGTATGGGTGTTGCGTTGCATGCCAAACCGGTGGTGGCCGCGGAATGTGATGTCCGGGTCAACTTTGGTGACCTGACGGCGCTGCTGTATGTGCAGGGCTATGCCAAGAACGAGTTTGTCGTTTAGGCGGAGAGGTGCATGGGGCGCTGCCCCATACCCCGGGATTCTTAACCATTTGGAAATGGGGCACCGCGTGTTTTAAGCGAAGGTTGCGGCGGGTTTAATGCTGCCAGTAATAATGCCGCGGCGGTTTTCGATTGGTGCATTGCGGTATTTCAGCGCCTCTGGGTGGTTGGGGTCGAGGGCCCCGAGTTTCACCAGAATTGAGGCGATGGCGCAGTTCGAGGCCCGCACAGTGCCGCAGGACGCTTTGAGGGCAACGCCAAGTTTTTGTTCGGGCAGGATCGCGATGAAGAACCCTTCTGCGCCTGTTTTTATTGCCACTTTGCCGTTCATCGCACGCATGAGACCTGTGCAAGCGCGGGTTTCACCGGCGACGAGTTCGGGGTGCAAGCGCATCGCCTGATGCAGTCTTGCCTCGGCCGAGCCATCGGGGGCTGCTGCGAAATGCGCCATCGCGCGGGCCATGCCGTGCAATGTGGTCGCGAAATTCGGCACGGAGCAACCGTCGATCCCGTAACCGAAGGAAGTGAGGTCTGTGACACCTTCGAATGCCTCGAGGCAGGCCTTTTGTACGGGGTGGTCGGGTTTTTCATAATCCGCATCGCCGCCGAGGTGTTTGTTCAACGTCAGGAAGCCTGCATGTTTGCCCGAGCATTCATGATGAATTTGGCAGGGCTTTTCATCGGCGCGGATCAGGGCGTCGCGTGCATCCATGTCGCCTGGAACGGCGGAGCCGCAACGAAAATCGCTGTCGCCAAGGCCCATGGTATCAAGCCATTTCCCGATGATCCCCGTGTGAAGGCTGGCGGCCTGATGTGAGGCGCAAGCAAGCGCAAGATGTTGGGGCCCCAGGCCCATCGCATCCGCAGCGCCAGAGCGCACCAGAGGCAGAGCCTGTATCATTTTGGCGGATGACCGCGGGAGGATGACGGCCTCGGGATTTCCCCATGCGTGGACGATCTGGCCCTTTTCATCGCACACAACCGCATGGCCCGAATGCACGCTTTCAAGGAAGGTGCCGCGCCAGATTTCTGCAAAGGGGGCCGGTTGTGTCATCTTTCATCCTTTTGTTGGGCGAATTCCTGCCAATCAGGGTTTCGCAGGTCGCCTGTTTGGCGTTAATATGCTTGTTGTCGAGAGAAATACAGTTCCTTTAAAGAGCGCCTCCCGAAAGGCTGCCGGTGGAGTTGATGGAAATGTTGAGGATAATGGCGGCTGGAGGCCTAGGTAGATGATGAAGTTAAGAACAATTGGTTTGGCCGCAGCCCTTGCGGGGTTCGCTGCGGGTGGCGCGATGGCGCAATCGCAAAGCACTAATCGTGTTGCTGCGGAAACCGATTGGAGCGTTTTCGTCGAAGACAATCCGACCGAATGCTGGGGTGTTTCAACGCCCAAGGAAATGGTGAATTCGCGGGACGGGCGCGTTGTTGCTGTGAACCGTGGCCAGACATTGCTGATGGTTTTTTACCGCCCCAGTGCGGGGGCCAAGGGTCAGGTTGCATTCACAGGCGGTTATCCCTTTGCATCTGGATCGACCGTAAACATGGATATCAGCGGCACCACGTTTGAATTGTTCACCGAAGGTGAATGGGCGTGGCCTGCAACCCCCGAGGATGACAACAAGATCATCACTGCGATGAAGCGGGGGGCGAGCGCCATCATGACGGCCCGTTCCGGTCGTGGCACACAGACCAAAGACACATTTTCATTGCTGGGCTTTACCGCAGCTGTTGAAGACGCGGCAAAGCGCTGCGGCGGCTAGGCTTTGGGCGATATCTTAGAGGGCCTCGCCAGTGGCGGGGCTTTTTTCATTTAGATCTGGGCGCGAATGCCTATATAGACCGCTGAAACACCCACATCCCGGAGAATCCCAATGTCTGCGACCGCGCCGATCACTCAAGATGTCATGACCATTCCGCGCAAATTGCCGGAGGGGCCGATCAACCTTGTCGGTTTGACGCGTGACGCGATGCGGGATGTCTTGATCGCCCATGGCACGCCGGAAAAGCAGGCCAAGATGCGGGTCGGCCAGATTTGGCAGTGGATTTATCAATGGGGCACGCGTGATTTTGCGGATATGACCAACCTGTCCAAGACATTTCGCGCGGAACTGGCTGAGAAATTCGTGATTGCCGTGCCTGAGGTTGTGACCAAGCAGGTGTCAGAAGACGGCACACGCAAATATCTGGTGCGCATTGCTGGCGGTCACGAGGTCGAGGTGGTGTACATCCCTGAAGAAGGGCGCGGGACATTGTGCGTGAGTTCTCAGGTCGGGTGCACGTTGACCTGTTCGTTCTGTCACACGGGCACGCAGAAACTGGTGCGCAATCTGACCGCAGCCGAGATTATCGGTCAGGTTATGGTCGCGCGGGATGATCTGGGAGAATGGCCGGTTCCCGGTACGATCACCGAGGCACCGCGCCTGTTGTCGAACATCGTTTTGATGGGCATGGGCGAGCCGCTCTATAACTTTGAGAACGTGCGCGACGCGATGAAAATTGCGATGGACCCCGAAGGGATCCAGCTATCACGCCGCCGCATTACCTTGTCCACGTCTGGCGTTGTGCCGGAAATTGCGCGTACGGCGCAGGAAATCGGTTGCCAGCTGGCCATATCATTTCATGCCACAACAGACGAAGTGCGCGACAAGCTGGTGCCGATCAACAAACGCTGGAATATTGCCGAACTGGTCGAGGCGCTGCGGGCCTATCCAAAGGTCAGCAATTCAGAGCGGATCACCTTTGAATATGTGATGCTGGACGGGGTGAATGACAGCGATGCGGACGCCTATCGGCTGATCGAGCTGATCCGGGGCATCCCGGCCAAGATCAACCTGATCCCGTTCAATGAATGGCCCGGCGCGCCTTACAAGCGGTCGTCGAACAATCGCATTCGTGCATTTTCAGAGATTGTTTACAAAGCGGGCTATGCATCCCCGGTGCGCAAACCACGCGGCGAGGATATCATGGCGGCTTGCGGGCAGCTGAAATCAGCGACCGAACGCGCGCGCAAATCGCGCAAGCAGATCGAAGCAGACGCAGGCCTTTAAGGACCCGCGCCCCCTTAAACACGGGTTTAAATCCACTCTGGCGCTGGGATGTCGCGCCAGAGAAGCACCGTGGTTGGCGAAAATTGTTTAAATTCAGGGGGTGGCAAATTAAGGCAAAGACGTCCTGAAGTGACCTTTGGCCTGCCACAGTTCGGCGGAACTTAAGACATCATCCCCCAAGATATTGTTTCCATCGACAACACAATTAGGAGCAATATCCAATGTCTGTTATCATTAAGAGCGACGCCTTCCTGACTGCCGAGGTTATGACCCTGGTCACCAATGAACGTGAACGCGCCTTGTCTGTTCGCGAATGGAAGCACCGTCTGGCCGGTTATGGCTACAGCGTGCGTGATACGGAAAACGGTCACGTGCTTGAGACCCTTCCGCATCACGTCGAAGTATGTACGTTGCCCGCCGAGCTGTGCGCCTGAACGATACCGCTTGGTCTTGTGAAATCACCTGCCGGGCAAAGAATCCCGTGCCGGTGCCGTTTCCCAGTTATCAATCACGTGCATCGCTTCGTCAGCGGACTCAACAAACCTAAACAGGTCAAGATCTTCGACTGAGATGGTACCGGCATCTGCCAGCGCTTCCCAGTTTATGATTTTTTCCCAGAAGGCACGCCCAAACAGCAAAAACGGCACCCGCGACATGCGGCCGGTTTGAATGAGGGTCAATGCTTCGAATGTTTCATCCATGGTGCCAAAGCCCCCTGGAAACACACAAATTGCACGCGCCCGCATCAGGAAATGCATTTTGCGGATCGCGAAATAGTGGAAGTTGAAACACAGCTCTGGCGTGACATATGCGTTCGGGGCCTGTTCAAACGGAAGCACGATGTTCAATCCGATGGAACGCCCGCCCGCGTCCACGGCACCGTGGTTACCGGCCTCCATCACGCCGGGGCCGCCGCCGGTCACGATGACGTTTTCGCGGCCGCCTGTTTCTACCGATTTCAACGTCATCAGGCGCGCAAATTCACGCGCTTCTTCATAGAAATGCGACAGCTCGGCCAATGTCTTGGTCCGCGCCTTGTCTTTATCTGCCGGTTTGGGGATGCGTGCGCCGCCAAACAGCACGATCGTTGATGTGATGCCATGCGCATCCAGCCCCATTTCTGGCTTGAGCAGTTCCAACTGCAACCGGACCGGACGCAAGGCATCGTGGCCCATAAATTCCTGGTCGGTAAACGCCAGCCGATAGGCCGGCGCGCGGGTTTGTGGTGTGTCCGGGACTTCCCTGGCCTTGGCGCTGTCAGCAACGGCATCGCGCAGGGGGTGGCGTGTCTGTTCGGTCATCAAATTCTCCGGTTTGATCCTTGTCGCTAACATGCCCGCGTTCTACGCAAATGACCACGCCAGCCGTTATGATTGCGCGCACAACCTGACGAGGGTATAGCCATGCGCAACACCTGACCCCATATTCCGGAGCCAACCATATGTCTAATGCACAACTTGAAACCGCAATCGAAGCTGCGTGGGATGCCCGCGACACGATCACTTCTGCCACCAAAGGTGAACAGCGTGACGCCATCGAGGCCACATTGGCCGCATTGGACAGCGGCAAACTGCGGGTTGCTGAAAAGCGCGAAAATGGCGATTGGCATGTAAACCAATGGGCCAAAAAGGCGGTTCTGCTGGGTTTCCGCATTAAAGACATGGAACATCAGACTGGCGGCCCGCAGGGTGCCGGCTGGTGGGACAAGGTCGATAGCAAGTTCAAAGGCTGGGGCGACGACGAATGGAAAACAGCCGGTTTCCGCGCTGTGCCCAACTGCGTTGTGCGCAAATCGGCCTATATCGCGCCGGGCGTCGTGTTGATGCCATCCTTTGTGAACATCGGTGCCTATGTCGACAGCGGTACAATGGTTGATACATGGGCGACAGTCGGGTCCTGCGCGCAGATCGGCAAGAACGTTCACCTGTCCGGCGGTGTGGGTATCGGTGGCGTGCTGGAACCCATGCAGGCGGGCCCGACAATCATCGAGGACAACTGCTTTATCGGGGCGCGGTCCGAGGTGGTCGAGGGGTGTATCGTACGCGAAGGGTCCGTGCTGGGCATGGGCGTTTTCATCGGCCAGTCGACCAAGATTCTTGATCGTGACACCGGCGAAGTCATGTATGGCGAAGTTCCTGCCGGTTCGGTTGTTGTTGCAGGGTCGATGCCATCAAAGAATGGCGTGAACCTGTACTGTGCCGTGATCGTCAAGCGCGTGGATGAACGGACCCGTTCGAAAACGTCGATCAACGAACTGTTGCGCGACTAACGCGGAACAAAATGGTGCCTTTGGCGGTTAGACTGCCAAAGCGCATATAAAGGAAAGCACTTATGGGACTGGGATTGATCGGATCGATTTTCGTCGGTGGTCTTGCGGGCTGGATTGCCAGCATGATCATGAAGGCGAATACCGGAATATTTTCGAACATCGGTTTGGGGATCATCGGTGCCGTGGTGCTGAACTTCATTCTTGGGCTGCTCGACATCTATGCCGCTGACGCTTGGTTGACCCAACTTTTTGTGGGTTTGGTCGGCGCATGTCTGGTGATCTGGGTCTGGCGCGCGCTGCGCGGCCGCAGCTGACCCTTTTCAGACGCTTCAGAACACGATAGGGCTGCCGCATCTCATTGCGGTGGCCCTTTTTATGTCTGACCAGAAGAAACCCAAAAAACCCTCACGCCAGCAGGTCTATACCTTGCTGGTCGAAATCGGGCGCAAAGAAGGTGACGGATTGCCGGACAAGGCGACGGGTGCCGCGCTGATGTGCTTTGCCTCTGGCATAGACGAGGCCGAAGCCGTGCGTGAAACCGTCGCGATCCTGAAACAGGCCGATACAAACCCGCTGGATGTGACCGGCTATGGCACATTGGCTGAACGCGAGGCCGAGGGCCACGAGATCGACGAAGAAGAACGCGCCTTGATGGCACGGGCTTTGGACGAGAACTCGGTCATTATTGCGCAGATGACGCCGTTTTTCGACTGATCAGGCGGCGCGGCGGCTGGCGAGTGTGATTGCCTCGAACCACTTTAGGACAGGATGCGCCGGCTGACCGTGTTCGGGCAGCAGGTTGCGGTCGAAACCGGCCAGAACGCTGCTGGCCATGTGCACAGGCTGGCGGCGCAGGCGACCGATATAGAGGCTTTCCGCAGGGGCACCTGCCGCGAGCATCGTTTCATGGGCGGGCAGCAACAGTTGCGAATAGGTGATCGTGGGCCCGCAGGTTTCTTGCAAGGCAGCAAACCCGTTGACCAGATGGCGTGCGGGGATCAGCACAGCCTCTTTGGCGAAAAGATACTCGACCTCTGGCCCATCGATAACAAGCCGCTGGTCGGGGGCAACGACGATATCCTGTTGCAAGCCGAAATAGGGCGCGCGTAACCGGATAGGGGCATAGCTGCCGCGCGCCGGGACCGTTCTGGAAACAGTTTCCAGCACAGGCACTACGCCTGAATCCTGCGTCATCACGGTGTCACCGCGTTTGAGCTGCGACAGCGGCTTGAACCCCCAAGGCGTCGCAAGCGGCGTTGATGGCAAAAGCGATGGCATCGGGCCGATCGGTTCGACCCTGCTGGAAAGTGCTGCAAAGATCACATCGGATGAAAACGTCTGATCGCCACGGCCCAGCATCATATTGCGCAGGTCTTCGATCGAGATCGGTTTAGGGTTGCAAACAGGCACCGTTACGACGCGATTGCTTTCGGGGTGTTCCATGGCAAGGCGGCCCCATTTCGCGGTGCTGTCCCACGAATAGGTGATGCGCAGCACTTCATTCCGGCCACTGTCTTTGTGCTGGATTGCGGCATGGGTGATATCGTTGCCCTGCACCTGCACCAAGGCGACACCACCGCCCGGAATCGCCTGAAATGTCAGGCTGCGAAGCCATGGGAATGTCGACTTGTACCCCAGCAAAAGCTGCGGCCTGCCATCGGGGGCCTGCCGCGTTTCGAACATGATACTGCCGCTGGTCAGCAGGTCGTCATCTTGGGTGCCGCACACTGGGGCATCCCGTTTGTCGTGGCCGATCCCGAAGCAGGAAAACCGGCGGTCGTCTTTATCTGCCAATGCGATCCAGGTCATCGGTCAGGCCACCATGCCGGAACAAAGAATGCCGGCCTCGAACCGTTTCAACGTCCTGCGCGCCGCCTGAGAATATCCCTGCCCCGTTTTAGGGTCGATTTCGGGGAAGATCGCACAGATTTCCGCAATTGTTTCGGCCTCAAAGCTTTCACAGGTTTGCGGGCCGGGCAAATAGCTTTCGGTTTCCAGACCCTCTGAAAAGATCACCTGATGACGGTCAAACATCAGATGTACGTATTCGACCTGCCCTCCTTCGCGGCGTGTGACGGTGGCGTCATTGACCAGATCTCGGGCGGCGACCAGCACTTCGGCCTCGCCAAACAGTATTTCGGCCAGATTATCCCGGATCAAAACCCGGTGCAGCGGCGATACCAGCAGATCACGATGTTCACCAAAAGTATTGGCACGAATATGGATCGGCGCGAATTTCCCCGTGGCGGCAACTGTGCGCGTCCCGATCCAGCGCAAGGGTTGCGGGCCGTCATCCTGGGTCAATACCAGATCGCCAGGCATCAAGTCTTCGGCTGGACGTTCGCCATCGGGTGTCGCAATCAACGTGCCCGCCACAAAGCAGGGAATGGAGCTGGCATTGACCATGCCAATATCTGTTTCGACGCCATCTGTGACCGTATAGGTAAAGTTGAAATCTTCGGTGTCACCGTCCCCGTCAACGGTCAAGGTTCCATCGCTGTTAAGGGTAACAGACTGGCCCGTGGGCAGCAGGATTTGCGCGCCGACAGCCGCGACCTGCCCGTTGATATGGGTGATCGTCAGCAAGCTGTTGTTGGCGCTGACATCATTGCCAAGCACATCAACGACTCTGGTTCCGTTCGGGTACACCGCGAAGCTGTCCGTCAGGGCGACCAGATCCGTCTGGACCGAATTGGCCGCGATCATCAGGTTTGAATCATATCCCGAGTCGCTGACATCGGCGATGGCGATCCGGATGGAGTTGGTCTCGTTGGGGATGACATTCATGGTCAGCGTCATCGTGATGGTAAAGCCGTCCATCTCGGTGTTGTAGGCATCGTTGGTGTTATCAACATACATGTTGATGTTGTTGGCAGTGTTAATGTTTCCGGGGTCCATGTCGCCGTCACCGACGGCCAGTTGAACTTCTTGGCCATTGATCCACACGCCAAAGAAATCCTGATAGATCGAGTTTTGGAATTCCGGATACTCTTCGGACGAGAAAACAAATTGCATCGTCATCAGGCTGCTGGTGGGTATGAAATCAACATCCAGGATCGCGGCATCGTAGGTGTTGGCACCTGCTGCGGCATTCAGCTGGGCGTTATCGTTGATGCCCGATGTATTGGTAGAGGTGCTGTTGCTTTGGTTCGAAGAGCCGAAAAAATTGGTGAAATCCTGGGCGTCGCCCGTCGACAAGATGATTCCGCTGTCGCTCGGGGCCACGCCGGGTGCGATTGTATCTGCATTTGAATAGGTGCCCGCGCTGTCGATATCGCCGGAATAGCTTGCGCTGATAACGGTGACGCCGCTGCCAAAGATGGTCTGCGCAAGATCAAGGGCGGTCGTGCCCTCGCGCATTGTCTCAATCGGAAGTTCAGATGCTGCTACCATTGCCTGTTACCCCAAAGCGTAAACGAGACAGCGCAGTTCAGCATGATCCATCACGGATTGATCCCGTGTTTGGTCAGTTTTTATTTTTGATGGATGACCCGGTTTTCCGGTGCCATGCCTGCTGATGCCCTGCCTCGGGTATATTTATTGCTCTAATGATAGCACGGAAATTTACTGAGTGTTAATCTTTTCCTTGCCATCCCCCTTGGCACCGCGCTTTTTTCGCCACAAGTGTAGGGAAATGAACAGAAAACATGTGTAGAGGATCCGAGAATGCCCAAGATTGACCCTGTCGAGTTGACTGCAAAGCTGGTGAAATGCCCTTCGGTGACACCTGCTGACGCGGGGGCGTTGGACATTCTTCACGATTTGCTAAGCGGTGCTGGCTTTGACTGTGCTTGGGCGGATCGCGGCGGCATCCGGAATCTGTTCGCGCGGTGGGGCAACAAGGGCAATACGCGCAGTTTCGGGTTTAACGGCCACACCGATGTGGTGCCCGTCGGCAACGAGGCGGATTGGAAATACCCCCCCTTTGGTGCCGAGATCAAAGACGGCATCATGTACGGGCGCGGCACAACGGATATGAAATCAGGTGTCGCGGCGTTTGCTGCGGCTGCGGTTGATTTCGTGCGTGACACGCCGCCGGACGGGTCGATCGTGCTGACCATCACCGGCGATGAAGAGGCCGAAGGCGTCGACGGGACGCTGGCGCTGCTGGATTATATGGAACAAGCGGGCGAGCGGATGGATGTCTGTCTGGTTGGCGAACCCACATGTCCCAACAAAATGGGCGAGATGATCAAGATCGGCCGCCGTGGATCACTGAACGCGCATTTCCGCATTATCGGCAAGCAAGGCCATGCTGCCTATCCGCACCGTGCCAACAATCCGCTGCCCGCGATGATGCGCCTGATGGACCAGTTGGCGTCGCACAATCTTGATAATGGGACCGACCATTTTGACCCCTCCACGCTGGCGGTGGTCACGGTTGATACCGGAAACCCTGCCACCAATGTCATTCCGGCCGAATGCCGTGGCACGGTCAATATCCGCTTTAACGATACCCATTCCGGTGCCAGCCTGACCGAATGGCTGGAAACGCAGGCTGCTGCCATTCGCGATGCGTTCGGCGTTGTTGTCGAACTAACGGTGAAAATCTCGGGGGAAAGTTTTATCACGCCTCCGGGTGCGCTGTCTGATCTGGTGTCCAGGGCGGTTGCCGCCGAAACAGGCGTGACCCCTGAACTGTCCACGACCGGGGGCACATCTGACGCGCGGTTCGTGAAAAACCACTGTCCGGTCGTCGAATTCGGCCTTGTCGGGCAATCCATGCACGCGGTCGATGAAAACGTGGAAGTCGCGCAAATTCACCAGCTCAAGGGGATTTATTCGCGGATTCTAAAGGATTATTTCGCATGAGCTTGGACATTGCCGTGACCCAGGACCTTGCCAGTTGCCATCTGTTGCGCCGGATTGTGTTTATCGAGGAACAGGGCGTTTCCGAAGCCGAAGAACTGGATGATCTTGACGGGTCGTCGATCCATCTTCTTGCGACGGAACATGACCTGCCCATCGGAACGGCCCGCATGCAGATCAAGGGCGATATCGCCAAGATCGGTCGGGTTTGCGTGCTAAAGGCACACCGTGGGACGGGGCTCGGCGCGGCGCTGATCCGCGCTGCGATTGATGTGGCACGCCAGCACTCCGGTGTCACAACCGCCAAGCTGGGCGCGCAGGTTCACGCATTGGGGTTCTATGAGAAACTGGGTTTCGTCGCGCAGGGGCCGATCTTTGACGATGCGGGCATAGATCACCGCGAAATGGTGCTGCCCCTTTGAAGGGGACGCTGGTTGTCATGGTGAAAGAGCCACGGCCGGGACGGGTGAAAACCCGTTTGGGCCGTGATCTGGGCATGACGGCTGCGGCATGGTGGTTTCGCCACCAAACCCGCCGCTTGATCCGCAACATTCAAGACCCGCGCTGGAACGTGATGCTTGCCGTTGCCCCTGATCGCGCGGGCCTTGCCAGTCGTGTCTGGCCCGCGCATCTGGCGCGCGTGCCGCAGGGCCGTGGCGATTTGGGCGACCGTATGGGGCGCATGTTGCGGGGGATGCCACCGGGGCCTGTCTGTGTGATCGGGGCCGATATCCCCGGTATCAATCGCGCGGAAATCGCGAAAGCCTTTCGTGCCTTGGGCGGTCATGATGCTGTTTTCGGGCCTGCGCCGGATGGTGGCTATTGGCTGGTTGGGTTGAAACGTATGCGCCCTGTTCCGCCCAAGCTGTTCACGGGTGTGCGTTGGTCGACGCAGCATGCGCTGGCTGATACGATCGCCACATTGCCGGATCATCGCATCACCCAAATCGCGACTTTGCAAGACGTTGATACAATCGACGATTTGCCCATGACGAAGCGGGGTGCGCGTGCTACCTCGTAATGCATGAGCAAAATACCATCCAAGCCCGAAATTCTTGATTGGATCGCCGCCAATCCGACCCTGACCGCCAAGCGTGACATCGCAAAGGCCTTCGGGATCAAAGGTGCTGCGCGTATCGATCTTAAGCGTGTGTTGAAAGAGCTGGAAGCAGACGGCCATCTGGAAAAGCGCAAACGCAGCTATAACAACCCTGACCGTTTGCCGCCTGTGTCTGTTTTGCAGATCACCGGGCCTGACAAGGACGGCGATCTGTTCGCCAAACCGATGGAATGGGCAGGCGAAGGGGTTGAACCCATTGTGCTGGTTATTCCGCGTGCCTCTGACCCGGCTTTGGGGGCAGGGGACCGCATTCTGGCCCGCCTGACGTTGGTCACGGGCGAGGATTACCATTACGAGGCACGGCTGATCCGCCGCATTGGTGCAAACCCGCAAAGGGTGCTGGGTATTTTCCGCAAGGCGACCGAAGGCGGTCGTATAATTCCCATCGACAAGGGCAGCGACAAGGAATGGACCGTCGCCGCGGATGCGACCTATGGCGCAAAAGACGGGGAATTGGTCGAGGCAGAGCAGGCGGGCCCCAAGGGCCGTATGGGCCTGCCCCGCGCGCGTATCGTGGACCGGCTTGGCGACCCGTCCGCGCCCAAAGCGGTGTCGCTGATTGCCATTCACCAGCATGGTATCCCTGATGCATTTCCCGATGATGTGATGGCGCAGGCTGACGAAGCCACGCCCGTTGGCCTGAAAGGCCGCGAGGATTTACGTGACCTTCCGTTGATCACCATCGATCCGTCGGATGCGCGTGACCATGATGATGCCTGTTACGCCCATGCCGACGAAGACCCGAAAAACGAGGGTGGTCATGTGGTCTGGGTCGCGATTGCGGACGTGGCTGCTTATGTCACGCCCGGATCTGCGCTGGACCGCGAGGCGCGCAAGCGGGGGAATTCGACCTATTTCCCCGACCGTGTTGTGCCGATGTTGCCGGATCGTTTGTCGGGTGACTTGTGTTCCTTGCACGAAGGCGTGCCACGCGCCTGTATCGCTGTGCGGATGGTGCTGGATGCCCAAGGCAAAAAGCTCGGTCACAGTTTTCATCGTGGTCTGATGCGGTCCCCCGCATCGCTGCATTACGAAGAAGTCCAGGACGCGATCGAGGGACGCCCGAATGATCGCACAGGCCCTTTGTTAGAGCCTGTTCTAGAGCCTATTTATGCAGCCTACGCCGCGCTCAAGGCGGCCCGCACCGACCGTCAGCCGCTTGACCTTGATCTGCCCGAGCGGCGGATCGAGCTGGACCCTGACGGAACAGTGAAGTCGGTGAATTTCAAGGAACGGCTGGACGCACATCGGCTGATCGAAGAATTCATGGTGCTGGCAAATGTCGCCGCTGCCGAAACCCTGCTGGAGAAAAAGACCCCGCTGCTGTTTCGTATCCACGAGGAACCAACGGTCGCCAAGCTGGACGTTTTGCGCGAAACGGCACAAGCGGCGGGATACACCTTGGGCAAGGGCCAGGTGCTGCACACACGTCATCTGAACAAGCTGCTGAACGATGCGGCTGGCACGGATGATGCAGAGCTAATCAACATTTCGACCCTGCGGTCGATGACCCAAGCCTATTACGGGCCGGCACATATCGGGCATTTTGGTCTGGCACTTCGGTCTTACGCGCATTTCACGTCACCGATCCGGCGCTATGCTGATCTGCTGGTGCACCGTGCGCTGATCACCGCGCATGGCTGGGGCAAGGATGGCCTGTCACCTCAGGATATCGACGAGATCGAACAAACTGGCGCGCATATTTCGGACACCGAACGCCGGTCGATGACAGCGGAACGGGACACGACGGACCGCTATCTTGCGGCCTATCTGTCCGAACGTGTGGGCAACGAATTCTCGGGCCGGATCAGCGGTATCGCCCGGTTCGGGGCCTTTGTGAAACTGGATGAAACCGGTGCCGATGGCCTGCTGCCGATGCGGGCCTTGGGGCGGGAGTATTTCCACTTCGACGCTGAGGCGAACACGTTGATGGGGTCGGATACCGGGCTTTTGATCGGCATTGGCCAGCGCGTGACCGTGCGCCTGACTGAGGCGGTTCCCGTCACGGGCGGCATCGCGCTTGAGCTGCTGACGCTGGAAGGCAAGGCACTGCCGCAAGGCGGGCGGGGCGGTCGTGGACCTGCCGGGCGTACAAATCCGAAACGCAAAGGCGTCAAAGCCAAGCGCAAGGCGGATAAGGTCAAACGCAAGGTAAAGCGGACTCGGCAGTAGCTTGCCCATGCCGCTGAAGGGACTTTCTGCTGCGCCTGCTTGCCGGTAGGATTCGGGCGACAGGTGGAGGGTTGGCTGGATGACATATGCAAGGGTTTGGGTGTTGGCCGCTGCGTTTGCCTTGGGGGCAGGCGCGGATGCCGTTGTGGCGCAGACAACACCCGATCAGGTCGAGGCGGGCAGCGATGCGGGGCTAGACCTGTGGATCGCTGAGTTTCGCGCACGGGCGCTGGAGGCGGGTATCAAGGCTGATGTGTTCGATGCCGCGTTCGCTGGCGTATCTTACGATGAAAATGTCATTCGCAGAGATCGCAACCAGTCGGAGTTCACCAAGACGATTTGGGAATATCTGGAGACAGCGGCTTCGGATTTGCGGATCGCCAACGGTAAAAAGGCGCTTGAGAGCCAGCGGGCGGCGCTGGAAAAGATCGAAGCGCAATACGGGGTCGATAAAGAAGTCATTGTGGCGATCTGGGGGCTGGAAAGCGCTTATGGCACGTTTCGCGGCAGGGATAGCGCGATCAGATCACTCGCGTCGCTGGCCTATGACGGGCGGCGGCAGGCGTTTTTCGAGGCAGAACTGATGGACGCGCTACGGATTTTGCAGGCGGGCGATACCAGCCCCGCGCAAATGACCGGCAGTTGGGCGGGGGCCATGGGGCATACCCAGTTTATGCCGTCATCTTTTCAGCTTTATGCGGTTGATTTTACGGGCGACAGCAGGCGCGACATCTGGGGGGATGACCCGCGTGATGCGCTGGCATCCACCGCGGCCTATCTCAAGCACTTTGGCTGGACGCTGGGGCAGCCTTGGGGGGTAGAGGTGAACCTGCCGGACGGGTTTGACTATTTGTTGGCCAATCGCGAGATACTGAAAGCCCCCGAGGAATGGGCGGCGCTTGGGGTCGTGGGGGTCTCGGGCAAGGCGGTGCCAAACCATGGACCTGCGTCGATCTTGTTGCCGGGCGGTGCCGAGGGTGCTGCCTTTATGATCTTTTCGAATTTTGAAGTTATCGAGCGGTACAACACGGCAGATGCCTATGTGATCGGCGTCGGCCATTTAAGTGACCGGATTGCAGGCAGTAAGCCGATCGCACAGGGCTGGCCGGTGCAAGACAGGGCGCTGACCTTTGATGAGCGGATCGAGTTGCAAACACGTCTGACGGCGCTTGGGTTTGATACGGTAAAGATCGATGCCAAGATCGGCCCGCTGACGATCAATGCTGTTCGGGATTTTCAGGTCGCGCAGGGGCTTTTGCCTGACGGGTATGCGTCCCCCCGGTTTCTGGACAGCGTGCGCGCGGCGCGGTAGCAAAAGAAAACCCAAGACCCTGAGGGGTCTTGGGTATGCCTTCGGCGAGGATTTTAGTCCATTTGGAAGGGGCTGTTAGCCGGGTGACATGCCGCGCAGGCGTTCTGATCTGCGACGTAGCAATTCAACCACCGTCAGCAAGCAGATCGAGATGCCCACAAGGATCGTGGCGACCGCAAGGATCGTCGGGCTGATCTGTTCGCGCAGGCCTGTGAACATCTGCCAGGGCAGGGTTTTCTGACCGGCGGAGCCGACAAAGAGCACCACGACGACTTCGTCAAACGAGGTGATGAAGGCGAAGAGGCCGCCGGAGATAACGCCTGGCAAGATCAGCGGCATCTGGACGCGGAAGAAGGTCGTGACCGGGTTTGCGCCCATGTTCGCCGCAGCGCGGGTCAGCGAGCGGTCAAAGCCCACAAGTGTTGCGGTCACGGTGATGATCACAAAGGGAATGCCAAGGGCGGCATGGGCCAGAATGACCCCCAAGGTGGTGCCTTGCAGGCCGACGCGGCTGTAGAAGAAGTACATGCCAGCCGCCGAAATGATCAGCGGTACGATCATCGGAGAGATCAGGACTGCCATGATTGCGCGGCGGAACGGGACGTGGGGTTGGCTGAGGCCGATGGCTGCCAATGTCCCGAAGCTGACCGATAGCAAGGTCGCGGCGGGTGCGATCTTGAGAGAGTTCCAAACGGCACCTTGCCAGTCGGAGCTGTTAAAGAAGTCTTTGTAGTGCTTCAGGGAGTAGCCCGCAGGATCGAAGCGCAGCATTTCCGGGGTGAAGGTAAAGAAGTTTTCGGCGTTGAAGCTGAGGGGCATCACGACGAGGATAGGTGTAATCAGGAATACGAAGATTGCGCCGCAGATCACCCGGAAGGTGAAGTGCCACAGGACCTGACCAGGGGTGAGGTAGGGTGCGACTTTGGCGCGGTAGCGGCCTTCGTAGAGCCAGAACACGAACCAGCCGAAGAACCAGCCGAATGCCGCGCCGATCAACATGGCCGGAATGCCGCCCATGAAATAGCCGACGACCGCCAGTCCGATAAGGGTCACCCAACGGCTGATCGTTTCGTTTCTGACGACCTTTGTCAGCACGAACGCAAGGGCGGCCATGACAACGGCCCCTATGACAACGCCTAGAAGGCCACTGCCGTTGGCGGTCCCTACAAAGAGCCCTGCAACAGCACCGGCTGCGGCTGTGACGGGTACATAGAAGGAAACGGGTTTGCGGGAGATTGGTGTGAGTGCGACCATTGCTTTAGCCCCCCAGTTTCACGTTATCGATGCCGACAATCTTGTCGTATGCATAGTAAAGGCCCAACACCACAGCGAGGAGGATTGCGCCAAGTGCGGCGGCAAGACCCCAGTTCAGTGAGCTGGAGATGTGATAGGCGATCCGGTTGGAAATGAATGTACCGGTTGTCCCGCCCACGATCTCGGGGGTGATGTAGTAGCCAATGGACAGGATGAACACGAGGATGGACCCCGCACCGATCCCAGGCACTGACTGGGGAAAGTAAACACGCCAGAAGGCTGTCCAGTTGGTGGCCCCCAGTGATTTCGCGGCACGCAGATAGCTGGGCGGCACTGTTTTCATCACGGAATACAAGGGCAGGATCATGAAGGGCAGCAGGATATGTGTCATGGCAATGATCGTACCGGTTTGGTTGTTGATCAGGGCCAGACGGCTGTCATCGGCAACAACGCCAAGCCAGACCAGCGTATCATTCACCACACCTTGTTGCTGAAGCATCACCTTCCAGGCGGATGTCCGTACAAGGAGCGATGTCCAAAACGGCAAGAGCACAAGGATCATGAGCAGATTGGCGGAGCGTGCGGGCAGGTTGGCCAAGATCCAGCCGACCGGATACCCCAGCAGGATACAGCTGAGCGTGATGCAGACCGACATGAACAGGGTGCGCAGAAAGAGCGTGCCGTAGATGCGTTCGTTTTCGGGACGGAGTTGCGGGCCATCTGCCGATTTTTGCATGTCTACCGCGTTGAGAAAGTAGCCGCTGGTGAATTTCGGGCTGTAGGCGCGGATCGTTCCCCAGATCGGGCTTGCGCCCCAGTCTTTGTCGATTTTAACGAAAGCGGCTTTGTAATCAACGGTTTCAAAACCGGGTGCGGCTGCTGCGGCTTCGGCAATCTCGGTTGCGCCGGGGCCAGAGTAGCTGGCAATCGCGGCTGCGGTATCACCGGCCATGTCGTCATAGAAAGCCGAATAGATCAGCGGCCAGGGGTCTTCTTTGTAGAGGTTGTCTTCGTCTACGGTTTGAACGAAATCGGCGAAAATCAGATAGTAGCTGGCTGTTTGCGGAAAGATATCGGCGATACCGTCGCGCATTTCAAACACGGGCTGCGGTGTGCCGGAGGCCTTCTTCCAGTCTTTGATCTGGGCCAGCCAGGCGTCGGAGCCAAATATCTCGTTCCAGTTTTCGCCTTTCTTCCAGAACGCGTTCAGATCTTCGAACTGGTCTTGGTAGACCTCGCCGATGTCATCCACGCCGCGGCCGGATTTGCGAAACAAAGACGACGCGCCGGTCAGTTCATAATTCAGACGAGACCCCAGACGCGTGTGCAGTTTGCGTTCCTGAGCGACGTAAATGTCCTGATAAAGCGCTTTGTAAACGGGGGCGTCGGGGGTTGTGCCGTCTTCGCCGCTCCATTGGTCCAGTGCTTTGGTGGTGCGTGGCAACGTGTTCTGCACGATTTCGTTTTCGACAGACCGGAACAGCATGTCGGCGATGGGGGCGATGAATGTCACCAGTACGAAAATCAAAAGCGGCGCAATCAGCAGCAATGCGCGCATCTTTTGGCGACGTAAGGCGCGGTTCAAGCTGCGCTTTAGCGGTGTGCCATCGGCCGCCAGCATCGGGCCTGAGTATTCTTTTTCGGCACGCTCGGCATCAAGTGCTGTGGTCGCAGTGTTTACATCGCTCATATCGGCCCCACGGGGTTGGATCGGTGTGAAAATCGGAAAAGGGAATAACAAATGAGGTGGGAGGGGCCGAAATGGCCCCTCCCGATAGGTCTAAGCGCTTATTGCGCCAACCATGCCTGGAACTTCGCGTCGATGTCGTCGCGGTAGTCAGCCCAGAACTCGTAGTTATACAAGAACGTGTTTTCGGCGTTCTTGGGATCGGTTGGCATGTGTGGTGCCATGTCGATGCCCAGATCTGCGTGCTTGCCAACCATAGGAGCGGAGGACAAACGTGCAGGACCGTAGCTGATGTACTGTGACTGATCGGCCAGACGCTGTGTGTCTGTCGCAAATTTAACAAAGTCCATCACGCGGGCCAGACGATCTGCTGGCAGGCCTGCTGGGATGATCCAACCGTCAAGGTCAAACACCTGAGCGTCCCAAAGCATTGCAACAGGTTGCTTTTGCTCTTCGATGACGCTGAACAAGCGACCGTTGTAGGTCGAACCCATGACGATTTCGCCATCAGCCAACAGCTGTGGTGTGTCAGCACCGGCGGACCACCAGATTACGCTGTCTTTGATGGTGCCCAGTTTGGCCAAAGCTTTTTCCTGGCCTTCTGGTGTTGCCAGAACGTCGTATACGTCTGCTTTTTCAACGCCGTCACACAGCAGAGCCCATTCCATGTTGTTGATTGGACGCTTTTCCAAGGCGCGCTTGCCTGGGTATGCTTCCAGATCGAACACGTCACAGATTTTGGTCGGAGGCGTGTCGCCAACCATGTCTGTGCGGTAGCCGAATGTGGTCGAATAAACGATCTGTGGGATAAAGCAGTCGCTTACCAGCAGGTCGCCAAAGTCTTCGGATGCAGGTGTGCCATCGGGTGCTGCTGCCAGCACTTCGTCGGCGTCGATTTCCATCGCCAAGCCTTCGTCACACAGACGGATTGCGTCGGCTGCTACGACGTCGACCAGATCCCAGGTTACGTTGCCGGCTTCGTTCATGGCGCGCAGTTTGGCGACGGCTTCAGCCGAGCTTTCGTCCCATACGGCCGAAACGTCGGAGTTCATGCCCAGGTAAGGCTGAACATATGCTTTGTCTTGGCTGGACTGGTATGCACCACCCCAGGAAACAAGTGTCATCTCTTTTGCCATGTTGCCGTGTGCATCGGCGAACGCCAATGTACCAGCGCCAACAATCGCAGAGGAAGCGAGTAGCGTTGTCGTGAATTTCATTCAGTAGTCTCCCAACTATTGCCCGTTTGGTTTTTGAGGGTGTGATATCGGGCCTAACCACAGCCTCTTTGACGCGCCGCCCGACATTGGGGCGGCGCACTACCGTTAAGCGCTATGCGTCAAGCGCGCGGCAATCTTCTGCAAGCCAGCCGATTTCGATCTGCTGGCCAGGCTTCAAGCGTACCTGATCCGGTGCGTTGCGTGTCTTGATGATGAAGTTGTCCGTTCCGGCGACGCGCAGGCGCGTGCGGAAAATGTCACCCATATAAACGAACTCAAGCACTTCCGCTTTCAACGTGTGGGCACCCTCGGGCATCCGGTCTTTGTTGAATTCAACGCGCTCGGGGCGGATCGACACGCGAGTGCGTTCGCCTGCCTGGGTCACATTGATCGGCTTTGCCTCGATCATGCCGCCACCGTCCAGCTGCACCAGACAGGTACCGCCTTTGATCTCTTTTACCACGCCTTCCAGCGTGTTGTTTTCACCGATAAACTGCGCAACAAAGCTGTTTTCGGGTTCTTCATACAGCAAATCTGGCGGGGCCAGTTGTTGAATGCGGCCATTTTCAAACACGGCAACGCGGTCTGACATTGTCAGGGCTTCGGTTTGGTCGTGGGTCACATAAACAACGGTAATGCCCAGTTCGTGGGCAAGATGCGTGATTTCGAACTGCAAGGTTTCGCGCAGCTGTTTGTCCAAGGCACCCAAAGGTTCATCCATCAAAACCAGTTCGGGTTCGAACACCAAGGCGCGGGCCAAGGCGACGCGCTGTTGCTGACCGCCGGACAATTGCGCAGGACGCCGGCCACCAAAGGCCCCCATCTGCACACGATCCAGCGCGATCTTCACTTTTTCCTCGCGGTCGGACTTGCCCATTTTGCGGACTTCCAGAGGGAAGGCCAGGTTTTCGGCAACCGTCATATGCGGGAACAAGGCATAGTTTTGGAACACCATGCCGATGCCGCGCTTGTGTGGCGGGATGTTATTGATTGATTTACCATCAAGGCGGATGTCGCCGTGGGTGGCGGTTTCAAACCCTGCCAGCATCATCAGGCAAGTTGTCTTGCCTGAACCCGATGGCCCGAGCATCGTCAAGAATTCGCCCTTTGGCATGGATAGGTTCAGGTCTTTGACGACAAGATTTTCGCCGTCATAGCTTTTCTGCACGCGTTCAAATTCGACAAACGCATTTGTTGCTGAAGTATCTGCCAAAAGCTGGCTCCCCGGTTATTCTGACGTTCATGCGCCATTGTTGACAGGAAGTTAAAGCTATCTGATCTATAGTTTGCAACCAATTATCAGCTATTTTAGGCGAATCCGGGAAATTACAGGAAGAAATCCTGCAATAACGACAGATTCAGTTGATATGACTGCGAAACGGGCAGCGATTTACTTTTTATTTCATTGCCGGGAGGGGAAAGCTGGCTAAAGCTAGGGCCATCGCAGTTTGAAGGATACCTAGAATGCCCGCAATTGATTTGCCGTTTTCCCCCGCAGAATACAGCCGCCGCCTTGAGCTGGTGCGCGCCGAAATGGCGAAGCGGGGGTTGGATGCGTTGTTTGTGACTGACCCAAGCAACCAAGCCTGGCTAACGGGTTACGACGGATGGTCATTCTATGTGCATCAGGGTGTGATTGTCTTGCCCGATGCCGATCCGGTCTGGTGGGGCCGCAATCAAGACACCAACGGCGCGCTGCGAACTGTCTGGATGGGCCCCGAAAATGTGCGCGGGTATGCTGACGGGTTCGTGCAATCGACGGAACGCCACCCGATGCAGGATCTTGCCAAGCATCTTGCGGCTGCCGGTGTCGAGGCCGGGCGCATCGGTGTCGAGATGGACAATTACTACTATTCTGCCAAGGCACATGCGTCGCTGTGCGAAAGTCTTCCGAAGGCGCGGATCGTTGATGCGACTGCATTGGTGAACTGGAAGCGGACGGTGAAATCGGAACCCGAACTTGCCTTCATGCGCAAAGCGGCGTTGATTTCGGAAAAGATCGTTGATGGCTTGCTAGAGCGGGTCGAACCTGGCGTGCCCAAGAACGAGATCGTCGCGGAAATTTACCGCGATGCGATCCGCGGCGTGGATGGCGCATGGGGTGATTATCCGGCGATTGTGCCTTTGCTGCCCTCAGGATCGGATGCCGCAGCGCCGCATCTGACGTGGGATGGCCGGCCCTTCGCAACTGGCGAAGCGACGTTTTTCGAGATTTCAGGCTGCTATCGCCGCTATCACGCACCGTTTTGCCGGACGCTGTTTTTGGGCACGCCGCCCGACTTTCTGAAGCGCGCGGAGGCTGCTTTGGTCGAAGGGTTGGAGGCTGGCCTGGAGAAAGCCCGTGCTGGCAACCGCGCTTGCGACGTTGCAAACGCGCTGGCTGCACCTCTGGAAAAGGCGGGAATCGAACGCGGTGCGCGCTGTGGTTACCCCATCGGGATCAGCTATCCGCCCGACTGGGGCGAACGCACGATATCGCTGCGCGCCGAGGATGAGACCGTGCTTGAGCCGAACATGACCTTCCATTTCATGCCCGGCCTGTGGATGAAGGATTGGGGCATCGAGATCACCGAAAGCATCCGCATCCGGGAAGATGGCGCTGCGGAAACATTCTGTAACCGTCCGAGGAAGATGTTCGTTAAATGACGTTGCAAGCCACTGTCGACCTGCTGGACCGACTGATCGCCTATCCGACCGTTTCGACCGATAGCAATCTTGAGATGATTGTTGACCTGTCCGGCAGGTTGCAGTCGCTTGGTGCGCGCACGCATATCTTTGGCGATGAAACGGGCACCAAGGCGACCCTGTTCGGGACGTTGGGGCCGGACGTGGCGGGGGGTATTTTGCTGTCGGGGCATTCCGACGTTGTGCCCGTCACGGACCAGGATTGGTCAAGCGATCCATTCAAGATGCGGCAGGCTGACGGGCTGCTTTATGGGCGCGGTACCTGCGACATGAAAGGGTTCATCGCGGCAAGTGTCGTGATGGCCGAACGCTATGCCGCGCTGCCGTTAAAGCGCCCTGTGCATTTCGCATTTACCTATGATGAGGAAACCGGATGTTTGGGGGGGCAGGCGCTGGTTCCTGAACTGAACCGCCTTGGCATCAAACCCGACATCGCCATCATCGGCGAGCCGACAGAGATGCGGGTGATCGAGGGCCACAAGGGCTGCTGCGAATATACCACGCGATTCGAGGGGCTTGAGGGGCACGGGTCGTCACCCGATCTGGGCGTGAATGCTGCGGAATATGCAGTGCGCTATGTCACGCGGTTAATGGCGCTGCGCGAGGATTTGCGGGCGAGGGTGCCAGTGGGCAGCCGGTTCGAGCCGCCCTTTACGACGATCAACATTGGCCGCATTCAAGGCGGTCATGCGCATAACGTGATTGTTGGCAAAGCCGAGGTGGATTGGGAATTCCGGCCTGTGCAAACCAGCGATTTGCGGTTTGTCAAAGACGCGATGGAAGCGTTTGTGGAACAGGATCTTTTGCCACAAATGCGCGCTGTCTATCCGCAGGCCGATATCTCGACCGAGACATTGGGCGAGGTCGTGGGCCTTGAGCCGATGACCGAAAACGCAGCGCGGGATCTGGTCGCGGGTCTGCTGGGGGCAAACAGCGCTGGCGTTGTTCCCTTCGGGACCGAAGCAGGGATTTTCCAGCAGATGGGTATGGATGTGATCGTGTGCGGACCGGGGTCAATTGCACAGGCGCATAAGCCCGATGAATTCGTCAGCCTTGATCAGCTTGAAGTCTGTCTGGGTATGTTGGAACGGCTTGGGCAGAAGTTGGTGTAGGGGCGCGTTTGCGTCGCGCCCCTGACCGTTATTAGCCCAATGGTGAATCTGCATCGTGGATGTGGTCTTCGGCGGCTTTCAACAGGCCGTCATCCTTGAGTGCGGTATAGGTTTCGTCCAACGCTTTCGTGGCGCGGGTCATGAAGATGTCGATTTCTTCGGGTGTGATGACCAGCGGCGGGGAAATGATCATCCGGTCGCCGACATGGCGCATCACCAGATTGTTGGCAAAGCACCGTTCGCGGCACATGTAGCCGACGGTGCCGGTATCGGTGGCAAATTTCGACCGGGTTTCCTTGCGCGGTGACAGCGGCAGGGATGCCATCAACCCGGACAGGTTCACGCCGCCGACAAGCGGGTGTTCGGACAGTTTATCCAGCCCCGCCTTGAGCGCCGGACCAGCGACATTGTTCACGTGATCCAAGACCTTCTCATCCTGCAAGATGCGCAGGTTTTCCAGCGCAACGGCCGAACACACAGGGTGACCGGAATAGGTGTAGCCGTGGTTGAATTCGCCCGAATTGATGACTTCGGCGATTTCATCACACACAATCGACCCGCCGATGGGCTGGTAGCCAGAGCTGAGCCCCTTGGCGATGGTCATGATATGCGGCTTGATCCCCATGGTTTGTGAGCCGAACCAGTTGCCGGTGCGACCAAAGCCACAGATAACTTCATCTGCGATGACCAGAACATTGTATTTGTCGCAAATGCGCTGGATTTCGGGCCAGTAGGTGCTGGGCGGAATGATAACGCCGCCAGCGCCTTGGATAGGTTCACCAATAAAGGCAGCAACATTGTCGGCACCAAGCTCCAGGATCTTCGCCTCAAGTTCCTGTGCGCGGGCAAGGCCGAATGCTTCGGGCGTCTGATCGCCGCCTTCGGCCCACCAGTCGGGCTGGTTGATGTGGTGAATGCCGGGGATCGGCATGCCACCTTGTTCGTGCATATAGGACATGCCGCCCAATGATCCCGACCCCATCGACGACCCGTGATAGGCGTTCTTGCGGCTGATAAAGTGGGATTTTTCAGGTTTCCCCTTCATTGCCCAATAGGTGCGGACCATGCGGATGTTGGTATCGTTCGCCTCGGACCCCGATCCGGCAAAGAACACATGATTCAGGTCGCCGGGGGCAAGGGTGGCAATTTCCTTGGCCAGCGCGATTGCGGGCACGTGCGAGGTCATGAAGAACGTGTTGTAATAGTTCAGTTCCAGCATCTGGCGCGAAGCTACATCGGCCATTTCCTGACGGCCATAGCCGATGTTTACACACCAAAGGCCAGCCATCGCATCCAGGATTTCGTTACCTTCGCTGTCGGTCAGGTACACGCCTTTGGCCTTGGTGATGATCCGCGCGCCTTTTGCGGCCAATTCGTCATTCGTGGTGAAAGGGTGCATATGATGCGCGGCATCCAGTGCCTGTAGTTCAGCGGTGGGCAAGTGATTTGTGATGTGGGACATTTGGATACCTCAAGGCATGAGAAAAAGCGTTGCTTCGGACAATATGATCAAATTGTGCCGAGTCAATCGAATCGCAGTCGTTGTTTTGAAATTTAAAGAGACGCTTTGATCTGAAGCATACCTTGGGCAACATCTTCGGCCATGGCATGGGCGGCAGAATCAGCATCCCGGTTTGAAAATGCTGCCAGCAGTTCGGCGTGTTTGTCGGGCAGGTTCGACGTGCCGAAGCGCCCGCAGACCACGCGCAGCGACGGCCCGAAACGCAGCCAAAGCCGGTCAACGGTTTCACTGATAATCGGCGCATCAGCGCAGGCGTAAATCTGGAAATGGAACTGGTAGTTTTGGGTCAGGTATTCCCCAATATCACCCCGTTCAATGGCCGAATTCAGCAAGGCATCTATCTGCGTCAGACGCTCCAGCACCTCGGGTGTCATGCGCGATGTGGCGCGGCGGGCCAGTTCAGGTTCCAGTGTTTCCCTAACAAATCCAAGCTCTTGGATGTTGGCGGCGGATAAGGTGGGCACAACAACACGCCTGTTGCCTTGATGGATCAATGCACCTTCAGCGATCAGGCGGCGCAACGCCTCGCGGACGGGGGTCATCCCGGCATTCAGCAGGCTGGTCAGACCTTGAATTGTGACCGCCTGACCGGGTGCCAGATCGCCAAACAAGATCAGCGTGCGCAGGTGTGAATAGACCAGTTGATGCGCCGGAATTTTGGATGCATTTTCCGGTGTTTGATCTGGTGTAATCATGATGTCTGCTATGGTCATCTTGTTTGCTCAAAATATAGTCAAAAGGGAATGCTTAAGAAGGATTGCCTTGTGGGGAGAAAAAAATCAACTTGTCGCAAGACGTAAAACTTGATCAAATTGGCGAAAGGCCGGGAAAAACCCAGCCTAACCAACGGGAGTAATCGAATGAAATACGGTATACTAAGCGGCGTGGCCGCAACAGCCATGATCGCAACATCGGCTTTTGCCGAAGAAGTACGTGTTTACAACTGGTCCGATTATATTGACGAATCCTTGCTGCAAAAGTTTGAGGATGAAACCGGGATCGACCTGATTTATGACGTGTTCGACAGCAACGAAGTGCTTGAGACCAAGATGCTTGCGGGCGGGTCCGGCTATGACGTTGTGGTACCATCGGGCACATTCTTGCAGCGTCAGATTTCTGCGGGCGCGTTCCAGAAGCTGGATAAATCCAAGCTGCCAAATATCGCCAACATGTGGGACGTGATCGACAACCGTGTGTCGAAATATGACCCCGGCAACGAATATGCGATCAACTATATGTGGGGCACGACCGGTCTGGGCGTGAACATTAACAAGGTCAAAGAGGTTCTGGGCGAAGACGCACCGGTGGATTCGCTGGCATTGGTATTGGACCCTGCAAACATGGAAAAGCTGGCCGCTTGCGGTGTCCAGTTCCTGGATGCGCCAGCCGAGATGATCCCGGCAGCGCTGAAATATATCGGTGAAGACCCCGATGCGCAGGACCCCGAAACCATCGCTAAAGCAGAGCCGGTGCTCGCCGCAATTGCACCGTTCGTTCAGAAATTCCACAGCTCGGAATATATCAACGCATTGGCCAACGGCGACATCTGTGTGGCTTTCGGCTGGTCCGGTGATATTTTGCAAGCACGCGACCGTGCAGCAGAAGCCGATAATGGTGTTGAGATTGAGTACTACGCCCCAAAAGAGGGTGCGTTGATGTGGTTCGACAACATGGCGATTCCAGTGGACGCGCCAAACCCGGACGCTGCGCATAAATTCCTGAACTTTATCATGGACGCGCAGAACATGGCCGCTGCGTCGAACTATGTTTATTATGCGAACGGCAACAAGGCGAGCCAGGAGTTTCTGGTCGAGGACGTGATCGGCGATACTGCGATCTATCCTGATGCGGCGACGCTGGATAACCTTTATACCACGTCGCCTTATGCGCCCAAAGTTCAGCGTGTTGTGACGCGTCTTTGGACCAAGGTTAAATCCGGCACCTAAGCTGGTTTTGAGGGGGCAAGGTCAATCGACCTTGCCCCATTTTTCCGCCCCCGCCCGGATGTCGGGCTGTGAAAAGGAATACCCTAAGTGAGCCAGAAAATATTTGCCCCTTGGGATGACCCGAACGAAAAGCCTTTGATTCGATTTGAAAATGTCACCAAGAAATTTGGTGACTTTACTGCGATCGATGATCTGACGCTGAACATTTACGAAAAAGAATTCTTTGCTCTGCTCGGCCCATCAGGCTGTGGCAAGACCACGATGATGCGCATGCTTGCGGGTTTTGAAAATCCGACCTCGGGCAAAATGGAATTGGCCGGAAAGAACATCGCCGGCACCCCGCCCAACAAGCGGGCGGTGAATATGATGTTCCAGTCCTATGCCTTGTTTCCGCATCTAAGTGTTTGGGAAAACATCGCATTCGGGCTCAAGCGCGGGAGTATGGACAAGCGCGCCATTGCTGCCCGTGTCGAAGAAATGCTGAAACTGACCCGATTGACCAAATTCGCGGGTCGCAAACCGCATCAGATTTCAGGTGGCCAACGGCAACGGGTCGCCCTTGCGCGGTCATTGGCAAAGGCACCAAAGCTGTTGTTGCTGGATGAACCGCTTGGCGCTTTGGACAAGAAGCTGCGGCAAGATACCCAGTTCGAACTCATGGATATCCAGGAAAGCACGGGAACGACTTTTGTAATTGTGACCCACGACCAAGAAGAAGCGATGACCGTGGCAAGTCGGGTCGCCGTGATGGACGAAGGGCGGATTATTCAGGTTGCGACCCCGGACGGCATCTATGAGGCACCGAATTCTGTTTATGTGGCTGATTTTATCGGTGACGTGAATATTATTGAAGGGACAGCCAAACCCGCAGGTGATGGGGTGTATTTTCTGGATTGGACAGAGAATGAACCGCCGTTCCTGGCAACGTCTGATGTGCCTTTCAGCGACGGTCAGAAAGCACATCTTGCGATCCGACCAGAGAAAATTTCGATCACGACCGAGAAACCGGATGATGCAAAAAATACGGTGCAAGGCACTGTTCTGGATATCGCGTATCTGGGCAACCTAAGTACCTATTATGTCCAGCTTGCTGACGGCAGGATCATCAAGGCACAGACGGCGAATACCCGACGTCTTTCACGGCGCAGCATTACTTGGGAAGACAAGGTTTGGGTCTCGTGGAACGCCACCGCCGGCGTGTTGCTAGAGCAATGAATATGCGGCGCTTTTTCCTCATCGCAGTCCCATATGTCTGGTTGTTGGCGCTGTTCCTGATCCCGTTTTTTATCGTGTTCAAGATTTCGCTGTCTGATCTGGCGCTGTCCATTCCGCCCTATACGCCGACGATGAAAGACGGCATCGGGCAGATGATCAAAGCCTTTGATTTTGAAAACTTTGTCTTTCTGACAACCGATGATCTGTATTGGAAGGCCTATCTGAGCAGTCTGAAAATCGCTTTGTTTTCAACGGTTCTGGCGCTTTTGGTCGGGTATCCGATGGCCTATGGCATGGCGCGTGCGCCCGAGGAATGGCGACCCACCTTGATGATGCTGGTGATCCTTCCGTTCTGGACCAGCTTTTTGATCCGCGTTTATGCCTGGGTCGGAATCCTGAGCAACGAAGGGTTCTTGAACCAGTTTTTGTTGTGGACAGGGGTGATTAGCACACCGCTTGCAATCATGAATACGACGACTGCGGTCTATATCGGGATCGTCTATACCTATCTGCCCTTCATGATCCTGCCGATTTACGCGGCGCTTGACCGGCTTGATGAATCCCTGATCGAAGCGGCCCAGGATCTGGGGTGTTCGCGCACCAAAGCGTTTTGGCTGGTGACCGTTCCGCTTTCGCGTAGCGGCATCATTGCCGGCTGCTTTCTGGTCTTCATTCCCGCGCTCGGTGAATTTGTCATTCCGTCGCTGTTGGGCGGGTCCGGTACGCTGATGATCGGCAAGGTGCTGTTTGAAGAATTCTTTAACAACCGCGACTGGCCGGTGGCCAGCGCTGTCGCCGTGATCTTGTTGCTGATCCTGATCGTGCCCATCATTCTGTTCCAGCGCAACCAGCAGCGCCAAGCGGAGGCAGAAACATGAGGCGTGCAAGCTGGTTTAACGTAACTGCGCTGACCTTGGGGTTTGCGTTTCTGTATCTGCCGATGGTTTTACTGGTGATCTACAGCTTCAACAGCTCAAAACTGGTGACGGTATGGGCCGGGTTTTCCACCAAATGGTATGGCGAATTGCTCCAGAACGAGGCGTTTTTGGATGCGGCGGTGATCACCCTCAAGGTTGCTGTGGCGTCTTCGACACTGGCAACGATTTTGGGGACGATGGCCGCCTATGTGTTGGTGCGCGGCGGGCGGTTCTTGGGCCGGACCCTGTTTTCCGGCATGATCTATGCACCGCTGGTGATGCCCGAAGTGATAACGGGTCTGTCGCTCTTGCTGCTGTTCATCGGAATAGGGTTGGACCGCGGCGTGCTGACAATCGTCTTGGCGCATACGACATTCTCGATGTGTTATGTTTCGGTCGTCGTGTCGTCGCGGCTGGTGTCATTTGACCGCTCTCTCGAGGAAGCTGCGCTTGATTTGGGGTGTTCGCCCTTTGATGCGTTTCGTCTGGTCACCCTGCCGATCATCGCACCGGCTGTTATTTCCGGCTGGTTGCTTGCCTTCACCTTGTCACTGGATGATTTGGTTATCGCCTCGTTTACCACGGGCCCGTCATCAACCACCCTCCCGATCAAGATCTGGAGCGCGGTGCGGCTGGGTGTCTCGCCAGAGATTAACGCCTTGTCGACGATCATGATTGGTATCGTGACGGTTGGTGTTATCAGCGCTTCGTTGGTGTCCAAGCGCAACGCGGTCAAGGCACAGCAGGACATGCAAGCGGCCGAACGTGGCGCAACGTGAAACGTGTTTATGACGGCTTTGCCTATAGCGATGCACCGCGCGCCAACTGTTGGTGGGATCAAACCTGTGCGACGGTTGACCGCCCTGCGCTAGAGGGTGACCAGAGCTGCGACGTTGCGATCATAGGCGGCGGATTCACCGGGCTTTCTGCGGCGCTGCACCTTGCCCAGGCGGGGGTAAATGTCACCGTCTTGGAAAGCCGGTATGTTGGATGGGGTGCTTCGGGCCGCAACGGAGGGTTTTGCTGTCTTGGCGGAGGCAGGCTGAGCGATCAAACGCTGGATAAGAAGTTCGGGCGTGCGGACCGGCTGGCCTTTCGTCAGGCAGAACTGGCCGCCATCAATCTGGTGGATACCTTGACCACGCAGCATAACATCCAGATCGACCGCCATTCAGAGGGCGAAACCGAACTCGCCCACCGGCCCAAAGATATGGATGATCTGCGGGGGCGGGTACAGGATATCAAAGAAAACTATGGTCTTGCGGCGACCCTGATCGAGAAAAACGCCCTTGCGGATCATGGGCTAAGTGGCCCGTTTCACGGCGCGCTGACCATTCCCGCCGGATTTGCGTTGAACCCCCGGAAATATGTTACGGGGCTGGCGCAAGCGGCAGAACAGGCCGGGGCGCGAATTCACCATGGCACAGCGGCGCAAAAGATCACCAAAACACCGGGCGGCTATCAAATTGAGACGGATAACTGCACGCTTAGCGCCGGGAAACTGCTGATTGCGACGAACGGGTACAGTTCGGAAGACGTCCCAAGCTGGCTTGCGGGTCGCTATATGCCCGCGCAATCAAGCGTGATTGTGACCCGCCCGTTGACTGATGCCGAACTGGACGCCGCTGGCTGGTTCAGCAACCAGATGGTCTATGACACCCGGCATCTGCTGCATTATTTCAGGTTGATGCCTGACCGCCGGATGTTGTTCGGTATGCGCGGCGGGCTGTTGACGGGGCCAACTGCTGAAAAACGCGCAATTTCAAATGTCAGACGGGATTTTGAAACGGTTTTTCCTGCGTGGAAAAATGTTGAGACACCTTTTGGCTGGTCGGGGATGGTGTGCATTGCGCGCAACCAGATGCCGTTTGTAGGGCAGGTGCCAGATAACAACGGCATGTTTGCAAGCCTATGTTATCACGGAAACGGTGTGGCAATGGGCACGTATTGCGGCGCGCTGGCGGCCAATGCCATTCTTGGAAATCCTGACGGGCGTCCCTATCCGAACGCCATGAAAACGCCGTTGTCGCGGTTTGAATTGGGTGGTTTCAGGCGGGCGCTTTTACCGCTCGCCTATCTGGGCTATGCTCTCGCGGATCGATAGAATACATTGGCAGAAAGTGGCCTTTGGCCCGGTTTATACGAGATATTAAGGAGTTAGGCCGATGAAAATTGCGATGATTGGGACCGGCTATGTCGGGTTGGTATCTGGTGTTTGTTTTTCGGACTTCGGCCATGATGTGATCTGTGTTGACAAGGACCCTCGCAAGATTGCGCAGTTGGAGCAGGGCATTGTGCCGATTTACGAGCCGGGTCTGGACGATCTGATGGCCAAGAATGTCAACGCCGGACGTCTTTCGTTTACAGTCGACCTGCACGCCGCAGTTGACGGTGCCGATGCAATTTTTATCGCGGTCGGGACACCCACGCGCCGTGGCGATGGCCATGCGGATTTGACCTATGTGATGGCCGCCGCCGCCGAGATTGCTGATGCAATGACGGGCTATGCGGTGATCGTGACCAAATCGACTGTTCCAGTCGGGACGAACCGGCAAGTGAAGCAGGCCATTTCAAAGGCCAACCCAAAAGCCGATTTTGATGTCGCATCGAACCCTGAGTTTCTGCGTGAAGGGGCGGCAATCGACGATTTCATGCGGCCGGACCGTGTCGTTGTTGGTGTGCAAAACGAGCGTGCGGCAGAGGTAATGGCAGCCATCTACCGACCGCTTTCGCTGCGCGAGTTTCCGATCATGTCCACCGATCTGGAAAGCGCCGAAATGATCAAATATGCGGCCAACGCGTTTCTGGCGATGAAAATCACCTTTATCAACGAGATCGCGGCCCTGTGCGAACGCACTGGTGCAGACGTCAAGATGGTTTCAAAGGGGATGGGCCTTGATAACCGGATCGGGTCCAAATTTTTGCACGCGGGCCCAGGTTATGGCGGGAGCTGCTTTCCAAAGGATACGCAAGCCCTGGCGCGCATGGGGCAGGATCATTCCAGTCCGATGCAATTAACCGAAACCGTGATCAAGGTGAACGACGAGGTGAAACGCAGGATGGTCGATAAAGTTGTCGACATTTGCGGTGGATCCGTGAACGGCAAGACTATTGCCGTTCTTGGTGTCACGTTCAAACCGAATACGGATGACATGCGCGATTCACCCAGCCTGACAATTATTCCGTCACTTGTTGGCAACGGGGCGAAAGTTCGGGTTGTCGACCCGCAAGGCAAGCGTGAAGGAGAGGCGTTGTTGCCCGGGGTTTCATGGTTTGATGACGCCTATAAAGCGGCACAAAATGCGGATGCTGTGGTGATCCTGACGGAATGGAACGAATTCAGGGCATTGGATTTGAAGCGGATGGCCAAACGAATGGCAAAGCCCGCGATGGCGGATTTGCGCAATATCTATACGCCAAAAGATGCCAAGCGGGCTGGTTTTGAAGCCTATGTGTCCATCGGCCGGGAGGGTTTCGGGGCTTAATCGGCGGCACGCAGCGCCGTGACTTCCGCTGCTGTGGTCTTGCTCCCGCCAGCAAGGATAAGGTGCGTCGCGCCGTTTTCGATCCGCGCTTCGGTGATACGGGAATAGGTGGCAGCGGCGGCAATATCTATACGTTCGCCAGCCTTAAAGCTTTCTACCTTGAAGCTGTAATTGCCATATGGAAAAGCCCCCCCATCCGAGGATACGCCAGCCCATTGAACAGGCTCTTCGGACAGCGGAACAAGGTTTCGTTGTACTTCGTGACCCCGCGCGTCGTAGATAACCAGTTCGGCCTTGTCCGCCGCATTGGAAGGGGTTGGCAGGACGGTGATAGGGGCTCCGTCGAATTGAACAGGAGCGGTGGATTTGGCTTCCATCCCAATCCAACTGGCAAATTGGCCGATGCCGCTGCCTCCCATCTGCGCGGACAATGCTGATAGCAGATCGTTGGAAAGGACCTGCTGCTCGACCATTGAAAACTGAGCAAGCTGCGCGGAGTATTGTGACGAATCGATAGGTTCTAGTGGGTCTTGATAGCGGGCCTGTGTGGTCAACATTTTCAAGAACGTTTCAAAATCCGACGAGATCACGCTCTCGGCTTTTCTGATTGCTGCTGTTGTCTTGGGGGTTGAGGTGGTTAACCCCGTCGCGGTGAGTGTCATAAGAAGGTTCCCTACAGGCGGATGTCGACGCCAGATTGAATTTTCGGATCAAGATTGCGGTCAGCCGTGGACGGGACGCGGGAAGCGCTTGCGTGTTCTTCAATTGGTGGAGGGCTCGTGATGGTTTTGTCCGGCGCTCTATCGGGCTCGCCGCCCTCGCTGCTGAATGAGAAACCCGGTTCTGCATATCCAAGCAGTTGCAATTCCTTGTCCAATTGCTCGATGTTCCGACGCAACATCTCGAGCGTTTCGGGCCGTTCCGCCTGGATGTTTACCAACAGGCCACTCTCGGCTTGCGTGATCGACAGCCTGACCCGGCCAAGCTCCTCTGGGCTTAGTGTGACGTCCACGGATTTGCTGCCGCTCGTATGGATCACTTCCGCCAATTGTTTTGGAATATGGTGCGGAACACCTGTCTTGATCGCAGTGAGTTGGGGGGATGCAGACGTGCCCCGAGATTGCTCAACCATCTGAACCGAGGTCAGCTCCTGATCCGGGCTTTCGTCGCTCAACCCCGTTCGTTGATCGTTGCTGATCGGCTCATCGAATAGTTGATCCGCACGGGGGGATTGCAGTGTCGGTAAAGTAATGGGTTTTGCTCGTTGGAGTTGGCTTTGGATTGAAGTCGTCGCCCCCTGCGCATCATCTTGCGCAGGTGCGCTAAATTCTTTCCTTTCAAGGCTCTTACTCAGGTCCGGAGCGGGCGAAATTGCTTTGGCCCGCGCAACAAAAGCCCCTATTTCTGGAGGATCACTTCGATTTGGCAGAAGCGGTGCTTGTCCCTCGGTCAGATCATATCGAGCCATGGGGTGTTGTCCAGTTCGCGCGGGGTGGTTGTCTGCTCTGCCCTCAATGCTGTTCCAAGCTTTGGGAACTGATTGACCGAGCTTGCTTTTTTCCACATCGGAAAGAGGTGTATTGGTCGGAAAAGAAGGACGAGGTGAAAGCGCGTCGCGCATTTGGTTCATGGTTGAGGTCAGAGAAGCATGAGGCCCCGAATGACCCGTCCCGATAGGTGGGTCCGAGACAGCGAGTTGAAGCGCCGATGGGTTTGTCGTTTTGGACGGCTGTTTGACGCCGTCCTGCGGGAGAATAGAAGGGGAAGCCGAAATTGCGCGGTCCTTCTCGCCTGGTCCATTTGATGGGGACAGTGATTTTTGCGTTTCTGTTGGATTTGAAGTGCTTACTGTTTCGGCTCGCCCATCTCGGACCAATTCTTTGTATTCGTGTATATCACGGCGGGCCTCTGACTTGAGGGGCATAGCGGAATGACCCTCCGGAATTCCAATTTTTTGGCTTGCCCCACCGACGCTGCGCTGGAACCCCTCGCCTTGTAAAAAAGATCGATCATGCAAAGATCCGCGGTTGGTTTTGACGCCATTGGCCTGGGGGGGCAGATCATCTTGAGCACGCGGCTTTTCTGAATTTAAGTTCTTTGTGGTGGCGGCTTTTGAAACAAGGTGAAGCTGGTGGTTCAATCGTGTCTCATCCGAAACGCGCATCGATTGGATACCGTTCTTGGACCTGGCCAATGAAACTGGGCCCCCCTGCCCGATGAATTCAGGATCAGTGTCGGATATGGGGGAATGTTGCCCTGTATCATTGCCCTGCCTATGCTCTTGAACTTGAGCAGCGCGCGGCGAGGCCGGTGTGTCAAATTGGCTTTGAAAATATCTTGGATGGGACAGGTTCGCGGATATGTTTGACGCGGTAGCGTTCCCTTGGAAATCAACTGCGGTCTTTGGCGCATTACCGTTTTGCCTTAGAATTCCACCCGCTTCATCAGAAAGATTATCCCCAGTCGATTTAGATCGCTCAAGATTATGGCCTGTGGGGGCTTCTTCTTTGTTTTGGGGGTCAAGCTGGTCAATTGGCTGATCGATCGCAGGGCTATTAGGTTCTTCAATTTTATTTTTGTCCGCTAGCTCCCTAAAGATTGTCGAAAAATGTTCGGACTGTTTGGGTGCCCTGAGTGAACTTTGGCCGTTCGAGTTCGTCGGGTTTTCCGAGGATGAAACGCCTCTCATCGCAACATTGCTTGATACTCTATTCGAGTCGGGCATCTGCATTTGGCTTCTCCATAGAGTGCTTCGATTTGAGCCAACTATGATGAAAGATAGTTACCGGTTATTTACTGATTTCTGCACATGATCATTAAAGTAGCTGCAATTTAAAGGATAATGGCATGGATATACCGGATGTAGGGAATAGCACGCGCCCCCAAAGTGGCCCGCAAAAACGTCTTTATGAAACAGCCCAGAAACTCGAGGCGGCGTTTTTGGCTGAAATGTTGAAGTCCGCCGGGTTTGGTCAATCAAGGGAAAGCTTCGGCGGGGGGGCAGGCGAAGACCAATTCGGTTCTTTTCTTTTGCAGGAACAAGCCATGAAAATTGTGAAGGCCGGGGGTGTCGGGCTTGCTGAATCCTTATTCGAAGCATTGAAAGACAGGGCAAATGACCAAAGAAATTGAACTATTAATAGCAGAGTTAGACCAGATTTTGGAATCTGAACGGACTGCGCTGATGTCGGGAAAATTGGATGTCCTCAGCGGTATGGCTGCGGAAAAGGAGGCGCTTATGGGAGCGATAGATCTCACAAAAGTCGATGATCCTGAGGCGCTTGAACATCTCATTGAAAAAGTGAAGCGCAACCAAGGCTTGTTAAATAACGCGCTTGAAGGAATCCGGAAAGTTGCGCGGCGGATGGCTGCCTTTCGTCGCGTGCAGGGGTCGCTCGAAACATATGACAGAAACGGCGAAAAGCGGGTTGTCAGTATGACACCCATTTCTTCAGTTGAACGACGCGCCTGATTTTAAATCAAATCCAGAGCATTGGACCCAGCTGCGTTAGGGGGCTGTTAAGCGAAATACGAACATGGTGCTCGTGCATCCGAGGTCGGATGGCGCACCATCCGGTAGTTGAATGTGTGCACAGGTCAGAATGACATTCTGGTCCAGCCCCAGGGGGGAGGGCCGCAAACGGGCGCAAAGCGTCCTTGACTAAAGGAACATGTTCATGTCGAGCATTAATACAAACAACGGCGCAATGGTTGCGCTTCAAACACTTCGTTCTATCAACAAAGATCTGTCTGCAACACAAAGTGCGATTTCGACGGGTAAAGACATCAACACTGCAAAGGATAACTCAGCAATCTGGGCGATTTCCAAGGTGATGGAATCTGATGTCGCTGGTTTCGAAGCCGTTCAGGATTCACTCGCTGTGGGTGAGTCTACGGTCGCGGTTGCTTCTGCGGGCGCTGAACAGATTGTTGAAACACTGAAGGAAATGAAGGCGCTTTCCGTTGCCGGGCAATCTGAAACTGCTGACTTTGCGAAGATTGACGCAGACATGCAGGAGAAGATCGCGCAGATTACAGCGATTACCGAGGGATCCCAGTTCAACGGTGTTAATCTGCTCAAGGCCGACATTGATGGGAACGCCAGTACAAGCCTGACGGTTGTTTCATCACTCGACCGTATCGGTTCTGGTACGCCTACAGTAACGACAATCGATGTCGCTACTGCTGACTTTACGACCAACCTGAATGCAACCACGATCACTGCGATTTCCGACACGGCTACCGCGTCGACTGCTTTTGGTGAGATTGAGGCTTTCCTGACGGTTGCCATTGACGGCGCTGCTGCACTTGGCGCGTCCTCTCAGCGGATTTCTGATCAAGGGGAATTCATGAGTAAATTGAGTGATGCTGTTAAGTCTGGCATCGGTTCTTTGGTGGATGCGGATATGGAAGCTGCATCTGCGCGGCTCCAAGCGCTGCAAACTCAGCAACAGTTGGGTGTTCAATCGCTCTCCATTGCAAACCAAGCACCTCAGACAATCCTGTCGCTTTTCCGGTAAAATGAACAGTCTCGGGCGCATCTTTCGCGCCCGAGACTATCGCATCGGAATTTCATGAAACAGGAAAGGCTTCTCAGTGAATGCAATGAATTTGGCTCAACGCGCTTATGCGCCTACGACCGCCCCCACAAAATCCAATAGAAGCATGGAATATGACGTGATCGCAAAGATCACTTACCGATTGAAAAAGGCTATTGAAGTAGATGAACTAGGTCCTTTGCTTGAAGCGCTTCATGAGAACAGAAAGCTATGGCGAACGCTGGCTGTAAACGTGGCGGATTCAGGGAATTTGCTCCCCGAAGAGCTTCGGGCCCGAATTTTTTATCTTTCAGAATTTACAGATCACCATACCAGCCAAGTCATTCGAAAATCTGCCTCTGCGGTTCCCTTGATTGAAATTAACACTGCAATACTGCGCGGCCTAAGAACAGAAGGGGCGGTATCATGAGCGGCCTCGTTCTCAAGCTTAGCCCTAAAGAGCGGGTCCTGATCAACGGAGCAGTAATTGAGAATGGAGACCGTCGCAGCAGACTGGCTATCATGACGCCTGATGCACATATTCTACGCCTCCGTGACGCGCTTCACCCTGAGGATGCGAAAACACCGGTAAGAAGGGTCTGTTACGCATTGCAACTGGTTTTGTCCGGCGACAGCAAGCCGAACGAAGCCTATTTGCAACTCCTCCGTCAAGTGGAAGAGCTTAGCCAGGTGTTTACGGATGCTGACAGTCGGGCCGTGTTGGCAGAGGCAAGTGCCGCGATAATTGGTGCTCAGCATTATAGAGCGATGAAAGCGTTAAGGTCGTTGTTCCCTCGAGAAGATCGGCTGATGGCTGTGGGAATGATGTGATGTTTCAGCCTGTATTGCCATTTGGGGGTCTTTCGGGTTGGCGTTTCCTCCAAGATACTTATGATCGTCAAATGGAAACGTTTACCAAGTCTGTCGAATTGAAGCGAGATTCAGATTATTTCGATTCAAAAATTGCGGATGTTGAAAACGCGGAGGACTTGGTAAAGGATAGACGCCTCCTGCGGGTTGCACTTGGTGCATTTGGTTTGCAGGATGACATAGATAATCGATATTTTATTCAAAAGATCCTTGAAGAGGGAACTTTGAATGATGATTCCCTCGCAAACCGGTTTGCAGATCCGAAATACGCTGAGTTTTCGAAGGCTTTTAGTTTTGGTCCGAATGAAATTCGAAAAACTGGCGACGTAAACTTCCCAAGCCAGATTATCGAGAAATTTCAGGCAAATAGCTTCGAGGTTGCAACCGGGGAACAGGACAGCAACATGCGAATCTCGCTATATGCAGCCCGAGAGATGGCGGAGTTGGCGAAAGACGAAGGCTCGATAGACACGAAATGGTTTACGATCATGGGCGACCCTCCCCTGAGGAATGTTTTCGAAAAAGCGCTGAATCTACCTGAAGCGTTCGGTCAAATTGACATCGACCAGCAACTTGGCGTGTTTAAGGAGCGGGCTAAAAAGAAGTTTGGGACCGATGACCCCTCTATTTTTTCAGACGCAGGGAAACTCGACAACCTAATTACAACGTTTATTGTTCGCGAGCAGGTCAGCAATCTCAATTCTAGTCTGTCGCCAGGATCAATCGCATTGACCCTATTACAAAGTTAACTTTCTGCTTTGATTGACCCGCGCTGCTTGGAATTCGCTTTTAACCTACGGATGATAAGCTCGAGCCGATTGAATGACTGGACTATGTCCCCACTGGTTTGGCTTGAAAAAAATTCCTCTAGCTGGGGTCTGGCGGTGATCGCTAAATCGACTTCTTGATCTGAGCCTGACGAATATAGGCCGGCACGGATCATGGTTGCATTGTTTTCATAAGCTGCAGTAAACCGTCGCACTTGTTGAATTGTCTGGTTCTGTGCATCAGTCGCGGCAGCGGGGAGGCATCGCGACACTGAACGTAAAACATCAATCGCTGGGAATCTGCCGCGTTCCGCGATCTCCCGATCCAGAACCACGTGACCGTCAAGAACTCCGCGAAGAATATCAGCGATGGGTTCCTCCATATCCGATCCGGCCACCAAGACGCTGAATATCCCGGTAATTTCTCCCTGATCATCTTGGCCAGGGCCAGCTCTTTCACATAGCTGCATAATTAGATGCGCGGTCGACGGCGGATGCCCCCTCAAGACCGGTGCCTCACCAGCGGCAACTGCCACCTCGCGATGCGCTTCGGCAAAGCGCGTAATGGAGTCTGCAAGGAAAAGGACCGACTTCCCTTGATCGCGAAAATATTCTGCAACTGCCATGGCCGTCCATGCGCACCGCCGCCGCAAAAGGGGCGATTGATCTGATGTTGCGGCGACAACCACAGCTCGTTTGAGACCACCATCGCCGAGAACTCTATCTACAAAATGCCTGACCTCTCTTCCCCTCTCTCCTATCATTGCAATAACGACCACATCCGCTTCTACTTTTGCTGCAAGATTTCCCAACAAAGTCGATTTTCCGACCCCTGATCCGGCAAAAAGCCCGATGCGCTGGCCTTTGGCTATCGGAAGAATCGTGTTGGTAATCGCAAGACCGGTCTCAAGCCGAGCGCCAAAGGGTTTGCGTGTCGCTGCTTTCGGCGGGGACGCGCGCAGGTTCTGAACCTTGGGACCCGACATGAGTGGCCTCCCATCCAGCGGCTCTCCATTTGCGTCGACTATTCGGCCAATCCATTGATTAGATGGTGAAATAGACCCAGGTTCCCCAAGCGCAATCCGGTCATTTAGAGCGATGCCATCAAGAGAATCGTCGGGCAGAATGATCACCGAATCGCCGTCCAATTGAACGATCTCGCCAGAAAGAACCCTACCGTCGCGGAGGTGGGTTTTGGTCCAGTCGCCGATTCTCGCGCAATCGCCCAAGCCGGAAGCATGTATGACGCCTGAATCTACGCGCGTTACGCGCCCGATCGGGACTGCCACCTTGATATTCCTGATTTGCTGGACGACGGCCTGAACGCCTTTGCTGTAGGTCATAAAAAATCTCTTCATTGCGCAAACTGTTTCTAAAGGAATCAGGGTTAAGCCTTGGTTGAAATTCAACGAAGGAGAATCCTTTGATGTTTGAGCAACTAGAAGTTTTCAAAATGTCGTCAGCGATGGCGGCGCATGCAGGTCAACGTCAGGCTGTGATTTCGGAGAATGTGGCGAACTCGGATACACCGGGTTTTGTTGCAAAAGACTTGCCCAGTTTCCAAAAAACCTATCACGCCGATCAAATATCACCGATGCAGCGCGCTACCCGGGCTGGCCATCTTCATGGGGCGGCGGATAGGTCACAGCGCGTTGAAAGCTTTGAAGTGCGTGCAGAAGCGTCACCCAACGGCAATACAGTTTCTTTGGAGACAGAGATGCTAAAGTCTGTAGCTGCAAAGCAACAGCATGATCGTGCTTTGGCAATCTATAAGTCGGCCCTTGGCGTTTTACGCACCGCAATTAGCAAATAGGGGCAGGGATGAGCGATTTTGCCAAATCACTGGAGGTTTCTTCGAGCGGATTGCGCGCGCAAGCGAACCGGCTGCGCCATCTGTCCGAGAATATCTCAAATGTGGATACGCCAGGTTACAGAAGGAAATTGGTTTCTTTTGAAACCGCTTTCGTCTCTGACGATATGCCAGCAACAGTCAAAACCAGCCCTGTTCGACTGGATCAGAGCGAGCTGGAGACAGTCTATGACCCGTCTCACCCGCTCGCGAGCGAAGCGGGGGAGTATCAGGGCTCCAATGTGAATCTTCTAATTGAGCTCGCCGACGCGAAAGAGGCGCAGCGAAGTTATGAAGCAAATCTGAAAATGTTCGAACAAACGCGAAAGATGTCAGCTGGCCTGATGGATCTGTTGCGACGCTAATCTGAAATCAAAGGAGATCCAGAATGGATATCAAAGCAATTTCTGCGGCTCAGAAGTATTCTGCTGCGAAACCGGCTGTCCTCGCTGAGGAAACTGCCACATCTTTTTTTCGGGACGCGGCATCGGATTTTGCGCAGGTTCTTGTGAAAAGCGAGACGGTGGCCAAAGAGTCAATGATTGGTGACGCTGATCCGCATGCGCTGGTTCAAGCGCTTGCTCAAACGGAACTGGTCGTGGAAACCGCAGTCGCGGTGCGCAACAAGGTCGTAGAGGCATATCAGGAAATTCTAAGGATGCCTGTCTAGTGCTGGACGAGGCCGTTTTCTATGACACGATGCGCCAAGGCCTTTGGGTCGCCTTAACCATCTCGGTCCCCATCTTGACGGTTGCGTTGATAACGGGCGTCGCGATCGGGTTAGTTCAGGCGCTGACCTCTATTCAAGAAATGACATTGACGTTTGTGCCGAAGCTCGCCGCGATTGGCGCGGTGTTTTGGGTCTCGATGAGCTTCATGACAGAAACACTTGTTTCATTCTTTCATGACCGCATCATCCCGCTGATCGTCGGAGGATAAATGGACAATTCTAGCTATACCATTCTGACACGGCAATCCGGGCTTGCGCGGGAGTTGCAGGTCGTTGCCAATAACATTGCGAACTCAGCCACTACGGGTTTTCGATCTGAAGGGATGATCTTTTCCGAGTACGTCCAAGGTGTTGAGCACGGCCAGTCATTATCCATGGGTATGGGCAACGTGCATAATACGGACTTTGCCCAAGGTGCGTTGACCCAAACGGGCGGCAGTTTTGATTTTGGAATTGAAGGTGACGGATATTTCCTGATCGAAACACCTTTGGGCGAACGGTTGACGAGGGCAGGAGCCTTTGCCGCGAATGCAGAAGGTGAACTGGTTACAAACGACGGATTTCGCGTTTTGGATGCCGGAGGTGCCCCAATATTTGTGCCGGCTGATGCGGGCCCGCTTTCGGTATCTTCAGACGGGACTTTTAGCGTTGGCGGGGCACCTATCGCCAGATTGGGTATCGTCCAGCCCAATGCCCCGCTGGATATGGTTCGCGAAGACGGGGTGATGTTTCGCGCGGATGCGGGGTTTGAGCAAGCCCAAGATGCGCGCGTCGTTCACGGCTTCACCGAAGGTTCCAACGTCAATGCGGTGGGGCAACTTTCACGAATGATCGAAGTCCAACGCGCCTATGAGTTGGGTCAAAGTTTTCTTGAGAGTGAAGATGAGAGAATGCGGACAGCGTTAAAATCACTTTCTCAATAGTTTTATCTACAGATATTGGAGCAGCGATATGCGTGCCTTGAAAATTGCGGCCACCGGGATGAGCGCCCAGCAAATGCGCGTCGAAACCATTTCGAACAACCTCGCGAATATGAGTACAACCGGATATAATGCGCGTCGGGCAGAATTTTCTGATCTGCATTATCAGCAACTTGCGCGGGCAGGGTCAATCAACGCGTCAGACGGAACGGTGCTGCCGACCGGCGTGCAGCTTGGTCTTGGGGTTCGACCGGCCGCAGTTTCAATGCAACTGGCACAAGGTGCGTTGTCCGTGACAGGTGGCGATCTGGATATTGCTATCGAAGGTAAGGGTTATTTTGAGGTCACCCTTCCGTCTGGCCAGGCGGCATTTACGCGCGATGGCGGGCTAAAGCGGACTGGCGAGGGTTTGATCGTGACATCTGACGGTTTTCCGGTCGCACCGGAAATCGTCATTCCAGAGGATGCCCGCAGCATATCGGTTAATGCCGATGGTGAAGTCTTTGCCTATTTTGACAGAACGACTGGCGGTCAGCTTTTGGGACAATTTACCTTGACCGGCTTTAGCAACGTGAAGGGGCTGGAGGCATTGGGAGGCAACTTGTTCGTTGAAACCGAAGCTTCCGGACCTGCTCTTTCTTCGACGCCTGGACTGAATGGTTTGGGAACATTGCGACAAGGTTACCTCGAGGATAGCTCGGTCGATGCGGTCAGGGAGATAACTGAACTGATTGAAGCGCAGCGTGGCTATGAAATGAATGCAAAAGTCATTTCTGCAGCGGACCAGATGATGGGCGCAACGACGCAAATCCGATGATCAGTCTGGCCCGGTTTTCATTGCCCTTGATTTTTGCGTCACCCCTTATGGCCGACATCGTGGTGCCGACCCGAACCATCCGGGCAGATGCTGTCATTCTTGAGAATGATGTAACGCTAAGCGGTGGCCAGGACGCCGATGTGTTTGATCAGTTAAACCAGGTGATAGGTCAGGAAGCCCGCGTTGTGCTCTATGCCGGCCGGCCAATCCGGTTTGACGAAATTGGACCGCCCGCGATAGTTTATAGAAATCAAATCGTTAGCGCTTATTTTGAGAGCGCCGGAGTGCGTATCGCAACTGAGGTGCGTGCGTTGGAGAGGGGTGGAACAGGCGACATTATCCGGGTTATGAACCTGGCCTCACGCGCTACAATTTTTGGTCAGATTGTACCTGACGGATCAATTCAGATTAAGAACTGAGAACGGAATATGAAGAAGTTCATTTTACTTGTTGTGACAGCGTTTTTTTTGACGGCCTGCGCTCGGATAGATCATATGGGAAGTACGCCAACCTTTAGTGAGGCACTTCAAGGTCCCGAACACAGCGCAATGGTTTATGATGCCTTGCCTCTGCACCTTGAACCGGACCGTTTAGTCGATCAAGCGTCGCTTTGGTCCGGTGGGCGGAATTCGCTTCTAGGCGATCGTCGGGCAATGCAGCGCGGAGATATCATGACTGTTGTCATTGAAATCAACGAAAATGCCGAAATTTCAAATCAAAGTGACCGCTCCAGGACGGGGTCGGAAACGCTTTCTGTGCCGGGTCTGTTCGGTATCCCGCAGCGGTTGGACGAAAAATTACCGGAAGGCGCGAGTTCTGTGGATCTGGTTGGCTTGAGCTCGAACAGCGCGGCTTCGGGTGACGGGTCCGTTAAAAGAAAGGAAAAACTGACGCTCCGAGTCGCGGCTACGGTGATTGATGTTCTTCCGAATGGGGTTCTTTCGATCATCGGGACGCAAGAGCTGCGGGTAAATTTCGAACTTCGAGAACTTCTGGTGACAGGCTTTGTTCGACCTGAAGATGTGTCGCGGCAAAACGAAATTACGTATGACAAGATCGCATCCGCGCGCGTGTCCTACGGTGGACGTGGGCAGATAAGCGACATGCAGCAACCAAGACTGGGCCAGCAAATCCTAGACGCCGTCATTCCATTCTAGAAAGGTCCAAGATGAAAAAAATTTTACCGATTATTTTCCTGATCATATCGGCTGCAATCGGGGTTGCTGCGGGCAAGTTTTTAAGGCCCGAGCATGTGCCAGAGGTTGCGGAAACATCAGAAGAGGAGGGACAAGATGATCATACGCAGCATTTGAACCCGCCAAACCAGACGCCCAGAGACCCGAATGAAGTGGTTGATTATGTTAAGCTAAATAACCAATTTGTCGTGCCGATCGTAGAAGAGGAGCGGGTTGCATCACTCATTGTGCTTTCATTAAGCATTGAAACACCGGATGGCAGGCAGGAAGAAATTCTGCGCAAAGAACCAAAACTACGTGATTCCTTCCTGCAGGTGCTTTTTACGCATGCTAATTTGGGCGGTTTCGATGGTGAGTTCACAAGAGCGGATAAGCTAAATAGCTTGAGGCGCTTGCTTCTTGAGGTTGCCCAACGTGATGTTGGAAAAGACGCGGCCTATGATGTTTTGATACTCGAGATCGCACGCCAAGACTATTAGGGCGCTACTTTCGATTAACAAATGAAGTCAGAGCAATAACCTGGGCCAAGGTTCTCTCCTTGAGTTCCCTTGCCTTGATATGGTGCCGCTCCCTGTTACTGTCCTGAATTGCCAAAAGCCTTCCAAAGGCCTCGCGGATTTGCCCAATCTTTCGTTCCTTTGTCGAAAGAACCTGTGCAAGTTCGATATTCAGGTGTGTCTTCTTTCGCGACACCCAGGCCTGCCACGCGACATCAGCCCCAACAGACCGCATTTTGAACTCTGCATTGTTCACTTCACAGCTCTCGCGATAGTGGCGGTCAAGGTCAGATATCTCCGTCCGTAATTGGGCTTCTCGAAGAAGGGTCTTTTGAAATTCCTCTTGTTGTTTTTCGTATTTAAGTTCAAAAATCCTCTCTATTTCCCGTAATTCCTTTCCTCCCTTCATGCCTTACCTCGTGCCTTGAGGCGCATAGCTTCTGCGAAACGAACAGCTGCTGCTACTGCAGAAAAATGATCGGGTGTGATCATTTCGCCGATATCCGTTGTCGCGTAAAGCGCCCGAGCCGTGGGTGGGTCACTGTGGATTGGGACATTCGCTTCGGTGGCCACCAAACGTATTGCCTTGGCAATTTCATCGACGCCTTTGGCAACGCAGACTGGTGCCTCACCGGGAAGTCTGCTCCATGTTAGTGCAATAGCGTAATGCGTTGGGTTAACTATCACTACGTCTGCCCCGGGGATATCAGACATCATTTTTCTTTTTGAAATCGTCAAAGCCCGTTGGCGGCGTTCTTGCTTGAGTTGCGGGTCCCCCTCGGAGTTTTTCTGTTCATCCTGGACTTCCTTCCGGGACATCATGTTTTTCCGACGGTGTTCAGAATGCTGCCAGACAGCATCCGCAAAGCCGATCCCAGCGGAAACGAGAATGGCAATGAACAAAAAATCCAAGCCAATTTGAACCATAAAAGAAATAGTGGTTTGGTAGCCGGCATGCAGAATTGAGATGATCTCGTCCAGACGGGACGAAATAAACATTGATAGGATCGTAGCGTAAATGAGGAGCTTCAAAAAGCTTTTTGAAAACTCAAAAAGTCCACCTCGGCCAAACTTGTTTTTGGCATTCGATATAATCGAAATGCGAGACAGTTTAGGGGCAAGTTTAGAAGGGGCAAAAACGAGTGCCCGCTGCGCAAATACAGCCGCCAAGACGCATGCCGCAGGTACGGCAAAAATGGGAAGTGTTGCTAGGAAAATAACCTTTAAAAGTCCACCAGTCGTATTGAAGGAAGAGCCACCAAAGAAGAGCGGAACAAGGCTAGGAGCCTGATCTAGCAGAGAAACCAGCGCCGCAGTCAATTTGTCAACTGAACGTTGCCCCAGAAAACTAAATGCAACGAATAGCCCTGCATATGCAGATGCGGTGAACAGATCCACCGACTTTGGAACATCACCCTTTTTCCGCGCGTCAGAGAGTTTCTGCTCGGTCGCTTCAAAGGATTTATCTTGATCGCCGTCTTCGCCACTCATTGCTGACCCTGAAAAGGGTTTGTTAAAAATAAGTTGAACGCATCCAACCAGGTTTGAAGCAAGACCGGTGTCGCAATGTACAGCATGAACAAACCCCCTGCAGTAATGAGCGGTGCGCCGACGAACGCGACCATCAATTGAGGCATCGCTTTGTTTATCGCGCCAAGAGCAAGGTTGTAGATTAAGGATAGCACGACGAATGGGGCGGAAAGCGAGAAGGCTAGCGAGAATGCCATGCTGACCCGATGGACACCCCACATGGAAAGATCAGCGGCGTTGGGATAGGTTCCTCCGGGAAGAAACTGATATGAGAATATTAACAATTGAGCTGCTTTGACGTGAAGCCCGGCTGTGACTGCCAAAGCAAATGCAGCAAAAACAAATATATACCCCATTGCCGGGACCGGCTCTGCTGCGGCCCCACCCAAGATTTGCGACAGGGATGTTGATTGTGCCGCTATCGATCCTGCGGTTTGAAGGGCATGAATGAACAGTCGCATGCCAATGCCAAGCAAAAGGCCATTCACCGTCTCTGCTAACGCATAGCCAAAATAAGAGTCGATCCGCGTCGGTTGGGCCGCCGTCGCAACTGCAGGCGCGACGATTAACGTAAAAGAGAATATGATGAAAATCTTTACTCTAGCGGGTATTACGGTTTCCCCGAACGCGGGGAGAAGTGATACAAAGCCGCCAACTCGGAGGAAAACAATAAAGACGTGCCATGCGCCCTCTTCCAAAACACCATAAATCGATGCCGGTAATTCGTTCACGCTTTAACCACGCCAACAAGCGCAGGGCGGGCATCGAGCCCGATTTCTTCGAAGGATAGGACTGGATTTGAGATGCCACGTGACTGCATCACTGTCTTTAGAAATCTGCGCCTCTTGGTATTGGTTACGGCCGCAGCGAAAATTCCGTCGTCACTTGCCGCCGACAAGCATTTTGCTAATCCATCCGCAAGCTTATTAAAGACATCGGGGGGCAGGGCGATGTCCATATTTCTTTCCGATCCAATCTCGTATTCTTCAAACATATGCTCCCACTCCGGAGAGAGTTGGATAAGTGGCAATGTTCCATCTTCCCGTCGCAATTGCGCGACCAACTGAAAGCCGAGTTTTTGGCGTACATGTTCGCAGATTGCTTGCGTTTGTGAATTTGTTGCGCGTGCCTCCGCTATTGCCTCCAGGATCAGCGGTAAGTTTCGAACGGAAACCTGTTCATCCAAAAGTAGCCGCAAAATATTATGCAGGACATCGATCGGTACCTTGTCCGGAATTAGCTCATCCAAAAGCCGCCTGTTAGCCTCCGAGCGGGTGGGGTTGGAAAGACTGGTCATTTCAGAAAGAAGTCTGCGAAGGGATTTGAGCGTCAAAAGCCTACTGAAATTCCGCTTTACGATTTCCAGGAGGTGCGTCGCCAAAATCTCAGTAGGTGTAACGATGGTAATACCAGAAAGAGCCGCCTCTTCCTGATCGCGGCTGTTAATCCAGCGCGCTGGCGCACCGTACACAGGCTCATGGGTGTCTTTACCTGCTGGTAACCTAATTTTCTTGTCCGGCACCAAGGCAAGCACTTGCTCCGGATTGAGCTGTGAACGCGCCTGTTCTACTCCCTGTATTTTGATTACATAAGTTCCAATCGGAAGGCTTGACCGATCCGTGATCCTTATCTCCGGCAAGATGACTCCATAGGACGTCGCAATATGATTCCGCATATTGCTAATGCGAGCATCAAGCCCTGTGCCGGGGTCTAAGACCATATTGATCAAGTCAGGCGCGAACTCCACATGAATATCGTCTACTTCTAGAATATCGCCGATCTTGTCTAATTTTTTTTCAATTTGGTCATGGTCGTCGGTTGTCGACGTTGCCAGCAACCGTGTTTCATTCTTGTAGCTAAAGAATCCCAGTACCGATAGCAAAAATGCGCCGGCAATAAACGGTATGACGGGAAGGCCGGGAATCGCCGCAAAAAATAACATTAGAGCCGCAACTGTTCCTAATGCAGCTGGATATTTGCCGAGCTGGCTAAATATTGCAATATCTGTGGCACCTACGTTGCCTCCCCTTGCAAGCAATAAAGCTGACGCAACCGAAATAATGACTGCTGGAATTTGTGTTACTAAACCGTCACCAACGGTAAGTATCGCGTAAGTTTCAAAAGCTTTGCCGACAGGCATTTGGTGGACAACTGACCCCATTATCAAACCAGCAATTAAATTGAGCAACGTGATTAGAAGACCAGCAATCGCGTCACCTTTCACAAATTTGGAAGCGCCATCAAGAGATCCGTAAAAAGTTGTCTCTAATTGTTCTTTTTCTCGACGTATTCGCGCCTCCTCATGCGTAATTGCTCCGGCTGATAAATCACTATCTATCGCCATTTGCCTGCCTGGCATACCGTCTAATGCAAATCTCGCACCGACCTCGGCCATCCGTGTTGCGCCCTTATTTATAACCATAAAGTTCACAATCAAAAGAACCGTGAAAACTACCAATCCCAGGAACACAGATCCGCTCATAACGAATTTAGAAAATCCTTCGATTACATTTCCTGCAGCGCCGGTGCCAGTATGGCCATTGCCAATAATAAGTTTGGTTGATGAAACGTTCAGTGATAATCTCAACATCAGTGATGCGAGTAGTATTGTTGGAAAAGATGAGAAATCTAACGGACGGTCAATAAAGAGTGTCAACGAAAATATGAGGATTGCGAGCGCAAAGGAAGCGGCGAGGCCGATGTCGAGCACCCAAGGCGGCATTGGCAATACCATCATGATGATTATCGCCATTAAGCTCATAGAGAGAACGACCGTTGGGCTAAATCTGAAATTTGTCCAAATTGAAACTGCCACTAGTGTATCTCAATTTATTAAAGTTGGTATGAGTAAATTCTGAACATCATTTTCGTATAATTTGATTGCCGAAATATTAAAATAATAGAAACAGGAGCCAAAAAGTCTTGCAATCTACCGGAAGCTCGTGCACCGCTCTAATTTCCTAGAAGATGATCTAGCGAACTTTTGAAGTCGGCTCCAGCATCCAATACTTCCTTTGGTGTAGGAGGCTTCTGCCCAGTATTGCCTGCATTTATTTTCGATTTCGCAGCGCTCTCAGTTACCAGATATTTACTCGGCCGGGATGCAGGGATAGAAATTCCGTTCGCAGAAACGCCATATTTTATTTCGCCGTCGCGAAGCGGTGAAAAAAGTTTTCCCTGCCGAGAGGAAATCTCTTTGATAAGTTGGGCGTCCAGAACGCGGTTTAGCGCAGCACCAATCGACGTAGTAAATTCAATGAACTGAAGGTCGTTTGAACTTTCCGTCACCTTTCTGAAAAATATATTGGTCATATTTACAAAATTCTTCTGATTTGAGGCCACTCCGCTTCTCAATACATCAAATGCTGCGCTAAGGTCTTCGTCTTCAATAAGGCTATCAAAAGCAGCGGCGATCTCTTGTGGGCTATTTCCATCGGATAAATTGGGTGGGTCAGTTTCCTTGACGTTGAACGAAGCATCAAATTTTACTAAGTCACGCCGTGGTGTTATGTCACTGTCCCTGAAAGGTGGGTACATTTTTGAGTATTCGGAAATGCCATGGTTACGCCCTGGTTCTGGGTCAGAAGTCGATTTTTCTTGGACCGCGGATTTTCCTCCGGCGCTGCCATCTGGATTAGCGCTTTTATAGCCAGGGGAATCAGGGGCTGCTTGGTTTTTTAGCATTGCTTCTCGCCCCCCTAACCGAGTCTCTAATAATGGAAATAGTAATTTTCTTAGATGAGGCGGGAATTGAGAAGCTGATAGCAGGCTGGCTTTGACTTCACTCTCTACGGGGTACTCTTCGCGTGGCTGCTCTGCAGCTAACTTCCATATCTTTAGGTCTGTGAAGCAATCAAAAAGTTTCGCAAGTTGTTGTGTAGGGCGGGCATGGCCATATTCCAGAAGTTCACCGACCATCGTTAAAAATGAAATATCATCTGTATTTTCGTTTAGAATTTCCGTTAACTGTATTGCTTCTGCACCGAACCCGTTATGTAAGAGCCATAAGATATCAACAGTTTCAGAGCGCAAGAGGCCGGTTCTTGAACTCTTGGAAACTTCTGTAAAATCTCCGCTGATCATTCCAGCATTAAGTATACGAATAGATTTCGCCGCGTTACAATCAAACACAGCGTCAGGCACCTCCTTGTCGTCGACGTTTTGGGTCGACGCGGATACTGCGGCATTATTAAAACTTCCTAATTCGAGTTTTTGTCTAAATAGTTGCTTTGGTGATTTTGTGTATTTTTCATCATCTCCGTCAATGTCCGTTTCCCTTTCTAATATGTCTGTTGTGATAAGTTCGGAAAGGGAATGGGAAATGTTGAATCGGAACGCGGCGACGTCTTTCAGAGATTCTCTTGTTTTAAATGGATTAGAATCTGGTTTTGAGATTTGTAATTCTCTTTGGCTGAGATTTCGACTACCGGTGCCAGTTAGGCGGGTTAGGTTTCCTATAAGAATTGGTGTTTGAAGTGCGGTGCCAGGTGACGCGATATCTACAACGATCATTCCTTTGGCTGCAGAGAATAGAGACGCATTGCAGTCACAGGATGTATCAATTCTCACAGCGTTTCCAGACACACTAATCGACCGGATTCGAACTCGAGAGATTCTTCTGTAGACGTCTGAAATATCGAATGAATTATTGGCTCCTATGACTTTAATCTCAATTTGGCCGTCGGCATGGGTGGCCACCCAGCTGGAATCCGAGACAGAGTGAATTACAATTCGTGTAAAACCGTCGTGATCACCCGACGCAACAAACATTGGTTCAGCAGAGAGGAATGAACCAAAAAGACAGATCGATATGACTATAATGATTTGTTTCATGCGGCAACTTGTTTAATTTCTTTCAATACTTCTTCTAGCTCTGCAAAAGATGGGCGACAGTGTGAGGGAGTGTTCTGTCGTCCTACCTCAATGCAGATGTTCGTTGCGTGGTTATGTAAGTTCGCGACCAAAACTTCTTTTATTAACAAATAGAAATGGCCATCTTCCTTGGTAACATCAGCGACTTTGGCCGCAAATGGCCCGACGATTCCATATGCCAAAAACACACCTAGAAATGTACCGACTAGAGCGCCGCCAATAAGCCTGCCCAGTATTTCTGGTGGCTGGTCGATTGATGCCATAGTCTTAATGACGCCTAAAACGGCGGCAACAATGCCCAGCGCAGGAAGGCCATCGGCTACGGTTTGGAGCGCATGACTAGAGTGCATTGAGTGTTCGAGGTTTGCATCCATGCGCTTTTCCAAAACCTCTTCAACTTGATGGGGGTCGTCGTAGTTCATTGAAGCCGAACGCATCGTGTCGCAAATTAAAGCAATAGCCTCCTCATCGTTGAGGATTTTTGGATACTTTTGAAATAGTGAAGACTCCTTTGGTGCTTCAATGTGTGCTTCAATCTCAATGGGATTTTGGCGCGCAAGGCGAATGAGCTCGAAAAGTAGGCAGAGTAGATCCCGATAATCAACGTGCTTCCAACGAGTTCCTTTGAAAACCTTTCCAAGGTCTTTTAACGTATGTCTGATTGCCGGCAGATCGTTACTGATAAGGAAAGCGCCGACAGCAGCTCCGCCGATCATTGTGAATTCGAATGGTAATGACTTTAAGATTATCCCCATCTTGCCGCCAGCAGCAAGATACCCGCCAAAAACCATTACAAATATCGTAATTATCCCTATTATACCAATCATAGATCCACCAATATATGTATCAATTTAACATTAGCTTAGCGGCGTGCCGCTTTACCTAATTGAATCTGCCAGATTTTGCATTTCTACCGGCAAGCACAACACTTATTGAATAAGAGAATTCCGGTTTTAGGCCCGACATTATTTTAGCGGCTGCATCCGGACGCATTCGCGCAAGAAACCCTGCTGCAAAGTCCGGCATCATAGCCTCAAAAAGGGGGGCCGCATCCTTGGGTTTCATATTTTCATAGACAGCAGTCAGGCGGGCTAGGTCGTCTTCCGCGGCAGTGCTTGAGAGTGCCAGAGTTTCACGTAATTGTTGTTCGGCGTCTGCAATTTCGACTAGGCGCGCCTCGATTCTTGCAGTAGCTTCGTCTAGTTTTCTTTGACGGTCCTCCTGTAGTTTTTCACGTTCGGCCAACTGAACTGATCGTTCCTGCAATGTTTTCAACAGTCTATTCAGTCGCGTACGTTCATCAGGCAACGAACCGCTCGCCGTGTCGTCGCTGCTCGGCTTATTGATGGCTTGTTCGTGAGACTCGTTTACCTGGGCAAAAGCATCATTTGCATGGAGGCCGATGCGGATCGCCCCGGATATGAAAAAGACAATAGAAATTATAGTTAGGTACTTTATACTGCGTGGCCTGAAAGGTTGTATAATACGCTTCATGTTACTTCTTTCGATTTGGAGTAACGCATGAACATTGGTTTGCTTGGTGGTTTCTCTTGAGGCGCAGCAGTTGTTTTGGCATTTTCGGTTTGGTCTTCTTCCTCGGTCAACGGGATATCATGTAGGGACGCCATTCTAAGTTCCATTCTCCTAGAGCTTTGCTCAGCCTTTTCGGTTAGTTCAAGAAGGGTCTCCGCTGAACCTGCGGCAGTTGCTTGTGCGGATGAAAGTGCTTTAGTGAGGTCATCAACTCTCGAAGATAGGACGGCAACAGCTCCGCCAACACCTCGCTCCAAGCTGTTAAAGTGCTTCAGGCGTTGGCCAAGGATATAGCAATAGATAGCCGCAGCCATTGCGCCAGAAGCCAGTAATATGTCGGAAATTAATGCCATTTTTTCCCCTTAGGTTAGTACAAATTCCATTACTAGGAATTTGTTAACACGTTCTTCCCCTAGGATAATTTCAACGCGATGCAGCATTTGGGTTCTTAGGCGAATAAGAATTTCCGGGTCGTCAAAGTCTGTGACCCTAACGGCACGTAGGTAGGTATTCAGAACATCAGTGACGCGCGGCATCATCTTTTCAACATCGTCCCTGAATTTTGCTGGGACCTCCAATTGCGCGCGAAACCTAAGATGTTTGGATTTTGAAGGTCTGTGAAGTGAGATCACCAATGGATCGATAGGAATATATACAACATCATCAATTGGATGTGGCTGTTCCTCTACATTGATATCGGCCCCGCTGTTTTTCTCCGCGAGAATGATTTCGCTATAGCTGAGGAAAAAACCAGCACCCCCACTGATCAATCCGAGGAATAGGCTTAGGATTGGGAGAAGTTTTGACTTCTTTTTATCCACTTTTTCATCACTGGAATCATTGGTTTTCATACAGGCCCACTTTCTTGGTGAATGCTGTATAACTCTGATTGCACTAACTAAATGTTAATCCAGTTGCCTCATTTGTACTTTATGTTTCGAGCAGAATGTTCGACGAGATGGAGGCACTGTGCAGCAGATAGTAGACATTTGGATTAAGCTTACCTTTCGAAGAAGGATCTCAATCCTCATCGCGACAGTTTTGATGTTTTTTGGGATATTGTTGATGTCCAGGATCGTCACTTCGCCGAATATGGCGCTTTTATATTCGGGCTTGGACAGCAGTGCCGCAGGAGATGTTGTCCGCACTATCGAGCAGCAGGGCGTTGCTTTTGAAGTTCGGGGGGGGGCGATATTTGTCGATTCTACAGTGCGGGACGAACTCCGTTTAACGCTGGCCAGCGAGGGCTTACCTGCGAACGGAAGCCGTGGTTACGAACTTCTTGATAGTCTGACCGGTTTCGGCACCACGTCCCAGATGTTCGATGCAGCGTACTGGCGTGCCAAGGAGGGGGAGCTCGCGCGTACCATTGTTGCCAGCCCTCAAATTTCCCTGGCTAGGGTTCATATTGGCGGTACTGGCTCCAATCCTTTTCAAAGAAGCGTCACGCCGAAAGCCTCTGTGTCGCTGACACCCAGGGCAGGTGAGATATCGACCTCTCAGGCAAAGGCAGTCCGGTATCTTGTTTCATCGGCGGTTGCGGGCCTTTCACCTGAGGATGTTGCAGTGATTGATTCGAATGGCAGTCTGATTGGCTCAGGTGACGACCCTGAGCCCGGAATCCAAGGCGATGATAAGGCCGCCATGCTGAAAGATAAGGTTGAGCGCCTATTGGAAGCACGTGTAGGGCGTGGAAACGCGATAGTCGAAGTGAGCGTAGAGACTGTTACGGAGAGTGAATCTGTTCGTGAGCGGCGGTTTGATCCTGACGGACGCGTCGCGATCAGTACCGACACTGAAGAGCGGAGTAATAGTTCATCAGATGCTGGAAATGGGGCGGTAACAGTGGCGAGTAACTTGCCTGACAAGAACGCTTCGGAGGGCGGCGGGCGTTCATCATTGTCAAATTCAGAGACGCGAGAGCGGGTGAATTACGAGGTGTCTGAGACTGAAAGGGAAATTATTCGCATACCAGGTGCGGTCAAGCGCCTGACAGTCGCGGTGTTGGTGAACCAGGAAACGACAACTGATGCGAATGGTGAATCGACTTCCCAGACCCGAGGGGATGCAGAAATAGAGATTTTGAGGGAACTCGTGTCATCTGCAGTCGGTTATGACGAGGGTCGAGGTGATGTCATCACGATAAAGTCGATGGCGCTCAAGTCAGTGCCTCCAGTCGGCACGCAGGTAAGTTCTTCTCTCATCGACCGCCTTAATCTTGATTTGGTGTCCGCCATCCAAATGGTTGTTCTTGGCCTCGTTACAGTAATCTTGGGTCTCTTTGTTGTCCGCCCCTTACTATTGAAGCCTGTTCTGCCGATACGGTCAGAGGTAACACCTCCGTTACTCTCTCAAGAAGTCGAGGTCGGTATTCCCGACGACACTGGGCCACAATTTCCAAATGATTTCAGTCAGGCCCCTCCGATGTTCGAGATCCCTGGTTTGGCCGACCAGACTGGGACAAGTCCCGGGATCGGCTTGGGCCAACTGAGTAATTTTTCCCAATCTGATAGCCCAGTTGAACGCCTTCGGAGCATGATCGGGGATAAACAAGAAGAGACCATTGAAATCTTGCGAACCTGGCTTGAGGAAAAGGAGGAAAATGCTCAATGACACTCGCTCATCGGTACAATGAATTTCAAGAAGACCCGACCATAGAGGATTTGAATGCCCGCGAAGCTGAATCAGCAGAAGAAAGCCTGCGGGCATTTGAGAATGGTTACCAAGCAGGCTGGCAAGATGCGGCGAGCGCACATGATACAGAGCAAGAAAGACTGTTGTCTGAATTAGTGCAGTGTTTTCAGGTCATACAGTTTACGTATCAAGACGCCAGAAATAAATTAATATCAGATCTGCGTCCAATTGCTAAAGAATTTCTGGAAAAGATTTTCCCAGGTGTCTCGCGGGCATCGCTTCGCGCGAACTTGTCGGAAAATATTGGTGATATTGTTTCGAAATCGACGCGGGAAACTATTGAAATAAGTGCATCACCTAATAGTGTAAAAGAAATTCAAGATCTGTTAAAGGATACGAAAAATATCCCCATTATCCTGACTGAAAATACAGGTCTGGCTCCTATGCAGGTTTCTGTCAAAGTAAGCCAATCCGAGAAATTTATAGATATCAATGACATCTGCGATCAAGTCTTGAGATCGTTGGAAGCCTTCTCTCAACAATCAGACTCTGGGGATTATCAATGAGTAGTGCAAATCTTACAGCGCAAACTGCAGCTGACCCGTCCAACGCATTCACGTCCGTACCAATCGAGATTTTGGTTTGTGTCGGAAAAGCAAGGCCGCTCATTCGAGACTTGGTGTCACTTGGTGAAAATGCAGTTTTGGGATTGGATCGTAGGGTTGATGATCCCGTGGAATTATATGTTGGCGAAAAATTAATTGCACGAGGAATATTAGAAGAGTTGGAGTGTGACGGAGTGGATCAGCTATCTGTTCGCCTGACAGAAGTGATAGACATGCAATCAATGCTATGAAACTGCGCCCATCAATATTTTTCTTGATAGGCGTAGTGGTGACGACATTTCACCCGGCGGCTGCAGATGCGCAAGATATGGCGTTCTCGCTTTCTGAAAATGGTGCGATATCAGCTAAAACAATACAGTTATTTCTCCTGCTGACTGTACTTAGTCTAGCTCCCGGCATTGCAATTATGGTAACTTGCTTTCCATTTTTAGTAACAGTTCTTTCAATTCTTCGGCAGGGGATAGGTTTACAGCAGTCGCCGCCAAACATGGTGATCGTAAGTCTGGCTATGTTCTTAACCTACTTCATCATGGAGCCAGTCTTCCTAGCAGCATGGGTGGGCGGCATCCAGCCATTGGTCGCAGAAGAAATAAGTATAGAAACGGCATTTATAAATTCCATTCAGCCATTTAGAGAATTTATGATATCCAGAATAGATGAAGAAACGTTCACGGATTTGTCTGAATTGCGGGGTGCCAATTCAATTCATGGATTGGATGGCCAGGCACCGCTATCCATTCTCGTTCCCAGCTTTATGCTATCCGAAATCACTCATGCGTTTCAGATTGGATTTCTGATTTATTTGCCTTTTCTCATTATTGATTTAGTAGTCGCCGCAATTTTAATGTCGATGGGTATGATGATGGTCCCACCTTCCGTTGTGTCCTTGCCTTTTAAGCTTGCGTTTTTTGTTGTTGCCGATGGATGGAGCTTGATTTCAGGAAGTTTGATTCGCAGCTATTTTTAAATTATTTTGAGGTTTGTGACCATCATTGGACCAATTTCCAAGGTGGCGCGACCACTTTTCAGATGTGTAGTCGTATCAGGAGATAAACTACCTTTCGGGAGGACGTGACACCCGAAAGGACTCTTCCAATGGGTATAGGTTCAGAATGAGTTTCTTATTTTGGCGTGTTATTTTTGGCTCAACTTCCGGGGGTGTTTAAATTATTTATGGATATCGACCTAGGGCGGAGCGTCATTAATTTTTACTGTAATTTTTTTGATTGTTCAATAGTAAGGGCGCGAAGGTGGATATGGGAAAAGACCCCTGTGACTGTGGCCCGCGTGCGGCCTTGGAGAAAAGATTTAATAACTTCCTTCAAAGAGCAATTGTTAGGCTTGATATTTTGATTGTTCCATTTTTTCTTGATTCTAAAGAGATAATTATATACCTTGTTGTCTGTTTTATCTCGCTTCCCTCTCTCCTAGCCCTTGGTTTCTTCCTAAAGAGTGGAGAGAAGTTATTAAGCGCGGGATTCAGATCGCACTCCAAGCGCGAGTTCAGGAAAGTCGCCGCTCGAGTCAATTTGGGATACTTTTTGGTAGGGGGTGGTTTGGCGATGATCCCATTAGCCCTGGGAAAGATTTGTGCGCCGCTTTTGGGAGAGGAACAGCACTTGTTCTCCATCTGTTTGGCGCTTTGTGTTGGGTCGCACTATGGGGTGAGTTTGTTCGGTGCAAGCGAGCTGATAAATAAGGTTACCGGCAGACGAAAAGAGACAATATATATTAGTAGTGCATTTGCGCTCTGTTTTCTTACCTATTGCCTTTTAAGCGTGGAGCTTGGCTTGCGAGAGTTCGCGACGGGTTTGGCTGCGATGCATTTGGGAAAGGCTTTTCTTTCCGCGGTGATTGTTGCTCTTAGATTTGGGATTTGGCCTGGTCCGACCGCCATCTTATTCGGGAGGATCAGATTAAGTTAACGCACTATGAACTCAGCATGCAGGGCTCCTGCGGCTTTAATACTTTTCAGTATGTCGATCATATCCATTGGCGAAACACCTAATGCATTAAGGCCAGCGATCACTTCAGAGAGTGATGTGCTGCTTGGAACGTCAGCTAGTCCGATGCCGGGCTCTTCTTGAATATCTGCTCGGGTGCGGGGAACAACGAGTGTTTCGCCTTCTGCAAACGGATTAGGCTGAACGACGATCGGGTCGTCTTGTATTCTTACGGTCAGGTTCCCCTGTGATACGGCGACCCGTGAAATTCTGACGTCTTCCCCCATAACGATAGTTCCCGAGCGTTGATCAACGACCACTCTTGCTTTGCGTTCGGGCTCTACTTTAATATTTTCAATGCGTCCAAGTGCGTGTGCGACGGACCCCATCTTGGTTTCTCCGATACTCAGTTGTACAGTTCCACTATCCAACATGACTGCGACACGGGTGCCAAAACTCTTGTTTATAGCCGCTTCAATCCTGCTTGCAGTTGTGAAATCTGCTTCTCGAAGCGCGATCCGTAGATTCATCAAACTCGCGAGTTGAAATTCGATTTCTCGCTCCACCCGTGCGCCTGAAGGGATAACGCCCGAAGTCGGAACGCCTTGTGTTACCTGCCCAGCATCACCTTGCGCCACTACGCCGCCGGCGATTATTGTTCCTTGGGCGACTGCGTAAATCTCTCCATCAGCTGCGTTCAATGGAGTCATGACCAAGGTCCCGCCCATCAGGCTTTTGGCATCACCAATTGCTGATACGGTGACGTCGATTTGATTGCCGGTTCTTGCAAAAGCAGGCAATGTTGACGTCACAAATACTGCAGCGACATTCTTGGGCCTGAACTGTTCACCTGTAACATTGACACCCAACCGTTCCAAAATATTGGTCATGATATCTTCGGTAAAAGGCGCATTCCGAAGCCCATCGCCCGTGCCATTCAGCCCAACTACCAGACCATAGCCAACCAAGTCGTTGTCACGTACGCCGTCAAAGTTAACAAGGTCTTTGATCCTGACGGGCCCTGATAACGCAGGGCTAGACAATGCAAATGCGGCAATCAGCGCGATTAAAAAATGTTTCATAGAAAGTTTGCAAGGGATAGTTGAGACATTCTTACGGTAACGGCATAGATGCTTTGGAGTTGAAATTGCACATCCTCAAGCTTTGTCGCGGCCTCGTATGGATCGATTTGCAGTAAAGCCGATTTTTCATATTCCATCGCGGTCATTTCAGTTGCATTCCGTGTGGCTGTTCCATCGATCTGCGCTTCAAAAAAACCTACTCTCGCTCTTAAGGATGTAATTGAATCTCGGGCCCCCAAAAGGGATGTGCCTGCCTGAGTAAAAATCTCTGCTTTTTGCTGTTCATCCAGGGCAAACGCTGGATCATCAGCAATGGCGGCCAAGCTCGCGAAAAGGAGCATTTTCTTGAAGTTGGGATCAGTTGCGCGGATGTCAAAAGAGATTTCTTCTGTATCGGAAATGCGCAGTGCCGAAAGACTTGATGCCCCCCCGCGATAGAATGCAGCATCATATCCAGCCGGATCGTCAAACCATGCGTCGGCCGCTGCGATGATATCGTTAGGAGAGGTCGCTCCGGTTAATGCAGTCTTAAGCTCAGAAAGAAGTACATCTGAAGATTCCGTCGGCGATCGGTCAGTTGCGGTTCCGCCGAATATGCTTCTTCCCGCTGACCTGGTGTTAAGCACGCCCACCAAAATATCGACTGCGGTCCTAGCTTCCGCCGATGTGTCGCCAGATGTCGCCCCGACGGCAGAGCCACCACTGACAATCAAACTATTCGCAAGCTTTTCGCCGACATCTTGAAAGCGGCCAAGTGTTGTTTGAATACTTGTTGCAAAGATACTCGCCTCTGCCGTGACGACCTTATAGCCGCTCAGAACTTCGAGGTTTCGTTCAACTTCCGTCAAGTAGCTGTAATTTCCTTTGAGCGCTTGGCGCACGTCGGCGACTTGGCCCGTGGAGAGCTCTTGTGTAAGGCGTGTCATCTCTTGTTTGAGTTCAGCATTTCGATGGCGCAGCACGAAAGACTGGGCGAGATCCCCAATTGAAGTTAAGCTCACTGTTATATCCTCAGCAGGGTTTGCATTAACTCGTCAACGGTCTGGATGACGCGGGCATTCGCTGCAAAAGCTTGCTCTACCAACAACAGCTTTTGCAGCTCTTGATCGCTGTCTACCCCGTCACCAAGCAGGCGTTCCGTCAGTTCGCTCACTTGGGCTGCGCTGAAGCTAAGGCTGTTTTCAGCTTCGTTTCGTTTCGCGCCAAAATGCGAGGTCAGAGTGGTGGTCAGGTCAATGGCTGAATATGATCCGCCGCTAAACATACCGCTTGCGGCAGGCCGCCCGTCCTTCAGTGCATCCATCAATCGGTTTAAGAGCGTCCCATCCCCGACGTCCCCGGGTGCGGCGGCGGAAATCCCGTCCCTAAGCCGCCAGGGCTCGCCGCCTTTTTGGGGGTCTACAGCCGTGTTAACCGCTATTCGTTGCGCGATACCGATTTCGTCAGCAGGGTCAAAAGCGGCGTTTTCGTCAGTGAACAAGCCAGGGTCATTCACGCCAAGGGTTGTATCGATCGCGGGGTCTTGAAAGCGAACAATCAAATCGCGGGCCAAGGCATCAAGCTGTGTTTGAGCATTGACTGCAATGTCATCGCGTATCGCAAATTGCGCTGCAATCGATCCGCCTGACAAACCGCCATGATCTGATTTGGTGGTAACTGGGTACCCGTTAACGGTAATCCCGGAAAGGGCTCCGTTTTCCTTGGTAAGATAAGGGGTGATTGTGTTGGATCTTTGAAAACCAACTTGTGCGGCTGAACCATCAAGCAGGACAACACCGCCTGTCGAATATAGGGCAACTTGTCCATTATCGCGAGGTATCGTGCGAACTGGCACAAGAGTGCTTATCTCGTCGATCAACACCTGCCTTTGATCAAGCAATGCGTGGTTCAGGTTGCCTTGAACCTGTGACTTTGTGATTTGCGTATTCAGTGCCTTAACTTGCACCAATGCGGAGTTGAGCCGGTCAACTTGGGTTCCAATCGTGCGGTCGGCGTCACTTCGTGCATCCTGCAAGGTATTAGACGCTTTTACAAAACTATTGGCCAAATTCCGCGCTGATGCGACAGCTGTCGAAAGTCTTTCTGGCGCGTCGGGTCGGCTGGCTGCTGTCAGCAAATCCGTCTCGAGGGTTGCAAGTTGTGCAGTGAGCGATGATGGCTCGTCAGGTGCGCCGATCATATTCTCGATTGTTGAATAGAGACTGTGGATGACAGACGCATTTGCATTGCCGGCTTCCGCCAATCTTTTGTCTTGGATTAGGCTTTCGTTTACCTGCCGACTGATCCCATCAACCTTTACGCCGCCGCTGGACGATGTCGCGTTTGATGACAAATCAAGAACCCGCAGGCCATATCCTGGCGTTAGCACATTTGAAAGGTTGGCTGCGATGACCTCTGATCCGCGCCCGGCGGCTTGAAGGCCTTGCATTGCGTTCGATAAAGCTCCGGTAATACTCATGAGACCCTCGCATTCAATTTACTGGGGCGTTGACCGTTAGGTATCAACGTTTGATATTCGTGGTTTCCTGAAGCATCTCATCAACCGTCTGGATGACTTTCGCGCTTGAAGAATAGGCGCGCTGTGTGCGGATCATCGTGGTCAATTCAGTTGCCACGTCGGTTGTGGATTCTTCACGCGCATAGCTTTTGATGTCGCCCGTCGGCCCGTCCCCGGCATTCCAAAGGAAATATGCGCCGCTCTCAGGAGAGATTTCGTAAGTCTGAGCATCCACAGAAACCAGCCCTTCGGCGTTCGGGAGGTCGACCAACGGAACCTGATAGATTGTTTTGCGCAAGCCGTTGTCGTAGATCGCGTTAACATATCCATTCGCGTCTACTTCAACTGCGGCCATGTTCCCGACAGGCGACCCGTCTTTGCTAAGCGCGATCGGGGCAAAGCTGTCGGACAGTTGGGAAAGACCAAAGGAACTGTTGACGGCACCGATGTTGAATTCGATCGGGCCGCTGGCAGCGTTGATGATCATCTCGCCAGTGACGGGATCATAGGCACCACCTGAGACTGTGGTCACAGACGCAATCGTCCCCCCCGCCTGGCGACTGTCATCGAAGGTAATGATGTATTCGCCGACGACAGCATTGTCTTGAGCAGAATCCGCCAATGTCGCGGTCCACTCGTTGGAACTGCCGGTCGCGGGCACGGTCGGCGTGAATTCCATCGTTATACTTTTCGACGTGCCAAGGTTGTCGAAATATTCGATCGAAAGTACCTGAGCTTCGCCGGACGCGCCCGCGGTTGTCGATGTCGCAGGCAAGTTCAGGCTCATATCGACCTTGGTCGTTGGATCACCGCTCAGGTTGAGGGCAAACTGTATCGGGCGCAGGCCGTCATTCGTATCGCGCGGGAAATTTGGCATGGTGCCATCTTGATTGGCGGGCCAGCCAAGCAATAACAGGCCACTTTCTGTTGTCAGCAAACCGTCTGCATCCAATCGGAACGAACCCGTTGTGGAAAGCATCATTTCATTGGCGGTTTCATTGGCCTCAAAACCACTTTTGGTGGTGACAGGCAAAAATCCACGTCCGCGCACAGCAAGATCGGTAGAGTTCGAGGTGCTGATCAAAGCGCCGCTTTCGCTGATCAACCGTTGAGAAGAGGCCCGAACGCCGCCAGCAGTATAGCCGCTGACCCCGTCACTTAGCACCAGTGAATTGAAGTCGGTTACGACGCGCTTATAGCCATATGTGGAGGAGTTTGCGATGTTATCCGAAACCGCTGCCAATCGGGTTGCGTTTGCTTGAAGTCCCGCAACCCCTGCATTGAGCGAAGATGAAATAGTCATGCGCTAGCCTTTTTGCTGTTCCAATCGAAGTTGGATCAACACATAGGCCCCTCAGGCTTAACACCCGACTAACAGATAAAATGCGCCATAGTTTGCAGCTATTATTCCCGCAAAAAGATGACCTCAAGGCGATTGTTCCGGACATCCATCTTGTTCACTGTTTCAGGTTTTCTATCCGCATAACCCGTGACTTTTTGCACTCTTTCCCGATTATTCAGATATTTCTCAAGCAAGAGCCGCCCACGGGTCGCGCGTTGGGATGAAAGATCCCAAACAGGGTTTTTGATCGCTACAATTGGGTTGGAACGGACATGCGCCGTCACTGCTATGTCATTTTTGACGATTTTGGCCGCATCCGCGATGACGTACATGAGCGTGTCAAGAAGCTCCGAAGGGGTATCCGTGCCGGGCGCAAACAGCGCCGTTTCTTCATCATCGAAGAGTTCGATCACCATTCCCTCGTTGGTCACTTTTGTGACCACGTGGCGCTTTAGCTCGTCCATCACCATGGATTCACCACCGCGCCCCATCAACGCGGCATCAACAACCTTGAACAGTTCATTGATACCTTCAGCATCTGGTCCGTCGCTGCCATTCCCCGCGCCGGTGCCTTCCTGACCTTCTGTCGGTTGGTCAGGCGTCGTGGCACCGGTGCCATTTTTTGGCAAGGTCATTTCCGAGAAAATACTGTCGCCCGAAAACGCCCCATTGCCACCACCCGATACCCGCATAATCGGAATCGTGGGGGAAAAGTAATCCGCAAGCCCCTTGCGTTGTTGTTCTGTTGTCGCATTCAGCAGCCACATCAACATAAAAAAGGCCATCATCGCGGTCACAAAATCCGCGTAAGCGACTTTCCAGGCACCGCCATGGTGCCCGCCGCCTTTGATAATCTTCTTACGTTTAATGATGACTGGTGCCGCATTTGCCTGCGCCGCCATTCTCACCACCCTTATTCACCCGAAGTCAGGTGTAGCGGTGCAGGTGTTACGGCCAGCTTAACATCTTCAATTTTCAGTACTTGCCGCGCGAAGCAGGTCAGCTCAGGTGGTCTTCACCCCGGCTGCGTGCCAGCGCGATCTGATGCTGGCGCTCGCGAAAGCGGGCTTTATCTGCATCGGATGTCTCATCAACGCATTGGTGGCAGCTGACGCCAGCCTCATAGCCTTCGCGCGATGTGTCTTGCGGCAATATTGGCCGGCGACACCCGTGGCACAGCATATGCGGGCCTTCCTTCAGCCCGTGGCCGACGCTCACACGATTGTCAAAGACGAAACATTCACCCTGCCAGTTGCTGTCTTCCTGCGGTACTTCTTCGAGGTATTTCAGAATGCCGCCCTTAAGGTGAAACACGTCCTCAACCCCTTGCCCGACAAGGTAATTCGTTGATTTTTCGCAGCGAATACCACCCGTGCAGAACATCGCGATCTTTTTGTTGTGGAACCGGTGCTTGTTTTCCTGCCACCAGGCCGGGAACTCGCCAAAGCTTTTGGTCTGGGGATCAATGGCACCATCAAAGGTCCCGATGGATACCTCATAGTCATTGCGGGTATCGATCACAGCCACATCGTCGCGGTTGATCAGCTCGTTCCAGTCGGACGCTTCGACATAGTGGCCAACCCGCGCGGTCGGGTCGACATCGGGCTGCCCCATCGTGACGATCTCACGTTTGAGCCGGACCTTGATTTTTCCGAAAGGCGGGGATTTTGCGGTGCTTTCCTTCCGCTCTAACGCGCTGCAACCGGGCAGTTTCTTGATGTGGGCAATAACAGCATCTATGCCGGCGCGCGGGCCTGCGATGGTGCCATTGATCCCTTCGCCAGCAACGAGCAAAGTGCCTTTGACGTCCTGCGCCTCGCACAGCGCCTTTAGCGGTGCGCGCAAGCCATCAGGATCGCTGAATCGGGTGAAGTGGTAGAGAGCGGCAATAATATACATGCGCGCTCAGATACGCCCCCTATGCGCATCAGGCAAGAGGGTGGTTTCACCGCTGACCTGATCGCGAAGTTGTGGTATCGCGGCACAAACAAGGAGACAGCAGCATGACCAGAGCATTGATCGTGATCGACGTGCAAAACGACTTTTGCCCGGGCGGCGCGTTGGAGGTTCCCCAAGGCGATGAAATCATCGCCCAGATTAACGATCTGATGAAGGATTTTGATGCGGTCATTCTGACCCAAGACTGGCATCCTGCGCGCCACTCGTCATTTGCGTCTTCGCATTCCGCAAAGGGTCCGTATGAAGTGATCGAAATGCCCTACGGCCCACAGGTTCTGTGGCCGGATCATTGCATTCAAGGCACGTCCGGGGCCGAATTCCATCATGATCTGAATAAGGTGCCCGCCGATCTGATTATCCGCAAAGGCTTTGACCCCGCAATTGACAGCTATTCGGCATTTTTTGAAAACGACCGCACAACGCCAACCGGTCTTGAGGGGTATTTGCGAACCCGTGGCATAACCGAGCTGGTATTGGTCGGGCTCGCCTTGGATTTCTGCGTCAATTACTCGGCGGTTGATGCTGCAAAGCTTGGGTTCAAAACCGAAGTCAGACAAGATCTGTGCCGTGCCATTGATCTGAACGGGTCGCTACAATCAGCAATCGACGCAATGACGACTGCGGGTGTTATTCTGACCCGGGTTTAGGTTTCGCAGCGCGCAGCAATTGGAACAGACCGGATATTATCGCCCCGTTGATCGGAATGCTTGCAACTATACCATAGGTTTATATTAAACTCAGCGGCAATTCCCTTGCCCCGTCAATCGGGATGGGCCACAAACACACCGCCTAAGGGAGCCTAGGATTATGGTCGATATCGCCAGCCGCGTCTGGAATCACAAGTGGAAGATTGACCCGATTGTACGGTCGTTGATTGATACGGATTTCTACAAATTGCTGATGTGCCAATCGGTATTTCGCAATAAACCTGAAACCCAAGTCACCTTCAGCCTGATCAATCGGTCAAAGCATATTCCCCTTGCCGATCTGATCGACGAAGGCGAATTGCGCGAGCAACTTGATCACATCCGTTCGCTTTCCCTCAGCCGGGGAGAAAGCACCTGGCTGCGCGGCAATACGTTTTATGGCAAACGCCAGATGTTCCGTCCTGATTTTATGGAATGGTTCGAAGGGCTGCGCTTGCCCCCCTATCACCTTGAGCGCAAAGGCGACCAATACGAGCTGACATTTGAGGGCACATGGCCCGAGGTGATGCTTTGGGAAATTCCCGCCCTTGCGATTCTGATGGAATTGCGCGGCCGCGCGGTGCTGGACCGGATGGGTAAATTCGAACTGCAAATCCTTTACGCCCGCGGCATGACCCGTGTCTGGGAAAAGATCGAAGAGCTGCGCAAGATACCTGATCTGTCGATCGCCGACTTCGGCACGCGCCGCCGCCATTCGTTCTTGTGGCAGGACTGGTGCGTTCAGGCGATGCAAGAAGGGCTGGGCCAAGCCTTTATCGGGACGTCGAACTGCAAGATCGCCATGGACCGCGAGGTCGAGGCGATCGGCACCAATGCACATGAATTGCCAATGGTTTATGCCGCCCTTGCCGAGGATGATGCCGCGCTTGCGAAGGCACCCTATGATGTTTTGCAAGACTGGCACGACGAACACGATGGCAACCTGCGCATCATTTTGCCTGATACCTACGGGACCAAAGGTTTCTTGGAAAATGCGCCTGATTGGCTGGCGGGTTGGACCGGCATCCGCATCGACAGTGGTGATCCGGCCACCGGTGCCCAAACGGCAATCGATTGGTGGAAATCCCGGGGCGAGGACCCCAGCAGCAAGCGGATCATCTTTAGCGATGGCCTGGACGTGGCCAAGATCAAGGAATTGCATGGTCAGTTCGCGGGCAAGGCGAGGATCTCTTTCGGCTGGGGCACCTTGTTGACCAATGATTTCCGAAATCTGGTCCCTGATGATGCGCTTGCGCCCTTTAGTCTGGTCTGCAAGGCCGTTTCAGCAAATGGACGTCCCACCGTTAAACTGTCGGATAATCCCAACAAGGCGATGGGCCCGCAAAGCGAGATCGAGCGCTACAAGCGGGTGTTCCATGTTGGTGCGCAAGATACGCAAAAGGTCATCGTTTAGGCGGTGACCTTTGCCTTTGTCGCGCGATTTTGGCCTTCCCGCCAAACGATGAGCAAACCGCCGACAATGATAAAGAACGCGCCGGGAAACAGATCAGACCACGGTGCCTCGCCGTAAAAGACCCAGCCAAGGACAAAGGCCAGCGGAATGCCGAAATAGCTGAACGGGGCGAGGTTGCTTTGTTCGGTCATGCGGTAGGACATGATCAGGAACAAAACCGCCGTTCCGCCAAACCCGCCCATGCCGATGATCCAGAACAGATCGGCGCTTGACCCCAGCGGGTTGAAACCGCCGGTCACAAACGCAAGCGCCAGCGACCCGATGGCGGCAATGCCGGACGAATACAGATTGATCAGCGCGCTCGGGACATCATCATCGACCATGCGGGTTGTCACAGCCACCAAAGCATAGCAGACAGCCGCCGCAAGCGGCAAAAGCGCAGCGGGTTGGAAACTGTCGCGCCCTGGTCCCACGACCATAATCACCCCGACAAACCCCAAAAGCACAGCCCCCCACCTGAGCGCGCCAACCTTTTCACCAAGCAGCACAACAGCAAGCGCAACCATGATCGGCGCATTGGCATAGGTGATCGTCGATGCCGTGGCAAAGCTGAGCAACCCAAGCGACAGATAAAAGAAATACTGCGCAAATGTCAGGATAAAGCCGCGCAAAAGGGCGAACCGCCACTGACGTATCTTTATGATGCGACCACGTTTATGCCAGTCCGGCGATACCCAAAGCGCAATGCCTGCAGGAATGAGGCCCGCTATATTGCGATAGGCTGACAGCTCGGCAGCGCCGAAATGCGGGGAAAGATGTTTGATGATCAGCCCCATCAGATCAAACAAAACCAACGCCAGTAATGAAAAGATGATCGCGAGGGTAGTGCGGTTCATCGGCACATTTTTGATCCTAATGGGTTCCAGCACCGAGGCTAACAGACGCTGGGCGTTTGACCATCATAATCCCGACCGTAGGATCAGGTTATTTGGCCGGATCGACCTTGCCGCGCAGCGCTTTGACCTCTCCGCGGACTTTCTTTTCCTTCAGGCGACGTTTCTTGGACCCCAAGGTGGGGCGGGTCGGAATGCGGCGTTTGGGCGGGGTGAGCGCCGATTTTATCAGCTCTTTCAGCCGGTCACGCGCAATCTCGCGGTTGCGGGCCTGGCTGCGGGTCTCGTCGCATTGAATGACCAATGCGCCTTCGTTGGTCCATCGGCGGCCTGCAAGCCGACGCAGACGGGTTTTGACCGGGTTGGTTAACGAAGGGGAAGTCGCGGCCTCGAAGCGCAATTCGACTGCGCTGGACACCTTGTTCACATTTTGCCCGCCCGGCCCCGATGCCCGCATAAAGCTTTCGGTCAGTTCCCAGTCTTGGATGGCGATATTGTCGGTAATGTGCAGCACTGCGGTCTCCTTGGGGGCAGTATCGCATTGCAGCCTGCCAAGGGAAAGAGTGGCGGGAAAATGCGAAAAGGGCCGCCCTGAAAAGAGCGGCCCAATCGAATGGCTTACGGAGGTGGGATCGGTTAGATCATCGATCCACCTGGGGTTCTGACCGCCATGGGCTGCCCTAGCGGTTATCCTCCCAAGCTGTTCCGACACCTCGCTCCAATACCGTTCTTGACACTGGATCACCTCCTTTACATTTGTTGAACTCACCCAAAGTTTTGCACAGGAATTTAAAAAGGCAAAATGTTTTTTTTGTTACCGTTAACAACCATGGGCGCAAAGTGCCGCCGGACTGGCAGGAACTTTGCGCCCTCATAAATTTGGTGCATGGAAAAGGGTTTTTACCGGCCAGACAGCAGCCGCGCCGTGATCAACCTGAACGGAACCAATGCGATCAATGCAAGGCTTAGCTTGACCGCCCAGTCTGCCACAGCCAGCGATACCCAAAGCGGCGCAACAGGCCCGCTGCCCAGCAGTGGCAATGTCTCGGCAGCCCAAGACACATCCGTAGACGGGCTGAGGAACGACAATGCCCCCGAAAACGCGATCGAGAAGAACAAGATCGTGTCGACTGTGCTGCCGATCAGGGTGCTGGCGAGCGGCGCGCGCCACCATTTGCCGTCCCGAAGGGCTGAAAAAATCGCGACATCAAGCAGTTGCGCGATCAGGAAGGCCAGACCGGACCCGATCGCGATACGGATTGTCACCATTGGGCCGAATTCGCCCACAATCTGTGTGCCGATCAACGAACAGATCAGCCCGACAACAAAGCCCACCAGAACCACGCGCCGCGCGGCGGCTTGGCCGTAAACGCGGTTCATCACGTCGGTCACGAGGAATGCCAAAGGATAGGTGAATGCGCCCCAGGTGAGCCATTGACCGTAAAGGAATTGAACAAGGATATTGGAGGCCACAACGATGGCAGCCATGGCAATAATGCCGGGAAGATATGTGCGTGTCATGTGTTAACCGTTTTTTGCAAGGGTGCGGCGACTTGGCCTGCGGGAATCGCAGACAAAGCGGCCTTAAGGGGTTGCACAGGGTCTTGCAAGCTAGTCGGTAACTGAAAACTCGATGATCTGGGTGCTTTGGAACGGCAGGAAATTATCGTCTGACACCAGTGTCAGGTGGGTTTGCCCTGAGCCGTCCCGCCAGACCGTGATCCCTTCGAGGTTGTCAAACCGCGACGGCAGGCTTTTCAGCAAGGTGATTTCTTGCGGTACCGGGGTGTCCAGATCGAACCGCCTGATCTGCGTCCTGAAACCCAACGGGGTCACGGTGCGTTCCAACAGGTAAAGCCGCCCTTGTCCGTCAAAATCCGCGCCAACGGGCACAAAGGGCCGATGCTTGGGCAGTTGTGCTGTCACCACCCGCGCCCCGTCTTTAAAAGCGTAAAGCGGAAAGTGGTCGCCATCGGTATCTTCGGGAATGGCAAAAACAGTGCCATCAGGGCCGATTGCAAGCGCCTCAAGGCCGCTATTCTCGCCCAGAAACTCCGATTTCGCGAGGCTGGCATAAGGCGTGGTCACCCCATTTACGACATCAAGCTTGGCAATCCGGTGCTGGCCTTCAAAGCTGACATAGTATTGACCTTGTGCATCGACGGCCAAGCCTTCCGCATCGGTAAACGGCTTTCGTAATATGGTACCCGCCGCGTCACGGATTGCGACAGAATGGACGATCTCGACCGAGGTGATTGACCCAGCCTCGCGATGCACGATCGCTTGAAGGGCGCGCCCTCGGTCTGTGACAACGGTCATCATCCGGCCATCAGACGAAAGCTCGACACCCGAAAGGCCACCGAACCAATTGGCGCTATCTTGCCAGAAAAATTCAGAATCCAGCTGCAAAACGCGTTCATCCCCGACCGCCATAACGGCCGAGATTAAGAATAATGTAACGATCCAGCTAATAAAGTTCAGTTCGCTTCCAGTACCGATTGGCATTGGGCTGGCAGGTCCGCCAAGACCAGTTCGCGTTTGGGTTTGCGTTTTGGCGCATTTGGATTTGGCGGGGGCGGGTTCAGGATATTTGCCTGCCATTGTCTGGCATCCGCACAGCCATCACCGGGGGGCGGTGGTGCTTGGTTAACGCATCCGCGCGCGCCCTTGGGGCAGCTTAGCCGGACGTGGAAATGATAGTGATGCCCGTACCACGGGCGGACTTTTCGCAACCAGCTGCGGTCGCCTTTTTCATCAGCACACATTTGGACTTTGGCACCGGGGAAAACAAAAATGCGGGCGACGCGGGGGTCGGATGCGGCTGCTTTCAGGACCTCGTGATGTTGACGTGTCCAGCTGCTGTTAACGTAAGCTCCGTTTGACCGCCGCATCGAGATCGAAGAGATTTTCTCGCGCTCGGCGCGGCTTAGCTTTAGCGATTTGGGGGGGAGCATCCAGATGTCTGCGTCCAACCCCATTTGGTGGCTGGCATGTCCGGTCAACATCGGGCCGCCGCGCGGCTGGCTGATATCGCCGATGTAAATCCCTTCCCATCCGGGCTGCTGGGCGGCTTTGGCGCTCAACTTTTTGACGAAATCAATCATCTCGGGATGGGCCCAGTTGCGGTTGCGCGACAGACGCATTGCCTGCCAGGTCGGCCCGGTTTCGGCCAGCTGCTGTGCACCTGCAACGCAGCCTTTTGCGTAGCTGCCAAAGGGGGCGGCGGCTTGCGGGGAACCGTTGCTTTTTGCGCCGAACAGCTTTTTGGCCTGAACATTGCCAAGCGCCCCACCGGACGATCCGATTGTCGGTAGAATTTTGGACGCTTCACGGTTCGGCTTTGATGGTGATCCGCCGCAAGCGGCGACAGCCAAGCCAAGGACCAGAGCTGTAAGAATGCGGGAAAAGTTCATTTCGCGAAATCTCCTTTCGGCTTGACCCATGCTAGCAGAACCAGACCGATGATGAATAGCCCCACAACAGGTGTAATGCCGAGTCTTTGACTTCCCGTTAAATCGCTCGCAATCGCGATCAATGCCGGGGCCAAAAACGATGTCGCTTTGCCCGACAGCGCATAAAGGCCAAATGCTTCGGTCATGCGATCGGGATTCCCCTGTAAGGTCAACATGTTGCGCGAAGATGCCTGCAACGCACCGCCCGCGGCTCCGATCAATGCGCCTGCAACGTAAAACAAGATATCAGGCAGCGCAGACCCTTCGCTTAGGGTGATCCCCATTGCGGATGTCGGGGTAAGCGAAATGATCAGACAGGCGGTCGCGATCAGGATAACGCAGCACGCGACGATCACGGGCATCGGTCCGATTGCACGATCCACCCGACCGCCAACCCAACAAAAAACAGCACCTGAAATGGCTGCCAGTATCCCGAAAATACCGATGTCGATAATCGACCAGTTCAACACGCCAAGCGCATAGATGCCACCAAACGTATACATGCCATTCAGGGCATCGCGGTAGAACATGGACGATCCCAGATAGGCCAGAAGCGAAGGATGCTGCGGCAGCTTTCCAAGGGTGCGCGCCAAGTCTGACAAGGCTTTGCCAACCTGATATTTCGGGGCATTCGGGTTTGGCGTGTCGCGGATGTACAAGAAAAACGGGACCATGAACACGGCATACCAGATCGCGGTTAACGGCCCGACAATACGTGTGTCGGCTTTGGTGGCCGGATCAAGGCCAAATGCGGGGTCAAGACCCAGCATGGTGAGCCCGTTGCCGCCGGCCTGAAACAGGAACACCATGATGATCAAGGCAAATACGCCGCCGACATAGCCGAACCCCCAACCTGATCCCGAAATACGCCCCCGCTCTGCAGGGTCGGGGGCCAGTTCCGGAAGGTACGAGTTCGTGAAGATTGTCGCGAATTCCATCCCGATCAGGCCGATCCCAAAGAAAAACAGCGCCCAAATGATCGAGAAATCTTGTGGGGCGGTCCACCAAAGCGCGGCGGACCCGATGAAATAGAGGGCGGAGAATAGCCATATCCATGGCATGCGCTTGCCTGACGAATCCGCGACGGCACCCAGCAAAGGCGCAAGAATAGCAATGGAAATGCCAGCGACGGTCAACCCATACCCCCAATAGGCCTGGGCCTGCGCTTTAGCGGCGTCCAGATCCATACCGCCATCGACCAAAGCTGCTGTTGCTGTTTGTGCAAAATACGGACCGAAAATGAATGTCAAAAGCAATGTATTGAAAGGTTGGCTTGCCCAGTCAAAGAAGTACCACCCCCAGATTTTCTTGCGCGCTGAAATCTTCGACATATGCGTTCTCCGGTTTTGAATGGACGGTAGTGCAGGGGGGTGGTGCCATGCAAGGCGCGTTTTACCCAAGCCGTAGGGGGCTCAGGTATGGTCGCGTGTTTTAGGTCGGAGGGTGGACCTTTGCAGGGGCATTAAGATGCATTGGAAGAGATCAAAGCGCGCCAATTTCCGGACTGACCGAAGCAATTGGTGTAGAAGTTTGATTTTTAGGTCGTGCTTAATTTGATGCAGGTATAGAAGGGGTGTTGCCCTTGTTCTTTCATGGGCCGCTGCTTAACTGCGTCTAAATCAATCGAGAGGCCACATTATGACATCGTTGTTCCAGATCCTGATGCTACTTTTGAATATCGTGTGGTTTGTCATTATCGCCCATGTGATCATGAGCTGGTTGATTAACTTTCAGGTATTGAATTTGCGCCAACCTTTGGTCGCGCAGATTTGGGATGGATTAAATCGCTTGCTTGAACCGGTCTATAGCCGCGTGCGCAGCTTCCTGCCTCAGATGGGCGGGCTTGATCTGGCACCGCTTGTTGTCCTGATCTCGGTCGCGATTTTGCGTATTCTTTTGATAAACAACGCCGCACTGTTTTATTGACCGACCCTTCGGGGAGGATATTTGGAAAGCCAGAGAAGCAGGGGCCAGAGAAGCAGGGGATTGTCCCCGGTTTCTGAGTGTGGGAGTCTGCCCGCGAAGAGCAGATAATAGTTAGGTTTTCCATGTCAGGCGCTGCCACGCTTTTACGTGACGTATTTGGTTTCGACGGGTTTCGGCCCGGTCAGCAAGAAATCGTTGAAGCGGTGATCGCGGGCGAAAATGTCCTTGCCATCATGCCGACCGGTGGCGGCAAATCTCTTTGTTTTCAAATGCCTGCTTTGTTGCGCGAGGGGGTGACGGTTGTCATCTCTCCTCTGATTGCATTGATGCGGGATCAGGTCAGAGCCCTTCAGGAACTGGGCGTTGGCGCTGGTGCGCTCACGTCGGGGAATACTCCCGAAGAGACTGACGCGGTCTGGGAGGGGCTTGAGGCGGGCACTCTTAAGCTTTTGTATATGGCACCGGAACGTTTGGCGGCGGGGTCGGTGATTGGCATGCTAAAGCGCGTTGGCGTGTCGTTGATCGCCGTGGACGAGGCGCATTGCGTCAGCCAATGGGGGCATGATTTCCGCCCTGACTATTTGCGTATCGGTGAATTGCGCAGGGCGCTGGACGTGCCTTTGGCAGCGTTCACAGCGACGGCGGATGCGGAGACCCAGATCGAGATTGTTCAAAAGCTTTTTGACGGGGCGGCCCCGCGTGCGTTTTTGCGTGGGTTTGACCGGCCGAATATCCATCTGGCCTTTGCGGCCAAGAACTCTCCTCGTGCGCAAATCCTTAGCTTTGCGGCGGGGCGGAAGGGGCAGTCCGGCATCGTTTACTGTGGCACACGCGCCAAAACCGAAGGGCTTGCCAAGGCCTTGCGCGACGAGGGGCATGTTGCCCTGCATTATCACGGTGGGATGGAAGCCGAGGACCGGCGCATCGCCGAACGGCGTTTCCAGCAGGAAGACGGTTTGATTGTCGTGGCGACCGTTGCCTTTGGCATGGGGATCGACAAGCCGGACATCAGATGGGTGGCCCATGCCGACCTGCCAAAGTCGATCGAAGCCTATTATCAGGAAATCGGCCGCGCCGGTCGGGATGGGTCCCCGGCTGAGACCCTCACGCTGTTCGGGTCTGATGACATCCGACTGCGCCGGAGCCAGATCGACGAAGGGATCGCCCCGCCAGAGCGGCGGGCTGCCGATCATGGACGGTTGAATGCATTGTTGGGTCTGGCGGAGGCGTTGGAATGTCGCCGGAAAACCTTGCTTGGTTATTTTGACGAGGCCGAAATAACCTGTGGAAACTGCGACTTATGCGATACGCCTGCGGATGTTTTTGATGGGACGACAGCCGTGCGCAAGGCCCTTTCGGCCATGCTTCGGACGGAAGAATGGTTCGGATCGGGTCATCTGATCGATATTCTGCTTGGCAACGAGACCGACAAAATTCGCGAACGGGGTCATACCAGCCTGCCAACCTATGGGGTGGGCACCGAATATGATAAACGGCAATGGCAAGCGGTGTTCCGGCAGATGATGGGGCATGATCTGGTGCGCCCCGATGCCGAACGTCATGGCGCGCTGCGGATGACGGACGCTGCTTTGCCGATCCTTCGGGGCGAAGCGCAGATTTCATTGCGGCGCGACAGTATTCGTGCGGCGGGTGCCATGCGCCGACCGGCCGTCAAAATGCTGGTCAGCGAGGAAGACGCCCCGCTGTTGTCTGCCCTGAAAGCCAAGCGGCGCGGATTGGCCGAGGCGGCTAAAGTGCCTGCCTATATCATCTTTAACGATCGTACTTTGATTGAAATGGCCGAAAAACGACCCGACAGTCTGGATGCGATGGCGCGGGTTGGTGGCGTTGGCGCGAAAAAGCTCGAAAGCTACGGGCGGGCGTTTCTTGATGTTATCAATGGGGCCTCTGAAGGCATGCATCCGACGCGCCGCAAGCTTGCCGGGCGCGACGCTGGCACAGTTTATGACCGACTGCTTGAGGTGCAGGCAGAATTGGCGCGGGGCGCTGCGGGCACCGAAAAACCACTGAGCTGTTCTGCGTCGCTATTGGCCAAGGTCGCGCAGATGCGAAGCCCTGACGATGCAGCGCTGGAACGCGTGCTGGGGGATAAGCGCGCCGAAAGGTTTGGCAGCGCATTTCTGGACGTTCTGAGGGAGGCGGGCTAAGTCAAAGCTCATGCCAGAAAGAGGATGACCATGCTCACTGTTATTTCGCCCGCCAAAAAGATCAATTGGGACGCCCGCGATGTGGCAATGACGACGCCGGATATGTTGGGCAATGCCGCTGACCTTGTGCGGTCAGCGCGTGACTTGAGTGTGGATGACCTGAAATCGCTGATGCATCTGAGCGAAAATCTGGCCAGGCTGAACCGTGATCGTTTCGCCAGCTATCAAGACAACCCGAATGACGATGCGCTGCGGCCTGCAGCACTGGCCTTTGCCGGCGACACGTATCAGGGTCTGGAAGCAGCCAGCCTCGACGCCGATGAACTTGTATATGCCCAAGATCATTTGCGTATTCTTTCAGGACTTTACGGGGTTTTGCGTCCGTTGGACGGAATCCAGCCTTATCGCCTTGAAATGGGCAGCCGGCTGAAAACGCAAAAGGGCAAGAACCTGTATGAATACTGGGGCTCAAAAATCTCGGAGGCATTGAACGCGCAATCTGATGCGACGGGCAGTGATATCTTGATCAACTGTGCCAGTCAGGAATATTTCGGCGCTGTTGATCTGAATGCTTTGAATTTGCGCGTCATTACCCCCCAGTTCATGGAGGATAAGAGCGATGGCAAAGGCCCGAAAATCGTGAGCTTTTATGCCAAAAAGGCACGCGGTGCGATGGCACGGTTCGTCATCCAGAACCGGCTGAAAGAACCGGGGTCCATTCGCGATTTCGACATCGGTGGCTATGCCTGGAACAAAGACATGTCGACACCTGAAAAGCCGGTTTTCCTGCGCCCTTATCCTGCGGCTTGATGTTCGCTTTGCGGGGTTAACGGGACGGTGCCCGCGGGTTGATGTTTCCTGATCTGGGCAATGATATCCGGTTTTCGCAGTGGCTTGGTAAGATAATGATCAAGGCCGGTCGCAAGGATAGCCGTATCGTCACCATTCATTGCATGGGCCGTGAGGGCGACGATCGGACAATGGCTGCCAATCTGGCCTTCGAGGTTTCGAATGGCAGTGGTCGCCTCGTTGCCATCCATCTTGGGCATGGAAATATCCATAAAAATCATATCGGGCTGAAAGGTTTCAAACAGCGCGACCGCCTCCTCGCCGTTGTTGGCAAGCTTTAGGTCGATATCAAGGCTCTGGATCATTTTGGTGAAAACAAGCTGGTTCGTCTTGTTATCCTCGGCGGCCAATATCCGCATTTTGCGCGCTACGGCCTTGTCGCGCGGGGCCTCGGGCACACAGATTGTCGCCAATTGCGCAAGCAGATCACTGCGCGGGATCGGCTTTTTCAGGACAGCTTTGACCAGTTTGCGCGCAGGATCGTTTTCAGCGAAGGCCGGATTTGAACTGATAACGATGACCTCGCACAGCTGGTTCATCTTGCGCAGCTCTGTGGCAAGTTCAAAGCCGTCCATCTTTGCCATGATGTGATCGGCGATGATAAGCCCCACGTCAGCATCGACCGCCTTCAAAGCGATTTCCGCAGTGTCACAGCAGGTTACCTTGAGCCCAAGCTGTTCGAGTTGTTTCACCAAAATCGAGCGGTTTATCGTCTCGGACTCCACCACCATGACGTGGCGCAGTTGTTTCGGCAGGGGCGGGTGCGAGGTGTCAATCTGGCCATCCGCTTTCAACGGCAATTCAAATCCAAAGCACGACCCGACCTGTTCTTGGGAGGTTACCCAGATTTCGCCCTCCATCATCTGGATCAGACGTTGGCAGATCGCCAGCCCCAGACCGGTGCCGTCAAATTTGCGATTGCGTTCGTTTTCGACCTGATTGAATTCACCGAATATGTGGCCAATCATGGCCGGAGCGATACCGATGCCGGTGTCTTCTATCGCGATTTTCACCAAAACCTTGCCGGTTTCGGCGTCAGGCACACCTGTGACACGCACCAGAACATGGCCGTGGCCGGTGAATTTGACCGCATTCCCCATAAGATTGGTCAAGACCTGCCTGATACGCCCGGGGTCGCCAACCAGGTGGGTGGGCATGAACAGATCATAATCCAGGGCAAGACCCAGACCCTTTTCCCGCGCCAGCGGCTGCAGCAACATGATGACCTCTTGGATCGCGCGTTCGAGGTCAAAGGGTTCGACGTGAAGATCGAGTTTTTTGGCTTCGATTTTCGAATAATCCAAAATATCGTTGATGATCACCAACAGTGCTTCGCCGGAATTCTTGATCGTATCAACATAAAGCTGCTGGTCTTCGGTCAGTTCCGTGTCACGCAAAACATCTGCCATTCCGACAACGCCATTCATCGGTGTCCTGATTTCATGGCTCATGTTGGCAAGGAACGCCGATTTCGCGCGGTTGGCGCTTTCGGCGATGGCGCGGGCCTCTTGCAGCTTGCGCTCGTATTCGACGGTTGCGGAAATATCCAACCCCAAAGATACCATGTCGCCGCTTGGGCCGCGTTGATCAGTCAGCTTGATGTGATGCCCGTTCCATAACTGTATGACCGTCGGCTCGGGCTCGGGATCCTGCAACCGTTCTGTCATCAGCCGCCGCCAGCTTTTCGGACAGAGATTACCGGTATTCACGATCCCTTCCTCGGTCAGCACCTGAAGGATCGTTACGTAATTGACACCCGGACGTATCAGCTCAAGCCCGTCAAACACCGAAAGAAAGGCACGGTTGGCCATGATCATTTCGTTATTGTGATTGAACAAAGCAAAGCCGTCCTTGATCGTTTCAATCGATTGCCACAGCCTGCGTTCGGTCAGTTCGATCTTTTCGCGCGCGGCGTTGAGGTCGGATTTGACCCGCTGGTTTTCACCACGAATGTTTTCCACTTCGGCGCGGGTTTCGACGATTTCATCGGTCAGCCTTTGCGCATGTTGGCCCAGCTTGCGGTTGGCGGCGAACAGCTCTGCTTGTTTCAGTTCAAGCATCCGCTCCGCCGCAAGTCGACCGCGCCGTTCCTGCGTCAGCTTGTCTGCCAGGTTCATGCCCCGCTCCGAATCCGTGATATTTCGTCTCCCCTCAGACATTCCGCGAACGAGGTGAACAACTGTTTAAGAAATTCCCTGATGCTTGCCAGACAAGGCGGAAGCGTGCGACGATAAATCATCATTCAAAGGAGACGTCCCAATGACACTCATCCGCCACCTTTTGCTTTGTGCAGGCTTGGTTGTTGGCTGGGTCGGGCTATCGCCCCTTGCCTTTGCGCAGCAGGCAATGCCCAAGGACCGTTTCGTTTTCGTCCGTAACATCGACTATTACGGGGCCGATCTGACCAACCTGTTCGACACCACGCTGGCGGCGTGTGAACGGGCCTGTGTCGCGCAGGACAGGTGTCAGGCGTTTACTTATAACACCCGATCCAATTCATGTTTCCCCAAGGCGGCAATTTCCGATCAGCAGTTCTATGACGGTGCCATGTCCGCGCGGCGTGTGGCGGTTGATCCTGCGATGCTTGCACAGGCGCAGATGCGGGCCGGGGATTTGACGTTTCTGCCCCGCGATGATTTGACCGCAGCGTTCAATCTGGTCGCTGATATTGCCCGAACCTACCCCTTGGATGCGCCGGATCAGTCATTCTCGGCGCAGACATTGCGATCGACGGGGCAAGCAATCGCGGCCACGGATGACGCCATGTTCTGGCTGCAACTGGCGCGCATTGGCCTGCGCGAGAATGATGAACTGAATTATCAGCAGCGGACCGCTTTGCGCAGCGACGCGGTTGGGGCCGCCATAAACGGATACTTGCGCGCGTCCGATCCATCGGGGCAGACATTGGCGCTGGAACTGCTTGCCCAAGCGCTCGAGGCGAATAATCGTGGGCGCGACATGATCCCTGTTTTGCGCCTTGCACACGCAAATTCCCAACGCCCCGATCTGTTGGCCGCGCTGGATGACGCGATTGGGAAATACGGGTTTCGGATCACGGACCACCGCGTGGATAGCGATGCCGCTGCCCCGCGCATCTGCGCCGAGTTTTCGGAGCCGTTGATCCAGGGCGGAACAGATTACACGCCGTTCGTCAGGATTGATGGTGCCGGTTTTGCGGTCGAAGCCAAAGACCAGCAGATTTGCATTGATGGCGTGGAACACGGGGCGCGGTATCAGGTGACGTTTCGCGCAGGCTTGCCAGCGGCCAGCGGCGAGGTGCTGAACAAGGATGTGCCGCTTGTCCTCTATGTGCGTGACCGCACCCCGCTGGTCCGGTTTCCGGGGCGGGCCTATGTCCTGCCCCGCAGCGCGGATGCCGCCCTGCCCATCGAAAGCGTGAATACTGATCGTGTTGATCTGGTGTTGCGCAAAGTCAGCGATCGAAATCTGGTCGCCGTGATAAAGGAAAACTATTTCGGGCGGCCCCTGAACAACTATGAGGGTGAACAGTTTGCCGAAAATCTGGCCCAAGAGGTTTGGACCGGCACCGGAGACGTCAAAAACACCCTGAACGCCGACATGACAACGCGCCTGCCCTTGGGGGATGTCCTTGGGGGTCAGCCCGCCGGAATCTATACGTTAAGCGCGTCAATTGATGGTCAGGACCCTTATGATTTCCCCGCAGCCACACAGTGGTTCGTGCTGTCCGATCTGGGCATTTCAACGTGGCAAGGTGTGGACGGGCTAGAGGTCGCTGTGCGCAGTCTGGCTGATGCAAGCGCTGTTTCGGGTGTGACGCTGTCGTTGATTTCGCAGGCGAATGCCGTTTTGGGCACCGCGACAGTTGGCGAGGACGGATTTGCGAAGTTTCCAGCCGGATTAACACGCGGTTCGGGTGCCGCAGCCCCTGCTTTGCTGCTGGCTGAAAACGGTACGCAGGACGTGGCATTTCTTTCGTTGAACGATCCGACCTTTGATCTGTCAGATCGTGGCGTCGAAGGGCGTGCCCCCAGTCCGCCGATTGATACGTTCATGGCCACAGATCGCGGCGCTTATCGCGCGGGCGATACGATCTATATCACAGCCCTGAACCGCAACGACCAAGCCGCCGCCCTGCTGGATTTGCCGGTCACGGCGGTTCTGCACCGGCCTGATGGTGTCGAATACAGCCGCACTGCCAGCCGGAATTCGGTCGCGGGCGGGCATGTGTTTGCGCTGCCATTGGGGGGGAATGTGCCGCGTGGCGTCTGGCGTGTCGACATCATGTCAGACCTTGATGCGCCGGCCTTGGCCAGCCAGACGGTCTTGGTCGAAGATTTCGTGCCCGAACGGATCGACTTTGACCTCGCGCTGCCTGATGCGCCGATACGGTTGGGCGATACGCCCCCCTTGCGTGTCGATGTGCGCTATCTGTTTGGCGGGGCGGGGGCCAATCTGGGTGTTGAGGGCGAAGTGCGCTTGCGGGCGACCCGAACCCTTGACGGTTGGGACGGCTATCGTTTCGGGCGTTACGATACCCAGTTCACGGCGCGAACGTCCTATTTGGGTGACGCGGTCACGGGTGCCGATGGCACTGTAACGATCCCGTTGAAGCTGCCCGTGCTGCAAGAGCGTCCAGACCAGCCGTTGCTGGCCGAAACCATCATTCGCGTCGCCGAAGGATCAGGCCGCCCGGTGGAACGTCGCCTGAGCAAGGCGCTGCGGCCCGAGACGTCATTGATCGGCGTTAAGCCGGGTTTCGACGATGTGCTTGCCGAAGGGGCCGAGGCGGTTTTTAACATTGTAGCAGTGAAACCTGATGGCAGCGCTAGCCAGATGGATGTGCGGTGGACCGTCAACAAAGTCGAAACGCGATACCAGTGGTATCAGCTTTATGGAAATTGGGAGTGGGAGCCGATCACCCGCCGCATTCGCATGGATACCGGTGAGCTGACACTTGACGGTCAGCCAACGGCAGTGACCCTGCCCACGCAATGGGGCCAATACGAACTGGTCGTCGAGGCGTTGGACGGCAGCGGCGCGATCACATCGGTTGATTTTGCCTCAGGCTGGTATGGCGGCGATGGCAGCACGGATACCCCCGACCGTCTGACGGTGTCCTTGGATGCTGCCGACTATTCCGTCGGGGATACTGCAAAGCTGCGGATTGCCCCCGACGCTGATGGCACGGCGCTTGTCTCGGTCCTGTCGAACAAGGTGATTTCGCGCCAAACGGTATCCGTGGTGGCTGGCGAAAACGTCATCCCGCTGCCCGTGACCGCCGATTGGGGGACAGGGGCATATGTCACGGTATCGGTGCTGCGGCCAATGGATGTCGCCCAAAACCTGAACCCCGCCCGCGCGTTGGGGCTGGTCCATGCAAAGGTGCGGCCGGGCAACAAGCAGTTGAACGTCAGCTTTGATGCACCGGAATCTGTCGACGGGCAGCCGGGCATCCTGCGGGCGTCTGTCTTGGTCGATGGTATTGCTGCGGGAGAGACGGCCTATGTCACCCTTGCCGCTGTTGATGTGGGTATTCTGAACCTGACACGGTTCGAAACCCCAGACGTGACAGGGCATTATTTTGGCCAGCGCCGCATGGGCGTCGAGTTGCGGGATATTTACGGGCGTCTGATCGATGGCATGAATGGGGCAATGGGGGCTGTGCGATCTGGTGGCGATGCGGCGGCCAACGCCCAACTGCAATCGCCGCCACCCACCGAAGAATTGATGGCGTTCTTTTCCGGCCCGATCACGGTTGACGCGAACGGGCGCGCCGAAGTCGATATCATCCGCCCCGCTTTCAACGGCGCGATCAAGCTGATGGCAGTCGCGTGGTCTGACACAGCAGTCGGGGACGCATCAACCGAAGTCTTGGCCCGTGATCCGGTCGTCGTAACCGCATCTGTGCCGCGGTTTTTGGCACCGGGCGATGAAAGCCGGTTGTTGTTGGAACTGGTCCATGCCGATGGCCCTTCCGGCGACATGAACCTCTCTGTGCTGGCGGATGCCGAGGTTGGCTTGGCTGACGTTCCGACCCTTGTGACTTTGCCGCAAGGTGGTGCGCAGACCCTGTCGATCCCCCTGACCGCGCGCGAGCCCGGTGATCCGCTGATCACGGTCGAACTGACCACGCCGGACGGAAAAACCCTGCGCAAGGTTTTGACGCTTCCGGTGCGGGACAACGACCCAAAGGTGGCGGTGACCCGTCAGTTCAGCCTTGGGGCGGGGGAGCGTTTTACCTTTGATGGCAACGTCTTTGCCGGTTTGCGGGTGGGAAGCGCCAGTGCCACTTTGACAGCGGGGCCGTTGGCGCGTTTCGATGTGCCGGGACTGTTGCGGCAATTGGACAGCTATCCGTACGGCTGCACCGAACAACTGACATCGGGTGCGATGCCGCTGTTGTACCTGAGCGGAATGGCCAGCCAGTCAGGCTTGGGTGAACCCGCCCGCCTGAACGACAAGATCACCAAGGCACTGTCCCAAATCCTGACCCGCCAGTCGCGCAATGGCAGCTTTGGGATGTGGGGTCCTCAGGGCGGTGCCTTCTGGCTTGATGCCTATGTGACCGACTTCTTGTCGCGGGCCCGTCGCGAAGGGGTGGATGTGCCCGATCTGGCGTTTGCATCAGCGATGGATAATTTGCGCAACCGGATCAGCTATGCCCCTGATTTTGATTTCGGCGGCGAAGACATCGCTTATGCCTTGCTGGTCCTTGCCCGCGAAGGTGCGGCCAATATGGGCGATCTGCGCTACTATGCCGATACAAAAGCAGACAGCTTTGCCACGCCGTTGGCTTTGGCCCAATTGGGCGCTGCGCTGGCGTCTTACGGGGATACATTGCGCGCCGATCTGATGTTTGCAAAAGCCGCATCGCGCCTGACCAAACCTGCCGATCCCCTTGCCTGGAGAGACGACTACGGCAGTGATCTGCGCGATACTGCCGGGCTGCTGACCCTCGCGGTGGAGGCGGGAAGCACTGCAATCAATCAGGCCAGTTTAGTCTCTGAAATAGGGTCTAACACGGGGGCTTTGTCGACCCAGGAAGCCGCACAAGTCGTGCTTGCCGCCCATGCGCTGATGGCACCCAACGCCAATTCGGGCATTCTGGTGGATGGCAAGCAAAGCGAAGGTGCGGTGATCACCACCCTTAGTGACGCAAACCCTGTTGCCTCTGTTATCGAAAACACCAGCGCTGCTGCAATCGACGTGAAAATGACGACCTATGGCGTACCTGAAATTTCGCCCTCCGAAGGCGGCTATGGCTATGCCATCGATCGCAGCTATTTCTCGATGGAGGGCACCCCGGCGGCGACAGATTTTGCATCCGGTGACCGTATGGTGGTGGTTCTCAGGATCACCCCGTTCGAGGAAATGGGCGCGCGGCTGATGGTCGATGATCCATTGCCCGCAGGGTTTGAAATCGACAACCCCAACCTTATTCGCGGCGGCGATATCGCAGCGCTTGATTGGCTGACCACTGCCGAGGCTGAACATGCCGAATTCCGGTCAGACCGCTTTTTGGCCGCCGTAAACCATCGCGGTTCCGACCCGTTCCAGCTGGCCTATGTCGTGCGGGCCGTCACGCCGGGGCAGTATCATCACCCCGCAGCAACGGTTTCGGATATGTACCGTCCTGAATACCGTGCAAATACCCCAACGGGCCAAGTGACCATCTCGCGATGATCGTCCGCTATGGTCTTTTCATTGTGGTGCTTACCCTCGGGCTTGGGGCTGGCGCGCGGGATTGGGCCGATCACTGGGTTGCGACCACCGACCTGCCCCTGATGTCGGTAGAAACTTCGGTCGAGGTGCATGACCGCAATGGCGTTTTGCTGCGTGTTTTTCCGGTGGAAAACGGGCGAACCCGCATGAAAACCGCAATGGCCGAAATCGATCCGGCATATCTTGAGATGCTGATCACCTACGAAGACAAACGGTATTATTCCCACGCAGGCGTCGATCTGCGCGCGGCGCTTCGGTCAGTATTTCAGGCTGTCTGGGAGGGAAAGGTCGTCTCCGGCGGATCGACGATTACAATGCAGGTCGCGCGGCTGCTCGAGAATTCCGGCACGGGGCGCTGGCCCGGTAAAATCAGGCAGATCCGCGTGGCTCTGGCGCTTGAGCGCGCATTTGGCAAAGATGAGATCCTGTCGCTTTACCTGACGCATGCGCCCTATGGCGGGCCATTAGAGGGGGTGCGCGCCGGATCGTTGGCGTGGTTCGGAAAAGAACCCGCACGCCTGAATATGGACGAGGCGGCATTGCTTGTCGCCCTGCCACAGTCCCCCGAAAGCAGACGCCCCGACCGTCATCCGGATGCCGCATTGCAGGCGCGTGACCGTGTGCTTGATCGGGTGCAAGCCCCTTCGCGGATGCGGCTTGCGCCGGTGCCCCGCCGTATGCGGCCATTTCCCCGTCTGGCCCCTCATTTGACCGACTTTGCCCGTGACCGCGCGCCCGCAACGCAGCGGATTGACCTGACCGTTGATGCGGGTCTGCAAGGACAGATGGAACAGTTGGCGCGTCGGGCTGTGCAAGGACGCTCTGCGCATCTCTCCGCAGCGATTGTCGTCGCGGACCATCAGACGGGGCAGGTCATCGCATCGGTGGGCTCGCCCGATTATTCCGATGCGGCAGGGGCCTTGGGGTTTGTTGATATGACGCGCGCCTTGCGGTCGCCCGGATCGACGCTCAAGCCCTTCATCTATGGGTTGGCATTTGACCAAGGCTTGGTGCATCCGGAAAGCCTGATCAACGATGCCCCGACAAGTTTCGGTCGCTATGCGCCGCAAAATTTCGATGGCATGTATCGCGGCGAACTGACCGTGCGCGAGGCATTGCAACTTTCCTTGAACATCCCGCCGGTCCTGCTGACCCAGGAAATCGGACCGGCCCGGCTGATGGGATTGCTGAAACAAGGCGGTACACAGGCTGTCGTACCGGGTGGTAAACCCGGACTGGCCGTGGCCTTGGGTGGCGTGGGGCTGACCCTGAATGATCTGGTGCAGCTTTACGGCGGGGTCGCGAATGGCGGCAAAGTGCAGCCGTTGGTCTGGCAACAACAGATGCCGCAGCCTGCGGCAAAGCAGATCATGTCCCGCGCATCCGCCTGGCATCTGTGGGATATTCTGGCCGATTTGGCATCGCCGCCGGGGGTGGCCGCCCATCGACGCCAGATCGCCTATAAGACCGGCACGTCCTATGGTCACCGCGATGCATGGAGCATCGGTTTCGACGGCCAGCATGTCATCGGTGTTTGGCTGGGGCGTCCGGATGGCACACCGGTACCGGGGGCCTTTGGCGGTGATCTTGCTGCGCCGATCCTGTTCGAGGCGTTTGGCCGCGTTTCAGGCACGCGCAGCCCGGGGCCGATGCCCCCGCCGGAAACGCTGATGGTGAGCACGGCAGAACTGCCTTTGCCCTTGCAGCGGTTTCGCAGCAGATCCGCCGCGTTCAGACCCGCCACAAATAGGCCCGTCGTGCAGTTTCCGCCCCAAGGCGCGGTTCTGCACCGGTCCGGCTATGGTGTTCCGCTCAAGCTGGATGCAGGGGAGTTGCCGCTGACGGTTCTGGTCAACGGTGCTGCGGTTCTGACGGGGCTGAGAGAGCGCTCTACCGTCCTGCCGCTGGACGATCTGGGCTTTTCACGGATATCCGTGATTGACGCCAAAGGCCGCAGTGCCGAGGTCGAAATCAGATTGCAGTAGCCATGGCTGGCTTAGGTCCGTCGTCCCTCGCGCAGCCATGCGGCCACGATCAGCAGCGCACTGAGCAGCAGAACCAGCCAACCGGGCAGCAGCGGGGTTTGGCGCACATCGCGTGTCTCGTAGGCGTTGCGGGGTGTCAGGCCGATCCAGCCACGCCCTGCGGCAGGGCGACCGGGCCTGACCTCGCGGATACGGGGCAATCCGTCTTCGACCCGCACCATGCCACCGCGCATTGCGGCAAGGATCGGGGCCATGGTTTCATCACTCGCAATCGTATCGACGAATTCACGCGGTGCCGCTGGCCCCAGACCGATAACGCTGACCTGATCGCCGTTTTCAAGACGGTACAGTCCAATCTCAGGCCCCTCAAAAAGCCCCTCGAACACACCCGGCGCGGTTTCAGAAAGCGGGATGTTGACCGTGCTGCCGTCGGGCGCAGTGATAGTGACATCAGGAACGGCGTCGCCCAGACTGCGGCGTATGATGCGCATGGTTTGCCCCTCGGCGGTTGCAGTCAGGGCTTCTTCCTCCAGTTCGGGTTCTTTCATCATCCAATGGGCAAGGCGGCGCAGCAGTTCCAACTGGGGTCCGCCACCTTCATAGCCACGGCTCCACAGCCACGCATGGTCAGAGGCAAGCAGCGCCACACGGCCTTCTTCAACCCGGTTGAGGATCAACAAGGGGCGGTCGTCTTTGCCGGTCATGACCACATCGCCTTGGGGGTCTGTGACATCAATCTGGCGCAGCCACCGGCCCCAATCCCCGCGACCAGGCAGGTTTGTGGTGACGGGGTGGCGTTCGCCCAAATCGGATATGATGGGCAGAAACGGTTCTTCGATCACGCGCGCGGAGGGTGTTGCCGGCAGCACCGCGCCAAGCGGCGACCGAAACAGGCTGTCGGCGCTGGCAAAATCACGCCCCGCGGCCACCAGAACGGCACCGCCCTTGCGCACATAATTCGCAACGTTTTCGAGATACAGACCGGGCAGGATGCCGCGCCGTTTGTAGCGGTCAAAGATGATCAGATCGAAGTCGTCGATCTTTTCCATGAACAATTCACGGGTCGGAAAGGCGATCAGGGACAGTTCGTCAACGGGGACGCCATCCTGCTTTTCGGGGGGGCGCAGGATCGTGAAATGCACCAGATCGACCGAGCTGTCGGATTTCAGCAGATTGCGCCATGTGCGCCCGCCGGGGTGTGGTTCACCGCTGACCAGCAACACGCGCAAGCGGTCACGCACGCCGTTCATCTGGATCAGCGCCACGTTGTTGCGGTCGGTCAGTTCCCCGTCGGCTTCGGGCAGGGAAAACCGGATCACGTTGCGCCCGCCGTGGGGCAGGGTCACGGGCAGGTCTAGGTCTTGCCCGATCGGCACGCGAAAGGATTGCGCCTCTTCTCCATCAACGGAAATATCGATCCGCGCCAAGCCGCCCGCATCAGGGGCTGCACCCAGATCGTCAATCCGCAAGGTCAGCGTGACCGGTTCGCCGATAATAGCAAAGGCAGGCGCGTTGCGCACGGACAGGCGGCGGTCCCAGTCGGTTTCCTTGCCGGTCATCAGCAGATGCAGCGGAGCGGGCAGATCGACTGGCAGATCGGCATCGTGAATACGCCCGTCGCTGACTGCCAGAATGCCAGCAATCCGCGCGCGCGGTTCTTCGGCCAGTGCTTCGCTTAAGGCGGTCATCAGCTGTGTTCCGGCATCGCCTGCACCATCGGGGATGGCCACGCGGCGCAATTCGGTGTTGTCCCGCGCTGCGATTGTCGCAGCAATCGCGTCAGCGGCCTGGGTGCTTTGGTCTGTGCGGTCGCCCAGATTTTGGCTGGCGCTTTTGTCTTCCAGCAGGATCACGATGTCGCTTAGGGGCGCGCGGTCTTCTTGTTGAAAGGACGGGCCAGACAGCGCGGCAAGCACCACCAGCATGGCCAGCCCGCGCAAGGCCCATCCTTGCAAACCGCGCAGCACAGCCAGAAGTGTCGCGACAAGGGCAATCGCCGCGACCACGCCCAGCAAAACCATGGGGATCATCGGATCAAAAACGATTGTGGAAGTCATTGGCCCAACCGATCCAGCAGCGCAGGCACATGGACCTGATCCGATTTATAATTCCCGGTCAGCACATGCATGACCAGATTGACGCCGAACCGGTAGGCCAGTTCACGTTGGCGTTCACCTGCAAACCCGCGTCCCACCGGTACCATTGGCGCGCCATTGGGGGACACGGCCCAAGCCGCCGCCCAGTCGTTGCCCCCGATGACAACCGGTGTGACCCCGTCGTTGAGGTTGCGAAACGGCATGCCTTCGACCTGTTCGGCATCGGGGGGGGATGCTTCGACCCAGATATCACGACCTGTATGGCGGCCGGGGAAATCTTGCAGCAGATAAAAGGTGCGGGTCAGCACGTGGTCGCCCGGCAGCGGTTCAAGCGGGGGGATGTCCAGCGGTGCAGCAAGGTCTTGCAGCTTGCGGCCATTCGGGCTGGACCCGCCGAAACCTGCGATATTGGCATCGCGCGTGTCGAACAGGATAAGCCCCCCCGACCTGAGATAGGCATTCAGCTTTGCATAGGCATCGCCGGACGGGCGCGGCTGGTCCGGTGTGATGGGCCAGTAAAGCATCGGAAAGAACGCCAGCTCGTCCACCTCAAGATCGACGCCGATGGGGTTTGCGGGTTCTACCGAGGTGCGGAAAAACAACGTGTCCGACAGCCCGCGCAAGCCCGCCTCTGACAGTTCGTCAACGGAGGGGTTCGCGGTGATCACATAGGCCAGCGTCATCTCGGCGGTGGCATTCAGGGCAAATTCATCAGCGGTTTGCGCATCGGCCGGGGCAGGGATATGCATCAGTGAAACCAAGATGATCGCCGCGGCATTGCTGCGTTTCAGCAACCGACCGGACAGGGCCAGTGACGCCACCACATCTGCAAGCAACAGCAGAATCGACAGGCTAAGCAGCCATCTGGCCAGCGGCATTTCGGGCGCAACAGCCAGACCGCGCACAGGCACGTCGCCGGGCCATGTGGCTGCCGCCAGTTCGGTCTGATCTGTGACCACATTGCGGGCGATGCGACGATCACCTGATGCATATATCCCCGGTTGCAAGGTTGGTCCGGCGGGGGTTGCCGCCAGATCGGCACCATCGACGCCGGGCAGGTTACCTGCGTCTTTCAGCTGGCCAAACCCGTCCATCACGCGCAGCGGCGTCCATGTGGTGCCTGCCAGATCCTGCGCCTCTACCGACGCGGTCGAGGATGAAATCGCCAAGCGTTCCATCATTTGCACAAACAGGCCAGACAGCGGCAAGGTCGACCATTCGGCCGTCGCGGTGACGTGGAACAAGACGACCTGACCCTGACCAAGCGCCTTGCGCGTGACCAGCGGTGTGCCATCGCTAAGCGATGCAATTACCCGGTCGGCAAGGGTGGGGTCAGGCTGGGCAACCACCTGGGCCGACACCACCACATCATCCGGAACTTCGAGCCCGAAGAAGGGCGAGGATTCGCGGAATGTATCCAGCGATTTAGGCTCTCCCCAGCTCATCGCGCCCCCAACGCTGCGGCCACCCGCGCGCAGGCGAACCGGCATCAGCGGGTCTTCGGCGTCGCGCGAAATGTCACTGGCGGCAATACGCGGGCCTGCGAAACGTACCAGCATGCCACCGGCTTCGATCCATTTTTCCAAGGGGGCTTGTTCAGCTTCGGACAGGGTTGCGATGTCGGCCAGAACGATCACATCGGGGTTGGCGGGCAGAACATCGGCAAGCGACCCGTGGATAATATCGGCAGCCGGTGCAAGGGCCTGTTCGATATAGTGCAAGGGCGAAAGCAGTTCCAAACCTTCGCGGTTTTCGCGGCTTGCGATCAGGGCAACTTCGCGGCGGCGCAATCCGTCATCCACCAGCGTCGTCGCTCCGGCTGATCGCTGCCCCGCAATGTCGAACCGTGTGATCCGCGCGCGCAGCTCGGCTGGCAAGGAAAGCGCGGCGGAGGTTTCGGTCTCACCGTTTTTAAACTGCGCAGGCACGGTGGCCAGAACACGCGCGTTTCCGGCGGGGTCACGGCCCTGAGCGTTCAGGATAACCTCGCGGGCATCCCCGGCCACAGCGCGTTTTACGGTCAATGTGATGGCACCGTCCTTGTAGCTGGCAGGGGCCATCGCCAGCACATTCGCACCGGTCTGATATGCTTCGACGGCACCCTGATCTTGCAGCGCATCCAGCATGTTGCTGCGGCTTGCATAATCCAGCCCGTCGCTGAACCAGAGCGTGTCAAACCCGTCGAGCGTTTTGGATATTTCAATCGCCCGAATGATGTCAGCGTCCGAGGGTTGCCAGGCGGCAGGCTGCAAACCGGCAAGCCGCGTGCGCCACACATCCGCGGATTGAAATGCCGGTTCTTCGGGGCGGGTGAGGGTCAGAAAGCCCACGGTGCGGTTCGCGCGGGCGGCACGGGTCAGCTGCGCGTCGATTACTTCGCTTTGTTGCTGCCACCGCGTGGCCCCGGCCCATGACCCGTCCAGCACGATCAGCAAGGGGCCAGACCCGTCGGCCTGTTGTTCTTGCGGGTTCAGAATGGGGCCGGCCAGCCCGATGATAATCGCGGCAACGGCCAGCATACGCAAAAGCAGCAACCACCACGGGGTGCGGTCAGAAACGCTTTCGTCATCTTTCAGGCCTAAAAGAAGCGCCACACCCGGAAATCTTTGGCGGATCGGCGCGGGGGGAACGGCCCGCAGGATGAGCCACAGAATAGGCAGCGCAAGAAGCGCCAGCAAAAGCCACGGCGCTGAAAAACCGATGCCGCCCAATACCGTCATGCTGCCATCCCCGCGCGGGTATCCAGCGCCGAATACAGCCACAACAGCGCCGATTGCGCAGAGGCGTTCGTGTGATGCACGCCGTAATGCCAACCGGTCAGCGCACACAGGCGTTGAAGCTCGGATTTGCGTTCGGCAAGGCGTTCAAGGTAGCGGGATTTCAGATCACTGGCCTTTAGGGTTTCGTGGCTTAGCGTGCCGCCGATGCTTTGAAATATGGTTCTGCCCGAAAAGGGAAACGCTTCCTCTGACGGGTCCAGCAGATGGCACAGAACACCGCGCACCCCGCGATCTGCGGCTTTGGTCAGGGCAAGGGTCACCCCCTCAAGATTACCCATGAAATCCGAGATGAACAGCGCGCGGGCATGGGGGACCATGGCGCGGTGTTCTGGGGGGGCATAATCGGCGGGGTCATCCTTGCAGAACATCTCGGCCAAACGCAGGATTTGCGGCCTGCCAGAACGTGGGGGCAGTGCTGTGCCCGTGAGCCCCACACGTTCGCCGCCGCGTTGCAGCATGATCGCAACGGCAAGGCCCAGCAACCGCGCGCGGTCAATCTTTTGCGGCAGTTTCACGTCTGATGAAAACCGCATGGACGCCCCTTGATCGACCCAAAGCATGACGGATTGCGCAATCTGCCATTCGCGTTCGCGCACAAATTCCTGATCGCCCATCGCCGAGCGTCGATAATCAATCCGGCGGCGGCTGTCGCCCGCCTGTGCGGGGCGGTATTGCCAGAAATCATCGCCGACACCTGCGCGTCGTCGTCCGTGCGCACCCAGCAAAACAGCGCCCGCCAGATGTTCCGCCCGCGCCAGAAGATCCGGAAACCGGGCTGCCTGAGCTTCGGCATCGGCGCGAAGGGTTGCGGGGGTTTTCACGCTGCGTCCTTTTTCCCGGTCAGGCTGGTGGCGGTCGTGTCAATCAGATCGTTCAAGCTGTCGCCGCGTGCGCGTGCGGCAAAGTTCAGCGCCATGCGGTGGCTAAGCACCGGACGCGCCATATCAATCACGTCTTCTGCTGAGGGGGCCAAACGACCCTGCAACAAGGCGCGGGCGCGCACGGTCAACATCAACGCCTGCGCCGCACGCGGGCCGGGGCCCCAAGCGACGGTTTCACGCACCCTTGCGCTGGCTTCCGGTTCGTCGGGGCGGAAGGCGCGGACAAGGTCGAGGATCATTTCAACCACTGAGTCGCCCACCGGCATACGGCGCAACAAGGTTTGCGCGGCGAGCAGTTCATCGCTCGAAAAGACCTCAGTGGATTGCGCATCATTTTCGCCCGTCGTGGCCAGCAAAATATCACGTTCGGTTTTGCGGTCGGGATAGGCCACGTCGATCTGAACGAGAAAGCGGTCAAGCTGCGCTTCGGGGAGCGGATAGGTGCCTTCCTGTTCGATCGGGTTTTGGGTGGCCAGAACGTGGAACGGCTTGCCAAGGGGGCGGTCCTGACCTGCTACCGTGACGGTCTTTTCCTGCATCGCTTGCAGCAAGGCGGATTGCGTGCGCGGCGAGGCGCGGTTGATCTCGTCGGCCATCAGCAACTGGCAAAAGATCGGCCCTTCGACAAAGCGGAAGGCGCGGGTGCCGTCGGGGGCGGTATCCAACACCTCAGAGCCCAGAATATCGGCGGGCATCAGATCGGGGGTGAATTGCACGCGGTTGCCTTCAAGGCCCATCACGGTGCTGAGCGTTTCAACCAGCCGCGTCTTGCCCAGACCCGGCAAACCGATCAGCAGGCCATGCCCGCCGCATAGCAGCGCGGTCAATGTCAGGTCGACAACCCGTTCCTGACCGATAAAACGATTGGTGATAGACGCTTTGGCCTGCGCCAGCTTTTCCCCGAGTGCTTCAATATCGGCTACCATATCGCTGGCTTCGGTCATGACTTTTGCGTCCTCTGAATTATATAGGTTATGTGTAAGTGTATCTTGTGAACTGGAAATGGCAAAAGCAATGAGTGGACAAAAAACCGTGACCCCGACCGCCGCAGGCCTTGCTGCCTCTGTTTCCGCCACAAAAACACGCGGATTGCCGCCTGTCGAGACGTGGAACCCGCCGTTTTGCGGTGACATCGACATGGAGATCAAGCGCGACGGTACCTGGTTCCACGAAGGGACGCCGATTGGCCGTCGTGGATTGGTCAAATTGTTTGCATCGATTCTGATCCGCGAGGACGATAAATACTTTCTGGTCACGCCCGTTGAAAAGGTGGGGATCAGGGTTGAAGACGCGCCATTCATTGCTGTTGATTTCGATGTGCAGGGCGAAGGGCGCGATCAGAGGTTGGTTTTCAAGACCAACCTTGATGACATCGCGACCGCCAGTGACGATTTGCCGATCCGCGTTGTGCGGGATGCCGAAACCGGCGAGCCGTCGCCCTATGTGCGTGTGCGCCGCAATCTGGAAGCATTGATAGATCGCAAAAGCTTTTACCGGCTTGTTGACTTGGGTGAACACCACGAAGGCTGGTTTGGCGTTTGGTCGGGCGGTGTGTTTTTCGGGCTGATCCCCTCGAACGAATTGCCTGATTAGGGTCTGTTCTACTGGTCTTTCCCTGCGGTTTTGATAGCATGAACCGACAGAAAACAAGACGAGCACAATGCGCATGAAACCTGCCGCAAACCTAAGCCTTTTGTGGCAGGAGATCGACTATCTCGACCGGTTTGAAGCCGCCGCACAGGCCGGGTTCACGGCTGTCGAAATCCTGTTTCCCTATGACGTGCCCGTAACCGCCACCAAGGCTGCGTGTGAGGCGAACGGGCTGACGCTTGTCTTGATCAACGCACCACCGCTGAACCGCGCAGGCGGGGAACGCGGCTTTGCTGCGGTGCCTGAACTGGTCGATGTGTTTCGCAAGGATATCTTGCGCGCCTTCAAATATGCAGAAGCGCTGGGTGCGCGTTTTTTGCATGTGATGGCCGGCCCCGGACAAGGCGACGCAGCGTTCGAAACCTTTTGCCGCAACCTGATCTGGGCGGCGAATGCTGCGCCCGACGGGCTGGTGCTGACGATTGAACCGCTCAACCCTGTGGCAATGCCGGGGTATTTCCTGAATGATTACGGATTGGCCAAGCAGGTTCTGAACACCGTTTCGATGCCGAATCTGGGGCTTCAGTTCGACAGCTATCATGCACAGATGATCCACGGCGATGCTGCACGGGTTTTTGAAACCTACCAGCCCCATATCGTTCACGCTCAGATTGGCGACACCCCTGATCGCGGTGCCCCGGGCAGTGGCGATATCGATTTTACCAAGCTTTTTGCGGTGATGGCTGGTGCTGGCTATGACGGTTGGATAAGTGGTGAATATAACCCCGGCCCACGGACCCAAGACAGTCTGAATTGGATGAGAATGCTATGATACCTGCCCGTTTTGCGCCGATCGCCTTTGGTTTCTTCCTGTCGGGAATCATGTCTTTTATCGTTTCCGGCATTGCGATTATCCGCGCTACAGGTTGGGAAACCGGGCTGTTCGGGGTGTGGATCGGCGCGTGGCTCACCAGCTGGCTGGTGGCTTTTCCCACGGTATTGATCGTCGCGCCGCTGGCCCGGCGTATTGTCGCCAGACTGGTCAGAAACGAACAGGTCTGAGGCCAGCGAAAGACCGCGATATTATCGATTCCGCGGCGGCTAGTGTGCCTCGGCCCAGTTCGCACCAACGCCCGCATCAACGGTCAGCTTTACATCCAGCTTAACCACAGGGTCCGCGGCATTTTCCATCACGTGGCGGGCGGCCTTGATCAAATCATCTTCGGCCCCTTTTTCGACCTCGAACAGAAGTTCATCGTGAACCTGCAACAACATCGTCGCCGGAATATCCTTGATTGCATCCGGCATGCGGATCATGGCGCGGCGAATGACATCGGCCGCTGTGCCCTGGATCGGGGCGTTGATTGCGGCGCGTTGGGCGAAACCGGCACGCGGGCCTTTGGCACCAATCTCGGGGGTGTTGATCTTGCGGCCGAACAGCGTCTGAACATAGCCGTGTTCTTTGGCAAAGGCCTTGGTGTTGTCCATATAGGTGCGAATGCCGGGGAAACGTTCGAAATAGCGGTCGATGAACCCCTGCGCTTCGGCGCGAGGAATGCGCAAATTGCGCGCCAGACCAAAGCCGGAAATGCCGTAAATCACACCAAAGTTGATCGCTTTGGCCTGACGGCGCACGTCTGGTGTCATCTCGTCCAGCGGCACGCCGAACATCTCGGATGCGGTCAGGGCGTGAATGTCGATGCCATCGCGAAACGCCTGTTTCAGCTCGGGAATGTCGGCAATATGCGCCAGAATACGCAATTCGATCTGGGAATAGTCCAGTGCAACCAGCGCCTTACCCTGCTCTGCGACAAAGGCCTCGCGAATGCGGCGGCCTTCTTCCGACCGGATCGGGATGTTTTGCAGGTTCGGATCGGTCGACGCCAAACGGCCTGTGGACGCCCCCGCAATCGAATAGGATGTGTGCACGCGGCCGGTGTCTTTGTTGATGTGCCCCTGAAGGGCGTCCGTATAGGTCGATTTCAGCTTGGACAGTTGCCGCCAGTCCAGAATGCGCCGCGGGAAATCATGTTCGGTGGCAAGGTCTTCCAGAATGTCCGCACCGGTGGAGTATTTCCCGTTCGCACCCTTTTTGCCGCCCTCAAGGCCCATGTCGTCGAACAGAACCTCGCCCACCTGCGCAGGCGATCCGACATTAAACTTGCGCCCGACCATCTCGTAAATCTCGTCCTCCAGCCCGGCCATTTTCTGGGCAAAGGCATTGGACATCCGGCTTAGGGTGTCGCGATCAACCTTGACGCCGGACCGTTCCATCGCGGCCAGAACCGGCACCAAGGGGCGCTCAAGGGTTTCGTAAACCTTGGTCACCTGGACGCGGTGCAATTGCGGCTTGAACAGCTGCCACAGACGCAAGGTGATATCGGCATCCTCGGCGGCATAGGGGACAGCATCGGCAAGCGGCACCTTGTCAAAGGTGATCGCGGATTTACCAGACCCCAGCAGCGGTTTGATCGGGATCGGCGTGTGCCCCAGATAGCGTTCCGATAGCGTGTCCATCCCGTGCCCGTGCAGACCCGCATGCATGACGTAGGACATGAGCATCGTGTCATCAATCGGCGCGACCTTGATGCCGACCTGCGCGAAAATCTTGCTGTCGTATTTCATGTTCTGGCCGATCTTGAGGATCGACGGATCGGTCAGCATCGGCGTCAGCATCCGCAGGGCTTCTTCGGTCGGCATCTGCCCCTCAGCCAGATCATCCGAACCGAACAGGTCGTCGGCAGAATGGGTTTTATGGATCAACGGAATATAGCAGGCCTTGCCCGGCTCAACGCATAAGGAAATGCCAACCAGATCGGCAACCATTTCATCCAGGCCGGTTGTTTCGGTGTCCACGGCAACATAGCCGAATTCGTAAATCCGGTCGATCCAGCCCTGCAAGGCCTTGGCATCGCTGACCTGTTCATAGCCCCCGGCATCAAAGCCGACTTCCGCAACGACGGGGGCATCCTTGGCCTTGGGTTCTTCGATGACCGGGGCTTCTTTGCCCAATACTTCGGCCACGCGCTTGGACAGGGTGCGGAATTCCATTTCGGCGAGAAAGCCCAGCAGCCTGTCTGCATCGGGCGCGCGCACCTCAAGATCGTCCAGAGTAAAGTCCAGCGGCGTGTTTTCATCCAGCAACACCAGTTTGCGCGACAGGCGGATCTGGTCGGCATGGTCGATCAACGTCTGGCGGCGCTTGGGCTGCTTGATCTCGGCCGCCCGATCCAGCAGGGCATCCAGATCGCCAAATTCATTGATCAGCAGGGCCGCCGTTTTAATGCCGATACCGGGCGCGCCGGGCACGTTATCGACTGAATCGCCGGCCAAAGCCTGCACATCGACAACACGTTCGGGGTAGACTCCGAACTTTTCGAACACGCCCTCACGGTCGATGGTCTTGTTCTTCATCGCGTCCAGCATTTCCACGCCGCCGCCCACCAGTTGCATCAAATCCTTGTCCGAACTGATGATCGTGCAGCGCCCGCCAGCGGCCCGCGCCTGAACAGCCAGAGTGGCGATGATGTCATCCGCCTCATAGCCTTCCTTTTCCTTGCACGCGATATTGAATGCCTCTGTCGCAGTGCGTGTCAGGGGGATCTGGGGGCGCAAATCTTCGGGCATGGCCTCGCGGTTGGCCTTGTAAAGGTCGTACATGTCGTTGCGAAACGTATGGCTGCCCTTGTCGAAAATCACGGCGGCATGGGTGGGCGCATCAGGGCCGGTGTTCCCTTCGACATAGCGGTGCAGCATGTTGCAAAATCCGGCCACAGCCCCGATCGGCAACCCGTCCGATTTGCGCGTCAACGGGGGAAGCGCGTGATAGGCGCGAAAAATAAACGCCGATCCGTCGATCAGATGCAGATGGTGACCCTTGCCAAATGTGCCGGACATATCAGTGCTCCCCTAGATGATTGCGCTCTTTTGCCACGAAGCCGCCGCACCTGCCAGCAGACATTCTGCACAGCCCCGTGTTCATTTTGCCAAATAAACTCCCCGCGGAGCGTCCCGCCGCTGCATCACCTGGATTGGTAAAGATCAAAGGACAGGCTGACCGACAAAGGCATCGGCGTCCAAATGCCAAACCGAATCCCTGCCTCCCGCAATCTTTCGCCGATCCAGACATTGCAGGTGCGCAGAATGTGGAATGTGCCTTTGGCCTCGAAAAAACCGTCGGTTTGCGTGTAGCCGGCAACATCAGATCTGATGGGCTCGCCGTCGGCATCTGTTTTCAGGGTCGCCCATATCCCGTCCAGCAGGGCGGCATATTCGCGCTCTGACAGCGCAAGACGTCTTGCGGGCAGGTCGTCGGGCAGTGCCCCTGCAATATCAAGGCGCAGGACGGAGCTGTCCCCGATCATGCCGCGCCAGATCGCAGGCAGGCTCAGATCGGCATAGGTCGGGGTTTGGGTGTAGAAATCACGGGCACCCCAGCCAACCACAAGCCATTCAGCGGCAGGATGGTCCAGCCAGATACCGTGACGGGCGAGCGGGGTGAAGCGTTTCACACTCAGTGCGTCAAGCGGCAGCACCAGATCATAGTGGATCGGGCCGCTTACCAGTAAAACTTCGCGTGTTTTGGCATCGGTATCAGGTGCCGCAGGGCCGGGGATAATCGCCCCGAAGATGGCCGCCGACAGATAGAGCGCGGGCACAAGCGCAAGCAGGCCCAGCCATCTGGCGAGTTTCCTCAGACTTTGCCCTCAAAATCCTGATGGATGAATTTGCAATCGCAATAGCCGCATTCAACCCAGCCTTTATCATGCGGGATTTGCAGCCAGACGCGGGGATGGCCCAAAGCGCCTTCGCCGCCGTCACAAGCGACGCGCCAACTGTTCACGATGCGGGATTCTGGGGCTTGCGTAGTCATGTGGTCGTCCTTGGCTTTGGATGCGCTGTTGTTATGACCAAACCAGACCGTCAGGGCAAGGGGTGGCAATGTTTTGAGCGGTGGAACTCTACAAGTTTGTAATCTGGGTTGAATTGGGTTCACCAAAGGGCAATCTGCCGCTAAAAGACGCAAAACATCCCAATCTGTCGGAGCAATCGTCACATGGCATCCCCAAAACCCGTCGTATTATGCATCCTGGATGGATGGGGTCAGCGCGCCGAGGCTGAAGGCAACGCCCCTTTGCTGGCGAAAACCCCGAATTTCGACTGGATCATGCAAAATTGCCCCAGTTCCACGTTGACCACGTTCGGGCCGGATGTCGGTTTGCCCAAGGGGCAGATGGGCAACTCCGAAGTGGGGCACACCAATATTGGTGCGGGCCGAGTCGTGGCGATGGATTTGGGCCAGATCGACCTTGCGATCGAGCAGGGAAGCTTTGCCACGCATCCGCCCATGTTGGCATTTATCGAAAAGTTGAAGAAAACCGGTGGCACGGCGCATCTGATGGGCCTGGTCTCTGATGGCGGGGTGCATGGCCATCTGTCCCATTTGGTTGCCGCCGTCAAAGCGTTGCACGACCAGGGCATTCCTGTGGTCATCCACGCTCTGACGGACGGGCGCGATGTGGCCCCGCGCTCGGCGGTCGGGTTTTTCGAGACGTTGCATGACGCGCTGCCCAGTGGTGTGCGGATCGGTTCTGTGAGCGGGCGTTATTTCGCGATGGACCGTGACAACCGCTGGGACCGCGTTGCCAAAGCATATGGCGCGATTGTGCAGGCCAGCGGCGAGACGGCGCAAACGGCGCTTGATGCGGTAAACGCCGCCTATGGGCGCGACGAAAATGATGAATTCATCCAGCCGACTGTTATTGCGGGCTATGAAGGTGCCAAGGATGGCGACGGCCTGTTTTGTCTGAACTTCCGCGCCGACCGCGCCCGCGAGATCATGGCCGCCATCGGCGCCCCTGATTTTGATGCCTTTGATACCGGCGACAGGCCGGATTGGGCCGCCTTGATGGGGATGGCCGAATATTCCGAAGCGCATAGCATTTACACCTCGACCATGTACCCGAAGCCACAGATCGTGAACACGTTGGGGTCTTGGGTGGCGCAGCACGGCTTGCGTCAGTTCCGTCTGGCCGAGACTGAAAAATACCCCCATGTGACGTTCTTTCTGAACGGCGGCGAGGAAACCCCCGCCGCAGGTGAAGACCGCGTCATGCCGAAGTCGCCCGATGTCGCGACCTATGATCTGCAACCCGAGATGTCATGCGCCGAAGTGACCGACAATTTTGTCAAGGCAATCAACGATGGGTATGATCTGATCGTGGTGAATTATGCCAACCCCGACATGGTTGGCCACACCGGCGATCTGGATGCCGCCATCGCCGCCTGTGAAGCCGTGGATCAGGGCTTGGGGCGCGTGTTGCAGGCGTTGGATGCAGCGGGTGGTGCGATGGTTATCACCGCCGATCATGGCAATTGCGAAACGATGATCGACCCCGAAACCGGTGGTGCGCATACGGCGCATACATTGAACCCGGTCCCCGTCGCGGTTGTTGGCGGGCCGGCGCATGCGAAACTGCGCAGCGGGCGGCTGGCCGATCTGGCTCCGACCGTGCTGCAACTGATGGGGCTGGAACAACCCGTCGAGATGACCGGAAAGTCGCTGCTGGAATGATGCGGCTTTGCGCCTTCTTACTCCTGATCTGGCCTTTGGCCGGACTTGCGCAGACCGAGGCCGCCGATCAGGCGCGCCGTGCGATGGGCGATCTTGAGCGGGCATCGGCGCAACTGGATGCTGCCGAGGGCGCGCGTGATCGCGTTCAGGCGTTGACCCAGACCATTCAGGCGTTCGAGGTTGGCTTGGGTGCCATGCGAGAAGGTCTGCGCCAAGCCGCGATAAACGAGGCGCAGCTTAGCAAAAAGCTGCAAGCCCGCGATGGCGAGGTGGCGCAATTGCTAGGGGTGTTGCAAAGCATTGGTGGCAACCCATCGCCCACGCTGTTTCTGCATCCGGATGGGCCGATTGGCACGGCACGGGCAGGCATGTTGCTGGCAGAACTGACGCCTGCGCTAAATGCGCGCGCTGACCAGTTGCGGCAGGATCTCGAAGATGTGCAGACCCTGCGGGTTTTGCAGGCCGATGCAGCCAAGCGACTGCAAGAGGGGCTGACCGAGGTCCAGCGCGCCCGTACCGAGTTGAACCAAGCTATGGCGAACCGCACGGACCTTCCCAAGCGGTTCACAGAAGACCCGGTGCGCACGGCGATCCTGATTTCGACCTCGGAAACGCTGTCGGGGTTTGCCAGCGGTCTTTCGCAAATGACCTCTGAACAGATCGAACCCGCGCCGTTGAACATCGACGGAGAGGTGGGCACGCTGCCGTTGCCGGTTCAGGGCCTTGTGCTGCGCCGCGCAAACGAGACAGACGCAGCAGGTGTCACGCGGCCCGGCATTATCCTTGCCACACGGCCCCGTGCGATCGTGACCACCCCTACAGCAGCGACAATCCGCTATATCGGGCCGCTTTTGGACCTTGGCAACGTGATCATCCTTGAGCCGCGTGCCAATACGCTGTTTGTGTTGGCCGGACTGGATACCGTCTATGGAGAGGCCGGTCAGGTGATCGCATCGGGGACGCCGATTGGTTTGATGGGGATGCCCGCTTCTAGCACGGGCAATGTGTTGTCACCAAATGGTGATGGGGCTGGCATAGAGCGTTCAGAAACGCTCTATATAGAAGTAAGAGAAAATAATATTCCACAGGACCCGGCAGAGTGGTTCCTAACCGACAAGGATGGATGAGCATATGAAGAAATTTGTGATGGCCGCCGTTGGTGGCACGCTGGCAGGCGTGATCGCAACGACGCAAATCGCCGGACCTTTGCTGGCACAGGAAACGGCGAAGGCAAGCAATGTCTATGAGCAGCTGGATTTGTTCGGTGACATTTTCGAACGCATCCGCGCCCAGTATGTGGAGGAAGTCGATACGGAGGAGCTGATCGAGGCGGCCATCAACGGGATGCTGACATCGCTTGATCCGCACTCCAGCTATCTGTCGCCCAAGGATGCGCTGAAAATGCGCGACCAGACGCGTGGTGAATTCGGCGGTCTGGGTATCGAAGTCACGCAAGAGGAAGGCTTTGTCAAAGTCGTTTCCCCGATTGACGATACACCTGCATCAGAGGCGGGGATCGAGGCGGGTGATTTCATCACCCATGTAGACGGCGAAAGCCTGCTGGGTCTGACGCTGGATGATGCAGTTGAACTGATGCGCGGGCCGGTCGGGTCGGAAATCATCATCACCGTTGTCCGCGAGGGCGAGACAGAGCCGTTTGACGTATCCTTGATCCGCGACACGATCCAGTTGACTGCCGTGCGCAGCCGGACTGTGGGCAACGCTGTTGTGATGCGTGTCACCACGTTCAACGAACAAACCTATCCCAAGCTCAAGGAAGGTCTGGAAGAACAGATCGCAGAAGCCGGTGGCATCGACAAGATCAGCGGCATCGTCATCGACCTGCGCAACAACCCCGGTGGTCTGTTGAACCAGGCGATTGCAGTTTCTGATGCGTTCCTTGAGGAAGGCGAGATCGTGAGCACCCGTGGCCGCGATTCAGCGGATAGCGACAGAACCAACGCCACGCCGGGTGATCTGGCCCAAGGGAAACCGATTGTTGTGTTGATCAACGGCGGGTCTGCTTCGGCGTCTGAAATTGTGGCTGGTGCGTTGCAAGACCACCATCGCGCAATCGTGGTCGGCACCAAAAGCTTTGGCAAGGGATCTGTTCAAACCATCATGCCGTTGCGTGGTGAGGGTGCGATGCGCCTGACCACAGCGCGGTATTATACGCCATCGGGCCGGTCCATTCAGGCGGTTGGCGTATCGCCTGACATCGTTGTTGCACAGCCCCCGGTCAAGCCCGCAGACCAGGAAGAAGATGCAGCGAAAAACCGTCCGCTGCGCTCCGAAGCGGACCTGCGCGGCAGTCTGAATAACGACAGCCTGTCCGAGGACGAGATCGAACAGATCATGGCAGACCGCGCCAAGGCAGACGAAGCCGCGGCCCTGCGTGAAGAGGATTACCAACTGGCCTATGCCATTGATATCCTGAAAGGTTTGTCGGCTCTGGGCAATAAAGACTGATCGGCATTCGCGCCAAAACCTTTGCAGGCAGGTATCAGATCAAAGGCCGTCCCATCGAGGGGCGGCCTTTTTCGCTGCGCAGCATAGAAAAAAATGCTGCGCAGCATTTTGAGGTAATTTGGTGGCTTTAGCCGAGGTAAACCTTGCCTTCGGGATAGCGTACGCGGGGGACCGAGCGCGTCGCCAGAAAGAACCCGAGGGTCAAAGGCCCGACCCGCCCGAGGAACATCATCAGCATGATGACCGTGCGCCCGATGGTATCCAGTTCGGTCGTGGCACCACGCGACAAACCGACGGTCCCAAAGGCGGATGTGACCTCAAAGGCAAGATCAATGAATTCTCCGTCATGGCTGATGGATATGATGAAAATCCCGAACAGCACCAGCAAGATGCTCATCGTGGTCAGCGCCATCACCTTAAAGACTTCCTCTGACCCCATTGACCGGCCAAAGGCATGCAGGGTCTTGCTGCGGCGGAAAAAGGCTATGGTGGCAAGGATCAGAACGATCAGGGTTGTGACCTTGATCCCGCCCGCGGTTGATGTGCTGCCCCCGCCGACCAGCATCAACGTCATGGTCATCAAGGCAGTGCTCTCGTGGACGTTGCCGTAGTCAATCGTGTTGAACCCGGCAGTGCGCGGGCTGACAGCTTGGAACCAGCTTGCCCAAAGGCGGCTGCTGGTTGACCCGAGTTGCCCCAAGGTGCCGGGGTTGTTCCATTCAAGCAGCGCAAAGGTCAGCCAGGCCCACAGGATCAGCACGAGGGTGCCGACCAGCATCAACTTGCTGTGCAGGCTCAGGGTTTGCCAGTTCCGCTTGTTCCAGATGTCCGCGAGCACGATGAAGCCGATGCCACCCAAGATGAAGAGGGCAGGGATCACAATATTGATAACCGGATCGCTGACCCAGCGTATGAGGTTGTCTGGAGACAAGCCAAACCCGGCGTTGTTAAAGGCCGACACGCTGTGGAATACGGCCTGCCATATGCCATTGACCCAACCATATTCGGGCACGAAAACAACACATAAAAGCGCGGCACCGATCAGTTCGATCAAAAGCGCGATCTTGAGGATCACACGCACCAAGGCCGTCAGGTTATTCAGGCTGGACTGGTTCAGGTCTTCGCGCAGGATGATCCGCTGCGGCATACCTACGGGAATGCCTAGGGCGGAAAACACCAGCACGGCAAAGGTCATCAACCCAAGGCCGCCCAACTGGATCAGGATGATCAGAACCGCCTGCCCGAACAGCGTGAATGTCGTGCCCGTGTCAACAACCGCAAGGCCGGTCACCGTCACGGCAGAGGTGGAGGTAAAGAACGCATCCGACAGGCTGAGGTCGGTGGTATTGGACAGGGGCGACCACAGCACCAGCGCGCCGATGACAATCACCGCCAGATAAATGAACACCAAAACCGCTGGCGGCGGCGGAAGCTTCCAGCCTTTGCGCGTCTTGGAGGGGACCGTTTTCAAAGGCTTGCTGCGAAGTTGCGCAAATCAGACCGCTGCCCCAGCAGGATCAGCAGATCGTCACGTTGCAAGCTGCACGGGTTGCCGTCCTGGCCGATAAATTCGGTGCCCCGCATGACACCGATGCAGCGCAGATCAAACTTCTTGGCATGGTACAGCATGTCGAGGGATTTGCCTTCGAGCGATTCCGGAATCCGGAAATTCACCACATGGTAGCCATTGCCAAGGCTTACATAGTCACGCACCAGCGGATTATTGATCACTTGGGCGATGTGCTGTCCGACTTCGACTTCGGGGTGGATCACCCGGTCGACGCCCAGCTTGGCAAGAATGCGATGATGGGTTTTGGTTTTCGCCTTGGCCCAGATTGTTTCAACACCAAGCAGCTTGAGGTTGATGGCAGACAGAATGCTTGATTCCAGATCAGACCCCATCGCCACCAGCGCCATATCACAATCGGCAAGCCCTGCTTCGCGCAGGGCGATGTCATCGCGCGCGTCAGCAATTACGGCCTGGCTCAGGCGTTCGACATGGTTGCTGACACGTTGTTCGTTCAGATCAACGCCGATCACATAGTTGCCAAAGCGGGTCAGTTCTGTCGCGACGGTGGACCCGAAATTCCCTAGGCCAATAACCCCGATTGTACGTTTTTTTGCGGACATCATGCCCTCCTGATTTTACCGACCCCAAGTGTCGGGTGGTAGGCCAAGATATGATACCACAGCCATTCAGGGTAAAGGGGGCTCAGGTTGTCTCGACGCAATGCCGCCTGAATGCACGTTTCATCATTTCAAGCTCGGCCCGCAGCAGCGCCATTTCGGCCCGCAGATCGATGCTGGTCACGTCGTCTCCGATGATGACGATATCGCCAATTTTCTGATCGGTTTCCAGATCGGTCACCAGAATGACCTGAATGCCATCCGCAATGGCGGCGGCGGGCACAGGAATGGTAAGCGACCAGTGATCGGCTGTCTCGTTTCGGACCAGCTTGAAATCGGCGACGTTCGAATTGCCGTGGGTGACGGTGATTTGGGGGGTTTCATCGCCGGTCCCTGTGAGGATTCCCTGCCACACCCCTTCAAGCATGCGGGTTTTTGTCAGTTTCAAAGTGCTCATCCAAAAACTCCTAAAGCTGGGCGCGGGGGCGGCGCGAGAATGTCAGGTCACGCAGGACGATTTCGTTCATTTCGGGGCCTTCAAAGATCAGGTCGATCCACGCCTTTTCCACGCGCTTTTCGTTCATCGTTGAATAGGCCAGATCGAATTCGACCATGACATCGGGTTGATCCAAGGGCAGTTCGCGTACGATTTGTTCGGTGTTCGGCCCGTGGCGAATGTTGAGCCGTGCAAAAATCTCGATGGGTTTTTCCATTTCGACAATGGCGCTCATCCGTAACAGGTGGGTACGTTTCAGCCCGTTTACGCAATCATCCGGCAGGTCAAGAACGATCGACAGGAACGACCCGTCAAACCGGAAAACATCAAGGCGCAGGCCGTAAGGGGCCAGATCTGCCTCGCGGAGGTTTCGCAATTGCCGGATGCCCATTTCGGACAATGCACAATCGTGGAAAACAGTTACTTCCTCGCCCAGGGTCGCCTTGGTCTTGACCGAAGACAGGCCAGGCACGGGCAGCGGCCCACGCCATAGCGCCGGACGCCAGGACCAATCCGCATTATGCGGTTTGAAAAACTTCTTTGACCCGACCATGGGCAGCGAAAGCCGTTCTTCGGCGACATGGATAACGCTGTCCAGATGCGCCTTTAAGGCCCACGCGTCCCGAGACTGCTTGCGCAACCTGTCCAGAGGAACATCTTTTGCTTTCTGGGCCCTGCGCGCCCATTTGCGCAAAAGCCGCGCAGACAATGCTTTGTCCAAAAGGTGAGTGCCGAATTTGGCCATATGTGCCTGATGCCCCGTTTGCTCGGTCGTTCATTTTGCCAAAGTCTATCGCTTGAAACACATTCGTTCAAACGAATTGCTGCCAAATCAGAAGGTCAGTTCCGGCTGGCCGGCTTTTTCACGGGTTTTGGCGTTGCCTCGATACTGGCATTGGCCAGTTCGATCACGATTCCGCGTCCGGTACGGGTGGTGATTTCGCCATGCTCCGGGCCATATACTGCGATGCCAGCGGTCTGGCTGCCAATGCGCGCGGTACCGCGCCATTGGGTCGGTGACAGCCCACCCACGGGTATTTTCCCCTGTGCACGAAACGTGATGAGATCCTCTGTCGCCTCTATGTCGCTGATATTGGTCAGGTCGGTGGCCGCAGCGATCTGTTTTGCAGAAGGGAGCGGGCCGGGTCTGGATTTCGTTAGGCTGACCGTAATCAACCCGCGGGGTGCCGCGCCGGCGGCACTGGGCACGCCCAATGCGTCGCAACGTGCCATCACCAAAAAGCGGGAGGTTAGCGTCGCCTGATCGATACAATAGCCGCTCGGTGCAACCAAAATCGTGCCACTCGCCATCATGCTCCGCGATAGGGGCGCGTCAGAAGTGTCGGTGGATTTCAGGTTAAACCCGCCCCCCAGATCAAGACCCTGACCCGCTTCGCAAGCGGTCAGGGCCATTAATCCAAGGGCCGCTACGGGACCTTTAAAGGTCCATGTAGTCATGGGTTTCGGCCTTTGCGCCGGGATGCGTCACGGCACCCAGATAGGTCGGGCCGACAAGCTGTGCATATTTCCACAGCGCACCGCTTTGGTAGTTGGTTGTGCGGGCACCGGGCCATGCTGCCTTGCGCTTGGCCATTTCCTCGTCGCTGATATCAACGCTGATGGACCCTTCGATGGCGTTCAGCGTGATCATGTCACCCTCTTGCAGCAGGGCGATCGGGCCGCCGTATGCTGCTTCGGGGCCGACATGGCCGACGCAAAAACCACGTGTCGCGCCAGAGAAACGGCCATCGGTGATCAACGCGACCTTTTTGCCCATGCCCTGACCGGACAGCGCTGCAGTTGTCGCCAGCATTTCGCGCATGCCAGGGCCGCCTGCGGGGCCTTCGTTGCGGATGACGAACACGTCGCCTTCCTTGTAGGCGCGGTTTTGCACAGCCTCAAAGGCATCCTGTTCGCATTCAAAGATCAACGCGGGGCCGGTAAAGACGATGTCTTCTTCGGACATACCGGCGATTTTCACGATGGCACCTTCGGGGGCAAGGTTGCCTTTCAGGCCAACCACGCCGCCAGTCTTGCTGATCGGGTTTGAAATCGCGTGGATTACTTTGCCATCAGCTTCGCGTTCGATCATATCCAGTTCTTCGCCGATGGACCGGCCCGAGGCTGTCATACAATCGGTGTGGATCAGGCCCGCTTTGCGCAGTTCCTTCATCACGACGGGCACACCGCCTGCGTCATACAGGTCTTTTGCAACATACGCCCCGCCGGGTTTCATATCGACAAAGTAAGGTGTGTCGCGGAAGATTTCACAAACGTCATCAAGGAAGAAATCAATCCCCGCTTCATGCGCCATGGCTGGCAGGTGCAGGCCCGCATTTGTCGAACCGCCGGTACACGCGACAATGCGCGCTGCGTTCTCGAATGCTTCGCGGGTGCAGATGTCGCGGGCGCGAATGTTCTTTTCGATCAGGTTCATCACTGCTTCGCCGGACGCTTCGGCATAGGCATCGCGGGAAATATAGGGGGCTGGCATACCCGACGAATTCATCAGCGCAAGGCCGATCGCCTCGGATACACAGGCCATTGTGTTGGCGGTGAACTGGCCACCACAGGCACCCGCAGTCGGGCAGGCAACGCGTTCAAGGATATCGAGTGCGGCTTGTGACATGGTGCCATTCTGGTAGTTACCAACGGCTTCGAACATGTCCTGTACGGTCAAATCGCGGCTTGCGAAATCGGCAGGCACATCCGCACCTTCTGGTGCTTTGCCCGGCAGGATCGACCCACCGTACAAAAACACCGACGGCACGTTCAGACGGATCATCGCCATCATCATGCCCGGCAGGGATTTATCACAGCCCGCAAGGCCCACAATCGCGTCATAGCAGTGACCGCGCATGGTCAGCTCGACCGTGTCGGCAATCGCTTCGCGTGACGCAAGCGACGACCGCATGCCTTCGTGGCCCATCGCGATGCCGTCGGTCACGGTGATTGTGGTGAATTCCCGTGGTGTGCCTTGTTGGGCGCGCACGCCGATTTTAACGGCTTGGGCCTGACGGCTCAGCGAGATGTTACAAGGCGCGGCCTCGTTCCAGCAGGTTGCAACACCGACCAGGGGCTGGTGAATTTCTTCTTCTGTCATGCCCATCGCATAGTAATACGACCGATGCGGCGCGCGCTCTGGCCCTTCGGTGACGTGCCGGCTGGGCAATTTGGATTTATCAAAACGGTTATTGGTGGACATCAGAACGCCTCCCTGATTGGACATTTACACCGGAATAGCCATCCAGCCCTTTCGCTGCAAGGCTCAAGCGGTCGGTTGAAGTGAGAGGCGTGTCGCCTTAGGTTGCTTTTGACCTTCAGGCGCGACGCCTGCCCCAGCGAAAGTAGACCTGCATGGAGCGATCGATTTTTTCCTTTATATGGAAATATTCCAGCCGAGATCAGATTGTTCTATTGATCCTGACGCTTGTCACCTTCCCCTTCTTGTACATCACACTCGAACTGCCCAAGCGCATTATCAACGATGCGATCGGTGCTGAGTCGAGCGTGATCGACATCTTTGGCTTTGAAATGTCACAGGTGCAGTTCCTTTTTACCCTGTGTTTTGCCTATCTGGCGTCGGTGCTGGTGCACGGTCTGATGAAGATGCGGTTGAACACAATGAAAGGTGTCCTGTCAGAGCGGCTTTTGCGGCGGTTCCGGTATCAGTTGATATCCCGCATGATGCGGTTTCCGCGCAGCTATTATGACAACACCAGCCAGGGCGAACTGGTATCCATGGTCACCTCAGAAGCCGAGCCGATGGGTGGTCTGATGGGGGATGCTGTCGCCCAGCCCGTGTTCCAGGCCGGGCAAATGCTGATTATTCTGCTGTTTTTGTTCATTCAGTCGTTCTGGTTCGGCTTGGCGGGTGTGGCACTGATCCCCTTGCAGGCCTATCTGATCCCGATGCTGCAACGGCAGATCAACCAGCTGAACAAGGCGCGGATCAACGAGGTGCGTGCCCTGTCCTCCGAGATCGGGGAAACCGCGGCTGGCATCACCGATTTGCGCACGAACGGCGGGTGGCGTTTCAGACTGGCCAAGTTCACGGACCGTCTGGGTGCGTTGTTCATCATCCGCTTTCAGATCTACCAGAAAAAGTTTTTCATGAAGTTTCTGAATAACTTTATCACCCAGCTTACGCCGTTCTTCTTTTATGCGGTGGGCGGCTATCTGGTGATCGCCGGCAACATCACTGTTGGTGCCCTTGTCGCGGCGCTTGCCGCCTACAAAGATCTGTCGAACCCGTGGAAAGAATTGCTGACCTATTACAACGAAACGCAGGACATGGCCATTCGCTGGGAAATTGTCATCGAGCGTTTTGCCCCGCGCAACATGATCCCTGAACGCCTGTTCGAAGGGGAACCTGAGGAGATTCCGCATCTTAAGGGACCCATCAACCTTAATCATGTCACTGTGCGTAGCGCCGATGGAAATCTGGTGCTGGATGACATTGATATCGACATTCCCATGGGCGCGCGTGTGGCCATCCAGATTCCCAATCAGGTGGAGCGTACGGCGATGGCCGAGTTGCTGACCCGAGAGATCAGCCCGACCCATGGTACAATCAAAATAGCAGGTCACGATCTGGCCGAACTGCATCAGGCCGTCCTTGCGGCGCGGATCGGCTATGCCCATGCACAGCCCTATCTGTTCAAGGGAACAATCGGTGAAAACCTTTTGATGTCCCTGCGGACCAGCCCCAAGACGGTGCTTTGGGACCCCGAGAAAAAGGATATGGGGGCGATTGAAACGCTTCGCGCAGGCAACAGCCCCGACAGCACGCGGGTAGATTGGCTGGACCCCGGACTGGCAGATCTGAATTCGCCCGAGGATGTTAATAACTGGTGGTACGAGCTGGTCAAAGCCATCGGGACCGATGAATTGATGTTCCGGCGTATGGTTGTGGACCGGATGGACCCGAAAGAGCGTCCGGCGCTGGCTGAAAAGATCGTTGGTTTGCGGGACGAAATCTATGAAAAGCTGAAAGAACGCGGGCTTGATAAGGCCATTCACCGGTTTGACCCGGACGAGTTCAACCCGTCGATGGCTTTGGGGGGCAACTTGATGTTTGCGTCTCCGATATATGATATTTCGCAAACGGTGCTGGCTTCGGAACGCAGCTTTCTTGCGATGATCTTTGATCTGGGTCTTGCAGAACAGGGCATCGCGATTTCCCAGACGCTGGTCGAAACCTTGCACCAGACCTTTGGGCGCGATGGTACCGATCACCCGCTTTTTACCGCTTTGGGGATCGACGAAGAGCTCTACGAGCGATTGGTCGACATCGCCTTGCGCCGCCGCAACGACGGGGACGGGGCGCTGACCGAAGACGAATTTTCGCTGCTTTTGACCGTGCCATTCGCCTTTACAGCCGAGCAAATCGGCCCGGCATTCCCCGAGACGTTCAAGAGCGAAATCTTGGAAATTCGCAAAAAGCAGGGTCGCGCCATGCGCGAGAAAACCAAAGATATGTTCATCCCCATTGCGCCGCAAACCTATCTGCCGCGTTTGTCCATTCTGGAAAACGCGCTGTATGGGCGGATATCCAAGGTTGCGGGGCTACAGGCCGATCTGGTGATGGATGTCGTGTCGGATGTGTTCAGGAAACATAATCTGCAACAAGAAGTGACGAGCAATGTGTTCGATCTGCCGACCAACATTGGCGGGTCGAATATTTCGAACGTATTTCAGGAAAGGGCAGCGTTCAGCCGCGCCGCGATGAAGAGACCGGACATATTGGTGTTGAACCAGTCGCTGGCCGGGCATGACGCACAAAGCCTGTCCAGGTTGCGCGACAGGCTTAGCGCCCTGCTGCCGGATACAACTCAGATCTATCTTGATTCCAGTTTCTCGCGGCCCGAGGATTTCGACATGTTCATCGAGATGAAAGGGGGACGCATCGATGGCATGGCCCAGATTGACGCGCCGCATGACGATGACAGCATTTCAGACGATCTGCGCCGCAAGTTGCAAATTGTTTCTCATAATGCGCTGTTCGGAGATCTTGACCCTCGCAACCAGCGGCTTTTGGCTTTTGCGGCACAATGGTTTCCCGTGGAGAAAGACCAGACGATCTTTCATCAGGGGGACCGGCCCGATGCCGTGTATCTGTGCCTGTCGGGCACCGGCGAATTGTTCTGGAAGGACGAAAGCGGCAAAAGGCACCATATATCGACCGTTAAAAAAGGCCGCCTGATCGGCGATCTTGCCGTGATCCTGAATGACCCGCGCCAGTTTGATTTTGTGGCCCTCGAGGATAGCAAGTTTCTACGGATAGATGCGGATCAGTTCCGGTCGGTCATTGAGGATGACAGGGTCATCTTGATGAGCTTGCTCAAGACCGTTTCATCGCATTTGTCGAATGCGACCGATCTGCTGCGTGCCGCGTCTGTCGACATTCCGCGGGGCGCTGAACAGCGGCAACCGACCAAAGGGGAAAGCAGTTGATGGACCGCTATGCCGCACATCGTGACTTTATCGCCCCGGCTGTCCCAACCGCCGCGCTGTGGCGGGTCTTTGTGGGGTTTCTGGCGGCTTCGGCGGTTTATCTGCTGCTGAACAATCTGTTTTTCACGTTGGTTTTCAACCTGCTGGGGTCGCAGGATGGCAGTTTTTATGATGACTTGCTGACCGGCAAGACGCCCGTCGCGATGTTTATTCTATTGGGCAGCTTTGGCCTGATGACGGTGGGTGTCGTGCTGGTGGCACGGGTTCTGCACAAACGGTCACTTTCCAGCCTGATCGGGCCAATGTCCCTGGCTGTGCCGCAGTTTGGCATGGTTGTGCGCATGTTGGTGATCGTGGGGGCGATCACCTTTGTGCTGCCACCTTGGGGCTTTGGCGAAGACAATGTTTCAAACATGCCATTGGGCAAATGGGTGCTGCTGCTTCCGCTATCGCTGGTGGCTGTATTCATTCAGGTCAGCGCCGAGGAAATCGTGTTCAGGGGCTATGTTCAACAGCAGCTTGCGGCACGTTTCAAATCGCCGCTTGTGTGGATGGTGCTGCCGTCGGTTCTGTTTGCGCTTGGTCACTACTTGCCCGAGGAAGCGGGCGAAAATGCCGTGACGATTGCGCTTTGGGCTGCGGTATTTGGCATTCTGATGGCGGACCTGACGGCGCGTGCGGGGTCCCTTGGGCCTGCGATTGCGGTTCACTTTTGCAACAATGTGACGGCGATCCTGATCACGTCCCTGCCGGATAATTTGTCTGGCCTTGCTTTGTATGTGACACCTTTCGGCATGGAGGACACCGAGGCGCTGCGCGCATGGCTGCCGGTGGATTTCGCGCTGATGTTTGTCAGTTGGCTCGCGGCAAGGCTCGCGATCCGCCGTTGATTGCAATTTACTCTGGGGCAGCATATCTCAGGGTCGAAACTGGAACAGAGGTTCGCCATGAACTGGATCAATAACTACGTTCGCCCACGCATCAATTCGATCTTTTCGCGTCGCGAAACACCGGATAATCTTTGGACGAAATGCGAAGAATGCGGAACCATGTTGTTCCACCGCGAGGTGTCGAACAACCTGAATGTTTGCACGAGCTGCGGCCATCACATGGCGATCACCCCCCGCGAGCGGTTTTTGGCGCTATTCGACGGCGGTATTTTCACCGAAGTTAAGGTTCCGGCACCGGTCACGGACCCTTTGCATTTCCGCGATCAAAAGAAATATCCGGATCGTTTGAAAGCAGCCCAAAAACAAACGGGCGAAGCCGAAGCGATGCTGGTTGCCACCGGTGAAATCGGACGCACGCCGATCGTTGCTGCCGCGCAAGACTTTTCCTTTATGGCGGGGTCCATGGGTATGTATGTGGGCAATGCGATCATTGCCGCCGCCCAAGAGGCCGTTAAGCTGAAACGCCCGCTGATCCTGTTTTCCGCCGCCGGTGGCGCGCGGATGCAAGAAGGTATCCTGAGCCTGATGCAAATGCCGCGCACGACCATTGCCGTGCAGATGCTGAAAGAAGCCGGATTGCCCTATATCGTGGTGTTGACCCACCCCACGACCGGCGGCGTCACGGCCAGCTATGCCATGCTGGGCGACGTTCATATTGCCGAGCCGAATGCGCTGATCTGCTTTGCCGGGCCACGCGTCATTGAACAAACGATCCGCGAAAAGCTGCCCGAAGGCTTCCAGCGGGCGGAATACCTGTTGGATCATGGCATGTTGGACCGCGTGACCCCGCGCCCCAAGATGCGCGACGAGTTGATCAACATCACCCGGATGCTGCTGAGGCTGCCGCCTGCGGTGCGGGGCGATCTGCCCGCGCCCACAGAAGGTGGCGATGTACCCCATGCATTGGCATCGGACGACAAGGCAAGTACACCAGCAAAATGACGCAACAGACATCTGATGCTGTGCTGGCGCGCATGATGGCGCTGCACCCCAAGATCATTGATCTGACCCTTGACCGGATGTGGCGGCTGCTGGATGCTTTGGGCAATCCGCAAAACACCCTGCCGCCCGTGATCCATATCGCGGGCACCAATGGCAAGGGGTCGACGCAGGCAATGATCCGCGCCGGTTTGGAGGCAGCAGGGCACCGGGTTCATGCCTATACCTCGCCGCATCTGGCGCGTTTTCACGAACGCATCAGGGTGGCCGGTGATCTGATTACCGAGCCTGATCTGACCGACGTGCTGGACGAATGTTATGACGCCAATAATGGCGGCAACATTACGTATTTCGAGATCACGACATGCGCGGCGCTGCTCGCTTTTTCCCGCAGCCCTGCGGATTATACCTTGCTTGAGGTGGGTCTGGGGGGCCGTTTGGATGCCACCAATGTGGTTGAAAAACCGGCCCTTACCGTGATCACGCCGGTGTCGATCGACCATCAGCAGTATCTTGGGGATACTCTGGCCCAGATCGCGGGCGAAAAGGCAGGGATCATCAAACGTGGCGTGCCGTGCGTTGTTGGCCCCCAACAAGAAGAAGCGATGGACGTGATCGAAGCCGAGGCACTGCGTCACCACGCGCCGCTGTTGGCCTATGGCCAGCACTGGCATGTCGGGCAGGAAGCCGGGCGTATGGTGTATCAAGACGAACAAGGCTTGCTTGACCTTCCCAAACCGAATTTGCTGGGGGCACATCAGATCAGCAACGCCGGTGCGGCCCTTGCGGCCTTGCGTCACCTTGGTGTAGCGAATGATCATTGCGAGGCGGCAGTTACAGGCGCGCAATGGCCTGCACGCATGCAGCGTCTGAAAACCGGCCCATTGGCTGAAGCTGCAGCACAGGCGGAACTTTGGCTGGATGGGGGGCACAACCCCGCCGCTGGCGAGGCGATCGCAGGTCTGCTCGGCACGCTGCCCAAGCGCCCGACCTATCTGATCTGCGGGATGTTGAATACCAAGGACATTTCCGGCTATTTGCGCCCGCTTGCTGCGCAGGCGGAAAAGTTGATTGCCGTTTCAATCCCCGGAGAAGCGGCAACACTGCCCGCGCATGAGACTGCCCAGGCTGCTCGTGCCGTTGGTATGAACGCGGACGAGGCAGCATCGGTGCAATCCGCCCTTGCAGATATCCTTGCGATTGATCCATCTGCGCGGGTTTTGATCTGCGGGTCATTGTACCTTGCCGGCAGCGTTTTGCGGGAAAACGGTTAGAATTTTCATCTCTCAAATTGGCGATGTTTACGATTTATAGTCGTCTCGGACCCTAAGGTTCACGGATAGTTTTCTTTGTCCGTGGGGGTCGATCAATGGCGAAATTCCAACAAAACCAAAGCGCGATTCCGCGCGTTTTATTTTCTGTCTTCTGTTTGACGGTGATCATCGCTGGTGGCGTTTTCATTCTGGATCAGGGGCGGTCACCCTATCATGCGGGTGCAATTCCATTGGCCGAACCGGTCACACAGACGGTCCTTCCTGCGCCGCCCGTGCCCGTTCCCGCCAGGGTTGCCACGGCCAGCCTGACACCTGCCAAGGCGCTGCACCAATTGGGTATGGACACGGAAACAGATTTGCGTGACCTCATTGGCGGCGTTGTAAGGGCCTTTGATGATACGTCATCGGGTCGCGTGTTAGAATCCTACGTGGTTTGGGCGGTGAAGGCCGGGAAATCTGATGCCTATGTGGATTCCCTGCTCAACAGCGCGGCGGCAAAGGGGCATTTCGAAATCCCTTTGGCCCTCACGACCTTGTCGGGCAGATTGGATACCCAAAGCCTGCTAAAGTCGGTCCTTTTGGCAGCAACGCGCGACGGTCCGGCACCAAATACAAAGGTGCCGCAAAAGCATCCCCTTCGTCTGTCGGATAGTCTGGTTGGCCTGTCACTGGCCTATTACGGCGATCCGCGAGATCATATGCGGATCGCTGATGCGAATGGCCCGATCAACCGGATGGCCGAAGCGCAAGTCGGGCAGATATTTGAAATACCGGGGCTTTAGCTGCCCCAACCTTCGGCCTGCATCTCGCGCAGGCGCGATGCGGTACGTTCAAACTCAAAGGTGCCTTCCCCTTCAAGATACAGCATTTCAGGACTGGCCGCGGCAGAGCAGATAAGACGTACTTTTGCCTCATACAGCGCGTCGATCAGGGTCACGAAACGTTTGGCTTCGTTAAAGTTGGTCCTGCCCAACGCCGGGATATCGTCCAGCACCAGAACGCGGCATGCTTCGGCCAGGCTAAGGTAGTCGGCAGCACCCAAGGGTTGCCCGCATAGCGCATGGAACCCCGCGCGCGCGATGCCGTTGCGAAACCGGGGGATGATGACATCGCGCCCTTTGACCCGCAGCGTGAGCTTTTCGCCCTCGCCGCCAGTCAAATCCTGCCAAACGGCATCCATCGCGGCACGGCTTTGGGCATTTACGGGGGTGAAATACGATTGCGATCCTGCAAGGCGATCCTGGCGATAATCGCGCGGGCTGGTCAGCTCCAACACGACCATCTTGGCCTTGATCAGCTCGATGAACGGCAGGAAAATCTCTCGGTTCAGGCCATTTTTGTACAGATCGTCAGGTGTCCGGTTCGACGTGGTAACAACGACAACACCCGCTGCAAAAAGCGCCTGAAACAAGCGTCCCACAATCATCGCATCGGTGATGTCGGTGATCTGCATCTCGTCGAACGCCAGCACCTTGACCGATGCGGCGACGCTGGCGGCAACCGGTGCAATCGCGTCATCGACACCGGTTTTGCGCGCCTCGTGCATTGCGCTGTGGATTTCCTGCATGAAGGCATGGAAATGTACACGCCTTGCGGGGATGTCGCCCATATGACCGGCGAACATATCCATCAGCATCGATTTCCCACGCCCGACGCCCCCCCAAAGGTACAGCCCCTTGGGCGGTTCGGGGGCGCGCTTGAAAAACCCCTTCTTCTCGGGGTTGAGCATGGCGTTCCTGATGCGGTCAAACTCGGGCAAAACCGCCTCTTGGGCAGGGTCCGGTGTCAGGCTGCCATCAGCCACGCGTTGATCGTAAAGAGTGCGTAAATCTGTCATGCCAGTGACTTACATCTTGCCCGCAGGTTTGGAAAGAACCCCAAACCTGCTGCCAGCAGCCGACTATTTGAATTGACCCCAATTCCGGCGGATGTAGGGTGGCGCATCTGCAGAAGGATCAATGTCTTGGAAAGAAACCCGTCCATTTTCACCCCGGTTCTGATCGTAGGGTGTCTGATTATCATGGTCAGCTTTGCGGTGCGGGCATCATTCGGCGTGTTCCAGATACCGATTGCTGCTGAATTCGGCTGGCTGCGCAGCGAATTTTCGCTCGCGATTGCGATCCAGAATTTGGCATGGGGCATCGGGCAGCCCATTTTCGGGGCGGTTGCGGAAAAGATTGGTGACCGCCGTGCCATCGTCATTGGGTCGGTCGTCTATGCCATCGGCTTGGTGCTTTCGGCGAATTCCATGTCGCCGATCGAATTGCAGAGCTATGCGTGGCTGGTCGGTTTCGGCATCGCGGGCACTGGGTTCGGCGTGATTCTGGCAGTCGTCGGGCGGGCCTCAACGGCTGAAAACCGGTCCATGTCACTGGCGATTGTGACCGCAGCAGGCAGCGCAGGGCAGGTGTTCGGGGCCCCCGTTGCGGAATGGATGCTTGGGTTTTTGACCTGGCAAAGCACGTTTATCGTTTTTGCGGGTGCAATCCTTGCGATGATCCTGACGTTGCCACTGATGCGCGCCCCTGAAATGGCCAGCAAGGCAGAGCTGGAGGAAAGTCTGGGTCAGATTCTGGTCAAGGCATTCAAAGACCCGTCCTTCACCCTGATCTTTGTTGGTTTCTTTTCCTGCGGCTATCAGTTGGCTTTCATCACCGCGCATTTCCCTGCTTTCGTGACCGAACTTTGCGGTCCGATCCTTGCCGGGGGCATCTTGCACAACATCGGCATCACCACGACATCTGCCTTAGGGGCCGTTGCGATATCATTGATCGGGCTTGCAAATATCGCGGGCACGTTGCTGGCGGGATGGGCAGGCAAGCGCTATTCCAAGAAGTATCTGCTGGCGGGCATTTACACGGCGCGCACGTTAATCTCGGCGGTCTTTATCCTCATGCCAATCACGCCGCTGTCGGTGATCCTGTTTTCGGTCGGGATGGGGTCGCTTTGGCTGGCTACCGTCCCGCTGACCAGCGGTCTGGTCGCGCATATTTACGGCCTGCGCTATATGGGCACGCTTTATGGTATCGTGTTTTTCAGCCATCAGCTGGGCAGTTTCATGGGCGTTTGGTTGGGCGGTCGCTTGTATGACGCCTATGGCGGGTACACCGCAGTCTGGTGGATCGGTGTGGCCGTCGGTGCATTCAGCGCGCTTGTCCACTTGCCGATCCGCGAAAAACGACTTGCGGGATTGGTGACCGCCTAGCCCTTAGCCATCAGGTGATTGCGGACCAGATCGATCACCTGATTTGCATGGGTATAGGGCAGGCCATGACCGGCTTCGGGGATCACTTCGTGTTCCGCTGCGCGGTTCCATTCGGCGAGGGTACCAATCGCCGAGGCGGGTATCACGCTGTCTTCTTTTCCCCATATCGCTAGGACGGGAATGCCAGCGGCTTGAATGGCGCGATGTTCGTCACGCAACACATCCGTCAGAATGCCACGGCGGCTTGCCAGAACAGCGGAAACATACCCTTTGTACTCAAGCTGTTCCGCCTGTTGTTCAAAGACGTGGGGCACGTTTGTTGCCTGCGTGCTCTCGGCCTTGATGCCCTTGCGAAAAAAGGACGCGAACAACGCCAGCATCAGCCAGTCGCCGATCAAAGGGGCCTTGGCGATGAAGTCCATGATCTTGTTCGGGGTCAGCCCCATGCCGGCGGGCGCAAGCAGAACCAGACGCTCGATCCGGTCGGGGGCCGCTGCGGCAAAACAGGTCGCGATGGAGCCGCCCATGGAATAGCCAAACAGGGTAATCCGGCCATTTACGCCTTCGCGATCCAACAGCTCGTTAAGCTGGGATAGGAAATACTGCCGGTCCTGCACTCCGGATGGGCGGTCTGAATAGCCCCTGCCATAAAGATCATAGATCAAGGTGCGATACCCCATAAGCGCGAGGCCCTTGGTGATGCCGCGCCAGACAAAGCTGGGGGTCGTCAGGCCATGGATACACACTGCGACAGGGCCGTTTTGCGGTCCAAACCAGAAATAATGGGTGACGCCACGACTCAATTCGGCGAATTGTCCGGGTGCGCTGCCCCTCGCGGCGTCGTTCATGGTCAAACGGTTGCGTTCGATCAGCAGCGGGGTTGCGACCACTGCCAGAAGGATAAGGCCGATCCAGATCACGACCGCGCGCGCCAGCGATCCAGAACATAGCGGCTGGTCATCAAGTCAAGATGGGCCCCGCCGCCGTTCTTGAACACCGTGATTTCATCATCGGTTTTTCGGGTGAATTTCGCCAGATCATAATAATCGGCAATGATCGTGTCGCGGCTGATCACCCCTTGCGCGATCGGGATCTTAAGCTCTCCGATATGATCAACAGTGGTGTCCAGACTGTCGACAAAGATACGTCCGCGGGTCAGTGCGGTATCATCGGCTTCGCGCATGTCGGGACGATAGGCACCGATCAAATCCAGATGCTGGCCCGGCTGCAACCATTCGCCCTTGATAAAGGGGGTGGCGGACATTGTGGCCGAGGTAATGATGTCCGCGTGGCGGATTGCATGTTCCAGATCATCCGCAACCTTCAGATTTGGCAGCGCGTCCGCCATCGCCCTGGCATTGGCTGCGGTCCGGTTCCAGACGGTGAATTCGGCGTCTGGAAAGGCGGCTGAATAGGCGGAATACAGGCCCCGACCTTGGGTGCCGGCACCCAGGATCAAGATATTCCGGCTGTCTGCACGGGCCAGCCGCCGCGCCGCAAGAAGGCTGTCGCCTGCGGTTTTCCACTTGGTCACAAGGTGGAAATCGACCAGCGCTTCCAACATTCCGGTGCTGTCAGAATAGAGCGATACACCACCATTCACCATTGGCTTCCCTTTTGCGGGGTTGCCGGGAAAAATGGTGGCGGATTTCACCGCAAGACCCAAACCGTCAATCCACGCTGCACGGTTCAAGAGCGTATCGTCGCCGCGGTACAAAAAGGTGTCGGCGATTTCGGCCTTGGGCAAACTGTGACCTGCTGCCAAGGCATCGGTCAGGCCGATCCAGTCCAGCGTGGCCTCGCCTTCGGTGAAGGGTATGATGTCGATTTGTGTCACGCTGCCTCTTCCTCGGTCAGCAGCCCTTCGGCCACAAGGCGGGCGGCCCAACCGGCAGGACCGGTGAACAGATGTGTCCGCCATCCGCGCGCGTCGGCCGCAGCAATATTGTCCGGACGGTCATCGGCAAAGATCAGGTCACTACCCCTGAGCCCGCTTTGATCTTCCAAGGCCGCATAAATGGCGGGATCGGGTTTGATGATGCCCAGATGGCCCGAGATAAAGTCCCGGTCGAATTCACGCAGAAACGGATAGTGTTTGGCGGCCAGATCGTAAGACTGGATGCCGAAATTGGTCAGGGAAAACACCGGGACATTCTTGGCTTGAAGCGCCTTCATCAGCCGCAGTGAATGAGGAATGAACGGTGCCGCCATTTCAATCCAGCGATCGTGCCACAGCCGGATTTCATCGCGCCATTCGGTATTTGCGTCTGCGGTGGCATAAATTGTATCGGTAAAGTTTTCACCACTGTCGACGCGGTCGTTCATCGCATGCAGATCAACTGTCGCGAACATCGCCTTGCGGCGGTCCTCTCCGATGACGGAATCGAAAAATCGTTCGGGTTGCCATTCAATCAGTACATTGCCGATATCAAAAACAACTGCAGTTGGCTTCATTTCGCTGACCTTTGGGTTGGGTGCGGAATTTCCAGAAAATTCCGTTTCGTTTTCTTTGAAAGAAAACGGCCAGCGCTATCGCTGAGCCGCTCTGATTTCACGTTCCAAGGCTTCCAGAAAACGGGAGCGGTCCGCTTTTGTAAAGCTTTTCCCGCCGCCTTGCCGGAAGGGGTCGGCGGCACGCAAGTCTGCCATGAGATCACGGGTCGCAAGGACGTTGCCGATATTCGCTGCGGTCAGCGCTTCGCCGTTATGTTTCAAAACGCGCGCGCCCGCTTCGACGCAACGCGCGGCAAGGGGGATATCGCCGGTTACGACGACATCGCCAGCGCCACAGCGTTCGGCAATCCAGATATCCGCAACGTCCGGCCCGTCTGGCACGATGACGTTTTCGACCAATGGGTTTTGCGACGGACGCAAGCCGCCATTCGACACGATGTACATCCGGATTTTGTGGCGCGTTGCGACGCGTTCGGCCTCGGCTTTTACGGGGCAGGCATCGGCGTCTATGTAGAGGGATGTCATGACAAGTTGATCAATCTGCGTAGAGCGCGTCGGCATGGAAGGCGATGTGGTCTTCCATGAAGGTTGAGATGAAGAAATAGCTGTGATCATACCCCGGTTGCATGCGGAAGGTGGCATTCTGGCGGCGCTTGGCGATTGCTGCGGCCAGGGCTTCGGGTTTGAGAAGGTCAAGGAATTGATCATCTGTGCCCTGGTCGATCAAAACCGGACCGGGAAAGCCTTTTTCGGCCATCAAAAGCGTGGCGTCGTGGTTGGCCCATGCGGCCTTGTCCGGGCCGAGATAGGCGCTGAGCTGTTTGCGGCCCCAGTCGCTGTCGGAGGGGTTTGCAATTGGCGCAAAGGCCGACACTGATTTGAAGCGCCCGTCGAGATTCATCGCGAGGGTCAGTGCGCCATGCCCGCCCATGGAATGGCCGCTGATGGCCTGGCGGTCCATATCAAGCGAGAATTCTTCGGCGAGTAGCGCTGGCAGTTCGTCGGCGATATAGTTCCACATCTGGAAATGCGGCTGCCAAGGGTCCTGGGTGGCGTTGACATAGAACCCGGCACCTTTGCCAAGATCATAGGCATCATCATCCGCGACATCGTCGCCCCGGGGGGAGGTGTCTGGGAAAACGACGGCGATCCCGTGTTCAGACGCCCAGGCCTGTGCACCTGCTTTGGTCATGGCGTTTTCATGGGTGCAGGTGAGGCCTGAAAGGAACCAAAGCAGCGGGACCGGCCCTTGTTTGGCTTCTTCGGGCAGGAAAAGGGCGAAGGTCATTTCGCAATTGCAGGAGGTGGACAGGTGAGAATAAACGCCTTGGGTGCCGCGGAAGCTGGCATTTTCGGAAACGGTTTTCATGGGGTTTCTCCTGTGGTGCGATGTTGCTTTATGGCTAGCGGGCATTGGCGCGGGCGGCAAGGGCTGGACGCTTCGCGATGAGTATTTGGAAAAGGGTGAAGCCTAGAAGGTTGTGACCCACGCGATGATCGCGCTTACCGTAAAGATGCTGAGGGCGGTAGAAACGAGGATGGCTGCGGATACGCGGGCCGGACCGACGTTGTAGTGTTGTGCAAGCATGTAGACGTTGCCTGCCACCGGGAGGGACGCGGCGGCGATGATAACGCCCGCTTTGTAGGGGTCGACCTTGAAGAACCACAAGGCGGCCATGGCGACAAAGGCAGGGTGTAGCACGAGTTTGCAAAAGGTCAGCCAGCCGGCGACCTGAAGCTTTTCAGCTGATTTTGACGCGAGTGATGCGCCAATCGCGAAGAGCGCGCCGGGGGTTGCGGCACCGCCCAGGATGACCAGGAAATCGTTCATCGGGGTCGGGATCGGGATGCGCAGGCCGGACCAGACAAAGCCCAGAGTCATTGCGACAATCATCGGGTTTTTCAGAAGGCCCATGCCGATTGTGCGCAAGACGCGCAGGCTCATCTGGCCATCGCGGCTGCCGGTGATGAGGATCACGATCAAGCTGGAGAAGACGATCAAATCGACAGCAAGAACCAGCACGACGGGGCCAATTGCGTCGGGCCCCAAAAGGAGGGTGAGCATCGGCACGCCCAGAAAGCCGGTATTGCCGATAACGGCGCATTGCGCTTCCATCGCGTTATTCGCGACATCAAGGTTGCGCAGGAAACCTATGATCGTTGCGATGCCATAGACGAAGGCGGTGCCCCAGAGATAGGCCGCGACAAGGCGGCTGTCCCAGACGTCGGCCAAAGACAGGTTCGCCGCAAAATGGAAGAGCATTGCCGAGAGGGCAAAGTAAAAGACGAATTTGGTCAGATAGGCTGTTGCTTCGGTCGTAAAGAAACGGGTTCGGCCGGCCCAGTATCCCAGACCGATCAGCGCGAAAAATGGCAGTGTTTTGAGGAAGATCGCCAGCATGTTGAATTCGTAGCGGGCAACGGGGTTAGGTGCAACTGCGTGTTGCGGTCGCCCTGACCCGATCACAACCCCAACGGCGAATACCAATGCGCCGCCCAGGACGATCTGGAATGCGGCGCGGAAAAACGGTGTGTTCATATAGCGGTTCTGGATCCAGACAATGGCCCAAACTTCAACGAACACAACGGCGAAGGCGCTGAGGGTCGCGGTCCAGAAATCGGTGATCAAATAGGGCAGCGCGTGGCCCAACCCGCCAAGTGTTGTCATCACGCCAGCCGACAGGCCGCGTTGACCGGCGAGCCACGGCCCGAAATCTGACCATCGTCAGAGGCGGCTTCGGTGAAGCCCATCGAGATGCCTGCCCCCAGCGATGCCGCAAGGCCCACCAAAAATCTTGTCCATGTGGCTTGCTTCGGCAGCGGCCAGATCACCAAGCAGCTTGCGGGTTGAGGCATCGGTGGTGCGGGTGGCGGCCAGAAGGTAGAATGCCTCGGCTGATTTTTCCATCGCGGCGGATCAAGGGGATCATCGGGCCAAAGCGTTCGGTGTGCAGGTCAATCGGCCGTTGGCGATGGCCGCCTTCCTCGGAGGAGATCGCGAGGGCGATGATTTTCTGCTCGGAGAAATCCTTGAGACGTTTGCGGTTAAGGGAAAACAGCACCGGACATCTTTTTCATGATTTAGAATGACTCTAAACTTGAGGGCGGCGATATCAAGATCGTTTCGCGAGGCTAACCCGATAGCGCAGGGGATGCGCTGTCGGGTTAGCCTTTTGGTCGCTTGTCGATGATACGCACTGCTTTGCCTTCGGACCGCGCCACACCGCCCACGTCACTGACGTCAATCTTGACGCTGATGCCAACGGTTTCCTTGATCTGCGCGGCAAGGGCGGCTGCGGCAGCAGTGCGGGCATCTGCGCTGATGTAGGGTCTGGCGCATTCGCACAGCACGCGCATTTGATCCATGCGGTCGGGTTTGGTGAGCTCGATCTGGAAATGCGGGGCAAGGTCAGGGATGGACATCAATGCTTCTTCGATCTGGGTCGGGAAAACATTTACGCCGCGCAAAATGATCATGTCGTCACTGCGGCCGGTTACTTTTTCCATCCGGCGCATGCTACGCGCGGTGCCTGCCAGCAGGCGGGTCAGATCACGGGTGCGGTAGCGGATGATCGGGAAGGCCTCTTTCGTCAGCGAGGTGAATACGAGTTCGCCTTTTTCACCATCGGCAACGGGCTGACCGGTTTCGGTGTTGATAATCTCGGGATAGAAATGATCCTCCCAGATATGCAGGCCGTCTTTGGTTTCGACGCATTCGCAGGATACACCCGGGCCCATGATCTCGGATAGGCCATAGATATCAACGGCATGCATATCAAACGCCTGTTCGATTTCGACGCGCATGGCGTTTGTCCAGGGTTCGGCACCGAAAATCCCCACCTCAAGCGAGGATTGGCGCGGGTCGATGCCTTGGCGGGCGTATTCGTCAAGAATCGACAGGGCATAAGACGGGGTGACCGTGATGCCGGTCGGCTTGAAGTCTTCGATCAGGCGCACCTGACGGGGGGTCATCCCGCCAGAAATCGGCACCGTGCTGATCCCCAGCTTGTCTGCACCCAGATGAATACCCAAACCGCCGGTAAACAAACCGTATCCATAGGCGTTGTGCAGCATGTCACCGGGTTTCAGGCCGGCTGCACGCAAAGACCGCGCCACGACGCTGGCCCAGTTATCAAGATCGGTTTTCGTGTAGCCGACAACGGTCGGCTGACCGGTGGTGCCAGAGGACGCGTGAATGCGGGCGAGCTGCTCGCGGGGGACGGCGAACATCCCGAAAGGGTAATTGTCGCGCAGGTCGGTTTTGACGGTAAAGGGAAACCTGGACAGATCGCTGAGGTCGCGGAGATCGTCAGGATGGACCCCCGCATCGTCAAAGCTTTTGCGGTAAAACGGCACATTGTCATAGGCGTGCCGCAAGGACCATTTCAGACGCTCCAATTGCAACGCGCTTATCTCATCCCGGCTGGCGATCTCAATAGGGTCAAGGCTTTCACGGGCGGGGGTGAGGTCTTTCATTGGGTCATTTCCTCCTCGAAATGCTGGCCTTTTATGGTGCGAGACAGGCCACGGAACAGCGCGACGATGCGGCTGTCCTCCCCCGTGACTGTTACATCATAGATGCCGGATCGTCCGGTTTTTGTTTGCTCAATTGCGGTTGCTGTCAGGCGTTCACCCGCCTTGCCGGGGGCAAGATAGGTGATTTGATTTTGCTGGGCGACGACAAGCTGATTGTAACTGTTGCAGGCAAAGGCAAAGGCGCTGTCGGCGAGCGTAAAAATATAGCCGCCATGGCAAATACCGTGCCCGTTCAACATGTTATCCCCCACTGTCATGGAAAGCGTTGCGGCACCCGGCGCGATGTGGTCGATCCGCATGCCAAGGTTCTGGCTTGCCTTATCGGTGGCCCACATGGTGGACGCGGATTTTTCAGCACGTGCTTGAGGGGTCATGTCTGGCGGCCTTCATGTTTCATAAAGATATCATTTGCATATATTTTGTAACGCTTTCAAGGGATTTCATCCCACATAGGGCTTGATTTGACCGATGATCGACGCAACTGTCAAAGCATGACCTTGCACTTACATTCGTCAAACAACAAAAACGATCGCGCGCCTGAGCAGGTAGCGTTTCACAGAACCGAATTGTCGCCGATCCTGTCGCTTTACGGTCGCATGGTCGCGGCGGGGGAATGGCGCGATTACGGGATCTCTTGCTTGCGAGAGGTCGCGGTGTTTTCGATCTTTCGAAGGACTGCGGAAATGCCGCTTTACCGGATCGAGAAACGGCCAAAGATGCGTTTGAAGCAAGGGATGTATTCGGTTGTCGGGCCCAACGGGCAGGTGCTGCGTCGCGGTCACGAGCTGGGCGCGGTTTTGCGGGTGCTGGAACGCAAGTTGATCCGTGCCGTTGACATCTAGCTGGTCGCGCCTGCCGAGGGCGACGATGGATTTAAGACCATTTGGAAGACGTTAGACGTTTGTGCCCGGTCATCAGGCCGTCCGTTTTTGCGATACGTTCAAGAGCCGCGGTAATCGGTTCTAGCGTGACGGCCATCTTATGGGCGTTTGCATGGATCATCAGGTTAGGCTCAAGCACGAGTGCAACATGACCTTTCCAGAACAACAGGTCATTGCGCTGATAAGGGGTGCCCGCAGGCGGGGCATAGCCGACCATTGCCAGCTGCTGGTCGCTGTCGCCGGGGCAAGGGATGCCGCAAGCAAGAAACGCCGCCTGAACAAGGCCCGAACAATCAATGCCCCAACGGCTGTTGCCCCCCCAAAGATAGGGCGTGCCCAGAAATAACCGGGCAATATCAGCAGGGTCTGACGCAAGATCGTCTATCGGTTTCAGGTGCTGGATCGGGATGTAGCCTATTTGGGTTTCGGCAAAACCGGCCACGTGATCAAGAACGGTGATCTTGCTGCCAAAGCTAAGAGACACCTGATCAGGGGATTTGAAATCGGCCTTTAGATAGGCGTGGGTCGCTGGCACGGACACAAAATGGGTGGCGTGCGACTGCGGGCCAATCGCCGTTTCGCGAATATATCCGCAATAATCGTCTTTGCCGAGCTGCACATAGCACCAGCCGTCATCTGCGGCCAAAACCGTCAGCGCGTCCCCATAGATCGCCTGTCGGTCCCGCGCGCCCGATGGGCTGCGGCACAGATCGGCAACGGCGATCACGATCTGCGCCGGCTGTTGTTGCTGAACCTTGGCAGGATCAGGGGACAGTCGAAAATCGGTCATTTTTTCAAAAGTGTATCAAATGCCGCGAACAACGCGCGTGTCGCCTGGCCGACGCCGCCTTTGGGGCGGGCGGGTGCTGCGGTTGGCTGCCAGCCGTATATGTCGAAATGCGCATAGGGGCTGTCTGTTACGAAACGGCGCAGGAACAATGCCGCGGTGATACATCCTGCAAATCCACCGGTGGGCGCGTTATCAAGGTCTGCTATTCCGGGTTCGATCATGGCCTCGTATGGCGTGTGGAAAGGCATGCGCCACACCGGATCAGCGTGAGTTGCGGCGGCAGCTTCGACCGCTGACACGAAGGTCTGGCTGTCACTGAAATAGGGTGCAAGGTCGGGGCCGACAGCAACGCGGGCCGCACCTGTCAGGGTGGCCATCGAAATAATCTGATCGGGTTTTTCTTCGTCTGCAAGCGCCAGCGCGTCAGCGAGGACCAAGCGACCTTCGGCGTCGGTGTTGTTCACCTCGACCGTCAGCCCCTTGCGCGAGGTCAGAATATCCTGCTGGCGGAATGAATTTGCCGACACAGAGTTTTCAACCGCCGGAATAAGCACGCGCAACTGGATGTCCATGCCCGTGGCCATGATCATACGGGCCAGGCCCAGCACCGCCGCCGCACCCCCCATGTCTTTTTTCATCAGACCCATGGATGCCGCAGGTTTCAGGTTCAGGCCGCCGGTATCGAAACACACACCCTTGCCAACCAAGGTCAGTTTTTTACCCGTTGCGCCCCACCGCATGTCAATCAGGCGAGGTGCACGATCCGCCGCACGACCAACGGCGTGGATCATCGGCAGGTTCTGCGCCAGCAGGTCATCACCGGTAATAACGCTGATCCGGGCACCGTAGGCGTCAGCCAATCTGCGTGCGGCGTTTTCCAGATCAGGCGGTCCCATGTCCGAGGCGGGGGTATTGATCAGATCCCGCGTCAGCATTTCGCCATCGGCAATGGCAATCATCAGGTCGGCATTTACGCCTTCAGGTGCCACAAGCTCTGCCAGCATGGGGCCGTTTTTTGCATAGCGATCAAACCGGTACGCGCAAAGCAGCCAGCCCAATGTCTCATTCGCGAGCACATCCTTGGGAAGGTCGGTTTCAAGCCGGTAGGCCCCTTTGGGCAGCTTTGCGGCGGCGTCGGCCAAATGGAACCGGCCCCTGCTGCGCGATGTTTGGGTGCCATAGCCCGCAACGGCCATATCAACAGACCCGTCAGGCCCGGCGAAAACCAAGGCCTGACCCAACGCAGCGGTAAAGCTGTTTGCCGCAACCCAACCCGACACGGATGCAGGCTGGTTGGCCAGCCAATCATCAAGCTGGCTTTCGCCGATCAGATGAAGGGGGATGGCTTTGGCTGTCGGTTCGGCGAATTTTGCGGGCATGGGTCAGCACCTTTTGGGGCAATGGGTTCAGGTGCAGCCTAGTGGTATCCCAGCCAACCGCAAGCGGTCAGATTGACAGGTCCTGCACATCCCAAATGGCGGTTAATGATCGTTCCCCGACACGGATGAGCCGCGTTAATGTGGCGGCAATTGCAACCGGATCGGCCTGGTCGACGGCCGACATCACATCATTGGCGACGGCTGCCATCTTTTGCAGCCCGACCTGATCTGCAATGGCAATCAGGGACCGGCTGTTTTTGCGCAATTCCTGCCAGTCGGAAGTGCGGTACAACCGGTCGCAATGCGAGATCCGCAAAGCCAGTTCTTCCAAGGCGCGGCACACCACGTCTTCGGCATCTGTTTCGCCCAATTGTTTGTAAAGTGTACCCAACCTTTCTTGGTCGACGCAGACCTGTTCGGTTGGCCGCATTTGCAGAACTTGCATTTCAATCACCCCTTAAAAAGCCCCCATGACTGACCCCGTATATGTTAAGGGATGTGTTTAAATGGTTGAGCGCCAAGCGCCTTTTTGCTCGAATGTGATGAGAATTCAGGATAGTTACAGCGAGACACAAAAGGAGCGGATGATATTATGGATCGGGCGAAACCACTGCCATCTTATCTGGCACAACGATATCACGGTTGGAAAGCAACCACTTACGCCGAGAATCAAGCTTGGTACAAACGTCTTGCCAGCGACGGGCAGCACCCCCGTGCAATGGTGATTTCGTGCTGCGACAGTCGTGTTCATGTTACGTCGATTTTTGGTGCCGATCAGGGCGAATTCTTTATTCACCGGAATATTGCCAATCTGGTCCCGCCCTACTTGCCCGATGGCGAACAGCACGGCACGTCCGCCGCCGTCGAATACGCGGTCCAATCCTTGAACGTCGCGCATTTGATCGTGCTGGGACATTCCAGTTGCGGCGGTGTGCAAGGCTGCATCGATATGTGTCAGGGCAAGGCCCCGCAGCTGGATGCAAAGGACAGCTTTGTCGGCCGCTGGATGGATATTTTGCGTCCAAAATACGAGATCGTAGCCGAGATTGAAGACCCCCAGGAACAAGTGCGCCAGCTTGAAAAACACGCGGTGATGACGTCGCTTGAGAATCTTATGACTTTCCCGTGGATCGCGGAGAAGGTCGACGAAGGCAAGCTGACCTTGCACGGATTGTGGACCGACATCGGCGAGGGCGGGCTTGAGTGCTATAGCGCTGACAAGGAAATGTTCCTGCCGGTTTAAAGGCGGTCAGCAGAAATCAGATCAGTATATTTTTTGTACTTGCTCAGGGGCGCGAGGGGTGATCTGTTCATGCTATGATTGTACCGATATTGCTATTTCTCGTATCGCTATTTGGCACGGTTGTGTCGATGTCTTCCGCCGTTTGGTCGGACATGATCCTGATCGCTGGCCCGTGTACCGTTGCAAGCGTTTTCATCCTGTACAGCGAAACCCGCAAGTGGGTGGCAAGCCGGAGCGAACCTGCCGGTCGTTTGATCGTGATTGACGGGTCTAACGTGATGTATTGGCGCGATGGCACCCCGCGTATCGAATGCGTGCAGGAGGTTGTTGATCATCTGAAAAAGCAGGGCTTTGATCTGGGCGTCATGTTCGACGCAAATGCGGGCTATCTGTTTTCTGGTCGGTATCGGGATGACAGGGCGATGAGCCGGCTGCTGAAATTACCACTGGAAAACGTGATGGTTGTGCCCAAGGGGATGCCCGCAGATCCGTATATTCTGAACGCCGCGCGCGACATGGGGGCAGTTATCCTTACCAACGACCGTTTCCGCGACTGGGCCGTGGAGTTTCCGGAAATTCACAAACCGGGGCACCTGATAAAGGGTGAATACAGGCAAGGCAGGCTGTGGTTCGACTTTGCAACGGAGGGCGGTGTCGGGGTGGCGGCCTAGGAAATCTGGCTGAATGTGATGGCAGTACTTTGGCGGCTATGGGCGTCCAGTAATGGGATACTCGATCCTGTAGCCTGAACGACAAAGGGCCCGCGACATGCGCGGGCCCTTGTTTGAACTCATGAAGAGTAGAAGGGCTTAGCCTTTTTTCAGCACTTCGCGGCCCAGCAGTTCTGCGATCTGCACCGCGTTCAACGCAGCGCCCTTGCGCAGGTTGTCGCTGACGCACCACAGGTTAAGACCGTTGTCGATTGTGCTGTCCTGACGGATGCGGCTGATGAAGGTCGCAAAATCGCCGGCACATTCAACGGGGGTTACGTATCCGCCGTCTTCACGCTTGTCGATCACCATAACGCCTGGGGCTTCGCGCAGGATGTCGCGGGCCTCGTTCTCGTCCAGATGCTCTTCGAATTCGATGTTGATCGATTCGGCATGGCCGACAAAGACAGGGACGCGCACGCAAGTGGCGGTGACTTTGATCTTGGGGTCGACGATTTTCTTCGTCTCGACCATCATCTTCCATTCTTCTTTCGTGTCACCGCTGTCCATAAACACGTCGATATGCGGGATCACGTTGAAGGCAATCTGCTTGGTGAACTTGCGCGCAGGCTTGCTGTCGGTCGGGTTATAGATCGACTTGGTCTGGTCCCACAGCTCGTCCATCCCGTCTTTGCCCGCACCGGACACCGACTGATAGGTCGAAACGACAACGCGCTTGATCGTTGCGCGGTCATGCAGCGGCTTGAGGGCCACAACCATCTGAGCAGTCGAACAGTTGGGGTTCGCAATGATGTTTTTCTTGGAATAACCGTGAATTGCCTGAGGGTTTACCTCGGGGACGATCAACGGGATATCCGGATCGTAGCGATACAGCGACGAGTTATCGATGACCACACAACCGGCCTTGGCGGCTTTGGGGGCGTATTTTTTGGTCGCTTCCGAACCTACGGCGAACAACGCCATATCCCAGCCCGTAAAGTCGAACGTATCCAAGTCTTTCGTCTTGAGTGTCTTATCGCCAAAGCTGACTTCGGATCCCATAGACTTGCGCGAGGCAAGTGCCACGATCTCATCCACAGGGAAGTGGCGCTCGGCCAGAATATTCAGCATTTCACGGCCCACATTACCAGTGGCACCCGCGATGACGACGCGATAACCCATCTTAAAACTCCAATACTAAAATGTGATGGTGCGCGCCTCTTATACCGCTTGGGACTGCGGGGGAAGGGGGTGTGCGTTAATGGGTTGTGTCACGTGAAAACAGATAGACAAACAACCCGGCGGCCATCATCCCGGCAAACAAGGTGAAAATGACGACATATGGGGCCTGTGCGGTGATTGCAGGTTGGCTGGCCCCGAAGGCGCGACCCGATAAAAACTGCGCAACGCCGACGCCGCCAATGCTGCACAGGTTCAAAAGGGTCATGCCCCGTCCGATCAGATGGGGCGGCAGAAAGCTGCGCCCATGCGCGATAATCACGGCATAGGTTGCACCGAAAAAGCCGATGGCCGCCATCAGACATGTCGCCAGTATCAAGCCGCTTGCAGGGAAAAAGATCAGGCCACATAGCGCCAGCAGGTTTACGGTGGTCCCTGCGACAACGACCCATTTCGTGCTGCCCGCCAAGCGGTCAAGCGGGCCATAGGCGAAAGTGCCTGCCACCATGGCGGCCCCCATCAGCAATGTCGCCAGACCGATTTGATGCGCATCTGCGTTAAAGACGTCTTCGAAATAGGGGCCGATCCACAGACCCCGCAGCGCGCCCACCTGGGCATAGCTGACGGCCATGATCGGAAAAATGAACCACAGGGCTTTGATCTTGAAAACGGCCAACAGGCTGCCACGGACTTCGCCTTCGGGTGTGGCAGGGTCGCGCACCACGGCCCAGATGCCCAGGGCGGTCAAACTGGTGATGGCGCAAAGCCCCCAAAGTGACGCGCGCCAGCCGATCGTCTCGGCCGCGATGGCCATAGGGTAAGACGCGACAAGGTTTCCGCAGGTGCCGACGCCGACCATGACGGATGCCAGAACCACGAAACGCGCAGGCGGGTATTCACGCGCAAAGATATAGTAGGACGCCATCAAGACGGGTGCGCAGCCGATGCCGATCAGGACCATCGCAATGTCGATATGCAAAGGGGTCGTCGCCAGCGCAAAGATCGCGGCCCCGCCACCGCCGCCCAAAAGCAGCAAGCTGGCAGCAGTCCGTCGTGGCCCGACAGTATCAAGGGCCCAGCCGACCGGCAGTTGCATTGCGGCAAAGGCAAAGAACCAAAGGCCCGACGCAAAGGCGAGGTCTTCGGGGCCTGCACCGATATCGGCGCGCAGGGCCGGGCTGAGGACAGCCAGAAAAGCGCGGAAGAACTGGCTGAGCACATAGGCGAGGCCCAGCAGGGCAATACCGCGGGTCATTTAAGGGTATCTTGCCATTTGGAGGCCAAAGCCTGCGCTGTATGGCTGAGGATCAAAATATCGGCCCCCACAGCAACAAAACGCGCGCCTGCCTTGATCGCGTCATGGGTCATCTCGTCATGTGTCGACAGGATGCCGGCGGCCTTGCCCGAAGCGTCGATCTTGGTCAGTGCCCCCATAATCGCAGTCTGGACATCGGGGTGCAACGCATTGCCCATCTGCCCCATGTCGGCGGCCAGATCGGCAGGGCCGATAAAGACCCCGTCAATTCCGTCAATCGAAAGGATTTCATCAAGGTTCGCAAGGCCTTTGACGCTTTCCACCTGCACCAACAGGCAAATCTGGTCATTCGCCGTCAGGCCATAATCGGTGATTTGCGAAAACCGCGCAGCGCGGGTCACGGCATAGCCGACGCCGCGATCACCCTGCGGGGGATAGGTGACATCGCGCACCAGCTGGCGGGCCTGATCGGCATTATCCACCATCGGTACCAGCACGGTTTGCGCGCCGGCATCCAGTACCTGCTTGATCAGGTAGGTTTCGCCAATCGGGACGCGGACAACAGGGTGGCTGGGCGAGGCTTCGAGAACCTGCAACTGGGCCAGGATCGAGCGCAGATCGTTGGGGGCGTGTTCGCCATCAATGACCAACCAGTCAAAGCCCGCCGTCCCCATCAGTTCGGCGCTAAACGTATCGGCGAGGCCCAGCCAGCATCCGAAAACCGTTTTTCCGTCTTTGAGGGCTTGCTTGAACGGATTATGTGGTGCGGGCATGGGCGTGTTCCTTGGCAATATGTTCAAGGGCACACTAGGGGGATCGATTGACCACTGTCCAGTGGGGGCGCTGCCCCCGCCGCCATTTGGCGGCTCCCCCGGAGTTTATTTAGCAAAATGAATGGATCAGAGTACTTTTATCACGGTCTTGTCGATGGCCAGCATATAGCCGCGGCGAGCGATATTCTTGACCAGCAGTTCGGAGACGATCTGATTGCCGAGTGTGTCGCGCAACCGTTTGATCCGCGTTGCACCGGCGGCTTCGTCACAGTCCGATGCGTTGCGGCCTGATATGACGCCTTCGATTTCGGAGCCGGAAAGGACATCGTCATCCATCCGCGCTTCGGCAAGCACCGACATCGTTTCCATCGCGGCGGCGGTGAGTTTGAAACCAAGGTTGTTGAGATAGACGGTATTTTCCTCGCGGCTGATGAGCAGGGAGTTCACCTGGATGCCGACACGTTCGATTTGCGCCATGCGGCGGTTAAAGCCGATCAGCATGATCAGAAAGACAAGGGCGGCGATCAGCATCGCTGTGGCAAAGACCAGCAAGACGATGATGACAATCCGGTAGCTTGAGAGGGTTTCGGAAAACGCCGTGCCCGATTGCGCGAGGATTTCGAGCAGTTTGATTTCGGCCTGTGTGGTCAGGTCATCGTTTTCGATAAAGATGCGTTCGACCTGCGCGTTAAAGGCATTTGCATCGGGCAATGCCCATAGCAACAGCCCCGCACCGATGAGCAGGATCAATGCGACGGCGGCAATGCCACCGCCGACAAACCGGCCACCGGTGCGGCGCATCTTAGAAGCGGAGGAAGTTTGGTCCGGCACTGTCTCTCCTTTGGTTTAGTCCTTCGTTGCCAAACACCGACACGATGTTGAGCAATGTCCAGCCGTTTGCCGCGAGGCGTTGGGACAGTTGGGCGCGCGCAGCGGCCTTGCTGCAGGCCCCCGTTATTTCCGCGACACCGTAATGGAGCCGCAGCGGGTTTTCTTGTTTTGCCTTATAGTCTGCATAGCAGCCGGCGGCCTGAGCAGGCAAGGCTGCAAGGCTGAGGGCGGCAATCATAACCAAGGAATATGAGGTGTGTTTCATGGTGGAAACTTTGCGCTTTTATCTGTGGATATTCAATATCGATCGGGGCGGGGCTGCGTTGTTATCCGATAACAACCCGCCGTTATTGCCTGTCTGAAGGGGGCCGGGCCAATTTGATGCCAGAGGTCGAAAACGTATTTGGCTTTGCATGGGTCTGGACCCGTGCCCCTCAGAGAAAAGGATCAGACCCATGTATCACAAGTTCATCGCAACCATCGCCGCCGTCTCCATTGCGATCACAGGTTTTACCGCCACACCAGCAGCCGCAGGGGACCGGAACCGGGACCTTGCCAGGATCGCGGCAGGCGTGTTGGGCGTGGCGATTATTGGCAAGATTATCCACGACAATAACAAGGACCGCCGGGATCAGGCGCATGTCAATCAAGGGCGTACGAACCGCGACCATGTGGTGACGCGCCAGCAGGTTCAGCCGCGGCCGCTGCCCCAGAAGTACCGCAAGCAGAAGCAGCACCAACATCAACAGCAGCGTCACCAGCAACGTCAGTATCATGACAGCAAGCTTTTGCCGCAGCACTGTTTCAAAAGCTATGACACGCGCCGCGGTCAGGTGCTGATGTTCGGCGGCCGGTGTCTGCAAAATAATTTCCGTTATGCCAATCGGCTGCCGCAATACTGCGCGCAGACGATCCGCACCTTGCAAGGCAAGCGCAGAGGGTATGATGCCCGGTGCCTGCGTGGTGAGGGATACCGTTTGGCGCGTGGGTAATTCCAGGCGCTAAAGCCGGAGGGCCTAACCGCCGTCCGGATAGAGAGGGAGGGGTGTTCGGGCATCTCTCCCTTTTTCATGTTGGTGAATGCGGCTTATGTGCGCCTTCGGCGAGGATATTGTTGAGCCAGAGAAGCCCCGAGGGGTTGAGAATCGGCGGGGTCTGGGGTTGTTGGGCGGCATGGGACCAGATTTTGAATTTGAAAGAGATGCCTATGCGCGCGGATTTTCGCGGGTTGCGGGCGTGGATGAGGTGGGCCGTGGGCCATTGGCAGGACCGGTGACGGCTGCGGCAGTGGTTTTGGACCCGGAGCGTATTCCGGACGGATTGAACGATTCAAAGAAGCTGAGCAAAAAGGCACGCGAACGTCTGTATGAAGAGATCATGCAGGTCGCGGATGTCAGTATCGCCCATGCATCCGTCGCAGAAATCGAAGAGCTGAATATTTTGCGTGCCAGCCACCTTGCGATGGTGCGTGCATTGGATGGGCTGAAACAGCCTGCGGATTTCGCGCTTGTGGACGGAAACATGCTTCCACGGGATTTGAAGATAAAAGCCCAGACTTTGATCAAGGGCGATGCGCGTTCCCAGTCAATTTCGGCTGCCTCAATTATGGCCAAAATATGTCGAGATTGTGTCATGTTGTCATTGGCGCAACAGCACCCCGGATATGGCTGGGAGACCAACATGGGATACGGGTCAAAAAGACACATAGAGGCGCTCCGAAATCTTGGGGTAACCCCACACCATAGACGTTTGTTCAAACCCGTACACAACATGTTGTATCAAGAAAAATAACTAACCATTTGATTCAAAAAAGAAATTGACCGCGAATCATCTGTCAGGGCATCCTAGTCTCAACCAAGAGCACACAATGTGCCGGGGCAGAGGCAGTTATTATGAAGACGATCACAAAGGGTGCAGACGCACTTCCCTTGAACACAATTATTGCGGGCGATTGCATTGATGCGATGAATGCGCTGCCCGAGGGATCGATCGATCTGATCTTTGCCGACCCACCCTATAACCTGCAATTGCGGGGCGATTTGCATCGTCCTGACAATTCAAAGGTTGATGCGGTTGATGACGCGTGGGACCAATTTGCGAGCTTTGCCGTATATGACGAGTTTACCCGTGCCTGGCTGAAAGCCGCCCGCCGGTTGCTAAAGCCGAATGGCGCAATCTGGGTGATCGGCAGCTATCACAACATCTTCCGTGTCGGATCGGCCTTGCAGGACCAAGGGTACTGGATTCTGAACGATGTTATCTGGCGCAAATCCAACCCGATGCCAAACTTCCGCGGGAAGCGCTTTACCAACGCCCATGAAACGATGATCTGGGCCGGGAAAGACGAGAATTCGAAATACACCTTTAACTATGAGGCGCTGAAAGCCCTAAATGAAGGTATCCAGATGCGCAGCGATTGGGTTTTGCCGATCTGCAACGGTCACGAGCGCCTGAAAGACGACGCTGGCGACAAGGCGCATCCAACGCAAAAACCCGAGAGCCTGCTGCACCGTATTTTGGTCGGCTCTACCAATCCGGGCGATGTTATTCTTGACCCGTTCTTTGGCACAGGCACAACCGGTGCTGTTGCCAAGATGCTGGGCCGTGATTTTATCGGGATTGAGCGTGAGGAAGCGTACCGCAAGGTTGCCGAGAAACGTATTAAATCGGTGCGCAAATTTGACAAAGAAGCGCTGCAGACCACAATATCCAAGCGCGCCGAACCACGTGTGCCGTTTGGCCAATTGGTTGAACGCGGGATGTTGCGCCCGGGAGAAGAGCTTTATTCGTTGAACGGTCGCTATTCGGCCAAGGTCCGTGCCGATGGCACGCTGATCGGCAACGAGGTCAAAGGTTCCATTCACCAAGTGGGGGCCGCCTATGAAAAGGCACCCAGCTGTAATGGATGGACCTACTGGTGCTACAAAAAAGATGGCAAGCGTGTGCCGATCGATATTTTACGCCAGCAAATCAGGGCAGAAATGGCCAACTAGGCCGCGCCTTTTCACACAGTTTTACGAACACCGCCGGTGCCCCGCGTCCTTCCACATGAAGGTACGCCCCAAAGGGTACTCACCTTGGCCCCGCCTGTATGGCGGGGTCTTTTTCGTTTGAAGACGTGTCAGTGCAATTGCGGTTTCGCATTTTTAGCATGGTTGAACGCGTCCATCAGATAGTGCTGTCCGAACTCTGACTTGTTGACCACATGCAGCACGCCTGCTGTTGCGGCTTTTTCCCACATAAAGGGGGAGGGCCAATCGCTGACCATGACAACGGTGACATGGGAAAAACCCCCGAGTGTTGACAGTTCAACGGCAAAGTCGGCACCAAGGCCGTCTGGCAGGCGATTGTCGAGCAGGATCATCGACACAGGGTATTTTGCCAGTGTCTGCCGTGCCTCTCTTAGGGTGGCTGCGACATAGACTTGCATGCCTGAAAGGCTTCGGCTGATCATTCGCTTCATCTTGAGTTGGTCGAATTTGCTGTCTTCGATGATCAAGCAGGCTTGTGGCACGAGTGCGCTGTTTGCCTGTTGGAAAAGTTGCTGACTTGGCATGAATACCTCCACCATGATCGAGAATAGCTTCAATCATGGCAGAGGTAGATTAACATGCCGTCAACGGGGATAGGGGGTCGTTCCCTTGTTATAGTCGGACCAATCCGTGATTTCGGGGTAATACATGTCGCGCCATCTGCGCACGCGCGGGTTCATGACGCGCCGCCAGACCCAAGGCATCATCGCCATAACGGTCATGACCGGATATCCATAGGGCAGCTGCGGGGCCGTTGCGTCGCCATAGTTCTGGAGCACCGGAAAACGGCGATCCGGTTTGTAGTGATGGTCGGAATGCCGCTGCAAGTTGATCAAAAGCCAGTTTGATGCGCGATGCGCTGCGTTCCACGAATGGCGCGGCTGGACGTGTTCGTATTTTCCATCGCCCAGATGTTTGCGGGTCAGGCCGTAATGTTCGATGTAATTCACCAGTTCAAGCTGCCAGATTGCAGTGCCTGCTTGGACCAAAAAGAGCAGCAATCCGGTCCAGCCGCCCAGAATAATGGCCAGGGTTAAAAACACCGCCTGCAATGCCCAGTATTTGAAGAACGGGTTGCGCCTGTCAGTCCACGGTTTGTCTTTGCGCGCCAGCATGGCTTTTTCTGCGCGAAACGCGGATTTCATGCTTTGCCGCAGCACCCGGGGGTAAAAGCGGTGGAAGCCTTCGTTATAATGCGCCGTGACCGGGTCGCGGGGCGTCGCGACATAGCGGTGATGCACCAGCAGGTGTTCGGACCTGAAATGCGAATAGAGAACCATCGCCAAAAGAACGTCGGCCCAGAACCGTTCAAGCTTGTTCTTTTGGTGCATCAATTCGTGTGAATAATTTATGCCAACAGTGCCGGTCATCACACCCACACCAAAGAACACAAAGAACTTTTCCCAGCCGCCCAAATGGTCAGCTTGCGGCACATACCACAGCAGCCCGAACACCGTCAGAAACTGCGCTGGCATCCAAAACAGGGTGATCATGCGGTACCAGAACAGATCATCATCGGTCGCTTCGGGGTCTGCGTTATCGAGGTTCAGCCCAACGATGCTGTCGATGATCGAAAACAGATACCACGTGACGAGGGGCAGCAGGATCACGGTCCAGCCGCCGACAAAGGCGGTGATCCACGCCAAAGGAACCAGCGCAAAGGACAGCGCAAATGGTACAGCCCTTTTGAGTTGCGCCAACTGGTCGGTGCTGATGTCGGGGGATGTTGGGGTCATGCTGATATTGCTTTCGAAATCACTGTCTCTTCATAGCGCATCATTGCACCGTTTGTCACTGTGGCGCGCTGCCGCTAGCGGACCAAATCAAACGCCTTGCGCATGACGGTGGGCAGGTCGGACGGGCGGAACTGGTCGGGCGCAATGAATTCTGCATCCGGGTGCAGAATGCTGTCGGGGGCGGCGGTATACATAACGGTCAACATCAGGTGAAAATGCGTAAACGTATGGCGCACTTCGCCGGGCACCACCTGCCAGTCGGCTGTGGCAGGCGGGGTGCCTTGGGGGCGGGTTTCACTGGCGTCGATCCAGTCAGACCCCGGCCAACCGAGCATACCGCCCAGCAACCCTTTTTCGGGGCGGGTTTCCAGCAGCCACGCGCCATCGCTGCGCCGGGTCAGGTAAACGGTGCCGTGGCGGATGGGTTTGGGCTTTTTCGGGGTCTTTTTCGGCAATTCGGGCGCTGTGCCGCGTTGCCGCGCAAGGCATGGGCTGCGCCACGGGCAAATGCCGCAGGCCGGTGATTTGGGGGTGCAAATGGTGGCCCCCAGATCCATCACCGCTTGGGCGTAATCCCCGGGCCGGTCATCTGGCGTCAGGTTTGCGGCGCGCTGCATCAATTCCGGTTTGGCGGCCGGCAGGGGTGTGTGAATGTCGTAAATCCGCGCCAAAACACGCTCTACATTGCCATCAAGCACAGCGTGGGGCAGATCAAACGCAATCGATGATATGGCGGCGGCGGTGTAGGGGCCGATGCCCGGCAGTTTCAACAGCTCTGCGTGATCTGCTGGAAACTGCCCGTCATGGTCGGCAACAACCGCGCGGGCACATTTCAGCAGGTTGCGGGCGCGGGCATAGTAGCCAAGGCCGGCCCATTCCCCCATCACATCCGCGTCTTGGGCCGCAGCGAGATCGGCAACAGTGGGCCAGCGGGCGGTGAAGCGCTGGAAATAGTCGCGCACCGTGGCCACGGTCGTTTGCTGCAGCATCACCTCGCTTAACCAAATGCGATACGGGTCTGGATATTGGCCTGCTTTGCGGTCAGACGGGGCGACACGCCACGGCATTGCCCGCGCATGAACATCGTACCATTCGAGCAAGATAGGTGGCAGGTCGCTTGTTTCGTCTGTGTCACGCAATCTTTATGGCCTTTGCAGTTGGGATGGGCTGGCGATACGGTCCAGTATCGCTATGTTGTGTTGCATCGCTACGTTGAACTTTGTCATCCAGGAAAGATAGTCATGCCGCCGCGGCGTTCCAGTACAAAAGGGTTCAAACGCACAGACAGCCTGCTTTCGGCAAAGATCCGTCAGGCCAGCGAAACGCGTGGCTTTGCGCAATCGCGGCTTTTGACCCAATGGGCCGAGATCGTGGGCGAGGATGTTTCCTCCATCTCGAGGCCGGTCGAAGTCAGCTATGGGCGCGGCGGCATGGGGGCGACCCTGACCTTGCTGACCAACGGGTCAAATGCACCGATGCTCGAGATGCAAAAAGAACAACTGCGCGCCAAGGTAAATGCGGTTTACGGCTATAACGCCATCGCACGGGTGCGGGTCACGCAAACGGCGGCGACTGGCTTTGCCGAAGGGCAGGTCGCGTTCGAGGCAAAGCCAAAGGCGCGTGTTGATCAGGCCCCTGATCCGGTCATCCGCCAACGCGCCGCCGAAACCGTCGGGACAATGGGTGACGAAAGCCTGCGCGATGCCCTTGCACGTCTGGGCGAGAACATATTGAACAAGACGAAACGCTGACAAAGGAAATCAAATGAAACGCACTTTTCCAATTCTTGCGGCTGTTGCCGTGGTCGCTGCTGGCGGCTGGTATGTATTTGGCGGCACGGATGCAGTGAACAGCACATCGCTCAGCCCCATTGCAGGGGCTGCAAATGCGCAGACCACCGAAGCTGCCGAAGTCGATACGTCGACAATTCAGGACATGAGCCTGGGCAACGCCGAAGCCGCTGTGCAGATCGTTGAATATGCGTCTTTCACCTGCCCGCATTGCGCCGCATTCGATCAAGGTGCCTACAAGCAGCTCAAGGCCGACTATATCGACACCGACAAAATCGGCTTTACCTACCGCGAGGTGTATTTCGACCGCTATGGTCTGTGGGCATCCATGGTCGCGCGCTGTGATGGCGAAAACAAATTCTTTGGCATCGCTGACCTGATTTACAAAGGTCAGTCCGAATGGGTGCGCGCAGGCGAACCCGCTGCCATCGTGGAAGAGCTGCGCAAGATTGGCCGCCTTGCCGGTATCGAGAACGAAACTCTTGAGGCCTGTTTGCAAGACGGTGAAAAAGCACAGACTCTTGTGGCCTGGTGGGAAGAGAACCAAAAAGCCGATGATATCTCAAGCACGCCAAGCTTTATCATCAACGGCAAGAAATATTCCAACATGCCCTACGCCGAGATGAAGGAAATCATCGACGCGGCACTGGCCGAATAATGGCGGCCCCACTGGCAGGGCTCAAGGTGATTGAGCTGGCACGTATTCTGGCAGGGCCTTGGGCCGGCCAGACCTTGTCTGATCTTGGGTGTGAAGTCATCAAGGTGGAAAGCACCGCCGGTGACGACACACGCCAGTGGGGCCCCCCTTTCATCGAACGGGGGGATGACAAATCAGCATCCTATTTCCATTCGACCAACCGGGGCAAAGCGTCCGTTATCGTTGATCTAACCACCGCCGAAGGTCAGGCCAAGATGAAAGAACTGCTGGCCGACGCGGATATCCTGATCGAGAATTTCAAGACCGGCGGTCTGGCGAAATACGGCATGGATTATGCCAGCCTGTCCAAGGAATTCCCCAAGCTGGTCTATTGTTCGATCACCGGGTTCGGGCAGGACGGCCCCTATGCACACCGCGCCGGATACGACTTTATCATTCAGGGCATGTCCGGCCTGATGTCGATCACCGGAGAAGCCGAGGGCCAGCCGCAAAAACATGGCATGGCGATTACGGATATCTTTACCGGAATTTATGCGACGACTGCAATCTTGGCGGCCGTGCACCAGCGCAGCCACACGGGCGTCGGGCAGCATATCGACATGGCCCTGCTTGACTGTGCCGTGGCGGTCACGGGCAATCAGGCGATGAACTATCTTACCACGGGCAAGCCCCCGCATCGTATGGGCAACGCGCATCCCAATTTGACCCCGTATGAAGTGTTCGAATCCTCTGATGGTCATTTGATTATTGCCACCGGCAATGATGGCCAGTTCCAGCGGCTGTGCCGGATGCTGGGGCTGGACGATATGGCGGAAGCCGCGGAATATGCCAAGAATGCGGACCGTGTGGCGAACCGGCCGGAAATGATCCGTCGGTTGAATGATGCAACACGCCAGCGCACACGGGATGACCTGCTGGCAGCCTGCGAGGAAAAGGGCGTGCCTGCCGGACCGATCAACAACATGGAAGACATGTTCAATGATCCTCAGGTGATTGCGCGCGGGATGAAGATCGAACTGGACGGCGTGCCCGGTATCCGGTCGCCCTTCGTGTTTTCGGGTGCCGAACTGGCGCTGCATCGCGCGTCCCCCAAGCTTGGCGAAGACGACATTGGCTGACAGGTGGCGGCGTTTTCTTTAAAGAAAACGGGTCGGAATTTTTGAAAATTCCGACCTACCTAAGCGTGCTTGGGAAGCGCATTCAGGGCCTGAACAAGCGCATTGTCATCGGCCATTTTCAACCGCACGGGCAGGGTGATTACCTTCATCCTGAACGCCGCAGGCAGTCGCACGGCGTCTTTTTCTGTCGTTACCAGTTGCGCCCCGCTGGCAAAGGCATCTGCCTCAAGCCGGGTCATCAGCGCGCGTGTCAGCGGCTGGTGATCGTCCAGCGCTTCGGCATGAACAATCTCGGCCCCGAGTGCGCGCAACGTCGCGAAAAACTTTTCCGGATGGCCAATCCCTGCAAAGGCCAAAGCGCGGGTATCCGACCAGTCCATACCGGTTTGCAGGGGGGCCAATTCGGCCTGCACATGGGGCAAGCCCGCGGGCAGTGGGGTATGGTTGAACGCGGCCTGATCTTCGGCGCTGCCAATCGACAGCAGCAGATCAGCCCTGGCCAAACCGGTTTGTACCGGTTCGCGCAGCGGTCCGGCAGGCAAGCACAGCCCGTTGCCAAACCCTTTGGCGGCATCCACCACAACAATGCTGAGATCCTGCTTGAGCGCGGGGTTTTGAAATCCGTCATCCAGAACAATGACGCTTGCCCCTGCCGCCGCAGCGGCCTGTGCACCCGCAGCGCGGTCACGGGCCACCCAAACATCGGCAAAGGCAGCCAGCAAAAGCGGCTCATCCCCGACCTGCGCCGCTGAATGCCGCGAAGGGTCTACCAAAAGCGGCCCTTTTTCGGTGCCGCCATAGCCCCGCGATACGATGTGTGGCGTGTGGTAAATGTTGCGCAGATGTTCGACCACGGCCATCACTGTCGGCGTCTTGCCCGTGCCGCCCGCGTTAATATTCCCGACACAAACAACCGGAATGCCCAGGTCCAGGGGCTCTCCATGCGCCAAACGCCGCGCGGTGGCTTTTGCGTATAGCGCGCCCAGGGGCTGCAACAGGCGCGCGCGCCAGTCGGGCTTGGGCGAAAACCAAAAGGAAGGGGGGCGTTTCATCGTTCGGCCTCTTGCTGGTCAAGGGTGTCCTGGACCAGATCTATCACCTTGTCCGTCAGGGCGGCACCGCGGCTGATCACATCCCAACCGGCATGTGCCATCACGGCAGCCTGATCCGGCGCAATCAAGCGGCTGACGGCGGTTGCAAGGGCCGTTGCATCATTCACAATCCGCGCGGCCCCTTCAGATGCAAGGCGCGTGTAGGACGGCAGAAACCGCCGCACCTTTGGGCCATACAAAACCGCCGACCCCAGGGCTGCCGCCTCGAACGGATCACAGCCGCCGGGCCCCCCGGTCAGCGAACTGCCCAGAAAGGACACAGGTGCCAGACGATAGAACAACCCGATTTCGGCAGGATCATCGGCCAGCATGATCTGGGTCGAGCTGTCGGGATATCCATCGTCCCCCCAGCGAAGAACGCGAAAATCCTGTTGCGCCATATAGGTGGCAAACTTGTCGGCTTGACCCGGGTCGGCCGGCATCACGACCAGCAGCAACCGATGTGACAGACGCAAAGCCTGCCGGTGCGCCCGAAGCACAGTGGGAAGTTCGTCTTCCAAAATCTGATTGGCAAACCAGACGGGCCGCCCGACCAAGGCGGCAGAAAGATCCGCCATGTCGGAAACGATACAGGGCAGCGCCTGCCCTCCGGCCTGAAGTGCGGGCGTCATTTCGATGCTATCGCGCGAAATACCAAGACGGATCAACCGTTGAAAACCGGCTTCGGACCGCGCCAGAATCGCTGAAAAGGTCGATACCAGTTCAAAGGTCAAATCCCGCATCCAGCGGTCACGACGCCCGTCAAACCCGCCGCTATCTGCATCGATCAGAAACAGCGGGCATTTCCGTTGCGCCGCAGCCAGGATCAAATTCGGGCGGAGCCTTCCCCAGGCCCAGATACATGCGTTGGGTTTCCAGTGGTTCAAAAACGCGGCGACGGATGTTGGATGATCATCGGGAAGATCATCAATGATAACGTCCGCGTGGGGTGATGCCGGGCGTTCGGCACCGGTATCGCTTTTGGGCAGTGTAATCAGAACGCGCAGGCCCGACCGGCTGCGGCATAAACGTATTGCAAGGTCTTGAATGGCCAGCAAACTGCCCGGTTCGGGGGCATGGCACCAAACCAGCTCACCGTCCGGGCGATCTGCAACAGGCGTATACGGCACCGCTGAGCCGCGCCCCGAGTAGGCGCGATACGCAGTCAGCGCAAGGGACCGCGCCATATGGAATTAGCCCAGTTCTTCGGTCGAGGACGCAGCGGCTTCCTCGTCGCGCAAGCGGTGCAGATGCGCGATGAAATACCGCATATGCGCGTTGTCTACGGTGCGCTGCGCTTCGTTCTTCCAAGCATCATAGGCGCTGGCATAATTCGGGAAAATGCCGACCACGTGAATGTCATCTACATTTTTGAACGCTGTGCCGGTCGGTGAAACCAGTTCTCCGCCAAAGACGAGGTGTAGGCGTTGGGTCATGGTGCAATCCTTTGTTTTCGGATGAATGCCGATGCCGGTATCTAAGGCAACGGGTTATGCGGGGGCAAGGCTGCTAAGCAAATCCGCATGGATCGAAGCGCTGGCCGCAAGGACGCCATTTAGTCGCGGATCAGGGTTGTTGAACCGTAAAGCCGCGCCGGTTTTATCGGTGCAATAGCCGCCGGCTTCGGTCACGATCAGCGCACCGGCAGCAATGTCCCATTCCCAGCTTTTGCGCAAAGTGACCATGCCGTCGAACCGCCCTTGCCCCACCAGCCCAAGCCGGTAGGCCAGCGACGGGCGGTGTGCCCGTTTGAAACCCGGATCACCTGCGATCCAGTGGTGTTCGGCCATGACAGGTTTGGTTGCCAGCACTGTTGCGTTGCTCAGACCTTGGGTGGTTGATGCCGCGATTTTCAGATCATTCAATGTGGCACCACCGCCCAGCGACGCGGCATAAAGCCGGTCGAGCATTGGCAGGAACACAACGGCTGCGGTGATCTTGCCGCCTTGGGCAATCGCCAGCGAATGGGACCAGGTATCAGACCCTTCGATAAAGCTGCGGGTGCCATCAATCGGGTCGATAATAAAGACGTGGGATTGATCCAGCCGCCTGTCGCCGTCTTCGCTTTCCTCGGACAGCCAGCCGTAATCGGGGCGGGCTGTCGTCAGGGTTTCGTGCAGCATTGCATTCACGGCCAGATCGGCCTCGGTCACGGGGCCGGCATCGCCGGGCTTGTCCCAGCGTTTCGCGGTTTGCCCGGTATAGGACGTGGCGATCTGGCCAGCCTTGCGGGCGCAGTCGATCAATAGGTCAAGATCACGCACCGGCAAGGGTCATTCCTGGAACAAGCAAGGACGGCACGACGCGGCTGAGGTGCGTGCGTGCGTCATTTGCGGGGATAATGCTGCGCAGCATGTCGCGCAAATTCCCTGCGATGGTGCATTCATTTATCGCATGGGTAATTTCGCCATTTTCGATCCACAGACCAGAGGCACCCCGCGAATAATCGCCCGTGTTAGGGTTGATCGTAGAGCCTATCATAGAGGTCACGAGCAATCCGGTGCCCATCTGTTTGATCAGGTCGTCACGGGTCGCATCGCCTTGGGTCAGGGCAATATTCCAGACCGCAGGGCCGGGGTTTGATCCGGTGCCGCGCGCGGCGTTGCCGGTCGGAGCCATGCCCAGTTTGCGGGCAGTCGCCAGATCAAGGGTCCAGCCTTTCAGCGTCCCGTTTTCGACAATCACACGCCGGTTGGTCGGCAGGCCTTCACCGTCAAAGGGGCGCGATCCAGATGTGCGCGGGCGGTGGGGGTCTTCGATGATCGACAGGCCGTCCGGCAACACCTGTTCGCCCATCGCGTCGCGCAACCACGACGCACCGCGCGCAATGGCAGCACCGCTGACCGCCGCCAGAAGATGCCCGATCAGCGTGGATGAAATCCGTTCGTCGAACAAAACCGGATAGGCCCCTGTCGGCGGTTTGCGGGCATCCATCCGCAGCAAAGTCCGCTCTGCTGCGGTGGTTCCGATGTCTTCGGGACTGCGCAGGTCGGCCTGAAAAATCCGGCTGTCGCCGTCATAGTCGCGTTCCATCGCGGTACCGCTGCCTGCGATGGTGACACAAGACAGCCCCCGATCCGTGCGGGTATACCCACCTTCAAAACCGTTGCTGGCCGAAAGATAAACCTGCTGCTCCCCATAGGCTGCGCTGGCGGATTGCACCTGCGAGATACCTTTGACGGCCAACCCTGCCGCTTCGGCCCGTGCGGCATCGTCTTGCAACGTCTGCGGCGATGGCTCCGGCGTCGGGTCGGACAGTTCGAGCGCGTCAATATCCCAGCTGGTCGCCAATTGGTCTGGGTCGGCAAGGCCGGAATAGGGGTCTTCGGGCGCTTCTTTTGCCATTGCAACGGCCCGCAGTGCCATTTCCTCGATCGTGCGATCTGAGGTGTCGGACGCAGATACGTTTGCCGACCGTTTGCCAACAAACACCCGCAGGCCGATGTCGACGCCTTCGGACCGTTCCGCTTGCTCAAGGGCTCCGCCACGGACGTCAACACTGACCGATGTACCGCGCACAGCCATTGCATCGGCGCTGTCTGCGCCGGCATCTTTGGCAGCGCGCAGCAATGATTTTGTCAGCGCATCAATGGACTGCTGCATGGGAATTCTCCTAAATATCTCAATGGTTAGCTAGCGACCCCACTGCCAGTCTGCAAGGGATGGGGGTCGCATCGACAAGGGCCGCGTCTTTATTTGATCCGCTGACCATTGGCCAAAATCGCGCCTGACCGGGTAAATTCGATCTTTGTCTCAAGCGTATCTTCGCCGTCGCCGGGGATCGTAAACATACCCATCACCATGCGCGCACCCATGGCCATCTGATCTGGCAGCAGACCTGCTTCGACAAGGCTGTTGATCAGGGTGTTGCCGCCCACCAGTTTCAGATCAACCGCCCCCGTCGGCTTGAGCGTGCCATCCTGTGTATCGGTGCCCGAATTGTCAAAAGTTGCAGCACCATAGCCGGTCAACCGCGCCCCGAGCGCGTCAACAATCAGCGAATTCAGCTTTACGCTTTCAGGTTTTGCAGGAACGTCCATGGCATCCGACATCTGATCGGCGTTTTGCATATCCAGGTAATCTGCCAGCAGCGTCGCAGTGCCGGTCATATCAAGCGCAACCGTGGCCGGATCGCGCGGCAGAGTGCCCTGAGGGTTCAGCATCCCCCAAACCAGATCCGACATCGTGAAATCCGTCAGGTTCAGGCCCAAGGCAAAATTCTGGGGCGCGTCCGATCTCATCACAGGCGCGCTTAGGTTAAAGGCGGCGTTATCCATGGCAAAGGACAGCAAGAACGGGAATTGCGGCGGCTGTACCGACACTGTCATGCCTTCGCGGGTTCCGGCATAGCTGAAGCCATCCGCACTGGTCTCTACCGCAAGCGTGCCGCTTTCAGCGGCCATCGCAATGGCCATATCGCCGCTGACGGGGTCCTCAATGTTGAGGGTCATTGTGCTGTTTCCGGCAGTCACGGTGCCTGCAACATCCATACCGGCACGCAACAGCCCGGCCGTATCGCTGACCTGCGCCAGTGCAAGCGGCAGAATTCCGTTCGCCTTGAAACCCAGGTTGGCCGATGTTCCCTGTACCGTGGCAATTGCCGGTTCGTTCGGATCCTTGAACCGCATCTCATAGGTGGCGGACCCGATTGTCGCGGTTTGATCATAGTCGCGCATGCTGGCCAGTTTGCTGTCTGTTCTGCTTTGAACATCCTGCATCGTAATGGCCATCTTGGCGTTCTCGGGGCCAACAGTTTCACTGCCGACGGTCAATTGATCCAGGGTTAGTCCCACCATCCCGGCGGAATAGCTGCTGGTCATGTTGGTCGGGGTCCCGCTGACCACCATATCCTGGGCGGACTGGTTGATGGTCAGGGTCATAGTGACCGGTTCGCCTTGTCCTGTGGCGGGGCTGACGCTGACTGATACCGGCATGACCGGGGGAAACAGCACGGTTACGCTGCCGTCGTCATTCTGGGCAAAACCGATGCTGCCAAGGGTCACTGACATGTCGCCCTGATCGGGGTCCATTGCCAGATCAAGCCGCAGGTCGCTGACGGTCAGCGTATTGCCCGAGGTGCTTTCCTTGGCGGTCAGGCTGTATCCGATGCTTTGAATGTGGTCGCGCCAATCCTGCCAGACATCATTGGGGGTCACATCTGCGGTTGCGAAATGTGCACTCGACAAAAGGGCAAAGGCTGAACAGCCAAGCAATGTTTGAAATCGGTTCATCGTGAAAGTTCCTTTGTCGGGCGGCTGCGGCACGGGGTCATTTGTGCCTAACAGATAATTGGTATGGATCATCTTACAAGGCAAAGCGCCCTTCGTCCAAGATTGGGCTTTTGGCTGGCATCGGGTTATGTAGATGCTAAGTATCTTCTGATTACACGGTTAATTACATGGTTTGGCGGATTTCCAAGCCTGATAACGATGAAAGATGGGATGAACGATATGGAAATGGCAGGCAAAACCGTCATGATCACCGGCGCAAGCCGCGGTATCGGTGCCGAAACGGCACGTCTTTTCGCCAAAGCGGGGGCGAATGTGGTGCTGCTGGCCCGATCCCAAGACGCCATCGCCGATCTGGCGGGCGAGATCGGGCATAAGGCCATCGCGATCCCCTGCAACGTGGCCCGCTTTGGGGAAATGTCGTCGGCAGTAGAAACGACGGTGCAGGCGTTTGGCAGTCTGGATGTGCTGATCAACAATGCCGGTGTGATCGACCCGATTTCGCATCTGGCCACCTCTGACCCCGATGCTTGGGGGCTGGCGATCGATATTAACCTCAAAGGTGTTTACAACGGCATGCGGGCGGCATTGCCCGTGATGAAACATGCCGGTGCCGGCACCATTCTGACGGTCAGTTCCGGTGCTGCGCATCACGCGATCGAGGCATGGAGCGCCTATTGTGCGTCCAAGGCGGCGGTGAACATGATCGGCCGGTCTGTCCACCTTGAGGAAGCCGCCAACGGCATCCGCGCCATCGGTTTGTCACCCGGCACCGTTGCCACCCAAATGCAACGCGAGATCAAGGCAAGCGGCATCAACCCTGTCAGCGAACTGGCGTGGGAAGACCACATTCCCGCCGACTGGCCAGCCCGCGCCCTGCTGTGGATGTGTAGCCCAGCGGCAGACCGCTTTTGCGGCGAGGAAATATCGCTGCGTGACGAAAGCATCCGCAAAGAGGTTGGCCTGATATGATTGATTTTTCCCGCGACGGCGACATCTGGACCGCGACCCTGAACCGCCCTGAAAAGGCCAATTCGCTTACCCATGAAATGCTGGTGTCTTTGGCCGAGTTCATGGAGGACGCGCAAGCCGCCCGCGCTGTCATCCTGACCGGCCAAGGCAAGGTATTCAGCGCGGGGGCCGATCTGGACGAAGCCCGCGCAGGTCTTGCGACTTCGGATATCTGGGAACGGCTGTCGGGGGCCATTGCAGCGTTGCCGGGTCTTAGCATCTGCGCGATGAACGGCACATTGGCGGGCGGTGCGATGGGCATGGCGCTGGCCAGTGATCTGCGCATCGCAGTGCCCACGGCCAAGTTTTTCTATCCGGTGATGAAGCTGGGGTTCTTGCCGCAACCCAGTGACCCCGCACGGATGTCGGCATTGATCGGCCCCGCGCGGACCAAGCTGATCTTGATGGGCGGGCAAAAGATCACGGCGGATGAGGCCCTGTTGTTCGGTCTGATCGACAGGATCGTCGAACCGGATACCCTGCTGGAGACAGCCCGTCACATCGCCGCAGATACCGTCGCCGCCACGCCTGAAATCGCGGTCGGAATTAAAGCCATGTGCACACCACAGTCCGGTGCATCAGATGCGCCCCTTAGATAAAGGGCACAAACGGCACGCCACAGGCGCTAACTGCGGTTAATGTGGTCAAAAGAATGTAAAGCCGCATATGGGTGTGCCTGCCTGTTTTGGGTCAATTGCCATCATCATCGTGCAATTGCCTTTCGGTCAAGTTAAGTCAGGCCCTTAGTTTCGTATTTTCAGCAAAGGCATCCCCATGACCTCTTTGGCAGTGACAGAAAAACAGGCGGTCGTAATTGGCGCAGGTCCGGCGGGGCTGATGGCGGCTGAAATGCTGGCGGCAGCCGGTCTGTCGGTGACGGTCTGCGACCATAAACCGTCGGTCGGGCGCAAATTCCTGATGGCGGGCAAGTCGGGGTTAAACCTGACCAAAGTTGAACCGGATGATGCCTTTTTGAACGCCTTCACCGACGCCAAGGGCGTGCTTGCGCCGATCATATCTGCATTTGACAGCGCTGCGGTTCAGGAATGGGCCACAGGGTTGGGGCAAGAGCTTTTTACCGGGTCGACAGGCCGGGTTTTTCCGACAGTGATGAAGGCGTCGCCCCTGTTGCGGGCCTGGCTGGTCCGGTTGACCGAGGCCGGTGTCCGGATCAACACACGCTGGGATTGGACCGGCTGGGACGCAGACGGGCTGGTTTTCGAGACACCCGATGGCCGGCAGGTTTTGCAGCCGGATGTGACCGTTTTGGCGATGGGCGGGGCAAGCTGGGCGCGGCTTGGGTCAACCGGGGATTGGGCCAAAGTGATGGCAAGCGACACGCCGTTCACGCCATTCGCGCCCGCAAACGTGGGCATCGCGGTGGATTGGTCCTCGCATATGGAGGCGCATTTCGGCACGGCGCTGAAAGGTATCGCGCTCAAGTCCGGCACGTATCGTTCGCGGGGCGAGGCACTGATTTCGCGTCAAGGGTTTGAGGGCGGTGGCATTTACACCATCTCGCGCGGGGTGCGCGAAGGGCATCCGCTGATGTTGGACCTGCTGCCGGATCAAACGGTCGAGGCTTTGACGAAAAAGCTGGATCAGCCGCGCGGCAAGATGAGCATGGCCAATTTCATGCGCAAGGCGCTCAAGCTTGATCCGGTAAAAATCGCTGTTTTGCAGGAAATGGCGCGGCCCTTGCCGCAAGACACCAAGGCGCTGGCGAAACTGCTTAAGGCGCTGCCGATCAAACACGCGGGTTTGCGCCCGATGGATCAGGCAATTTCGACGGCTGGCGGGGTAAAGTTCGACGCCGTGGATGACGCGTTGATGTTGCGCAACCGTCCCGGTGTTTTTGTCGCGGGCGAGATGCTGGATTGGGAGGCCCCCACAGGCGGCTATCTGATTTCGGCCTGCCTTGCGACAGGCCGATGGGCGGGGCAACATGCCGCCGCTTGGGCGCAAAAGGCCTAGCCTTCTTTGGTTGCGGCCGCTTTGAACGCGGGGCGGTCGCGCATGGATTTGGCCCAGTCGCCCAGCTTGTCATCCACACGGTCGAACCCCGCGCCGATGGACCAGTTGATGCAATGGGTGGCCAGCAGATCAGGCACGGTTATCTCATCCCCCATCAAAAACGGCCCTTCCAGACGATCTGACAGAATCTTGGCCGAACGGGCGAACTCTGCCTTCAGGCTTGGCTTGATCTCGGGAACGCGCTGTTCTTCGGGAAAGACAAAGCTGTGTTTGGCCGCGGCCCACAGGATCGCGTCCATTTCGTCGATCAGCCAAAAGGTCATGGCATCCTGACGTGCGCGGGCGGGGGTGCCGGCCGGGGCGGTCAGCATGCCGTGTTTGTCGGCCAGATACTGCATGATCGCCACAGAATCGGTCAAAACCTCATCGCCATCGACCAATGCAGGGATTTTTCCTGACGGATTGTATTTCTTGGCCTCGTCTGACGCCGGCCCACACGGGACATGCTCGTATGGCTGGCCCAGTTCTTCCAGCATCCACATGACGCGCAAGGCGCGTGATTTTGTGGCTCCGATGACTTTGTACATTTCGCTCTTCCCTTGATATTTCAACCAAGGTTAGCGTTGTGCGCCCAACATTGCCAGCCGGATGAACGCCCGTTCGACCAACGCCATCGTGGGCGCATGTTGCCCCGCCGATCGCAGCGTAAGGTCGGTATCTGTCAGCACCGTCAAAGCGGTTTCCAGCTTGGTGGCACCCCAGTTTTTGGCCTGCCGCATGGCGCGGTCACGGTCGCGCACACCCCAGATCTGGCCGCCGGGGTTGCTGGCGATGCGGTACAAGGTGCGAAAGTGGCGGGTGGCCATGATGATCAAGGTCACGGCGTTCACGCCTTGCGCTTGCAGCTTGGCCATCACCGGCCCGATATCGCCGGCACGGGCTTCGGCCACGACATGCAGGATATCGTCGACTTCGGCCTCGGTAGAGGTGGGCGCGCAATTGCCAACGTCCAAGGCGGTCAGGGGACCATTGTCACCGATCTTGTAAAGCGTGATTTTTTCGACCATCTGGCGGAAATCGCCGGGGTCCAGCACGCGGGCAAGCTCGCTGAGCGACCCCATGGCATCGGGTTCGGGGCTTAGCTTTGCCTCGGACAGGATACGCTCTATCTCGGCGCGGTCGGGCGGAGTGTCATAAATCGGCGTGGCAAAGGCGGTTTTATGCGCCTCGAATGCCTTGAGCACCTTTGACGTTTTCTTGAGGTCACCAGCCGTCACCACGATCTGTGCATCACCGGGCTGCCAATCGGCAAGCGCGTCGATCAGTATCTTGGCGATGTTGTCGTTGGCATCTTCGACAAAGGCGGCGCGAGGGCCGGGAAAGAAACCAACCGCTTTTAACGCATCCAGCAGCATTGGCGGGTCGCGGCGCAGGTCGGCGGCCTGAATGCGGGTCAGCCGCATTTCTTCTTCGGCATTGGTGCCTAGCAACGCCTTTAGAAATTCCTGCCGTTTCAAGGCAACGCGCATCGCATCGCTGCCATAGATTAGCAGCCCTGTTTTGTTCGGGTCAGGCTTTTTGAAATAGGCAGTTGCGTCGCGTGGCGGCAGTTTCATTGTGTCAGGTCAGCCGCATAAAGCCGGGTCACGATCTGATCGGCCAGCATCGTCATCAGGCGCACTTGGGCATCGCGTTCAGCGGCGAGGGTCGCAACGGTAGACCCGGTCGCGGAATAGCCGGTAAAGTTTTCGACATCACCCGATGAGACGATTTGCCCGGTGCCAAGGTCACGCAGCGCAAAATCGGCTTTGCCAATCAGATTATAGCGTCTGGTGTTATCGGCGCTATCAATCGCCAGACCTTCTTGGCTGGTGGTCACGGCAAGGGCCAATCCGTATTTGGCAGCTGCCGGACGGCCCAGACGGGTTTCGATCTCGCGGACCAGCGTATAGCTGAACGCGTCGTCTGGCGCGTCCACTGCAACACTGTTTTTCAAGGCTGTCCCCGTGCCGCCGGGGCCGTAAACCGGCTGAAACCCGCAGGCGGCCAGCGCCAGCAAAGGCAGCGCCAGCATAAGGCGGCGGCTAGGCAACGACATTGACGATCCGTCCGGGCACTACGATCACCTTTTTGGGCGTGGCACCATCAAGGGTGCGAATAACAGCTTCGTGGCTGAGCGCGATCTTTTCAACCTCTTCTTTCGACATATCGGCGGGCACCTGAATTTCTGCGCGCCGTTTGCCGTTGATCTGGATCGGCAAGGTCACGGTGTCATCAACCAGCATCGCCTCTGATGCCTTGGGCCAAGGTGCCGTGGTGATCAGGCCCGTGCCGCCCTGTGCGGACCAGATTTCTTCCGACAGGTGCGGGGTCATCGGGGCCATAAGCTGTGCAAGGGTCATGATCGCCTCGCGCTGTGCGGCACGTCCGGCCTTGGATTTGTGCAGTGTCGCGGTAAAGGCATAGAGCTTGGCAATGGCTGCGTTAAAGCCGAAGGATTCGACGCCCATGGTCACATCATGAATGGTTTTATGCATGGCGCGCAGCAGATCGTCGTCGCCTTCGCCATTGGCATCATTCGCCATCTCGGTGATCCGGTTCGAAATATTCCAGACGCGGCCAAGGTGTTTATAGGCGGCTTCGGCACCTGACGCTGTCCATTCCACATCCCGTTCGGGGGGGGAATCGGACAAGACAAACCAGCGCGCGGTATCTGCGCCATAGCTCGCGATGATTCCCAGCGGATCGACGACGTTCTTTTTCGACTTCGACATTTTGGCCGAGGGGATGATCTCCACTGGTGTGCCATCGGCAAGTTTACCGTCGGTGACGTCCTCGGGCAGGTGATAGACAGGGCGGCCGTTTTCGCCCTTGGTCTGGTAAATCTCGTGGGTCACCATGCCTTGGGTGAACAACGCGTCAAAAGGTTCGATCGCTTTTTCCGGCAAATGGCCGGTGATCTGCATCGCGCGGGCAAAGAACCGCGAATACAGCAGGTGAAGAATCGCGTGTTCAATGCCACCGATATACTGATCGACGTTCATCCAGTATTCGGCGTCTTCCATGACAGTCGGTGTATCGGCGTGGGGCGCGGTAAAGCGGGCAAAGTACCAGGACGAATCAACGAATGTGTCCATTGTGTCGGTTTCACGCTTGGCAGGCGCACCACAGGACGGGCAGGCACAGTCGCGCCATGTCGGGTGGCGGTCCAAAGGATTGCCCGGCACGTCAAAGCTGACGTCATAGGGCAGTTCGATCGGCAGGTTTTCTTTCTTTTCAGGGACCACACCGCAGGCATCGCAATGCACCACGGGGATAGGGCAGCCCCAATAGCGCTGGCGGGACAGGCCCCAGTCGCGCAGGCGGTATTTGGTCACGCCCTGACCGACGCCTTGGGCTTCGCAGGCTTCAATCGCTGTTGCGATGGCCTCGTCGCCGGTTTGCCATTTCTCGCCGGCAAAGCCGCCATTGTAGTAAACCCGTTCGGATTTGGCCGGAACAAAGGCTTCGGTGATCTTTGGATCGGCATCTTCGGCCGGAAGGAAGGTCGAAATGATCGGCAGGCTGTATTTTGTCGCGAATTCAAAGTCGCGCTGGTCATGTGCGGGGCAGCCAAAGATCGCACCCGTGCCATAATCCATCAGGATAAAGTTGGCGATGTAGACAGGCAGTTCCCACGACGTATCAAACGGGTGACGCACGCGCAGGCCGGTATCCATCCCCAGCTTTTCAGCGGTTTCGATGGCTTCTTCGGTCGTGCCCCCCTTGCGGCATTCCGTGCAGAATGCGGCGAGTTCAGGGTTGTCCTTCTCGAGGGTTTTGGCCAGCGGGTGGTCGGGCGAAATACCGACAAAGCTGGCACCAAGCAACGTATCGGGGCGGGTGGTATATACCTCGATCCGGTCAAAACCGTCCGGCGCGTCGATGGTCGAGAACGCGAATTGCAGACCGCGCGATTTGCCGATCCAGTTGGCCTGCATCAGTTTGACCTTGGCGGGCCAGTTATCAAGCGTGTCGAGCGCGTTGAGCAATTCTTCGGAGTGGTCGGAGATCTTAAAGAACCACTGCGTCAGCTCGCGCCGTTCAACCAGCGCGCCCGACCGCCAGCCGCGCCCGGCCTCGACCTGTTCATTGGCCAGAACGGTCATGTCGACCGGGTCCCAGTTCACCACGGCATTCTTGCGGTAAACCAAACCTTCCTCAAGGAAATCAAGGAACAACGCCTGTTGCTGGCCATAATATTCCGGATCGCATGTGGCGAATTCGCGGGACCAGTCAATGGACAGGCCCAGCGGTTTCATCTGGCCGCGCATGTCTGCGATATTGCCATAGGTCCAGTCTTTGGGGTGGCCGCCGATGGCCATTGCCGCGTTTTCGGCGGGCATCCCGAAGGCGTCCCAGCCCATCGGATGCAGCACGTTATGGCCGGTCGCGATCTTGTAGCGCGCGATCACGTCACCCATCGTATAGTTGCGCACGTGGCCCATGTGGATACGGCCCGACGGATAGGGGAACATCTCGAGGACATAGTATTTCGGCTTGTCGGCAGAGCGGACAGCCTTGAAAACATCGTCTTTTTCCCAGGCGGCTTGCCAGCGGGCTTCGATTTCGGCGGGGGTGTAACGGGACATCTTGGCTGACCTTATCAAACGAAAAACGCCGGGCGAGCGACTAGCGCGTGGCCCGGCGTTGGAATGGAGAATGGGGTAGAAGCGGGCTTAGAATTTATTGTCGGCAATCCGCATTTCGCGCGCACGGCTAAGAATCGCATCTTCTACGGCACGCGACGTCGCTTTGTTGACCGCGCGCCCGCCACGGGTTTGCAGCGAAATGTTCAATGACCGCGCATCCAGCGCCGGATCGTCGATCAGAACGGTGGCGCGGTAGGACTGGCCGCTGCCGGGCGGTGTGCCGTATCCGGTCACGATAACCCCGGTGTAAGGGTCGATCGACTGGATCGGCAAAAAGTTGAGAACCTCGAGCGACGCAGACCACAGATACTTGTTAACGGATACGCTTGTGTCTGTGTTCTTGCGGTTGAAAATCGACCAGATCGTGTTCTCCTGGTTCGTCTCGATGCTGCTTGGCACGTTCGGGCCGGCGGCTTCTGCAGCAGAGGGACCAACAGGCGCACCTAGGTTAAACGCACCACATGCGCTTAGCGATGCAGCGGCCATAAGGGCCATTGTGGATTTAAATACCGAAGCGTGCGCCATTCCAGCCGTCCTTTGCCTATTTGGACACTGGTCTAAACAAGCAGGGTACTATCGGCAAGCGCAATGTCGGATCGCACATAGTATAGCGCTCTTTAATAGATGTTTTACCTGTGCGACGGCCCGCCTGCTGCTGCTGCCCCTCAAGTCGGACTGTGGCAAAGCTGCATCAGAGTTTTCAACATTGAGGCAAACCGTTTCGCGATCCTTGCCAAAACTGGGGCAAAAGAACAAAAGACCTTCATACCCTTTCCGGATTCCCCGGTCAGGGCATGTGAATTCAAACCGATGGGATAACTCATGAAAAAAGTTCTCTTCGCTACAACAGCCCTGGTCGCAACCGCAGGCGTAGCAGCAGCAGACGTAACATTTGGTGGCTACGGCCGCTTTGGTGTTCTGTACAACTCCACCGCTGGTGCGGACAACATCTTCGACACAGCAGATGACGTTTCGTCCTCCAACATCACATCGCGCTTCCGCCTGCAGATCACTGCAACAGCAGAATCCGACATGGGTGTTTCCTTCGGTGCGATGACCCGCATCAACCAGGACAATGGCGGCTCCGGCACTGGCCTGAACGGCGTTCGCTTCTTCGCGAAATCCGGTGGTCTTGAAGTTGGCGTTGGCAACATCTACGGCGCTCTGGAATTCATGCCTGGCATGTACCCAATCGATCTGGGCCTGACCGGTCTGGGTTACGACTACACCGCATATAACTTCAATGGCGATGCGTACTCTTCCGGTGGTGCCGGTGCATCCCAGCAGAACGGTGTTGAAGTAACGTACAAAATGGGCGACCTGTCCATGCACCTGTCGGCTTCCGACGGTGGTACAACATTCAACAACAACACAGTTGCTGGTAACCCAGTTGTTGGCGCAACAGCCATTCAGCGTGACCGTGTTGCTGCGCACATCGCGTACACATTCTCCGGCTTCACGTTCGCTTTGGGCGGCCAAGACTCCAGCGACGATGGCGACACAAAGTTCGCAGCATCCGTTGGCGGCAACGTTGGCATGGCAAACGTAACATTGGCATATGCTGACAACGGCACAAACGGCGACCAAGTTACTTTGGCTGCTTCGTTTGATGTTGGCGCGGCTACAAAAGTCCAAGCTTACTATGCTGACCGTTCCGGCGCGACAGCTCTGCGCGGCAACGACGGCACAGTCTACGTTGCAGGTACCGAGTACAATGGTGACTCGTACGGTATCGGTGTTCACCACGACCTGGGTGGCGGTACTTCCATCCGTGGTGGTGTTGCACGTCAGTTCACAGGCATCACACGTGCCGACGTTGGTGTTCGCTTCAACTTCTAAGTTGAACGCAACCATCTAAAAGAGGGGCAGGCCATTGGTCTGCCCCTTTTCTTTTGTGCCAAGCTGTAGTTCTGTGCCACCGGAAACAGGGGGCGTATCATGAGCTTGCACGACATCAAAATCCGCATCGCAAAAGCCGAAGAAAACGCAGGCCGTGCACCGGGCAGCGTCAAACTGATCGCTGTCAGCAAGGTGCAGCCCAATGCGCGGGTGCAGGCGGTGCTGGACGAAGGCCACCGTTGTTTCGGTGAAAACCGCGTTCAGGAAGCCGAAGGCAAATGGCCCGACTTCAAAAAATCCTATAGCGGGATCGAGCTGCATCTGATCGGGCCGCTTCAGTCAAACAAAGCCCGCGCCGCGATGGAGCTGTTCGACGTTATTCACACCTTGGACCGTCCGAAACTGGCCACAACCTTTGCCCGGCTGGCGCAAGAGATGGGCCACTGTCCCGACATGTTCATTCAGGTCAACACAGGTGAAGAAGACCAGAAAGCAGGTGTGATGCCCGCCGATGCAGACGCATTTATCAAGGAATGTCAGGGTCTTGACCTGCCGGTGCGTGGTTTGATGTGTATCCCCCCCGTAGACGAGGAAGCCGCGCTGCATTTCGCGCTGCTGGCCAAGATCGCAACGCGCAACGGGTTGGATGGCCTGTCGATGGGCATGAGCAGTGATTTCGAAAAGGCCATCGCCTTGGGTGCGACCCATATCCGCGTGGGATCAGCGATCTTCGGGGAGCGCGTTCCTGCCTAGCGGGGCGGTGGGTTGGCACCCAGCTTACGCAACAATCAGGCGGGTTCGGTGTTTGATCTTGGGTGCAATGTGATGCAGATGCGCCCGTGAAAGGGCAATGCACCCTTCAGTCGGATAACCGGGCCGGCGATATTGGTGCATGAAAATCGCCGAACCCCGCCCCTTGACCGCATAGGGCCAGTTCCAATCGGTCAGCAAGATCAGGTCGTACAGCGGATCAGCGCGGCGCAAGCGTTCATGGCTGTGCGGGTAGGGCGCACGGACCATCATGTTGTAGTCTTGATCGCGAGGATCATCTGACCACAGATCCAGCGGGCCAATCGGTTTTGCCCACTGCGCAGGCCGCGCAATACGGTCGGGGCGGTACAGCATACCGACAATCCGGTGAATGCCCCTTGGCGTGGCCCCGTCGCCTTCGCGTTTGCGCGACGTGATGCCGGTTTTGCCGATGGTGCAGGGATAGGTAAGGCCCTGAAACCGCAACCCCATTGGCGTCAAAACCATATCGTCAGGGGTCACAGCAAATGCCCCGATTTGGCGGCCTTGGTTGCAAGATATGCGGTGTTGTGACGGTTTTCACCGACTTTAAGGGGGACCCTTTCGGTGACTTTGATGCCGCTTGCCTCCATCATCTCGACTTTGCGGGGGTTGTTGGTTAGCAGGCGCACGGCTGAAAATCCCATTGATTTCAGGATGTCAGACCCAAGGCGAAAATCACGCTCGTCATCCTCGAACCCCAAGCGGTGGTTGGCTTCGACCGTGTCAAACCCTTGATCCTGAAGGGAATAGGCGCGCATCTTGTTGGCCAGACCAATGCCGCGCCCTTCTTGATTCAGATACAGCAAGACGCCGTTCCCCTCGGCCCCCATCTGGGCAAGTGCGGCGTGCAACTGTGGCCCGCAGTCGCATTTCAGGCTGCCCATCAGGTCGCCGGTAAAGCAGGCGGAATGCAATCTTGCCAACACGGGTTTGCTGCGGTCGGGGCGACCGATTTCGATGGCATAATGTTCTTCGCCGCCATCATCGGGCCGGAAAATATGCAGCCGACCCGCCTCCGATACCTCCATCGGGAGACGTGCGTTGACAACGGGGTGCAGCGGGCTGCGGCTGGCAAGGGCGGGCAGGGCTGCCGCCAAATCAAGGGTGGTCAGGCCGTGGGTCGCGGCAAAGCCGGCGGCTTCGGGCAGACCAAGGACAATCGCGGCGGGCAAAAGCCGCGCAGATTTCACCAGTTGCAACGCGGCCCCATGGGCCGAAGCATCCCCGCCGCGGGCGCATTTCAGCGGCCCTTTCATCGGGCTGCGCAGATCGTCTGCGGGGTCTGCGATGGCTTGCACCCATCTTGGCGTCGCGTCTTGGGGCAGCACAACACGGGCAAGGGCCCCGTCATAGGCCGGTGCCTTGAGGGTTTCGGCCCGCCGCGCTGTGATTGCCAGAACGGGATCACCGCCAAGCGCCAGCAGGTCGGTCAGACGCTGGGCGCTCAACGTCTCGGCGGCAATGACCAATACGGGGGCATCGCCCAGGAAAACGACCGGCACACCCATGCGCAAATCTGCGCGGGCCCGGGCCAGTTGTTCGGTAATGTCGGGGCCAAATGCCATCTTTTGTAATCTTTCAGGTCTGTTGTGACAGAATACTTAGGTGAGTTGGGCTGGAAATGAAACATTTGCTGTGTTTTGCGCACGGTCCTGTGAATAAAGCTCTGGCCCCCTTGTCCGCACGGGTTTGTGAACACACCTTTAGTGGGAGTTGTAAAGGATGAGTAATATGGCCCAGTTGAAGAAAATCCTGCTTGTGGATGACGACGACGACCTGCGCGATGCGCTGAGCGAGCAATTATTGCTGACCGAAGATTTCGACGTTTTCGAAGCCGCCAATGGCGCAGACGCAAAAAACCGTGCAGCCGAGGCGCTGTACGATCTGGTGATCCTTGATGTGGGGCTGCCCGATATCGACGGGCGTGACCTGTGCCGTGAATTGCGGACTCTAGGCGTGAAAAGCCCGATCCTGATGTTGACGGGTCATGACAGTGATGCCGATACCATTATGGGGCTGGATGCCGGTGCCAATGACTATGTCACCAAACCGTTCAAATTCCCGGTTTTGCTGGCGCGTATCCGTGCCCAACTGCGGCAACACGAGCAATCCGAAGAGGCGATTTTCCAGCTTGGGCCCTATACCTTCAAGCCGTCAGCGAAATTGCTGGTAAGCGAAGACGACAAGAAAATCCGCCTGACCGAGAAAGAAACCAACATCCTGAAATTCCTGTACCGTTCTGCGGCAGGGGTCGTCCCGCGGGATACTTTGTTGCACGAGGTTTGGGGCTATAACGCAGGCGTGACCACCCACACGCTGGAAACCCACATTTACCGTCTGCGCCAAAAGATCGAGCCCGATCCGTCGAATGCACGGATTTTGGTAACTGAATCAGGTGGTTACAGATTAATTTCCTGACGTTGGAACTTAATTAATACTGACCTGTTATATTCCCGAGCGGCGGGGTTTTCATGACCCGCCAATCGGTTTGAACCCCGACGCATGTATCCGGGTTATGATACATTCCTCCCTGTTGGACTTGGCCGGGCCATTGCGCCCGGCCTTTTTTTGTCCGCCGATGCGCCCAATTCGTCATGGTAGCCACAACGCCTTTCAGGTTAGGTTGCGCAGGATCAGATTTGGGGGATTATCCATGCCATTTACGCTTGCGACTTGGAACATCAACTCGGTTCGTTTGCGCGAACCGCTTGTGCTGAAGCTGCTACAAGAGCACGGGCCTGACGTTCTGTGTTTGCAGGAATGCAAAAGCCCGGTTGATAAAATCCCGACCGAGGCATTTCACGCCGCCGGATACACGCACATGGTTGCGCGCGGCCAAAAAGGGTACAACGGCGTTGCGATCCTGTCGCGTCTGCCGCTTGAGGATGCGGGCGATCAGGATTTTGCCACGCTGGGCCACGCGCGTCATGTCGCGGCGAGACTTGAAAACGGTGTGACCATCCAGAACTTCTATGTGCCCGCAGGTGGCGATGTGGCAGACCGTGAAGTGAACGAGAAATTCGGCCAGAAGCTGGATTACCTTGCCGGTATGCGTGACTGGTTCCACAGCGAGAAGCCCCAGAAATCCATCCTTGTGGGTGATCTGAACATCGCCCCGCGCGAAGATGACGTATGGGGGCATAAACAGCTTCTCAAGGTTGTCAGCCACACCCCGATCGAGGTGGAAAAGCTGGCCGAAACCCAGGACGCAGGCGGTTTTGTCGACATCACACGTCAGGACATCCCCGAGGGGAATTTGTACAGTTGGTGGTCGTACCGTGCCAAGGATTGGGATGCCGCCGACAAGGGCCGCCGGCTTGACCATGTGTGGGCCACGCCGGATATTTCGAACGCAGCGCATTCCAGCAAAATCCTGCGCGATGTGCGCGGTTGGGAAAAGCCAAGCGATCACGTGCCGGTCTTTGCAACATTCGACCTTTGAATTAACGGGGCCAGCCCACATATAGAGGGCAACCCCAAGTGAGGATATTGAAATGATGGATTTGAACCTTTCGCCCGCACCAGGCACCAACCTGATCAAGGACACGACCGAGGCGACGTTCATGGCCGATGTGGTCGAGGCATCGCAAGACGTTCCGGTTATCGTTGATTTCTGGGCACCGTGGTGTGGCCCCTGCAAGACTTTGGGCCCTATGCTGGAAGACGCCGTGCGCGCCGCCAAGGGCGCGGTCAAGATGGTCAAGATCAACGCAGACGAGGCGCAACAGATCGTCGGTCAGATGCAGATCCAGTCCCTGCCGACTGTCTATGCGTTTTTCAAAGGCCAGCCGGTTGACGGCTTTCAGGGCGCGCAGCCGCAATCCGAGATCAAGGCGTTTATCGACCGTGTGATCAAGGCAGCCGGTGGTGAGGCCCCCGGCGAGGCGTTGAACGAAGCCGTTGCCGCCGCCGAAGATATGCTGGCCGAAGGGGCGGCACAGGATGCCGCCGACACTTTTGCCGCCATTCTGGGCGAAGACCCGAACCACGCCGGTGCCTATGGTGGCATGGTGCGCGCCTACATCGCGCTGGACCTGCTGGACGAGGCCGAGGCCCATCTAAACGGTGCCCCGATCGAGATCTCGAAATCACCCGAGCTTGAAGCGGCCCATGCGCAGCTGGAACTGGCCCGTCAGGCTGCCGATGCCGGTCCGGTGGCCGAACTGCAAGCGGCCGTGGATGCCAACCCCGATGACCTGCAGGCGCGGCTTGATCTGGCCAAGGCGCTTTATGCCCATGGTGACATTCAAGGTGCGGTTGACCAATTGCTGACCTTGTTTGGCAAGGACCGTGAATGGAATGACGGGGCTGCCAAGACACAGCTTTTCACCATATTCGATGCACTAAAGGCCAATGATCCGATTGCGCTGAACGGGCGCCGGAAACTTAGCTCGATGATATTTGCTTAAGGTGTTTCGCGCACTAGATAGACCCTCATGATAAAGCAATCAGAGCTACCAGACACGATCGCAATTTTCCCGCTTGGGGGGGCTTTGTTGCTGCCCCGTTCGCGGCTGCCATTGCACATCTTTGAACCCCGTTATCTTCAGATGATCGAGGATAGTCTAAAGACGTCCGGACGTCTGATCGGCATGGTTCAGCCCAATGTTGTGCCCGGCCGTGAAGGGCCGGGTTTGCAAACGATCGGGTGTGCAGGGCGAATTACCCAGTTCTCTGAAACCGAAGACGGCCGGTACATGATCACATTGGGTGGCGTGTCGCGGTTTCGTGTGGTCAAGGAAGTCGAAGGCTTCACACCCTATCGGCGCTGCGAAGTGAACTGGGACGGGTTCGAGCGTGATCTGGGCAAAGACGAGGAAGACTGCGATTTCGACCGCGAAAAGTTTCTCGATACGCTTGGCCGGTATTTCGACGCGCGCAATCTGTCGGCGGACTGGGATACGTTGCAAGAGGCCGATGACGAATTACTGATCAATTCGCTGTCGATGATGCTGGACCTCGAGTCCGAGGACAAGCAGGCACTGCTCGAAGCTCCGTCGCTGTCGACGCGCCGCGAAACGTTGCTGACATTGATTGAATACACCCTGCGCGGTGGACATGAAGGGGAGATGATGAATTGAGCAGTGAAGAAATCCAGTTCGACCGCCGGATGCTTGAGGCGTTGATTTGCCCGCGCACGCGGACAACCCTCAGCTATGATGCCGAGAAACAAGAGCTGGTGTCCAAAGCGGCGGGTCTTGCCTATCCGATCCGCAACGGTATTCCCGTGATGCTGGTTGACGAAGCGCGGGTTCTGGACTGACCGCTTACAGCGGTTCACCCTGCATGAGCCGTGGCAGATCACCCGTCAAACCGGCCGCTTCGCGGATAAACCCGCGGCGCGCGCCGGGCAGGGCATTAATAGCGGCCATGCCCACATCACGTGCGATGCGCAGCAACGGGTTATCATTTGAAAACAGTCGGTTAACACTGTCGGTCGCCAGTGCCAATGTGGTGTTATCAAAGCGCCGCCAGATCTGGTATTGATCCAGAACCGTAACGCTGCCGACGTCCTGACCGCGGCGCATGGCATCTGCGATGACCTCGGCCAAGGCGGCAACGTCGCGCATCCCCGCATTCAGCCCCTGGCCCGCAATCGGGTGAACCCCATGCGCGGCATCGCCCAGCAAGGCCACGCGGTCCGCCACCATCGAATGGGCCAGTGACAGGCTTAGCGGGTAGGTGAACCGCGCCCCTGCCAGTGATATTTCACCCAGAAAATCGCCAAAGCGGGGCCGCAAAACATCCAGATATGCCGCGTCCGGCAGCGCGTTGATCCGTGCGGCATTTTCGGCGGTTTCGCTCCAGACGATGGAGGACCGGTTTTCGGTCAGGGGCAATATCGCAAGCGGGCCGGGCGGCATAAAGAACTGGTGCGCGACCCCGTTGTGGGGCTTTTCATGCGAAATCGCACAGACCAGTGCCGTTTGCGCGTACCCCCAGCCGATGCGTTTGATCCCTGCGCGCATGGCCGTGCCCGAACCGCGCCCGTCCGCGCCAACCAGCAGCTTTGCCCGCACGGTCTTGCCGCTTGCCAATGTCAGGGTGACACCGGATGCATCCACGTCTTGGGCGACAACGTCTTCGCCGTTCAGCAGGGTGATGCCATCTACGGCTTTCGTTGCGTCCATCAATGCGACCCGGAGGTGCCGGTCTTCGACCATGTGGCCCATCGGGCCTTCCTCGATCTCGGCGTGGTCGAAATGCATGAAAAACGGCGAAGGCCCTTCGCCGGCACGCCCGTCTGTTACCTTGATCTCGAGCATCGGCTGGGCATTTTCTGCCACGGCGTCCCACACGCCGATACCGTCCAGCAACCGCGTCGAGGTCAGCGCCAAGGCATAGGACCGCCCGTCGAAACCGGCGTCGCTGCGCACGTCGCTTTCCAGCCGGTCAATGATGGTTACCCGCAGCCCGATCCGGGCCAGTGCCAAACCCAAGGCGGGGCCGTTCAGCCCACCGCCGACGATCGCGATATCTGTGTCAAAATCCATATGTCTAAATATGTGCGTGCGTCAGGGATTGTCCATGCGCGCAACGGTCGCTACCGTCCGTTTCGGTAGATTAACGAGGGAATGACATGCAAGACTGGCTGACAATGACTGCCGCGGATCTGGGACGGGGCATTGAAGAGGGTCAGATTGACCCTGTCGGTCTGTGCAAAACATATCTGGATGCCATCGATGCGCATCCGCTGCGTGACCAGATCTATGCCCGCGTCACCGCAGACCGCGCCATGTCCGAAGCCCGCGCCGCATCGGTGCGTGCAAAGGCAGGGCAGCGTTTGTCGCCTTTGGATGGCGTGCCAATCAGCTGGAAAGATTTGTTCGATACCGCCGATGTGGTGACCGAAGCGGGGTCTTTGCTGTTGAAAGACCGCGTTCCCCAAAATGACGCCCATGTGCTGAAAAACGCGACGGCGATGGGTCTGGTCTGCCTTGGTAAAACCCACATGAGCGAACTGGCTTTTTCGGGGTTGGGCCACAATCCGTCAACGGCAACACCCCCATGCGTTAACGATCAGGCGGCTGTTTCCGGGGGGTCATCCTCTGGGGCGGCGGCGTCGGTTGCCTTTGGTCTGGCCGCAGCGGCGATCGGGACTGATACGGGCGGATCTGTGCGCATTCCTTCGGTCTGGAACGATCTGGTCGGGCTGAAAACCACGGCAGGTCGCGTGTCGTTGGAGGGCGTTGTCCCCCTTGCCTTGAAATTTGATACTGTCGGCCCGCTGTGCCGGTCAGTCGAGGATGCGGGGCTGTTGCTGGCCGCGCTCGAGGGGACGAAACCGGCCGATTTATCCAGCGTTGATCTGGAAGGTCGCCGCCTTGCGATTTTGCGCACCGTGGCGATGGATGATCTGGCTGATATACCCGCAGCAGCCTTTGACTCGGCGGTTGAAAAGCTGCGCGATGCCGGGGCCATCGTCGAAGACCTGCATTTCAGGGATCTGGAAAACGCGATGCCGCTGAGTGGCTGTTTGTTCACCGCCGAAGCCTACGGTCTGTGGCGCGATGTGATCGAGGCAAATCCGGATGCAATGTATGCAGAAATTCTTGAACGGTTCCGTCTGGGCAAAAACCACTCCGGCCCAGATTATGTTGCCGCTTGGGCCAAGCTTGAGGGGATACGCAAGCTGTACGCCCGTGCGACTGCCGGCTTTGATGCGGTGATTTTGCCAACGGCCCCTATCTTGCCGCCCAAGCTGGAACGGCTGGAAAGTGACCATGACTATTACGTGTCGTCCAACCTGTTGGCATTGCGCAACACGCGCATCGGTAACCTGATGGGGGTCTGCGCCATGACCTTGCCAACAGGCACTGCGTCCTGCGGTCTGATGATGATGGCAGCACCGGACACCGAGGAGCGCCTGTTGCGCCTCGCCGTCGCCGCAGAAGAGGCACTGGCCTAAAAGACACAAAAGCAGCCTGATGTCCTAGATTCTCTGGACGTGAGGCAAGCCCTTGGGTAGTTTGAAAGAAACGGGGCGCTTATGATCCCGAACCCGAGGCAGTTGTGATGTTATATCCCGAGCGGTTTTCGAACCTTCCGGCCCATGCGTGGCCGCGCCTGCGTGCATTGCTTGATGTGCATGAAGGCGGTGGTGTGCCTATTCATATGACGATAGGCGAGCCGAAACATGCGTTTCCGGCGTGGGTCACCGATGTGATCACGCAAAACGCCGCAGGCTTTAACAGCTATCCCCCCAACGACGGGTCGCCCGAATTGCGCGGTGCCATCGCCGACTGGATCAAGCGGCGTTACGGTGTGACCGTGGATGCCGATACGCAAGTCATGGCGCTGAACGGCACGCGCGAAGGGTTGTACAACGCTGTGATGGCGGTTTGCCCTGAAACCAAGAACGGTCAAAAACCGGCGATCCTGATGCCGAACCCGTTTTATCAGGTCTATATGATTGCCGCGATTTCCGGTGCCGCTGACCCGATCATGGTGCCCGCAACGCTGGAAACCGGCCATCTGCCGGACTTTGCCAGCCTACCTGCGGATGTGCTGAACCGGACCACCGCTGCCTATATTTGTTCGCCCGCCAACCCGCAGGGCGCAGTGGCAAGCCGTGAATATTGGACCGATCTGCTGGCGCTGGCCGAGAAATACGATTTCAAGATTTTTGCCGATGAGTGTTATTCCGAGATTTACCGCGATACGCCCCCCGTCGGTGCGTTGCAGGTCGCTATGGAAGTCGGGGCTGATCCTGACCGCGTCGTGATCTTTCATTCGCTGTCAAAACGGTCGAACCTTCCGGGGCTCCGGTCAGGCTTTGTCGCGAGCGGGCCGAACACCATGCGCGAGATCAAGCAGTTGCGAAACTATGCGGGTGCGCCGTTGCCGCTGCCGTTGCAGGCGGCTGCCGCAGCGGTTTGGGCAGACGAAGAACACGCTGCCCAAAGCCGCGCGCTGTACGTCGAGAAATTCGAAGTGGCCGACCGCATTCTGGGCAATGTGCCCGGATATGTCAGCCCCGAGGCGGGTTTCTTTTTGTGGCTTCCGGTCGAGGATGACGAGGCCGCCGCGCTGAAACTGTGGCGTGAAACAGGCGTGCGGGTGCTGCCCGGCGGTTATCTGGCGCAGACTGTTAACGGGGAAAACCCCGGCAAGAAATACATCCGGGTGGCCATGGTCGCCCCATTAGAAGAGACAACGCGCGGGATCCAAGCGATCCGCGACTGTCTCTATCCAGAATAAGACGAGGGATCAGAGCAATGGCATACCAGACACGCGGACGCGACCCCCTGCTAGACAGCAAAATGGCCGAGGCGATTGAAAAACGCGGCAAGGAATTGCTGGGCGTCGGGCTGATTGTCTTGGGCCTGATGGCGGCAATGATGATCGGCAGCTATACGCCGGATGATCCCAACTGGATGGTGTCCACCGACGCGCCTGCGCAAAACTGGCTGGGCCGCATGGGCGCATCTCTGGCCGCGCCTTTGTTCATGATTGTGGGCTGGGGAGCCTGGGCTGTTGCCGCGATCCTGCTTGCGTGGGGCGCGCGGTTTGCGTTGCACCGTGGTGCCGATCGCGCGATGGGCCGCCTGATCTTTGCGCCCATTGCCGTGGCGCTATGTGCAATTTACGGCGCGACCCTGACGCCTGATGCGGAATGGCTGCAAACCCACAGCTTTGGTCTGGGTGGTTTGTTTGGCGATACGGTGATGGGGGCGATCCTCACGATCCTGCCCATCGGGTCGACCTTTACGATCAAGATGATGTCGCTGTTGATGGGCGGGGCGATCCTTGCCCTTGGTGCCTTTGTCATGGGCTTTACCAAGGTCGAACTGAACCGCATTTTCCGCTTTATGCTGGTGGGTGTGATTATGGTTTATGCGGGCATTATGAACGTGCTTGGCCGTGGTGCATCCGGTGCGGTTGTGGCCGCGCAAGGGCTGCAAGCCCGCCAGTCCGAGCGCCGCGCACGCAACCGTATCGAGGCGGAAGAGAACGCAGAATTTGCAGCGTCTCAGGCCTATTACGACGACGAGATGCCCGCCCATGCCCCAGTTGCCGCGCCCAAAACCGGCCTGTTGGCAAAAATGCCTGCCTTGGTAAAGCGGACCGAACCAATGCCCGAACCAGAGCTGGTCGAGGATTGGTTTGACGCAGAAATCGACCAAGCGCCAAGCGATGACCGGATCAAATCCAAGATTGCCGATGTCATCAAAAACCGTGTGCGGACAGCGAGTGCCGTGCATGCCCCTGTCACAGCGCCTTTGACCCGCGGGCGCGGTCGCGGTCCTGATCCGCTTGTCCTTGATACGACCCCGCGCAGCCACCTGCGCGAGGAGCCGCCCCTGACCGGTGCGGCCCGCGCAGAGCCACCCCTGACCGCATCGCGTCTGTCGATCAACCCGGCAAAACCCGCACAGCCTGTGCCGCAGCCGGAAATCGCGACGGATAACATCTTTGTCGAAAATGATGTGTTGCCGCTTGAGGATGCTGCGGTTGATGACGCCATTCATATCCCTGTCGCCGCCCCGCGCAAAGTCGTGCAGCAACCGATCCGCAAGGCCATCCAGCCCAGCAAAAAAGCGCAGGCCGAAGCCCAGCCCGGTCTGACCTTCGAAGACACGCACCCCGGGTTTGAACTGCCGCCGCTGAACCTGCTTGAAAGCCCCGATGTCGTAGAGCGCCTGCACCTGAGCGACGAAGCACTGGAAGAAAACGCCCGCATGTTGGAAAACGTGCTGGATGACTATGGCGTAAAGGGTGAAATCGTTGCCGTGCGTCCGGGCCCTGTTGTCACGATGTACGAACTTGAACCTGCCCCCGGTTTGAAAGCCAGCCGTGTGATCGGTCTGGCGGATGACATCGCGCGGTCGATGGCCGCGTTGTCTGCGCGTGTTTCGACCGTTCCGGGGCGCAGCGTCATCGGTATCGAACTGCCGAACGAAAACCGCGAAAAAGTCGTTCTGCGTGAAATTCTGTCGGCGCGTGATTTCGGTGACAGCACCATGCGTCTGCCGCTTGCCCTGGGCAAGGATATCGGCGGCGATCCGGTGGTTGCGAACCTTGCCAAGATGCCCCACCTGCTGATTGCGGGTACGACGGGTTCGGGTAAATCGGTGGCGATCAACACGATGATCCTGTCGTTGCTGTACAAGCTGACGCCGCAAGAATGCCGGATGATCATGATCGACCCCAAGATGTTGGAACTGTCGGTCTATGACGGCATTCCGCACCTGTTGTCGCCCGTTGTGACCGACCCGAAAAAGGCCGTTGTCGCGCTGAAGTGGACCGTGGGCGAGATGGAAGAACGCTATCGCAAGATGTCCAAAATGGGTGTGCGCAACATCGAAGGCTATAATGGCCGCGTCCGCGAAGCGCTGGCCAAAGACGAGATGTTCAGCCGCACCGTTCAGACCGGATTTGACGAAGAAACCGGCGAGCCGATCTTTGAGACGGATGAGTTCAAGCCCGAAACCTTGCCCTATATCGTCGTCATCGTTGACGAAATGGCCGACCTGATGATGGTCGCAGGCAAGGAAATCGAAGCCTGCATCCAACGTCTTGCACAGATGGCGCGGGCATCGGGTATCCACCTGATCATGGCCACGCAGCGCCCGTCGGTTGACGTTATTACCGGCACGATCAAGGCGAACTTTCCGACGCGTATTTCGTTTCAGGTCACGTCCAAGATCGACTCGCGGACCATTCTGGGTGAAATGGGCGCGGAACAGCTGCTGGGTATGGGTGACATGCTTTATATGGCGGGCGGGTCCAAGATCGTGCGTTGCCACGGGCCGTTCGTTTCCGACGAAGAAGTCGAGGAGATCGTGAACCACCTCAAGGCCTATGGCGAACCGGACTATATCTCGGGTGTGGTCGAAGGGCCGCCAGACGACCAAGAGGGCAGCATTGATGCAGTTCTGGGCCTTGGCGGCAATACCGACACCGAAGATGCGCAATATGACACGGCTGTTGCGATCGTGATCAAAGATCGCAAATGTTCGACTTCGTATATCCAGCGCAAACTGGCGATCGGATATAACAAAGCGGCGCGGCTGGTCGAGCAAATGGAAGAGCAGGGCCTTGTGTCGCCTGCCAACCATGTTGGTAAACGCGAAATTCTAGTGCCTGAACAGGGTTAACCGGAACGAATGACGGTTATGCGGGGTTAGCTTGGTGACAGGCTGACCCCGTTTCGTTTTGTAGGTTGTTGCTAAGCGATAACATGCCGCGTGATATCGCATATCAACACGCGGAACCCTATGTTGGGGTCAAGCCACCCGAATAACGTTAGGAATACTTAGATGCGTTTTGTGACCACAACTGTACTGGCCCTCGGCCTTGGATTGGCCGCTGCGTTTCCCGCTACGGCGGAAAAGCTGCCGTTGAATGCGATTTCGAGCTATCTGAATTCGCTAAAAACCGCCCAAGGTGATTTTACCCAGATCAACGACGACGGTTCGATCAGCACGGGCACCATATATATCAAACGCCCTGGGAAAGTGCGTTTTGAATATAATGCGCCCGACACGGGCATCGTGATTGCAGGCAGCAACACGGTTGTCATCTATGACAAAAAGTCGAACCAGCCTGCCGAAACCTATCCGCTGTCAAAAACGCCACTGTCGATTATTCTGGCGGCCAATGTGAACCTGGGTCAGGCGAAAATGGTCACCGGTCACAGCTATGACGGGACATCGACGACTGTTCGCGCACAGGACCCCGAGCATCCCGAATACGGTAACATCGAGCTGAAATTTACGGAAAATCCGGTCGAGCTGCGGCAATGGGTGATCAATGACGGCAACGGCAGTCAGACGACTGTCATTCTGGGTGACCTGAAAAAGGGCGGTCAGCTGGCCAACAGCATTTTTGATACCAGCGGCAATGCGCCGGGAATAAATCGCTAATTAAAAAGGCCCAAGGTTAACCACCTTGGGCCTTTTGCTTTACCAGCGGCGCAGACGGCACCCGGCAATCTGGTTTTCGTACATTTCAGCGCGCAATTGAACCTTGCGTGCGACGCCGATCAGCCAGGGTTTCGAGTTATAGCTTTGACGCGCAAAGCCGGTGTTGCCTTCGTGATAGGCAAGGTACTGATTTTCAGCATCGTGCAATGAAATGCCGTTTTTTGCCCGGCTTTTCGTCATGTACCATCCCATGAAATCGGCCGCATCGTTGATGCGGTCCCGCTTGGCAAAACGGGTGCCGGTTTCGGACAGGTATTCATCCCAAGTGGCATCCAACGCCTGACTATAGCCAAACGCGCTGGATTGGCGCCCCATGGGGATCACACCGATCACATAGCGGAACGGGGTCCGCGCATCGGCGATGAATTTGCTTTCTTGATGGATCGTGGCCATCTGGACATGCACAGGCACACCCCAGCGACGCTCGCTTGCTTTGAAAGCTTTGTAATATTCCGGGCGCTCCTTGAGAATCGCACAGGCGTTGTCCAGATTTCTCGGGGCGCTGGAAGGGCCACCGCCCCCGCCGCAAGACGCTAGAAACACTGCAATAATCAGGGCGCAAAAGGTTCTGCTCATTTGCCTCTCGCTCTATCTTTTTTTATTAATGCCAGTTTACCAGATTTCGCAGGAGGCGCACACCGAAATTTTATAACAAAAACGCCAGCAGGACAGGTAACGCCGCCACCGACATTAATGTTGATGCCACAACCAGTCCGGCCACCGATTGCGCATCGGCACCGTATTTTTCGGCGAGTAAGTAAGACGTTACCGCGACCGGGGTCGCGACCTGCAAAACCAAAACGCCAAGGGCTGTCGAGTCGAGTTCGAAATACGTCCCCGCAGCCCAGGCGATGGCGACGCAAATGACCAGTTTGACTGCCGACAACAGCACAGCGCGGCCAATACCGCCGGGGGTCAGGCGCGCGACGGCAACCCCAAGGGTGATCAGCATTATCGGAATGGCCATCTGCCCCAACAGGCTGAGTGTGTTTGTTAGAAACTTCGGCGTTTCCCAACCCTGGATGAGAAACAGCGCGCCCAGCAGCGTGCCCCAGACCAGCGGTTCGCGGATCACTTTCCCAAAAGACCCCGCGCCAGCCACCAGCCAGATGCCAAAGGTGAAAGACCAGATGGCCATGATCGCGAACACCACAACGGCATAGCTAAGCCCCGCATCGCCAAAGGCGAACAAAGCCAGCGGCAGGCCCAGATTGCCGGTATTGCCAAAGATCAGCGGGGCCAGATAGGTGCGGCGGTTCAGGCCCATCCCCCAGACAAGTGCCGCCGCCACCAAGGTCACAGCGCCATATGCAGCCACAGTCGCCAGCGACAAGGCGGTCAGCGCGGCAGGGTCGATCTGCGCATTCATCAAGGACACAAAGATCAGGCAGGGAACAGACAGGGTCATTGCCAGTTGGGTGACAAACTGGATGCGGTATTCAAACCCCAGTTTCACCCAGACATATCCGATCCCGGCAAGCAGGAATACCGGGGCGACGATCTCTAGCACTGTCAGCGTTAGGTTCACACACTGTTTCCTTGTCTTGGTATTCTGTGATTGGACAAATGCCCCTTGAAGGGATTACTAACGAAAGGTAGGTGCATCAATGTTATGATTAGAACACGCGCAAAATATCATCTTGGCCAGATTGTTCGGCACAAAAAACACCCGTTTCGCGGGGTGATTTTTGACGTGGACCCGGAATTTGCCAATACCGATGAATGGTACGAAGCGATTCCCGAAGACAGCCGCCCCATCAAAGGCCAGCCCTATTACCATTTGCTGGCTGAAAACGACCAAAGCTATTACGTGGCCTATGTGTCCGAACAGAATTTGGTCGCTGATTATTCTGGTGAACCTGTCGATCATCCCGATATTCCCGATCTGTTCGGGCCGTTCACCGATGGCGCATATCCCCTGCATTTCCAACTGAACTAAACGGGAAGGCGCGTTTCCACGCCCTCCCTTTTGCATCAGTAGCCCAAGGCGCTGCCGTCTTTGCGCGGGTCGCTTGCCCCTTCCAAAACGCCATCGCCGCGCAATTTGATCGCTTGCGCCCCGCCAATCGCGGTTCGAGGGATTTCGACCTTGTGACCCATGTCCGACAGCTTGGCGCGGACATCGTCGGAATATCCGCGCTCCACATTCAGCACACCTTTGTCGGTAAACGCACGTGGCGCATCAATGGCGGTCTGCGGGTCCATGCCGAAATCGGTCAGGTTTGAAACAAGCCGCGCATGACCGTTGGGCTGATACGCGCCGCCCATCACACCAAACGGCATCATGACTTTGCCGTTCTGGCGGATCATGCCCGGAATAATCGTGTGCATCGGGCGTTTGCCGCCTTGCAGCTCGTTCACATGCCCTTCTTCCAGGGTGAAGCCCGCGCCGCGGTTTTGCAGCAAGATGCCGAACTTATCCGACGCAATACCCGACCCAAACCCGTGGAAAATCGAATAGATCAGCGAAACCGCCATGCCATCCTTATCGACCACAGTGATGTAAATCGTGTCTTTATGCACGGCCTCGGACAGGGGGGCCGGGTCTGCCATCGCCTTGGACGGATTGATCAGCGCGGCCAGTTTCTGTGCGGTGGCCGGATCCAGCATATGTGCCAACCGCGACGTGTGATCGGGATCGGCAAGGAAACGGTTGCGCGCGTCATAGGCCAGCTTTGCGGCCTCGGCTTCGATGTGCACACGTTCCGCGCCAAACGGGTCCATCGACGCGATATCAAAATGACCTAGCATATTGAGCATCAAAAGCGCGGTGGCACCCTGGCCGTTGGGGGCGTGTTCCAACACTTCGAGGTCTTTGTAAGCGGCCGCGATCGGGTCGCCATAGGTGCAGGCGGTATTTGCGAAATCCTCGGCTGTGTGCAGCCCGCCAAGTTTGCCAAGCGCCGCAACCATGTCCTCGGCGATTTCGCCGGTGTAGAATGCATCGCGGCCGTCTTTGGCCACCCGACGCAACACTTCGGCCTGGCCGGGCGCACGGAAGATCGCACCAGACTTCGGTGCCTTGCCCTCCATCAAATACACATCACGCGCCTTGCCCTGCAACGTGCCGGCATCATTGGCCCAGTCAAAGGCCACGCGCGCAGCAACAGGTACGCCGTTTTCAGCATAGTGGATGGCAGGGGCCAAAAGCGTATCAAGACCCAGTTTCCCAATGTCGTTCGACAAGGTGCAGAACGCATCCATCGCACCGGGCACGGATACGGCATGGGCACTCGTCAGCGGGACTGTGGTTTCGCCTGCGTTACGCAAAATGCCTGCGTTCAGGGCCTTGGGCGCGCGACCCGATCCGTTCAGCGCATGCACCTCGTCGCTGCCGGCAGGGGAATAGAGCACAAAGCAATCGCCGCCGATGCCCGTCATTTGCGGCTCGCAAATCCCCAGCAGAACAGCACCTGCAATTGCGGCATCCATGGCGTTTCCGCCCTGCTCAAGGATGTTGATCGCAGTCTTTGCGGCCAAGGGATGTGATGTGGCGCACATGCCGTTTGTCGCCAGAACGGGGGACCGTCCGGGAAATTGAAAGTCGCGCATGATGAGAGGTTTCCTGTTGCGATTGTGATTTGCGCCGAACCTAGCGCGGCACAAGTCGGAAAACCAATTTTTTCTGGGGGGTAAGAACCTCAACGTCGCGCACTGGGTGGGGGCTATTAGACGCGACGTTGAGGGAAGCTATTGCAGCTACGTCTTATGGTATGATGGCCAAGATGGGCGAAACTGTGATGCCGCTGCGGCGGTTTTGGGGTGAAAACAGGAAATAATAAGGCTTTCTAAGCCGGGATTGTTTTTATTACCATGCGGGCGGTCTGTCGGCCGGTAACCCGCTATTGCCGCGTTTTGTCATCGAAGTCTGTGCTTACGTGCATTATGATCGTCAGTCTGTTCAGCCGGTCACAGCGCCGGTAAGAAACGCTATCGGTCAGGCTGTGTATCAAATGCCAGCCAAATCCTCCCTCGGGCAAGGATTTAGGGTCTGTTGGCCCCCTCTCAAACGCGGTGGGGGGCAAGGTACTGCCGAAAAAGGGCGCGCCGGAATCCTGGAACACGAGCGAAAGGGCGTCGCCCTTTAGTGTGCAGGACATTGAAATCGGGTTGTCGCCTGATTGGCCGGTCAAAGCATGTTCAACAATATTGTTCAGGGTTTCAGCCATCACCAGTTCTATCTGGTCCAGCGCGGTCTGATCGAAAACAACTGTTGAAAGACGTGTCCGGCATGTCGCCAGAGCATCCCTGACATTACGGGCGGTCCCGCCAAGCGATAGGTTGAAAACCTGTGCTGGTCCGGTGCCACTGTCTGTTTGGTTCCTAGGGCTGTGTGCAATCATATCTAGAATTGATCTTGCAGCGCATGGTCCAAAGTGGGGTAAAGCGAAAAGACGCTATCCATCCGCGTCAGGCGAAAAACACGGTCAACCGGGCCATTCAGCCCTGCAAGCACCAAGGTTTTTCCAGGCGACAAATGTTTCATCGTGGCGACGATTGCACCCAACCCACTGGAATCGATGAAAACCACAGCACTCAGGTCAAGCAGGACTTTTTCAGGCGCGTTTTCTGTTATCTGGCGCATATTTTCCTTGAACTCGAGCGCAACGGCTGCGTCGATCCGGTTGTCCAGGACAGTGACAACTTGCAGTAGCTCTTCTGTTCTTGCGGAGAGTCTCATATGCTGGTTCCAAAAATATTGCAGTGTTCCAGCGGGATAAAGCAGATATCTTACGATTCGGTATTCAAGTCCTTTGGGGAGAGCCAAAAATGCAGAAAGTTGTAATCGCAGGTGCTTCGCGCACGCCGATGGGTGGATTTCAAGGCATTTTCGCCGATATGACAGCTGCCGATCTTGGCGGTCATGCGATCAAGGCCGCCATGGAAGGTGCCGGGGCCAAGACTGTGGACGAGGTGCTGATGGGCTGTGTCCTGCCAGCCGGGCAAGGTCAGGCACCCGCACGTCAGGCAGGTTTCAAGGCGGGTCTGGGCGAAGACGTCCCCGCCACGACCCTCAATAAAATGTGCGGTTCCGGGATGAAGGCCGCAATGATCGCCTTTGACCAAATCGCGCTGGGCCAAACCGGTGTCATGGTCGCGGGCGGCATGGAAAGCATGACAAATGCCCCCTACATCCTGCCTAAAATGCGCAGCGGGGCCCGTTTGGGCCATAGCCAGGTGATCGACCACATGTTCCTGGACGGGCTCGAAGACGCCTATGACAAAGGACGCCTGATGGGCACCTTTGCCGAGGATTGCGCCGAAACATTCCAATTCACCCGCGCTATTCAGGATGACTATGCACTGGCCTCCCTGTCCCGTGCGCTCCACGCACAGTCCTCCGGCGCTTTCGACAACGAGATCGCGCAGATGGAACTGACCTCGCGCAAGGGCAGCATCACCGTCAGCGCCGATGAACAACCCGCAAATGCGCGCCCTGAAAAGATACCGAATCTCAAGCCCGCCTTCCGTGAGGGGGGCACCGTGACTGCGGCGAATTCGTCCTCGATCTCGGATGGCGCGGCGGCTTTGGTGCTCGCTTCCGAACAAGCGGCCGCTGATCAGGGTCTGACCGTGCGCGCGTATATCATGGGCCACGCCAGCCACGCCCAGGCCCCCGGTCTTTTCACCACCGCCCCTGTTCCGGCCGCGCAAAAATTGCTCGCACGGCTTGGGTGGCAAAAAGAAGATGTCGACCTGTGGGAGGTAAACGAAGCCTTCGCCGTGGTTCCGCTTGCCTTCATGCACGAGATGGGGCTGTCCCATGACATCGTGAACGTCAACGGCGGCGCATGTGCGCTTGGCCACCCGATCGGGGCCTCAGGGGCAAGAATTATCGTGACCTTGCTCAACGCCTTGGAAAAACGCGGCCTGAAACGCGGCATCGCGGCGATCTGTATTGGCGGCGGCGAAGGCACCGCCATCGCAATCGAACGTCCCTAACTTCCAAATGGTTTTAAATCCTCGGGGGGATTGGGGGGCAGACAGCCCCCCTTCAACCGTCGTTTCAAAAGGCACCCCATGCAAATCGACTACTCCACTCTTTCACAAACGCTCAAGTCCCTGACAGAGGGCGAAACCGATGCTGTCGCCTTGATGGCCACCGTCACCTGCGAGGTGCATCACGCGGATGACCGCTTTGACTGGACCGGATTTTACCGGGTCACCGAATCGGAACTGCTGAAAATAGGTCCGTATCAGGGTGGTCATGGCTGCCTGGTGATCCCGTTTTCACGCGGCGTTTGCGGGGCTGCTGCACGCACGGGGCAGACCCAGCTGGTGGCCGATGTTGATGCCTTTGAAGGTCATATCGCCTGCGCAAGCTCTACCCGTTCAGAACTGGTTTTGCCCGTGTGGAACGGGTCTGGCGATTTGATCGGCGTGTTCGATATCGACAGCAATCAACCCGATGCTTTCACCCAAGATGACGCGGATCATTTGCAGGCCATTCTGAAAGATTGCTTTGCGGGCGTGAAATAGTTCTGGATTTTTTCATAAAGCTGGCGCAGCGTGAAATTATCATCAGTAATTTCACGAGCCCCCGCCAGTGCAACACGCCCCGCTTTCCTCATCGCAAACCCTGGGTGCTGATCTGCGTGCCCTGCGCAAGGCGCGCGGGCTGACTCTGCACGCGCTCGCGGATGTGTTGAACCGGTCGGTGGGATGGATGAGCCAGGTCGAGCGTGATTTATCCGATCCGTCCATCACGGATCTGCGGCACATTGCAAAGGCGCTTGGTGTTTCTGTTTCAATGTTGTTCCGCCACGCGGCCGCACCGGCACACGAGGCGGGGTTTATCGTGCGCAAGGGCGCGCGCCGCCCCATCGGATCGTCCGTGGCGGGGCTGGTCGAAGAACTGCTGTCCCCTGATCTGACCGATGATTTCGAGATGGTCCATTCCACATTCCTGCCGCATAGCCGGATCAAGGACCGGGTCACGCGCCCGACCCAAGAGGTCGGCTACATCATCTCGGGCAGCCTCGAGATCGAGATCGGCACGACGACCCACATATTGCACCCCGGCGACAGTTTCCGCGTACGCGGAGAGCCGTTTCGCTGGGCCAATCCCAACCCCGACCCCGCTGTTGCGATCTGGGTCATTGCCCCGCCGGTGTATTGATGAGCTTTGAGGCATGGATCATCTTCGCGTTGTTTTGGGTGGTGTTCGTGACCACGCCCGGGCCGAATGCGGTTAATTGCATTAACAATGGTATGAACCTCGACTTCAGCCGCGCGATGATCGGGGTGCTGGGGATACTGACGCAGGCCGCCTTGTTTCTTGTCCTGTCCGCCTTTGGGATCACGGCACTGATCGCAACATCCCAGACCGCCTTTACCGTGGCTAAACTGATCGGTGCGGGGTTTTTAATCTATCTTGGCGTGCGCGGATGGATCAATGCGAAAACGGCTGTCAGCATTATTGAACGCCCCACGCGGTCCATCTATCTGCGGGCCTTTGCCATCGCCACGATCAATCCCAAATCTGTTGCCGGATATCTGGCCGCGTTCAGCCAGTTCGTACAGCCTGACGTGCCGATCTGGGATCAGATGCTGGTCATTGTTCCCACCGCGCTCACGCTGACCGCACTCAGCTACACGGGGTTTACCGCGCTTGGTGCAGGGTTGGGGCGCGCAGCGATGGGGGCTGTTTTCAACGTTTGGGTGCGCCGCGTGATGGCGGCCAGCTTTATCCTTTATGGCATTTTGCTCGGGGCAGCGTCTGCTCCGGCGGGAAGGGGCTGACCATGATGCAGGGAAGCTGTTTGTGCGGCGAGATCACATTTCAGGCCGAGGCGGCAGCGCGGGAACCGGCGGCGTGTCATTGCACCCAGTGTCGCAAGCAATCGGGGCATCATTGGGTTTCGGTTCAGGTGATGGACAGCGCGCTAAAGATTAACGGCAGCCCGCGCTGGTACACGTCGTCCCCCGGCGTGCGGCGCGGGTTTTGCCCGACATGCGGCAGTTTCCTGTTCTGGAAATCCGACGCCGACCCGGATACGGGCGTTTCCCTTGGTGCGGTTGACGGCCCCACGGGGCTGCACCTGACGCGGCATATCTTTGTCGCGGACAAGGGCGATTATTACGACATCCCCGATGGTGTCCCCCAAGAGGAGAAGGAAGATGGCTGAGTTTCCCACAACAGCACGGGTTGTCATCATCGGAGGCGGTGTCGTCGGTGTGTCGTCCCTGTACCATTTGGCGAAAATGGGCTGGACCGATTGCGTCTTGCTGGAAAAGAACGAACTGACCGCCGGATCGACCTGGCATGCGGCAGGCAACTGCCCCAGTTTCAGCACCTCGTGGGCGGTGATGAACATGCAGCGCTATTCGCTGGGCCTGTACAAGGGGCTTGCCGACGAGGTTGACTATCCAATGAATTACCACGTCACCGGATCGGTCCGGTTGGCCCATGGCAAAAACCGCATGATGGAGTTCGAGCGCGCCTGTTCGATGGGCAATTATCAGGGCCTAAACCTCGAGATGATGGACCTTGCCGCGATCAAGGAAAAATACCCGTTCATTGAAACCCATGATCTGGCGGGCGGCCTGTATGATCCCGATGATGGCGATATTGACCCCGCGCAACTGACCCAGGCACTGGCCAAAGGCGCGCGTGACATGGGCGCGCGGATCGAACGGTTCTGCCCCGCAACGGGGGTGAGCCGCGAGAATGGCGAATGGATCGTGCACACGGCCAAAGGCGATATCCGCTGCGAAAAGGTGGTGAACGCCGCTGGCTACTATGCGCAGCGCGTGGGCGAATGGTTCAAACCCTATGGCGGGCGCACGGTGCCGATGGCCACGATGAGCCATCAGTATTTCCTGACCGACGACATCCCCGAGCTCAAGGAATGGACCTTGGCCCAAGGTCACAAGGTGCCGCTGTTGCGCGACGTCGATAGCTCTTACTACCTGCGCCAAGACAAATACGGGCTGAACCTTGGCCCCTACGAGCGGAACTGCAAAGGCCACTGGATGCGGCCCGATGATCCGATGCCCGATGACTTCTCGTTCCAGCTTTACCCTGACGATCTGGAACGGCTCGAATGGTATATCGAGGACGCAATGGCCCGTGTGCCGATCCTTGGCACGGCAGGTGTCGGCCGTGTGATCAACGGCCCGATCCCCTATGCACCCGATGGTCTGCCCCTGCTGGGCCCGATGCCCGGCGTGCCCAATGCGTTCGAGGCGTGCGTGTTCACCTTTGGCATCACCCAAGGCGGTGGTGCGGGCAAGGTGCTGGCCGAATGGGTCACCGAAGGCCAGACCGAATGGGACATGTGGGCGACAGACCCGCGCCGCTATACCGATTACACCGATCAGGACTATGCCAACCAGAAGGCCATCGAAGTCTACGGCCACGAATACGCCATGCATTTCCCGCGCCACGCCTGGCCTGCGGGGCGCGATAAAAAGCTGTCGCCTGTGCATGACCGGATCATCGCACAGGGCGGGCAGATGGGGGCCTATAACGGCTGGGAACGCGCCAATTGGTTCGCAGCTCCGGGCGATGATGTGTCAGAGGAGGCGACCCAGACATGGGACAGAAACGGCCCGTGGGCGCAGCGCATCCGCGAGGAATGCGAGGCGGTGCGCGATCATGTCGGCGTGCTGGATTTGCCGGGGTTCTCGCGGTTCAATCTGTCAGGGGCAGGGGCCGCTGAATGGCTGCGGGGCCGGATCACGGGCGGGCTGCCCAAGATCGGGCGGATGAACCTTGCCTATTTCGCCGATGACCGCGGGCGCATTGTGACAGAGATGTCGGTGCTGCGGCATGGCGATGATGCCTTTACCCTGATCACCGCCGCCACCGCCCAGTGGCATGATTTCGATGTGCTGCGCCCTGCGATCGAGGCAGGCCTGACCCTGAGAGACCACACGCGCGACTATTCGACGTTGATCGTCACAGGCCCGCAGTCACGTGAGCTGTTCAAGGCGCTGGATACGCAGGCTGATTTGTCTGCGTCTTGGTTGTCACATCAGGCCGCTGTCGTCGCAGGGCAAAATTGCGCTTTGGCACGGGTCAGCTTTGCGGGCGAGTTGGGCTGGGAAATTCACGCCGCCAATGCGGATATGCCGGTGATTTATGATGCGGTCATCGCAGCCGGGGCAAAACCCTTTGGCATGTGGGCGCTGAATTCACTGCGGATGGAAAAGGGCTATCGCGCGTGGAAAGGCGATTTGTCGACGGATTATACCATGCTGCAAGGCGGGCTGGACCGGTTCGTGAAACTGGACAAACCGCAGGATTTCCCCGGCAAGGCCGCGTTGCAAAACGAACAGCAACAGGGCGTCTCAAAACGCTTTGTCACGCTGGTTGTCGAAGCGGGGGATCAGGATGCGCCCTATATGTCGACGCTGTCGCATAACGGTGAAGTGGTTGGTGAAACGACCTCGGGCGACTGGGGCTACCGTGTGAACAAATCAATCGCTTTCGGGATGCTGCGGGCCGACCTTGCGACAGCCGGAACAGAAGTCTACGTGGACATCTTCGGCACCAAGTGCCGCGCAATTGTGCAGGCGGACCAGCCGCTATGGGATCCGGAAAACGAGCGCCTGCGGGCGTAGTCGTTTTCTTTCAAAGAAAACGGGCCGGAATTTTCTGAAAATTCCGGCTCAACAGGAGATGCTATGACAGAAATCATCCTTCTTGATGGTGGCATGGGGCAGGAATTGGTCCATCGTGCTGGCGACAAGGCAACGCCGCTTTGGGGCACGCAGGTCATGATCGACCACCCCGGTATGGTCGAGGCGGTGCACCGCGATTACTTTGCCGCCGGTGCCACCATCGCGACAACCAATACCTACGCGATCTTTCGCGACCGTCTGGACGGCACCCCCTACGAGAGCCGCTTTGCCGAGTTGAACGATGCGGCGATGGCCGAAGCCAGGGCCGCTGCGGCTGATTTTGATGGCGCGCGCGTTGCCGGTGGTATTGGCCCGATCAAGGCCAGCTACCGCCCGGATCTGCACCCCGACTATGACACTGCCATCAAGATTTACCGCGAAAAGGCGCAGTTGACCGCCCCGTTGTCGGACCTGATCCTGTGCGAAACCGTGGTGTCTGTTTTGCATGCACGCAGCGTTCTGGATGCCGCGCTGGAAACAGGTCTGCCGGTTTGGGTGGCCTTGTCGGTCGATGACCAGGACGGCACGCGCCTGCGCTCGGGAGAGCCTTTGGCCGATGTGCTGCCCTATGTGGGCAAGGCCGCCGCACTGCTGATCAACTGTTCTTCACCCGAAGCGATCAAACCTGCCCTGGATATCCTCAAGACTGCTGGTCTGCCCTTCGGGGCCTATGCAAACGGGTTCGAGAAGATCACGCAGGAGTTTCTGGAAGACAAACCCACCGTTGATGCCCTGAACGCACGACAGGACCTCACGCCCGCGGCTTATGCCGACCATGTCATGGACTGGATCGACCAAGGGGCCACGATTGTTGGCGGCTGCTGCGAAGTCGGCCCCGCCCATATCAAAGAAATCGCCAAGCGTTTGCGCGCGGCCGGTCACACCATCGTCTAAGGAACACATCTTATGGCACTCCCCTCTCAAGCGCGCGTTGTTATCATCGGGGGAGGCGTCATTGGATGCTCTGTCGCCTATCACCTGACCAAACTGGGGTGGAAGGATGTGGTGCTGCTGGAACGCAAGCAGTTGACTTCGGGCACCACATGGCACGCGGCTGGCCTGATCGCGCAGTTGCGTGCAACCGCCAATATGACGCGGCTGGCCAAGTATTCCCAAGAGCTTTATGGCGGCTTGGAGGTGGAAACCGGTGTTGCGACAGGGTTCAAACGCTGCGGGTCGATCACCGTGGCCCTGACGGATGAACGGCGCGAAGAGATCTTCCGCTCTGCCGCCATGGCCCGCGCCTTTGGTGTCGATATCGAAGAAATCGGTCCCGAGGAGGTCAAGGCCCGCTATCCGCATCTGAACACGGACAGCGTCACGGGGGGTGTTTTCCTTGATAAGGACGGGCAGGGCGATCCGGGCAATATCGCCTTGGCGCTGGCCAAGGGCGCACGGCTGCGCGGCGCGCAGATATTCGAGCGGGTGAAAGCCACCAAGGCCTTGCGCGACGGGCGGCGGATCACGGGCGTGGCATATCTGGCCGAAGACGGCACCCAGGGCCAGATCACCTGCGACCATGTTGTGAACTGTGCGGGGATGTGGGGGCATGAGGTTGGCGCGATGCTGGGTACAAGCGTCCCGCTGCAAGCCTGTGAACATTTCTATATCGTGTCCGAGCCGATCCAGGGGCTTGAGCAACTGCCGGTGCTGCGGGTACCGGATGAATGTGCCTATTACAAATATGACGCGGGCAAGATCATGCTGGGGGCGTTCGAACCCGTGTCAAAACCCTGGGGGATGCAGGGCATTCCCGACAGTTTCGAATTCGACCAACTGCCCGAGGATTTCGACCACTTCGAGCCGATCCTCGAGGCTGCCGTGAACCGGATGCCGATGCTGGCCGAGGCGGGCATTCACACGTTCTTTAACGGCCCCGAAAGCTTCACCCCCGACGATGCCTATCATCTGGGGCTGGCCCCCGAGATGGACAACGTCTGGGTCGCGGCGGGCTTTAATTCCATCGGTATTCAATCGGCGGGCGGTGCTGGCATGGCACTGGCGCAATGGATGGAGGACGGCGCGAAGCCCTTTGATCTGGGGGATGTCGATATTGGCCGGATGCAGCCCTTTCAGGGCAACAAAACCTATCTGGTGGCGCGGGCAAAAGAAACGCTGGGCCTGCTTTATGCCGATCACTACCCTTACCGCCAAAAGGCGACTGCACGGGGGATCAGGCGGACACCATTCCACAGCCAACTGCTGGAACAGGGTGCCGTGATGGGGGAACTTGCCGGCTGGGAGCGTGCCAACTGGTTCGCCAATTCCGGCCAGACCCCTGCGTATGAGTATAGCTGGAAGCGGCAGAACTTCTTTGGCAATGTTGCCGCCGAACTGGCGGCGGTGCGCAGCAACGTCGGCATGTATGATATGTCGTCCTTTGGCAAAATCCGTGTCGAGGGGCGCGATGCCACCGCGTTCATGAACCATATCGGCGGCGGTCAGTATGACGTGCCCGTGGGCAAGATCGTCTATACGCAATTTCTGAACGACCGCGCGGGGATCGAGGCGGATGTGACTGTCACCCGCCTGTCTGAAACCGCCTATCTGGTGGTCACACCTGCGGCGACCCGACTGGCAGATCAGACGTGGATCCAGCGCCATCAGGGCAATTTTAACGTGGTGATCACGGACGTTACAGCAGGCGAGGCTGTGCTGGCTGTGATGGGGCCGAATGCCCGCAAGCTGATGCAGGCGGTCAGCCCGAATGACTTCTCGAACGAGGTGAACCCCTTTGGCACCGCGCAAGAGATCGAGCTGGGCATGGGCCTCGCCCGCGTGCACCGCGTCACCTATGTGGGCGAGCTGGGGTGGGAGGTTTACGTGAGCACCGACATGGCCGCCTATGTATTCGAGACGTTGATGGCGGCGGGGCAGGACATGGACCTGAAACTATGCGGGATGCACATGATGGACAGCGCCCGCATTGAAAAAGGCTTTCGCCATTTTGGCCATGACATCACCAGCGAGGATCACGTGCTGGAGGCGGGGCTCGGCTTTGCCGTCAAGACCGACAAACCCGCATTCATCGGACGTGATGCTGTGTTGCGAAAGAAGGAAACCGGGCTGGAACGGCGCTTGGTGCAGTTCAAGCTGACCGACCCCGACCCACTGCTGTATCACAACGAACCGATATTGCGTGACGGGCGGATTGTCGGCCATCTGTCATCGGGGGCCTACGGCCATCATCTGGGCGCAGCGATCGGCATGGGCTATGTGCCTTGCAAGGGCGAAGCCGCAGCAGATGTTCTGGCATCAACTTACGAGATCGACATCGCCGGAGCGCGGGTGAAGGCCGAGGTATCGCTGAAACCCATGTACGACCCGTCTGCGGAGCGCGTGAAAGTTTGATGCTGGCAGTTGGCCCGCGCCACGCGTAAGCAGGGGGCCAAGGAGACCAACATGCGCAATCCAGACACCCTTTCTGCCGACATCCCGACGAAATCCGAAGACACGCTACAAGGGTTGGGCTTTGCGGTCGGGGCCTATGTCATGTGGGGGTTTCTACCGCTGTACATGAAGGCGATGGCGCATATCCCTGCGGCCGAGATTGTTGTGCACCGGATCATCTGGTCCGTCCCCGTCGGCGCACTGGTTCTGATCCTGCTGGGCCGCACCGCGACACTGCGCGAGGCATTCCGGTCCCCGCGCACCTTGCTGATGGGTTGCGTGACGGCATCGCTGATTTCAATCAACTGGGGCATCTACATCTGGGCTGTCAATTCGGGCCACGCGCTGGATGCGTCGTTGGGGTATTACATCAACCCGCTGTTCAGCATTCTGCTGGCGTCAGTCCTGCTGGGCGAACGGTTGTCAAAACTGCAACTGGCCGCGATTGCCCTGGCGGCGGTTGCCGTGGCGATTTTGACGATAGAGTCAGGGAAATTCCCTTGGGTGGCACTTAGCCTGACGCTGACCTTTGGCTTGTACGCTTTGGCCAAGAAACGCCTGCCGATCGGCCCGAACCAGGGGTTCCTGCTTGAGGTGTTGATCCTGTTGATCCCGGCGTTGATCTATCTCGGATATCTGAGCGCCACGGGCCAGATGCATTTCTTGCAAGGAACGCCGTTTGACACGTGGATGCTGTTAGGCTGCGGGCTGGTCACGGCGGTGCCGTTGATTTTCTACGCCAACGGGGCCAAGCGGTTGCGCCTGTCGACCATCGGCATCTTGCAATACATCGCACCGACGATGATTTTTCTATGCGCTGTTCTGGTGTTCGACGAACCCTTTGGCCACGCGCGGATGATCGCGTTTCCGCTGATCTGGGCGGCTTTGGTGATCTATTCGATCTCGTTGTTCAGGCAGATGCGGCACAAATAGGGGGGCAGTCCACCGCCCCCCATAGCGGCCTATGACAGCGCGTCTTTGAAGGCGAGGAAGCTGGGGTCTTTCATCACCCGTGCATTCATCGCATCGCGCAGCGCGCCGATGGATTTATGCGGGCGCATGGCGACCTCGAATTTGGCGATCAACCCGTCGTCGCCAAGGGTAATCAAATCAACGCCTACGGCATCCAGATCGCCGATCTTGCATTGAAATTCCAGCGCCCAGTCGTTGCCTTCGCCCATGATGCGGCGGTACTTGAAGTCGCTGAACACTTGCCCCACATGACCCAGCACAGCAGCAACAGGGGCGCGGCCGGTCCATGTCTTGTAATAGGTCGGCGGCATGAACGTGACATCCTCGGCCAGCAGCGGCGCGATCCTGTCGGCCTCGCCTTTGGCGACGACGTCAATCATATTGGTAATTGTGGGGTGCATGGTCGGTCCTTTGCAGCAGGTGGGTTGAAAAACCACCCTACATCTGAGACGGACAGGTATGGAAACAGAATATAGCCCCCCGCAAGATCCTTTGGTGGTTTTGCACGAAGACGCCGAAGTGTTGCTCGTCGATAAACCCGCAGGTTTGCTGTCGGTCCCCGGCAAGGGTCCGCATCTGGCGGATTGCCTGATTGCGCGGATACAGGCCGTGTTTCCGGACGCTTTGCTGGTGCACAGGTTGGACCGCGACACATCCGGCGTGATGATCTTTGCGCTGACGCCCTATGCGCAGCGGCATCTGGGGTTGCAGTTTGAAAAGCGCATGACCCGCAAAACCTATGTCGCGCGTGTCTGGGGTGTGCCCGAGGAAAAGTCGGGCACCATTGATCTGCCATTGATCGTGGACTGGCCGAACCGGCCGCTTCAGATGGTGTGTCATGAAACGGGTAAATCCGCGCAAACAGACTGGCGGTTGTTGAAGGACGAAGGCGATACATCGCGCATCCGTTTGTCACCCAAAACCGGCCGCAGCCACCAGTTGCGCGTTCATATGCTGAGCCTTGGCCATCCGATCTTGGGTGATCCGTTTTATGCGACGGGTCCGGCCCTGGATTTCCCGCGCATGATGCTGCATTCCGAAGAACTGCGGTTCAACCATCCACAAGGCGGGCATTCGACCAAGGTCAGGGCAAAAGCACCGTTCTAGGGGCGGGTTTGGCCGGGCTTGGCCGGGTTTGACGCTCCGGAAAGGTTAAATTCTGATCCAGCCGTCGGCCAATATGTCGATGTCGATACGCTTTGGGTCAACGAACCACTTTTTGGGGCCTGCAACACGTTTTTCTGGGTTCTTGTTCAGCCACGCCGCCCACCAGCTGAAAGATGAATTGGCGATTACATTATGTTCGCACAGGGACATTAACCGCTGGTCTTCGTAATCGGTTTCGGGGCCGTTGAAATCGACGACAACTTTCTTGAACGGCAATGGCAGATGGTCTTTTGCCCATTGCGGATCATCAGAGAACACAAAGACTGTGGGGTCTTTTAGCCCCTCCGATACGGCAGCAAGACCCTTTTCATAATAGCTTTGATCGCAAAAAGTATTGACGCCCAGATCAACAAAATCACCGCGTCTTACATGCAGGCAGATCGACGTTGTTTCGGCAATCTGCTGGGCCATTTCCGCGTTTTGTGACGACATCGGATAGCGGTAAACAAATGCTTTGCGCAGCTCGTCTTCTACATTGGAGAAGTATTTCTCGGATAGCCAATAGCCGTGCAGGTAAGTGCCGTTGCCAAGCGTCTCGAAATTCGGGTCATAGGCCAGGGTGCGTTCGCGGTAGATCTTTGGAGAGGTCTTGAACGCGCGCCACAGATAATAGGCCAGGGGGCGTTCGTTCTGTGAAGGGGGGAGTTTTTCAGGCTCTGCCCAGTCGAGATCAAAGACGCGACGCAATTCACCTTCGCCCTTATAGACAGCGCGGCGGGTGTCGATTGAAAAGGGTACCGACAACCGCGCAGCAAGACCACAAGCTGCGGCGTACTGAAACATCTGGTTGCCCAAGCGGCCGTGCAGTCGCGCGTAGATCATAAGTGTCCCCCCAATATTTTCAAAGCTGCATAGATGATGTCACGTATTTGCGAAACCCTGGAAATACCGTCGGCTACCACCGCGCGAATGATCCGCCAGTAAGAAAGGCCATCTGATCCAGATGGCCTTTCTTTCGTTTTCTAGCCGTTTACTCGGCAGCCCAACCGGACACTGCCTTGATCTCGGTGAAATCCTCGATCCCGTACAAGCCGCCCTCGCGGCCATTACCGGATTGTTTCATCCCACCGAATGGCGAGCCTGCTGCGCGGCTTTGGCCGTTCATCTCGACCATGCCGGACCGCAATTGGCGGGCCAGACGGTTGCGACGTGCGCCGTCCTGGCTTTGGACATAGTTGGTCAGGCCATAGACCGTGTCATTGGCGATCTGAACGGCTTCTTCCTCGGTGTCGAACTTCATGATCGACAACACCGGGCCAAAGATTTCCTCGCGGGCGATGGTCATGTCGGGTGTCACGTCAGCAAAGACGGTCGGTTTGACAAAGAAACCACGGTTCAACCCGTCAGGGCGACCCGTGCCACCAGCGACCAGACGGGCACCTTCGTCGATGCCTTTTTGGATCAGGTCCTGGATCTTGTTGAACTGGCTTTCGTTGACGACGGGGCCAATGTGGCGGCCTTCCTGGGATGCGGGGCCAACGGTCACTTGCGCTGCCACTTTCGCCGCTTCTTCGACGGCTTTGTCATAGACATCGGACTGCACCAACATGCGGCTGGGCGCGTTACACGACTGGCCGGTGTTGTTCATCATATGCAGAACGCCGCGTTTTACGGCCTTGTCATCCGCATCGTTAAAGATCAGGTTCGCGCCTTTGCCGCCCAGTTCCAGATGCACTTTCTTGAGCGTATCTGCGGCCGCTTTGGAAATCAGCGTGCCCGCGCGTGTGGAGCCGGTAAAGCTGATCATGTCGACATCTTTGTGGCAGGACAACTGGCTGCCAACGCCGACGCCGTCACCGTTCACAAGGTTGAACACACCTTTCGGGAAACCGGCCTCGTCCATCATCTCGGCAAAGATCATCGCGTCCAGCGGGCTTTCCTCGGAGGGTTTCAGAACCATCGTGCAGCCCGCAACCACGGCGGCACCGACCTTGAGGGTGATCTGGTTCATTGGCCAGTTCCAAGGGGTGATCAGCGCTGCAACGCCAACCGCTTCGCGGATGATGCGGTCGTTGGGGGCGTGATCGCCAAGGGGCTGTTCGAATTTGAATTCTTTCGCGGCCTTGATAAAGTTGCTTAGGTGCCATGTGCCGGCACCAACCTGCGACGTGCGGGACAGTTCCAGCGGGGCACCCATTTCGGTGCTCATGGCAACGGCCAGATCTTCGCCGCGGGCTTGATAAATCTCAAGCAGTTTTTCCAGCAGCGCGATACGTTCGGCAGGTGGGGTTGCCATCCAACCGGGCAGCGCGGCTTTGGCGGCGGCAACTGCTGCGTCTGTATCTGCTTGATCACCAAGGGAAATAACCGCACAGGGTTCCTCGGTGGAAGGGTCGATCACATGGTAATCATTCGGCTTTGCGGGCGATACCCATTCGCCGTTAATATAGAATTCGCGTTTCTCTAGCATTGGAAAGCTCCTTTTATGATATCGCAGCACGGGGGTTGCCCTTGCCATTTGCGCACACCATGTCACCACAGTGTCGCACCTGCAAGTGAGGCCTTTCACAGGCCTGCAAAAGACATTTAGGGAATGCGGAATATGAATTTTAACAATAACAGGAGACTTTAAAATGGCTTTGCGTATTAACGATACTATCCCCGACATGACCGTCGAAACGGATCAGGGCACGATCAATCTGCACGAGTGGATCGGTGACAGCTGGGCGATCCTTTTCTCGCATCCCAAGGACTTTACGCCAGTTTGCACGACCGAATTCGGTGCCGTGGCGCAACTGGCCGACGAGTGGGCCAAGCGCGGCACGAAGGTGATGGGTATTTCCGTGGACAGTGCCGAAGAGCACAAGAAATGGAAGACCGACATCGAAGGTTTCGCCAAAGCCAAGGCCGGTTTTCCGATCATCGCTGACGAAGATTTGAAGGTGGCCAAGGCGTTCGACATGCTGCCCGCCGAAGCGTATTTGCCCGATGGCCGCACACCGAACGACAGCGCGACTGTGCGTGCCGTGTTCATCGTCGGGCCAGACAAAAAGCTGAAGCTGTCGATGACCTATCCGATGTCCGTCGGCCGTAACTTTGCCGAAGTTCTGCGCGCCCTAGACGGTTTGCAGATGTCGTCTGGCAAAGGTGTCGCGACACCGGCGAACTGGAATGTGGGTGATGACGTGATCATCCCGACATCTGTTTCGGATGCCGATGCCAAGACCAAGTTTGGCGAATTCACAACTGTGCTGCCGTATCTGCGCACGACCAAAGCACCGAAATAAGGGCAGCTTAGGGCCGTTGTGGCCGCAGTCTGACCTGCGCGCGGTACCACGCGCGCTTGATCTCCCGCATCAGCTTGCCGCTGGTGCGGGTTTTTTGTTGGATCGTTGATCCGCCAATTTGCCCTGCGATTTCGCTTAGCCCGTTGGGCAGCAGCGTGTGGACCGGCTGTCCGGTGACCCAGTGCATCTGCAGCCATGTATCAATGGGCCGGTCAATCTGTTCCGACTTTGCCAACAGCCGTTTTGCAGCTTCGCGGCCCACGACCTGACAGCCGGTTTGCAACCCGATTTTTCGGGGCAGCAGCAGCCGTGTATCGCCGTCCGTCGCAATGACGATGCCGGTCTTCTCGCGGTTCTTAAAGGGCAGGCGTATGAACATGTCGGGGGTCATATGGGCCGTGATCATCGACAGGGTGCGGGCGAAATCGGTTAATGAAACGGCCACGTCATCCTCGGCCACGATTGCATAGTCCCATCCGTTATCCACGATCATCTGCCAGCACTTGCGGTGGCTGGCAAAACAGCCCATTTCGCCGCCCTTCAGCGCAAAAGGATAGGCTGGCTTGTGCAGATTTCCGGGTAAAGCCCTCAAATCAGCCACTTGGGTCGTGTCACGCCCGTCAACGGCGTCAACAAGCTGCGCGTGGGGAAGATCGCGCAGCAGTTTTTCAGCGTTGGGACGCCGTTCAATGCTGCCGGGCATGTGGATGATAAGAGAGTTCATTGCCGTGGAATAACCCGTTTTATGGGGGTTTCAAAGCTTTGATATGGTGGCCCGGCATGTCGGTGCCCAAGGCGCAAAAAAGCCCCGGCGTTTCCACCGGGGCTTTGTCGTTTCCGAAAGGGGCTAAGGATTACTCCTCGGCACCTTCTTCTTTTTTGATCTCTTCGCCAGTTTCCTGATCGACAACTTTCATCGACAGGCGCACCTTGCCGCGATCGTCAAAGCCCAGAAGTTTGACTTTCACTTCCTGACCTTCCTTCAGAACATCCGAAGGGTGGTTCAGGCGGCGGTTTTCGATCTGGGACACATGGACCAGACCGTCGCGCTTGCCAAAGAAGTTCACGAATGCACCGAAATCAACGATCTTGACGACGGTACCGGTGTAAACCGCACCTTCTTCAGGCTCGGCCACGATGGACCAGATCATGTCATAGGCTTTCTTGATCGACTCGCCGTTTGGCGATGCGATCTTGATGATGCCTTCGTCGTTGATGTCGACCTTGGCACCGGACACTTCAACGATTTCACGGATCACTTTACCGCCGGAACCGATAACTTCACGGATCTTGTCGGTTGGGATCTGCATCGTTTCGATGCGTGGTGCGTGAACCGAGAATTCACCCGCGCCGGACAGTGCTTTGTTCATTTCACCAAGGATGTGAACGCGGCCGGCTTTGGCTTGGGCCAAGGCTTTTTCCATGATCTCTGGCGTGATGCCGGCGATCTTGATGTCCATTTGCAGCGACGTGATACCTGCTTCGGTACCGGCCACTTTAAAGTCCATGTCGCCAAGGTGGTCTTCGTCACCCAGGATGTCGGACAGGATTGCATAGGAACCGTCTTCTTCCAGGATCAGACCCATGGCCACACCAGCGACTGGCGCTTTCAATGGTACGCCTGCGTCCATCATGGACAAGGAACCACCACAAACCGACGCCATCGAGGAAGAGCCGTTCGATTCAGTGATCTCGGACACAACGCGGATGGTGTAGGGGAAGTCGGTGGAAGCCGGTAGAACCGCCTGCAACGCACGCCAAGCCAGCTTGCCGTGACCGATTTCGCGACGGCCAGGGCCGGAAACGCGACCAACTTCACCAACCGAGTAGGGAGGGAAGTTGTAGTGCAGCAGGAAGTTGGATTTGAAGTTGCCGTGCAGCGCATCGATGAACTGCTCGTCGTCGCCGGTGCCCAATGTGGTCACAACCAGACCCTGGGTTTCGCCACGTGTGAACAAGGCCGAACCGTGGGTGCGCGACAGGATGCCTGTCTCGGATACGATTTCACGGATTTCGTCAGTCTTGCGACCGTCGATGCGTGTGCCTGTCTTAACAACGTCACCGCGCAGGATCGACGCTTCAAGCTTTTTCAAAGCGGAACCAAGGTTCGCATCTTCTTTTTGCTCGTCGGTCAGGGCTGCTTTGATGGTCTCGCGTGCGGCTGCAACAGCGGCGGTGCGCTCTTGCTTGTCAGCGATTGCAAAGGCGGCGCGCATTGCGTCTTCGCCAGCGGCTTTGACGGCAGCGGACAGGTCCGAATAGTCAACAGGCTGGAAATCAAACGGCTCTTTCGCGGTGTCTTCGGCCAGATCAATGATCAGGTCGATAACAGGCTGGATCTGCTCGTGGGCGAATTTAACCGCGCCCAGCATTTCTTCTTCCGACAGCTCGTAGGCTTCGGATTCAACCATCATCACGGCTTCTTTGGTACCGGCAACAACCAGATCCAGACGCTGTTCGGGCTTCAGGCGCAGGTCCTGCATGTCGTCAACGGTCGGGTTCAGGACGTATTCGCCACCTTCAAAACCAACGCGGCACGCGGCAATCGGGCCACGGAACGGCGCGCCGGAAATGGTCAGCGCAGCGGATGCGGCGATCATCGCGACCATATCGGGGTCGTTCACCAGATCGTGGCTCAGAACGGTACACATCACCAGAACTTCGTTTTTGAAGCCGGGTACGAACAGCGGGCGGATCGGACGGTCGATCAGACGGGCTGTCAGTGTTTCTTTCTCGGTGGGGCGGGCCTCACGCTTGAAAAAGCCACCCGGTACTTTACCGGCGGCATAGTATTTCTCTTGGTAGTGAACGGTCAGCGGGAAAAAGTCCTGACCGGGCTTTTGCTGACGTGCAAAAGTGACGTTGGCCATGACGCTGGTTTCGCCCAGTGTCGCGATAACCGAACCGTCTGCCTGACGGGCCACTTTGCCTGTTTCCAGTGTAAGCGTTTCTTCGCCCCACTGCATGGATTTTGTCGTTACATTAAACATCTACGTTTCCTGTTTCGGCCCGCGTTGGGCCATTTGCGTAGGGGGCATATTCCCCCTGACTCCGGTATCTTCTTTGTCGGGCGCTGGAGTCCGGGCGCCGGCTTTCAGATTGTGCGGCCATACAGGAGTTTGCGTGCGATGGGAAGAGAAGCGTTGACGCAGCGTTTTGTGAAACTCCTTGCTCAACAGGGGGGCTTGGCCTTTGATGGGGACAGGCAGGCAAGCCTGTCGGGTTTGGGAGGACCGCAAAATGGAGATGATTGCAGGGCATGTGGCGATTTCTCCGCCCAAGGGCGTTCCGGTTTGGGATGTTGACCCCTATTCGGTCGAGATCTTGCGCGATCCGGAACCGTATTATGCGGAACTGCGCGCCAAGGGGCCTGTTGTGTATATTCCCAAATATTCCGTTCTGGCCGTCGGGCGTTACCCTGAAACAAAAGAGATTTTCTCGGATTGGGAGCGGTTCGTATCTTCACGCGGTGTGGGGTTGGACGATTTCGCCCATGGTCAGAGCTGGCGGCCCAATTCCATCATCCTGGAGGTCGACCCGCCCGAACACACGGCCGTGCGCAAGGTGATGATCCGCGCGATGTCGCCCAAGGTTGCTGCGGGCTATAAACAGATGTTCTTTGACGAGGCAGCACGTCTGATCAACGATCTGCTGACGCGCGACGGTTTCGACGCGGTGGGCGATTTCGCCGAAGTCTTTCCGACAAATGTGTTTCCCAAAGCGGTTGGCATGACCGATGTGAACAAACGGCATCTGGTGGATTACGGTGCGATGGTTTTCAATTCGCTGGGGCCTGACAACGACATTCGCAAGGCGACGATGGTCAAAGCCGCCGAGATTATTCCGTGGATCAACGCGGCTTGCGCGCGCGACAGGCTGACCGGCGATGGCATGGGCGGCATCCTCTATGCCGCCGCCGACGCCGGCGATATAACCCATGACGAAGCAGGTCTGCTGGTGCGGTCGTTTCTGTCGGCGGGGGTGGACACGACAGTGTCGAGCATCGGCAATGCGTTGGTCTGCCTTGCGCAGCATCCGGCCGAGTTCGAAAAGCTGAAAGCCGACCCGTCGCTGGCCCGCCCCTGTTTTGAAGAAGTGCTGCGCTATACGTCGCCGGTCCATACCTTTTGCCGCACAGCCAAGGCGGATACGCAGGTGTCAGGCGTCGATATTGCCGAACACAGCAAGGTTTTATGCGTCTTGGGATCGGCGAATATGGACCCCGACAAATGGGATAGCCCGCAAGAGTTCCGCATTAACCGCAAACCTGCCGGGCATCTGGCCTTTGGTGTGGGGGTGCATGGCTGCGTTGGTCAAAATATCGCCCGCGCCGAGATGGAGGCAGTGCTGACGACCCTCGCGCAGAAAGTCGACCGGATCGAACTGCTGGAGCAGCCGGTTTGGCGGCCCAACAACGCAATGCATGCGTTAGATCGAATGATGGTCAGGTTTCATTCTGCGTGACTTCTGCCAGGTTGTCTTGCAAGGCTGACCGGATAAGAGGTGCAGGTTTGCTTCTGTTTAGATGACAGTGAGAAAATTAATGAAAAGGAAAATGCGATGTTAAAGTCTATTGCGCGAATAGTAGCTGTTGGTGCGGTATGTGCCACGCCGGTTGTGGCTCAAGAGTTGGAGCAGTGGGGCGCGTCTGAATATTGGGACGTGATGATTGACCCGACACTGGGGGATGGATGCCTGATCCAATCGCAATTTACCGACGGTTCGGTTGTTCGCATCGGCTTTGATCGGAATGAGGGCATGGGCTATGTCACGGCCTTCAATGACGCATGGGGCGATATCGAAGAGGGTGCGATGTATCCTGTTCTGTTCGATCTGGACGGGCAGGAATACGAGGCCGATGCCAAAGGCATGTACCTTAATGATGTGCCGGGGGCCGACATCATGTTTGACGAAGAAGACTTCTTGTTCGACATCGCCCTAAAACAAACCATGACGCTTTATACCGAAGTGGGGCAGGTCATGTCGATCGACCTTACCGGAAGCTATCAGGCGCTTGAGGCGGCGATCGAGTGTCAGGAAGAGCAGGGCTGAGGCGCGGCCCCCGCGTCATCCACGAGATTTGGTGGCATAAAAAAACCGCGTCCCGATGGGGCGCGGTTAAATCATGTCACGGGTCGCAATGACCGATGTATGATCTTTTGTTAGCTTAGCGACGCAGGCCAAGACGTTTGATAAGGTCCTGATAACGAGCGTCATCTTTGCCTTTAACATAGTCCAAAAGCTTCCGGCGTGTCGCAACCATTTTCAAAAGGCCACGGCGACCGTGGTTGTCTTTCTTGTGGGTTTTGAAGTGCTCGGTCAGCGTTGCGATGCGCGAGGACAGAATGGCAACCTGAACTTCGGGCGAACCTGTATCGCCTTCTTTGGTTGCGAATTCTTTCATGACGCGTGCTTTTTCTTCTAGCGTAATCGACATCGGGGTCTCCTTTTCAAAAGGTTAAAGTGATGGCGCAGGCCGGGATGTCGTCCAGCACAGGCCCATGGAGCATCACCCCCTGTTTTGAATCAGCGGGCGATGGGCGCGTATAGGAAAGTTTCGGGCAGTTGGCAAAGACTTTATTGAGTTGCCGGTTGCGCTGGGCCCCGTGGTCCGGACCGGATGAGAAAGGGTTCTCATGTCAGGGCCAGACCCGCCGCGATCGCAGAACTAAGCGGGATGATCGACACATCGGCAACAGTCAACACATCCGCGCTTTTTACAGAGGCAACAATCACCCCGTTCATGCGCACCAGCGTCTGGTCGGGGTTTTCCGGATCGGGATCGACAGAAACCTCGGGCGCTTCATCTTCAGCCTGGCTATCGTCCCACACCAGCAACAAACTGTCATCTTCGGCTTCAAAATCTTCGATCACTGCGGCGTTTCCATCGGTGATCCAATTCCCCAGAATGATATTGTCGGCCCCGCCACCCGCTGTAACCACATCATTCTGACCTGCCACAATCGTATCGTCGCCATCGCCGCCATTCAGAAAGTCAGCTTCATCCTCGTCCAAGATGCCCGCAACATCAGGGTCGTCTTCGACCCCGACAATCAGGTCGTTACCCCAGCCGCCAAACAATGCATCCGAACCGCGCCCGCCGGCCAAGATGTCATTGCCCAATCCGCCCAACAGCGCATCATCGCCGTCGTCGCCAAACAGCGCGTCATCGCCCGCAGACCCGTTGAGCGAATCATTTCCGAAACCACCGCGCAGCACATCATTGTCGTTGTGGCCGGTTAGGCTGTCGTCGTCGGCACCGCCTTCAATCAGGTCGTTGCCGTCGTTGCCGTGCAGGTCATCATTGCCAGCCCCGCCACTCACCGTGTCGTTTCCGGCATCGCCCTGGGCATAGTCATTGCCGCCCTGGCCGCTGATCAGATCTGCACCGTCATATCCGCCAATCTGATCGTTGTTTTCGCCCCCTGTCAGGATGTCTGCCTGACTGGTTCCCGAAATGGTCTGGCCATTTGTGGGGGGCAGGTCGTCAGGAAAGGTATCGTCGTCGTCGTCCCCAACGCCGATATCGACAAAGGCAACCGCCCCCACCGCCATCAATCCCATTAAACCGGCCAAGAACAACATCACAGAATTCCAACTTCACTGACCCGCACAAGACGCGTCACCCTTCATAAGAGTGCCCATACTCTTATGCGTTGGTCAAAAGCATATACAGATAGCGGTTAACCGCTCCCTAATCGGGCCAGGCAAGCGGTTCTTGGGCATAGGAGATATACAAAGGGTGCTTTGGGTGGCCCGCTTTTGACAGGCCAAGATGGAACATCTTAACCCGCTGTTTTCTAAGTAACAATTCCACAGCCGAACCGCGACCCAAATGCGCGCCATGCGTCCCCCATGCGGCAATCACGGTATCAGCCCATGCCGCCCCTTGCAGCAGCACCTGGTCATTGTCGGGGCCCACGGGGTCTATGGCCTTGCGCATCAACTGGGGGCTGGTTTCGCGCCATGCAAAAATATTAGCCACCTGAAACGCCCCGAATCTCAACGCGCGCGCCCGGCGTTCGCAGCGCTCTACCGTGGGGTCATTTTGCACTTCAGTCGCTTTGGACGGGTTCAGCATCACGAACAAGACCTTGGGCCCCGCCCTGTCCCACACTCTGGTCAGACTGTAGCGGTACCGTTCACAGTCCGAATAAACAGCCGCCGACACCGCGTCGCCTTTGGTATGATATCGGGTGATCACGCGTCTTGAGGATGATTGAAAACGCGTGATGGATGCAATTCGCCCGCCTTGAAACGACCAACCGCCACGGCGCGCCCCTCATAGGATGCCCAGACCTCGTCGCCATATTCAACGTCATGGGCGATCACCATGCCAGGGTTCCCATTGCGCAAGCGCACGGCCCCTTCCGCCGTCGCCTTGACCTCCGGCAAATCCTCCAAACCCTTCTCAAGGGGCAAAAGATGGGCGTCCAAAGCATCGGTGCGCGCCATCTCTTCGATCTGCTCCATGGTAAGACCATCGCTGGCCTCGAACGGGCCGGACCAGATGCGGCGCAGTTCGCGCACATGGCCCAGACACCCCAATGCCTGCCCCAGATCACGCGCGATCGACCGCACATACCCGCCCTTGCCACAGACCATTTCCAAGGTCACGTGATCCGCGTCGGGGCGATCAATCAACAACAGGCTTTCCACCCACAAAGGCCGCGCGGCCAGTTCCATGGTCTCGCCTTCACGGGCCAGCTTATAGGCACGTTGCCCGTCAACCTTCACAGCTGAAAACTGCGGCGGAACCTGCTCGATATCACCAATGAAACCTGACAAAGCCGCCTTGATCGCCGCATCATCCGGACGCAGGTCACTGGTCTCCAATACCGTGCCTTCAGCGTCGTCAGTGTTTGTCGAAACGCCAAGGCGCACGGTAAACTCATATGCCTTCAGCGCGTCTGTAATATAGGGGACGGTTTTTGTCGCCTCACCCAGTGCAATCGCAAGCACGCCGGTGGCATCAGGATCAAGCGTTCCCGCATGGCCCGCCTTATTGGCATTCAGCGCCCAACGCACTTTATTTACCACGGTAGTCGAGGTCGGCCCGGCAGGTTTATCCACCACCAGCCAACCTGAAATATCCCGTCCCTTGCGTCTGCGCGCCATGTCTTGAACCCCATCTTTGTTGGCTGCGTCCTATCAAAATACAGACGCAATTGCCCAGACCGACTTATTCCAAATGGAAAAAAATCCTCGCCGAAGGCATAAAAACTCTTCTTTTCAACGCCTAATCGTCTGATACCACGCCAATGATGGGGCCCAGCGGGCTGAACCCCAGATCGTTGCGGCCCAGATCAGGCGCACGCATCCGTGAAATATTGCCATCAAAATAAAGCGCATTTGGCAGCTTCAGATGATCGCGAAAGAACACGCCGAAGTCATAGAAATTCACCACCCCGTTCGAGATGGCGAAATAGGCCGATTTGCCATCCGCGCTGGTCCCTACCCCATTACGGATATGACGCGATGTGCCGTCTTTCAGAAACTTCGGGTGCAGCTTGCCATCGATGACCAGCATCGGGCCGGATTGGGTCGCGCTCTTGCACCCCGGGGCGTCGCGGATGAACCGTTTGGTTTCGATCACGTCCGCGCGGGCGTCCCCTAGGCAAAGAACCCCGTTGGGAAGCAGCCCGAAATTGCCCGGCCCGGCGCTGCTGATCACACGTTGCAGCTCTTTTCCGTCTTCCAGATAGTACCCGACCGGTGTGCGGTCATCGTGATACATGCCTGCGTTCATCGCAAAGCCAAGCGTTTTTCCGTCCTCATTCAACGCCTTGTCCAAGGTGTTGAAATACCCATAGGGGGTGCCGTCTGCATCATAAAGAAAAAGCCCAAGCGTGTCGGTGCTCAGATCAACTTCGCAAACACTATAGCTGTTGCCCTGATAGTTTTCGTCCCGGCAGTTTTCTGCAGCAGCTTGACCGGCCGCGGCTCCAAGCAGCAGGGCGAGGGCCAGCAAACGTGTCACGACGCGTCGGGGTCCGAATCCGGCGCTTCATCAGGGGCTTCGGCATCACGGCGCACCACATCCTGGGCCAACATGCGCCGGGTCTCGTCCATCCGGTCAAAGGTCTCATCCAGTTGAAACCGCAGATCGGGCGCAAATTTCAGCACCAGTCTCTTGGACAGCTGACGCCGCAATTCACCCTTGTTGCGGGCCAGCAGCTTCAACACGTCCTCGCGCCCTTCGCCGCCCAAAGGCAAAACGTAAGCGGTGGCGATCTTTAGGTCGGACGATGCCCGCACCTCGCCCACGGTAATCGATAGCCGGTTGAGTTCTGGGTCGTGGACATCGCCACGCGCCAATACATCAGACAAGGCGCGGCGAATGGTTTCGCCGACGCGGAGTTGCCGTTGAGTGGGGCCCGAGCCCTCGTGTGTCTTGTTCTTTGCCATATGCTTCATCTAAGGGGTTGCTGAGGTTTTGCCAAGCAGGTCGCCACGCGCTAAACCAAGTATGAAAAAGGGAGCACAGCATGAGCGATACACCAGGCATAGCGATTACAGGGGCTTCGGGCCGGATGGGTCAGATGTTGATTGGGCAGGTTTCTGCCAATGACCGGGTGCGGTTGGTGGGCGCGGTTGAACGCGCGGGGCATCCTTGGGTCGGTCAGGATGTCGGCGTCGCCATGGGCGGCGCAGCTTTGGGGGTGATCGTAACCGATGATCCGCTCGAGGCGATTGCCCCTGCGCAGGCGGTCATCGACTTTACCGCGCCGCAAGCCACGCTGGAATTTGCAGCGATTGCAGCACAAGCCCGTGCCGTTCATGTCATCGGCACGACCGGCATGACCGAGGCAGAGATCGCGCAGCTTGAACCTGCATCGCGCCATGCTGTGATCGTGCGCGCCGGCAACATGAGCCTTGGGGTGAACCTGCTGACCCAACTTACAAAACGTGTGGCCGCCGCGCTGGACGAGGATTTCGACATCGAAATCATCGAGGCACATCACAACCAGAAGGTGGATGCGCCCTCGGGCACGGCCTTGATGCTGGGCGAAGCGGCGGCAGAGGGGCGAGGTGTGTCGCTTGCAGATGTGTCCGACCGGGGCCGTGACGGCATGACAGGCGCGCGGCGACGTGGCGATATCGGTTTTACTGCGATCCGGGGCGGCGACATTGTTGGCGAACATGACGTTCTCTTCGCTGCGGCAGGTGAACGGATCATCCTCAGGCACGTTGCCTCGGACCGGGCTGTATTCGCGCGCGGGGCGATCAAAGCAGCGCTTTGGGGGCAGGGTAAGATGCCCGGGCAATATGACATGCTTGATGTGCTGGGGCTGAATGACTGACCGGCATCGTTATTTTTTACGGGTGAGATGAAACTATCTTAACGGTTCCTGCGTATGTGTTGGTAAGCAACCACGCAGGAGCCCTTTATGAGAGACGTTCTAGTACTCGCCTGCGCAAGTATCGTTGTGCTTGCGACGGCCGCCAAGGCTGACTTTCAAAAGCTTGAAACCCAGGCTGATTTTGTATCTGCAGTGGCTGGAAAAACATTAAAGCGACCGATGGTCGAGCTCAATGTGACACCGGCAGGGGGCATTTCAGGGAAGGGCGCTGTTTGGCCCGTCTCGGGTAAATGGACCTGGAAAGACGGGTATTTTTGCCGCGATCTGGTGTGGGGTGGCGATGATCTGGGGCATAATTGCCAGGAGGTCAGCCTGAACGGGGGGAAGATACGGTTCACCTCTGACAAGGGCACCGGACAATCCGCCGATTTCACATTACGTTGACGGCAGCACCGGTTTTTCGAAAAACCGGACCAGAATTTTCGAAAAATTCTGCCGCGTCAAACCGCTGTCGTTCAAAAATCGACAGCGATTCCTTTTTTCTCCCAATCGCCATAGCGGACAGGCTCTGGCCCGTCCCTGCCGCCCAGTTCGGGTGGCAATTCCAGCTCTTGCGCTTTTTTGCGGCGCTCCGCGGCTTCGGCCAAGGCGCGCTGGGCGGCCGGCGGCAGGTCTGGCGAGATCATGGGATTGGGCCCGGGCATTGGCTCGGGTGGCAGATCGGGGCCCGGCTCCGGCATCGGCTGGGGATCATGGGGCGGGCTTGGCATCGGTTTTGGGCCTGCGTCGGTCATCATCTCATCCTCTTGAGGCTACGGCCCCCTTGATATACGCCGTAGATGCGCTCAGACAACCCGAGCGATCCAAGCAAGAAAGCGTTTCGCATGTCAGATACCGGCGTTCAGGCCCGCAGAAGTGCGGTTTATCTTCTCGATATGATTCTGGAGGAAGAAAGCCTGATGTCCGAACTTCTGGCATCCGGTGCCCTGGACAAGCTGCCCCCCGATGACCGCGCCCGCGCACAGCGGCTTGCGCTGGACACGTTGCGCGGCATGGAACGCGCGGACCGGCTCTTGCAAAAGCACCTTTCGAAATATCCCCCGCTGACGGTGCGCAACGCATTGCGGGTGGGCACGGTCGAGCTTTGCCAGGGCGGGGCCGCGCATGGCGTCGTGAACGCGATGGTCGAACTGGTCGGAAGCCACAAAAAACTGGGGCACCTCAAGGGGCTGACCAACGCGGTGCTGCGCAAGATCGCGACCGAAGGGCCAGAGGCGTGGGACGCGCTGCGATCCCCCCGTTTGCCCAAATGGCTGCGCGGCCCGCTGACCGAAGCCTGGGGGGCGGAAGCCATCGCAGGTATCGAGGCTGCCCATTTCGCCGGTGCGCCGCTTGACCTGACCGCCAAAAAAGACCCCGAGGCCTTGGCCGAGGCTGTGGGTGGCGTGGTTTTGCCGACCGGATCGGTGCGCGTCATGGACGCAGGGCAGGTGACGGCGATGCCCGGCTTTGCCGAAGGCGACTGGTGGGTGCAGGATGCCGCCGCTGCCTTGCCCGTCAAAATACTGGCCCCTCAAAAAGGCGAGGCTGTGCTGGATTTATGTGCCGCGCCCGGCGGCAAAACGATGCAACTGGCCGCAGCAGGGGCGCAAGTCACGGCTGTCGACAGTTCTAAACCGCGCATGCAGCGGGTTCGCGAAAACCTAGCCCGTGTTCATCTGCCGGCAAAGGTCGTCGTCGTTGATGCGCGCAAGTTTGAAGGTCAGTTCGATGCGATCCTGCTGGACGCGCCGTGTTCGGCCACAGGAACGATTCGCCGCCATCCGGATTTGCCCCATGCCAAGGACGGCTCCGAATTTGGCGAGCTGATCGAATTGCAATCCGAGATGATTGATCATGCGTGGTCCTTGTTGAACCCCGGCGGGCGTTTGGTGTTTTGCACCTGTTCGCTGCTTCCTGACGAGGGCGAGGTGCAGGTCGACGAGGCGCTGGAGCGGCATCCGGATATGTCTGTCGACCGCACGGCCCTTGATATCGAAGGCATTGATCCTGCGTGGATAAGTTCCGAAGGCGGGTTGCGGTTGCGGCCTGATTATTGGGCAGACCGTGGCGGGATGGACGGTTTTTATATCGTTTGTTTGCGCAAGGCAGCCTGATAGGGTGAAACGGAATCGATCAATGCCAAAAACGACCGGTCAAAATGCGGTGACTTAGGGACATTCTGTGCGTATAGTTTCCCAAACGCCACCAGAGCGTACAAGGGCAGCAGCATGATCAGTACCAGTTTTCACGCGCGAAAGACGCGTTTCCTGAACCGTTGGCACGCGCGCGCGGCCGCCAAGACCCGTGCGCAAGCCAAAGGGTTTGTTTCATCGCCGGAACCGCGCACGATCGGATCATTTGCGCGCGGCAGGCAGTTGATTGCAGGGAACCTGCTGTTTTCAGGTACGTTGATCGAAGCGCCCGAAGCTGAAACCCTGTGGGATGTCGCGACACCCGATCAGGAATTCGCACAAGAATTGCACGGTTTTGCGTGGTTGGATGATCTGGCGGCTGTCGGTGATCTGAAAGCCCGCGAAACGGCGCAACGATGGCTTTGGGGCTGGATTGACCAGTTCGGCACGGGCCGCGGGATCGGCTGGACGCCTGATTTGACGGGGCGGCGTTTGATCCGCTGGATCAACCATGCCTTGTTTGTTTTGCGCGGCACCGAGCAGGAACAAAGCGACGCTTTTTACCGGTCTTTGGTAAGCCAGACCCATTTCCTGTCGCGCCGTTGGCATGCCGCTGCCGCCGGTCTGCCCCGTTTCGAGGCGTTGACCGGGCTGGTGTATGCCGGCCTTTCGCTGGAGGGGCTGGAAACTCTGGCAGACCCCGCGATCAAGGCGTTGGCGCGGGAATGCGATGCCCAGATCGACGAGCAAGGCGGATTGCCCACGCGAAACCCCGAAGAACTGCTGCAAGTCTTTACCTTGCTGACATGGGCGGCGGCTGCGCTGAGCGATGCAGGGCGGGGCACCCCCAAGGCGCATATGGCCGCCATCGAACGGATTGCCCCGACGTTGCGCACCTTGCGCCACTCGGACGGCGGTTTGGCGCGGTTCCACGGTGGCGGGCGCGGGGCCGAAGGCTGGCTGGATCACGCGCTGTCGACCGCCAAGGTCAAGACGCGGCAACCCGACGGGCTGTCGATGGGGTACGCACGTCTCTCTGCCGGTCGCACCAGTGTGATCATTGATGCAAGCGCGCCTCCGGTTGGGGCGAATTCGGTAAATGCCCATGCCTCCACGCTTGCGTTTGAATTGACATCGGGCCGCCGGCCATTGGTGGTCAACTGCGGGTCTGGCGCGTCTTTCGGGGCTGAATGGCGCAGGGCAGGGCGCGCGACACCGTCCCATTCGACTTTGTCGCTGGGTGGATATTCCAGCGCGAGGCTGGCCGATCCTGATCGCCACACCGGACAGGAAGCGTTGATTGATGGCCCGACATTCGTCCCCGTCGAAATCGGCGCAATGAGCGATGGCACCAAGTTTCAGGGCGGTCACAACGGCTATGTTGCGGGGTTCGGGCTGACCCATGCCCGCACGATTGAATTAACCCATGACGGGCGCGCCGTTGCAGGCGAGGATATGCTGCTGGCGCTGGAAGAGTCCGAAAAGCGCCAGTTCGACCGTGAAATGGACGCGGTCAAGCTCAGGGGTATCCCGTTCGAGATTCGTTTTCATCTGCATCCTGACGTCGATGCGACGCTGGATCTGGGCGGGGCGGCAATTTCGATGGCCCAAAAAAGCGGAGAGATCTGGGTCTTCCGTCATGATGGCATCCATAAACTGTCTTTGGAACCAAGCGTTTACCTTGAGCGCAACCGCCTGAGACCGCGCGCATCCTTGCAGATTCTGCTGGCCGGACGCGCCACAACACATGCCACGCGGGTCAGGTGGTCCTTGTCCAAAGCGCAGGAAACTGCGATTGGCGTGCGGGATCTGTCTCAAGACGATCCATATGATGACCAAGACTGACCCAAGGAACCTTACTATGCCCGATCTTTACCCCGTCTCCCGCGCGCTACTTTCTGTTTCTGACAAGACCGGTTTGGTCGAGCTTGGTCAGGCGTTGGCATCCCACGGGGTCGAATTGCTGAGCACCGGTGGCACCGCCAAAGCCTTGCGCGATGCCGGTCTGGCCGTAAAGGACGTGTCCGAGGTCACCGGATTTCCCGAAATGATGGACGGTCGGGTCAAGACGTTGCACCCGGTGGTACATGGCGGTTTGCTGGCGTTGCGCGACAATGACGAACATGTCGCGGCAATGGACAAGCACGGGATCGGCGCAATCGATCTGGTGGTCGTCAATCTGTACCCGTTCGAAGAAACAGTCGCCAAAGGTGCCGAATACGATGAAGTGATCGAAAACATCGACATCGGTGGCCCTGCGATGATCCGCTCTGCCGCGAAAAACCACGGTTTTGTGAACGTGATCGTCGATGTCGAAGATTACGCCGTGGTGATCAAGGAACTGGGCGATCACAACGGCCAGACGTCCTATGCCCTGCGTCAGCGGTTGGCACAGACGGCCTATGCCCGCACCGCGGCCTATGACACCGCCGTGAGCACATGGATGGCAGCACAGGTCGGCGGCACACCGCGGCGTCGCACTGTTGGCGGCACCTTGGCCCAGACCCTGCGTTATGGCGAAAACCCGCACCAATCGGCAGCCTTTTACACAGACGGGTCAAACCGCCCCGGCGTTGCCACAGCAACCCAGCATCAGGGCAAGGAACTGTCTTATAACAACATCAACGACACCGATGCAGCCTATGAACTGGTCAGCGAATTTGACCCCGCTCAAGGGCCTGCCTGTGCGATCATCAAACACGCGAACCCCTGCGGCGTGGCGCGTGGCACGTCGATGGTTGATGCCTATTCGCGTGCGTTCGACTGTGACCGGACATCCGCCTTTGGCGGTATCATCGCGTTGAACCAGACATTGGACGGCGAAACCGCCGAAGCGATCAGCAAAATCTTTACCGAAGTTGTGATTGCCCCTGGTGCAACCGACGACGCAAAAGCGATCTTTGCCAAGAAAAAGAACCTGCGCCTGCTGACCACCAGCGGTCTGGCCGATCCAACGTTGGCCGCATTGGCGTTCCGTCAGGTTTCGGGCGGCTATCTTGTGCAGGACAAGGATATTGGCCGGATCACCATGGCTGACCTCAAGGTCGTGACCAAGCGCCAGCCTTCGGATCAGGAACTTGCGGACATGATGTTTGCATGGACCGTTGCCAAACACGTCAAATCCAACGCGATCATCTATGTCAAAGACGGTGCAACCGTGGGCGTCGGTGCCGGCCAGATGAGCCGCGTTGACAGCACGCGCATCGCCGCTCGCAAGGCGCAGGACATGGCCGAAGTCATGGGCCTGCCCGCACCACTGACCCAAGGGTCGGTTGTGGCGTCGGATGCGTTCTTTCCCTTTGCGGACGGTCTGATCACAGCGGCAGAGGCGGGTGCCACAGCATTGATCCAGCCCGGGGGTTCCATGCGCGATGACGAAGTGATTGCAGCAGCAGACGAGGCCGGGCTTGCCATGGTCTTTACCGGGATGCGCCATTTCCGTCACTAAGGTTCTTCGACAGCGTAGTTTTAAAAGGTTTGGTATGCGTATCATTTTCTGGGCCGGTTTTGTGGCCTTCTTTCTGGATCAGCTGAGCAAATACATCGTTATTCACGCGATGGAGCTAAGCCGCATTCGCACGATTGATGTGCTTCCGCCGGTGATCAATTTTCGTTACGGCGAAAATCGCGGGATCAATTTTGGCCTTTTCGGCGACGGAGCGGACGCAAGCCGGTGGATTTTAATCGCACTGGCTTGCGCGATCTGTGTGGGGGTTCTGGTTTGGGCCTATCGGCATGCTATGGGCTATTGGGCCAAAGTGAGTGCCGGTTTGCTGATCGGGGGTGCGCTTGCAAATGTCGTGGACCGACTGCTGTATGGATATGTCCTTGATTTCCTGAACATGTCTTGCTGTGGGATCAACAATCCCTTTGTCTTTAACATCGCGGATGTGTTCATTTTTGCGGGGGCAATTGGTTTGATATTCTTTACTTCCGACCCCAAAAAACCGGTGAACAAGCCGGGGAAAAAAGGTCAGTGACATTTACCGCCTGCCTGCGTTAGGTATGTACAGGCCTGTAGGAGACCCGTCATGCGCTTTGTCGCCGCTCTTGTTTTGATTTCGCTTGCACTTGCTGGCTGCGCCAACGATGGCCTGCGTGACATTCGTGGAACGGCCAAAGGTCCTGATGAATTCATGATCCAGCCGGTAAAGCCCCTGACCGAACCGGCAGATTACACGAGCTTGCCGGTGCCAACGCCGGGGCAGGCAAATCTGACCGACCGCAACGCCATTGCCGAAGGTATCCAGGCCTTCGGTGGCCGCCCCGAAGCAACCGGTGGCGGCATTCCGGCCAGCGATGGTGCGCTTGTTCAACAGGCAAGCCGTTTTGGTGTGGCTCCTGCGATCCGGCAGGAACTGGCTGAAACCGATGCGGCTTTCCGCAAGCGCAAGGCGCGGTTTACCCAGTTCAGGATCGTCCCGACGGACCGCTACAATCAGGCCTACAAACGCCAGTCCCTTGATGCGGCTGCCGAAGCGGCGCGTTGGCGTCGTGCAGGTGCGCGGACGCCGTCTGCCCCTCCGTCAAACTAATCGATTTCTTGCGGTATCGCGCCGACCAACCGGCTCGCCACGATTACAAATCTGTTAGGTCCCTTGATCGCCCCGCGGGGTGGCGTAAGTAAGGTGTCATCGGACCCTGCTTAAAGGACCAACCATGTTCAGATTACCGGCCTTTGCCGCCTTTGTTTCGCTTTTGCTGCCCGTGGCATCTGCCAGCGCCGCCGAAAACGAGGCTGTCACCCATTTCACCTTGGACAACGGGATGGAGGTCGTGGTCGTCGAAGATCACCGTGCGCCATCCGTTCAGCAAATGGTCTGGTATCGGGCAGGGTCGGCGGATGAACCTAAAGGGTCATCCGGTGTTGCGCATTTCCTTGAGCATCTGCTGTTCAAAGCGACAGACAAGATGGAATCGGGTGAGTTTTCAGCCACGGTTGCCAAAAACGGGGGGCGGGACAATGCCTTCACCAGCTATGATTACACGGCGTATTACCAACGGGTCGCAGCAGACCGGCTGGAACTGATGATGCGGATGGAATCAGACCGGATGAAAAACATCCGCCTGACCCCCGAAAACATCGCGACAGAACGTGACGTGATCATCGAGGAACGCAATCAACGCACGGAAAATGACCCTGCTTCGCTGTTTCGCGAACAAATGAGCGCAGCACAGTATCTCAACCACCGCTATGGCACACCCGTGATTGGCTGGATGCATGAAATGCGCGAACTTGATCTGCAAGACGCGCTTGATTTCTATGGCCTGTACTATTCGCCCAATAACGCGATCCTGGTGGTGTCCGGCGATGTCATACCTGACGAGGTCCGTCGCCTGGCCGAGCAATATTACGGTGTGATCCCAGCCAACCCCGATTTGCCTGCGCGGTTGCGTACCCAAGAGCCACCCCAAACCGCAGAACGGCGCATGACGTTTCGCGATCCGCGGGTGGCGCAGGAATATGTCAGCCGGTCCTATCTGGCGCAGGAACGTGATCCGGGCGATCAGAAAACCGCAGCGGCTTTGACCATTCTGGCAGAAATTCTGGGCGGTGGCACAACATCCTATCTGGTGGAAAAGCTGCAATTTGATGCGCCTGTCGCAACCTATTCCGGCGCTTTCTACAACGGGCAGACTTTGGACGATACGACCTTCAATCTGGTTGTCGTGCCGCGCCCGGATGTGACGTTGCAAGATGCCGAAGACGCGATGGATGCCGCGATTGCCAGCTTTATGAAAGACGGCGTTGATGCCGGACATCTGGAGCGGATCAAAGCGCAGGTCCGCGCCGAACAGATCTATTCGCGTGACAGCGCCGACAGTGTTGCGAACCGCTATGGCAGCGCGCTGGCCATCGGGCTGTCCGTTCAAGACGTGCAAGACTGGCCGGACGTTCTGGAGGCGGTGACCCCTGATGACATCATGCAAGCCGCCCAAGATGTATTTAACCGCGAGGCATCCGTTACAGGCTGGCTAATGCGTGAAGAGGTGACCCAATGAGACTGATTTACGCGCTTGTCCTGACCGTCATGGCCGCCCTTCCGGCGCGCGCCGAAGTGAACATTCAGGAAGTCACCTCGCCCGGCGGGTTGAAGGCGTGGCTGGTCGAAGAACCCTCCATTCCGTTTGTGGCACTTGATGTGCGGTTTCGGGGCGGGGCGTCCCTTGAAGGGCCGGATAAACGCGGTGCGATCAATCTGATGACCGCGCTGTTGGAAGAAGGTGCCGGCGCAATGGACGCGCGCGCCTTTGCACGTGCAGCGGAAGGGCTGGCATCCAGTTTCCGGTTCTCTGTTGACGACGATGCCTTGGCTGTGTCGGCGCAGTTTCTGACCGAAAATCAGGATGCGTCGGTGGCATTGTTGAAAGAAGCGCTACAAAACCCCCGCTTTGACGCAGAGGCGATCGACCGTGTCCGGGGTCAGGTTTTGTCGGGCATTCGGTCCAGTGAAAAAGACCCTGATGATATCGCGCGCAAGACGATGGATGGTTTGCTGTATGGCGATCACCCCTATGGGTCATCCTTAAGCGGCTCGGTCGAGACCGTGACTGCGCTGACCCGCGATGATCTGGTTGCAGCCCATGCGGATGTTCTGGCCCGTGATCGTGTGTTTATCGGTGCCGTTGGGGATATCACACCCGATGCCTTGGGGCTTTTGCTGGATGATTTGCTGGGTGGATTGCCGGAAAAGGGCGCGGCAATGCCAGCGGTGGCCGAAGTCCGGATTCCATCCGGTGTGACTGTTGTTGATTTCCCGACACCGCAATCCGTGGCCATCTTTGCGCAAAAAGGGATTAAACAGAAAGACGACGACTGGTTCGCGGCAACAGTGATGAACCAGGTTCTGGGCGGCGGATCATTTGAAAGCCGCTTGATGGATGAGGTCCGCGAAAAGCGCGGGCTCACCTATGGCGTTTATTCCTATCTGGTCCCGATGGATCTGGCCGAGACCTTTCAGGGGTCGGTCAGTTCGGCGAATGACCGTATCGGCGAGGCGATCAGCGTGATCCGCGATGAATGGGTCAAAATGGCAGAGAAGGGCGTGACCCAGCAAGAGCTGGACGATGCCAAGACCTATATCACCGGTTCCTACCCGCTGCGCTTTGACGGCAACCAACGCATCGCGAGCATTTTGGTGGGGATGCAGATGCTGGACCTTCCCATCGACTATATCCCGACGCGCAACGACAAGGTCGAAGCGGTCACATTGGAAGATGTGCAACGGGTTGCCGGTGAGTTGCTTGATCCGGAGGGGTTGGCATTTGTGGTTGTCGGCCAGCCTGAGGGCCTTGAAACGACCGCGGGCAACTAGGCCGTGATCGAAGTGAGGCGCGTGCGCGCCCCATGATGTTTTGCCGGACCCTGCGGGTCCGGCGTGCCTTCGGCGAGGATATTTTTGAGCCAGAGAAGAGATTAGGGTCTATTCTCCGTAAGGAATCCAGATGTTTTTGACTTCGGTTGTAGCTTGAAGGAACGCATGCCCCTGGCCGTCTTTGCCGTGCCAATCCCGTGCGTTGCCGTTGTTGACCCAAGTGCGTTTGAGGTTTTGGGCTGACCCCTTTTCGATGAGCGGGCTTAGCGGGCCTGCACCAAAGCTCCAGACCGCATCGACATCCATATGACGGGCCAGCGTTTCGGCAAGGTCGGGATGTGGTCCGGTCAGGATGTTGACCACGCCTGCCGGGACATCGGATGTTTCCAGCACTTGGACAAAGTCGGTCGCGGACAGCGGGAAGGGTGTGCTTGCGGCCAGAATGACGCGATTGCCCATGGCGATGGCGGGGGCCATGCATGAGATCAGGCCGAGCAAGGGGGCATCGTCCGGGCAGATTGCGCCAATGACGCCAACCGGTTCTTTCATTGCAAACGCTGCACCGCGTATGGGAACGCCATGGACCTGACCGTCGTATTTGTCGGCCCAGGCTGCATAGGTGAACAGGCGGTCGATCGAGGTTGCGACTTCCTTTGCGCCGGACTTGCCGCCTTGCATGGCATCCAGTCTGCCTGCGAATTCGGTACCGCGTGCCGCCAGATTTTCGGCAATATAATAGAGGATTTGCGCACGAAGATGACCAGTTGTCTTGCTCCAGCCTTTGGCCGCATGGGCGGCTTCGACGGCGTTGCGCACATCTTTGCGGCCTGCCAGCGAGATATGGCCCAAAAGGCTGCCTGACTTGCCAAAGATCGGGGCGGATTGCCCGCCGTCGGGACGTGCCTGTTTGCCACCTATGTAGAGCTTTGCGGTGCGGTCGATACCGTCTGCCGGGCTGTTTTTCCCTGTCATCGGCGCGGGTGTCTTGAGCGGCTTGGGATCGCCTTTCGGTTTGGTATAGGCGGCAAGACCTTCCCAGCCCCCTTCACGGCCGAAACCGCTTTCGCGCAGGCCGCCGAAACCGGCCGCAGCATCCAGCATGTTGGTCCCGTTGATCCAGACAACGCCGGCCACCAGTTTGGGGGCGATATCAAGGGCAAGGTTGATGTTTTCAGACCAGATGGTCGCCGCAAGGCCGTAGCGTGTGTTGTTCGCAATCGCGACCGCTTCGTCCGGCGTGCGGAAGGTTGTCGCCACCAGAACGGGGCCAAAGATTTCCTCCTGCATCAATGTGTCGGCAGGGTGCAGGCCGGTGATCAGTGTGGGCGGATAAAAGCAGCCGCTGTCCGGGATATCGCCTGCGGTGAACATATCGCCAGCGCTGTTTGAGGCGACCATATCGGTGACCCGTTGCACCTGCACAGGGTCCACCAATGCACCAACATCAATTGATTTGTCCAAAGGGTTGCCAACGCGCAGCTTGCCCATCCGGGCGCGCAGTTTGGCATAGAACCGATCGGCAACGGGTTCATGTACCAACAGCCGCGATCCTGCACAGCAGACTTGTCCCTGATTGAACCAGATGGCATCCACCAGCCCTTCGACCGCTGAATCCAGATCGGCGTCGTCGAACACGATATAGGGGGATTTCCCCCCCAGTTCGAGCGTTAGTGCCTTGCCGCTGCCTGCGGTTTCCTCGCGGATGCGGCGACCCACTGCTGTGGAACCGGTAAAGGCGATCTTGTCCACATCGGCATTCACGATCATCTGGCCGACAGCACCATCGCCGGTCACGATGTTCACCACCCCTTTGGGCAGTCCCGCTTGTTGGCAGATATCGGCAAACATCAATGCGGTCAGTGATGTGTATTCGGCGGGTTTCAGCACCACGGTGTTGCCCATGGCAAGGGCAGGAGCCACCTTCCAGGCCAGCATCAGCAGGGGGAAATTCCACGGAATGATCTGCCCGCACACACCTAGTGCCTGCGCATCAGGCAGCTCGCTTTCCATCAGTTGCGCCATACCCGCATGGTAATAGAAATGCCGCTGCGCCAAGGGGATATCGACATCGCGCGCCTCGCGGATCGGCTTGCCATTGTCCAGGGTTTCAAGCACGGCGAACAAACGGCTGTGCTTTTGCAGCAGCCGCGCAATCGCATAGAGATACCGCGCGCGTTCATGCCCTGTCAGCTTGGCCCACTTGGGCTGCGCTTTGCGGGCGGCGCTGACGGCGATGTCGACTTCGGCTTGTGTAGCCTGCGTCAGGTTGGCCAGCACAGTGCCATTGGCAGGGTCGCGGCTTTCAAAGTCGTCCCTCGGCTCGGTAAATGCACCGTCAATGAAATGACCAAACCGGCTGCCCTGATCCACCAACCATGCCAAGGCATCCGCAGCAGATTCCGGTGCCACCCCATAGTCCATGGTCTCGTAAACTTCGGAAACACTCATGGCTTCACCCTTTTATAAATACTCAAATCCAACGCCTGCTGCATCCGGTTTAGCTGATGGCGTGGCGATAGCTTGCGGAATAACTGCCGGTCACGTGATGCTCGAGCTGGCGTTCGATATCCCCCAGCAGGGATGACGCGCCAAAGCGGAAAAGGTCGGGCCGCAGCCAGCGGTCCCCCAGTTCTTCCTTGATCATGGCCAGATAGGTAAGTGCGTCTTTTGCCTTTGAAATCCCGCCCGCAGGTTTATAGCCGATGCGGATTCCGGTCCGGTCGAAATAGTCGCGGATGGCGCGGATCATCACCAAGGTGACGGGCAAGGTGGCATTCACGGTTTCCTTGCCGGTTGAGGTTTTGATGAAATCTGCGCCCGCCATCATGCAAACGAGGGAAGCACGCGCGACATTGCGCAGGCTGCCCAATTCACCGGTCGCCAGGATCGCCTTTACATGTGCGTCACCGCAAGCCGCCCGAAAGGCGCGCATTTCGTCGTAGAGCGCCTGCCAGTCGCCTGACAGAACATGCCGGCGCGAGATGACGATGTCGATTTCTTCGGCCCCTGCGGCCACGCTCATCTCGATTTCCTTTATGCGCAGTTCAAGCGGGGTCAGGCCGGCGGGAAACCCCGTTGAAACGGCGGCGATCGGGATGTTGGTCCCTGCAAGGGCGGCTTTCGCCGGTGCGATCATTTCGTGATAGACGCAGACAGCGCCCACCGTGACGGGTTCCATCCCGAGGGCTTTCATCAAATGCGGGGCCACGGGTTGCCGGGCCTTCGCGCATAATCTGTGGACCCGCCGCGCGGTGTCATCGCCGGACAATGTCGTCAGATCGATGCAGGTGATGGCGCGCAGCAGCCAGGCGGCTTGGTGATCTTTCTTGACCGACCGGCGGGCGGGCAAACTTGCGGCACGGCGCTCGACTGCCGATGTGTTGACCTGAACCGATCTGACCCAATCCATATCCAGCGGCATCCCCGGATTGCGAGGCTCTGTCACTTGGGGCAATTGGCTTTGCGCGATGTCTGTCTGGGTTGTCACATGTGTGGACATGGGCGGTTTCCTGTTTGATCAGATGTGCAAAGTGACATGGGCGTTGGTTCTTTGGCAACTACAGCGTCCCCACGTCACGCCGGTGTCAGCTGCCGCGATAGGTCGAATAGCCAAAGGGCGACAGCAAAAGCGGCACATGGTAATGCGCATCGGGGTCTGAAATGCCAAATCGCAGGGGGATTTGATCCAGAAAGCGGGGGGCTTCGGGCGGGGTGCCGATGGCGTCGAGATAGCCGCCCGCGTCAAAGACCAGCTCGTATGTGCCTGTGGTGAACTGATCTTTGGGCAGAATGGGCGTGTCGGTGCGGCCGTCGGCATTGGTCACCATCTGCACAAGCTTTACACGGGTGTCGCCGTTCATCCGGTACAAGGTGATTGCAAGCCCTCCGGCGGGCTGGCCGCGGGCTGTGTCCAGAACATGAGTGGTGAGATAGCCATGAGCCATGATGTCGGCCTTTCATTGGACGTTCGGTGTGCAGGATACGGGCGGCAAGTGCCGCGTCAATGCCCGTCGTTCGCGCGCGAATCAGGAAAAATTGTAAACCGATTCGTTTTTGCTTTGACCCGCGAATCATCCTCGGCCTATATGGATGACACATGTGATCAGAAGTGTCGCCTGCCAGCGATGCGCATAGCTCTGACATATGTACGCCGGGGATAGATTTTTTAGAATTCGAGCACACCATATGAATAATGGTGACTTTAGGACAGGGGCCGGCAGGACTGAACATACCATGCGTATGCGCAGCGGCCCCTGTCTGAATTTTACGCGACTTTCCCCCGACAGGTTTAAAAGTTTCAGATCGGCCAGCGCCCGAAAATTCCCGGATAACAAGCGAGCAGGGCCACGATGCGCGGATCTGGCAACGGGCTGACCTTAGAAACAGGTTGGCCTGTTGTACTTTCGCGGGATGGATTGTTGCAATTGATATGCTGGGCGAGGCACTGTTGCAGGCGTTGATCAAAGGACATGACCATGAACCGCTACCCCCGTGACTTTCAGGGCTATGGCCCCACGCCCCCTGACGCGCAATGGCCGGGCGGCGCACGTATCGCGGTTCAGTTCGTCGTGAATTACGAAGAAGGCGGCGAGAATAACATCCTGCACGGCGATGCCGCCTCAGAGGCATTCCTGTCCGAGATCGTTGGTGCTGCCCCTTGGCCGGGTCAGCGGCACTGGAACATGGAATCCATCTATGACTATGGCGCGCGGGCGGGGTTCTGGCGGTTGCACCGCTTGTTTACTGGCGCGAATATCCCGGTAACGGTCTACGGTGTCGCCAGCGCCTTGGCGCGGTCGCCGCAGCAGGTCGAGGCGATGAAAGAAGCCGATTGGGAAATTGCCAGTCACGGCCTCAAGTGGATCGACTACAAGGACCACAACGCCGAAACCGAAAGCGCGGACATCGTCGAAGCGATCCGTCTGCACACCGAAGTTGTGGGTGCGGCCCCTCGGGGGTGGTACACCGGGCGCAGTTCGATCAATACCGTCGCCCTGGCCGCCGAGACAGGCGTATTCGACTATATCTCAGACACTTATGATGACGATCTGCCCTATTGGATGCGGGTGTCGGACGGGGATCAGCTGATTATTCCCTATACGCTGGATTGCAACGATATGCGGTTTGCAACGCCTCAGGGCTTCAATTCCGGCGACCAGTTTTATGCCTATCTGCGCGACACATTTGACGCGCTATATGCCGAAGGCTGCGATGGCGCGGCCAAGATGATGTCGGTCGGCTTGCATTGCCGTCTCGTGGGGCGCCCGGGCCGCGTTCAGGCGCTGAAACGGTTCATCGACTATATCAAAGGGTTCGAGGGCGTCTGGACCCCGCGCCGCATCGACATCGCTGAGCATTGGCGCGCGACCCATCCGCCCAAGCATCCCCTGCGCATCGACCAGATGTCCCGCGCCATTTTTGTCGAGAAATTCGGCGGCGTGTTTGAGCATTCGGCATGGATCGCGGAACGTGCCTTTGATCTTGAACTCGGCCCCGCCCATAATTGCGTTGCCGGCATTCACAACGCATTGGCGCGCATGTTCAGATCGGCCAGTCACGGTGAACGAATGGGCGTGCTGACCGCACACCCTGATCTGGCAGGCAAGCTGGCGGCGGCCAAACGGCTTACGGCCGAAAGCACGGCGGAACAGGGCAGCGCCGGGCTGGACGCGCTGACGGATGCGGAACGCGCCAAGTTCACCGAGCTGAACGCGGTTTACATGGCCAAACACGGCTTTCCGTTCATCATCGCGGTCAAGGATCACGACAAGGACGGTATCCTGCGCCACTTTGAAGCGCGGATATCGAATGATAGCCAAACCGAATTTCAAACCGCCTGCATGCAGGTCGAACGCATCGCACGTCTGCGATTGGAAACCATGCTATGACATATGCCTTTCCCCCCGGCGGGTTGCCGGACCAGTCGCAATCCCCTGACAGCACAGCGGTGTTCACAGACGCCTATGCCGTGATCCCCGCATCGGTGCAGCGCGATATCGTGACCAGCTTTCTGCCCGGCTGGTCGAACACCCGTGTCTGGGTTCTGGCGCGCCCGCTCAGCGGATTTGCCGAAACATTCGCGCAATACGCGCTTGAGCTGGGGGCTGGTGGCGGCAGTGACACGCCCGAACCGGATACGGAGGCGCAAGCGGTGCTGTTTGTCGCTCACGGCACGGCGCGCCTGACCATCGGGCATGATGCCTATGATCTGGTCCCCGGTTCCTATGTTTATCTGCCGCCTGCCGCTGTCTGGACCTTGTGGAACGCATCCGATGTACCTTGCGGCATTCACTGGATACGCAAGCGCTATGTCCCCGCCGCAGGTCTGCAAGCGCCGCCTGCCATGGTCACCCACGAAGACGACGTGCCGAAAACCGCCATGCCGGATACCGACGGCGCATGGGCGACGCAGCGCTTTATGGACCCGCTGGATTTGCGCCACGATATGCATGTGAACATCGTGACGTTTCAGCCGGGCGGGGTGATCCCATTTGCGGAAACCCATGTGATGGAACACGGGTTATACGTGCTGCAAGGGACCGCTGATTATCTGCTGAACCGCGACTGGGTGCCGGTGGTGCCGGGTGATTTCATGTGGTTGCGTGCCTTTTGCCCGCAGGCCTGTGTGGCAACGGGAACCGAACCGTTCCGCTATCTGCTCTACAAAGATGTAAACCGCCACATGCCACTTGCCCTATGACCCGCGATATCAAGGCTGAGCCACTGACGGCGGACGCCTTTGCCCCGTTTGGCGATGTTCTGGATGCGTCCGGCAGCCCCGACAAGATGATCAACGCCGGGCTGTGCGGGCGGCATCACGATTTGGCAGCCCTTGATTTCGGGCCTGACGGGCGCGCGGGGATCAGCATATTCAACGCGCAGGCCCGCAGCCTGCCCTATACGCTCAACCTGATCGAGCGGCACCCCGAAGGGTCGCAAGCATTTATTCCCATGACCGGTGCCCCGTTTCTGGTCATTGTCGCCCCCGATGATGGCGGCCGTCCGGGCACCCCCCGGGCCTTTCTGACTGCGCCATATCAGGGCATCAACTTGCACCGCGGTGTTTGGCACGGTGTCCTGACCCCGCTGGCAGAGCCCGGTCTTTTCGCGGTGGTCGACCGGATCGGCGCTTCGGCAAACCTTGACGAATTCATGATCGACCCGCCTTATGTCATCACGACCTAAGGAAAAAAATATGGACCGCGCCAAAAAGCGGCCAACTTCCAACAAGGGACAGAGACATGACACGTAACGCTATAGGGACGCCGGAACAGCTGCGCGATCCAAATTACGCCCCGTCACTTGGCCGCGCCATTCCGCTGGCTATCCAGCAGGTTCTGGGGATGTTTGTGTCGAATGTGACGCCTGCGATCATCGTTGCAGGGGCTGCCGGTTTCGGCTTTGGTTTCAACTCACCTGATTTCTCCGACCTGCTGTATCTGATCCAGATGTCGATGCTGTTTGCGGGCGTTGCGACCTTGTTGCAGACGCTGACGCTCGGCCCCGTTGGCGCGGGCCTGCCCATCGTACAGGGCACATCCTTCGCGTCTAACTCGATCATGATCCCGCTGGTGGCAGGCAAGGGCGTCGACGGCCTTGCCGCTTTGCCCTGCCGCCACTGGTCACGATGATCGGTCTGGCACCGATCAAGGTCGGCATCCACTACGCGACGGGCAGCTCCAAAGGCAGCCTGCCGCATGAATAATCCCCTGCCAGAAAGGCCCCCGGCTTCTCTGGCTTACAAATATCCCCGCCGGAGGCATCCCGCGCACCCCTCAGCGCGGGCCCCCGGCGGCCCCATTCCAACCGCCAAAGCAAGGATTTCAACATGTATGATATGGTCGCCATGGGTGCGTGGATCGAATTCGCCATCCGCTGGGTGCATGTGATCACAGCCATCGCGTGGATCGGGTCTTCGTTCTATTTCATCGCGCTTGATTTGGGCCTGCACCGTGACCGAAACTTGAAATCCGGTGCCGATGGTGAAGAATGGCAGGTCCACGGCGGCGGGTTTTACCACGTGCAAAAATACCTCGTGGCCCCGGCGCAAATGCCCGACGACCTGATCTGGTTCAAATGGGAAAGCTATTCGACATGGCTGTCCGGTTTCGCGCTGCTGATCCTCGTCTATTACCTTGGGGCCGAGTTCTATCTTGTGGACCCTGCGGTTGCCGATTTGGCGACATGGCAAGCAGTCGGCATTTCTATGCTGTCGCTGGCCTTTGGCTGGATTGTTTACGACCAGATCTGCAAAAGCAAATTCGGCGATGACAACACGCGCCTGATGATCGGCCTCTATGTGATCCTTGTCGGGATGGCGTATTTCTACACGTCGGTCTTTTCGGGCCGTGCAGCCCTGCTGCATCTGGGCGCGTTTACCGCGACGATCATGTCGGCCAATGTGTTTTTCATCATCATGCCGAACCAGCGCATTGTCGTGGCCGACCTCAAGGCGGGGCGCACGCCGGATGCGAAATACGGCAAGATCGCCAAGCAACGCAGCACGCATAACAACTATCTCACCTTGCCGGTGATTTTCCTGATGCTGTCCAACCACTACCCGCTGGCCTTCGCATCCGAGATGAACTGGCTGATCGCGGCGCTGGTGTTTTTGATGGGCGTGACGATCCGCCATTACTTTAACAGTCTACATTCGCGCGCTGGCAACCCGACCTGGACATGGCTGGCCACGGCGCTTTTGTTCATCACGATCATCTGGTTGTCCACTGCGCCGATGTTCCGCGTAGCTGAACCGGAGGAGGCGACAGGCCCGTCCTTGCGCTTTGCCCAGGCTGACGGGTTTGATCAGGTCCATGATATCGTTTTGGGACGGTGCAGCATGTGCCACGCGGCTGAACCCGCATGGGACGGTCTGCTTTGGGCCCCCAAAGGGGTGCGGCTGGAAACCGAACACCAGATCGCCAAAGCCGCCAAGCAGATATATTTGCAAGCGGGCGTAACCCACGCGATGCCGCCAGCCAACCTCAGCTACATGCGTGCGGATGAACGCGCGCAGATCGTCGCGTGGTATCAAGCGGCAACGCGCCAATAACGGGATCGTCGGGTGGGTTTTACCCAGGGCTCTTGCCATTGCGGCTTTCAGAATCGCGCGGGCCTATGCTAGCTCTAGCGTTATGGCACATCCGAACCCCAATATAAGCGATATGGCTCCGGTGATCCGGCAGCTTGATGAAACCGCGATCAACCGCATTGCTGCGGGCGAGGTGGTTGAACGCCCAGCGTCAGCCGTCAAGGAACTGGTGGAGAACGCCATCGACGCCGGTGCGCGCCAGATCACCGTTGAATATGCCGACGGGGGCAAGACCCTGATCCGCGTCACGGATGATGGCTGCGGTATCGCGGCGGGCGATCTGACGCTGGCCCTGTCGCGTCATGCCACCTCGAAAATCGACGGCTCTGACTTGCTGAACATTCACACCTTCGGTTTCCGGGGCGAGGCGTTGCCGTCGCTGGGGGCCGTGGGCCGTCTGACAATCACCAGCCGCGTCGCGGGCCAAGACGGGGCCGAGATCACCGTGAACGGCGGCAAAACCGGCCCTGTGCGGCCCGCCGCGCTGAATGGCGGTACGGTCGTGACCCTGCGCGATCTGTTTTTCGCCACGCCCGCGCGGCTGAAATTCCTGCGCACGGACCGCGCCGAGGCACAGGCGATTGCCGACATCATCAAACGTCTGGCCATGGCCGAACCCTTTGTGCGCTTTACCCTGCGCGACGTGTCGGGCGATGGTCCGGGCCGCGAAGTCTTTCGTGCCGAGGCCGAACAGGGCGACATGTTCGCCGCCCTTCATGGCCGTTTGGCGCAAGTGTTAGGGCGCGAGTTTGCGGATAATTCCCTGCCCATCGATGCCGAACGCGAGGGGCTGCATCTGACAGGTTTTGCCGCGCTGCCGACCTATTCGCGCGGCACGGCCGTGGCGCAGTATCTGTTCGTGAATGGCCGTCCGGTGCGGGACAAATTGCTCGTTGGGGCACTGCGGGGCGCTTACTTTGATCTGCTCAGCCGTGACCGCCATCCGGCGGCTGCGCTGTTCCTCGATTGCGACCCGACCTTGGTCGACGTGAACGTGCACCCCGCGAAATCAGAGGTGCGGTTTCGTGATCCGGGTCTTGCGCGTGGCTTGATCGTATCCGGCTTGCGTCATGCGCTGGCAGATGCAGGGCACCGTGCCTCGACCACCGTGGCAGATGCGACCTTGGGCGCGATGCGGCCCGAACAGACCGGCGCGCGGGTGTACCAGATGGACCGCCCTTCGCTGGGCGCGCGGACTGCGGCCTATCAGGCGCAGGCCCCCGGCTTTGCCGAAACCGCCGGCATGTGGGGCAGGGTAGAAACACCCGCAGCGCCCGTAACCGAAGACCCGCAAGAGGCCCCCGATTATCCGTTGGGCACCGCACGCGGGCAGGTGCACGAGAATTACATCATCGCGCAGACCGCCACGGGCATGGTGATCGTTGACCAGCACGCCGCGCATGAACGGCTGGTCTATGAAAAGCTCAAGCGTCAGATGGCTGAAAACGGGGTTGCCGCGCAGGCATTGCTGATCCCCGAGATCGTCGATCTTTCCGCCTCCGATTGCGCGCGTCTGCTGGATGTGGCGGATGAGCTGACCAAACTGGGCCTGACAATTGAACCCTTTGGCGGCAGCGCCATTGCGGTGCGCGAAACCCCTGCAATTTTAGGCACCGTGGATGCCAAGGCGATGATTTTGGATATCCTCGACGAACTTGCCGATCAGAATGAGTCCAACACGGTCCAGGCCCGGATCGAGGCGATCCTGAGCCGGGTTGCCTGTCATGGCTCCATCCGGTCTGGCCGCTGGATGCGCGGCGAAGAAATGAACGCGCTGCTGCGCGAGATGGAGGCAACGCCTCACTCCGGCCAATGCAACCACGGGCGGCCCACCTATGTGGAACTGAAGCTCAGCGATATTGAACGGCTGTTCGGGCGCACATGATCCAGATCGACGGGCAAAGCTATGCGTTGAATGATCCGCGTGTCTTGATGGTGCTTGGGGCCGTGGCGCTGGTGCTGTTGGTCCTGATCCTGCTGATCATGGCGGTGCGCGCGGCGGGCAGATCGGCGCGGATGACCGAACCGCTTGCGCGGCAGATGCAGGTTATGGGCGGCCATGTGCAGCAGCTTGGCATGGGGCAGGAACAGCTGCGCGGCGGTTTGCAGACCGTGTCGGATACGCAAGCGAATGCACAGGCGCAAATGATCCAAAGCATCGAGGCGCGGATGGCCCATGTGCAGCAGCAGATGCAGGACCGGCTGGCCGAAAACGCCGCGCGCACGGCCCGCAATCTGGCCGAGATGCAGGAACGGATGTCTGCCACCTTGCACGGGTCGTCAAAACAAACCACGACCAGCCTGACGCAGCTTCAGGAACGGCTGGCGGCGATCGACAAGGCGCAGGAGAATATCACCAAGCTGTCCGGCGATGTGCTGTCCTTGCAAGATATCCTGAGCAACAAACAGACGCGCGGCGCGTTCGGTGAAATCCAGCTGAATGACATCGTGTCCAAGGCCCTGCCGAGCGACAGCTATACAATGCAGGCGACCCTGTCGTCTGGCAAACGCGCCGATTGTCTGATCCATCTGCCAAACCCGCCGGGGCCCATCGTCATCGACAGCAAATTCCCGTTGGAAGCCTATGAGGCCCTGCGCAAGGCCAAGTCGGACTACGAGCTTAAAGACGCAGCCCGTGCCATGCGCGTCGCCGTCAAGGCGCATATCAACGCGATCAGCAACAAGTATATCATCGAAGGCGAAACCGCAGATGGCGCGCTGATGTTTCTGCCCTCGGAAGCGGTCTATGCCGAACTGCACGCCAATTTCCCCGAACTGGTGCGCGAAGGCTTTGCCGCGCGGGTGTGGATCGTATCCCCCACCACCTGCATGGCGACGCTGAACACCATGCGGGCCATTCTGAAAGACGCACGGATGCGCGAACAGGCGGGGGCCATTCGCAAGACGTTGAAGATGCTGCACCGCGATGTCGAGATCGTGGTGGAACGCGTGGGCAAGTTGAACACCCATTTCGGGCAGGCGCGTGCTGACCTCGAAGGGCTGGGAACCGCAGCGGAACGCGCAGGAAAACGCGCGGCGCGGCTGGACAATTTCGACTTCGAGGAGATTTCGGATCAGGACAGAACCGTCGTGCCCCTGACCAAGCCAACCCCCGACAGCGCGCGCTGACCCTGGTTAACGCGGGGCATCAGGCAGGTGGTTAATTATATTTCCACGCACCTAAATTAATTCTTGGCGTGTGCCTCATTCGTATTACATCCACGATACCTGAACATACTGGACACCGCCCTCTTATGCCGTTTGAAGCCATCGACCCGCCGCAGCCCGACCTCATGACCGGACGACGTAAAATTGCCGTTATCGGTGCCGGGATTTCAGGGATGGGGGCCGCGCATATGCTGGCCGACGATCACCGCGTTACGATTTTCGAGACAGAAGCAAGACTTGGCGGTCATGCTCGTACCAAAATGGCCGGCAAGAATGGCGACCAGCCGGTCGATACCGGTTTTATCGTGTTCAACTATGCCAATTATCCGCATCTGGCCGCTTTGTTCAAAGAACTGGACGTGCCAGTGATCAAATCCAACATGAGCTTTGGCGCGTCGATTGATGGCGGCCGGTTGGAATATGCCCTGATGACGATGGATTCGATCTTTGCGCAGCGGCGCAATCTGGCGAACCCGAAATTCCTGCGGATGCTCAGCGATATTTTGCGGTTCAACAACTCCGCCGTCAAGATCGCTCAAGACCGGTCGCTGACCATCGAGGGCTTTCTTGAGAAGCTGGGCGCGGGCGAATATTTCCGGAAATATTATCTTGCCCCTTTGTCGGGCGCGATCTGGTCGACGCCGGTGGAAAAGATCATGGATTTTCCGGCCTATTCGATGATCGACTTTTTCGAAAACCACGCCCTGCTCAGCCACACGGGTCAGCACCAATGGTACACGGTCAATGGCGGGTCGCAGGAATACGTCAATCGTCTGGGCGCGTCGTTGTCGGCCAAAGGGGTCGATATCCGCCTAAGCGCTGCGGTGCAGTCGGTGCGGCGCACGGCCGTCGGGGTCGAAGTGAAATCGAACGGTGCCGATTGGGAACGCTTTGACGAGGTGGTGTTTGCCACCCATTCCGACGACACGCTGGCGATGTTGTCAGACCCAAGCGCGCAGGAGCAGGCCGCTTTGGGCGCGGTTAAATACCAGCCGAATAATATTGTGCTGCATGCCGACACCAGCATCATGCCAAAGCGCCGGAAGACATGGGCATCCTGGGTCTATTGCGAGGATAAAGGGCAGCAATCCGACCGGATCGACCTGACCTATTGGATGAATTCGCTGCAACCGATCCCGATGGATGATCTGCACTTCGTGACCCTGAACACCAAACGCCCGATCCGCGAGGAACTGATCTATGATCAGGTGACCCTGCGCCATCCGGTTTATGATATGGAAGCCCTGGGTGCCCAAGAACAGGTGCGCGGATTTAACGGGACGAACAACACGTGGTTCTGTGGGGCATGGATGAAAAACGGTTTCCACGAAGACGGGCTTTCCAGCGCTGTCGATGTCGTGCGCGCGATCAGAGGCGAGGCAAAGGTGTCCTTGGCGGCAGAGTGACCAATAGCGTCGATCACATTGCGGGCGTCACCTATCACGGGCGCAAGGGCAGTGTGGAAAATGCGTTTCGCTATTCGGTGGATTATGTGCTGGTCGATGCCGAAGCCGATCTGAAAACCCCGCTGCTGTTTGCGCGCAATCGCGCTGGCGTGACGTCTTTGCAGGACATTGATCATGGCGGCGACAAAGGCGCGGGGCGCGGTGCCGCCTGGGTGCGCGATGTATTGGCGCAACATCAGATCACAGGTGTCGCTAAAATCGAATTGATGGCGCAGCCGCGTGTACTGGGGCATGTGTTCAACCCGGTCAGCTTTTGGCTGTGCCGCAGGGCAGACGGCACCTTGATCACGGTGATTGCCGAAGTGTCGAATACATTTGGCGACCGCCACAGCTATCTGTGCCACCATCCCGACCTGTCCGAGATAAAGCCCGACGATCATCTGCACGCGACCAAGATTTTCCACGTGTCCCCGTTTCAGCCGGTCGAGGGGAGCTATGACTTTCGGTTTGATATCCGCGAGGATCGTATCGGCATCTGGATCGACTATACCCAAAGGGACGGCGGGTTGATTGCGACCCTGACCGGCAAGCGCACGCCGCTGACCAACGCGCGCATTGCGTGGTCCCTGCTGCGCAGACCTTTTGGCGCGCGCCGTGTCCTCGCGTTGATCCATTGGCAAGCGGTCAAGCTGTGGTGGAAAGGTGGCGGTTATCGGCCCAGACCGGAACCGCCCAAGCAAGACGTGTCGCGCGGATGAAGCCCGCTTCGAATAACCTGCCTGCCTACGCCTTGTTTGCAGCCCTGTTGGCGTCTGCCGGCTTGCCGATCTATATCCACGCGCCCAAGTTCTTTTTGGATGAATACGGAGTGTCTTTGGCCGCGTTAGGCTCTGTTTTATTCGGTCTGCGCCTGCTGGATGTGGTGCAGGACCCGTTACTGGGGCGGCTGTCTGAAAGGTTGCGAAACCATCGCGGTCTGGCTGTTGGTTTTGCCAGCGGTCTGATGGCGCTGTCGATGTATGCCTTGTTTGCAATCCCGCCCTTGCTGCCGCCCCTTGTGTGGTTTGGCCTGACCCTGACGGGCGTGTTTTCGGCGTTCAGCTTTCTGACGATCTGCTTTTATGCCCAAGGCGTGGCCAAAGCCGCGACCCTGCCCGGCGCAGGGCATCTGTCGCTGGCGCGCTGGCGGGAAACCGGTGCGCTGCTGGGGGTTTGCGTAGCCTCTGTTGCACCGGTGGGGTTGGGCGTTGCGCTGAACGCGCCCTTTGCCGGTTTCGGCGTCGGGTTTGCTGTGCTGGCGGTGGCTTCGGTTCTGGCGATGCGCGGTGAATGGCGCAACATCGGCCTGCCCGCCGCGACGGGTTTTGGCACCATTCTGCGGGACGGGGTGGCGCGACGGCTTTTGCTGATCGCGCTGTTGAACGCGGCCCCTGTCGCGGTGTCATCGACGCTGTTCCTGTTTTATGTCGAAAGCGCATTGCAGGCCCCCGGTTGGGAAGGCCCGTTGCTTTTGCTGTTTTTCCTGTCTGCCGCCGCCGCTGCACCGTTTTGGGGAATGCTTGCAGAACGATACGGCGCAAAACGGGTCTTGCTTGGCGCGATGGTACTGGCAATCGGTGCCTTTGGCGGTGCCTTGTTCCTTGGAGTGGGGGATGTGGGGCTGTTTGCACTGGTGTGCATCGGATCGGGCGCGGCACTTGGCGGTGATCTGACGCTGCTGCCTGCGATGTTTGCCACGCGTTTGGCTGTGATATCGCCCTCTGCTGCCGAAGGTTTTGGACTTTGGTCACTTGTCTCGAAGTTCACACTTGCCTTTGCAGCTGTTACGCTACTTCCAACACTACAAATGTCGGGGTTCGAAAGCGGCATGGCGATCCCCCCTCCTGCGGCGATCACGACGTTAATCTGGCTATATGCGGGGCTGCCCTGTCTGCTCAAGCTGTTGGCTATTGCGTTGCTGGTTGGAACCAGACTTGAAAAGGACAGGACGTAATGGATATTCTCTCATTCTTGATCGGGGCAGGGTTGGTTGCAGGGGTTGTGCTGCTGCGCCATCTGGTGGCTGACTTTCCGTCGCAGCGCCCCGAGGATCATGCCGAAGATTTCAACGTTCTGGATATGAAAAAGGATCTGGACGGGGAAATGGTTTGCGAAGGCGTCATCTTCGGGCCGATGGGGCGCGTGACCAGCACGTTCGTCGCCGACTTTAACGTTGAATGGAACGGCGACACCGCGACGATCAACGAACATTTCGTCTATGATGACAAATCGACGCAAGACCGGGTTTGGACAATCAAGCTTGGGCCCGATGGCACCTTCACTGCGACAGCGCCCGATGTGCCAGGCGTTGGAAAAGGGCACCATTCAGGGGCCACGATCCAGATGCTTTATCCCATCAAATTGCCCGAAGAAGTGGGGGGGCACACGTTGCAAACCGTGGATTGGATCTATCTGACTTCCGAAGGGACTTTGATCAACCGCAGCCAGTTTCGAAAGTTCGGCATCAAGGTCGCTGAACTGGTAGCGACCATTCGGAAAAGGGATCCAAAATGAAATCCTGGCAAGGCAAACGGTACTGGCTCGTTGGCGCAAGCGCTGGCCTGGGCGAGGCATTGGCCTACAAGCTCTGCCGTGCCGGGGCCGAAGTGATCGTGTCCGCCAGATCCGAAGAAAAACTGGTGGAATTGGTCGCGGCATTGCCGGGCAAGGCACGCTATCAAACCATGGATGTGCAAGACATTGAAAGTGTCCGCTCCGCTGTTGAAAACATCGGCGATGTCGACGGCATCGTCTATCTGGCCGGGGTCTATTGGCCGTTCGGTGCAAAAGACTGGAACGCAGATCACGCGACGGCGATGATTGACGTGAACCTGACCGGCCTTGTGCGTGTGCTGGGCGAAACCGTGCCGGACATGGTCAAAAAGGACGCCGGGCACATCGTCATCACGTCAAGCCTGACCGCCTTTCGCGGCTTGCCAAGATCTATCGGTTACACGGCATCCAAAGCCGGCACGATGTCCTTGGCAGAATGCATGTATGCAGATTTGCGCAAAACCGGGGTGCAGGTTCAGGTGATCAATCCCGGATTCATCAAGACGCAACTGACCGACAAGAACGACTTCAAAATGCCGTTCCTGATGGAGCCGGAAGAGGCCGCGCAAGAAGTTTTCGACCACATGAACAGCGATAGCTTTAAAAAGAGCTTCCCCTTTGTCTTTTCACTGTTCTTCAGGTTGGCCCGGTTCCTGCCCGACGCAATATATTACCGCCTTTTTGGTTAAATCAGCCCAATTAAAAGGTGTCGTCTTGCGACGACATTACATTTTCGGCGGGTGCCCCTGCTTCTCTGGCTCTTAAATATCCCCGCCGGAGGCATCTTCCTTTTGGGGTGGCTCAAAGGCCGCCTCCGGCGGGGATATTTAAGAGCCAGAGAAGACGGTCAGATTTCAGACAGGTGTTTGCCAAAGATGGCTTCGGCGCGTTGCCATACCATGCTGTTTTGCAAAAGCGCTTGGAGTGTAGGAAGAAGTTGCGAGGCGTAGTCTTCGGAGCTTTCTAGAGGGAGCATCGATGGCAGGTTGTCGATGGCAGTCACCTCAAGGGGCGGTGCGTCATGGACACGCAATGCGGGTTTTCCCCAGGTTGTCGCTTCGGTGTAGATTGGTACAGGGTTAAACGCGCTGTCTGGATCGCAGGCAATGTCGCCGATCACACGTAGTTTTCGAGGGGCATTGATGGCCGTTTTGGGAACAAAAACGGGGGTGGTTGGACCAGCAAGGATGCAGTTGAAGAACAATGTGTGATCCAGAATTTCAGGGAAAGGTCCGCCGCTGGCTGTTTCGGCCATGTCCCACGCCGTGACCGGTATGCCCAATCGTTTACACAGGTCTGCGGCCCCAGTCCCGACGCGGCCGAGGGCCCCAATCACAAGCGCATCCAGCTGGTCGGTGTCGAGTGTTGCAAGTTCTTCTTGCAGTTTGTTCGTCAGAGCATCTGCATTTTTCGAGGGCGTGATCGGCGCGGCGGTTTCACCGCGCATTTGGGCCGCCCAGCATGTGACGGCCACGGCCGCACCCGCAAAGCCTGCCCAATAGCCAAAGGCCGCCACGCGACGGCCGGCATCGGTCGTAAGGTATTCAAGGTCATACAAGGTGCCGCCGCCCGCCTTGAACCGCTCCAAAAGGATGCGGCCTGAGGATTGCCCTTTGTAGGCGTGGCCGAACATGATGTGCCGGTGCGGCAGGGGGCTGCCATCGGCGGGGAGTTCTTTGAGGCCGAAGATAATGACGTCGGATGGCGCTTGGGGCCAGCTGAATTGGGGGGCAATGGTGCAGCCCGCCTGCGCGTAGGCGTCGGTCGGGATGACACGGGTGTCCGATGCCTCGACGGTGACTTTGAAGCCTTGTTCAATCAGGGCAGCGGCCCCTTTCGGGGTGATGCCGACGCGGGTTTCATTGTCGCGTTGTTCGGCGCGGACCCACAGATGGGTTTGTGTCATAGCATGGCCTTTTCTCGGATGGTTTTGACGCTTTGGCGCGTTTCCATCATTGTCATGAAGTTCTGGATTTTTGGATAGTCGCTGAGGTGGACCCCGTCGCCTTCAAGCCAGTTGCACACCACAAAAAGATAGGGATCGGCGATGCTGAAGCCCTGCGTCAGGACGCTGGTGCCGCGCAGCAGGTGCGTTTCGACATATGTTGCGCAGGCGGCCATTGTCTGGGGAACCAATGCGGCCATGTCGTCAAAGCTGGACTGTTGTGTTGCCCATCTGCTGCCGCGCATTTTATGGGCATGGGCGACATGCATGGTTGAGGCCAGATAAAACATGGCGCTGCGCATATGGGCTGCAAGTGTCGGATCGGCGGGGATGAGTTGCGCCGCGGGGCTGATGGATGCGATGTATTCGAGCAATGCGCCGGTTTCGGTCAGGACGGTGCCATCTTGCAAGATAAGCGCCGGGACCCGGCCTTTGGCATTGATGGACAGATAGTCGGGCAATCTCTGCTGGGCTGATTTGAAATCGACCTTGACGGTTTCATAGGGCAGTCCCGCTTCCTCCAGAGTGATCGCAACGGCAATCGAAATCGTGCCGGGGGCATAATAGAGCTTGAGCATGGCCTGACCTTTCAGATGTGGGTTTGCGCGGTGCGCCGTTCGGGGGTGTCGAGGTGGGGGACGGCGTTGAAAAGGACCGGTGACCAATGGCCCCCGATCGGAAACAGCCGGTGCATTGATGTGTTCATGATCGCCAGCGCCATGCGCGACATGGCCGGCACGCCAAGCCCCATGGCCTGTGCCATCGCCATTGATATCAACCCGCCGGATGTCACCACCAGCGCAGGGCCGTGGCCGGCCGCGATTTCTTCGAGGACGGATTGAATGCGGGTCTCGAAACTTGCGTAGCTTTCGGGCGGATTGTCGAGTTTGTCGTTTTTCCACGTTTCGAACACCAGCGGCAGGTGGGCGCTGAACCCGTGTTGATCGTCGGGAAAGGGAACGCCGTGTTGTTGTTCAAGCAGGGTTGCGAGGGTGAAATATTCAAGTTCGTTCAGCCGCGCGTCGCGGGTGGGTTCCAGCCCGGTATCCATGGCGTCTGCCGTTTCGATGTGGCGTCGCAGGGTGCCGGTATAAAGCCTTGTGTGATGGGTTTGCGAATGGCGCAGGTGGTCGCCCAGCCATGCCGCCTGTTGGTGGCCAAGCGGGCTGAGCATGTCATAGCTGGCTTCGTCCGTGGCACCGGAGTTGGCCTGGCCGTGGCGGATAAGGGTGATGTGGGACATGGGTGCGCCTTTTGCTGTTGGGTCTTTGATAGGCAAGCGCTGCGCGGGTTGGAAGGGCAGGAGCCTTCGGCGAGGATATTTTTTAGCCAGAGAAGCGAAGGGGCGCATATCGGAAACAGCGGTGGCGCAAAATCGGGGTGGTGTGTCGGGATTGTGACTGCCGTGGAATGGCGTTGCGCCTTATGGTGCGGGGACGCGTTGCAGGAGGACCCCCAATGGCCGAGACAATTTCATTTACGCTGGACGGCGAAACGGTTGAGGCCGAGGCCGGATTGACCATTTGGGAAGTCGCCAACGGGCGCGGGCTTAAAATCCCTCATCTGTGTTACACGCCTGCGCCGGGCTATCGCCCTGATGGCAATTGCCGCGCGTGCATGGTCGAGATCGAGGGCGAGCGGGTTTTGGCAGCGTCTTGTTTGCGCGAGCCTACGGATGGCATGGTTGTGACCACCAACAACGCACGCGCTGAAAACGCGCGCAAAATGGTGATGGAGTTGCTTGTCACCGATCAGCCGCCACGGGATGTGGCGCATGACAAGTCGAGCCATCTTTGGGAGATGGCTGCGATGGAAGGGGTTGAGGCCAGCCGCTTTCCGAAGTTGGAGGAGGGGCGCATACCGCTGCTGGATGACAGCCATGTGGCGATGCGGGTCAATCTGGATGCCTGCATTCAATGCAATCTATGTGTGCGTGCCTGCCGCGAGGTTCAGGTGAATGACGTGATCGGCATGTCGGGCCGGGGGCATGACAGCTATCCGACCTTTGACATGGCCGATCCGATGGGGGCGTCGTCTTGTGTGGCCTGTGGCGAATGTGTGCAGGCCTGTCCGACGGGGGCCTTGATGGAGGCCACGGTCGTTGACGCCGATCAGGTGGGCGACCGCGCGGATTTCGACAGTGAAGTCGACACCATTTGCCCGTTCTGCGGTGTGGGGTGTCAGGTGTCGCTGAAGGTCAAGGACGGCAAGATCAAATATGTCGAAGGGATCAATGGCCCCGCGAATGAGGGACGTTTGTGCGTCAAGGGGCGTTTCGGGTTCGACTATATCCATCACCCGCACCGGCTGACCAAGCCGTTGATCCGCCGCGACGATGCGCCTGCAAAAGGGCTGAACGTCGATCCCGGCAATTGGCACACGCATTTCCGCGAGGCGTCATGGGACGAGGCGCTGGATTTCGCGGCCAACGGTATGAAGAGGATCGGCGGGCGCGGTGTTGCCGGTTTCGGGTCGGCCAAATGCACCAACGAAGAGGCCTATCTGTTTCAAAAGATCATCCGGCAGGGCTTTGGTCATAACAACGTCGATCACTGCACGCGGCTGTGCCACGCGTCGTCGGTGGCCGCATTGATGGAGAATGTCGGATCAGGGGCGGTCACCGCGACCTTCAACCAGATCGAAAACGCGGATGTGGCGATTGTGATCGGGGCGAATCCGACTGAAAACCATCCCGTCGCGGCGACGTTTTTCAAGCAATTCACCAAACGCGGTGGCAAGTTGATCGTGATGGACCCGCGCGGCCAGGCGCTCAAGCGGCATGCATCGCATATGTTGCAATTCCGGCCCGGTACGGACGTGTCGATGCTGAACGCCATCATGCATGTGATCGTCGAAGAGAAGCTGTACGACCAGCAATATATCGAGGCCTATACCGAGAACTGGGAAATCGAGAAGGCGCATCTCAAGACCTTTACCCCCGAAAAGATGGCCAAGATTTGCGGCATTGATGCCGAGACGCTGCGCGATGTGGCGCGGACCTTTGCCGGGGCGAATGCGGCGATGATTTTCTGGGGCATGGGCGTGTCGCAGCATATTCACGGCACCGATAACGCACGCTGTCTGATTTCGCTTGCGCTGATGACCGGGCAAATCGGGCGGCCCGGCGCGGGGCTGCATCCGTTGCGGGGGCAGAACAACGTGCAAGGGGCATCGGACGCCGGTTTGATCCCGATGTTCTTGCCGGATTACCAGCCGGTTTCAGACGACGGCGTGCGGTCGGCCTTTACCGAGGTCTGGGGGAGCGAGGATTTCAGCAATAAAAAGGGTCTGACGGTGATCGAGATCATGGATGCGATCCATGAGGGCGACATTCGCAGCCTTTATGTATTGGGTGAAAACCCCGCGATGTCTGACCCCGATGTGGAACATGCCCGTGATGCACTGGCCAAGCTGGAGCATTTGGTGGTGCAGGATATTTTCCTGACCGAAACGGCGAATTTTGCCGATGTGATTTTGCCGGCATCGGCCTTTGCCGAAAAGGCAGGCACGGTGACGAACACCAACCGTCAGGTGCAGATGGGCCGCGCGGCGGTGGCCCCCCCCGGTGATGCCAAAGAGGATTGGTGGATCGAGGTCGAACTGGCCAAGCGGCTGGGGCTGGGGTGGAGCTATACGCATCCGAGCGAGGTGTTCGCGGAAATGAAGCTGAACATGTCGTCGCTTAACAACATCACATGGGACCGGCTTGAGGATGAGGGCGCGGTGACCTACCCGTCGACCAGCCCAACCGATCCGGGTCAGGCGATCGTGTTCGGAGACGGGTTCCCCCGTCAGGACGGGCGTGCGCGGTTTACTCCGGCCAGTATCGTCGCCCCTGATGATGTGCCGGACGAGGATTATCCGATGATCCTGACCACGGGGCGGCAGTTGGAGCATTGGCATACCGGGTCCATGACACGCCGGTCCTTTGTTCTGGACGGGCTCGAGCCTGAGGCGAACTGTTCGTTGCACCCATCCACCTTGCGCAAATTGGGGGTGGCCCCTGGCGAGCATATCCGGCTGTCGACCAAGCGCGGGTCGATCGAGATTATGGCGCGCGAGGATCGGGCGGTGTCGCCTGACATGGTGTTCTTGCCCTTTGCCTATGTCGAGGCGGCGGCCAATATTCTGACGAACCCGGCTGTGGACCCTTATGGCAAAATCCCGGAGTTCAAATTCTCGGCTGTGAAGGTTGAGGCGGTTGCGGGAGCAGTTGCGGCACAGTAGCGTCCGGCCCTGAGATGTGCCCTTTGGGCACATGCGGTCTATTTCGGGAATGAGGGACGCTGTCCCTCAAACTCCCTGGGATATTTTTGAGCCAGAGAAGGTGTGGTGTGTGATGCAGGTAGATGGTGACCGGTTTTTGGCGGATTTGCACAAGCTGCGCAGTTTCGGGGCTGCGGGTGTTGGCAAGGGTGTCGTGCGCCCGGCCTATAGCGCGCCGGACATTGAAGCGCGGCGCTGGCTGGCAGGGCAAATGACCCAGATCGGTTTGCGCGTCGAGGTTGATGCGATGGGGAACCTGTTTGGTCTGGCTGACGGGCCATCCCTTTTGCTGGGGTCGCATTCGGACAGCCAACCGGAAGGCGGCTGGCTGGATGGTGCCTTGGGGGTGATTGCTGCTTTGGAGGTTGCGCGGGCCGCGAAAGAGGCTGGGGGGCCGGCTGTTTCCGTGGTGTCTTTTCAGGATGAGGAAGGGCGGTTCGGGGTGACGACGGGCAGTGCTGTCTGGTCGGGTCATGAAACATTGGCCAGCGCGGATGTGCTGCAAGATCATGCCGGCGTTGCACTTGGCACTGCGCGGCAGGCGATGGCGGATATGGTCACGGGAGAGGTAGCGTCGGAGGTGTTCACCGGTTTTATCGAATTGCATATCGAGCAAGGGCCAAGTCTGGACACCAGCGGTGAAAAAATCGGTGTTGTGACGGATATCGTTGGTATCCGGGACATGAAGGTCACTTTTGACGGGCAGCAAAACCATGCGGGGACGACGCCGATGCATTTGCGGCGGGATGCGTTTCAGGCGGTGTCGTCGTTCAACACGCTGCTGAACGACAGGTTGCGCAATGTGGTGACGCCGCAGACGGTCTGGACGATCGGGCATGTGTCGCTGCATCCCAATGCATCCTCCATTGTGCCGGGGCGTGCGGTGTTTTCGATGCAGTGGCGGGATGCGGATACCGACCGGCTGGCGCGCATGGAAACGATCATTCGTGAAACCGCTGCCGAGGTGGCGCAGGCGCAGGGCATAGGGTTGAGTTTCGGGCCGCTTTTGGGGCTTGAGCCAGTCGCGATGGACCCGCGTTTGCGGCGCGCACTTGAGGACGGCGCAGAGGCGGTTGCCCCCGGAAAATGGCGTAACATGCCATCAGGTGCCTTGCATGATGCGACCAATGTTGCGCGGCTGTTGCCTGTGGCGATGTTGTTTGTGCCGTCGATTGGCGGGCTAAGTCACACCTTCGAGGAGGACACGGACGAGGCTGATCTGGTCGCGGGCGTGCAGGTCTTGGCCCATGCTGTGAGCCGTTTGGGATCAGCTGCGTAGGTAGCCGCGTCGTTCGGCACGGCTGCGGTGGATATCTGCCGCGCGGGATGCCTCGCGCAGGTTGCCAAAGCACTGCACCACCGCTTTGGGGCGTCCGCCTGCGGTGCCCCATTCGCGCAACACAGAAACTTCGCTGAACAGGTTCATTGCGATCTCGACACGATAGAAAATCTGCCGCTGTGCCTGGCTGGTGCGGTAAAGAAGGCATTCAATCATGGCTTGAATCTAACGGTCATGTCACGGGGAAGGCAACGGAAAATTGACGGGAATGCAAAATACCGGATGACGGCGGTGCGAATGGATGAAACGCTATGGCCAGTCACGAGGAGACCACGCATATGACCCAAACATCAGATATCATCCAAAGCGAACATGCAGGCGGGGTGGTTTGCCTGACGCTGAACAATGGCCCGGTGAACGCGCTGTCGGCTGACGGGTTGATGCAGTTTGCAGGCAGGATCAAGGCGCTTGAGGCCGATGATGCCGTGCGCGCGATTGCTCTTGCGTCGCCCTTCAAGGTGTTTTCCGCAGGGGTGAACCTGAAGCAGGCGCAAGGCTTTGATCTGGCCGCGCAGCACGCGATTGTCAAAGGGCTGAACGAAGGGTTTCTGGCGTTGTTTGAATGTGCCAAGCCGACAGTCGTTGCCGTCAACGGTGCGGCGATTGCGGGCGGGTTGTTCTATGTGCTGGCGAGCGATTTTCGCATTGCTGCGGCGCGGGCAGCCTTCGGTCTGGCCGAGGTGCGCGTCGGTGTCGATTTTCCGTTGGGGCCGCTGGAAATTGCGCGGGCGACTTTGTCACCGAATGATCTGCGGCGGCTGATGTTGACGGGGCAACCCATGTCAGCCGAGGAGGCGCGGATCGCCGGTATTGTGGACCGGATCGTGCCGGATGAGGAACTGCTGGAAGCGGCGTTGGCCGAGGCCGCCAAGCTGGGGCAGATCCCGCCAGCCACCTTTGCATCGGTGAAACGCCAGATCAGGGGCGAGGCGATTGCCAAGATCAAGGCGGGCATGGCTGCGGGTGCCAACGCGCCGGAGGGCGGGTGGTTCAATGATGAAACCATTCCGGCCATGCGCGCGATGCTGGGCGGTTAGGCGACCGGTTTGCGCATCGTGATGCTGGTGGGGCGGTCATATCCCGCATGGGCCGTGCGCGCGTATTCGGTGAACCCAAGTGCGCGAAACGTGGCGTGATTGTTCACCAGTTCAACCCGGGTTTGAAGTTCAAGCATCGGTAGGTCCAGCGCGCGGGCGCGGGCGCTGGCATGGTCGATCAGGTGGCGCGCAAGGCCAAGTCGTTGATGGGGCGGGGCGACACATAGTTTGCCCAGATACAGCACGTCGGGTTTCGGGGTCAGGACCATGCAGGCGACAGGCGGGGCACCGATGCACCAGATCTCGGCCTCGGATGCGGTTTCTTGCAGGGATGCTTGGGTGACCTTGCCAAGCGAGCTGGGCGGGGCGATCCGCCCTTCCATATAGGCGAAACAATCGCGCATCAGGGTCAGCAGATCGGCCAAAGCCGGATCATCAGGGCCAAGCTGGCGGGGCGTCAGCTCCACGTCACGTCCCCCAGAAAGATGTAGCCTGCGCCGTAGATGGTTTTGATCAGTTGCGGGTTTTTCGGGTCTTCGCGCAGCTTGGTGCGCAGGCGCGAGATACGGACATCCATCGCGCGGTCAAAGCTTTCTGATGCGACGCCGCCAAGGCTGGTTTGCATTTGTGCGCGGCTGATCAGACGTTTCGGCGCGTCCAGAAACAGGCGCAGTACTTCGCCTTCGGCATGAGAGAATGGGGTCTCGGACCCGGCGTCGTCTTCTAGGGTGTAGCGGTCGAAATGCGCGGTCCAGCCGTTGAACACAGCAACATTGCCTGCTTGTGTTGCGGGTTTGGTGCTGCGCAGGCGGGCGCGGATGCGGGCCACGACCTCGGCGGGATCAAACGGTTTGATGATGTAATCATCGGCCCCAAGTTCAAGCCCCGTCACCCGGTCCTGCACCTGCGCGCGGCCCGAGATGATAATGACGATGGCACCTTGTTCCAGCGCCAGCCGGTGCACCAGCGTCAGCCCGTCCGTGTCGGGCAGGGACAGATCGACAAGGCAGACATCGGGGGTATGGGTGGCGAGGGCTGCTTCGAACGCGCGGGCGCGGCCAAAGCTGAGGGTGTCAAAACCGGCCTCTTCCAGCACATCGGCCAGCAGGGTGCGGATTTCGGGTTCATCGTCCAGAATGGTGACAAGGGGGCGGGTCATTGGGCGGCTATCTCTTGGGGTTTGATCAGTGCAGTCAAATCATCTGCGCCAAAGGGCTTGCGTAAAACCGGTGCCTGTTTTTGCGCCTCAAGAAACAGCGCGTCATCGGTCGGCAGGGATGTCATCAGGACCAAGGGCGGGGCGCTTGGGCCAAGACGTCTGGCCAGATCAAGGCCGGTTGCCTCGCCCACCAGTTGGATGTCGGACAGGATCAACGAGATGTCTGGCAGATCGGCAAGCAGGGCCGTTGCCTCGTCTGCGCTGGCCGCTTCAATCACCGAATGGCCCAAGCCCATCAGCATATCGCGCACCAACGCGCGCAAATCATCGGCGTCTTCGACCAGCAGCACCAACCCGGTGGTGGCAGCAACGGCGGGGCGGTACGGCAGGCGCATGGTGACCTGCGCGCCGTCTGTTGTGTTTGACAGACGCAAATCGCCGCCAGCGGATTTGGTCATGTCATAGACCATGGGCAGGCCCAGACCCGACCCTTCGGCCCCTTTGGTGGTGAAAAACGGGGCGCATCCATGTTCCAGCGCCGATGCGGAAAACCCCGGTCCGGTATCCTGCAAGACAAATTCGATCCAGGTGTCATGGACCTGCCTGACTTCGAGCGTGATCATCCCCGCCATGCCGCAGGCGTCGCGGGCGTTCAGGATCAGGTTCAGCAGTCCGTCTTGAACCAGCCCGCTGTCCAGCAAAACCGGCTGGTCCGGCATCAAGTTCGTAATACGCAATTCAACGGCTTTGGGCAGCGTGGGCTTGGCCAGCAGGCTCAGGTCGGACAGCAGGTTGGCGATGGGCGTCGCGGTGGGGCGCAGGGTGCGCGCGCCGGTCATATCCGCAATCGTGCTCAGCAGCGCCCCGCCGCGGCGGGCGGCGGCAAGGGTCCCTTCGATCAGCGGTGCGGCGGGGGCTGGCAGGGCGTCAAGGCGAGCCAAACGCGATTGCAGGCCCAGAATGATGGTCAGCAGGTTCGAGAAATCATGCGCCAGCCCCGAAATCACCTGCGCCGCAACTTCACGGCGGCGGGTCTGTTGCAGGGCGGTCCGGTTCTGGGTTTCTTCGGTCACGTCCATCGACAGAATATAGACGCCGCCGTTGTTATCGGGGGTAAAGGCCCCACGGATGCGGCGGGCGCTGGCTTCGTCGGTGAACTCCACAATCGACTGTTTGCCGGCATAGGCCTGGGTCAGGGATGGCGTGATGCAGTCATGGGCCTGAGGGCCCAATATATCGCGGATGCTGCGCCCGATCAGGTCGGTCGGCCGCCCTGGCATCACGGCAGACAGGCGGCGGTTGGAATAGGTATAGCGCCCCTCTGCGTCCACATGCGCGATATGGGCGGGCATCATTTCGGTGGTCAGGCGGGTGCGCGCTTCTGACAGGGTCAACTGGCGCTTGGCTTCTTCCAGGGCGCTGTTCATCGCGGCCAGTTCGCGGTTGGTCGCGGACAGTTGTTCGGCATGGGCAATCACCTGCCCCGACAGCGCGTCCGATCGCGCGCGCAACAGGGCCTCGTGCTGTTTGGTGTGGGAAATGTCGGTATAAACAGTGACCCATCCGCCTTGGGGCAGGGGTGATCCTTCGACTGAAATGGTGCGGCCGTTGGCGCGGGTGCGTTCCATATAATGTGCTTCAAAGGCGCGGGCCTGAACGACACGTTCGGAGACAAAGGCATCCACATCAGCGACCTCGCCATATTCGCCGGATCGGGCCAGATGGGTGATGGTTTCCTGAAAGCTGGCCCCCGGTGTGACAAAAGCAGGGGGCAGATTGAACATTTGCTGAAACGGGGCATTGCACAAAACCAGTCGCAGATCAGCGTCATAGATCGTGAGCGCTTGGGCAATCAGGTTCAGACCGGCGGCGGTCATCGCGCTTGTTTGCGTATCATTCAGCTGCATTTGGTCCCCCCTTTGTCATCCAATGGCTATCACCATCGACAGGGCTGCGCAAAGGCCCGCCGATGAAAATGCGCCCTGTAACAATTCGTAAGGATTGAGAAATCATTAGGAATAAGTTGACGCACAGGCTGTGATCAACATCATGGTACGACATCAGAATCGCACCAGTGATCGACCTGCCGATAAAGAGCAGGACTTGGGAGGAAGACATTTGGCTTACAAGCTTGTGAGCGCCGACGGACCGCAGTCCGTTCCGGCGTTGTTGCACCGCAATGCAAAGCAATTCGCGAACGCCCCTGCGTACCGCGAAAAGGAATTTGGTATTTGGCAAAGCTGGACCTGGTCGCAAACGCGCGACGAGGTCGAAGCGCTTGCCCTTGGCTTTCTTGAGCTTGGTGCCAACGAGGGTGATTTCATCGCCATCATCGGCCGCAACCGCCCGTACCTGTACTGGGCGATGATGGCAGCCGAAATGGTAGGTGCCGTGCCCGTGCCGCTGTACCAGGACGCGAACGCCGAAGAGATGGCCTATGTGCTGGACCACTGTGGTGCCCGTTTTGTCATCGCTGGTGATCAGGAACAGGTCGACAAGGTGCTTGAGGTTCAAGACCAGCTGACCCAGTTCGAACGCATCATCTATCTTGATCCACGCGGTTTGCGCAAATACGACCACGCTGCATTGGACCAGTATGCTGCCGTTCAGGACATGGGCCGCAAGAACCGCGACAAGCACATCAAGGAGCTTGAAGCGCGTCAGGCCAAGCTGAATTATGACAGCACCGGCGTCATGCTGTACACCTCCGGCACCACGGGCAAGCCCAAGGGTGTTGTGCTGAGCAACCGCAATATTATTGAAACGGCCAAGTCGTCTTCTGAATTCGATCACCTGCGCCAGACCGATGATATTCTGGCCTATCTGCCGATGGCATGGGTTGGTGATTTCATATTCTCGGTGGGTCAGGCGCTTTGGACGGGGTTCTGCACCAACTGCCCTGAATCCGCTGACACGATGCATGTCGATTTGCGCGAAATCGGACCGACCTATTATTTCGCACCACCCCGCGTGTTTGAAACACAATTGACCAGCGTCATGATCCGCATGGAAGACGCCAGCCGTTTCAAAAAATGGCTGTTCGACCGTTTCATGAAAGTCGCACGCAAGGTTGGCCCCGCCATTCTGGATGGCAAACCCGTAGGTCTGATGGACCGGCTGAAATACGGTCTTGGCGAATTGATGATTTACGGCCCGCTGAAAAACACGCTGGGCCTGAGCCGCGTGCGCGTGGGCTATACTGCGGGCGAAGCGATTGGGCCTGAAATTTTTGATTTCTACCGGTCGCTTGGGATCAACCTGAAACAGCTTTACGGTCAGACCGAAGCGACCGTGTTCATCACAGCGCAGCCCGATGGCGAAGTGCGCAGTGACACGGTTGGCGTGACCTGCCCCGGCGTGGAACTGAAGATCGCCGAGAATGGCGAGGTGTTCTACCGCAGCCCCGGCGTGTTCGTCGAATATTACAAGAACCCCGAAAGCACCGCAGATACCAAGGATGCTGAAGGCTGGGTCGCCACCGGCGACGCGGGCTTTATCGAGGAAAGCACAGGCCATCTGCGCATCATCGACCGTGCCAAGGACGTTGGCAAAATGGCCGATGGCAGCCTGTTCGCGCCGAAATACGTTGAAAACAAGCTCAAGTTCTTCCCGAATATTCTTGAGGCGGTTGTTTTCGGCAACGGTCGCACGGAATGCACCGCGTTTATCAACATCGACCTGACCGCCGTGGGCAACTGGGCCGAGCGCAACAACATCGGCTATGCGTCCTATCAGGAACTGGCGCGGCATCCGCAGGTGATGGACCAGATCCAAAGCCATGTGGAAGAGGTCAATGCATCCATCGCCGAAGACGAGATGTTGTCGGGTTGTCAGGTGCACCGCTTTGTCGTGCTGCACAAGGAACTGGACGCCGATGACGGTGAACTGACACGCACCCGCAAGGTACGCCGCAAGGTGATTGGCGAAAAGTTCGAAGACATTATCAACGCACTTTACGATGGATCGCCGTCGGTCAGCACGGTCACGGAAGTGACCTATGAAGACGGGCGAAAAGGGTCGATTGCGGCCACATTGGAAGTGCGCGATGCCAAGGTATTCGCAGATAATCGCAAGAAGAAGGCCGCAGCATGAGCATCATGAGTGGCGTTTTCGGGCGCATGGGTTGCGCAGTGGATTTTAAGACCATTTGGAAAGAGGGTGTAGCATGAAGGATCAGGCTGACGGCTACGTCACAGCGGATGGTCGCCAGATCGGCCCGGTGGTGATGGAGATGAAAAACATCACCCTGCGGTTCGGCGGTGTGGAGGCGATCAAAGACATTTCGCTTGATATTCGCGAAGGTGAAATTCGCGCGATCATCGGGCCGAACGGCGCGGGCAAATCCTCCATGTTGAACGTGATCAGCGGGTTCTACGTCCCGCAGGATGGCGAAGTCTGGTACAAAGGCGCGCGCCGCGCCGCGATGAAACCGTTTCAGGTGGCCGAGCAGGGCATCGCGCGGACGTTCCAGAACATCGCGTTGTTCGAAGGGATGACCGTTCTGGATAACGTCATGACCGGCCGTTTGACCCATATGGAAACCGGTTTGTTCTGGCAGTCCCTCTGGAAGGGTAAGGCTGAGCGTGAAGAGACTGCGAACCGCGAAGTCGCCGAGAAGATCATCGATTTCCTTGAGATTCAGGCGATCCGCAAGACGCCGGTTTCGCGCTTGTCTTACGGATTGAAAAAACGGGTCGAACTGGCCCGCGCATTGGCCGCCGAGCCGTCGATCTTGTTGTTGGATGAACCGATGGCGGGGATGAACGTCGAGGAAAAAGAGGACATGAGCCGCTTTATTCTGGATGTGAATGACGAATTCGGCACGACGATTGTTCTGATCGAACACGACATGGGCGTGGTCATGGACCTGAGCGACCGCGTGGTCGTGATGGATTACGGCAAAAAGATCGGCGACGGCTCGCCGCACGATGTGCGCAACAACCAAGACGTCATCGACGCCTATCTGGGGGTCGCACATGATGACTGATTTTGACCTAAACTTTGCGAACTGGAGGGTCTGATATGCCTGAGCAACTGGCCTTTGCCCTAGAGGTAACCGCGAACGGTCTGATGGCGGGGGTGCTTTATGCGCTTGTCGCGTTGGGTTTTGTTCTAATTTACAAAGCATCCGGCATTTTTAACTATGCCCAAGGCGTTATGGCGCTTTTTGCGGCGCTGACGCTGGCCGGGATCATGGACGGGCAGGTGCCCTTCAGCCACTTGATCAACGCCGTGTTCGGCACCGATGTGCATCACTTTGGCTGGAACGTTCCGGCGTTTCTGGCGATTTTGCTGACCATGGTGGTGATGATCGCGCTGGCCTATGTCGTGCAGCGCTTGGTGTTCCGCCATCTGGTTGGCCAAGAGCCGATCATCTTGTTCATGGCGACCATCGGTCTGGCCTATTTCCTTGAAGGCGTCGGCGATCTGATGTGGGGGTCTGACATCAAATCAATGGATGTGGGCCTGCCGCAGGGCATCAACACATGGATCGACGAGACCACGTTCGAGGTCTTGGGCTACGGCTTCTTTATCGACAACCTTGATATTGTCGCGAGCATCATCGCCGCGTTGCTGGTCATCGGGTTGGTCATGTTCGCGCAATATACCAAGCAGGGCCGCGCCATGCGGGCTGTGGCGGATGACCATCAGGCGGCCTTGTCGGTCGGGGTTTCGCTGAACTTTATCTGGATCCTTGTGTGGTCGCTGGCCGGGTTTGTCGCCCTTGTGGCCGGCATCATGTGGGGCACGAAATCGGGCGTGCAGTTTTCGCTGTCGCTGATCGCGTTGAAGGCTTTGCCGGTGTTGATGCTGGGCGGGTTCACCTCGATCCCCGGTGCGATCGTCGGTGGTTTGATCATCGGTGTGGGTGAGAAACTGTTCGAATTCCTGATTGGCGCGCCCTTCCTTGGCGGTGCGACCGAGAACTGGTTTGCCTATATGCTGGCGCTGATTTTCCTCGTGTTCCGTCCGCAGGGTCTATTTGGGGAGAAGATCATTGAACGTGTTTAGTCATGGCAATCGTCGGACCGGGGCTCTGCCAATGTGTATCGTTCGGGCCCCAGGATTTAAAACCATTTGGAATGAGGAGCGCGTCTGATGCTTTATCGTGAATCAGGGGATTTCAGCTCCACCTATGCAGAAGACAGCCAGACGTTTCCGATCAAGTTTGACCGGTACCGCTATTACTTTGTGCTGTTTGTCGCCATTTTCGTGATCCCGTTCATGATCAACGACTATTGGGTGAATTCGCTTTTCCTGCCGTTTCTGATCTATGCCATCGCGGCGATCGGGTTGAATATTCTGGTGGGGTATTGCGGGCAGGTAAGCTTGGGTACCGGTGGTTTCATGGCGGTGGGGGCCTATGCCTGCTACAAGCTGATGACCAGCTTTCCCGATGTGAGCATGCTGGTGCATGTCTTGCTGTCGGGTCTGATTACGGCTGCGGTTGGCGTGCTGTTCGGTTTGCCGTCACTGCGGATCAAGGGGTTCTATCTGGCGGTGGCGACACTGGCGGCGCAGTTCTTTCTTGTGTGGCTGTTCAACCGGGTGCCGTGGTTTTACAACTATTCGGCATCGGGTCAGATCAGCGCACCCGAGCGTACCTTTCTGGGCATCAACATCACCGGCGCGAATACCCAAGCCTGGGCGACCTATCTGTTCTGTCTGATGTTCGTGATCTTTAGCGCCTATGTCGCACGCAACCTGACCCGCGGGTCGGTGGGGCGCAAATGGATGGCGATCCGTGACATGGATATCGCGGCTGAAATCATCGGCGTGAACCCGTTGCGGGCCAAGCTGACGGCCTTTGCGGTATCGTCGTTCTTTATCGGCATCTCGGGCGCACTGTTCTTTTCGATCTATCTGGGCGCTGTCGAGGTTGGCGAAGTGTTCGGTATCCAGAAATCATTCCTGGTGTTGTTCATGATCATCATCGGCGGGCTGGGGTCCATCTTTGGCAGCTTTGCCGGGGCCGCGTTTCTGGTGCTGCTGCCGGTCGTGCTCAAGATCGTTGGCGTGGACTGGCTGGGCTGGCCCACGGATATCGTGGCGCATTTGCAGCTTGTGATCGTCGGGGGGCTGATTATCGTGTTCCTGATCGCAGAACCGCACGGCCTTGCCCAACTGTGGCGCGTCGCCAAGGAAAAACTGAGATTGTGGCCCTTCCCGCACTAGGGGACGGCACATGGCGGGGGAGGAGACCCACGCCGAAGAAGACGACCGGGCAAACCCGGCACTATCGGACATATCCAAGGGAGGAAACACCGATGAACATGAAACTGAAACTGACCACACTGGCGCTTGGCGTCACATTGGCCGCAGGCCCGGCAATGGCAGAGCTTGTCTTTCCATCGTTGAGCTACCGCACCGGCCCCTACGCCGCAAACGGTATCCCCTTCGCGGATGGCTATGCGGATTATTTCACGCTGCTGAACGAGCGTGATGGTGGCATCGGTGGCGAACCGATCCGCATGATCGAATGCGAAACCGGCTATAACACCGAAAAAGGTGTGGAATGCTATGAAAGCACCAAAGGCGAAGGCGCTTTGGTTTATCAGCCGCTGTCCACAGGCATCACCTATCAGCTGATCCCCAAAGCGACCGCTGACGGCATTCCTGTCCACTCGATGGGCTATGGCCGCACATCCGCCAAAGACGGCGCTGTGTTCAAGAACATCTTTAACTACCCTGCGAACTACTGGGATGGCGCATCGGTCGCGATCAAGCACCTGCTGGACGTGAACGGTGGCAGCCTTGAGGGCAAGAAGATCGCTTTGGTCTATCACAACTCTGCCTACGGCAAAGAGCCGATCCGCACCCTGGAAGAGCTGAGCAAGAAGCACGGTTTTGAACTGTCCTTGCTGCCCGTTGACCACCCCGGTCAGGAGCAGAAATCGCAGTGGCTGCAAATCCGCCGCGAAAAGCCTGACAACGTGATCATGTACGGCTGGGGCGTTATGAACCAGGTTGCCGTTCAGGAAGCGGCGAACATCCGTTACCCGATGGACCAGTTCATCGGCATCTGGTGGTCCGGTTCTGAAAACGACGTGCGTCCAGCGGGCGAAGCGGCCAATGGCTACAAAGCGTTGACATTCCACAACGTGGGCAGCGACTTCCCCGTCTTTGCGGACATCCAGAAGTTTGTTGTTGATGCGGGCAAAGCTGCCGGTGCGGGCGACCAGATCGGTACCGCTTTGTACAACCGTGGTCTCTATGCCGCGATGTTGGCTGCCGAAGCTGCGAAAACAGCCCAAGGCATCCACAACACAACGGCGCTGACACCTGCACAGATGCGTGACGGTATGGAAGCACTGGAAATCACCGAAGCGAAGATGGCCGGATTGGGTCTGCCGAACTTTGGTCCCGAGTTCAGTGTTTCTTGCGAAAACCACGGTGGTAACGGTCTTGTTGCCGTATCCCAGTGGGATGCAGCGGCTGACAGCTGGAGCCTGATCACAGGTTACGAGCAGTCCGACCAGGACGTGCTGACACCGCTGATCGAAGAAGACGCAGCGGCCTTCGCAGCTGAAACCGGCATCACACCGGGCTGCTAAGCCAAGCCTTTGACTTGGGATGCGGCGGCCCGTTTCGCCGCATCCCGACAACCGCCATCTATGAAAGAGACACCCATGCTGGACGCCACCCCAACGCCCGACGCGCAGGTCGAGACCCTTCTTGAGGTCAACAATATCGAAGTGATCTATAACTCGGTCATTCTGGTGCTCAAAGGCGTGAGCCTGAAGGTCCCCAAGGGCGGTATCACGGCTTTGCTTGGCGGCAACGGCGCGGGCAAGACGACGACGCTCAAGGCGATTTCGAACCTGCTGCACTCCGAACGCGGCGAAGTCACCAAAGGGTCGATCAAATACCGTGACGAACCGGTGCATAGATCCGACCCCGCCGACATGGTCAAACGCGGTGTCGTGCAGGTCATGGAAGGCCGGCATTGTTTCGAACACCTCACCATCGAAGAGAACCTGCTGACCGGGGCCTATACCCGCAGTGACGGCAAGGCCGCGATCGCGCGTGATCTCGAGATGGTTTATGAATATTTCCCGCGTCTGCGCGAACGGCGCAAATCCCAGGCGGGCTATACCTCGGGCGGTGAACAACAGATGTGCGCGATTGGCCGCGCCCTGATGTCACGCCCCGAAACGATCCTGCTGGACGAACCCTCGATGGGTCTGGCCCCGCAGTTGGTCGAACAGATTTTCGAGATCGTGAAATCGGTAAACGAACAGGAAGGCGTGACTTTCCTGCTGGCTGAACAGAACACCAACGTGGCGTTGCGCTTTGCCCATTACGGATACATCCTTGAATCCGGTCGTGTCGTGATGGACGGCCCCGCCGCTGACTTGCGCGAAAATCAGGACGTCAAGGAATTCTACCTCGGCATGTCCGACGAAGGCCGCAAATCCTTCCGCGACGTGCGCAGCTACCGCCGCCGCAAGCGCTGGCTCAGCTAACCCGACCCTTGCCACCGATCCTGACCTTCACATGAATTGCGAGTAAGCAACATGGCACAGACGTCCCACTTCGATGAGCTTGAGACCCGCAGCGCCGCAGCGCGCGCCGCCGATCTTGCGCAGGCCTTGCCCGCACAGATCGCCCGCGCCCAAGCCTTGCCGGGCTATGCCGGATCACTCGACGGGATCGACCCTGCGACCATCACCAGTGCTGACGCCCTTGCTGCCTTGCCGGTTCTGCGCAAATCCGAACTGGGCAAGGCACAAGCGACCTCGGCCCCCTTTGGCGGATTTACGACCAAACCTGCCCATGGCTTCACCCATGTGTTCCAATCGCCCGGCCCGATCTATGAACCCTCGTCTAACGCGCCCGACTGGTGGCGCATGGGCCGGTTCCTGCATGCGGTTGGCATCGGGGCGGGTGATATCGTGCAGAACTGCTTTGGCTATCACCTGACCCCTGCGGGCATGATCTTTGAATCCGGCGCGCAGGCTGTCGGGGCTGCCGTGCTGCCCGCAGGCACCGGCCAGACTGAACTTCAGGTGATCGCCGCGCGCGATGTCGGCACGACCGCCTATGCCGGCACGCCCGACTACCTCAAGATCATTCTCGAAAAAGCCGATGAAATGGGTGTGACCCTTGGCATCACCAAGGCGGCAGTCGGGGGCGGCGCGCTCTTCCCGTCCTTGCGCGACTATTACACCGGCCGCGGCATCACCTGCCTGCAAAGCTATGCGACCGCCGATCTGGGCAACATCGCCTATGAAACCCCCGCGATGGAGGGGATGATCGTCGATGAAAGCGTCATCGTCGAAATCGTCACGCCCGGCACGGGCAACCCCGTCCCCGCTGGCGAAGTCGGCGAAGTCATCGTGACCACGCTCAACCCCGACTACCCGTTGATCCGCTTTGCCACGGGCGACCTCAGCGCCGTCCTTCCGGGCACTTCGCCCTGTGGCCGTACCAATATGCGCATCAAAGGCTGGATGGGCCGCGCCGATCAAACCACCAAGATCAAAGGCATGTTTGTGCGCCCCGAACAGGTTGCCGCCCTTGTCGCCCACCACGCCGAGATCACCAAGGCCCGCGTCATCGCGAGCCGCGCCGGTGAACAAGACGTGATGACCGTGCAGATCGAAGCCACCGGCGGTGATGCTGACGCCTATGCGCAAACTGTGGTTGATGTGCTCAAACTCAAAGGCACGATCGTGATCGTCGACCCCGGCACCTTGCCCAAAGACGGCCTCGTTATCGAAGACCAACGCAGCTACGACTGATGGCACCCCTGTTCTCTGGCTCTTAAATATCCTCGCCGAAGGCGGCACCACGTCGCACCGGCCGGAACGATAATTTTGCGCAGCCCGCTGGTATTTCCGACTAAAATAGTCGAAACCGAACCTATGACATTGCGCCAGACAAACCCTGCTGAAACCCTTGTGAAAGCCCCCCGTGACGGGTTGCGCTTTCTTGCAGGCGTTGCCGTTGCGATTGCTGCGGCTTGTGCGCTGCCGATGCTGGCGGTGCTGCTGGCTGCTCTGGTCGGGGGCACCGAAACCGTGCGCCACCTGTTGGACACGGTTCTGCCCGCCTATGCCGGCACCACGTTGCTGCTGGTGGTTATCGTGGCGGGGGGGACATTTGCCTTGGGGGTGGGGGCTGCGTGGCTGGTCACGATGACCCGCTTTCCGGGGGCCAAGGTTCTCGAGATCGCTTTGGTTCTGCCGCTCGCCTTTCCCGCCTATGTGCTGGCCTATGCCTATACCCATGTGCTTGATCACCCCGGTATCGTGCAAACATCGCTGCGCGATGTGACCGGCTGGGGCCCCCGCGATTACTGGTTCCCCGAGATCAGATCGCTGGGCGGTGCTGCGCTGATGCTGATCTTGGTGCTCTACCCTTATGTCTACCTGCTGGCCCGCGCCGCGTTTCTGCAGCAATCGGCCACGACATTCCTTGCCGCGCGTGCCTTGGGCAGCAGCGCGTGGGTGGCGTTCTACAAGGTCAGCTTGCCCCTGGCGCGGCCTGCCATTGCGGGCGGCGTGTTGCTGGCGGTGATGGAGACGATCGCGGATTTCGGGACGGTTTCCTATTTCGGCGTCCAGACCTTTGCAACGGGCATCTATACCAGCTGGTTTTCCCTGTTCGACCGTGCCGGTGCCGCGCAACTGGCGCTGTGCCTGCTCAGCTTTGCGCTGCTGTTGGCGATGCTTGAGCGTATCCAGCGCGGCAAGGCGAAATACCACGACCCCTCGCGCCGCGCCGTGGCGATGCCACCGCTGCAACTGAACGGCTGGCGCGCGGCCGTGGCGTTGATTGCCTGTGGCGTGCCGGTGCTGTTGGGGGCTGCGCTGCCGGTTGTGATCCTGTTTTCAATGGGCATCGGCTCCGAGCAAGACCTGCTCAGCCCCCGCTACCTCGGGTTCATCCGCAACTCCGTCACGCTTGCGGGGATCGCTGCTGTGTTAACCGTGATGGCGGCGGTTTGCGTGGGGTTCTTTCAGCGGTTGCGTCCGGGCAAGCTGTCCAACGGCGCGGCCTATGTGGCGCGGTTGGGGTATGCGGTGCCGGGCGGGGTGATCGCCGTGGGCTTGCTGGTGCCCTTTGCGGCCTTTGACAACACGCTCGACGCATGGATGCGCAGCACCTTTGATATCTCGACAGGGTTGCTGGTCACGGGGTCGATCTGGCTGCTGGTCGCGGCCTATATGGTGCGGTTTCTGGCAGCGGCTTTGGGGGCTTACGAGGGCGGGCAATCGATGGTGCATGCGAATATGGATTCGGCGGCACGGTCCTTGGGTGAAACCCCGGTCGGCACCTTGCGGCGTGTGCATTTGCCGATCCTGTCGCCCAGTCTGTTGACGGCGCTGTTGATCGTGTTTGTGGACGTGATGAAAGAACTGCCCGCGACGCTGATCATGCGGCCCTTCAACTATGACACGCTTGCGGTGCAGGCGTACCGCCTGGCCAGTGACGAACGTCTGGACGGTGCTGCGGTGCCGTCGCTGGTGATTGTGGCGATGGGGCTGCTGCCGGTGATCCTGATCTGCCGGCAGGTCGGGCGGCAACGCTAGGGTCGCGGCCCGTACGGGGGTTCACTAACGGCACATATTTGGGTCTGGAAAAGCAAAAGGCCGCATCGACGCTGTGTCGATGCGGCCTTTTATCGTTCAATCAGGCGTGGGGGCGGGCGTTATTCCCAGCCCACCGCGTCAAAGATCTTTTGCGCTGCGGGGATGTTCTCCGCCACGTCGGAAAGGTTCACTTCATCCGCTTTGAATTCACCCAGCTTTGCGACTGATTCAGCCAGCTCGACCCCTTTGACCGCCGGGAATTCGTCGTTTCCGGTCGAGAAATAGACCTGCGCGCTGTCAGACGACAGGTATTCGAGGAACTTTACCGCGTTGTCACGGTTGGGCGCGTTGGCTGCGACGCCAGCCCCGGACAGGTTCATATGAGCGCCGGTGCCGTCCTGATCAGGGAAGACCCAGCCGATTTTGTCGATTTCAGCGCTGACGCCATCCACGTCGGTGCGCAGGGCGCGGGCAAAGTAATAGGTGTTGGATACGGCAATATCACATTCGCCGGACACCAGACCGCGCAGCTGGTCGGTGTCACCGCCCTGTGGTGCGCGGGCCATGTTGTCGACGACACCCTGCGCCCATGCGGTGGCTTTTTCTTCACCGTAATGCGTGACCATCGCCGCCAGCAACGTCTGGTTATATTCGTTGGAGGACGACCGGATACAAACCTTGCCCTTGAACGCAGGGTCGGCCAGTTCAAGATAGGTCATTGGCGGGGTATCGACGGTATCCTTGGCGTAAAAGACGATGCGGGAACGTTGCGAAAAGCCGAACCATTCATTGTCGCTGTCCTGGAGGTTTGCGGGAATGCGTTCCTCGAGGATGTCACTGTCGGTCGATTGCAGCAGGCCCATGTTCTTGGCGCGGCTCAGGCGGCTGGTGTCGACTGTCACAAGAATATCGGCGGGGGAATTCGCCCCTTCGGCCTGCATACGGGCCAGCAATTCGTCGGCTTTGCCTTCGATCCGGTTGATTGTGATGCCGGTTTGTTCGGTAAAGTCGGAGTAGAGTTTTTCATCCGTGTCGTAGTGACGCGAGGAATAAATGTTCAGCTGGCCTTCGGCAAAGGCGGGCAGGGCGGCTGAGGCCATGAGCGTGGCAACAAGAGCGGATTTAGTCAGGGTCATGAAAATGTCCATCTGTTTTTTAAAACTTACTAAATCAGTAAGAAACAGATTCGGCGCGGTGTTTCAAGGTATTCTTGACTAAAATACTTTGATAAGCGTTTTGCCGCGTTTATAGCAGCAAAACGCCGGTTTTCTGGTTCAGGAGCCGATCTTGTCCTGGGTCTTGGTGTCGAAATCGCTTGCGTCATGGCGTTCATGCAGCTGCATTTCGGGTTCGCCAAAGGGGCGATTGACCATGCGGCCGCGTGTAACGGCAGGGCGCGCGTCGATTGTCTGTGCCCATCTCATGACGTTTTTATAGGACGCCACATCAAGGAATTCGGCCGCTTCGTACAAACGGCCCAGCACCAATTGACCATACCACGCCCAAATCGCCATATCCGCGATTGAATAGTCGCCGGCCATATATTCGTTGTCGGCCAGGTGGCGGTCCAGCACATCAAGCTGGCGCTTGGTTTCCATCGCGAAACGGTCGATGCAATATTTGATCTTCACCGGCGCATAGGCGTAGAAATGGCCAAAGCCACCGCCCAGATAGGGCGCGCTGCCCATTTGCCAGAACAGCCACGACATGCATTCGGTGCGCTGGCTTGGGTCTTTGGGCAGGAAGGCCCCGAATTTTTCTGCCAGATGCTGCATCATCGACGCAGATTCGAAAATCCGCTGCGGTTTGTCGCCGGAATGATCCATCATCGCCGGAATTTTTGAATTCGGGTTCACGTCAACAAAGCCGGACCCGAATTGATCACCCTCGCCGATGTTGATCAGCCACGCGTCGTATTCCGCGCCCTCGTGACCTGCGGCCAAAAGCTCTTCAAGCAGAACGGTGACTTTCACGCCGTTGGGGGTCGCCAGCGAATACAACTGGATCGGATGCTTGCCGATGGGCAGCTCTTTCTCGGATGTCGGACCCGCGACAGGACGGTTGATATTGGCGAATTTACCGCCATTGCCTTTTTCCCATTCCCAGACGGCGGGGGGCGTGTAGTCGGGCAGATCGGTCATGGAGGTCCCTCTCGGTTCAGAATTCTATGTCTGACAGGAACCTAGGCTGTGTGAGAGGGAGCGCAAGGGTGGCCGACGCATTAGTGGGGGAATGTCTGCTGGCTAAAGCGGCTCGTTCTGCCGCCGGGCCCGATGCCTTGCTTCGCGCAGGAAAAACAATGCGGATAATATCGCGGCCCCGAGAACGACTGCCACGTAGGCGGGGCTGAAACTGCCCGGAAACAAGAACCAGGCGATCGAAAGAATAAGGAAAAACGAAGCGAAAATTGAGGTTTTGGGCCCGACGAAGTAGAATAGGGCGATAGTTGCCAAGCCCTGAACGCTGAGGAAAATCCATAGATAATAAAGCATTATCCCAAAACTGACACCACGCGGTCTGCCCCATAGAGAAAGCGCGACATCGTTGATGATCGCAAGGCAGAGGCTGTTCAAAACCGCCAGTATCAAGATTTTTAAAAGGCGCGTTTTCAAGAAGCGATCCGTTCTTGGGTCAGGTGGAAAACATCAGGTGTGGCTTGGATTTTGTCAGCTTGCCCGCGCAACACAATAGGCGGCTTTGTCCGCATGTCCGATATTTCAGCCCTTAAACGAAAAAAGCCGTCCCCGAAGGAACGGCCTTTCTAACTGGATGCGAGCAGTTCTTAACCCTGACGGGCTTTGAACCGGCGCTGCGTTTTGTTGATCACGTAAACGCGGCCTTTGCGACGCACAACGCGGCAGTCACGGTGCCGGTTTTTGAGCGAGCGGAGCGAATTGCGAACCTTCATGGTCGTTCTCCTTTGTCGTGGCGCGGGCCAGCGCCGGGTTGCGGGCAGTCCAGCGAGTGCTGGACCAATGAATTAGGTGGTGGGCGATACTGGGATCGAACCAGTGACCCCTTCGATGTCAACGAAGTGCTCTACCGCTGAGCTAATCACCCCCTATGTAGCCCGAAAGCCTGCCCCCCAACAAAAAAGGGGCGCAAATTTCCGCGCCGATAGGGGGGCTATAAATAGAGTCGCAGGTATGATCAAGGGGTTTTGGCTTTGTAAAAACATGCGCTATGTTGGTTTTTGAAAGGAGCTTGCATGTCACAGGTCGCTTACGAAGTCATTCACCCTGACCGGAACCGCTCTTGTGTGGTGTTTGCGTCCCCTCATTCGGGCCGTAATTACAGCTTTTCCTTCCTGTCTTCCACAGTTTTGGACGATCATGCGATCCGTTCGTCCGAGGATGCTTTCGTTGATTTGTTGTTCAATGCAGCCCCTGAATATGGCGCGCCTTTTCTTATGGCGGGCGTGCCGCGGGCCTATGTCGACCTGAATCGCGCCTGCGAAGAACTGGACCCCGCCCTGATCGAAGGGGTGCGCAGGCAGGGGCATAATCCGCGTGTTGCCTCTGGTCTTGGGGTGATTCCACGGGTTGTTGCGAATGGTCGCGGGATTTACTGCGGCAAAATATCCCTCGAAGAGGCCGAGAAACGTATCGATTCTTATTGGCGTCCTTATCACGCGATGCTGCAACAATTGCTGGGCGCGGCGCATCAGCGACATGGCCAGGCCGTATTGGTCGACTGCCATTCGATGCCGCACGAGGCGATGGACGGCGTTGCCTTGCGCGGGATGAAGCGGCCCGATGTGGTGATTGGCGACCGTTTTGGCGCAGCAGCCAGTGGCGATGTGGTGGACCGGATCGAGGCCGCCTTTACCGCTGCGGGGTTCAACGTGACCCGCAACACGCCCTTTGCCGGGGCCTATATCACGCAGACCTACGGGCGGCCGTCGCGGGGGCAGCATGCGGTGCAGATCGAACTGGACCGGTCGCTTTATATGAACGAAGCACTGGTGCGCCCGAATGAAAATTTCGAGACCGTGCAAAAGGCGCTGCAAGCGGTCGTCGCTGAAATTGCGCAGATCGGCCAGGGGCGCGTCCCGCTGGCGGCTGAGTAACCAGCGTAATCAGCGCAGCGCGCGGCCTTTGACGATCGCCTTGTCGCCAAACCGGTTCCGGATCGCATCCGTTGCGCGCTCTGCCTTGCTGCGGCGGGTGGCATCGGGGTCCAGCAGGTCACCCGACAGATCGGCACCATCGGCATCACTCAGGTCCGAGATACCGCAGCCCAGCAGGCGATAGGGGCCTGGGTCGTTCAACTGATCAAACAGCCCGCGCGCTGTGCGGTAGATACGGTCGGCCAGCTGCGTCGGGTCATATAGCGACACCCGCCGCGTAATCAGCGAGAAATCGGCGCGTTTGAGCTTGAGGACAACAACCCGCCCCGCAAGGTTCTTGGCCTTGGCGCGGTCCGCCACCTTTTGCGCCATGCGCCATAGATGGCCGTCCAGCAGGTCGGGTTCTGAGGTGTCGTCATTAAAGGTGGTTTCGTTGCTGATCGACTTTATCGGCTCTTGAGAAGACACGCGCCGTTTGTCCTGACCCCGCGCAAGATGCCACAGACGGTCACCCATGCTGCCAAAGCGGGCGATCAGATCGGTTTGTTCCCATCGCAACAGGTCCGAGAAGGTCTGAATGCCCGCCTTGTTCAGCGATGCGAGCGTGGCAGCACCGACACCCCAGATCATGCTGACGGGTTTGTCTTTCAGGAATGTCATCGTTTCGGCCTGACCGATCACAGAAAACCCGTGGGGTTTGTCCAGATCAGATGCGACCTTGGCAAGAAACTTGTTATGCGACAGGCCGATTGATCCGGTCAGGCCAAGTTCGGTTTTCATCCGCCGGACCAGCTTTGCGAGCATGACGGCGGGCGGGGCACCGTGCAGTTTGGTGGTGCCGGTCATATCCAGAAATGCTTCGTCCAGCGACAGGGGTTGGATCGCGGGGGTCAGTTCCTCCATCATGGTGCGGATGGCGCGGGACGCTTCGACATAGGCATCCATGCGCGGCGTGATGATCACCGCCTCGGGGCACAGCTTGAGCGCCTGAAACATCGGCATCGCCGATCGCACCCCCTTGATCCGGGCGATGTAGCAGGCGGTCGATACCACACCGCGCCGCCCGCCGCCGATGATGACGGGCTTGCCGTTCAGCGCGGGGTTGTCGCGTTTTTCGACCGACGCATAGAAGGCATCGCAATCCATATGTGCGATCGACAGATCAAACAGTTCGGGGTGTGATGTCACACGGGGGCTGCCACAGGCCGGGCAGCGGCGCGCGGGTGTAATTTGGGACAGGCAATCGCGGCAAAGAGCGGGCATAAGGGGTTTTGGGGCCTACGGATGATCCACACAAGATAACGCAGGAGCAAGCGCTTGAACATGGCATTTGGCGGCGCAAAGATCGCTTTGTATCTGGGGGACCGGTTGGTTGTCATCCTGCGCGATGACCACGAAGGGCTGCCGTTTGCGGCTTGCTGGGATTTGCCGGGCGGTGGTCGTGAGGGGCGCGAAGCCCCGTTCGATTGTGTTCAGCGCGAGTGTTTCGAAGAGCTGGGACTGATGCTGCCGAAGGCCGCGATTGTCTGGCAGCGGGCCTTCGTGCAACGCGGTGTAACCAATTGGTTTTTCGTCGGGCACCTGCCTGCGGCCACTTCTGATGCGATTGTTTTCGGCGACGAAGGCCAGTGTTGGAAGTTGATGACGGATGCCGATTATATCGCCCATGAACGAGCCGTGCCGACTTTCCAGCACCGCCTACGGTTGTACCTGCTTCGAGAGGGAGGGGAGGGAAAGAACCCCCCGCAACGCTGCGGGGGGAGGTGACGAACATCAGGAAGAACCTGTTCGTCGGGGAGTATCACCAAAGTAAGGTTGCCATACCAATGGGTTTCTACAAAGACAGAATTCCCGTTTTGCGACTGTAAAAATTGTTCTGTTACCGAATTAACACAGTCAATAGCTTGTCTCGGCGGTCTTAGGGAAGCTCGGCCAGTACGGCGCGCGCGGCGGCGCTTGGGTCTTCGGATTGCCAGATAGGGCGGCCAACCACGATGTGATCCGCGCCGTCCTTGATGGCCTGATGCGGGGTGGCCACACGCTTTTGGTCGCCCAATGCAGCCCCTTGGGGGCGCACGCCGGGGGTGACGATCAACCGGCCTGCCGCCTCGGGCAATGCGCGGATCAGCGCGGCTTCCTGGGGGGATGCGATCACGCCATCTGCACCGGCGTCAAAGGCGCGGCCCGCACGGGTGGCGACCAGATCGGGAATATCGCCTTGCTGGATCAGGGCGGCGTCAAGGTCGGCGCGGTCCAGCGAGGTCAGGATCGTCACGGCAAGGATCTTGGTGCGCGACCCTGCGGCACCTTGCATTGCGGCGCGCACCACATGGGGGTCGCCATGGACCGTCAGAAAATCCAGATCAAACTGGGCCAGACCGCGCACCGCAGCTTCGACAGTGGCACCGATGTCGAACAGCTTCATGTCCAGAAAGATGCGTTTGCCATGTTCCTGGATCAGCTCGTTGGCAAGGCCAAGGCCGCCGCCGGTCAGCATCCCCAGACCGATTTTGTAAAACCCGACGCTGTCGCCCAGCTTCTGGGCAAGCTCCATCCCCGCAACAGCGTGAGGAACATCAAGGGCTACGATTAGGCGATCATCAGACATGGGGGCACTCCGTGCTTTTGGGGCATTGGCAAACGGATGTGCTTTACGGTGCCCCGTTGTCAGAGTCCATTGGAATGAAAAAAGACCCGGAAAACGCGGCAGGCGTTTTCCGGGTTCAGTGGTCAGAGACTGTGCAGGCAGGCAGATGTCTCTGGCGTTGCGGATTTTGTACCGGGGCGGGTACAAAGGCAGGTCCGCAAATCAAAAATCCGAGGCGACTATGCTAGGCGGCGCGCAGGCCGGGTAGCGTCACAACATGGGCAAGCCACGCCTTGGCGTCGAACCGCGGGCGACCTGCGCGCGGGGCCGGTGACTGGATCTGCAATTCGCTATAAATCCCGCCGCGCGACATATGGCGACGTACGGCTTGTTTGCTCAGGCCAGCGGCTGCGTCTGCGAATGACGTCGAAATCGGGGCGTTGATCGAACAGGCATATTTGCGAGAGCAGTCGCCGTCATGCACTATCACCAGCGCCTCAAAGCATTGCTCGGCCGCGTTATAGATTACGTCGTTCATCTGAATTGGGCGCGTCTGCATGTGTCGTACCTCATTGATTCCGTAAGTCTGTCGTCGTTTCGAAGCGGTGGTTTTCTGGGGCTTCGAAATGGAAACGCACCTGTGGCTAAAAAGTTCCATTCACCCCCGTTGTCTGTGTGGATAAATATAAATTTCACATTAAAAACAGTCAATTGAGGCGGCTTGAGTTTTCACTTGCCATAGGCGGTTTTTTGCGAAACGCGGTTTTAAGTGAATGTTTCCAACCACTTCGTTTCTGGGCCATTTTTCGCTGATCATGATGTCGGGCTAAAATCGGGGGCGGATATTATTGTAAGACTGTCCTCTTGAAACGCGCGCGCTTAGACCTTTGATTTAGGTCAAGGCCCACACAACGGCGTGCTGCTATTCAGGCGTCAATGCGAACGGGCGCTTATTTGAAAAGGAGAGAACCATGGACTTGAGCAAGTTCACGGAGAGATCACGCGGCTTTATTCAGGCCGCCCAGACGATTGCGACCCGCGAAAGCCACCAAAGGCTGACGCCAGAGCATCTGCTCAAAGCCTTGATGGATGATGATCAGGGGCTCGCGAGCAATCTGATTTCGGCGTCTGGCGGTAATCCGGCCAGAGTGGTCGAAGCGTTGACGCTGTCGCTGGGTAAGATGCCCAAAGTGACTGGCGATGCCGCGCAGGTCTATCTTGATAACGCCACAGCCAAAGTTCTGGCCGAGGCAGAGGCGCTGGCCAAAAAGGCGGGCGACAGCTTTGTGCCGGTTGAACGCATTCTGATGGCGATGTGCATGGTCAAGTCGGGCGCGAAAGATGCGTTGGACAATGGCAAGGTGTCAGCCCAAGCGCTGAACACCGCGATCAATGATGTGCGCAAAGGCCGTACAGCCGACACGGCAAGTGCCGAAGAAGGCTATGACGCGCTCAAGAAATACAGTCTTGATCTGACCGAACGTGCCCGCGAAGGCAAAATCGACCCGATCATTGGCCGGGACGAAGAAATTCGCCGCGCCATGCAGGTGCTGAGCCGTCGGACCAAGAACAACCCGGTTCTGATCGGTGAGCCCGGCGTGGGTAAAACGGCAATTGCCGAAGGTCTGGCCTTGCGGATCGTGGATGGTGACGTGCCTGAAAGCCTGCGCAACAAACGTCTGCTTGCGCTCGATATGGGGGCGCTGATTGCTGGCGCGAAATATCGCGGTGAATTCGAGGAACGCCTGAAAGCCGTCCTGACTGAAGTGACCGAAGCCGCGGGCGAAGTGATCTTGTTCATCGACGAAATGCACACGCTTGTCGGTGCGGGCAAAGGTGAGGGCGCAATGGATGCGGCCAACCTGATCAAGCCTGCGTTGGCGCGCGGTGAACTGCATTGTATCGGTGCGACCACTCTTGATGAATACCGTAAATATGTCGAAAAAGACGCGGCCCTTGCCCGGCGGTTCCAGCCCGTAATGGTAGAGGAGCCTACGGTCGAAGACACGATCAGCATTTTGCGTGGTATTAAAGAAAAGTATGAACTGCACCACGGTGTGCGGATCAGTGACAGCGCCCTGGTGGCGGCGGCGACCTTGTCGCACCGCTATATCACCGATCGTTTCCTGCCTGATAAGGCGATTGACCTGATGGACGAAGCCGCCAGCCGTTTGCGGATGGAAGTCGACAGCAAGCCCGAAGAGTTGGACGCGCTGGACCGTCAGATCATGCAGCTTCAGATCGAAGCCGAGGCGTTGAAGAAAGAAGATGACGTCGCCAGCAAGGATCGCCTTGAGAAGCTCGAGAAAGAGCTGGGCGATTATCAGGAAAAAGCCGATGCGATGACCGCGCAATGGCAAGGGGAGCGCGACCGTCTTGAAGGTGCGCGCGAGCTGAAGGAAAAGCTGGACCGTGCGCGGGCCGAGTTGGAGATCGCCAAGCGCGAAGGCAATTTGGCCAAGGCCGGAGAGCTGTCTTATGGCGTCATTCCCGATTTGGAGCGTCAGTTGGGCGAAGCCGAGGAAAGCGAAACCGATGTGATGGTGGAAGAGGCGGTGCGCCCCGACCAGATCGCAAGTGTGGTTGAACGCTGGACAGGTATTCCTGCCGGCCGGATGCTGGAAGGCGAGCGGGACAAGCTGTTGCGCATGGAGGACCAGTTGCACAACCGTGTGATCGGTCAGAACCAGGCGGTGAAAGCTGTCGCAAACGCGGTACGCCGTGCGCGCGCCGGTCTGAATGACGAGGCGCGGCCTTTGGGCAGTTTCTTGTTCCTTGGACCAACAGGCGTGGGTAAGACCGAGCTGACCAAAGCCGTGGCCGAGTTCCTGTTCGACGACGAAAACGCGATGGTGCGGATCGACATGTCTGAATTCATGGAGAAACACGCCGTGTCGCGCCTGATCGGTGCCCCTCCGGGCTATGTCGGGTATGACGAAGGCGGTGTGCTGACCGAAGCCGTGCGGCGCAGGCCCTATCAGGTTGTGCTGTTCGACGAGGTCGAAAAGGCGCATCCGGATGTGTTCAACGTGTTGTTGCAGGTTCTGGACGATGGTGTGCTGACCGATGGTCAGGGCCGCAAGGTTGATTTCAAACAGACCTTGATCGTGTTGACCAGCAACCTTGGTGCGCAGGCCCTGAGCCAGCTGCCCGAAGGTGGCGACATGGCGCAGGCCAAGCGCGAAGTGATGGATGCAGTGCGCGGGCACTTCCGGCCCGAGTTCCTGAACCGTCTGGATGAAACGATCATCTTTGACCGTCTGGCACGCGAGGACATGAACGGGATCGTCGATATCCAGATCGGCCGCCTGCTCAAGCGTCTTGCGGGTCGCAAGATCGGGCTTGAACTGGACGCGGGTGCCAAGCAGTGGCTTGCCGACGAAGGCTATGATCCGGTGTTCGGCGCGCGGCCTTTGAAGCGGGTGATCCAACGCGCGCTGCAAGATCCGCTGGCCGAGATGATCCTGGCCGGGGATGTGATGGACGGCGATCTGATCCCTGTGTCGGCTGGTGCTGACGGTTTGATCATCGGCGATAGGGTGGCTGCCAGCAACCGCCCCAAGCCGGACGAGGCGACGGTTCACTAAGCGCCACTATATATAGAGTATTAAAAGGGCCGTGGCAGTTGCTGCGGCCCTTTTGCATTTTGCTGACAATACGGTGTGATTGCTGAAATGTAGCCGCTTACCGTTTGGTCGATCCTGAACCGCGCACTACTTACTATGTATATAGATGTAAGGAGTGCCCCAAATGGCCAATCGCTGGATCAATACGCTTAAGGATAAAGACATCACACCCGAGGCCGCGTTCATGAACCGGCGGCAGATCATGGGTGGCGCATTGGCTGGTATCGGATTGGCGGGCATCAGCACCGGTGCAAACGCCGCACCCGAGGGGCTTGAGCCGAACACCTATGAAGAAATCACATCCTACAACAACTACTATGAATTCGGCACCGGCAAGGATGATCCGGCGAAATACGCCAAGGCGTTGACGATCGACCCGTGGACGGTCGAAATCGACGGCATGGTCGACAAACCCGGTGCCTATGCCTTCGAGGATATCCTCAAGGCGATGACCATCGAAGAGCGGCTGTATAAATTCCGCTGTGTCGAGGCATGGTCGATGGTTGTGCCGTGGAACGGGTTTGAACTGGCCGATCTGTTGAACATGGCCGGCGTGCAGTCGGGCGCGAAATATGTCGCGTTCGAGACGGCGCTCCGCCCTGACGAAATGCCTGGCGTTGCCTATCCTGTGCTGGACTGGCCCTATGTCGAAGGTCTGCGGTTGGACGAAGCAATGCACCCGCTGACGATCATGGCCACCGGCGTTTACGGCAAGGACATCCTGAAACAGAACGGCGCGCCACTGCGTTTGGTCGTGCCTTGGAAGTACGGCTACAAGTCGATCAAATCGGTGGTAAAGATCACTCTGACCGATACGCAGCCTGCGACCAGCTGGAACAAGGCCAATGCGCGGGAATACGGGTTCTATAGTAATGTGAACCCGACAGTGGATCACCCGCGCTGGTCACAAGCGAGCGAACGGGCAATCGGCGGGGGATTGTTCTCCAAACGTATCCCGACCGAGATGTTCAACGGTTACGAAGAAGATGTCGCGGCGCTGTATGCCGGTATGGATTTGACCAAAGACATCTAGGGCAGGGTCGGCATCGTGGGGCGTATCATGGATCGCGTGAACGGGCTTGTTCGCAAACTGCCGACATGGGTTGTCTATATACTATGTCTGCTGCCCGTGCCGTGGTTGCTGTATCTGGCCCAGACCGGTGGCTTGGGGGTTGAGCCGATCAAGGCACTCGAACACGAGTTGGGGCAGATCGCCTTGAAGCTGCTGGTCGCCGGTTTGGCGATTACCCCCTTGCGCAGGTATGCAGGTCTGAACCTGATCAAGTTCCGGCGCTGCCTTGGTCTGCTCGCCTTTATATATGTGTCTTTGCATTTGGTGGTCTGGCTGGTTCTGGATGTGGGTATCCCAAGCCAGATTTGGGCAGACATTATCAAACGCCCCTATGTGACGATCGGAATGGCGGGCTTTCTGTGTCTGGTGCCACTGGCGGCGACATCGAACAATTACGCGATACGTAAGCTGGGGCCGAAATGGCGAACGCTTCACAAGCTGACATATCTGGCTGTGATCCTGGGGGGCGTGCACTTTGTCTGGCTGGTCAAAGGGTTTCAGCTGGAGCCGTTGATTTACATGGCCGTGATTCTGGGTTTGCTGGCCCTGCGCCTGCCAAAACGCCGGAAACGGCAATCTATCTGAATTGAGCAGCGATTGAGTCGGGCCGGCTTGTACGAATCCAAAGCGATTCACCGGGGGGCAGGGCAGAAATGGTGGCGCAAACAGGCACGCAGGCCCTTTGAACAAACTCAGCCCCTGTGGATAAGTACGGCCATACTCAAGAGGGCTGCGATACTTACCTATAGTAAGAGCAACAATCGTACCCAAACACCCGATGGCAACGCATCATTTGCCAATCAACCCGCTGATTTTAACAGAAAATTCATCAAATGCAGAAAAAGATCAATAAACCCAAAAAAGGGGTTGCGGGT
>NZ_BLWI01000006.1 GCF_013282155.1 Sulfitobacter sp. HGT1
AGCCAGCAACGCCATGATTTATATACGAAATACCACGATCAGGATAGCAAAATCAGAGATTTACTTGGGGAATGCGGGGTGAATATGCACCTCATGGTCAGCCCAGAAGACCCAGATCATCTAGAAAAAGCGAAAGCGTTTGTTCGAAAACTCAGGTTTAGGGCGCATGACGAACCTTTCACCTGTACTAGGGACGACCTGATCCGTTTGGGCCGTGCCTCCGACCCTTCAAAAGTGACAGACGAGCTCGCTTTGGAGCAAGGTGCAACCCAGTTCAAAGTAGGATTCGACCAGCTTCGAGACGAGTTTGATCAATCAAGGTGGGCGCAAGAAAACATCCTAGTGGCCGTCGCCGGGGGCAAGGACGATGGAACATCTGGCGTAAAAGAGGCGGCAGATGCGACCTTGCGGACGGAGATTGAGAAATTCGCGGACATCATTTTCGCAAGCAGTGCTGCGCAGCGTGAATTTTGGTTGGGCCTTCGCGCAGCATCCCCAGAGGAACTCATTTCCGATTATGGCAGCCTGAAGCCATGTATGCATGGAAGCGATAGTCATGAGACACGGACTGTGGGCAGGCCAGACGGAAATCGGTTTTCTTGGATTAAAGGTGGATTAGAGTTCGATGCTCTTCGGCAGGCGTGTATTGATCCATCAGGACGCGCATTTGTTGGTGAAGCTCCCCCGTCTTCTGGAACACCTTCTCAGCTCATCGATGGGATTGAGCTTGTGAACGCACCATGGGCGAACACGCCTAAAATTGCTTTTAACCATGGGCTTGTTGCCGTGATTGGGGCGCGAGGTTCGGGAAAAACTGCGTTAGCTGATATCATCGCTTCTGTTTGCGATGCGACGCCCCAGACATCTGAGGGCGATCACAGCTCCAAACCAAGCCCATCATTCTTAAGCCGCGCAATTGATCTGTTGGGGGACGCCAAGGTGAAGGCGACGTGGCGTGCGGGTGAGCCGACCACACGGTTCCTAGATGGCCGTGATCAACCAGATGTGGTTAATCAGCGTGCGCGTTATCTTTCTCAACAATTTGTGGAGGATTTATGTTCTGCAGATATGATGACGGACGGGCTCCTGCGTGAAATAGAACGTGTGATTTACGAGGCACACACCCTAACGGATCGGGAGGGTGCTCTTGATTTTCGTGAACTGCTTGAATTGAAATCGGCTCGGTTTCGTCACACCAGAAGACGCGAAGAAGAGACAATCGTTAACCTGTCGGATCGGATAAGTATTGAATATGAGCAAGTTCGGAAAATATCCAAGATTACTACGGACATTGACATCAAAGAAAAGCTCATTGGGCAACTAACCGAAGATCGCGGTAAGTTGGTCGTCAAAGGCTCTGAAGCTCGAATGGGGCGTTTGAATGATCTCTCAACGGCTGCCGAAACAGTTCGTGGCAATCTAAGATTTTTTAATCAGAAGAAATCAGCACTTGATGGACTTGCAGATGATGTGAAGGACTTAAGGTTCGTGAAGGCTCCTGAAATGTTGCGAGTAACGCAGGAACGTCACAAAGCCAGTCAGATGAAAGATAGTGACTGGAATGCGTTTCAGATCGATTACACAGGTGATGTCGATGCACAGATCGCTCAGCTTCTTAGCGACTGCGAAATTTCCATAAACTCATGGAAAGGCGTTACGCCGCCGTCACCTGCAACACCAGAAACTCTTCTAATCCCCGAAGATGCTGAGCTAGAAAGGCAGCCTTTGGCGCTTTTACAAGCAGAAATTGCGAGGCTTGAAAGACTTGTTGCCGCCGACGAAGTAACAAAAAAGCAATTTTCTGCTCTTACATCGAGAATTTCAATAGAAACAACTTCGCTTACCATCTTGAGGGAAAAACTTCAGATCGCCCAAGGAGCTCGCGCGCGTATCTCAGAGCTACAGGCCGAAAGAGATGAGGCATATTCTCGCGTATTCAGTGCGGTTATTTCGGAGCAGAGGGTTCTCACAGAACTCTATGAGCCGCTGCTGGATAAGCTTTCTGGTTCAACCGGAAGCTTGAAGAAGATGTCATTCACGGTATCTCGGTCAGTTGACGTGGACAGATGGGCTGACTTCGCAGAAAAGCACCTCATTGATCTGCGTAGGGATACTCCGTTCAAAGGGGCTGGCACATTCCTTTCGCTGGTCAACAATCACCTTAAAGCCGTTTGGGAGACTGGCGGAACAGAAGCCGTAGGTGCTGCAATGGCGAGTTTTCGAACCGAGTACATGTCTGCTTTGCTCGAACATACCAATGTTACGAAATCGGATGAGAACGAGTATCGAGACTGGCTCAAGCGTTTTGCTAAGTGGCTGTATTCGACGGATCATATTAGCCTTCAATACGGTATTGATTTTGATGGTGTCGATATTCGCAAGTTGTCGCCCGGCACGCGTGGGATTGTACTTCTTCTGCTTTACTTAGCGCTAGATGATGCTGACACACGTCCGCTTATCATCGATCAACCAGAAGAGAACTTGGACTGTTGGATGTCACTTAAAA
>NZ_BLWI01000007.1 GCF_013282155.1 Sulfitobacter sp. HGT1
GGAGGTGATGACCGGTCTCGAGGATGTGGCAGCGATGGGTAAGGCGGTCGAGCAAAGCAGTGGTCATTTTGGCGTCACCAAAGACCGTTGCCCATTCGCTGAAGCTCAGGTTGGTGGTGATCACGACGCTGGTGCGCTCGTAAAGCTTGCTGAGAAGATGGAACAGCAAAGCACCGCCTGAGGTGCTGAACGGCAGATAACCCAGCTCGTCCAAGATCACCAAATCCGTCTTGATCAGCGCCTCAGCGATCTTTCCAGCTTTGCCCTGAACCTTTTCTTGTTCCAGCGCATTGACCAGTTCGACCGTCGAGAAGAAACGCACGCGCTTGCGATGATGTTCAATGGCTTGAACGCCAAGGGCAGTCGCGACGTGCGATTTGCCCGTGCCAGGACCACCGATCAAGACGACATTCTCAGCCGCGTCCATGAACTCACAGCGATGCAGTTGGCGCACGAGGGCCTCGTTGATCTCACTGGCAGCGAATGTGAAGCCAGAAAGATCCTTGTAGGCAGGGAAGCGGGCGGCCTTCATATGATAGGCGATTGAGCGCACTTCACGTTCAGCCATCTCAGCTTTAAGCAGTTGCGAGAGTATCGGGACGGCAGCATCAAACGCGGGTGCCCCCTGTTCGAGCAGATCGCCAACGGCCTGGGCCATCCCGGGCATCTTCAGGCTGCGCAGCATGATGACGATAGCGGCTCCGGCAGGATCATGACGCATGGCGCGTACCTCCCTGCCGTAATCCGTCATAGCGCGCAACATTGGCCTCGGGTTCCTTGCTTAGCGACAGCGCAGTCGGTGGCGTCACGTCAGGCTGCTCTGTTGGCTTTCCATCCACCAGCCTGTGAAGCAGGTTCAGCACATGGGTCTTGGTCGGCACGCCTGCGTCCAGTGCCATTTCTACGGCGCGGAGCACGGCCTGCTCGTCATGCTGCAAAACCAAGGACAAGATATCGACCATTTCCCGGTCTCCGCCAGGCTTACGCAGCATAAGGCTTTGAAGTTTACGGAATGCCTCAGGCATTTCTATGAAGGGTGCCCCATTGCGCAACGCACCAGGTTTGCGCTGGACCACCGCCAGATAATGCCGCCAATCATAGATGACGCGCCCAGGCGTACGGTGCGACCTCTCAATGATGCGCAGATGTTCACAAACCACCTGTCCCTCTGCGACAATCACCAGCCGTTCGGGGTAAATATGCAGACTGACTGGCCGGTTCGCGAAGCTCGCCGGGACAGAGTAGCGATTGCGATCAAAGGCGATCAGGCAGGTTGGTGACACGCGCTTGCTCAACTCAACAAAGCCGTCAAACGCCCTTGGTAGGGGCATCAACGCAGGCTGCTCGGCCTCCCAAGCATCAGCGATGCTCCCCTGCAAACTACCGTGTGCCGTCTCAGACCAAAGTACCTTGCAGCGATCTTCAAGCCAGTCGTTCAGGGCTTCAAGGTCTGGGAAGACGGGCGCGACCTGCCACAGTCGATGGCGGGCATCGCGGACGTTCTTCTCAACCTGGCCTTTCTCCCAGCCCGCCGCTGGATTGCAGAACTCAGGCTCAAAGACATAATGGCTCGTCATCGCCAAAAAACGCGCATTCACATCGCGCTGCTTGCCGCGTCCGACACGGTCAACAGCCGTCTTCATATTGTCATAGATGCCTCGGCCTGGGATGCCACCGAACACACGAAAGGCGTGCCAGTGGGCATCAAACAGCATTTCATGCGTCTGTAACAAATAGGCCCGCACCAAAAATGCGCGGCTGTGTGACAGCTTGATATGGGCCACTTGAAGCTTGACGCGTTCGCCGCCGATCACAGCCCAATCTTCGCTCCAATCGAACTGGAACGCCTCCCCAGGCTGAAAGACCAAAGGCATAAATGTCTCGCGACCACTTGTTTGTTGCGCGCGCTGCCGGTCAGCCTTCCAGGCCCGCACAAAGACTGCGACCCTCTCATATGATCCGTCAAAGCCAAGCTGCACCAAATCTGCATGTATCTGTTTAGCCGTGCGCCGCTCTTTACGCGACTTACGCTGCTCCATCAGCAGCCAACCCGACAGTTTCTCCGCAAACGGATCCAACTTGCTTGGCCGTGTTGGCGTCTGGAAGCTCGGCTCTACGATATCAGCGCGCAGATACTTCCTGATGGTGTTGCGAGACAGCCCAGTCCGCCGTGAAATCTCGCGAATGGGCATCTTGTCCCTTAAAGCCCACCGTCGAATTACGCTCAAAAATCCCATGTCTATCACTCCAATGACCCCCGACAAATCCCGTCAGGGGCACGGTTGCACATGGGTCATTTCTCAGTGACAATTCTGACCTCTACCGGGTCAGTTTTAAGTGACATCCAACA
>NZ_BLWI01000008.1 GCF_013282155.1 Sulfitobacter sp. HGT1
CCCAGCCACCCCAGTCCGCCGTGAAATCTCGCGAATGGGCATCTTGTCCCTTAAAGCCCACCGTCGAATTACGCTCAAAAATCCCATGTCTATCACTCCAATGACCCCCGACAAATCCCGTCAGGGGCACGGTTGCACATGGGTCATTTCTCAGTGACAATTCTGACCTCTACCGGGTCAGTTTTAAGTGACATCCAACACGCACGCCATCAGAGTCCATGAGAGCGCCATCAAGCCCATTAGGCGGGGTGTGTCAGGCAATGGGGTTGGGTGGAATCTAGGGTGGCCATGAGGGGCTGTAGGTCGCTTGACTTGTCGGTGTGGCATTCTCCATCTGGATCAGACAGCTCAGGACAAAAAGCTCAACTCTTCCTAGTAATCCAGTAGGGGGTGGTCTGGTGGTTCTACACCTTTGGCACTCCGTTCGTTCAGAGGAGCTGCCTTAGCTACCTCAACCGTCCTTCTTTCTTTTTATATTAAAGATGATTAGAAGAAAGTCTGAACGCGAGGTGGACATTCAAGAATTTTCCCCTCCTAGCCTTAATTTTGCCTGCCATTCCCCACATGTTCGCCAGATTTACGCAATAGCTAGCGTCATACTATTTTCATTAAGAAATGCTGATCGCTATCTGCTATTTTAGTATTTGCACTTCAAGAGGTGTAGGAGTAATTTTTCTTGAGACTACTATTATTTGTCATAACCTTTGCAGCTTCTCTACTCCCTTCGGTTTCTCTTGCAGCTGATCAAAATGGTGAGATGGATTTCAAGCAAGTTACGACGGGCGGGAACTGCCTGACGTGTTCGTTTATTAGAGCTGATGGGAAAATTACTGCTGATACACCTGAGCACTTCCGAAAATTTGTAGATCAATCCGGATACTCTAATTTCAATGGAGTTGACATACACCTCAACTCGCCTGGCGGGAACTTGATAGCTGGAGTCCAGCTTGGAGTGATTTTTCGGACTTTAGGGGTTTCCACAGTTGTCTCGCAGTCAAAGATTAAGGAAAAATATAAAGATAACCACTGGCACCTTTTAGACCCTGAGTTCGATGGGAGCGGTGCAATGTGTGCTTCGGCTTGTTCGTTTTCTTTTGTCGGCGGTGTTGAGAGATATGCAACCCAAAACGTTCGCCCTGAGCGTGTTGGATTTCAGAAGATTGGGAGAGTTGGAGTCCATCAATTTTACAATCCTGTTGCACTTATGAAACCAGATGAGAAAGTGTACTCAGCAAATGATAAAAAAGATGACCAAGAAACTATTTCCCGTCTTCTGAGCTACCTAAAGGAAATGGGAATTTCTGCAGAGATGTTACAATTGGCTTCTATAACGAACCCAAAGGATATGCACTGGATGACTGCAGATGAACTGCGCGTGACAAATGTTGATAACGCATCGTTCGCGATGACATTTATTGAGGCTTACAAAAACGGTGTTGCAATAATTGAGTTTAAATACCAGAGGATGGATGCCGCAGTAAGAAATGAAATTTGGTGCCGTGATGGTAAGTTGCAGATGCTCGCTACCCTAAGTTGGAAGGGTGGAGCTGTTCTGGCTCCAGGGACCGAATGGCGACTATATGAGAATATGAGATTAGGAAAAGACGGTCCGCATGTCCAATTGACTAAACACACATCAAATTGGGAAGGGGATATCGAAGTCATCCAAATGACATTCTCCATTAAGGGAGCTGAGGCTCGGAATCTTGTTAATCTCAGGCATTTTGATTTCTGGGATTACAACAGTCGCTATGCCACTCGAGCTGCAGAGCAGCTTAGCTTTAGTCTGCCAGATGGTTTCGATGGGATGCATATATTACCGCGTACCTGCCAATAGATTTTTATTTCACCAAGCTGCCCCGGACAGCGTAACAATCTGCCTTGTGCATCATCGTTCGTCTCTTCCTGCAGTAATTGCGCGGCATCCTCATCCCGCCAACCTCTGCGCATGGTAGGAGTCCACGAGAGGCTCTTAGGCTCGTTAGGCAGGGTAAGAGGCAATGGAGCTTGATGGACTTTAGGGTGGCTGTGAGGGGGTGTGGCGGTCGCTTGGCTTGTCGGTGTGGCATTCTCCATCTGGATCAGACAGCTCAGGACAAAAAGCTCAACTCTTCCTAGTAATGCAGTAGGGGGTGGTCTGTTGGTTATAGATGCCTAAACCCTTATCACTCCTTCGTTCAAAGGATCTGCCATAGCAACCTTAACTCTCCTCCTTTTCTCTTTTATTAAAGATAATTAGAAGAGAGAGCTAACGTAGTGATAGAAGCCCATAGTGGCCTCAGAAGTCTATCAGTGCAATTAAGACCAGATCAGGGTGCTTTCCTCTCTAACCAAGGATGGTCAACCTTGCACAGTGCCTCATACCTCACTTTCAGAGAGGGACCAGAGCCATAACTGCCAGCAACGTCACTTGAGCCATGTCCTGTTATGAAGTCATTGATCTCTTTTTGAACACCTGCATCTCGCAACTTGTCTTTCAGTGTTCCTCTGAGGGAATGAACCACTAACTTACGATCGTTGGTAACTTTTCTGATAAAAGTCATGCAAGCCTTTGATGCGCCTGATTGAGCTTTGCCGTCAGCATCCACTTTAAACCTTGGAAACAGCCGTCCAGTAGCAGTTCCAATATTAGTAAATATCTCTGGTGTGATTGGTACTTGCCGCGCTGAGCCGATGTTCTTGATTACCTTGTCACTGGCAGTAAGATCAAAGAAAGGGATGACACCATCGATCTTTATATCATCGGAGGTAAGCAGTGCGGCTTCGTCTATCCGCATACCTGTGGTTACTAATACAGACAGAAGAAGTCTTACGTCCTTAGGTAGGTCTTGCTTAAATAATTCGTGCAGTTGATCTGTCGTAAAACTTCTGTAACGCTCAGATTTCTTACCGTATCTGTTTAGTTCAAGTCCTTTGAGTGGGTTGATGTCTATAAATCCTTCTTTCTCATTGAATATAAGGACTTGTGACACGTAACCGATGCGGTTCTTGATCGTCTTATTTGCTAGCGTCTCAGCGAGCTTTTTGGCGTATTTATAGCCAACTGGTTTAGTGATACTAGAAACAGGCAAGTCACCCATAATCTCTATGAATTCTGACCACGCTTTCTGAGCCGCAGCCTTTGTTTTGTCTCGACCCCATGAGTTACTTACCAAGTACTCCGCTGCCGCGTCGGAAAATTTCTTCTTCTTTGATTTCTCGATCTGGGCTAGCTTAGGGCTATTGAGACGATTTATCGCATCTTCCACGGCTTCGATCCGGACCTCTGCATGAAACCTCGCATCATCACTGCCATCGCCACGCTTACTTTCGGTAGCGTCCCGACGAAGCTGAAAAAGGATATCCTCAACCACAAGTGGATCAGCTAAATTCTTTGTGGACAGGTTTAGGATGTCGCTGGTGCCAATCGTCTCAATGTAACTTCTTAACGCAACATAGATGGGGCTAAGTTTTTGATTGGCCTTCTCTAGCTCGCCATAAATCTCTGATGTCTTCCGATGCAGTTTTTGCTCAGCGAGCTTCCTGTCTGACGTCCCAGTAGAGCGCTTGAGCTGCTTGCGCCCTTTGAAATATTCTCTCAGTGGTTCAGGGATTGTGACAACGGCGTAGTACTTGCCTTTTTGGAAGCTGAGTGTAGCCGCTGGATACTGCGTTAAGACCACCTAGGAGAGTTACTATAACCTCCGTGATAACCTCCAAACTAACATCCGTATACCCTGTAAGTCCTTATTTTCATATATATAAGGGGGGCAGGGGAGTGTTGGCGGAGAGACAGGGATTCGAACCCTGGGAACCCTTTAGAGGCTCAACGGTTTTCGAAACCGTCCCGTTCGACCACTCCGGCACCTCTCCGCATCGGTGTGGTGCGCTCGTTTAGTCCCGATTGGACGGGCTGGCAAGGGGGGCAGGGGCAGAATTCTGGGTCACGGGGATTTTCATTGTTGCCCGGCGGATTTCTTCTAAGATCAGAGGCGTAAATAACAAAAGGATGCAGTGTGATGCGGGCGCTCTTACGAATTTGTCAGTATGTGACCTTGGCGACGGCCATCGGGATCGCGGGTTTTGCACCGCCCGCACAGGCAGCCGACCACCAGCGCGTCGATGCGTTTCTGGAGGTGACGGGCTTTGACGTGGCGCTGGAAAGCATCCGGCTGTCGGCAGATTCGGCCCCGCAGATGCTGGGCATTGATGCCGCTGATTTCGGGTCTGAATGGTCACGGCTGGTCCGCGAGGTATTTGACACCGATGTGATGCTGCAAATGGGCTCCGATATTCTGTCGGAAACGCTGGATGATGACGCGTTGGACCATGCGGCGGCATTTTACGCCACCGATCTGGGCAAACGGCTGGTTGCTGCTGAAAACGCGTCGCATATGAAAGAGGATTCCGATGCCAAGTCGGAAGCAGGCACCGCGATCCTTGAGGGGCTGCGCCGCATCAATCCCGCCCGTGTCGCCTTGCTGGCCAAGCTGAACGCGGCAAGCGACGTCGAAGACAGCTCGATCCGGGCGATCCAGGAGGTGCAGATCAGGTTTCTGATGGCCGCCGCAGGCGCAGGGGTGATCCGCTTGCAAATGGAAGAACCCGACCTGCGCGAGGCTGTGCGCCGTCAGGAACCCGAGATGCGCGTATCCATCAAGGAAAACGCGCTGGCGGGGTCGGCCTATACCTATCAGGCCTTTTCGGATGACGAGGTCCTGACCTATGCGCAGGCTTTGGAAGACCCGAAGATGCAGAAGGTCTATGCCCTGATGAATGCCGTTCAGTACGAGATCATGGCGAACCGCTATGAGGCTGTGGCCCAAAGGTTGGCGGGCATGCAGCCCAGTCAGGATCTGTGATGCGCCAGCTGTTTTTAATCCCGCTGCTCTGGGTGCTGGCCGCGCCGGTCTGGGCCGATGCGCGTGCGCAGGTTCTGATGGATGTCCTCAGGATCGACGAGGTCGCAGTGATCTTGCAGGCCGAGGGGGTCGAATATGCCGAGACCATCAATCAGGACATGCTGGGCGGGCAGGGGGGCGCAGGCTGGCAGTTGCAGGTCGATGCGATCTATAACCCCCAACGGCTGACCGAAACCTTGCGCGCCCATCTTGAGGCAGAAGTGCAAGGCGACATGCGCGAAGAGGTGATCCGCTTTTTCGCGACGGAGCCAGGGGCGCAGGTCATCAAGCTGGAAAATGCCGCCCGTGCCGCCATTGGCAATGAGGATATCGAGGATGCCGCGCGCACGAAATTCGCCGAACTCGAAGGGACCAACGACTCGCGTCTGGCCCGGATCACTGCGCTGATCGACGGTGGCGACATGATCAACCGCAATGTCACCGCCGCGATGAATTCGAACTATCAATTCATGCGGGGTCTGGGCGATGGCGGTGCGATGGACATGACCGACGATGAAATGCTGGCCGAAGTCACCGATCAGCAGGACGCGATTACCGAGGACACCACCGGTTGGCTTTACGGGTATTTGCTGCTGGCCTATTCGCCGCTGGAGGATGCGGCGCTGGACCAGTACATTGCATTTGCCGAAACCAAAGCCGGTATTGCGCTGAACAGGGCGCTGTTTGACGGCTATGGTGCCGCCTATGCCGAGATTTCCTATGCCTTGGGCCGTGCCGTCGCGTTGAATATGGTCGCAGAGGAGCTTTAACCCTGAAAACCCCGGTTCGGCGCTTGACATAAAGGGAGCGGTGGTGCATTTGGCAGCTCTTAACCAAGGGTATCCGTTTCGGGTGCCTTTATTATTTTATGATCATCCCGAAATGGGGTGCGCTGTCCGAGGTGGGTTTCGACCCGAAAACACCCGATACGGGGACCACAGGATGCGGAAACGAAAAAGGAATACGCATGTTTGCGGTCATCAAGACAGGCGGCAAGCAGTACAAAGTTCAATCCGGCGATATGCTTCGGGTAGAACGTTTGGCTGCTGACGCGGGCGACACAGTACAATTCAACGAAGTTCTGATGCTGGGCGGCGACAGCCCCGTTGTCGGTTCCCCTACGGTAGACGATGCCGGCGTTCAGGCCGAAGTTGTTGACCAGATCAAGGGCGACAAAGTCATCCACTTCGTCAAGCGCCGCCGGAAGCACTCTTCCAAGCGCACCAAGGGCCACCGTCAAAAGCTGACGCTGGTTAAAATCGGCGAGATCATGGCATCTGGCGCAGGCAAGTCCGGCGCGAAAGCAGCCATCGGTACCGGTTCGGTAAGTGCAGCAGCCGTTGCCGCCATCGAAGCCAACGCCGCTGCCAAGTTTGACGCAGCCAAGCCTGCGAAGAAAACCAAAGCAGAGAAGAAAGCAGCAGCACCAGCCGCTGAAAAGCCCGCCAAAGCAAAGCCCGCCAAAAAGGCAGCCGCCGTTGAAGGCGCAGACGACCTGAGCAAGATCTCTGGCGTTGGCCCGGTTATCGTTGGCAAGCTGCACGCGGAAGGCATCACCACATTTGCACAAATCGCAGAGTGGACAGACGCTGACGTAGAAGCGATTGAAGAGAAACTGTCGTTCAAAGGTCGTGTGGGTCGTGAAGACTGGATCGCACAGGCCAAAGAACTCGCAAAAGGCTAAGGAGAGACACCAATGGCACATAAAAAAGCAGGCGGTTCATCCCGTAACGGTCGCGACTCCGCTGGACGTCGTCTTGGCGTTAAAAAATATGGCGGCGAAGCTGTTATCCCAGGCAACATCCTGGTGCGTCAGCGCGGCACAAAATTCTGGCCAGCAGAAGGCGTTGGCATGGGCAAGGATCACACAATCTTTGCAAAGGTTGACGGCAAGGTACAGTTCCACAAGGGCCTGAAAAACCGCACGTTTATCTCGGTTCTGCCAGTGGCAGAAGCCGCAGAGTAAGCCGTACCTTATAGGGTTTTGAAAAATTCAGGGATCGGCGGAAACGCCGGTCCTTTTTTGCTATTCATTCATTGATGTTTTACCCATCCGGAAAGGAGGGGCCGATATGATACTGATACCATGCCCCGTCCTGTTTGCCGGGATCTGCTGCGCGTCCGGTCACGTGAGCGCCGCAAGGAAACCATCATGAGCGTCGCAGTTGCATCCCTGGCGGTTTTTGCCGTCAGCCAGGTCGGCACGCCGGGCCCCGCCAATATGGCGATGATGGCCACCGGCGCGCGCTTTGGCTTTCGCGCGGCATTGCCGTTTGTGGCCGGTGTGGCCCTTGGCAAGCAGCTGATCATCTGGCCCATCGGTTTCGGCTTGATGGAGCTTGCCGCACGCGCGCCGCTTTTGTTTACCACGCTCAAATTCGCCTCGGCGGCCTATATCATCTGGCTGGCGTGGAAGGTTGCGAACCTGCGCTTGGGGCAGGGACATCAGACCGAAAACGCCCCCGGTTTTGCAGCCGGCCTGATTGTGCACCCCCTGAATCCCAAAGCCTGGGCGATGATTTTCGGCAGCTTTACCGCCTTTGTCACCCCCGGCACGCCAACCCTGGTCGCGACCGCGACAATCGCTGCGATATTGCTGGGCTGTCAGATCATCCTGCATCCGTTGTGGACGCTGGCAGGTGCTGGTATTGCCAAGACCGTTGCCGGCACCATCTGGGAAAGATACCTGATGTGGACGCTGGCATGTCTGACGGTCGCATCAGTCCTATTCGTATTGTTCGGAGGAGGAACATGACGGTGGAAGCCTTGAAAATACCGCCCCAGCCCGTGATCGAGACGGAACGGTTTGACCTGCGCCCCGTGCGCCGCTCGGATCAGGGGTTGATCGAACTTTATGCCAGCGACCCGCGCGTCGCGTTGAACACGGTGTCGATCGCCCATCCGCTGCCCCCCGGCGTGATCGAGGCCTATATCGCCCGTGCCACCGCAGATCCGCGGACCGAAGATGTCTGGGTCATGGATGGCCTCAAGACCGGCGGTTCCGAAGTGATGGGCGTGATATCGCTTGTTAAAATGGACCGTGACCAATCCGAAGTCGGATATTGGGTTGCACCTGCGTTCTGGAATACCCATCTGGCATCCGAAGCCGTACAAGCGCTGGTTCAGGCCAACCCTTTGGGCAACCAGAATATGTTCGCCTCGGTGTTCCGCGATAACCCGGCTTCGGCCAAAGTATTAACCAATGCGGGTTTCCGCTATCTTGGCAATGCCGAAACCTATTGTCTGGCACGCGAGACCTGCGTACCTACATGGACCTATAGCATCAAGCTGTAACCACCTGCGCCCCGGAAAGGCCCCTGAAATGAAGTTTCTCGACCTGTGCAAAGTCTATATCCGCTCTGGCGCAGGCGGGGGCGGTTGTGTGTCGTTCCGTCGCGAGAAATACATCGAATATGGCGGCCCTGACGGCGGTGACGGTGGCAACGGCGGTTCCGTCTGGGCCGAGGCCGTGGATGGTCTGAACACGCTGATCGATTTTCGCTACCAGCAGCACTTTTTCGCCCGCAACGGCCAACCCGGCATGGGCAAACAGCGCACCGGCAAGGATGGCGACGATATCATTCTGCGCGTTCCCGTCGGCACCGAATTGCTGGACGAAGATCAGGAAACCGTGCTGGCCGACATGACCGAATTGGGCCAGCGTGTTGAACTGGCCCGTGGCGGCAATGGCGGCTGGGGCAACCTGCACTTCAAATCCGCCACCAACCAGGCCCCCCGCCGCGCCAACCCCGGCCAGGAAGGCGTGGAACGCACGATCTGGCTGCGTCTGAAACTGATCGCCGATGTGGGCCTGCTGGGCCTGCCCAATGCGGGTAAATCCACGTTTCTGGCCGCAACCTCCAACGCGCGCCCGAAAATCGCCGACTATCCGTTCACAACCCTGCACCCCAACCTGGGCGTTGTGGGCGTGGACAATACCGAATTTGTGGTCGCCGATATCCCCGGCCTGATCGAAGGTGCCTCTGAGGGGCGCGGCCTTGGCGATCTGTTTCTGGGCCATGTCGAACGCTGCGCCGTGCTGTTGCATCTGATTGACGGAACCTCTGAGACCATCGCCGAAGATTACCAGACCATCATCACAGAGCTGGAAAAATACGGCGGCGATCTGGCGGATAAGCCCCGCATTACGGTGCTCAACAAGATTGATGCATTGGATGAAGAAGAGCGTGTAACGGCCCGTGATGAATTGGAAAAAGCCTGCGGCCGCGAGGTCATGATGATGTCGGGCGTGGCCCGCGAAGGCGTCACCGACGTGCTGCGCGCCCTGCGCGGCCAGATTGACGATGACCGCCTGCGTTTCCGCCCCGCCGAGGAAGAAGCACCTTGGCAACCCTAAGCGACGGCAAACGTATCGTTGTCAAAATCGGCTCGGCCCTGTTGGTGGACCGGGCAACCGGCAAACTGCGCGCCGAATGGCTGCATTCGCTGGCGCAAGATGTGGCATGGCTGAAAGGGCAGGGCAAAGACGTCGTGCTGGTCTCTTCCGGCTCCATCGCCTTGGGGCGCGGCGTGCTGGGGCTGCCGGCGACCACCCTGGCGCTGGAACAATCCCAGGCCGCGGCAGCCGTTGGCCAGATCCGCCTTGCCCGCGCCTATGAAGAAGCGCTTGAACCCCACGGCATCACCACCGCGCAGGTGCTGGTCACTTTGGAAGACAGCGCCGACCGCCGCCGCTATCTCAACAGCCGCGCCACGATGGAGCAGCTTTTGTCCTTGGGCGTCGTGCCGATCGTGAATGAAAACGATACCGTGGCCACCGATGAAATCCGTTTTGGCGACAATGACCGCCTTGCCGCACAGATCGCGGTGACCGTCGCGGCGGACCAGCTGATCCTGCTCTCTGACGTTGACGGGTTCTATTCCGCCAACCCCAATGATGACCCTGATGCCATCCGCTATGAGACCGTCACCACCATTACCCCCGAAATCGAAGCCCAGGCCGGCGATGCGGGGTCTGGCCTGTCCAAGGGCGGGATGAAGACCAAGCTGATGGCCGCCAAAACCGCCACCGCCGCCGGCTGCGCGATGGCGATTTCCGAAGGCTCGCCCTTGCGGCCGCTTCTGGCGCTGGAAAACGGCGCGAATGCCACTTGGTTTACCGCGCAATCCGACCCCCAAACCGCCCGTAAATTGTGGATCACCGCGATGAAACCGCGCGGCAGCGTCACCCTTGATGCGGGCGCGGTCGCGGCGATGTCGCGGGGCAAATCCCTGCTGCCGGCGGGCGTCACAGCCGTGCAGGGCCCCTTTGCCCGCGGCGACAGTATTTCGATCCTGACGCCCGCCGGACATACGATCGGTTATGGGCTCACCCGTTATTCCTCCCGCGAGGCCGAGATTATCAAGGGCCACCAAAGCTCTGAAATTGAAGAGCTTTTAGGATCACCGGGCCGCGCGGCATTAATCCACAGGGACGATCTGGCGCTGTCTTGAATTCCAAATGGTTTTAAATCCTCGCCGAAGGCCTTAGGTAGTGCTTTACCCGAAATGAATAAAAGTAGATCTGAGACTATGACTTTGGACATGACACAGACATCCGACATTCCCGCGTTGATGGCAGAGATTGGCCGCCGCGCCAAAGCGGCCGCCGCGACCCTTGGTTTTGCCAGCGCCGAACAGAAACAAGCCGCCCTTGAAAACGCCGCCGACGCCATGTGGGCCGCGCGCGCCGATATTCTGGCCGCCAATGCGCAAGACATGGACTATGGCCGTGAAAAGGGCCTGTCCGATGCGATGATGGACCGGCTTTTGCTGGACGAGGACCGGATCAAGGCGATCACAGACAGCCTGCGCAGCATTGCCGCGCAAAAGGACCCTGTGGGCGAGGTGTTGACCGAATGGGATCAACCCTCCGGCCTGCATATCCAGCGCGTGCGCACCCCTTTGGGGGTGATCGGCGTGATCTATGAATCGCGCCCCAACGTGACCGCCGATGCCGGTGCCTTGTGTCTCAAGGCGGGCAATGCGGTGATTTTGCGCGGTGGGTCCGAAAGCTTCCACAGCTCGCGCGCCATTCACGCGGCCTTGCAAAGCGGTCTTGAGGCGGCGGGCCTGCCCAAGGACGCGATCCAGCTGGTGCCCACCCGTGACCGCGCCGCCGTAAGCGAAATGCTGACCATGACCGATACGATTGACGTGATTGTGCCACGTGGCGGCAAGGGTTTGGTGGGGCTGGTCCAGCGCGAGGCCCGCGTGCCGGTCTTTGCCCATCTCGAAGGGATCGTGCACATCTATATTGATGAAAACGCCGACCCTGAAAAAGTGCTCAAGGTAGTGTTGAACGCGAAAACCCGCCGCACGGGCATTTGCGGGTCGGCCGAATGTCTGCTGATCCATGAAAAAGTTGCCCGTACCATCGGCAAGGGTGTGATCAAGGCGCTGATCGATGCTGGCGTCGAAGTCCGCGCCGCAGCCCCCTTGTCCGAGATCGAAGGCACCGTTCCTGCAAGCGAGGACGACTGGGGCCACGAATATCTTGATATGATCATCGCCGCCAAAACCGTGCCCGACATCGACGGTGCCATCGCGCATATCCGTGAATTCGGGTCCAACCACACCGATTGCATCATCACCGAAGACGATGCCGCGGCGACCAAGTTCATGACCCGGCTGGATTCAGCAATCCTGATGCATAACGCATCAACGCAATTCGCCGATGGCGGGGAATTCGGCATGGGTGCGGAAATCGGCATCGCCACAGGCAAGATGCACGCGCGCGGCCCTGTCGGGGCAGAGCAGTTGACCTCGTTCAAATACCTTGTGCGCGGTGACGGCACCGTGCGCGGCTAGGCGGGTCTAAAACGACAGGGTAATTTCGGTCTGTGAGATATTCGATGTAATCTGCTGCCCGGCGTCGCGAGCGAGGACGGGCAGCAACCCGAATTGCACCTGCGCCGGACACAGTTTGATGCTGCATGTCGGCGTGGCCAGAACCGCCCAAAGATCGGGATCAATGTTCAGCTTTTCCGTCTGCCCGCGCAAAACCCACCTGTCACCGGATGTTTCGACCCGGATTGACCCGCCATAGGGCATGCCGGTTTCCAGACAGAGCAACGCCAGAAAACACATCCGGACGTCTATGCGTTTTTGCGGGTCAACCGGTGCCCATTCAACCGACCATCTGCTGCCGCGATAATAGTCGCGCAAAATCGCGTTGATTTCGCCCGCTCCAAGCATCTGGTTTGCCGCCGCACCAAATGCCACGCGGAAAAACCGGATGCGCGCGCTGGCACTGTCAACGCTGTCCCCGATCAAGGCCAGTTCCGGGCTGGGACTGACACCGGTCATGGAAAGAAGTTCCAAGCCATTGTTGACAGCGCCTATGGGCGATATCAGATCATGACAGATGCGGCTGCCAATCAAGGCTGCGAATTCGATCTCTGACTCAGGCATTTTTTGCCCACCCTGCTAAAGGACCGCCCATGGATGATCTTAACGCCATATTGACGCCGGGCATGTTAGTTCGCCATCCCGAACATCCGGACTGGGGTGTCGGACAGGTCCAAAGTAACATAGATGGCAAGTTAACAGTGAACTTTCGAAGCGAGGGCAAAATGGTCATAGACAGCTTTCGGGTCGGTTTGACTCCTGTGTTTGATGGCAGGTCTTCGTTAGCAAACGGTTAATATCACCGGCAAGGCTGGCAGACCGACGGGGTTTCGGTCACCTCGCGACCAAGGAATGACCTGATGATCATTGAAAAAAACGCAAATTTCGAGGTCGGGCTGGCCCGCACACCGTCCGAGCTGCACGCCGCACAGCGGTTGCGCTATGATGTGTTCGTGTCTGAACTGGGCGCTGGCGGGCCTTTGGTCGACCATGATCAAAGGCTCGAGAAAGACCAGTATGATGCCTTTGTCGACCACCTGATCCTGACCTGCAAGAAAACCGGCCAAGTGGTTGGCGTTTATCGTCTTTTGCGGGCAGGGGCGGCTGAAAAGGCCGGGGGGTTCTATTCTGAAAACGAATATGATCTGACCCTGCTCAAACGCTCTGGCCGGCAGATCCTTGAATTGGGGCGCTCGTGTCTGCACCGCGATTACCGGGGCGGGGCCGCCATGCATTACCTTTGGTCCGGGCTTGCCCAATATGTTGCACAACACCGGATCGAAATCCTGTTCGGTGTGGCCAGTTTTCATGGAACCGACCTGTCAGCCCTCGCGCAGCCCTTGTCGCTGTTGTGTCAGAACCATCTCGCCCCGCCAGAGCTGCGGGTCCGCGCCCGCGAGGACGCCTATCAGAACATGGACATGATCCCTGCCGCCCAGCTGGACCGTCGCCAGGCCATGCTTCAGGTGCCCAGCCTGATCAAGGCCTACCTGCGCCTTGGCGGCTGCGTCGGGGACGGGGCCTTTATTGATCACGCCTTTAACACCACCGATGTCTGCCTGATCATGGACACGACCAAACTGAACGACAGACAGGCCCGAATCTATGGCGGAGCACCGAAATGAGCACACGTTGGGATGGCACTGAAACCCTGCCGGAACACCGGATCGGCCCGATGGGATGGCTGCGGGTTATGCTGCGCGGGCTGCTGTTGGGGGCTGTTGTCTTCTTTGGGCTGTTCATTTTGCTGCTGCTGCGCCTGATCGAACGCCCGCTGTTCGGCCAAGAAAGACCGGTCACGCCGCATCTGACCCAATCGGTTTGCCGCACGGCCTTTTGGATCATCGGGCTGCGCCGCCGCCGGATCGGGTCCGCCATGCAGCATCCCGGCGCGGTTGTTGCCAATCACGCAAGCTGGTTGGATATCTTCTCGCTCAACGCCAGCCAGCGCATCTATTTCGTCGCCAAATCCGAGGTCGCCGGTTGGCCCGGAATTGGCTGGCTGGCCCGCGCCACGGGTACCGTGTTTATCGAACGCAACCCCAAACGCGCCCGCGAACAGACCGAGGTTTTCCAGCAGCGGCTTTTGCACAATCACCGGCTGTTGTTCTTTCCCGAAGGCACCAGCACCGACGGCCAGCAGGTTTTGCCCTTCAAGACGACCCTGTTTCAGGCATTCATGGCCCCCGAGCTGCGCGACGTGATCTGGATACAGCCCGTCAGCGTCACCTATACAACGCCCGACGGGTCCGATGACCGGTTCTATGGCTGGTGGGGGGATATGACCTTTGGCGCGCATTTGCTGGCGACACTGGCAGCCAAGGACCACGGCACCGTCATAACCCGCTACCATCCGCCGCTGAAGGTAAACACGTTCACCGACCGCAAGACACTGGCACTGGCGTGCGAAACGCTGGTCCGGCAGGGGCACCAGATAGATATGGGGCGCGGCTAGGATCAGGTCAGCAGCGCCACAGGCACAGCCAGAACCGTGGCCAGAACATCGGCCAAAGCGATCTCATCGCTGGTAAATCTCCGGTTTTGCGCGGTGCCTGACAGCTCGACCGTGCCCCATACCGCGCCGTCAAACAAAATGGGCACCCCAAGAAAGCGGCCCGGGCTTTGTCCGGTCAGATCGACCGGCTTTTCGATCGGGGTTGCCGCTGTCTTCTCCAGCACGACCAGTGATTTTCGCGCAAGAACCAGCCCGGTCGTATACTTCGCGATATCCCTGAGCGCGACATGCAGCGGGAATATCTCGGACGAGGTCGCACAAAGGACCGTGAGCTGCTTGTCCTTGACCTGCGTGACACAGGCATGGTCCATCCGCAGCGTTTCACAGGCCGCAAGCAGCACCATCAACAGACGGTCGTTGATCGATATTCCCTTTGCCCCAAAGATATTTTGCACCTTGCTGGCGAATGGCCCGATGATCCCGTCCGCCGTTTGCATATCTTCTTGGAAAAAAAGGGGGGGGGTCTGATGATCCAAAGGACACTCCTTTCTTAGCCACTCCATCCGCAAGCGAGTGCGACCCGTTACCGGTATCAGGCTATGGTCCCCGAAATCTTTGACGCAGATCAACTCTACCTAGAAGCGCAGCAATAGATCCCATCAACGCGTGTATATTTCACCCGAGAAAGCCAGCCGCCCGGAAACAGCCCTTGTACATGGCAGAATTCCGGCCTATACGCGCGCTACTTAAACCCGCAGTCGGGGTTGGGCCTTTGAGGGAGAAATCCTTGAACGTCCGCCGGTTGGTCCCACCAGGGATCGAGACCCCCGACGAGGCAAAACCGGAAAGGTATAAAGACATGGCTCTTCCAGAGTTCTCCATGCGCCAATTGCTTGAAGCAGGCGTACACTTCGGCCACCAGACGCAGCGTTGGAACCCACGTATGGGTCCGTACATCTACGGCGCGCGTAACGGCATCCACATCATGGATTTGACACAGACTGTTCCAATGCTGGACCAGGCCCTGCAGGTCATCCGTGACACCGTCGCCAAAGGCGGCAGCATTCTTTTCGTCGGGACCAAGCGTCAGGCCGCACAGCCTATCGCCGATGCCGCCGAAAAATGCGCACAGTATTACATGAACCACCGCTGGTTGGGTGGCACATTGACCAACTGGCAGACTGTTTCCAAGTCGATCCAGCGTCTGAAGTCCATCGACGAGCAGTCCGAAAACGGCTTTACCGGCCTGACCAAGAAAGAGCGTCTTGGCATGGAGCGTGACCAGTTCAAACTGGAAGCATCCCTTGGCGGTATCCGCGAAATGGGCGGCCGTCCTGACCTGATCTTTGTCATCGACGTGAAAAAAGAAGCACTGGCAGTCGCCGAAGCCAACAAACTGGGTATCCCGGTTATTGCGGTTGTCGACACCAACTGTTCGCCAGACGGCATCGACTACATCATCCCGGGCAACGACGACGCGGCACGCGCCATCGGCCTGTATTGCGACCTTGCAGCACGTGCAGCACTTGACGGCATGTCCGCTCAGTTGGGTGCAGCTGGTGTAGACATCGGCGCAATGGAAGAAGCACCTGTAGAAGAAGCATTGATCGGCGGAGGCGTTGAAGTCGGCGCAGCATCTTCCGAAACTGTTTCCAACGATGCAATGGGCGCAGATGCACCACTGGACATCGAATCCAAGCAGGACACTGTTGAAGCAGCTAAGTCCTAAGCGACTGTGCTGACAGGCGGGCAGGGGACCATTCTCTGCCCGCCAAACACACCAATCATTTTTGAGACATGAGAGCAGGCATCACCTGCCCCTCGTATCATCCCAATTCAAGGAGAACCAAAGCGATGGCAATCACAGCATCCATGGTCAAAGAACTGCGCGATTCCACCGGCGCAGGCATGATGGACGCCAAAAAGGCGTTGACTGAAACAGACGGCGACATGGAAGCGGCCGTTGACTGGCTGCGGACCAAGGGTCTGGCCAAAGCGGCCAAAAAATCCGGCCGTACTGCTGCTGAAGGTCTGGTCGCGGTTAAAGTCGAAGGCGGCCACGGTGTTGCAGTCGAAGTTAACTCCGAGACCGACTTTGTTGGCAAGAACGCTGATTTCCAGAAAATGGTTTCCGGCATCGCAGATGTTGCGATCAACGTTTCCGACCTTGACGCGCTGAACGCGGCCGACATGGGCGGCAAGCCCGTTTCGACCGTCATCACAGACGCAATCGCGACAATCGGCGAAAACATGTCGGTGCGCCGCATGCAGTCGCTCGATGGCGACCTTGTTGTATCCTATGTGCACAACGCTGCTGCACCTAACATGGGCAAAATCGGTGTTCTGGTCGCAATGACCGGCGGCGACGAAGCGCTTGGTAAACAGATCGCGATGCACATCGCCGCTGTTAACCCTGCGTCCTTGTCCGAAGCAGATCTGGACCCGGCAGTTGTCGAGAAGGAAAAGCAGGTTCAGATGGACATCGCACGCGAATCCGGCAAGCCAGAAGCCGTGATCGAAAAGATGATCATTGGCCGTATGCAAAAGTACATGTCCGAAGTGACATTGCTGAACCAGGCATTCGTTGTGAACCCTGATCTGACCGTTGGTGCCGCTGCAAAAGAAGCCGGCGCGACCATCACAGGTTTCGTACGTCTGGAAGTTGGCGAAGGCATCGAAGTCGTCAAAGAAGATTTCGCGGCAGAAGTTGCAAAAGCCGCCAAAGGCTAAGCAATCCGATACCAAGATTGAGGGGCGGGGGCGCAGATGCGCTTCCGCCTTTTTCGTTTCGGGCTTTTTCCGTTTCAGATCAGCCGATTACTTGGCAAAATGCCCTTTCAGAGCATCCAACGCCATCACATAGCCCTGTGCCCCGAACCCGCAAATCTGCCCCAATGCAACGGGCGCGATATAGGATTTGTGACGGAATGCCTCGCGGGCGTGAATATTGCTCAGGTGGACTTCGACCACCGGCAGTTCAACCGACGAAATCGCATCCATCAACGCCATCGACGTATGTGTATATGCACCCGCATTCAGGATAATCCCGGCATGGGTGCCTTTGGCCGCGTGAATAAGATCAATCAACACACCTTCATGGTTCGATTGCTCGAACCCAAGCGCAAAGCCAAGCGTGTCAGCGTGGGTCCGGCACATGGCCTCGACGTCTGCCAAAGTGGTTGAGCCGTAAACCGCTGGCTGCCGCGTGCCAAGAAGGTTCAAGTTTGGTCCGTTCAGGATAAGAATAGATGTCATGTGCCATGCCTTTTATCGTTGTGCCGCACGCCTATCACAGGCGCGAAACCCTGTTTAGTCTTTCTTTTCAGGGAATTCGACCGGTCCCCCGTGTTTTTCCCATGTCGAAAACCCCTCGCGCAGATGTGCCGCCTCGAACCCCATATCAAGCAGGGTCGCGGTGGTGATGGCCGACCGCCAGCCCGACGCGCAGTAAAAGACGAATGCCTTATCCTCGCCGAAAACCGGCTTGAAATACGGGCTTTCGGGGTCGATCCAGAATTCGATCATGCCGCGTGGCGCATGGAAACTGCCCGGAATATAGCCGCTGCGCTGGCGTTCGCGGATGTCGCGCAAATCAACGATCACCACATCGGGGGCGTCGATCATCGCGATCAGATCGGGGGTTTCGACCTCGTTAATCCGAGCGCGTGCAGCATCCACCATCTGCGCAGCCGTTACTTTTAATCTGGTCATTCTTTATCCTCTCAAGGCAGATCAACTGGGCTGAAACCCGCACCAAAACCTGCGAAAACATTGCATTGGCAGCGGTGTTGTGGACTATGACAGCAGATCACAGGACGTAAAGACAAGGAAATGCACAGCAGATGAACTATCCCGCTTTCGAGGCAGATCAATTCGCGCTCCAGAACGATATGGTAGAAAGATACGACCGCGCATTCCGGCAGTTTTCCAATCAGGAACTGGTTCGCGTTTTCCATGAAATGATCGCTTTGGAAGACGTCACATGCATCCTTGAACTTGGCGCGCACCGTGCGCCGACATCAAAACGCTTTGTGCGCGCCCAGGAAGGCCGCAAAGCCGTCGCGATTGAGGCGAACCCGTTTAACTATGCGAAATTCGGGCCGCTGGCCGAGGATGTCGGCGTTTTGTACCTGAACTATGCGCTGACCGATAAAACAGGCCCGTTGAATCTGGTGCTGAGCGATTCAGACCGCGACCGCAAACGCGGCCACACAAAGACGTCGAACTCGATCCTGTTGAATCTTGATTTCGGCCGCACGAAAAAAGTCGAAGTGCCGGGCATCACCTTTGACGATCTGGAAAACGAAGCCGCGTTCAAGGAATATCTGCCGTCATTGACGGACACGCGCGCTGCCTTGTGGATCGACGTCGAAGGGGCGCTGAGCCAATTGCTGGATGGCGCAAAGACCGCGCTGCCCAAATGCCTGTTCGCCATGGCCGAGGTGGAACGCGTCGAACGGTTCGAAGGACAAAAAACCGTAGAGCATGTCGCCAAACAATTTGCCGATCTGGGTTTCTATCCGTTCTTGCGCGACAGTGAGTATATGCCGACACAGCATAACGTGATCTTTGTGAACGGGGCGCTTATCAAGCCACAGAAACTGGCAGACATAAAAGGCGGTTTTATAAACAGGATCAAGAGCTTCACGCCAGAAGCTAATGCATAAGGTAAGGTTAATCAGCGCGGGCTTAGCACCCCCTTACATTACATAATACTGATTATAAGTAACTCCCAACCACCAGCACCCCGCAAATACGTGCAGCCTGTTTGATGCAATCCCGTCATGCATCACACGGCTAGACGCACTTAGTTTTATATATTCAGATCAAAGCCTTGCGGGCTTACCCTAACGCATACCCTGCACCGCGCACCGTGCGGATCGGATCATTGCCACCATTCTGGGTCAACGCTTTGCGCAGCCGCGCGATGTGCACGTCAACGGTGCGCGTATCAACATAGATGTCGCGGCCCCAAACGTGATCCAGCAATTGATCGCGGCTGAACACGCGGCCCGGTCTTTCCAGAAATGTCACCAGTAACCGGTATTCTGTCGGCCCCAGTTTCAACGGCTGGTCGGCGCGGCTCACTCGGTGGGTTTCGGGATCAAGGGTGATGTCGTCAAAGCTCAGCGTCGCACCCCCTGTCGAAGGCCGTACACGACGCAACTGGGTGCGTACACGCGCCATCAACTCGCGCATGGAATAGGGTTTGACCACATAGTCATCCGCGCCCGTCTCAAGCCCGCGCACGGTGTCCACTTCCTCGGATCGCGCGGATAGCATGATCACGGGGATATGGCGCGTATCCTCGCGGGTTTTCAGCTGGCGGCAAACTTCGATGCCGCTCAGCAATGGCATCATCCAGTCCAGGATCACCAGATCGGGCAAGGCTTCGGCGACCAGCAGCATCGCTTCTTCGCCATTCTCGGCGCGCCGAACCTCGAACCCCTCGGCCGACAGGTTATAGGCCAGAACTTCGCGCTGTGCCGGTTCGTCTTCGACCAGCAAGATCTGAGGCTGCGCCACCGACATGACCTACCCCTTGAGCTGGGTCGATGTATCGTCGGCTTTCACCCGGTCTTCGTCGGGATGCGTGCCCGTGACCAGATAAACGACCTGTTCGGCAATCGACGTGACCAGATCACCCATGCGTTCCACGTTTTTGGCGATGAAATGCAGGTGCATGCACGACGTGATATTGCGCGGGTCTTCCATCATAAAGGTCAGGAATTCACGGAACAGCGCATTGTACATCTGGTCAACATCGGTGTCGCGCGCGATCACATCCATCGCCAAGGCCGCGTCACGTTGCACATAGCTGTCCAGCGCGTCTTTCAGCATCGCCTCGACGGTTTTGCACATCCGCCGGATCGCACCGGTGCTGTCGCTGACTTCGGGCAGTTGCGCCAGAACCGTATTCCGCTTGGCCATGTTTTTCGCATAATCGCCAATGCGTTCAAGGCTGGCGCTGATCTTGATCACGCTCAGGATCAGACGCAAATCAATCGCTGTGGGCGCGCGCAAGGCGATGATGCGGGCGGCACGTTCGTTGATCAGCTCTTCGAGGGCGTCAATGGCCTTGTCCCCTGCCCGCACCTGTGCGGCCAGTTCTTCGTCGCGGGTTTCAAGCGATTGTGCGGCCAGCCGGATGGCGTCTTCGACCATGCCGCCCATTTTCATGATCTGCGCTTGTACGGCTTCCAGATCGCGGTCAAAAGCTGAGGCAATGTGTTGATCTGACATGATATTATCCAATCCGGCCTGTGATATAGCTTTCCGTCCGAGGGTCCTCGGGCGATGTGAAAATCTTGTCTGTTTCGCCGTATTCAACCAGATGTCCGAGGTGGAAAAACGCGGTTTTCTGGCTGACACGCGCGGCTTGCTGCATCGAATGGGTTACGATCACCACCGAATAATCCTGGCGCAGCTCGTCGATCAGTTCTTCGACCTGTGCGGTGGCAATCGGGTCCAACGCCGAACAGGGCTCGTCCATCAGCAACACTTCGGGTTCGGTCGCAATGGCGCGGGCGATGCACAAACGCTGCTGCTGCCCGCCTGACAGGCCCGTACCGGGCGCTTGCAGGCGGTCTTTGACCTCGTTCCAGATCGCCGCACGTTTCAGCGCACGTTCAACGATTTCATCCAGCTCTGTTTTGTTGCGGGCCAGACCGTGGATGCGTGGGCCGTAAGCGACGTTATCATAGATGGATTTCGGGAACGGGTTCGGCTTTTGGAACACCATCCCCACCTTGGCGCGCAGCTGTACGGGGTCGACATTGCGGTCATAGATGTCTTCGCCATCAATCAGGATGTCCCCTTCGACGCGGCAGATATCAATCGTGTCGTTCATCCGGTTGATACAGCGCAAGAACGTCGACTTGCCGCAGCCGGACGGGCCGATAAAGGCGGTGACCGTCTTATCCTGAATCTCGACCGAGACATCCTTGATGGCGTGGTTTTCGCCGTAATAGACCTGTACGTTACGGGCCGAGATTTTGATCTTGTCTGTCGTCACGTCGACCTCCGGAATATAGTTATCTTTCATAGCCTTACCGCCCATTCTACCAGCGCCGCTCGAACCTGCGCCGCAGCATGACGGCAATGGCGTTCATGGTCACAAGGAACACCAGCAAGATGATGATCCCGCCCCAGGCCCGCTCATAGAAGGCAGGGTCGGCACGTTTGGCCCATTCATAGATCTGCGCTGGCATGGCCGAGTTCGGGTCCATCAGCCCCGATGCGATCCCGTCTGGCGGGTTCGATGCGATGAAGCCCACCATACCGATCAACAACAAGGGCGCGGTTTCACCCAAGGCCTGCGCCAGACCGATGATCGTTCCCGTCAGAATGCCCGGTGCGGCCAAGGGCAGCACGTGGTGGAACACCGACTGCATCTTTGACGCCCCTACCCCCAACGCCGCATCGCGGATGCTGGGCGGGACGGATTTCAGCGATGCACGGGTCGAGATGATGATCGTGGGCAAGGTCATCAGCGTCAACACCAGCCCGCCCACCAAGGGGGCGGAGTTTGGCAAATGCATGTAGTTGATGAACACGGCCAGACCCAGAATACCGAACACGATCGACGGCACCGCCGCGAGGTTCGAGATGTTCACCTCGATGATATCGGTGATCAGGTTCTTGGGGGCGAATTCCTCAAGATAGATCGACGCGGCCACACCGATGGGCAGCGCCAGCGCCAGCACCACCAGCATCATGAACAGCGACCCGATCATCGACACGCCCATGCCAGCAGCCTCTGGCCGGGCATCGGATGCGTCGGCACCGGTGATGAACGCAAGGTTAAAGCGCTTTTCCAGGGCACCGTCCTTGACCAGCGCATCGACCAGATCCAGCTGAGCGGCGTTGATATTCTTGTCGTTGGCGATGCTTTCGCGGGTCACACGCCCCTTCATATACCCGTCAACGCGGCTGTTGGTCAGGAAGCGGAACTGAACCGACGTCCCGATCAGATCGGTGTTTTCCAGCACAAAGTCGCGCAATTGGGCGGCGGCGTCCTTGGACAGCAACGCGGCCATTTCCTTGGGTTTCAGATCGCTCTCGACAGCGCTTTCAGCGACCTTTTTTTCTAGCGCGGCAGCCATCAGGGGGGCGTATCCAAAGGTCGACACCTTTTTGATGTCCTGCAGATCGCGGTTGCCCTTTTTGTCCAGCTTTGCCTCAAGCAATTGCACATCCAGCGTCAGAAACGTCTGTTGAAACGCACCTGTCCCGCGGCCGATGATGGTCACCAGCAAGATCACCAGCATCAGCAGGCCCACCGAAATCGCGGCAATGCCATAGGCCTTGAAACGGGTTTCGGCGCGGTTGCGTTTGACGGTGCGCGCGTCCTGACGCAGCAGCGAATTCTTTGGCGTCGCGTTTGGCATGTCGGTCATTCGTACTGCTCCCGGTATTTGCGCACGATATAAAGCGCCAGCACATTCAGCCCCAGCGTCAGCACAAACAGCGTCAGGCCAAGGGCAAAGGCCACAAGGGTTTCAGGGCTGGCAAAGTCGGTATCGCCGGTCAACTGGCTGACAATGCGGGTGGTGATGGTCGTCATCGCCTCGAGCGGGTTCGGCGATATGCGGGCGATGGCCCCTGCCCCCAGCACCACGATCATGGTTTCGCCAATCGCACGGCTGGCCGCCAGCAAGATCGCCCCCACGATGCCCGGCAGCGCCGCTGGCAGCACCACCTGGCGGATGGTTTCGGAATGGGTGGCACCCAGCCCGAATGACCCGTCGCGCAAGGATTGTGGCACCGCGTTGATGATGTCGTCGCTCAGCGAGGACACAAAGGGGATCAGCATAATGCCCATGACCAGACCGGCGGTCAGCACCGATGTGGCCCCGCTCATCCAGTCGACGCCCAGAATGCCGTCTTCGCCACGCCCGAACAGGTTGACCAGAAACGGCCCCACCGTCAGCAGCGCGAACAGACCATAGACGATTGTAGGAATACCGGCGAGGATTTCCAGAAGCGGTTTGGCCACGGCGCGGACTTTGCTGTTGGCATATTCCGACAGATAGATCGCCGCGAACAACCCGATGGGCACCGCCACCAGCAGCGCGATGATCGAGATATAAAGCGTGCCCCACAGCAGCGGCAGGATCGACAGATCGCTATCCCCGCGAAAGTTCGGGGCCCATTTGGAGCCAAGAAAGAAGTCCTGCCACGGGTGCAGCTTGAAGAAATTGATTGTCTCGAACAGCATCGAGAACACGATCCCAACGGTTGTCAAAATCGCCAGTGACGCCGCGACGATCAGCAGGCTCAGGACAAAGCGTTCGACCATATTGCGGGCGCGGAATGTTTTGGTGGTTGCGCGCAATGCGATCAGCAAGCCGGCAATCGCAATCAATGACACGACTGCGGTCATTAGCACTTGCCCCGTCGATTGCATTCCGCGGTAGCGCTGTGCGGCGGCCAGTACCTCGGCGGTGACATCCGACCCCAAAGCAACCCCCGTCCCCGCAAGGACAGAGCGCACGTCATCCGCCGCCGTCAGGGCCTTGGCCGCATCCGCCGTCAGCGCGCCGGACTTGACCGCGCCATTCAACCCGTCGGCCACGCGGCGCACATCGCTCATCACCAGATTGACCGAAGACCCTTCGGAAACAGCACTGGCAGGGATCATTTCAATCACGGCATTCTGGATCAGCACTGGCTGCAACAGCATCCAGATCACCAGCACGAACAAGGCCGGGATCGCCGTCAGCATCGCGGCGTTATAGCCATAGTAGCCGGGCAAGGAATGCAGTTTTCGGGCGTCGCCCCCGGCCGATGACATCGCGCGGCTGCGCGCGGAAACATAGGCAATGCCGGTCAGGATCAGAACCGCAAGAACCAGCAGCGTGGTTGGTGCCACATTTAGAAAGTTGCTCACGTATGGCCCCCCGGTCGTACCCGTCTAGAACGGGTTGTCGTATTTCAAATCTTGGCAGTCAGCAGCAGACAACCCGGAGAAGCAGTAACGCTCCTCCGGGTCATTTCAAAGAAGTTTAGGAACCGCCGCCCAAAACAGTTTCATTTGCAACTGTTTCTTGAACTGTGACCAGCTCCGGGTCGGACACAAGGCCGTATTCAGCCAAAGGACCATCAGGGCCCGCGATTTCATCGGCAACGAAGAATTCAGCGTATTCTTTCAGGCCCGGGATAACGCCGATATGCGCTTTCTTGACGTAAAAGAACAACGGGCGCGACACAGGGTAATCACCGGTCGAGATGCTTTCGACGGTTGGCTCGACGCCGCTCATTGTCGCAACGCTCAGCTTGTCTGTGTTGTTCTCGTAGAACGCCAGACCGAATACGCCGATGCCGTCTTTGTTGCTCTCGATACGGGCCAGAGTTTCGGTATAGTCACCGTCGATGTCCACGGATGTGCCATCGGTGCGGATCGCGATACAGGCTTTCTCGGCGGCTTTCTTGTCGTCGCCATTGGCCGCCTTGAACACGTCGAAATCACCTGTGGCTTCACAACCGGCCAGGATCACTTTTTCCTCGAATACTTCGCGTGTGCCGTGCTTGGTGCCCGGAATATAGGCCTGGATCGGCTGGTCAGGGAAGCTCGCGTTGACTTCGTTCCAGTTCTTGTTGGGGTTTGGCACGATTTCACCGTCAACAACGATGGTTTCGCTCAGCGCTTTGTACCAGTCTTCGGGTGTGAATTCGAATGTGTTGCCATTGATATCGGATGCAAACACGATGCCATCATAGCCGATGCGCACTTCGATGATGTCGGTCACGCCGTTGGCGGCACAGGCTTCAACTTCGGAGGATTTGATCTGACGCGATGCGTTTGCCACGTCGATCGTATTTTCGCCTACGCCTTCGCAAAACCGCTTGAGACCCGCCGAGGAGCCGCCGGATTCAACGACCGGTGTCGGGAAATCAAAGTTTTCGCCAAACGCTTCGGCGACGATGGACGCATAGGGCAGAACGGTGGAAGAACCGGCAACCTGTACCTGATCGCGGGCAACGGCAGCTGTTGCACAAACGGCGGAAATGGCCAGAGCGGATGTAGTGATTTTAACGAGCGACATGATGTCTCCTGTCAGCTTTGAATTCTTGACCACCCCCATGGTGATCTGGGTGCAGCACTACGGGGGCTACGTTTGGCTTTTGTGACACCAGTGTTACAGTTTTATGACATGGCAAGAAATCAAAAAGATTTCACGGCCCCGCTGCGCCTGATGCAGCTTATGCAGCCCCCAAAGGCATGTCCAAAGGCAGGATAACCGTGAATTGGCTGCCTTTTCCAAGCTCGCTGGTGATTTTCAGCCGTCCGCGATGCCGGTTCAGGATGTGTTTCACAATCGCCAACCCCAACCCCGTACCGCCAAGCGCACGGCTGCGGTGGCTGTCGGCGCGGTAGAAACGTTCGGTCAGGCGCGGGATGTGCAACGGGTCAATGCCGGGGCCGTGGTCTGTGACCGTCACCCGCACCGCAGGTCCGCGCAACGACGGATCACGCAGGGTGGTTTCCACGTCAACCTCGACGGTTTTGCCCTTGCCACCGTATTTTATCGCGTTCTCGATCAGATTGGTGAACACCTGCAAAAGCTGGTCCGAATCCCCGATCAACGGCAGTTCATCATCGGCCATGCGAGATACCAGCGTCACGTCAGCCTCGACCGCCAAGGGGTTCAGATTGCGCAAGGTCGATTGCACCACATAGCGCAGATCGACCTTTTGCGTGGGCCGCAGGCGTTCTTCGGATTCGACCCGGCTGAGGGACAAAAGATCGCCCACCAGACGGTTCATGCGTTCCGCCTCTCCGGTCATGATCCCCAGAAAACGGTCGCGGGCGGGCGCGTCATCGCGTGCCGGGCCGCTCAGGGTTTCGATGAACCCCATCAGCGCGGTCAGCGGCGTGCGCAATTCATGGCTGACATTGGCCACAAAATCGCGGCGCATCTGGCTGGCCTTGGTCACTTGGGTAATGTCCTGAAAGCTGAGCAAGACATAATCGGTGCCGGCGACCTTACTGACATGGACCTGAAACCGCGTGTCATTGCCGCCGTTAGTGGCCAGATAATGGGCCTCGCGGGGGGTGCCATCGCGCTGGCATTGTTCCACCGCATCCACCAACGTGGGCTGGCGCAAGACGTTGATATAATGGCGGTCCAAGGCGGCGGCCCCGACAAGGGCCTGCGCCGCCGCGTTCATCGCAACAATCCGTTCCGCACGGTCAATTGCAAGGGTCGGCAAAGGCAAAGCCGCCAGCAGATCAGGCAAAAGCGGGCGGATCGCCATGTGCTAGACTGGCTTTAGATCGCGGCGGAACCGGCGGGCGTTTTCCTGATAATGCAGCGCGCTGGCGGTCAGACCGGCAATGGCAGCCGCATCCAGATCGCGCACGACCTTGCCCGGCGCACCCATGACCAGCGACCCGTCAGGGATCACCTTGTTTTCCGTAATCAGCGCCCCTGCCCCGATCAGACAATTCTTGCCGATCTTGGCCCCGTTCAGGATCGTAGCCCCCATACCGACCAGCGAATTATCCCCGATGGTACAGCCATGCAGCATCACCTTGTGACCGATGGTGCAGTTTTCGCCAATGGTCAGCGGGCAGCCCGGATCAGTGTGAAACACGCTGTTTTCCTGCACATTGCTGCCTTTGCCGACTTTGATCAGCTCGTTATCGCCACGCAGGGTGCAGCCGAACCAGACTGACGTTCCGGCCTCGAGCACGACATTGCCGATCACATTTGCATCGGGTGCCACCCAGGCATCGGCATCTACGGTGGGGCTCAAATCGGCCAGGGCATATAGGGTCATTTCGTTTCCTCGAATTCAGCTTGCAACGCGCGAACATGATCCACCAGATTTGGCTGTTGTGAAAGCCGCAAACGCTCGGCGGTGATAATCGCCTTGAGCCGGGCCTCGGTATCGACCAGATCGTCGTTGATCAAAACATAATGGTAGCCATCCCAATGGCTGATCTCGTCCCAGCTTTTCTCCATCCGCAAGGCGATGGTTTCGGCATCGTCCTGACCGCGGGTTTCAAGGCGGCGGCGCAGTTCCTTGATCGAAGGCGGCAGGATAAAGATCGACAAGACATGCTGTTTCAGCGCCGAATTGCTGATTTGCTGTGCGCCCTGCCAATCGACGTCGAACAACACGTCGCGGCCATTGTCGATAGATTTTTGCACCGGCCCTTTGGGCGAGCCGTAGTAATTGCCAAAGACCCGCGCGTGTTCCAGCATCTCGCCGTCATTGACCATGCTGCGGAACTTGTCTTCGTTGGTGAAAAAGTAATCCTTGCCGTCGATTTCGCCCACACGCGGCGCGCGGGTGGTGGCCGAGACGGAAAATTGCAGCGATGCATCCCAGTCACGCAGCTTGCGTGCAAGGGTGGATTTCCCCGCCCCCGAGGGCGAGCTGAGGATGATCAAAAGGCCGCGGCGGTCGCTCATGGTTTACTCCACATTCTGTACTTGTTCGCGCATCTGGTCGATCACGGCCTTGAGCGCCAGCCCAACCCGCGTCAACGCGCTGTTCTGCGCCTTTGAGCACAATGTATTGGCCTCGCGGTTGAATTCCTGCATCAGGAAATCCAGCTTGCGCCCGACCGGCCCGCCCTGCACCAGCAGTTCGCGGGCGGCACCGATATGGGCGTGCAGACGGTCGATTTCTTCGGTCACATCGGATTTGACAGCGATCAGCGCCAGTTCCTGTGCCAACCTGTCCGCATCAACGCCGTCGCTGTTTTCCAGCACCCGCGCCAGATTGCGTTGCAGCGTTTGGGCCATCTCGGCCTTGCGGTCCTGTGCCATGGCTGCGGCTTGGGTGGTCAGGGTTTCAACCTCGGTCAGTTGGGCCTGTAACACGATTTCAAGAGCCGCCCCTTCGCTGGCGCGCATGGCGTTGAAATCAGCCAGAACCGCCGCAAATTCCGCCAGCAGGGTTTTGGCAAGGGTCGCCACATCATCAACCGTATTGGCCTGTTCCAGCACGCCGCGCATGGTCACGATATCGGTCGCCTTGGACGGGGCCAGCGACACGCCTGCATCCATGGCCCGCGCTTCGATCTGGTGCAGCGCGTCCAGCACCGTATCAAGCTGGGCGGCGTTCACGGTCAGACCGCCTGTGTTTTCATCACGCGCAATCCGCAGGTTGCAGGTCACATTCCCGCGCGCGACCGCGTCGCCCAACTGCTTGCGCAACCCCGCCTCAAGCCCGTCCACCCAATCGGGGACACGCAGGCGCAGATCCAGCCCCTTGCCGTTCACCGACCGCACTTCCCATCCCCAGCTATGGGGGGCCAACGCGCCATTTCCAGAGGCGAAACCGGTCATTGAACGTATCATAAAGAGATCCTGTCGGCTGTGGTGTCTTTGGGTGCCTTAAAAGCCAAAGCGCCAATTTGGGCAAGTCGAAAGCCGTGGGGGGCTTCGGGCAAACCCTAGCAAGAGATTAACCACTTCGTGCGATTTAACTGCAAATTTGTAACGAAATCGCTATGGATATCCCAAGGCGGTGGCAGGCCGTTTCGAAACAACGCTCCGCGATTGCGATGCCCTGCGGTCGCCTGGGTAAACGAATACAGTGAAAGAGACGAGCCAAATTCATGGATAACGACCCCCAAGACCCCCGGAATATTCTGAATATGACAGATTTTCACAGCGGCCACAGTTTTTCGGCAACGTCCCAGGTCGAAGCCTATTGGGATGCGTTGCGTCAGGATCAACTGCTGCCGCGGCGATCTGACATCGACCCGCGCGGGATCGAATCCGCTTTGGAATATGCCTTTATCCTTGAACGGGTCGCCCCCGGCGTGGCGCGGATGCGCATTGCGGGCAGCCATCTGAGCGATCTGATGGGCATGGAAGTGCGCGGCATGCCGATTACTGCGTTTCTATCGACCCAGTCGCGCCGCCGCTTCAGCGACATGATGGAGGAACTCTTTGAGACACCCGCAATCGGCACGCTGTCCCTCAGAAACGAAATTGGCCGCTCCGAAGGGCGCATGATCTTGCTGCCGTTGAAAAGCGACATGGGCGATGTCAGCCGCATGTTGGGGTGCTTTGTCACCAAGGGCGGCGTCTCTGACGACCCCTGCCGGTTCGAGATCGATAATATCCAGATCAGGCCGATCACGGTCAAACGCCCGCAGCCCCAACCGGCAGTCGAACCGGCACCACCGCCAATAACTCCCACCAGCACGCGCCTGGCGGGCGGCAAACGCAGTGTCCCCTATCTCAGACTGGTGAAATCCGACACATAGGCCCCGTTTCACAGCGATGTTTCACAGGCACAACGTTTCACAGGCACAAAAAAGCCGCGTATCGGGAAGATACGCGGCTTTTTCCTTGTCTCGGTTTTCGCAGGCTTAGCTTGCTGCTTTGGCCTGGTGTGCCGTCCGGCGCGCCGAAAGTTCCTCGGCGACAAGGAACGCCAGTTCCAGCGATTGGCTGGCGTTCAGACGTGGATCGCAGGCGGTGTGGTAGCGATCTGACAGGTCCTCGTCCTGCACGGCACGCACGCCGCCGGTGCATTCGGTCACGTCCTGGCCGGTCATCTCGAAATGTACGCCACCGGGCACGGTGCCCTCGGCGGCATGCACCCCAAAGAATTCGCGCACTTCACGCAGCACGGAATCGAAGGGTCGTGTTTTATAGCCGCTGGACGACTTGATGGTGTTGCCATGCATCGCGTCACAGGTCCAAACCACATTTGCGCCTTCTTGCTGAACCGTCTTGATCAGGCGCGGCAGGTGTTCACCCACATTGCCCGCACCGAACCGCGCGATCAGGGTCAGACGCCCCTCTTCGTTTTGCGGGTTCAGGGTTTTCATCAGCTTTTTCAAGTCGTCGCTGGTCATGGTCGGGCCGCATTTCAACCCGATGGGGTTTTGTACGCCACGGGCAAATTCAACATGCGCACCGTCGGGCTGACGGGTACGGTCGCCGATCCAGATCATGTGACCGGAACCCGCCAACCACTTGCCGGTCTGGCTGTCCTGACGGCACAGCGCCTCTTCATACTCGAGCAAAAGCGATTCGTGGCTGGTATAATATTCAACCGATTGCAGGGTATGCGCCGTCTCTGACGTCACACCGGCAGCCGCCATGAAATCCAGCGTGTCGGAAATACGGTTGGCGATTTCGCGGTATTTTTCGGCCTTTTCGCTTTCGGTAAAGCCCAAGGTCCAGCCGTGCACCTGATGCACATCCGCATAACCACCGGTCGAAAACGCGCGGATCAGGTTCAAGGTTGCCGCCGCCTGCGTATAAGCGCGCAACATCTTTTTGGGGTCGGGAATGCGGGCTTCGGGGGTGAAGTCCAAGCCGTTGATGATATCACCGCGGTAGCTGGGCAGCTCGACACCATCGACAACTTCGGTCGGGGCCGACCGCGGCTTGGCGAACTGGCCGGCCATACGACCCACCTTGATCACCGGTACCTTTGCACCATGGGTCAGAACGATCGCCATTTGCAGCATGACCTTGAACGTATCGCGGATCATGTCGCTGCTGAACTGTTCAAAGCTTTCGGCGCAATCGCCCCCCTGAAGCAAGAACGCCTCGCCCCGGCCAGCCGCCGCCAGATGCTTTTTCAACCGGCGCGCTTCGCCTGCAAAAACCAACAATGGATACCGGGACAATTCGGCCTCGACCGCCTGCAATTCAGTCTGGTCTGGATAGTCGGGCATCTGGATCCGCGGTTTGTCGCGCCAGCTTGATTTTGTCCAATCGGTCATCTCATCTCTCCGAAGTAGGAATTGCGCCGGGTGTCCAGCGCTAACGGTTGAATTTATCGTATACAAAAGCCTGCGCCCGGTGACCAGAACGGAATTCCACCTATTGACCTTGCGCCCGCCCCGTGGGCAATGTTTTCGTCGGGTTTTACGGGAGAAAAACCTGGACACCTAAAACTCTGTATTTCCTGAAAGGGCAACGATGACAGACGTCAAATCGGCCATCCGCGTTCCGGTCAATGAAGACAAACCCAAGCTGTTTGTGTTTGTCTTGCTCGAAAACTTCACTTTGCTGAGCTTTGCTTCGGCGGTTGAATGTTTGCGCATTGCGAACCGGATGGCGGGCCGAACTGCTTATGACTGGCGTTTGATCGGGGAAAGCGGCACCTATGTCAGCTGCTCTGCGGGGGCACAATTTACCCTCGATGGCGATCTGGGCGACGTGCGCCGCGAAGACACGCTTGTGGTGTGCAGCGGCATCGACGTGCAATCGGCCACCACCAAGAAACTGCTGGGCTGGCTGCGCCGCGAGGCCCGCAAGGGCATGATGATCGGCGGGCTGTGCACGGCGGCCTTTACCCTTGCCAAAGCCGGTTTGCTGGATGGCAAGAAAGCGACGATCCATTGGGAGAACCAGGACAGTTTCACTGAAGAATTCGAAGAGGTGAACCTGACAAAGTCGGTTTTTGTCGTCGATGGCAACCGCATGACCACCGCAGGCGGCACGTCCTCAATCGACCTGATGCTGAAACTGATTGCCGATGATCTGGGCGAAGATCTGGCCAATGCGGTCGCCGACCAGCTCATCTATTCCTCGATCCGCACCGATCAGGATACCCAGCGTCTGTCCGTGCCCACCCGCATCGGCGTGCGCCACCCCAAGCTCAGCCAGGTCATCCAGATGATGGAAGGCAATATCGAAGAGCCGATCAGCCCCTCGACCCTGGCCCGTGATGTGGGCATGTCCACCCGCCAGCTTGAACGCCTGTTCCGCCGCTATCTGAACCGCAGTCCCAAGCGGTACTATATGGAACTGCGCCTGCAAAAAGCCCGCAACCTGCTGATGCAAACCGATATGAGCGTGATCAACGTGGCGCTGGCCTGCGGCTTTGCCTCGCCCTCGCATTTCTCCAAATGCTACCGCGCGCATTACGACACCACGCCCTACCGCGAACGCGGGTCCCATGCGGCGCGATTGTCGATCTGAGAACAAAGCCAGAGCGCCGGAAAACCGGATCGGACAAGGGGAACGCCCCTCAAAGGTGAATCCCACACCAGAAGAACGGTTTTCTCGTAAATCACCCCCAGATGACCCATCGTGAACGCCTGATAGCACTTTTCTTTTCCAATATCCCCGCATAGGCTCCGTTTTGAACATAAAGTTCCAACACGGGAGACAACCATGAAAAAGATGCTTATGGCCACAACGGCTGCAGCACTATTTGCGACGGGCGCTTACGCGGGCTCGCATTCCAACGAAGTTAAACTGGGGATCGTATTCGGCTTTACCGGCCCGATTGAATCCCTGACCGGGCCGATGGCGTCCGGTGCCGAAATGGCCATGAAAGAAGTCACCGACAGCGGCAAGCTGATGGGCGGCGCAACCGTAACGCCCCTGCGTGCGGATTCGGGTTGTATTGATAACGCGCTGGCCGTGGCCGGTGCTGAACGTCTGATCGCCGAAGGCATCAACGGTCTGATCGGTGCGGATTGTTCCGGTGTAACCGGTGCGGTTTTGCAAAACGTCGCTATTCCAAACGGCATGGCAATGATCTCGCCTTCCGCCACATCGCCCGGTCTGTCCACAATGGAAGACAACGGCTTGTTCTTCCGCACCTCCCCATCGGATGCGCGTGAAGGTCAGGTTATGGCAGAAATCCTGCAAGAGCGTGGCGTGAAATCCATCGCGCTGACCTACACCAACAACGACTATGGCAAGGGTCTTGCTGACGCGATCCAGACTTCGTTCGAGGCAATCGGCGGTGAAGTCACCATCGTTGCAGCCCATGAAGACGGCAAAGCCGATTACTCTGCCGAAGTTGGCGCGCTGGCATCTGCCGGTGGCGAAATCCTGGTTGTTGCGGGTTACCTTGACCAAGGCGGTCCTGGCATCATCAACGCCGCGCTGGACACAGGTGCATTCGACACATTCGGCCTGCCCGGCGGGATGATCGGTGACACATTGCCCGGTCGTATCGGTGACGATCTGAACGGCTCCTACGGCCAGATCGCCGGTTCCGAAGGTCAAGGCATCGAAGTCTTCACCAAAATGGCCGAAGACGCGGGCTTTAACGGCACATCGCCTTACACACCAGAATCGTATGACGCAGCGGCGCTGTTCTTGCTGGCCATGCAGGCGGCAAACTCGACCGATCCAGCGGCTTACGGCCCAAAGATCCTCGACGTTGCCAACGCACCGGGCGAAAAAATCTATCCTGGTGAACTGGCAAAAGCGCTTGAGCTGATCGCGGCTGGCACGGATATCGACTATGTCGGCGCATCCGCGGTCGAACTGATCGGACCCGGTGAATCTGCGGGTACCTACCGCATGATCGAAGTCAAAGACGGCGTGATCGAAACCATCGGTTTCAAATAAGCCTTTAGACGCTAAAATGACAGCAGTCCGGGCAACCGGGCTGCTGTTTTCAAAAGTTTACCGCGCATCTACGACGCGGACACAGGGATAGTCATATGATCGTCGTTGACGATGTACACAAACACTTCGGTGGCTTTCATGCCGTCGACGGGGCCAGCCTGACCATTGGCAAAGGCACAATCACCGGATTGATCGGCCCCAACGGCGCGGGAAAAACCACTCTTTTCAATGTGATCGCAGGCGTTCTTAAACCAACGTCGGGCCGTGTCACGATGGATGGCGAAGACATCACCGGCCTGCCGCCCCACGAATTATTCCACAAAGGGTTGCTGCGTACCTTCCAGATTGCCCATGAATTTTCCTCGATGACCTGCCGCGAGAACCTGATGATGGTGCCCGGCGATCAGGTGGGCGAAACACTCTGGAACACCTGGTTTGGCCGCAAACGCATCGCCGATCAGGAACGCGCCCTGCGCGCCAAGGCCGACGAAGTGCTGGAATTTCTGACCGTCGAACATCTGGCCGAGCAAAAGGCCGGTCAAATCTCGGGTGGTCAGAAAAAACTGCTGGAACTTGGCCGCACCATGATGGTTGACGCCAAGATCGTGTTTCTGGACGAGGTCGGCGCAGGCGTGAACCGCACGCTGCTCAATACCATTGGCGACGCGATTATCCGGCTCAATCAGGAACGCGGCTATACTTTTGTGGTTATCGAACACGACATGGATTTCATCGGCCGCCTGTGTGATCCGGTGATCTGCATGGCCGAAGGCAAGGTTCTGGCCCAAGGCACCCTGCCCGAGATCAAAGCCAACGAACAAGTCATCGAAGCCTATCTTGGCACGGGCCTCAAGAACAAGACCGCATGAAGTACCGTTTCGCACTTCTGACACTCACCGCCGCTTTGGCGTTGCCGCAGGCGTCCCTTGCCTGTGCGCAACTGTCTGCGGACGTGTGGATGTGCGACCGGGGCACCGCGTGGGAAGCCGCCAAATGGGACGTCATTGGCGATGGATCCACGCGCTATATCGAAGACTATATCCTGAACTTCACTCAGGAATGGCCGGGGTTCGAGATCACCGACAGCGTGGCCACCCTTGATGAACAATTCGCGACCTATTCCCAATGGGTTGCGGCCGACGACAGTGCCCCCTTGGAAGTTTTGCAGGTCGACAAGATCGTAACCCCGCGCGGGCTGACCCTGCGCCACCTGCAATATGACAAGATCAACGGCGACCGTACCCTCAGCGCGGTGATGCTGTCGCAGGTCGGCCCTGCACGGATCATGCTGTATCTGGATACGGCTGACACAACACCGCTTGAGGACATGGAAAAGATGTCCTTTGACGTGGCGATGATGCTGCGCGACACCTGCGAGGACGCTCTGTCTTGCGCTGACAACATAGACCCGCCCACCAGCGGCACCGACTGAAAGAGGCTGACATGAGCGACCCATATGGTGATCGAGGTAACAAAGACCTCTCGATCGGCAATACCAAAGGCCAAGGCACGGCGCAGCCCGTCAGACAGGGCGGCAAAAGCCATGCGGCCCCCGGTGGCCCCTTCCTGATTGGCGAGGCCATGACGGGCGGCTATGGCAAAGGGCCCGATATTCTGCACGACTGCACCATTGCCGTGGAAAAAGGCGAAATCGCCGTGATCGTCGGCCCCAATGGCGCGGGCAAATCCACCGCGATGAAGGCCGTGTTCGGGATGCTGGACGTGCGTCAGGGTCACGTGCGGCTGGACGGCGAAGACATCACCGCCCTGTCGCCGCAGGACCGCGTGGCCAAGGGCATGGGGTTCGTGCCGCAAACCTCGAATATCTTTACCTCGATGACCGTCGAGGAAAACCTCGAGATGGGTGCCTTTATCCGCCGCGACGATTTCCGCGATACCATGGCGCAGGTCTATGACCTGTTCCCGATCCTCAAGGACAAGCGCTATCAGGCGGCGGGTGAATTGTCGGGCGGCCAGCGCCAGCAAGTCGCCGTGGGCCGTGCGTTGATGACCCAGCCCAAGGTTTTGATGCTGGACGAACCCACCGCAGGCGTCAGCCCCATCGTGATGGATGAATTGTTCGACCGCATTATCGAAGTCGCGCGCACCGGTATCCCGATCCTCATGGTGGAACAAAACGCCCGCCAAGCGCTTGAAATCGCGGACAAAGGTTATGTTCTGGTGCAAGGGGCCAATGCGTTTACCGGCACTGGCAAGGAACTGCTGAACGACCCCGAAGTCCGCAAATCGTTCTTGGGGGGATGAGAATGCGACTGATCCTTTCCCTTGCGTTGATCGCCTGCGCGCCCGTTTTCGCGCAGGCCAGCGATGTCGTCGATGATCATGCCGACAGCGCGCCCGCAGACAGTCTCACGATCGAGACAGCCCCCTTCCGGCAGGAAATCAAGCGCCAGTGCAATTTCGTCACCGAATGCGTTGAAAACGAACCCTGCACCGAAACCGAATTCACCCCTGTGATTACAGGCATGGGCGGCGGATTATCTCCGGATGATCTGGTGGTTCAGGCCCAAATGGTCACCGACGCGGAAACGGTAGAAATGCTGGGCGTTACTTCGGGAAAATCGATCTCGTTGTCGGGGGGGACTTTTGCAGCGCGCCACCTGATCACGATCACTGAAAACGGTGCCACGCGCTATACCGTGCATTATGCTGACGGGCCTTTCGTCATCAGCTATCTAGGGACATGCAACTGATGGATTTTTTGAACGCTTTTGTAGCACTGGCCAACTACGTGCTGGTCCCCGGCATCGCCTATGGCTCGCAGCTTGCGCTTGGTGCGCTTGGGGTGACACTGGTTTACGGCATCTTGCGATTTTCGAACTTTGCCCATGGCGATACCATGGCGCTTGGGGCGATGTCGGCGGTGCTGATCACCTGGGGGTTTCAGGCCATCGGTCTGCACCTGTGGGTGCTGCCAACCGCATTGCTGGCCCTGCCCTTTGCGATTTTGCTGACCATCGGGTTGCTGCTAGGCACCGACCGCGTCGTCTATCGCTTTTACCGCGAGAAGAAGGCCAAGCCGGTGATTTTCGTGATCGTGTCACTGGGGGTGACGTTCATCTATAACGGCATCACGCGGTTTATCATCGGGTCTGACGACAAGAATTTCCTTGATGGCGAACGTTTCATCATCTCGGCACGGACTTTTAAAAAGATGACCGGTCTGGAAGAAGGTCTGGCGATCAAGACCACCCAGGGGCTGACCGTGATCACCGCCATTATCGTGGTTGCGGTGTTGTTCTGGTTCCTGAACAAAACCCGGTCGGGCAAATCCATGCGCGCCTATTCCGATAACGAGGATCTGGCGCTGCTGTCAGGGATCAACCCCGAACGTGTGGTGATGATCACATGGATCATCGTGGCCTGCCTGGCGACCACCGCGGGCGTTCTCTATGGCCTTGATAAGTCGTTCAAACCCTTCACCTATTTCCAACTGCTGCTGCCGATCTTTGCCTCGGCTATTGTGGGCGGTCTTGGCAACCCTGTGGGGGCCATCGCCGGTGGTTTCGTCATCGCCTTTTCCGAAGTCACCATCACCTATGCGTGGAAAAAGGTTTTGGGGTATATGATGCCCGCAGGCATGGAGCCGGACGGGTTGGTCCAACTCTTGTCCACCGACTATAAATTCGCCGTCAGCTTTGTGATCTTGTTGATCGTGTTGCTGTTCAAACCCACAGGTCTGTTCAAGGGGCAATCGGTATGAACGAGACGCTTAGAAACACCGCATTATTCGCGATTATTGCAGCCCTGATCGTCTATACCGGCTTTGCACAAAGCTGGAACGCGGCGCTGCTGATTATCTCCATGGGGCTGATTTCCAGCATCATGGCCTTGGGCGTGAACCTGCAATGGGGTTTTGCCGGCCTGTTTAACGTGGGCATCATGGGCTTTGTCGCCTTGGGGGGGCTGGCGGCGGTTCTGATCGGCATGCCCGCCACCGAAGGCGCGTGGTCTGCGGGGGGCTGGGGTATTCTGGGTGCCCTGCTGCTGGGGGCTGGCACCGTGATTGCAGCCGTTCAGGTGATGAAACGCATGGCCAAGGGCTGGCGGCGCACTGTTGTGGTTCTGGTGGTTCTGATCGGCGGGTTCTTTTTGTTCCGTGCCGTGTTTGACCCGTCGGTCGCGGCGGTCGAAGCCGTCAATCCTGCGCATACCGGATATCTTGGCGGGCTTGGCCTGCCTGTGATCATCGCCTGGCCCGTGGGCGGCTTGTTCGCCGCCGGGGCCGCTTGGGTGATCGGGAAGACCGCGCTTGGCTTGCGGTCGGATTATCTGGCCATTGCGACCCTTGGCATCGCCGAGATCATCATTGCCGTCCTCAAGAACGAAGACTGGCTGTCGCGCGGCGTGAAAAACGTCATCGGCATCCCGCGTCCCGTTCCCTACGAGATCGACCTGCAAAACAATCCCGGCTTTGTTGAACGCGCCGCCGGTTTCGGATTTGATCCCGTCGAAGGGTCAACGCTTTGGGTCAAGTTCCTGTACATCGTGCTGTTCGCGGCGGTGCTGTTGCTGTTGCTATGGATGAGCCAGCGGGCGCTGAACTCCCCCTGGGGCCGGATGCTGCGCGCGATCCGCGACAATGAAGTCGCCGCCGAAGCCATGGGCAAGGACGTCACCGCGCGGCATTTGCAAGTGTTCATCCTTGGCTCTGCCATCTGCGGGATTGCGGGTGCTATGATGACCACCTTGGACAGCCAGCTGACACCGGGGTCTTACCAGCCGTTGCGCTTTACCTTTTTGATCTGGGTGATGGTGATTGTCGGCGGGTCCGGCAACAACTTCGGGGCCGTCTTGGGCGGGTTCCTGATGTGGTACCTGTGGGTCATGGTAGAGCCGATGGGCCTTTGGCTGATGAACATGATCACCTATGGCATGAACGACGGCTATTGGTTGAAAGACCACCTGATCGAATCCGCCGCCCATATGAGGTTGATGACCATGGGTGCGGTGCTGTTGCTGGTCTTGCGGTTCAGCCCGCGCGGGTTGATCCCCGAAAAATAGGGTTCAGAGTCTGAACAAAGAAAAGGCCTTATCCCCCGGGGGATAAGGCCAGCCTTCGGCGAGGATTTTAGTCCATTTGGAATGGGGCCTAGCGCCCTTTGAACAAGCCGCCCAGGATACCGCGAACGATGCGCCGTCCTGTGGTGCCTTTCAGTTCCTTTATCACAACATTTGCAATCGCCCCCCCGAAGCTTTCGCCTTTTTTGTCGGCGGGTTTGGAGGTCGAGCGGTCAACGCCTTTGCCCGCATAGCGGCGCGCGGCATTGAATTCGCGCAAGGTGGGTGTGGCTTCTTCTGCTTCCGCTTCGGCTGCGGCGGCTTTGGCGGCGTCATCAGCACGTTTGGCCAACATCTCGAAGGCGGATTCGCGATCTAGGCGGGTGTTGTATTTCGTGGCCATGGCGCTTTGCGCCATCAGGGCGGCGCGTGTCGCGTCATCAATCGGGCCAAGCTGGGAGGACGGCGGGCGGATCAGTGTACGTTCGACAATCCCCGGCACCCCTTTTTTCTGCAACATCGAGGTCACGGCCTCCCCGACGCCGACCTCGCGGATCGCTTCTTCGGTGTCGAAGCGCGGGTTCTCGCGGTAGGTTTGCGCGGCCATGCGCAGTTCCTTGCGGTCCTTGGCGGTAAAGGCGCGCAAGGCGTGCTGGATGCGGTTGCCAAGCTGGCCAAGGATGTCTTCGGGGACGTCAGCAGGGTTTTGGGTGATGAAATAGACGCCGACACCTTTGGAGCGGATCAGCCGCGCGACCTGTTCGACCTTGTCCACCAAGGCTTTGGGGGCGTCGTCGAACAGCAGGTGGGCTTCGTCAAAGAAGAACACCAGCTTGGGTTTATCCGGATCGCCGACTTCGGGAAGTTCTTCGAACAGTTCTGACAGCAGCCACAACAGGAAGGTGGCATAGAGCTTGGGCGAGCTCATCAGCTTGTCGGCGGCCAGAATGTTGATGAACCCGCGCCCGTCGGAATCGGTGCGCATCAGATCGGAGAGTTCGAGCGCCGGTTCCCCAAACAGATCGGCGGCACCCTGGTTTTCCAACACCAGCAAGCGGCGTTGGATCGTGCCCACCGATGCGGCAGAGACATTGCCATAACGCAGGGCAAGGGTGGAGGCGTTTTCACCGACCCAGACCAGCAGCGCCTGTAGATCCTTGAGATCAAGCAGCGGCATGCCGTCTTCGTCTGCCACGCGAAAGGCGATGTTCAAAATGCCCTCTTGCGCCTCGCTCAGGCCCAGCAACTGCCCCAGCAGCAGCGGTCCCATCTCGGAGACTGTCGTGCGCACCGGGTGGCCTTGTTCGCCGAACATATCCCAGAACGCGACCGGGAAAGACGCATATGCAAAATCGTCAAAGCCGATTTTCTTGGCGCGCTCCGTAAAGGGACCGTGCAGCTTGTGGGTCTCGGAACCGGCACTGGCGAGGCCGGAAAGATCACCTTTGACATCAGACAGGAACACCGGCACGCCCTGGGCCGAAAACCCTTCGGCCAGAATTTGCAGCGTTACGGTTTTACCCGTCCCCGTCGCCCCCGCAATCAGCCCGTGGCGGTTGGCATAGCCAAGGCTCAGAAACTGCTGCGTGGCATAGTCTGGGCCGCCGCCCCCGATAAAGATATCATTTGTCACGTATTCATCATCCTTTTAGGTCCCGCCGCAGCGGGCAAAGTGCCGCATAAGCATACAAACTTAACGTTTGTGTACCATAGTGAATATGTTCCGGATCGACATGTCCTTTTGATCCGTGAACACTTCCTCCCTGTCAGACTGGCCGTGCCTTCGGGTACGGCCTTTTTTTGCTGCGGCGCAGCATAAGTATCCGACAATGTTGCATATTTCCTATTGACCGCCCTTGTGCGCTTTCGTAACCTTCCCTCAATAAGTCGGCCCAGTCCGACGGGGAGAAAAGAAGAACAGGGAAAAGGGCGCTTTGCGTCCTTTTTTCTTTTCGGGCCCCGGATTTTCTTGTGACATCAGCAAGAAACTGCCGGATCGTTTTGCAATGCCAGCGTATCTTGCCTGACATTCATTTTATGACATGGTAAATGCTATTAAATTTAACTGATTTGGACCAAGCATGAACAAGTATTTGAACATCCTTCCCCTTTGTGCAGCATTGGCTATGACCCTGCCTGTGGCGTCTTTCGCGCAAACCGCAACGACTGAAACCACAACAGAAACACCGGCTCCGGAAACAAAGACCGCGCCGGTGACCAGCACGATTGAATCGCAGCTCAGCATGGGTGACGAGACCGAGGCCAATACCGATGTTGGCAAGCCTTACACCAAAGAGGTGATCGGTTCGTGGGAAATGCGCTGCATCAAGACCGAGCAAGAGACCGACCCCTGCCAGATGTATCAGTTGATGGATGACGGCCAGGGCGTGCCCGTGGCCGAATTCTCGTTGTTCCGCTTGCCCGATGGCGGCAAGGCCACGGCAGGTGCAACGGTTGTTGTTCCGCTGGAAACAGCCCTGACCTCCCAGCTGAGCATTTCTGTCGATGGCGGCAAAGCGCGCCGCTACCCTTATGCCTTTTGTAACCCCGTTGGTTGCTATGTCCGCATGGGTCTGACCGCCGACGATATTGCAGCCTTCAAGCGTGGCAAAGAGGCGGTGATCACCATCGTGCCGGCATTGGCACCTGACCAGACTGTAGAACTGGCCCTGTCGCTGGACGGCTTTACAGCATCCTTTGACAAGTCATCGGTTATTGAACAGTAAATCTGGTTCTCTTTCACATGATCCAAGGCCGTCTCGTCACCGGGGCGGTCTTTTTTATGCGCCCTGCCCTAGGTTATGCCGCTAGATTTTGCGTAACGCGATCACAGCGTTCATGCCGCCAAAGGCAAAGGCATTCGACAGGGCGACCGTAACCTTGGCATCACGGGCGACATTGGGGACCACATCAAGGGCGCATTCGGGGTCGGGTTCCTGATAGCCGATCGTGGGGGCAATGACCCCGTCACGCAGCGCCATGATACAGGCCAGCAATTCAACAGCGCCCGTGCCACCGATCAGATGCCCGTGCATTGACTTGGTCGAACTGATCATCAATCGGTCTGCATGGGCCCCGAACACATCCGCCACAGCCGCGCATTCGGTTTTGTCATTGGCTGTCGTGCCCGTGCCATGGGCGTTGATATAGCCGACCTGATCCCCGTTGATTTGCGCGTCTTGCAATGCGCCCTTCATTGCGCGGGCGGCCCCTGCTTTGGATGGCATCACGATATCGCTGGCATCCGATGTCATGGCAAAGCCGATCACCTCGCACAGGATATCGGCACCGCGGGCGCGGGCGTGGTCATAATCCTCGAATACGAAAACCCCTGCCCCTTCGCCCTGGACCATCCCGTTGCGGTTGGCTGAAAACGGGCGGCAGGCATCGCGGCTCATGACGCGCAGACCTTCCCAGGCTTTGACCCCGCCAAAGCACAGCATTGATTCAGACCCGCCGGTGACCATCACCGGGGCCATGCCAGAGCGCACCATCGCGAAGGCCTGAGCCATCGCGTGATTGGAGGACGCACATGCCGTCGAAACCGTAAACGACGGCCCCTTGAGGTTATGTTCCATGCTCACATGGGCAGCGGCCGCGTTGTTCATCAGCTTGGGCACGACAAAGGGGTGAACGCGGTTTTTGCCTTCTTCATAGACGGCGCGGTAATTGTCGTCCCAGGTGCTGACACCGCCGCCAGCCGTTCCCAAGACAACCCCCGCTTTCGCAGACAATTCGCCAGAAAACGTCAGGCCGGATTGATCAATCGCCTGTTTTGCAGCGGCAAGGGTGAATTGCGTGAAGCGATCGTATAGCGACATTTGCTGGCGGTTATAGCGGGCTTCGGCTTCGAAATTCTTGACCTGACCGCCGATCTGGATCGACAGCCGATCGACATCGCGAAATTCAAGCGGGCCAATGCCGCAGACACCGTTTTGCATGGCGGCCATCGTGTCTGGCACATTCAGGCCAAGCGCGTTGATCGTCCCGGCCCCGGTGATGACTACACGTTTCACAGGTTCTAACCCTGCTCGGCTTTCAGACGTTCGATGCCCGCGACAATGCTGGCCACGCTCGAGATGTCGAAATCCGACGCTCCGGGCTGGTTGGCGTTGAACGGCACCGAGACGTCAAAGGCTTCTTCGATGGCAAAGATGCTTTCGACCACGCCCATACTGTCAATGCCCAGATCCTCAAGCGTGCTTGCCATCGTGACGTCTGATGGCTCCAACACGGCTTGTTCCGCAAGGATGGCAATGACCTGATCTTGAATGCTCACTCCGGGCTCTCCTTCTTATCTGTCCCCCTTGCGCGTTATGCATCGGCGTCGGGTTTGGACAATTCTTTCTTCAAGGCCGCAAAATCGCGCAGCAAACGGGGCAGACGCCGCAACGCTTTGTAGCTGTCGATTTGCTTGCTCATCTCTGTTGCGGGATAGCCCAGCATGGCCCGCCCGGCAGGCACGTTCGACATCAGCTTGGTACTGCCGCCCGCAATGACCCCGTCGCCCACAAAGATATTGTCGCTGACGCCGCATTGCCCGCCAAGCACGACATTGTTGCCAATGGTCGCTGACCCCGCGATGCCCACCTGCCCGCAAATCAGGCTGTTGGTGCCGATCACCACATTATGCCCAAGATGGACCTGATTATCCAATTTGGTGCCATCACCGATCACCGTGTCGCGGATGGTGCCACTGTCGATCGTACAATTCATGCCACATTCAACGTCGTTCCCGATGGTCACACTGCCAAGGCTGTGGATACGCGTCCATTGTTGCGCTTTTGTGTCACCGCGATCGCCGAGCGTCTTGCGGGTCTGTTCGACAGTGCTGGGTTCTGGCGTCACAAACGAAAACCCGTCGCCGCCGATACAGGCCCCCGGCTGCGCGATGAAATCATCACCAATGGTGACCCGCGCCCCGATGCTGACATGATCGCGCAGATAGGCGTTGCGGCCCAGTTGCGCATCCTTGCCGATGTGGCACTGCGGCCCGATCATGCTGCCCGCGCCGATTTTCACGCCCGCCGCGATGACCGTGAAAGGCCCGACCGACACATCTGCGCCCAGTTCCGCCGTGGGATCAATGACCGCCATCGGGTGAATGCCCGGCGCAAAGCCCTGTCCGGGGTCCATCATTTTCGTGAGGCCCGACATGGCATAGCGCGGGCGGTCCGGCAGGATCGCGGCCTTCAGGCCAAGCGCTTGCCAATCTGCATCGGGCCACAGCATTGCCGCCTGTGCCGTCCCTTCGGATAGGCTTTCGGCGTATTTGGGGCTCATCGCGAGGGCAAGATCATTGGGTCCGGCCTGTGCCGGCTCGGCCAGTTTTTCGATCCTAATCGAAGTGTCACCAACGGCTGTCGCCCCCAGTGACACGGCAATTTCTTGAATGGTATGGCGCATGGTTCATTCCCCTTGTCGGGGATGAATTAACCCTGAACAGCGCCCAATGCTACCCCTGCCTTGCTGAGCGCATCCCAGATCTTGGCGTCACGCCCATAGATATCGTCACGATACTGGGTATGCCCGCGCGGCGTGGTAAAGGCGGTGCGGTAGATCAGGTGGACCGGCAGTTCATTATCCAGATGCACAAATGTCTCGCGGCCCGTGGCCAGCTGCGCCTTGAAGAATTTCACCGGATCATCGACCTGAGCGGCCAGCAACGTATAGGCAAAATCAAACGGATCGGCCAGACGCACGCAGCCGTGGCTGAACGCGCGCACATCACGGGCAAACAGGTTTTTGGACGGCGTGTCATGCAGGTAGATGTTGTATTTGTTGGGAAAAATGAACTTTACCAGCCCAAGCGCGTTGCGCACCCCCGACTTTTGACGCATCCCAAAGGGGAAGTTGCGCGCATTATAGCGGCTGAAATTCACCGATCCCCGATTAACGACGCGCCCATTGCCGTCGATCAGATCAATGTGACCTGCCGCACCGGCGTTGCGCTGCATCGAGGGCAGATATTCCTTGGTCACGATTGACCGCGGCACCGTCCATGTGGGGTTGATAACGATATATTCCATCGTATCGGAAAATTCGGGCGTATGGCGGCCGTCTTCATTGGCCCCGACCACCGAACGCGTCTCGAAGGTGACCCGACCGTCATCAATCACGGCTGCGGTAAAGGCAGGGATGTTCACCAGAATATGCCGCGCGCCACGTTCCTTGTTCAGCCAGCGTTCGCGCTCCATCGCGACGATCACGGATTTCAAACGGGTTTCGACGCTTTTGTTGATCTCGGACATGGTGGCGGCACCGGCAACACCGTCGTCGTTCAAACCGTGGTCTTGCTGAAACGCGCGCACGGCTTCTTGCATGACCTTGTCATAGGTCATCGAATTGGAGCGTTTCAGATAGCCCATCGCGATCAGACGGTTGCGCAATGCGACAACCGCATTGCCTTGGGCATCGGGTTTGAGCGAGGGCGCAGGCACAACAGGACCCCAACCGCCCTTGGCCAGCAGCGCTTCCATCTCGAGCTTTTCGCGCATCAATGCGTTATATTCCAACGTCCGGGGGCGCAGGTTGCGCAAAAATGGCATCGGTTCGGATTTGATGAAATCCGCAATATAGGTCTGGCGGTCGCGATACGGGACTTCGCGCACGATTGAACTGTCGATGCGCGACGGGATCAGCACGCCGGTTTGCAGATCGCGGGCATATTGCAAGAATACCCGGGTCATCTCGACTTCGGCCAGGCCACGATCACGCGGGGTTTTGGCATTCTTCAACGTCGCCATCAGCCCGGTCGGATCATAGCGTGCCAGCGGCAACCCGTGTTTGTCTGCCGTTGTGATGGAAGCCATCAGTGCAGCGCGCCGCGCACGGTGGGTGTCTGACCCTTCGGTCCAGACCGCCTCGTAATCATGGGTGCGGTAATAGGCAGCAATATCGGCATCGCGCGCCGCAGCTTCGGCCACGGCTTGTTTAAAGGCGGTCACCTGCGCAAATACAGGTGCAGGCAAGGTGGAAATCAGAAGGGCTGTCGCAGCGGCGGCCAGAATGCCGGTCATGCCGCGCGTGGCACCTGCCACAGTTCCCAAATTTCTAATCATCGATTCCTCCGAAAGCCTAAAATACAATTGGTTCCGATAACGCGTGGAACCACTGGATTTTGTCCAATAACAATCCGTGTGATCACGCCATAAACCCTTGTAATGGTGCGTTTTGGCATCATTCGATGTGGCAAAAATGAGTACCCTCTTATCTGTTGCGCAAATTTTCGCCTAAAATCCTTGATAGATGGAACCATTCTGATTCAGCACTTGGTTAAGGAATCGCTCTATGGCATATAAGCGTTGCATCTGGGGACGATCGAGAAACTCCATGTAACATCATGGAAGATCAGGTATAATACAGGACGTTGAACGCATGAGTGGTACGAATTCTTCGGGCATGACCCGCCGCGCCCTGCTGGGTGCCTTCGCAGCGACAGCCGTAACAGCCGCACCGACATTCGCAAATGCAGCAGGTTTCCTGCGTGGTGCCGGTGACATCCGCCGCATCAAGATGTTTTCGGGTCGCACCGGCGAACGCATAGATATGATCTACTGGATCGAAGGCGAATATATCAAAGACGCAGTTAAGGAAGTGAACCATTTTATGCGCGACTGGCGCACCGATGGCGTCAAATCCATGGATTTGCGCACCGTCGACATTATGGCCGCCTCCCACAACCTTTTGGACGTGAACGAACCCTATATGCTGTTATCCGGTTACCGCAGCCCGCAGACAAATGCGATGTTGCGGTCGCGGTCTCGTGGTGTGGCGAAAAACTCGCTCCATATGCGCGGTCAAGCTGCTGATTTGCGTCTGGCCTCCCGGTCGGTCAACCAGATGGCAAAGGCTGCTGCGGCATGTCGGGGTGGCGGTGTTGGCCGGTATTCGGGCTCCAACTTTGTCCACATGGATTGCGGCGTGGTCCGCACCTGGGGTGGTTGAAAGATCACTCAACCCGTTGAAAACAAAGCGCCGAGAGGCGCTTTTTTCATGTCTGGCGGGTGCCGTCCACTGACCTGTCGCCCCGAAAACCTGTAAACATCTCAGGCCGGCCCGACAGGAAACCAGTAAACTGTGATCATCGCCAAGGCCACATAGCGCGCGCTTTTGCCGATTGTGACAATCGCCACGAACGACCAAAGCGGTTCACGCAACACACCCGCAATAATCGTCAGCGCATCCCCGACGATGGGCAACCAGCTGGCCAAAAGCGACCACCGCCCGTAGCGGTGATACCAAACCTCTGCGCGCGCCAGTTGCGCGTCATTGGCAGGAAACCAGCGTTTGTGTTTGAACCGCAACGCCACGCGCCCCAAGACCCAATTCACAACCGATCCCAACACGTTGCCCGCCGTTGCAACCACCAGCAAGATCACAAGCGAATGCTGGTTGTTCAACATCAACGCGACCAACAACGCTTCGGATTGCATCGGAAGAAACGTCGCGGCAATGAAGGCCGCCGAAAACAGGCCCAGATATCCGATCATCGGGCGGCCTTACCCACGCTCATCTTCACCCCGTATTCCAACGTTTTTACGCACCTCTAACACATTGATATCATGAACGGTTTCCCAACCCACCCACCGTAAAACAGCCTGGAAGATGTCACCCCTTGCACGCCCGCCTTGGGGCGCGGTGCGATTGAGCAAAAGGGATAAAGCCGGATCGACAGCCTGCGGAACCCGTCCGGCAAGGCCCTGCATTAGCGATAGAACCGTTTTGATGTCAAGAATTCTGTCCCAGAAACAAGGACGTGCCGACGCGATCACTGACCCGGATCAACAGACCCCACGATAAAATCCCAATCCTTGGGAATATCGCCCCTTGCATCAAACCTGAGCAGATCAATGCGCCCCTAACATTCAGCGCTCCATACAGGGTGGTATCTAAACACCAGCCCCCTAAATCGCGGTGAATCCGCAAAATACTTTACATTTTTCCATACAAAAAGAAATGCAGGCGAGAAATTACCGCCTGATTTCAATACGTCATCAATAAAATATGGGGTAATGGCGGACAGACAGGGATTCGAACCCTGGAGACGGTCTCCCGCCTACACACTTTCCAGGCGTGCGCCTTCGACCACTCGGCCACCTGTCCGTGAGGCGGTGTTTAGCGTGAGGTGCGGTCGGGGTGCAAGAGCTAAATCACCTCAATTTCAACATGATGACTAACCATCCAGATGAACGTAAATACGACGGTTTTGGCGGCCCTTCTTTTCGATCTTGCCCAGCACAAGCCCGCCGACTTCGCCTGTGCGCGCCACATGGGTGCCGCCGCAGGGCTGCAAGTCGATCCAGCTTGCCCCGTCGCCGATCCGGACCAGACGCACCTTTTCCGGGCCCTTGGGGGGCTTGACGGCCATCGTCTTGACCAACTCGGGTGCGGCTTGCAGTTCGGCTTGGGTGATCCAGCTTGTGCTGACACGCAGATCGGCCTCGACAAAATTGTTCAACACGGCCTCGATCCCTTCGCGGTCTTCCGGCGCGTCGGGCATGTCGAAATCCAGCCTGCCGTGGCGGGCCGAAATCTGCCCCCCCGTCACCCCAAAGGGCACGGCAACCGACAGCAGGTGCAACATCGTGTGAACGCGCATGTGTTTGTGCCGCCGGTCCCAGTCCAGAACCTGGGTCACATGGGTGCCGACCTCGGGCATTTGCAACGGCTCGGCGGGGACAAGGGCAATGTCATCGCCCTGCCCCTTGACCGTGGTGGCGATAGGCAGCCGTTTGCCATCCCAGGTCAACCAGCCGCTGTCACCGGGCTGACCGCCACCGGTGGGGTAAAAGATCGACCCATCCAGCACGATCCCGCCTTCCTCGGTGATTGCGGTGACAATGCCGTGGGCATCGCGTTGATAGGCATCTTCCAGATACAGCGCTGCGGTCATGTGTCGGATTTTCCTTTCAACGCCTCGGGATTGCGGAGCCATATGTCGCGCTGTGCAAAAGGCACTTCGATGCTCTCTTGGGCAAACCGGCTGGCAATGGCGTGGTTGATGTCGCTTTTGACCTGCATGATCCAGTTCACATCCCGCAAAAAGGCGCGAATTTCGAATTCCAGCGCATCCGCGCCAAAGTTCACGAACAATACATTCGGGGCCGGATTTGCCAGAACCATCGGTTGATCTTCGGCGATTTCACGCAAGATCGTCTCGACGCGCCTTGTATCGGTGCCATAGGCCACGCCGACCGGAATGATGACCCGGCCGACCGTATTGCCACGGGTAAAGTTGGTTACCGTGCCACTGACCAAATCGGCATTGGGGACGATCACGTCGGTGCGGTCAAAGGTCTCGATCCGGGTGGAACGCACGGAGATATCGCGCACATAGCCGCTTTTGCCACCCACCTCGATCCAGTCGCCCTCGGAAATCGGGCGCTCGATCAGCAGAATAATGCCCGAGACAAAGTTGCTGACGATGTTTTGCAGACCGAAACCGATACCAACCGACAATGCCCCCGCCACGATCGCAAGCGAGCTCAGGTCGATGCCCGCCCCGGTGATCGCAGCCAAGGCCGCAAGAAATATCCCCACATAACCCAGCCCCGACAGCAGGGCATTCTGCCCGCCAATGTCGATCTGGGTTTTCGGCAGCACGTTCGAGCGCAAGGTGCCCTGCAACAGCCGCGTCAACAGATACCCGACCGAGAAAATGATCGCAAAGGTCAGCAGGTTTGACGGCGAAATCCGTGTGTCTCCGATCGCAACCCCGCTTGCAAAGGTTGCCCAAAGCTCGCTCAGGTCAGTCAGGCGCGCGCCCCATAACAGCGCCAGAACGGGCATGGCCAGGATCAACAGGATCAGGCCGAAAAACACCGGCATCAGGGCCTCGCGGGCGGCGACACCCTGCCCCGTGATCGCGCCATACACATCCGCTGCAAAACGTTGCAGCGCCATCACAAGCCCCAAGACGACCAATGTGGTCACATAGGGCCGCAAGATTGCGTCGGACAGATCCTCGTAGCCAAAGGCAAACAGCAGCGGCGCCAGAATACCGATCGCCATCGCCCCCAAGCCCAGACTGCGCACCATCCGCGCAAGGGTCGAGCTGCGTTGCACCGTTTCAGGCTCGCTGGTTTCTTCCTCGGGGTCTTGATAGCTGCGCAGGATTTGTCCGACCCTGAACAGCGCAAAGCTGATCAGCAGCGCAAAGGGGAAAGCCACCACCGCAGTGGTCGCCGCCGTGGGCAGATCGAATTCAACAACCTTGAGGGTCAGGATCTGCACGATCATCACAATCGTGATGCCGTTCACATAAAACCGCGCCCTGCGCCGTTGTTCCTGATCCAGCAACAGCAATGCCTCTTCGTCATCGCGCGAGAATACCCTTTCCGATACCCAGCGGAACCCGAAGATAACCAGACCCAACACCGGCAACAGCCGGGTGATTTCGGTCCCGCGGACCCCCAGAAATCCGGTTTGACGGGCCGCGGTCGCAAGCAGGAATAGCCCCGCCAGCGGCAGGAAGATACGCAAGAGCGAGACAACAAACCGCCAGATGCCCAAACCGCGCGCCTGATGGTTGCGCAATCCGGTGACCATCATCACGGCCCAGCGACGCCCGCGAAACAGCAACAACAACCCCAGCAGGCTGCTAAAGAACACCAAGGGCAGGTTTTCCCGAAGTGCCGTGAATTTCTGCGCGTTGCTCACCTCGCTCCGGTCGATCCACATGGCCCCAAAGGCGGCTTCCAGATCTTTCAGCGCCGGTGCCCAATGTTGCGGATTCAACGGTGACGGGGTCGTTGTCAGCAGCTTTTCGGTCTGCCGGGTGCGCACGATCTGGTCGATCTGGCGGACCAATCCGTCGGCCCGCAGATACTCACGCTCCGCGATCTGGACTGGCACCAACAGCGCGTTGAGCTGCTGGTTCAAATCCGCGCGGGTCTGGGCCAGTTCGGGGGCCTCGGGTTCGGCGTTCTCACCTTCGGGCGGGGCACCAAGGGCCGCGATTTGACTGCGCAGCGTTGCAATACGCTCCGAATTATTCTGGCGCGCCGTATCAAATTCCGCCCGGAAGCCGACGATGCGCGCGCGCAACGTCTCAAGCACCGTGTCGCTGGCGGTCTTTTCATCCACCACCGTCTCGGCGCTTGTCGCGACGTTTTCCCAGCGATTAATATTTTGGGACGGCTCGTCTTGTGCGAATACCGCCCCGACAGCCAGCCACAACCCAAGGCACAGCCCCGTGAACAGCGCGCGCATGGTCAGTGTCATTGGTCCTCAAAAACGCCGGGGATGGATTGTGGGGCGCGGTCCAGCCAGCCCGGAACCGGCAAACCTTTTTCCCGCAGGAATTCGGGATTGAACAGCTTGGACTGATAGCGCGTGCCGAAGTCGCACAGGATGGTCACAATGGTGTGGCCCGGCCCCATATCGCGGGCCAGACGCATGGCACCGGCAACATTCACGCCGGACGACGCGCCAAGGCACAGCCCTTCGTGCTGCAACAGGTCGAACACGATCGGCAAGGCTTCGGCATCATGGATATTATAGCTGAAGTCGGGGGTGAACCCTTCGAGGTTCTTGGTGATGCGCACCTGCCCGATACCTTCGGCGATAGACCCGCCTTCGGCCACCAGCTCACCCTTGGTATAATAGCTGTGCAGCGCCGCGCCATCGGGATCGGCCAAGGCGATTTTCACGCCCTTGGGCTGCAACGCCATGCCAATGCCCGCCAGCGTACCACCGGAACCGACTGAGCAGCAGAACCCGTCGACCTTGCCACCGGTTTGTTCCCAGATTTCGGGGCCGGTGGTTTCAATATGCGCCTGACGGTTGGCCACGTTGTCAAACTGGTTGGCCCAGATCACACCTTCGTTGGTGCTGCGGGCCAGTTCATTCGCCAGCCGTTCGGAATAGCGCACAAAGTTGTTGGGGTTGCGATAAGGCGCGGCCGGCACCTGCACCAGCTCGGCCCCGGCAAGGCGCAACATGTCCTTTTTCTCTTGGCTTTGGGTTTCGGGGATCACGATCACCGTCTTGAACCCCATCGACGCGCCGACCAGCGCCAGACCGATGCCCGTGTTGCCAGCCGTCCCTTCGACGATCGTGCCGCCCGGTTTCAACGTGCCCTTTGCAATGGCATCGCGAATGATAAACAACGCCGCACGGTCCTTGACCGATTGACCGGGGTTCATGAATTCGGCCTTGCCGTAGATCTCACAGCCGGTTGCCTCGCTTGCCTGACGCAAACGGATAAGGGGTGTGTTGCCAATGGCTTGCGCCAGATCAGATGCGACGTGCATGGGGTGCTCCTAATTCAAGTTACATCAGGTGTAGCCTCGGGGGGGGCCAACCTCAAGCGGTCGCGGTGCCGTGCAAGCCAATATGCAGCAATCACCAGCGGCGCATTGGCGGCTTGTTGCGTATCCACCATCGCCATCAGATCCTCAAAAGACATCAGATGCGACCGGATGTCCTCGTCTTCGGTGTCCAGCCCGCTGACGCCGGTGGATTTGTCCGGCAGGTCGGCAAGCCCCACGTAGATATAGAAAAATTCGGTGGAATCGCCCGGTGACGCATAGACCTCGGCCACCAGTTCCAGGGAATTGAAGGTTATCCCCGCTTCCTCGGCGGCCTCGCGGTGCGCGGCCTCTTGGGGGGTCTCGCCCGGATCGACACGGCCTGCGATGGGCTCGAACTGCCAAACCGCTGTGTCACCCCGCGCAATCGGCCCCATGCGCAACTGTTCCACCAGCATCACGCAGTCGCGCTGCGGATCATAGGGCAGCACAAGTGCCGCATCCGACGCCACAAACACCGCGCGCTCCAGCACCTGCGTCATGGTGCCATCAAACCGTTCATGTCGCAGCTGGTATTCGTTCAGCGCAAAGAAATTGGTGTAAACGCGGTCGATCCGCTGCACATCAACAGTGCCATCAAATGTCCCTGCCCCGTGTCTGGACTGCGCCGCATTTACCATCGCCGCGGCCCGTGTGCGGATCATCGGGAACATCCTGCCGACCTGTGTCACGGAATATTTGCCAAAATAATCCATCACCTCGCGCGCGGCAAAGCAGCTCAGCGCGGCCCAGTCCTTTTCCCACTCGGCCAGATCCCAAGGCGCGGCTGTTGTCCATACCCCCGGCGTCGGGAAATAGACCTGTGCGCGCTGGCCACCTTGCAGCGTCACATCGCGCAGATCATAGGCAAAGCTGCCCTCGTAGAAATCAAGCCGTGCAATATCGGTGTCGCTCAACCCTTCGACCAGCAGCCCCTGGGTGACCGCGCCGGGCTGTTCCACCACACAAGGAAACGGCCCTTCGGCCACGGCAAGTGCGGCATGATCCGCCAGCCCTTGCGGCGTGAGTGCGATGTCGGCCGCCGGACGGCCCAGCACGATCTCAAGCAGTGGAATATGCCTGAGAGTGCCGTAAAAAAACAGATTTTTCATGGAGTTAGGGCCATTTTCTTTCGGCATAATTGGTCGCGATACCGCTGATAATGCCCCCGACGATCAAGGCAATCCCAATCGGCACTGTGGCCATCACCAGCAAGTATTCCGCGCTGATCGTCAAAACCGCCAAAAGCGCCTCGCCCATGCCGTCATAGCGGCGCTGCATGGACAGGTCGAGCATCCGGATCACCGCATGGGTCGCCAAGCCCCACAACACAAGCATGAACGCGCCTGTCAGCCCGTTGGTAATGCCCGCGCCCATGCCATGCCCCGAGCGCGGGGCCATAATGACCCAGCCCACCAACGCCCCGACTGCCATGTTGATCGGCACGAAATAGCCAAATTCAGACCGCTCCGGCATGAGCGGCATAATCATCTGAGACACAACAAAAGCTAATGAAGCCAGACAGAAGGCGGCCATCAATTTGGCAGCAGTGGGCATTGAGTGCTCCTTAGCTCACAAGGTTGCGCTGTCAAACACGGCGCTTCACCGTGATTTGTGTCACATCACAATTGCCACTGTCAAAGGTTGAAGCACAGGAGGTCAGGTAGAAATTCCACATCCGCTTGAACCGCTCGTCAAATCCCATAGCGGCGATATCGTCCCATTTTTCATTGAAGGTCTCATGCCACCGCCGCAAGGTCAGGTTATAGCTCTTGCCGAATTCGATTGATTTCTCGACCGCAAGCCCGGCTTTTTCCACCTGTTGACGCAGCACTGTGGGGCTGGGCAACATGCCCCCCGGAAAGATGTATTTCTGAATGAAATCAACGCCTCGCTTGTAGACCTTCCAGCGGCGGTCCTGCACGGTGATAATCTGCAGGGTCGCCAGTTTTCCAGGTTTGAGTCTGTCGCGTAAGGTGTTGAAATAAGACGGCCAATACTTCTCGCCCACGGCTTCGAACATCTCGATGCTGGCGATCCCGTCATAGACCCCGCGTTCGTCCCGGTAATCTTGCAACTTGAGCTCTACCAGATCGGAAAGACCAGCCTTTTCAATGCGTTCTTTCGCGTACTTAAACTGTTCCTTGCTGATGGTCAGGCAAGTCACCTTCAAACCACGTTCTTTTGCGGCATATTCGGCAAATCCCCCCCAGCCGCAGCCGATTTCCAGCACATGATCGCCCGGTTCAACGCCCATCTGGTCGACCATCGACGCGTATTTGGCAGTTTGCGCCGCCTCAAGCGATTGTTGCGGGCCGTCCTCGAACAAAGCGCTGGAATAGGTCATCGTGTCATCCAGCCACAATTTGTAGAAATCATTCCCCAAATCATAGTGATAGCTGATGTTCTTGCGCGCCTGCTTCTTGCTGTTGCGCTGCAGCCAGAACCGCAGGGATTCATATTTGCGCACAAGCCCCATGCCGGGAAATGAATCGTAGATATCTTCGTTGGCGTGAACCACGTCCATGAACGCCTGCAAATCCGGCGTGCTCCACCAGTCATCCAGATAGGCATCACTAAAGCCCAGATCCCCGTCGCGGATCAGCCGCGCGAACAGATCCGCATTGTTGATATGGATTTCGGCCACCGGAAACGGATCAGCCCCCTTGGCCCTGAACCGCCGACCGTCAGGCAAGACAAAATCCACCTGCCCCTTGTGCATCTCTTGTGCCATCGCAAACACACGCGCAAAATATCTGGGAAGGGATACTTGTCCTTCGGTACTGGTTAAAATCATTTCAGGCTCCCTGAACGCGGATTTAATCGCGGAATTAAAGTTTAAGTGCACAACGCACGTTCACCAAGCGTTAAAAGTTTCGGTTCTTGTACAGATCAAGCGCGCGTTCGCGCCCCTTGTCCAAAGCGATGATCCGGTCGGGATAATCATCGTCAGGCGACAGGTTCCAGCGCTGTGGCACGGCGTCGAAAAAGGCCAGCGCATCCTTGTGCGGCTTGGCACGGCCTTCGGCGATCCAACGGCTGGAATAATCGCGGTTCTTGTCAAATTTGTCCAATTGCGTCTCGGGGTTGAAGACACGGAAATACGGCGAAGCATCCGGCCCCGACCCTGCTGCCCATTGCCAACCCATCGCATTGCTGGCGGGGTCCCAATCGATCAAGCAGTCCTCGAACCATTTTTGCCCGATACGCCAATGACACATCAGATGTTTGGTCAGATAGCTGGCCACGATCATGCGGCCACGGTTGTGCATCCGCCCCGTCACATAAAGCTCGCGCATGGCGGCATCGACAAAGGGCTCGCCGGTGCGGCCCTGTTTCCACGCCTTGACCTCGGCCAGCCGTTCGTCCTCGTTCCAGGGAAAACCCGCCCATTCCTCGCGCCAGTTCTGATCCAGAATGCGCGGGGTGTGGTGCATCAGATGATAGGCAAACTCGCGCCACACGAGCTCCTTAAGAAAGGTTTCCGCCCCTTGCTTCCCATCATGCAAGGCCCGTTGCCCCGCATGCCAGCATTGCTGCGGGCTGATTTCACCCAGCGACAGGTTTTCCGACAGGTTCGATGTACCATCCACCCCTGGCAGATCGCGGTTCTGCTTATATTCGGCCACCCCATGGGCCATGAAAGCCCCCAGACGGGACTGCGCTGCCTTCTCGCCCAGCTGCACAAAGGGCCGCACCACATCGGCCCCGCGCCGCATCTGCGCGCCCATGTTCCAGTCATCCAGATCGTCGCTTTCAGGCCATTGCACAGGCGCTTTCAAGTCTGACGGTGCCGCCAGCGGCGCATCGACGCCCCTGTTCTTCACCGCATTCCAGAAGGGCGTGTAGACCTTGTAATAGCCGCCGGTCTTGGTCTCTACCGTCCAGGGCTCGAACATCAGATGCCCGCCAAAGGACCGCGCATCGACGCCCGCCTCTTTCAGCGCCTGCTTGACGCTGCTGTCGCGTTCAGTGGTTTGCGGATCATAAAGCCGCGACCAATAGACCGCCCCCGCCCCGGTCTGCGCGATCAGCTCTTGCAGCACCGCAAGCGCATCGCCCCTGCGCAACACAAGCTGGCTGGATTTGTCCCGCAGCGCCCCGGCAAAGCTGCCAACCCCCAGACCCAAACGCCACTTCGGCGCGGCGGCAAGCGCCTCAACAAGGCCATCGTGGATGAAAACAGGGATCACAGGACGGCCCGTTTGTGCCGCGGCATGTAACGCGGAATGATCGCTCAGCCGTAAATCGCGGCGAAACCACACAAGGATCGGGGATGTATCAGACAAGGCAAAACTTCTTTGTTAGGTAAGATGAGACATAGCCCAACGCCCCCGCTTTCAAGGAGAATTTCGCATTTTCGGCAAAATTCCCGTCGTGCCCGTTTTTGTCCTTGAAAAAGAACGGGCCGCATCTTTTGAATGCGACCCGAAGTGGCGTCAAACTCTGTCAGGATGCGCCGCCTAGCCGTTTACATCCACAACAACGCGGCCCCGTACCTGCCCGGCCAGGATGTCCTTGCCCAACTGCGGCAAATCCTTGAGCGTTGCCGGCACGACCATCTCCTCTAGCTTGGCCATCGGCAGATCCTTTGCGATCCGCTCCCAGGCGCGCAAGCGGTTCTCATAGGGCTGCATCACGGAATCGATCCCCAACAGGTTCACGCCGCGCAACAAGAACGGGATCACCGTCGCAGGCAGACCGGCACCGCCCGCCAAACCAACCGCCGCAACCGATGCACCGTATTTCATCTGCCCCAGGACCCGCGCCAGCATCGCGCCACCGACGGCATCAATACAGCCCGCCCAGGTTTCCCCTTCAAGCGGGCGTTTGACGGTCTCGTTGATCTCTTCGCGTGCAACGATCTGGCTGGCCCCAAGCGCCTTGAGGTAATCCGCCGTCTCGGGGCGTCCGGTCACAGCGGCAACCTCGTGGCCCAATGCAGCCAAAATCGCCACAGCGACCGACCCGACACCACCCGCAGCACCGGTAACCAACACAGGCCCATGTCCGGTTTTCAGCCCGTGGTCTTCCAACGCCATCACCGCCAGCATCGCGGTAAAACCCGCCGTGCCGACAGCCATGGCCTGACGCGTATCAAGCCCCTCGGGCAATGGCACCAGCCAGTCGGCCTTGACCCGCGCCTTTTGCGAATACCCGCCCCAATGCGCCTCGCCCACGCGCCAGCCGGTCGAAACGACCTTGTCGCCGGGCTTGTAGCGGTCATCATCCGACGCCTCGACCGTGCCTGCAAAATCAATGCCGGGAATATGCGGATATTTGCGTACCAAACCGCCGCCCGGCCCGATGCACAAACCGTCTTTATAGTTCACCGTCGAATATTCCACCGCAACCGTCACTTCACCCGCTGGCAGCTGGTCCAGATCAATCTGCGTCACCGCCGCAGAGGTCTTGCCGCTCTCTTCGTCCTTGGTCACCATCAACGCATCAAACATAATCTCTCCTATCCGGGTCACATTTCGTCACCCTTTTCATTTTGCCAGCTAAACTCCGGGGAGCCCGAGGGGCTGGCCCCTCGGTCCCCAACTCTGATCCAGACGCTTACGCCCAGAAATTCTCGCGCACGACCGCATCGCGCAGACCCTGGGGCGTGCGGACCTGCACCTCGCAGCCGTCGTCCCAATGGGTCATCCGCACCATGCCAATGGCCACATTGGTCTTGAAATCCGGCGAATACGCAGCCGAGGTCACTTGCCCGACCTTCTTGCCCTTCACTTCGATGTCCCACGCCCGATCACAGGGCGGCACCGCATCGCCCGGGATATCAATCGCGCGGACCTGCTTGGTGGGGCCTTCCTTGGCCACCCGCAACAGCGCGTCGCGGCCAATACAGCCGATCGCCGTCTGGGTGTCGCAAAACCGGCCCAAGCCGCATTCATGGGGCGTGTTGTCGTCGGTCATGTCATTGCCATAGCTCAGCAATCCCCCCTCGACACGCTCGATCCCGTTGGGGCAGCCCGCGCGCACATCCAGATCGCGCCCGGCCTCCATCAGCGCGTTCCACAGCGGCATCCCCTTGTCTTCGCCATCGACGTAAATCTCGAACCCGCCCTGTTTGGAATAGCCCGACCGCGCGATGGCCATCGACCGCCCCTCAAAGTCGAACATGCCAAAGCGGAAGAAACGGATGTCGCGGACCGCGTCGCCGAAAACCCGTGCCAGCAGATCATCGGCCTTGGGGCCCTGAATGGCCAGCGGGCTGATATCGGGTTCGTCGATCAGCACATCCAGCCGGTAGCCGTTGGCGATCCCCTTGACCCAGAGCATCAGATCGCTGTCGGCAATGGAAATCCACCAGCGGTCCTCGGCCAGTTTCACCGCCACCGGATCATTCAGCATCCCGCCGGTTTCATCGACGATCGGCACATAGAAACACCGCCCCGGCAGCATCCCGCGCAGATCGCGCGGCGTCAGCATCTGCATCAGCTTTGCCGCATCCGGCCCGCGCAATTCGACCTGCCGTTCGCAGGCCACATCCCAGACCTGCACCGCCTCTTTCAGGTGATGGTAATCTTCCTGCACGCTCTTAAAGACCGTGGGCAGCAGCATGTGGTTATAGACCGTATAAGCCGATACGCCTGCGGCTTCGACGCCTTCGGAAAACATCGTGCGCCTGATCCGGCGCGATGGGGAAATGAGGGCCATTTATGCGGTCTCCGGCAGATAGATGATGTCACTGACAGGTGCCGCTTCACCGGCGGCAGTCAGCATGGCGTGGATTTGACCCCGATGGTGGGTCTGGTGGTTGAACAGTTGTACCACAGCAAGACCGATGGGCAGGCTATAGGGGTCGCCTCCGCTGGCGGGCACACAGTGCAGATCCCCCAGCAGGTCCAACTCGCGCAGGGCCCCTGCCCAATGGCGGATTTTGCCATCCACCCGGTGCCGGTCTGCGGCCCAGGCCCGTGCGTCCTTGTGCAGTTTGGGCCAGTTGTCAAACGCCTCGAAGGGCGGCTCCGTCGACGGGTCAAACCGCGACATCCACAACATGTCCCCACATAGCAGATGGTTCGCGGTGCCAAGGATCGACCCGAAAAAGGCCCCGCGATCCTTGGTCAATTCGGCCAATGGCATGTCCAGCAACAGCGGCATCAACTGGTCGTTCTGCCAACTGTTATAGCGCGCCATTGTCCGGACATAGCCTGTGTTTATCATGGGTTGGGGCCCTGCCAGTTGATCGGGCAAATCTCGGCTGATTTGCCGCCGAAATCCCAGACGCGACCGTAATCTCGGACCTTCGATTTCAGCCCGCGTGCCGCGATAATATCCGGCCCCATCCAGTATTTCGAATTCGAGATCATCACCGGATGATCCGCCGATTTGCCCGCAATCATCTCGATCTCGCCGGCGATCTTGCGGCCGATCTGGATCGACCGTTTGGTACCGTCGCGGATGATTTTCACAGGGGCGCGTTCGGCCCCGATGATCTCGGATACCAGCATGGTGAACAGGCCCGTGGTGCCGCCCGCCGCGCCGGAAAAGATTTGCAAAAGCCCGTTATAGGCTTTGCCACTGGCGTTTTCATCGACGTAAGCCGCGACTTTCCAGTTGCCTTCGCCCATGCGGCCCGGAATATCGACCAGCAGGCCCACGTTCAGCCCCGACAGGTCTTCGCCCTCGTAATGGCCCTCGTCGATGGCAATGGCCATCCACGCGTGGCAATGCCCCTCTGTGGGCGGGTGTGCGCCAAGGCTGACAACACAGGGGCAGAACATCTCGCACGAGCAATTGAGGAACAGCTCGCCCTTGATCTGCCAGTTTGTCGGGGTCGCTTCGCGGCGTTTGGGGTTCGGCATCCGCTGGTCGATCCGCTGACTGATCGGCAAACGGTCTGCATCGGCTCTTTTGTTGGTCGCCATCTTATCCTCCTGAATACAAGGGCCAAGCCGCCACAGCGCATGCGCCAAGGATCAGCAAAACACCCATGGGTTTTACCACTTTATGCCCGATCTGGGGCAATTTTTCGAGCACCATGAACAAGGTCGCCAATCCCATCCAGGCCAGGTTCATCACACCGCCCGCAAAACCGAGCGCCATAAAGCCCCAGCAACAGGCCACGCAAAACGTGCCAAGCCCCAGCCCCATGCGCAAACCGCCAGCAAAGCCGGAACGCCAATGGCCGATAAAATACATCATCGGGGAATGGCACACGCCATGGCAGATTTCCTTGGCGCGGGTGAATTGGAACACGCCCACGGCCAGCAACAATCCCGCAGCAAACCAGCGGGATTTCGCAATGCCCAGCATGTCGATCACCCCGCCATACAGCAGCGCCAGCTGCGTGGCCGTGATGACAAGGGCAAAGCCGATCCACATGATGAAATAGCCCAGTAGCACGCCAAACCAGCCCGCCCGCGTGCCATTGGCGCTGACCATCAGGTCTTCGTAGCTGCGCAAGGTCGGGATCATCGTGGGCAACATCATCGCGGCCATCATCGCGGCCCACATCACCGCCAAAGGCCCGAAACTGGCCATCGGCATGTACATATCCATGCGGGGGTCCATGGTACGCATCAACTGGCCCATGTCATTGGGACGGCCCAGCAGATCCAGCCCCATGCCCGTGCTCATGGCATACATCATCGTCCAAGCCGCAAGGATCAGACCGAAAAAGCCAAGCCAGAGCGCAGAACGGATGACAGGTGCCATGTGACGCGATCCTCCCTGATATGCGCGACTCGGTACTTGAAAAAGTAATGTCAGACATTTAAAGTTTTTCCAAACCCTAAATGTAAGACATATGAAAACCAGCCTCGTCCCCTCTGCCGATCTGTCAGCCCAGATCGCTGCGAATATCCGCGATGCCATCGTCAGCGGTGCATTGATTGTGGACGAACGCCTGCCGTCCGAGGCCGAACTGGCGCTGAAATTCGATGTGTCCCGCGCCACCGTGCGCGAGGCGCTCAAGCGGCTGGCTGCGCAATCGCTGATCCGCACACAGCGTGGTGCCACGGGTGGCGCATTCGTGAACCGCATCAGTTTCGAGGCCGCCCAAGCCCAGCAAATCACCACCTCAACCTTGCTGTTGTCGATGAATGACGTGAGCTTCGAGACCGCCTGCGAGGCGCGCTATGCCCTGGAACGCGCCTGTGCGCCGCTTTCCGCAATGCGCCGAAATTCAAATCATATCAATGTGATGCGCGACGAAATTAAAGCGCAAGGTGAAGTGGAATTGAGCGATGAAGCGTTCTGCGCATCCGACGTCGCCTTTCACCGCGCGCTGGTCGATGGCGCGGGCAATCCGGTGCTGTCATACCAACTGGCCGGTGCCGTCGAGGCGATGCAGCCCCTGATGAACATGATCACCTTTACCGCCCGGTCCCGCGACGCGATCATCGCGCTGCACGTCGCCATCGCCGATGCGATCGAGGCCCAGGACGGCCCCGCTGCCAGCGCAGGATTGACCGCACTCGAGGCTGAAACCCAAACCCTTGCCCGCCGCGTCTTTGCGCAGCGCAAGGGGCACACCGGCTGAGCTTGCCCGCCCGCCTTTTATCACCTGTCGCAGATTAAAGAGCCCTTGCAAACCGCGCAGGGGTTCCTATGTTATATTTGTCCTTCGGGACTATGGGTATAAACGCGCATGTAATAAGCGGTTCGGACCCGGGGGCGGTACCCGGCGACTCCACCAATAATCCGTCATTTGCGGATCATGGGGTCGAAACAGGATCGACGAACGTCTAAAGATGTAGCCTTATCTCGGCTGACTGCCACCGTTATCGGCGTAAAATGTACAATTGCAAATGACAATCGTGCTCCAATGGCGATGGCCGCGTAAGCGACCGGAACTGTTGAAACTTAAGTCCTTGGGTTTAGCGACCTAAGGCGGGGTTCGCAGGTACCTGGCAACAGAAACCTGCACTTTACCCCCCCCTTTATTTTGATGACTGTGGTTCAGCCCGATTGCGCCCAGCATGTTGCTGACGCTGGTCCAAAAGATGCCTTCGGCGAGGATTTTAAACCATTTGGAAGACAGGTGTCGCGTGACTTGACCTGTTGTGTCGTGCTGTGTCAGAAGTTTTAGATGGGGATTTTCGCGAACGCCCCGTGAGGCGCCAGCCAGAGGTTCGCATGTTTCCGGTTTGAAAGGATGCATGCCATGGCTGCCCCGAACAAGACGACTGCCCCGCCTTTTCAAAACCTTGTATTTCCGACCGATGCATTGGTGTCTGTTGAACTCCTTGCAGATCACGGCATCAGCGCGGATCAGGTTTCGTTTGCCGCCCTGGTGCCGATCAAGGGTGCGGGGCGTGGCGCGTGAGCGTGCCGGGCTGGCCACAAATGCTGCGTGTTTTCGGGCGTATCGGGCTGTTGTCTTTTGGCGGGCCTGCAGCGCAGATCGCCTTGATGCACCGCGAGCTGGTGGAGCGTCACGGATGGCTAAGCGAAGCCGCATATCTGCGCGCATTGTCGTTGTGTATGCTGTTGCCCGGCCCCGAAGCGATGCAGCTGGCCACCTATGCCGGCTGGCGGTTGCGCGGGACTGCGGGCGGGCTGCTGGCGGGGGTGCTGTTTGTCGTGCCGGGGGCGGTTGTGATCGGGGTTTTGGCCCTGGGCTATGCCTATTACGGGCAGCTTCCGCTGGTTCAGGCCGCGTTTCTGGGGATCAAGGCGGCCGTCATCATCGTTGTCTTTCAGGCGCTGCGCAAAGTTGCCGCCAAGGCGCTGACCGGGCTAGAGGGCGTGGCTTTGGCCGCGCTGTCGTTTGTTGCGCTTTTCGTCTTGGGGCTACCGTTTCCGCTGATCATTCTGGCCGTTGGGATTTGGGGGTTTTTGCACCATTCCACGACCCGTGTGCCGCTTGACCCTGCCCCGACCGGGTCTGCGCATCCCGTAAGGACGCTGGTGATCTGGGGCGGGCTATGGGCGGCCCCTTTGCTGCTGGTTTGGGCGTTGGGTCAGCAGTTCTTGCTTCAACTGGGTTTGTTTTTCTCAAAGCTTGCGGTGGTGACATTTGGCGGGGCCTATGCGGTGCTGGCCTATATGACGCAAAGCGTGGTGCAGGATCACGGCTGGATCACCACCCAGCAGATGATTGACGCCTTGGGCCTTGCCGAAACCACCCCCGGCCCGCTGATCTTGGTAACCGAATTCGTGGCGCTGCTGACCGGGTTTGCGCAAAGCGGCATCAGCGGGGCGGTTGCGGCGGGGGCGCTGGCGCTGTGGGTGACGTTTACCCCCTGTTTTCTTTGGATATTCCTTGCCGGACCTTATCTTGAGGCGCTCTCGGGGATGCCAAGGTTAAGCGCTGCATTGCGCGCCATCACAGCCGCTGTCGTCGGTGTGATTGCCAATCTTTCGGTCTGGTTTGCGTTGCATGTGGTATTTGAACGGGTCACGCCGGGGGGCGTTTTGGCGATGCCCCTGCCCGATTGGTCCAGCTTTGACGCCACCGCCCTTGGACTGACGGTCCTGGCCGGAATTTTGATGTTGGTGTTCAACCGCGGCTTTGTTTTCACCATGTGCGTTTTGGGAGTGGTCGCAGTTGGGCCCGCTGTCGTCGGATAATTCCAAAGAGCCCCCTTTTCACTGTTGGTAAATGGCGTATGCTAGGGCGATCAAACTGGGGGTTGAACAGATAAAATGAGCCGAACCATTGAGTATGGCAACCTGATGCATGACGCGATGCGCGGACTGATCCGGAAGGTGCTTTTGGATGTGGCAGCCAATGGTTTGCCCGGAAATCATCATTTTTTCATTACATTTGACACCGAACACCCCGATGCCGAACTGGCCGACTGGCTTTCGGACCGCTATCCCGGCGAGATGACCGTGGTGATGCAACACTGGTACGACAAGCTGGAAGTCACGGACGAGGGATTCTCTGTCACGTTGAATTTCGGCGATGCACCGGAGCCGATGTATATCCCCTATGACGCGATCCGCACCTTTGTGGACCCCTCCGTCGAGTTTGGCCTGAAATTCGAACAGCAAGAGCCCTCCGGTGACGATGGCGGGACCTTGCCGCAAAAGAAAGAAAGCGAGCTTGAGGTACCAGAAGAGGCACCCAAAGCCGCCGAAATCGTGTCTTTGGACAGTTTTCGCAAATAACTTCGCCTATTGCAGCCGCGTTAGCGCGATCGCTTGATTGCGCAGCGCCCCTGCGCAGGCTAAACCCTGATCCAACATATTGCCAAGATCAGGAGCCTGCACATGGCCGGTACACGCACAGAAACAGACAGCTTTGGCCCGTTGGAGGTCCCTTCCGATAAATATTGGGGGGCCCAGACCCAGCGGTCGATCATCAACTTCCCGATCGGTTGGGAAAAACAGCCCGTGCCGATCATCCGCGCCTTGGGTGTGGTGAAAAAAGCCTGTGCGATGGAGAACCTCAAGCAAGGGGATCTGAGCGCCGAGATTGGCGATGCGATTGTCGCGGCGGCCACTGAGGTGATCGAGGGCAAGTTTGACGATAACTTTCCTTTGGTGGTGTGGCAGACCGGGTCCGGTACCCAGTCCAACATGAACGCCAACGAAGTGATCTCGAACCGTGCCATTGAGATGCTGGGCGGCGAGATGGGATCGAAGAAACCCGTTCACCCCAATGACCATTGCAACATGGGCCAGTCGTCAAACGATACATTCCCCACGGCAATGCATGTGGCGATTGCCATGCAGGCCCGTGATGTGTTGCTGCCCGGTTTGCAAAAGCTGCACGATGCGCTGGCCGCCAAATCGGTTGAATTCAAGGACATCATCAAGATCGGCCGCACCCACACCCAGGATGCGACGCCCCTGACGCTGGGCCAGGAATTCTCGGGGTATACGCATCAGGTGAAAAAGGGCATTGAACGCGTCAACGCCTGCCTGCCCGACATTTACGAGCTTGCCCAAGGCGGCACGGCGGTGGGCACCGGGCTGAACACCAAGAAAGGCTGGGCCGAAGCGGTCGCAGCCCATATGGCCGAGATCACCGATCTGCCATTTGTCACCGCCCCCAACAAGTTTGAATCGCTGGCCGCCCATGACGCGATGGTCATGTTCTCGGGCGCGCTGAAAACCGTTGCCGGATCGCTGTTCAAGATCGCCAATGACATGCGTTTGCTGGGCTCCGGCCCGCGGTCCGGTCTGGGCGAATTGATCCTGCCGGAAAACGAGCCGGGATCGTCGATCATGCCGGGCAAGGTAAACCCTACACAGGCCGAAGCGCTGACAATGGTCTGTGCCCATGTCATGGGCAATGACGCCGCCGTCGGTTTTGCCGGATCGCAAGGCCATTTTGAGCTGAACGTCTATAACCCGATGATGAGCTATAACGTCTTGCAATCCATGCAGCTTTTGGGCGACAGCGCATCGGCCTTTACCGATAATATGGTCGTCGGCACCCAAGCCAATGTCGACCGCATCGACAAGCTGATGAAAGAAAGCCTGATGCTGGTCACAGCGCTGGCCCCCACAATCGGCTATGACAACGCAACCAAGGTTGCAAAAACAGCCCATAAGAACGGAACGACCCTCAAGGAAGAAGCAATCGCCCTGGGGTTTGTCGACGCTGAAACATTCGACCGCGTGGTGCGGCCGGAGCAAATGATCGGACCAAAAGAATGAGCGCCCCCATCAACCTCAACAAGGTCAAGAAAGAGCGCAACCGCGCCTCTCGCAAGGCCCGCGCTGACGAAAACGCAGTGCAATTCGGTCAAAGCAAGGACCAAAAAGAGGTTCTGAAAGAACGTCTGGCGAAAATTGCACGCAACCTGGAAGCCCATAAGCGCGAGACATGAGCGCACGGCCCGTCAAACACTCGGTGACCCTAAGGGGTCACCGGACATCCATCTCTCTGGAAGATGAATTCTGGAATGAATTCAAAAGAATAGCAGACGATATGGACCTTCCGATCAATGCGCTGGTGGCGCAGATCGATGCAGATCGCGGACTGGAAGCCGGGCTTGCCTCGGCCATTCGGGTGTTTGTTCTGCGCACCTTAAAGGAAAGTTTACCAAGGGCGGAATAGCATTTCATATGGCTATTCCCTGTGAACTTTCACCCCAAGCTTGGATCACCCACTTGTTCAGTGCAAAAACCGCGCGACAAGGTGGTGTGGTTCGCCGAAACCTACGTGATATCGAGAGATACGTCGGTCGAGATGTATTCGAAGCAGAGCTGCAACGGCGCGGGTATCACGCCGTTGAAAACGCAGGGCAATTGATCATCTTTTGCAATCAAGAACCCATACGTCTGATTTTGTAGTCGATTTTTCAAAAAAATCGGACCGGATTTTTTGAAAATTCCGCCGCGTTACGCCACCGATGCTTTGTAAATCTTGTCGATATTCGCGCCCAATGCCGCGTTGAATTCTGCATCGGTCATTTTCACGTTCAACCCTTCGGTCAAGGCACGCGAAAAGCTGGCGATCATCTTGGCGTTCTGGCTTAGACGCGCGCTGGCATCATCCGTCGAATACCCACCCGACAGGGCAACAACCCGCAAGACATTCGGCAGGTCCGCCAGGCTGTCATACAGCCCCGCTTTTTCGGGAAGGGTCAGCTTGAGCATGACAATCTCGTCCGGTGCCAGCAGCGCAAGGTGGTTTTCCAACTCTGCCTTCAGGATATCCTCGCATTCCGCTTTGCTGGCGGAATGGATATTCACCTCGGGCTCGATGATCGGAACCAGACCCGCCGCACAAACCGCTTTGGCCACTTCGAACTGCTGGGCGACCACGGCGCGGATACCGTAAGCATTGGCAGACTGGATGACAGAGCGTTCTTTTGTGCCAAAGATACCCGCCGCCTTGGCGCGCTTCAGCAAGACATCCAGATCAGGCATAGGTTTAAGTAATTGAACGCCGTTTGTCTCGTCCTCAAGACCCTTGTCGATCTTCAGAAAGGGCACAACACCGCGGTCGTTCCACAGCACATCTGCGACGGGTTTGCCGTTGATCGTCTCGTCCATGGTGCGTTCAAACAGGATGGCACCCAGGACTTTGTCGCTGGTAAAATCATCTGCCAGGATGATCCGGGCGCGCATGTCATGCATGGCCTGAAACATCTGCGCATCGCCTGAATAATCTGACGGTTCAACGCCATACAAGCTAAGCGCTTTGGGGGTCGATCCGCCGGATTGATCCAGGGCTGCTACAAATCCCTTGCCGGTCGCCATTTGTGTGCGTTGTGCGTCTGTCGTGCTCATGGTGGTGCAGGCCCTTATTGATTCCGTTTCGCATGGTCTAATGCATCTATCCGCGCGATGATATATCGTTAGCGTCGGACAAATCGCAGCCAAATGCCATCTTTCGACCTTACCGTCAGATGCGCGACGGGAACAGGCACCTTGGTGGCGACAGCTTCGATGCGGTAATCCCGCAAGAGCCGCGACAGGATCAAAGGCCCCTCGATCATGGCAAATCCGGCCCCCGGACACACCCGCGCCCCGGCGCTGAACGGCAGATAGGCCTCTCGTTGGCATTTCTGGCCATTGTCGGTGTGCCAGCGCGCGGGGTCAAAGCCGTCGGGGTTATCCCACAGGCGTTCCTGACGGTGCAAATGCCACGGGCTGATCACCACCTGCGCGCCTGCCTGCACCGTGCGGTCGCGGAACTGTTCGGGGCATGTTGCCTCGCGCACCATCATCGGGACGGGCGGATACAGCCGCAGCGCCTCGCGAAACACATCGCGGCTCAGGCGCAGCTTGGACATGACCGAGAAATCACAGCCCCCCATCTGCTGCGCTTCCTCGGCCAGCTTGTCCTGCCAGTCGGGATGCGTGGCCATCAAATACAGCGTCCATGCAAGCGCCGAGGCGCTGGTCTCGTGGCCGGCAAGGAAAAAGATCGCGACCTGGTCGACCATTTCCTGGGTGCTGAAGGTATCGCCATCGACGGGATCGACAGTCGTCATGATCTTGGTCGCCAGATCCTGCGGGGCCGTGCCTTGGGCGATCTGCGCCATGCGGTCTTCGGTCAACTGTGTGATCAGCCGGCGTATCTTGGCCGCACTTGACCGGGTGTCTTTGCGAAACAGGCGCGGCAGCCAGCGCGGCAGCGGGATAAACGCGGCAATGTTCAGGATCGGCTGGCTGCGTTGGTAGGTTTTGAATTCTTCAAACACCTCGCGGGCCAGATGATGGTCGATGGGCAATGAAAACAACGTGCGAAAGATCACATCGGCCGCTGCATGGCTGGTTTCGGCCTCGATCTCGATCACCTGCCCGGTTCGCGGTTCCAGCCGTTTGGCCATCGCCTCGGCCGCGTCCCACATCGCGGGAAAGCTGTCGCGCAGCCGCCCCCCCTCAAAGGCCGGATCAATGATGCGCCGTTGCCGTTTCCAGGTCTCGCCATTGGTCAAAAACACTGAATTGCCCAACAAGGGGCGCAAGCCTTCGCCGATACGGTCGGATTTGGGGAAATCGCCGGGCCGTTCTTTCAGGACCGTTTTGATCAGTTCCGGCTGGTTGATCAGATAGCTGCGAAAGAACGGCGTTTTGAATTCCGCCATCCAGGCGCGGTACAAACGGGCGGGCTGCGCCGACAGGATGTCCTGGCGAAACAGCTGGGCATAGCGCCACAGCGATACCTTTTCAGGGCGGCTGTCGGGTTTGGGCGGCAAGGTCATGGCGCGGTCGAGGTGAATTTATTCACCGGCTTCACGATCCGCGACTTTGATGCGGGCCGGTGGGCATAGCGTTCGGCAAGGGAATGCGGGCCTGCGGTGATCTGGAAATAATCATAATCCTTGGGTGCATCAAACGCGCAAAGGTACTGGAAATGCAGACGGAAAAACCGCCAGCGCAATTCCTTCCACCGCGCGGGGCTCAGCGATTGGGTAAAGGCCGCCGAGAACACCAAGGGCCATTTCTTGCCCTCCGGCGCGACACCGGACACCGCCACAGGGTCACAGAGCGCAAAGGCGCAGCCGTCGCCGGGAGCCGTTACATCAACCCATGTCAATTCATCCCGTTGGGAAAGATAGCGCAGATCGGCCCGCAAACGGTGCGCATCGCGCAGGAAAGACACCATCGGCACCACCTGCCCCAAGGTTAAAAACCCCAGATCAGGCCCGTCGTCAGGCACCAGCCCTGCACGCACCAGATCGGCCAGTATCGACACCCCCAAATGCGCACCGGATGAATGGCCAACGACCAGAACCTCATCCACGTCGGATTTCAGGGCCTCGGCGACGACCTCGCCAAATTCGGCCATGCGGCTTTCCAAGGCGGGCGGGTTCGCGCCGCGTGTTGCAGCCCCGAAAGCATAGTCATGCATCAGGTAATAGGCGAAAAACTTGCCGTCGTGTTTCTTGAACCACTCCAGCACCGACCAACCGACAAACACGCCAACCGACGCGACAAGGCCCTTGAACCAGAACGGCCCGCCGAAATAGGTCAGCGCGGCAAAGACCACCCTGCCCGCAAGCACCGCAATCAACAGCTGCACCAGCAACATGCCCACCGGATACAGCGCCGCAATCACCGGCCCCTTGCGCAGCTTCATCAGCCGCCACAGCGCCCCCGACGCGATATAGACCCAGGCGGTTTGAACCAGTTGCCCGTAGGTGGCCAGAATCGAATTGCGCATCGAAATCCGTACGATGTCGGACCAGACCAGCACCTCGACCTGCGCATCGACCTGCACCCCGTCGATTTCGGCATTAACGGACCAGCCGTAATTGCCCTTGGTGGTTTTTGGTTTCAGCCCGATTTTATAGCCGGAAATCCGCGCCTGATCGGTGGATTCCTCGCGGTATAATTCGCGGTATCTGCGGGGATGGATCGGGTCATAGCCCGGAATGTAGAACACCCGGCGCCGTTTGACTGTTTGTTCGATATCTTCGGCCATGTCCCACCTGTCGTTCGCATCAGTTTAGACAGGTTTTTTGGCAAGAGTAAGGCCCCTAGCCCAGTGATCCGAGCGCGGGGAATGTTTCAAGCAGCCAGAAGGAAAACGCCGAAAACGCACCGGTCAAAAGCGCCAGCCCCACGACAATCAGCAAGATGCCCATGATCCGCTCGATCAGCTTCATATAGGGTTTGATCCGATTCATCAGCAGCGTCGCGCGGGTGATGAACATCGCAGCCAGCAGAAACGGAATGCCAAGCCCCGCCGCATAGACCCCCAGCAGCAATGTGCCACGCGCGACCGATGCCTCCGATGCGGCCAGTGACAGGATCGCCCCCAGTTGCGGCCCGATGCACGGCGTCCAGCCAAAGGCAAAGGCAAGCCCCAGCACATAGGCCCCAAAGGACGATCCACCCTTGTCACCCGCATCCAGACGCGCCTCCTGGTCAAGGAAGGGGATGCGGAACACCCCAAGGAAATGCAGGCCGAAAATAACCACAACCGCCCCGGAGGCACGGGCGAAAAGCACCTGGTTTTGCAGAAAAAACGCGCCAAAAGCCGAGGCGGTAAAGCCAAGAATCAAGAACACTGTACTGAGGCCCATCACGAAAAACAGCGCTGCGATCACCGCCTTGCGCCGTGCCGATCCGACATTAGACATATCGTTCAGGGTCACGCCGCTCATATAGGCCAGATAGGGTGGCACAATCGGCAAGACGCAAGGGCTGAGGAAGCTGATAACCCCCGCCGTCAATGCGATGAAAATGGCAGGCAGCAAGCCCGCGTCGATCAGATCAATACCAAACATACGACACCTTTACTGCGCTTTGGCGGTGGCGTCACGCCCTGTTGCACGGGCCCGCGTCACAAGGTTGTGGACGCTTTGAAACATCTGCCGTATTTGGGGCATATGAATGAAGAACATATCCTAGATGCGACGGGGTTGCTGTGCCCCTTGCCCGTGCTCAAAGCACGCAAACGATTGCAGGGTCTTGCCTCTGGCGCGGTATTGAAAGTGCAGGCGGATGACCCCGCCGCGATCATTGATATCCCGCATTTTTGCGCCGAGGCAGGTCATGAACTGGTCAGTCTCGACTCTGATGACAGCCCCCAGATCTATGTGATCCGCAAAAAGTAACAGGCCCTGAAACGAAAAAGGCAGACCCGAAGGTCTGCCTTTTTTTATATCATAGCACCTCAGGAGCCGCCGAGTGACCACCAGCCGCGCCGTTTTGGCTTGGCCGGTTTTTCCACGACCTTTTCAGGTTCTGGGGCAACGGTCGGTTCAGGCAGTTCTTCGATCACAGGCGCAGGGGCCACCTCTTGGGTCGCAGGAACCTCAACCGGGGCCGCATCGACCGGAACTTCGACTGGAACTTCGACTGGGGCCGGCATTTGAGCTACCGGAGCAGGCTCTGGCGCGGGTTCAGGTGCCGGTTCAGCCGCCTGCTCTGGTTCAGCCGCAGGGGCTGGCGCAGGTGTTTCCTCGGCTTGATCCGACGGCTTTGCCTCTGCACCTTCCGCAGGTTCAACCGGTTTCTCCTCGGCTGCGACCTTGGGCTTGCGCGTGCGGGTCCGCTTTTTCGGCGCAGGCTTTTCATCAGCCTTTTCTTCGGGCGCATCTGCCGCGTCAGACGCCGCCGTCGCATCGGCGCTTTCCGCACCCTCTGCGACCGCTTCGGCCTTCGGCTTGCGAGACCGGCTGCGGGTGCGCTTGGGCTTTTCAACCGGCGCGTCCTGAGCATCTGCCGCCGCTACTTCCGCGTCAGCAGGCGCTTTATCCGCATCATCAGCCGTGGAACCAGCGTCCTCTTGGGATTGGCCGTTGTCTGACTTGGCGTCGTCGTCGCCGTCACCGTTGTTTTCACCGTTTGCGGCATCATCCCCGTTGGATTTGCCACCGCGCCGCCGACGCCTCCGACGACGGCGTTTCGGTTTGCCCTCTCCATCGGTGTCATCGCCATCGGCATCCGTGTTGCGTGTGGTTTCACGGGTCGAGGTCTGCTCCTCGGCCTCTTCTTCTTCCACTTCGATGATCTCGGCTTCTTGCTCGTCGATCTCGTCCATCAGGGTGGTATCAACAGAAACAACATGTTCGATCGGTGTCACCACACGGGTGGCAGTCTTGAACTTTTCGATCTTGAAATCGGGGCTGACCAAGGTCGGGTCGCCTTCGACCCGCACGGACATGCCATAGCGGCCCTCGATATGGGCGATATGCTCGCGCTTTTGGTTCATCAAGAAGTTGGCGATGCCGACGGGTGCCGTGACCAGCACCTCGCGGGACCGTTTGCGTGTGCCTTCTTCTTCGATCTCGCGCAGGATCGACAGGGCAAGGTTGTCATCCGACCGGATCAGACCTGTACCATGACAGGCGTGGCACGGCTGGGTCGTTGCCTCGATCATGCCGGGGCGCAGACGCTGGCGCGACATTTCCATCAGGCCAAAGCCCGAAATGCGGCCGACCTGAATGCGGGCGCGGTCGGTCTTGAGCTTGTCCTTCATCATCTTTTCGACGGCGATGTTGTTACGACGCTCGTCCATGTCGATAAAGTCGATGACGATCAGACCCGCCAGATCGCGCAGGCGCAGCTGTCGTGCGACTTCGGCGGCGGCCTCAAGGTTGGTTTTGGTCGCTGTCTGTTCGATCGACCCTTCTTTGGTGGCCCGCCCCGAGTTGACGTCGACCGCAACCAAAGCTTCGGTCACACCGATCACGATATAGCCACCCGACGGCAGCTGAACCGTGGGGTTGAACATGCCCGACAGATAGGATTCGACCTGATAGCGCGCGAACAACGGCATGGTTTCGCTGTACAGCTTCACGTTTTTCGCATGGGACGGCATGATCATCTTCATGAAGTCCTTGGCGATGCGATAGCCGCGTTCGCCTTCGACAAACACTTCGTCGATATCACGGTTGTACAGGTCGCGGATCGACCGTTTGATCAGGTCGCCCTCTTCGTAGATTTTGGCAGGCGCGATGGATTTCAACGTCAGCTCGCGGATTTGCTCCCACAGACGTTGCAGATATTCATAGTCGCGCTTGATCTCGGCTTTGGTGCGCTGTGCACCGGCTGTGCGCACGATCAGACCGGCACCCTTGGGCACCTGAATCTCGTTCGCGATCTCTTTCAGCTTTTTGCGATCTGCTGCGTTGGTGATCTTGCGGCTGATCCCGCCCCCACGCGCCGTGTTTGGCATCAAGACACAGTAACGACCGGCCAGCGACAGATAGGTCGTCAGGGCAGCGCCCTTGTTGCCGCGTTCTTCCTTGACCACCTGGATCAGAAGAATTTGACGTACTTTTACGACTTCCTGAATTTTATAGCGCTTGGGACGTGGCTTGCGCGCAGGGCGCAGGTCGTCCTGATCATCATCATCGGCAACAGATTCGATGCTGTCATCCTTGGAGGATGCGTCCAGTCCCTTGGATCTCGACGCGCCGTTGTCATCCCCGTTATCATCGGAATCATCTTCATCCGCGTCCGAGACATCATCGTCCTGATCGGGTTCTTCGACAGGCGTCTCGGCAACACGCTCCATCGGCGAAGACCCTTCGTCCTCGTCATCCAGATCAACCGTTTCCATGCCTTCGATCTGGTCGCTGTCAGCTTCTTTGCTGGCAACGGCGTCATCGCTGACGGTGTCTTCGGCCTTGGGCTTGCCACGGCTGCGCGACCGCGTGCGGCGCTTGGGTTTCTCGTCGTCATCTTCCTTGGCGGCCTGCGCTTCTGCATAGGCACGCTCTTCCTCCATCAGCGCGATACGATCGGCGACGGGGATCTGGTAGTAATCGGGGTGAATTTCCGAAAACGCCAGAAAACCATGGCGATTTCCGCCATAATCCACAAAGGCCGCTTGCAACGAAGGCTCTACCCGCGTGACTTTCGCGAGGTAGATGTTGCCAGCTAGCTGGCGTTTATTCTCTGATTCAAAGTCAAATTCCTCGACCTTGTTTCCGTCAACCACAACAACGCGAGTTTCCTCAGCGTGGGTGGCATCGATAAGCATTTTCTTAGGCATAAATCCATTTTGCACAGCTGCGCACGCAAGCGTCCCGGTGGGGCACCGCGCGGCAGGGTATGTCTTGTCAGGGCGATGGGTGACGCGGCTAAAACAGGGCCCAAAAGGCCGCCTGTCTGTCTGCTCGTGGCGTCTGCGCGCGTCATCGCGGTTCTTCTCCGACGTGAAAGGCACCTAAATGCGGTTCACGTCCATTAATTACTGCATTTGATCAGGGCCTTGGCCCATGCCATCCGTCAGCGGTTCTCTGGCCTTTTTTAAGGGCCTCATCGGTCTGCCTGGACACCGGTGTACGGGTAACCGAGGCAGCGAAACTGTCAAAGGGCCTTTGATTGCGTATCAATGCACAATCGACCCTTCCCACCAATTAATGCCAGAAGTGATCAAATGACAATGGTCAATCGCGTATTGGACAGGTTTGTCGTGGATCAATTCAGGGCCGCGGGTTGACGCAGCACCACCGCTTGACATCACGCCCCCGTGTGGGAAACAGTCATATCGGGCCTTTTGCTCGGTATGAGGATCAGGTCCGTTTTGGACTGCACCCCGGAAATAAGGAAGATACGATGCACTTTTCCCTGCGTTTTGCGCTTTGCCTGCCGTTTATGGCGCTTGCTGCTTGCGAAGATATGGCCACAACGGGCGATCCCGCAGCACGTGCCGAACTGGCCTCTCAGAAAAGCTGTATTCGCGCGGTCGAAAAACACACCGGCGTGTCTGGCGCTTCCATCAACACAACGATTCCGATCGTCGAGACAGGCCAGTTTATCATCGATCTGCCCGGCAAAGCGCCCTGGACCTGCTACACCGATGAAACCGGTGCCGCAAAGCAGTTGATCGAGACCCGGCTGTAACCCCGCGCCCCGATCCAGAAACGCCAGCGTTCAGAGATAATCTGAGCGCTGCAAACCGTATTTAGCCATCTTTTCGTTCAAGGTCCGGCGCGGCAGGCATAATTCGTCCATCACGCTGGCGATTGACCCTTTGTGGCGACGCATGGTGTTGTCGATCAGCATCCGTTCAAACGCTTCGACATATTCCTTGAGCGGCTTGCCATCGGTGGTCATCACCGGCTGCATTTCCTCGTGATCGGTCATCAGCAAGGATGCAATCGACCCCGACCCGCGCCGCGATTGCAGCACCGCACGTTCGGCCACATTGATCAGTTGACGCACGTTGCCCGGCCAAGGGGCCTGCAACAGTTGCGCCGCTTCCTGCGCAGAGACCTGCGGGGCCTCACAGCCGTATTCATCGGCGAATTCCTCGCTCAACCGTGTGAACAGCGTCAGAATATCCTCGCCGCGCTGGCGCAGGGGGGGCACCGTGATGCGCAACGCCGCCAGACGATAGAACAGGTCCGACCGCAGCGCGTCTTCCGACGTGCGTCCGGCTTCTTGCAGGTTCGAAATCGCGACGATCCGCGTTTCGGCCGGGGTGCCTTGCTCGTTGATCGCGCTCAACAGACGCGCTTGCAGGGTCTCGCTCAGCGCCTCGATCCCCTCAAGCACCAGCGTCCCGCCGCGGGCTTCCTCGATCGCGGGCAATTGTGCGTCTTCGGGCATCATCGGGCCGAACAGGCGTTTGCTCAGGGCGTCTTCCTCAAGGGCGGCACAGCTGACCAGCACGAATTTCTTGCCCGCCCGCGACCCGACCGCATGAAGCGCGTGGGCCACCAGCGTCTTGCCGGTACCGGTTTCGCCGTCGATCAACACGTGACCATCCGCCTGCCCCAGATCAAGGATATCCTCGCGCAGGCGTTCCATGACCGGCGACCCGCCGATCAGCTTTTTCATCAACTGGCTGCCATCGGATAATTCACGGCGCAGGGCACGGTTGTCCATCACCAGACGGCGTGCATTGGTGGCCTTTTTTGCAAGCTCGCTCATCCGGTCGGGGTTGAACGGTTTTTCAAGGAAATCAAACGCACCGACGCGCATTGCCTCGACCGCCATGGGCACATCGCCGTGACCGGTGATCATGATCACCGGCAGCGCACTGTCACTGCCCATCAGTTTTTTCAGGAACTCCATCCCGCCCATACCCGGCATCTTGATGTCGGAAATCACGATGCCCGGATAGTCGGGCCCCAGTTTTTTCAACGCATCTTCAGCACTTGGAAAGGTTTCGGTGTCATAGCCGGACAGTGCCAACCATTGGCTGATCGACTGCCGCATGTCTTGTTCATCATCAACAATCGCGATTTTCATTGCCTGAGCCATAATTTACTCTGCCGCCTGTGTGTTTTCCGAGCTGGCCATAATGGGCAGCTGCATTTCAAAGACCGCGCCGCCGTTCTGGCCGTTGCGCGCTGTCAGCCTGCCCCCCAATTCGGTCACGATGCCGGAGGAAATGGCAAGCCCCAACCCGACGCCATCGCCGGGCTGCTTGGTTGTGTAAAACGGCTCGAACAGCGCATCGAGGTCTTCGATGCCCGGGCCGTTGTCCCGCACGGTCAAGGTGGCGGTTTCGCCAGCCGATAGGATAATCTCGACCTGTGGGTTCCGTTCTGATTTGGTGGCATCCAACGCATTTCGCAAGAGGTTGACCAACACTTGTTCCACCCGCATCCGGTCGCCCATCACCCGTACGGGGACGTCGGGCAGGATCCGGCTGATGTGCACCTGACGCTGGCGCAACTGCGGTTCCATCATCGACAAGGCCGATGCCAGCGCATCGCGCATATCAAAGGGCGAGAAACTCTCCTGCCCCTTGCGGGCATAGCTTTTCAGCTGCCGCGTGATCGCGCCCATCCGTTCGATCAGGTCGTCAATCCGCCCGAAAGACGACAATGCCTCGTCCAGCCGGTTGCGGCCCATCAGCAACCGCGCGCCCGCCAGATAGGTTTTCATCGCAGCGAGCGGCTGGTTCAGCTCGTGGCTTACCGCCGCCGACATCTCGCCCAAGGCCGCCAGTTTGCTTGACTGCTCAAGCGTTTGTTCGGCCACGGCCAGAGTTTCCTGCACCCGTTTGCGTTCGGCGATCTCGCGTTGCAGCGCCACGTTCAGCGCCCGCAGCTCGGCGGATTCACGCTGGAACAGGGCCGCCCTGCCCGCCGTCCGCCGGCTCAGCGCATAAAATGTCAAAGCCAGCAGGATGGCAAAGCCCATGACTTCAAGCGCCAGTACCCCGTTTACCTTTTCGCGCACCGACGCATAGGTTGTATAGCTTGCGATCCGCCAGCCGCGAAACGGGATACGCGACGACAGCCGCATCACGGCCTCGCCCTGCAAATAGGCGTCGGGCGGCAGCGCCGTCCAATCCGCAGTCGCCTTGATCGCGCGCTCGATGGCGCTTTGCGGGGTCTGGTTCGACAGGGCCTCGGATTCCGTCAACCCGCGCCAGCGCGGTTCGGTCGCCATGATGATATCGCCGGTGCTGTCGGTCACGATCACCGCGTCCGAAATGCCCGCCCAGGCCCGTTCAAACCGCTGTAAATCCACCTCGGCGGCGATGACACCCAAGGTGGTGCCGCCTTCCTGGATGCGGCGGGAATAGAAAAACTGATAGCCGCCTGTTTCGCGCGGAATGACACTGAAAACCGTAGAGTTCGAGCGCAAGGCATCCACAAAATAGGCGTCCGACCGGTGCGATGCCCCCAAACGGTTGCGATCCGTCGCCGCCACCACGCGCCCGTCAATGTCATACAACATCAAGGACGCAGCACCGATTTCCTCGACAAAGGAAATCAGCCGTTGGGTCGATAGCGAATAGTCGGACTGGATCAGGGCCTGGATCAGCGCGGGATCACGGGCCAGCAGCTGCGGCACAATGGCGTTCTGGCGCAGCTCGGCCAGCAGGTTGCCGCTATACAGCGCGATCCGCAGCTCGGCGCGGTTGCGGGTGCTGTCGGTGAACCGGTCGGTCAGCAGCTTGTTGGTGATGGATATGGTGGCGACTGCAATGACCAGCAATAACGCCAAAGCCAGCCGGACACGCCAGCTGACTGAAATGGAATTCGCGCTTGAGGGCGTAGATTGGGTCATTGTGCCAATCTACGCAACCTCGGCGGTGCACTCAAGTCACGCTGTGACCAGTGCCCCCGCCAATGCGCGGAAGAGCGCCACCCCGTCGGTGCCGCCATGTACAGGGTCGGCCATCCGCTCGGGGTGCGGCATCATGCCAAGCACGCGCCGGTTGGCAGACAGGATGCCCGCAATATCGGCCAGCGCCCCGTTCGGGTTGTCCTCATAGGTGAATGCAACCCGGTCTTCGGCCAGCAATTCGGCGATGGTGTCGGCATCGGCATAGTAATTGCCGTCGTGATGCGCGATCGGAATGTTGATCACCGATCCCGCAGTGTAACCCGATGTGAAATCGCTGTCGGATGTCGCCACCTTCAGACCAACGGTCTTGCAGATGTATTTCAGCCCCGCATTGCGCAGCAACGCCCCCGGCAACAGACCGGTTTCGGTCAACACCTGAAAGCCGTTGCAAATCCCCATGACGTATCCGCCACGATTTGCGTGGGCGGCCACCTCACCACAAATCGGCGAATTTGCGGCAATCGCGCCGCAGCGCAGATAGTCGCCATAGGAAAAGCCGCCCGGAATGCCGACAATATCGACGCCCTCGGGCAATGCCGTGTCCTTGTGCCAGACCATCGACACTTTGGCCCCCGCAGCCTCGAATGCTACCGCCAGATCACGGTCACAGTTAGAGCCCGGAAAAACAATGACGGCTGCATGCATCAGACCATCTCCACGCTGTAGGATTCGATCACCGTGTTGGCGAGCAGCTTTTCGCACATCGCCTCGACATCGGCCTTTGTCACACCGGCGTCCAGATCCAGCTCGATCACCTTGCCCTGACGCACGCCCTTGACGCCGTCAAAACCCATCGCCCCAAGCGCGTGGCGCACGGCCTCGCCTTGCGGATCCAGAACACCTGTCTTCAACATCACATGCACCCGTGCTTTCATGGCGCGTCCCCCTGCTTCATTTTGCAAAATAAACTCATATCCAACGCCATCCTCAGTTGATCAACGTTGGTTTCATCATCGGTGTCGACGTCTTGGGCATTACTCCCAAACGGCGCGCGACTTCGGTATAGGCATCCGCCAGCGACCCCAGATCGCGGCGAAACACGTCCTTGTCCAGCTTTTGGCCGGTTTCGATATCCCACAAACGGCAGCTGTCCGGGCTGATCTCGTCCGCGATAATCAGGCGCTGAAAATCACCGTCATACACGCGACCGACCTCGATTTTGAAATCCAGCAAGCGGATGCCGACGGCCATCATCACGCCGGACATGAAGTCATTCACCCGCAACGACAGGCTCAGGATGTCTTCCATGTCCTGCTGGCCGGCCCAGCCAAAGGCCGCGATATGTTCTTCGGTGACCAGCGGATCACCCAGATCGTTATTTTTATAATGGTATTCGACGATGGGCCGGGGCAATTGCGTGCCCTCTTCGATCCCCAAGCGCTTTGATAAACTGCCTGCGGCATAGTTACGCACGACGATTTCAAGCGGAATGATTTCGGCCTGACGGATGAGCTGCTCGCGCATGTTCAGACGTTTGATGAAATGCGTCGGCACCCCGATATTGTTCAACCCGGTCATGAAAAACTCGGACAAGCGGTTGTTCAGCACGCCCTTGCCCTCGATCACGGCTTGCTTGCCCGCACCGACAGCTGCGGTATCGTCCTTGAAATACTGGACAATCGTCCCCGGCTCCGGCCCCTCATAGAGGATCTTCGCCTTGCCTTCATAGATTTTGGTGCGACGGGCCATGCGCATACCTTCCAGTCTTCAGGTGAACGGCAGGGGCCGCCGGTCCTTTGGGGTGTCACATAGTGTAACCATCCCTTTCGTGCAAGCATATGGCCCCGGTGCACGTTGGGGGCTGATACTTGTTGGCAGCGTCAGCCATTCCCATGTACTGTGAACAAGAGTTCAACTTCGAGGAGATCAACAATGACGACCTTCAATGACCGCGAAAATGCATTTGAAAACAAATTCGCCCACGATTCGGAAATGCAGTTCAAAGCCGAAGCGCGGCGCAACAAGTTGCTGGGTCTTTGGGCCGCTGGCCTATTGGGAAAAACCGGCGATGATGCATCGGCCTATGCTGCCGAAGTGGTCAAATCCGATTTCGAAGAAGCGGGTGAAGAAGACGTCTATCGCAAAGTATCCGGTGATCTTGGTGATCGCGCCGACGAGACCACCATTCGCGGCAAAATGGCCGAACTGATGGTCGAGGCCAAATCGCAGTTGATGCAAGACCTGACCTGACCACCAATCTACCATCCATAACCGGAAAGCGCGCCTTTGATTAAAATCCGAGGCGCGTTTTTTTGTGCCCTTAACCCGTTGGCAGGGCCTTGCGGGGCAGTCTGCGGCCTAAATCGGGTCAGGGGATAGCACCATGATGAAACGCCTTCTTTCGGGGCAAGGCGCGCGTGCCGTCCAATTGGCTGTGTCTGTGTCGATCGGTGCGGTGTGTCTTTGGGTTTTGCACGGTCGGTTGTCTGCCGGTTTCTGGCACGATGTTGCGGTTGAACTGCGCGGGCTTGATGCCGGGGCGGTGATGCTGGCCATCGGCTGCACCTGCATCAGCTTTTTTGCACTTGGCCGCTATGACACCGTGGCGCACCGCCATCTGGGAAGCGACATCCCCACGGCGCAAGCCTGCGGCGCGGGCACCGCTGCAATCGCCTTGGCGCAGACGCTCGGATTGGGGGTATTGACCGGGGCACTGGCGCGCTGGCGGATGCTGCCCGATATCACAATGGCACTGGCGCTGCGCCTTTCCGTCTTTGTGTGCCTGAGCTTTATGGTGGCCTTGCTGGTGATCACGGCAGCGGTCAGCCTAGCCCTTCCCGCACCGCCCGCCCTGTTCTGGCCAAGTATCCTTATCATCGCGACGCTTCCCGTTGCCGTTATTGCCTTGTTTTCCCATCCGGTGGTGACATTGGGCCGTTTCACCATCCGCTTGCCCAGCCTGCGCGCCTTCGGGTCCATCCTGATCTGGACGGCGATTGATGTGCTGGCGGCATGCACCGCGCTCTACCTGCTTATTCCGGGCAGCGATGTCGGTTTCGCGGTCCTGCTTCCCTTGTTTCTGGTCGCGCTTGGGGCTGCGTTGATCAGTGGCACGCCGGGGGGTGTGGGGCCGTTTGAACTGGTGCTGTTTACCGGCCTGCCCCAAGGCGACGCGATCGAGGTTTTGAGCGGTGTCATTGCGTTTCGCGCGATTTACTATGCGGGTCCGGCCTTGATTGCGATTGTGCTGATGTTGCGCCCCTTTGCAGGCCAGCGCGGTGCAAAACCGGTCCCGCAGAACGATATATCAACCGCCCCGCGGGCAGAGATCGGGGTGATCCGGCAAAACGGCGGCTTTGTCGCGGATCACTGCGCAGTTTGGGACACCGGCCAGACGCTTTGCAATCTGTTCGACCCGGTTTCACCGGCGGCGGCGGACCCGGTTAAAACCGTCTCAAGCCATGCGCGCGCCCGGAACCTGATCCCTTGCCTGTATAAATGTTCCGCCCGAACGGCCGTGTTGGCGCGGCAGCGTAACTGGTTCTTGTCCCACATCGCGGACGAGGCTGTCGTGACCCCTCCCACCTTTGACACCGCCACCGCCCCCTACCGCACCCTGCGCCGCAAACTGCGCGCGGCCGGCAAGGCGCATATCAGCATCACACAAGCCACCCGTTTGCCAATTGCCGAAATGGCCCGGATTGATCGGTTGTGGCAGCACGCACATGGCAAGGCGCGCGGGGGAACGATTGGTATTTTCAGCCCAGACTATCTGGTGCAGCAAAAGGTGTTTCTGGCCCATGAGGGCGATCACCTTGTTGCCTTTGCCAGCTTTCACCACAGCAGCCGCGAATGGTGCCTTGACCTGATGCGCCACGACCCCGCCGCGCCCGATGGCACCATGCACAGCCTTGTACACGCCGCCATCCGCAGTGCTGCGCGCGATGACATCCCCCGTTTCAGCCTTGCCGCTGTCCCCGCCTGCCCCGATCCGTCCTCGGCGCTGATGCGGCGTTTGTCACTGATCGTGCTGCGCAAAATGGGCGGTGCGGGTCTGCGCCAGTTCAAATCCAATTTCCGTCCGCGCTGGCAACCGCTTTATGCCGCTGCCCCCAATCGCGCGCTTTTGGTGCTGGCTCTGGCGGATATCGCCCGCGCTGTGCAGCGCCCTTTGCCTCTGGCGGATGTCGGTCAACCTCATTACGATGATGAAAATTATGAGGTTGCCTCACGTTTGGCATCGTGAGATGACGCGCAATCACACCTTTAGCGGAGCTTTTTCATGTCCAATCCCCTGACCGACCTTCTGGCTGAAAAAGGCACGTTGCTGGCCGATGGTGCCACGGGCACCAACCTGTTCAACATGGGGTTGATGTCTGGCGACGCCCCCGAGATGTGGAACACGGACGAGCCGCAAAATATCATCAAACTGTACAAAGGTGCCGTTGATTCAGGCAGCGACATATTCCTGACCAACTCCTTTGGCGCGAATGCCTCGCGGCTCAAGCTGCACGGCGCTGAAAAGCGCGCGCACGAGCTGAGCCGCGTTTCCGCCGAACTGGCCCGCGAAGTTGCCGACAAGGCAGACCGCAAGGTCATCGTGGCCGGATCGGTCGGCCCGACGGGCGAAATCATGGAACCCGTCGGCCCGCTGACCCATGCGCTGGCCGTCGAGATGTTTCACGAAACCGCCGATGGTCTAAAGGCTGGTGGGGCCGATGTGGGCTGGCTGGAAACCATCAGCGCCCCCGAAGAATACCGCGCCGCTGCCGAAGGGTTCAAACTGGCGGGTCTTGATTGGGTCGGCACGATGAGCTTTGACACCGCCGGACGCACCATGATGGGCATGACATCCGAAGCGATGGTCGACATGGTTCATGCGCTTGACAACATGCCGCTGGCCTATGGTGCCAACTGCGGCACCGGCGCGTCCGACGTCTTGCGTACGGTTCTCGGCTTTGCCTCCAAGGGGATGCCATTGCCGATCGTTGCAAAGGGCAATGCCGGCATCCCAAAATATGTCGAAGGGCACATCCACTATGATGGCACGCCCGAATTGATGGCTGATTATGCCGAAATGGCGCGCAACTGCGGCGCGTCGATCATCGGCGGTTGTTGCGGCACCATGCCCGAACATCTGGTTCACATGCGCGCCGCCCTGGATAGCCGCCCCAAAGGCGATGCCCCCACGCTGGAACAGATCGTCGCCGCATTGGGCCCGTTCACTTCGGCCAGCGACGGCACCGATGGCGAAGGTCCGGTGCGTGGCCCGCGCCGTGGACGCCGGGGCGCAAAGTCCAGCTAAAACAGATCCAGCTGTGCGCTCGCCCGTTTGGGCGGGCGAAACAGATCGCAGCGCATCGGCGGCAGCAGGGTCGAAAGCCCCAACCGCTTAACCGCCAGATCAAACCGTTGCCCGATCATCTCGGCATAGGGGCCTTCCCCGCGCATCCGGCTGTGCCAGTTTGCGTCATATTCCTTGCCCCCGTGCATTTCGCGCAACCGCGCCATAATGCGCCCTGCCCGATCGGGATAATGCTGCGCCAACCAGTCCTGCATCAAGACCGACACCTCGCGCGGCAGGCGCAACATGATCCAGCTGGCCGATTGCGCCCCCGCGTCGCGCCCCACGGTCAAGATCGCTTCCAACTCGGGGTCTGTCAGCGCTGGCACCAAGGGCGACGCCATGACCCGCACCGGAATGCCCGCCCCCGTCAACCGCTCGATAATCTGCAACCGCCGCTTTGGCGCAGGCACGCGCGGCTCCATCAAGCGGCTTAGCTTTGCATCCAGCGTGGTCACCGAAATGCCGACCCGCACCAGCCCGCGCTGCGCCATATCCGATAGAATATCAATGTCCCGCTCGATCAGGCTGCCCTTGGTGACAATCGCCACGGGATGATTCACCTCCGACAACACCTCAAGCAGGCCGCGCATGATCCGGTGGTCTTTCTCGATCGGTTGATAGGGATCGGTGTTGGTGCCAATCGCAATCGGGGCCACCTGATAGCGTTTGCCCGCCAGTTCGCGGCGCAACACATCCGGCGCGCCGGGCCGCGCAATCAACCGGGTTTCGAAATCAAGCCCCGGCGACAGGCCCAGATAGGCGTGACTGGGGCGGGCAAAACAATAGACGCAGCCGTGCTCGCAACCGCGATAAGGGTTGATCGACCGGTCAAAGGGCAAATCCGGTGACCGGTTATAGGTGATCACACTGCGCGGTATTTCCTCGCTCACTTGGGTGCGCAACACCGGCAGCGGTTCATCATCACCGGCCCAACCGTCATCGATTGCGGTCGTGGAAAACCGCTCAAACCGGCCCGAATGGTTTGACGATGTCCCCCGCCCGGCAAGTTTATATCTGACGTCTTCGCGATCCATTCAATTCTTCTGGAACAAATACGGAACATCGTCAAGATATGATCGCCAAGCCATTGTTTTACAGGACCATTGGCGTTAATTTATCCGGACGAAAGCGGCGTTTATGGAACGGGTCGTTTGTGATACGGACCGTGTCGCAAATTGCACGCGATCCGGTGCGATTTCGTGACACAAGGGCAAAAGCCCGGTGGGCACGCTAACCGATGAGGAAAGACTATGTCGGACGAAGACGAAATTATCCTTGCTGATCTGAACGACGAAGACCTTGTTCAACAAATGTTTGACGACCTTTACGATGGTCTGCGCGAAGAGATCGAGGAAGGTGTAAACATCCTGATCGGTCGCGGCTGGATTCCTTATGATGTCCTGACCAAAGCGCTTGTTGGCGGCATGACAATCGTGGGTGCCGACTTCCGCGACGGTATTTTGTTCGTCCCCGAAGTATTGCTGGCCGCCAATGCGATGAAGGGTGGCATGGCCATTCTCAAACCGCTTCTGGCTGAAACCGGCGCGCCGCGCGTGGGCAAGATGGTGATCGGGACCGTTAAGGGCGACATTCACGACATTGGCAAAAACCTTGTCTCCATGATGATGGAAGGCGCGGGCTTTGAGGTGGTTGATCTTGGTATCAACAACTCGGTCGAAAAATACCTCGAAGCGATGGAAACCGAAGGGCCTGATATCCTTGGGATGTCCGCGCTTTTGACGACCACAATGCCCTATATGAAAGTCGTGATCGACACGATGATCGAACAAGGCATTCGCGATGATTACATCGTGTTGGTCGGCGGTGCCCCTCTGAACGAAGAATTCGGCAAGGCCATCGGCGCAGACGCCTATTGCCGTGACGCGGCCGTTGCCGTGGAAACCGCCAAAGAATGGGTCGGTCGCAAGCATAACAGCGCCAAGGCCTAAGAATTTGATATTGTGCGTAAAAGGCCTCTCCTGACCGGAGGGGCCTTTTGTGTTAAAGGGATATGATGGATACGCCTTCAGACAGTCAGCTTACCGAAACAGGCATGCCGCTCACGGCAGCCAAAGGGCGCATCTTGCTGATCGCCTGTGGTGCGCTGGCCCGCGAAATTCTCGATCTCAAGGCCGCCAACAACTGGACCCATCTGGACCTCACCTGCCTGCCCGCCAATCTGCATCTCTACCCTGAAAAAATCACCGATGCCGTGCGCGCTGCCGTCGCCAAATATCGCAGCCAATATGATGATATCTTTGTGGTTTATGCCGATTGCGGCACCGGCGGATTGCTGCAAGCGGCCTGCGACGACATGGGCGTTCAAATGGTGGCAGGCCCCCACTGCTACAGCTTTTTCGAAGGCAATGACCGCTTTGCCAAAACCGCCGAAACCGAAATCACAACCTTTTACCTGACCGATTTTCTGGTCCGGCAATTTGACGCATTCATCATGAAACCCATGGGCCTCGACCGGCACCCCGAATTGCGCGACATGTATTTCGGCAATTACGAAAAACTGGTCTATCAGGCCCAGACCGATGATCCGGCCCTGACGGCCAAGGCCGAAATCTGTGCGAAAACCCTTGGCCTTGCCTTTGAACGGCGGTTCACTGGCTATGGTGATCTTGAGGGCACACTCAAAACCCTTTGATTTTCATTTTGCCAAATAAACTCAACTGCGCGCAGACCAGCCCGATGCGCCAGCCTGTCTCACAGCCACTATCCCTGCGCGGCTGCCGTTTCGCGCACCCGTTCGATCATGGCGGTCAGCCCGTTCGACCGCTGCGCCGACAGATGTTCGTTCAACCCAAGCCGTCCCATTTCCGCGCGGGCATCGACGGCCAGCACATCAGCAGGCGCTAACCCGTTGTAAAGCGACCGTAAAACAGCGATCAACCCCGACACGATCATCGCGTCACTTGCGCCGTCAAAATGCAGCGCTCCGTCTTCGAAACGCGCGTGCAGCCAGACCTGACTGGCACAGCCGTCAACCTTGGTGGCCGGCACACAAAGCGCTTGTTCCAGCGGGTCCATCGCCTTGCCCAGATCGATCACATGCCGGTACCGATCTTCCCAATCGTCCAGGAATTCAAAATCCTCGACCAGTTCTTCAAACGCTTGTGTCGCCACGATGATGCCCTCGTTGTTCGCGCGTTACAGGTAGGTTGCGCATTGGCAAAGGTCCACCCCTTCCCAACCGCCTTGGGATGGGTTAGTCAAATAGCACGGTAATTTTACGGCGGACCCCATGCGCAAATCATTTTCAGCCATTTTGGTATCTACTCTTGTTTTGACTGGCTGTGCGACACTGCGCGATAGCCGGGTTAACCCGTTTAACTGGTTCGGTTCTTCCCGCTCAGAACCGATTGGCCAGACCGAGGTCAACACCAACCCGCTGATCCCGCAGTCCTCGGGGCTGTTTGCATCGGCCCGCACACGGCAGGCAACCTATGCCGGGCGGCCCTTTGACCAGATCACCAACCTGACCGTCGAACGGGTTCCGGGCGGTGCGATTATTCACGCGACCGGGCTGGCGGCGCGGCAGGGCATCTACAAGGTGCAACTGACGCCCGCGAACGAAGACGAACTGCCCGTTGATGGCGTGCTGACCTACCGTCTTGAAGGGGTCGAGCCAACCAAGAACACCCCCGTCGGCACAAACCCCACCCGTGAGGTCGTGGCCGGTCGCAAGCTGACCGATCAGCAGCTTGCCGGTGTCCGTACGATCCGCGTCGAAGGGCAGCGCAATGCGCTGACCTCTCGTCGCTAGGCATTCCTGAATTATAACAATGGGTTGAGCCTTAAAGCTCAACCACTTTTACGTTCGGACCAACGGCGGTCAATGCGATCTTGCCTTCACACAGCAGCAACGCATCATCCCCGAACACTTCACGCCGCCATCCTTTTAGCGCCGGAACATCGCGCAAACCTGCGGCGATGGCATCCAGATCGGCAGCAGGCGCAATCAACTTGGCCGCGACCCCCGCGCTTTCGGTTTTCGCCTTGAGCAGGACCCGCAACAAATCTGCCAGCGCCGGGTTCACCTGCAGCTTGTCACGGCTGCGATCGGGTTGCGGCATGTCTGACGCAGGACATTGCACCCCAGCCGCCACAGCCTTGAGAATACCATCCGCGATCTCGCCTTTGCGCGCGTCGCGCAGCAACAGCCGCGCGCGGCCCAGCTCTTCGTGGTTTTTGGGCTTGTTGGAGGCCAGTTCAACCAGCGCATCATCCTTATAGACCCGGCTGCGCGGTACGTTGCGGGTCTGGGCATATTCCTCGCGAAAGGCAGCCAGCTCGCGCACGATCGCCAGAAACTTGGATGAATTGGTCCGTGTTTTGACGCGTTTCCAGGCATCACGCGGGGCTGTCGTATAGGTGTCGGGGCTGGTCAATGTCTCAAGCTCTTCCGCGACCCACCGTGCGCGGCCGCTGTCTGCCAGCTTGGTCGCCAGATATTCATAGACCTGACGCAAATGCGTGACATCCGCCAAAGCGTATTTGGCCTGTGCATCGCTTAGCGGGCGGCGCGACCAATCGGTAAAGCGCGAGGTTTTATCAACGGCCTGATTTGCAATCTTGCGCACAAGGGTTTCATAGCCGACCTGTTCGCCAAAACCGCAGACCATCGCCGCGACCTGTGTGTCAAACAGCGGCTCGGGGAACACGCCTGCATCCACAAAAAAGATCTCGAGATCCTGACGCGCGGCGTGGAACACCTTGACCACCGACGTGTCGCGAAACAGCGTATAGAGCGGTTCAAGCGACATATCCCCGGCCAGCGGATCAACCAGCACGGCATTGGAATCGTCGGTGCCCGGCATCGCCAGCTGGATCAGACAAAGCTTTGAATAATAGGTCCGTTCACGCAGAAATTCCGTGTCGACGGTCACATAATCATATCTCGCCGCTTCAAGGCAAAACGCTTCGAGCGCGGCGGTTGTGGTAATTGTTTTCATAGAAGTTACTTTGACCAGAGCTGTGCCAACAGGCAATGTGAAATCGGAACATGACAGGCCAAAAAGCCCGATGCTTAACTGTCGAGCGTCAAAAGACTACGGTCGCCGGCGGCAAAACGGCGCAATACCGCAGGATAAAGCCGGTGTTCCTGAACCAGAACACGTGCTGCCAGATCATCGGCGGTATCGCCGGGCAAGACCGGCACCCGCGCCTGACCCAAGATAGGGCCGTCATCCAGCGCGGCTGTCACCTCGTGAACCGTACAGCCATGCACGGTATCGCCTGCCTCAAGCGCGCGGGCGTGGGTGTGCAAACCTTTGTAGAGCGGCAGCAATGACGGATGAATGTTGATCATGCGCCCTGCCCAGGCGTCGGTAAACTCAGCCGTCAGTTTTCGCATGAACCCCGCAAGGCAGATGATATCGGGCGCATATGCGGCAAGGCGCGATGACAGCTCGGCCTCGAACGCCGCGCGGTCCCCCTGAAACGGTTTGTGATCCACCACTTCGGTCGCGATGCCACGGGCCTTGGCCCATGCGATACCGCCCGCATCAGCCACATTCGACACCACCACACAGGGGCGTGCGGGGTGGTCGCCGGTCATGTCCTCGACCAGCGCGCGCATATTTGAGCCGCCACCGGATAGAAAAATCGCGACCCGTTTGGTCACAGCAGCTGGCCTGTGTATTCAACGCCCGCGGCCGTGGTCACATGACCCATGGGATAGACGGTCTCGCCCGCGTCGGTCAGCAGTTTTTGCAGGCTGTCAGCCTGATCTGCGGCCACGACCAAAATCATCCCGACACCGCAGTTGAAAGTCTTGAGCATTTCAGTCTCGGAGATGCTGCCAATCTGCGACATCCATTTGAACACACCGGGCAGATCCCACGCGTCCAGATTGATGTCAGCGCCCAGATCTTCGGGCAATACACGCGGCAGGTTTTCGGTCAGACCACCACCTGTGATATGGGCCAGCGCATGAACGCCGCCTGCCCGTACGGCCTCCAAGGCCGGTTTTACATACAGACGTGTCGGGGTCAGCAGCGCCTCGCCCAATGACCCGTCGGCCCAGGGGCACTCCGCATCCCAGCCAAGGCCGGACATCGTCACCAGCTTGCGCACCAGACTGTAGCCGTTGGAATGCACGCCGTTGCTGGCAAGCCCCAACAAAACATCGCCCGCCGCAACGCCGCTTGGCAGATCGGCACCACGTTCCATTGCGCCAACCGCAAACCCTGCAAGGTCGAAATCACCGTCGGAATACATGCCGGGCATCTCGGCGGTTTCGCCACCGATCAATGCGCAACCCGATCCTTCACAGCCGCGCGCGATACCTTCGATAATGCGGGCGGCTTCTTCGGTTTCCAGCTTGCCCGTGGCAAAATAGTCCAGAAAGAACAGCGGCTCGGCCCCTTGGCAGACCAGATCGTTGACGCACATCGCAACCAGATCAACGCCGACGCCGTCGACATTGCCTGTATCAATCGCGATCCGCAGCTTGGTCCCCACACCGTCCGTGGCCGCCACAAGGATCGGGTCCGTGTACCCTGCCCCTTTGAGATCGAACAACGCACCAAATCCACCCAGGCCCGACATCACGCCGGGGCGCTTGGTCCGTTTGGCCGCCGGCTTGATCCGTTCAACCAACGCATTGCCAGCGTCAATATCTACACCTGCGTCCGCATAGGTGATTCCGTTTTTGGAGTTGGTCATCGTCGGGCCCCGCCGCTTATTGCCTTTGCGACAGCGGGTTACAGCACCGCGCGCGGGCGCGCAATGCAAGAGACGCCATTGCAGCCTATCTTGGTCTTGACGCGGCACCCCCGCACCCTTACGAAACCGCTATGGCGGGCCTGTAGCTCAACTGGTTAGAGCAGAGCGCTCATAACGCTTTGGTTGCGGGTTCAAGTCCTGCCGGGCCTACCACCTTTCCAAATCACCGCCATCACAGCCTATGAAACCGGAATTTATTTCGGATGAAAAATGGCGTTATTTCAATGGATTAAGCGGAATGCCCCGGCAGACACCGCAGATGGTGCCCTTTCAAAATCCGGCAATGCCACCGCAGGTCACCCCGCCCCACACAGCACGCCAAGGCAGTTCATCACTTCACCCAAAACGCGGGGGGCAAAAAAGCCTTCGACCTGCGAAATTCTTTGGCAATTGCGCTGTTTCATTCCGACCCCAATCCGCTCGCCAAAGCCAATTTGAGGATGGGCCCTTTGCAAAATTTATCGCTCGACAACAGCGGCCAAAGCACCGAGTATCTTCGGATATTATTAAAGCCTAAATATTACGCTAATCCTGAATTACACCCGCTCCAAGTTGTATCCCCTTGAAAAGGAATAACTTTGGATTGAAGAAACGCCGAATTATTTTGACTATTTCATTTCAATCGTTAACCCCGAACGCTTAACCAGTTGCCGAGTTTAATGACTTAAATTTCGATCTTTATTTTACAAACCCAATAAAACTCCACAGGTTATCAAATGCCCTCTTCACTTATTCGCGCGTTTTTGCGCGTTCCCTGCTTTTTTGGTCTTCACCGCTGGCGCCCAAGCCGCGCAATGCCCGAAGATGTCTGCAAATGCTGCCACAAGCGCCGCCGCACCTACGTCTGACGCACCGCTTGGTAAAAAGAACGCTGCTGATCTGAATTAACAGACCAGCAGCGCAAGTTCTTACATCTTGATCAACACCTCTCCGAAGGCGTCGCGCAGATTGCGTTTTAGCACTTTGCCCGTCGCATTGCGGGGCAGAACATCGGTAAAGACCACGCAGTCGGGGATTTGCCATTTTGCAATCTTCCCGTCGAACACCGCCAGAATTTCTTCTTCGGTGGGCGCGTGGCCTTCGCGGATGACAGCAATCAGAATCGGCCGCTCGTCCCATTTCTCGTGACGCGCACCGATAACGGCGGCATCTGACAGCTTTGGATGCGCGATCGCGATGTTTTCCAGTTCGACCGAACTGATCCATTCGCCACCCGATTTGATGATGTCCTTGGACCGGTCGCGGATCGTGACATAGCCGTCGGCATCCATCGTCGCCACATCGCCGGTGTCGAACCAACCGTCTTTGGTCAGTGTTTCCTCGCGGGTCTTGCGGAAATAGGCGTCCAGAATCCAGAACCCCTTGGTGACCAGATCGCCTTGGGTTTTACCATCATGGGCGACAGGGTTGCCTTCGTCGTCCAGAATTTCCAGTTCAACCCCGTACACAGGCCGGCCCTGATTTTCGCGCAGCCGGTGCTGTTCTGCCTCGGGCAGTTCCAGATGTTTGGCCAGCGGCTGGTTGATGGTGCCCACGGGCGACATTTCGGTCATGCCCCAGGCATGGATCGTCTCGACGCCGTATTTCTCGCGGAAGGCAGTGATCATCGACGGCGGACAGGCAGAGCCGCCAACGACGGTGCGTTTCAGACTGCTCAGCGTCGATCCGATCTTGTCGGCCTCGCCCAGCAGACCCAGCCAGATCGTCGGCACCCCAAGCGCCAGCGTGACCTTGTATGTGTCGATCAAGGCAACCAGCGACGGACCATCCAGACCCGGCCCCGGCATCACCATACGCGCGCCGACCATGGCGCAGGCATAAGGCGCGCCCCATGCGTTGACGTGGAACATCGGCACAACGGGCAGCACGACCTCTTTGGCGGAAATCGCGATGCTGTCGGCTAGGTTGATGCCAAAGCTGTGCAAAACGGTCGAGCGGTGCGAATACAACACGCCCTTGGGGTTGCCCGTGGTACCAGAGGTGTAGCACAGGCTTGAGGCGGTGTTTTCATCCAGTTCGGGCCAGTCGAATTCGGGATCACCGCTGGCAACCAGATCGTCATAGAACTTGAGGCCGGGGATCTGCTTGGCGGCTTCGGCATCGGTGCCTTCCATCAAAACGACGTGGTCCAGATGCTCGAGCTTGTCCATGATCGCGGCGACCAGCGGCACAAAGGTCTTGTCGATAAACAGCACCTTATCTTCGGCGTGGTTCAGGATATAGACCAGCTGTTCAGGAAACAGGCGCGGGTTGATCGTGTGGCAGACAAACCCACCGCCCGACACACCAAAGTAGATCTCAAGATGGCGGCGGTTGTTCCATGCGATCGTGCCGCAGCGCGCCTGCTGGTCCAGACCAAGCTTGGTCAGCGCAGACGCCAGTGCCCGTGAATTACGCCCGACCTGCCCCCAGCTGGTTTCCTCCACACCGCCGCCGGTATTGACCGAATATATCTCTCCGCCCGCGTGATAGCGTTGCGCGTGTTCGATCAGACTGGAGATCGTCAGCGATTTTTTCATCATTTGGCCAAGCATGGCGCATCCTCCCGATTGCGATTTTTCCAACACCCTGAACAATCCATCCCCCTCTTGCAAGCGCCCAAACACATGCTTACGCAGGGTGAATGAAACTAGTATACCACACCCCCCTGACAGCCGATCAGCAACGCGATGCCGGTCTGACCGAACCACAGCCCTTGGCAATGGCAGATCAGGTGCGGTTTTCCGATCTGGACACCAACAACCACGTCAACAACTGTACCTATTTCGAATGGTTCGAACGTCTGCGCATCCGCTATACGCAATCGCTTGTTGAACAGGGCCTGCTGGACGCACCGGGCCCCAAGGTGGTTATCCGGTCGGGGTCGATCCGGTATCTGCACGAATTGCTGGAACGCGAAGATTACATCGTGACCTGCCGCTGCACCGGCTTTCGCAACACATCCTACAGCCTGAGCCAGCAAGTCTGGGTAGGCGGCCAGCTGCGCGCGACATTTGACTGCGTGCTGGTCCTGCTGGACCGCGAAGGCACAGGTCGCTTCGCCCTGCCCGACCGCCTGAAACACCATTTCAAGACCCACGACAAAGCAACCGCCGACAGCTGAGCGCTGCCAGAAAGGAATTCGCCATGACCGTAACAACACGCCCGCTCGCTGCGTCAGACCGCGCCGCCTGGGAGACGCTCTTTGCCGGATATGCCGCGTTCTACAAAGTTGACCAAACACCGGACATGCGCGAGACCGTGTTTGGATGGCTGATGGACGAAACCCACAGCAGCAATTGCATTGTCGCCCAGGACGCATCGGGCAAGCTCATCGGGCTGACCCATTACCGCCCCTTTGTCAGCCAGTTGCGGGCGATTACCAATTGCTTTCTGGATGATCTGTTCGTGGACCCCGCCGCACGTGGATCGGGTGCCGCCCAAGCGCTGATCGGTGCGGTGAAATCCGTGGCCGAGGAAAAAGGCTGGGGCACCGTGCGCTGGATCACCGCCGAAGACAATTATCGCGGCCGCGCGGTGTATGACAAGCTCGCCACCCGCACGCCTTGGGTCACCTACGACATCAAGCTTTAGACCTGAAAGAAAGTCCCGCCATGACCGTTTTGCAAATCGCTTCGCTTTTGATCGTCATGGCCGGTGGGTTCGGGGCAATCAACTACCTGTTTCTCAAGCTGCCGTCTTCCATTGGCATTCTGGTGGTGGCGCTGATCGCGTCTTTCGGGCTGCTGGGGCTTGATCTGATCTGGCCCGCCTTGGGGATGGCCGACACCGTGCGCGGCGTGGTCAAGGGGATCGATTTCTCCGAAGCGCTGCTGGAGGGCATGTTGGGCCTGCTGCTGTTTGCCGGTGCCTTGCATGTCAAAACCTCGGATTTGCGGCGCGAATGGGGGATTGTGGCCCTGATGGCGACCCTTGGTGTGGCGCTGTCGACGGCCGTGGTCGGATTTGGCTTTTCATGGCTCACGGGGATGCCCCTGCTCACGGCACTGGTGTTCGGTGCCCTGATTTCGCCCACTGATCCGGTCGCTGTTCTGGGCGTCCTGCGCGAGGCGGATTTGCCCAAGTCGCTGGAAACCAAGATTGCCGGCGAAAGCCTGTTCAATGACGGCGTCGGCTATGTGGTGTTTCTGATCCTTGTGGGCCTCGCCTTTCCGGCGCTTGACAGCCACGGGGCCGAGGGCAACGCGGTGCTGGGCGCGGGACGGCTGTTTTTTCAGGAAGCCTTGGGCGGTGCCGTGCTGGGTCTGGTACTGGGCTGGCTGACCTTTCGGATCATGCGCCGGATTGACGATTATTCGCTTGAGGTGCTGCTGACGCTGGGGCTGGCATTCGGCGGCTACGAGCTGGCGGTCGCCCTGCATGTCTCGGCCCCGATTATGGCGGTCTGTGCGGGGTTGCTGATTGGCGATGTGGGGGCCGCGCGGGGCATGTCGGAAGAAACCCGCAGCTATGTCGATGCGTTCTGGAAGCTGATCGACGAGATCTTGAATGCGGTGCTGTTTTTGATGATCGGGTTCGAGGTGTTCGCAATCGCCTTTAACGGCGATCTGTTCCTGACCGGTATGGCGGCGATCATCCTTGCCCTGCTGGGGCGTTTGGTGGCGGTTGCCGTGCCGATCCTGATCCTGCGCCCGTTCCGGAATTTCAACCAAGGTGTGATCCCGATTATGACCTGGGGCGGCCTCAAGGGCGGGATTTCGGTGGCTTTGGCGCTGTCTTTGCCCGACGGGGACTGGAAGCCGGTGATCCTGACCTGCACCTATATTGTGGTGGTGTTTTCGATCATCGCCCAAGGGTTGACCGTGGCCAAGGTTGCAAACCGGATGGGGCGCAATCCTGATCTGGTTTGAGGCCGGACATTGTTTTGCAGAAAGGATGAGGGGCGCTGCCCCTCAAACTCCCCGGAGTTTATTTGGCAAAATGAAATGCCGAAATATCAGTCTGCGTGTTTGGCGATGAAGGCGACAAGGGCGGCGGTGGAGCCGTCTTTTCCGGTGGCGGGTTCTGAGCCGTCTACGACGGGTTGCAGCGACGTGGCCAGTTCCTTGCCCAGTTCCACCCCCCATTGATCGTAGGAATTGATGCCGAGGATCACCCCTTCGACAAAGACCCGGTGTTCGTAGAGCGCGATGATCTGGCCCAGCGTGAAAGGGTCAAGCAGCGGATAGCTGAGGGTCGTTGACGGACGATTGCCGGGGAATACGCGGTGGCGCGCCTGACGGTCGAGTTCGGCCCCTGTCAGGCCCTTGGCGGCCATGATTTGCGAGGCTTCTTGCAGGCTGCGCCCGCGCATCAGCGCCTCGGATTGGGCGAGGCAATTGGCGATCAGCAGTTTGTGGTGGTGGGTAAGGTCGGGTTCGTGGCTGTTGGCGGCAATCAGGAATTCGCAGGGAATCACGCGGGTGCCTTGGTGGATCAGCTGGTAGAACGCGTGCTGGCCATTGGTGCCCGGCGCGCCCCAGACCACGGGGCCTGTGTGGAACGGCGCGGTGGTGCCATCCATTTGCGTGGTTTTGCCGTTCGATTCCATTTCAAGCTGTTGCAGGTAATCGGGGAGCTGGCCCAGACGTTGATCATAGGGCAGCACGGCGCGGGTGGCGTAGCCGCAGATCTGGTTGTGCCAGATGCCCACAAGCGCCAGCAGCATCGGCATGTTTTCATGGGGGGCAGCGGCGCAGAAATGACGGTCCATGGATTGCGCGCCGCGCAGGAATGCGTGAAAGGCGCGCGGGCCGGTGGCGATCATCAAAGACAGCCCGATCGGGCCCCAGACGGAATACCGCCCGCCGACCCAATCCTCGAAGCCGAAGACCTGTGCGGGATTGATGCCGAACGCATCTGTCTTGTCCTGGGCTGTGCTGAGGGCGGCAAACTGCTGTGCGGGGTCGCCGCCATTTTCTGTCATCCACGCCCGCGCGGTGCGGGCATTGGTCATGGTTTCGATCGTGGTGAAGGTTTTCGAGGCGACGATGACCAGCGTGGTTTTTGCATCGAGCCCGCGCAGCGTATCGGCGATATGCGCACCATCCACATTTGACACGAAATGGCAGCGCGGCCCGTCATGGTAGGGCGACAGCGCCTGCACGGCCATCGCAGGGCCAAGGTCGGACCCGCCGATGCCGATATTCACAACATCGGTAATGTCGCTGGCGCGGATATTGTCGGCAAAATCGCGCATCCGGTCGAGCGTCGCCAGAATGCCCGGCATGACATCCGCCCCGTCAACCATCACCGGCCCGCCATCAAGGTTGCGCAAGGCGGTGTGCAAGACGGCGCGGCCTTCGGTTTCGTTGATCTTGTCGCCTGCGAACATCGCGTCGCGCCGCGCCTGAACATCGGCCCCGTCGATCAACGCCAGCAGCGCATCCATCGTTTCGCGGTCAAGGTTGGTCTTTGAAAAATCAAACAGCATGTCGCCGGTTTGCGCGCTGAATGTCGCCGCGCGGTCGGCATCGTCGAACAGGGACAGGATCGACCGGTCCTTGACCGCTGCCTGCATCGCAATAAGAGCGTCGAATTTTGTCATGCTGCCCAATGGACCACCGCCTCTTGTAATACTGCGCCGATGGGGGCCTCATGGGCCGGGAGGGTCAAGGCCCGCTCTACCGCTGCGCGTTTTTCATCACCGAAGATGACCAGATGTTTCGACATGGCCCCCTCGAGAACCGGTCGGGAAAGTGTAATGCGGCCAATGTCTTGGCCAGCGACGTTAATGGGGCAGACTGCGGGTGCATCATCGGCCATCGCCGCTGCCAGCCCGTCCGATCCGGGGAAAAGCGAGGCCGTGTGCATATCGGCCCCCATGCCCAGAACCAGCACGGAAATCGGCAGATGCCGGGTGATGGTTTCTGACAATTGCTCGGATGCTTCGGCGGCGGTCAGACCGTCAAGGTAAAACGGCGTGAACCCCGCCGCGGCCGCCGGACCAACCAGCAAACGCTGGCGCAGCAACCGTGCGTTCGACATATCGTGATCGGGGGCGACCCAACGTTCGTCGGTCAGCATCACCTGCACCCGCGACCAGTCAAGGCTGGCAGCGCTGAGACTGTCGAAAATCGGGCCGGGCGTGGTGCCACCGGGCACGGCCAGGCTGACCCTGTCATGGGACAGCAGCGCGTTTTCCAACTCTCCTGCCAGAATATTCGCCACATCCAGCGCCAGAATGTCCCGGTCTGCGTATTCGATCAGTTTCATGCCGAAAGCTCCCGCCATTTACGGTTGTCGCGCCGCATCATTTCCATCGCATCCGTAGGTCCGTCAGAGCCGCTGTCATAGGGTTTGGGCACGTCGTTGCGGGCCTCCCAGCCCTGGATGATCGGGTCGGTCCACGCCCAGGCGGCTTCGACCTCGTCGCCGCGCATGAACAAGGTCTGGTTGCCACGGATCACATCCATGATCAGCCGTTCATAGGCGTCAACCTGTTCGGCCCCTTCAGCCCCCAATGCATCGGCAAAGGTCATGTCCAGCGGCACGTCGATCAGACGCATGCCGCCGGGGCCGGGCTCCTTGATCGTCACGCCCAGCGTAATCCCCTCGTTCGGTTGCAGCCGGATCGACAAGACGTTGCGGTGCCGGCCTGCGTCTTCGGCAAAGATCGAATGCGGGGTTTCCTTGAACACCACTGTGATCTCGGAGGACCGCGCCGCCATGCGTTTGCCGGTGCGCAGATAGAAAGGCGTGCCCGCCCACCGCCAGTTGCTGATGTGGGCTTTCAGCGCGACAAAGCTTTCGGTGCGCGAACGGGGGTCGCCGACGGCGGTGCGATAGCCGGGATGTTCGGTCTCGTTGCACGGTTCGGCCTGATATTGCCCGCGCGAAATGTGATGTGGCAACACCGGATCCAGCGCGCGGATCACCTTGAGCTTTTCATCGCGCACCGCGTCAGGATCAAACCGCGCCGGTGGTTCCATCGCGATCAGACACAGCAATTGCATCAGGTGGTTTTGCACCATATCGCGCATGGCACCGGATTTGTCGTAATATTCACCCCTGCCCCCGACGCCCACGGTTTCGGCCACAGTGATCTGGATGTGATCGACATACTGGCTGTTCCAAAGCGGCTCGAACAGCATGTTGCCAAAGCGGACAGCCATGAGGTTTTGGACGGTTTCCTTGCCCAGATAATGGTCGATCCGGTAAATCTGGCTTTCGTCGAAATATTTGGCCAGCGTGGCGTTCAAGGCGCGTGCGGTTTGCAGATCGCGGCCAAAGGGTTTTTCAACCACGATGCGACTGTTCGCATCGGCCATGCCCCATTGCTGCAACCGCTCTGCCAGATCACCGAAAAGCGCCGGAGAAACCGAGAAATAATATGCCTCGACCCGGTCCTTGCCCGACATCAGCTTTTGCAGATCGGCCCAGCCATCCGTGCCCTTGGCATCAATGGTGACGTATTCCAGACGGGTCAAAAACCCTTCAAGCTGGCCCTTTTCATGCTCGAAATCCGCGTTGAATTCAGCAATCGCCTCGGCAATCATCACCCGGTAGCCATCGGCATCCATATCTGTGCGCGCAGCACCGATAATCCGGGCGTTCTCAGGCATTTGACCGGAACAGAAACGCCGGAACAGACCGGGCAAGATCTTGCGTCGGGCCAAATCACCGGTACCGCCGAAAATCACCAGATCGAACGGATCGACCGGAATAACGCGTGAGACCATGGGGCAACTCCTTGCTGCACGGGCACAGCATTTATGGGCGGTTCATTCAATGTTAGCGCAAACATACAGGATTTTCTGCACTTCACAAGTATGTGCGAAAGAATACACAGGGTTTTCTTGAATTTACCATTCGCCTAGACAAAGAAATTGCACAAACCATTAAGGGGCGCATTGTCGATGAAAGATATTGCACAGGCCAACGCCGGAAAATTCGAAAACCCCCTGGTGACTGCCAAGGGCGAAACCCGCGCGACCGTCAGTCTGACCCATCCGCAGACCTTGTGGTTTAACACAGGTACGCTGTGCAATATCGAATGCGTGAATTGCTATATCGCGTCGAGCCCCACCAATGATGCGCTGGTCTATATCACGGCTGACGAGGTCCGCGATTATCTGGGGCAGATCACGGCGCGCAACTGGCCCGTGACGGAAATCGCCTTTACCGGCGGTGAACCCTTTATGAACCCGCAAATGATCGAAATGACCGAGGCGTCCTTGGCCGCCGGCTATGATGTGCTGATCCTGACCAACGCGATGCGTCCGATGATGCGCAAACCGGTGCTGGCAGGGCTGAAACGGTTGAACGCCGCCTACCCCGGCAAGCTGACCCTGCGGATTTCGGTCGATCACTATCGCGCTGATCTGCATGATGCTGAACGTGGCCAAGGCGCGCTGGCCAAGACGGTCACCGGCATGGAATGGTTGCGCGACAACGGCCTTCGCATGGCGGTTGCCGGCAGGTCGGTTTTCGGGGCCAGTGACGAAGACAGCCGCGCCGGATATGGCGCGTTTTACGCCGAACACGGGTTTGACATCGACGCCAATGATCCGGGCATGACCGTGCTGTTCCCCGAGATGGACGAAACCGTAGAAGTTCCTGAGATTACAACGGCTTGCTGGGGTATCTTAAACAAGTCTCCTGATGTGATCATGTGTTCATCTTCGCGGATGGTGGTCAAACGCAAGGGCGCTGAAAAGCCTGCCGTGCTGGCCTGCACCCTGCTGCCCTACAGCGCGGAATTCGAACTGGGCAACAGCCTTGAAGAAGCCGAAAAAGATGTCGCGCTCAACCACCCCCATTGCGCCAAGTTCTGCGTTTTGGGCGGTGCCAGCTGTTCGGCCTGACCTCTAGGGCCGGATAATCACGCCTGTCGTCGGGTCCGCCTGCCCTGTGACCAGCGCGTGATACGGGGCCTCGGCTGCCGCGATGCCCTGATGGACCTGCACTTTCATCCAGGTTGATGCATCCGCCGCGATCCGCTTCCATGCCGCGGTGATCTGTTTCTCGATCTCGCCCGGCCCCCATTCGGCGCGCCGTTTGGCCACCTGCGACGGCGCGAAAAAGAATTCGGGCTTTGGCCCTGCCAGCTTTTGCGCGGGCGCAAAGTGATCCCAATGGCTCAGCCCCACAGCCGAGGAATGCTTGAGCGCGGCGCCCAAATGCGCATGCAACGCGGCCTTGACCGCGCTGTTGCCGGACATATCCACATAGACCGAAGGCACCTGCGCAATATCGTCGATCTGGTCATAGGTCAGCACGCTGTCGCATGCGCCAAGGCTTTCCACAAACTCACGGTTTTTCGCAGATGTCAGACCGACAATCCGATAGGCGCGATCCGCAGGTTCAGCCAGATATTTGCACAGCCCCAGACCGGTTTTCGACGATGCGCTGCCGATGATGATCTGCCGCGCGCCGAAACAGTCATTGTCCTGCAACCAGTCGAACAGCAAAAACGATGTGGCCAGCAAAGGCTGTAAAATCGCCCGCAGATGGTCGTCAGCATCGCTGCCGGATCGTACCGGCGTGTATTGGTTGTAGATCAACGGCAGTTTCGCGCGGTGCTCTGCTGCGTCCACAAACCCGCCCTGCGCAGATTTTGGCGTTATCACCATCTCCTCCGCCATCGGGTAAAAGCCGTAAAGCCGCGTGCCGACCGCCAAAGCATCGCTGCGGCTTTCCACAACTTTGGCCGTGCCCCAGACCGGGACGATGCCCCAACCTTCGCTTCCGCTTGGGAAAAACTGCCAATAGCCGATGTCAAACCCCGCTGCCGCATAGGTCACGTTGTTGGAGGTCAGCGCAAAGCTTTCGAGCACAAGCCGTGCCTGCCCCGCCTCAAGCGGCGCGCTGGCGACGTCCTGATGCCGGGTTTGGGCGATAGACGTCTGATTCACCAATATTCGCTGCATTTCCGGCTCTCCCTCTGACAATTGCACGCATCCTAGCCGCGATTTCGCCACTTGTGGGCAGCGTAATAAATTGACGTTACGCCACCTGAAATGGGCACGAATTAGTCTGCTTGTTTTTCAATGACTTAGCTGTTCTCTCCGATTCAAATCGACCCAGTAAGCCCACAGGCATTGCACCCTATATACCCCGTCTGCTATACAAAACCCCAATATATAGAACCAGCAAGAGCTAGGCAGATCACGTGAACGACACGCCAGAAACACCTGAAAACGATGACAAAATCCCGGCAGAGCGCCCCGTTTACGATGGCCCTTCGGTCACCATCGAACACGAGATGCGCACATCCTATCTGGATTACGCCATGTCTGTCATCGTCAGCCGCGCCATCCCCGACCTGCGGGACGGTCTGAAACCCGTTCACCGCCGCATCATCTATTCGATGTATGAAAAAGGCATCACCCACGACAAGACCTATCGCAAATCCGCGAAATCCGTGGGCGATGTGATGGGTTCGTACCACCCGCATGGCGACAGCGCGATTTATGACGCCTTGGTGCGGATGGCGCAGGATTTCTCGATGTCCTTGCCGCTGATTGATGGCCAGGGCAACTTTGGCTCGATGGACGGCGATAGCGCAGCGGCGATGCGCTATACTGAATCGCGTCTGGACAAGGTCGCGTCGTTCATGACCAGCGATCTGGACAAAGACACCGTTAACTTTATCGACAACTACGATGGCAAGGAACGTGAACCCACGGTTCTGCCCGCGCGGTTCCCGAACATGCTGGTCAATGGTGCGGGCGGTATTGCCGTCGGTATGGCGACCAACATTCCGCCCCATAACCTGGGCGAGGTCATCGATGCCTGTCAGGCGCTGATCGTGAACCCCGATCTGACCTCCGAAGACCTGATCGAATATATCCCCGGCCCCGATTTCCCGACCGGTGGTATCATGCTGGGCCGCTCCGGTGCGCGCAAAGCGTATCTTGAGGGTCGTGGCAGCGTCATCATGCGCGCCAAAACCCGTGTTGAAGAGATCCGCAAAGACCGTTTTGCCATCGTCATCGACGAGATCTGCTATCAGGTGAACAAATCCACCATGATCGAAAAGATCGCCGAACAGGTCCGCGAGAAAAAGATCGAAGGCATCGCCCACGTTCAGGATGAATCCGACCGCAACGGTGTGCGCGTCGTGATCGAGCTGAAACGCGATGCGACAGCCGAAGTCGTGATGAACCAACTGTTCCGTTATACGCCGATGCAAACCTATTTCGGCTGTAACATGCTGGCGCTGAACGGCGGCCGCCCCGAACAGTTGACGCTACGCAAGTTCCTGACCTATTTCATTGATTTCCGCGAAGATGTGGTTGCCCGCCGCACAGCATTCCTGCTGCGCAAGGCCCGTGAACGCAGCCATATCCTGTGTGGTCTGGCCGTGGCCGTCACCAATATCGACGAAATCGTCGCGACCATCCGGTCTTCTGCCGATGCATCCGAAGCGCGTGAAAAACTGATGACGCGCCGTTGGCCTGCGGAATCGATTTTGCCATACATCGCGCTGATCGACGATCCGACCCATACCGCCAATGATGACGGCACCTATAACCTGTCCGAGGCCCAAGCCCGCGCCATTCTGGAACTGCGGTTGCAGCGCCTGACCCAGATTGGCGTCAAGGAAGTTACCGACGAGCTGGAAGAGCTGGCCAAGAAGATCCAGGAATACCTTGAAATTCTGGGCAGCCGCGAGCGGATCATGAGCATCATCTCGGATGAACTGGCCGAAGTGAAAGACCAGTTTGCCGTGCCACGTCGGACCGAGATCGTCGATTGGTCCGGTGACATGGATGACGAAGACCTGATCGCGCGCGAAGACATGGTCGTGACCGTGACTTCCGGCGGCTATATCAAACGCACACCTTTGGTGGATTTCCGCAGCCAGCGCCGCGGTGGCAAAGGCGTGTCGGGGATGCAGACCAAAGAAGAAGACGTGGTCACCACGCTTTTCGTCGCCAACACCCACACGCAGCTGCTGTTCTTTACGACCGATGGCATGGTGTACAAGCTCAAGACATGGCGTTTGCCGCAGGGCAGCCGCACATCGAAAGGCAAGGCGATCGTTAACATTCTGCCGATCCCGGTTGGTGTATCCATCGCGGCCATCATGCCCGTTGACCGCGACGAGGCCGAATGGGCCGATTTGCAGGTGGTATTCGCCACCTCGGCAGGCACCGTGCGCCGCAACAAGCTGTCGGATTTCACCAACGTCATGCGCAACGGCAAGATCGCGATGAAGTTCGAGGACGATCACGCCGACACCACGCTGATCAATGCGCGCATTGCATCGAATGATGACGATGTGATGCTGGTCACCAATTCAGGCCGGGCGATCCGTTTCCCTGCCACAGATGTGCGCGTGTTCAACAGCCGCGCGTCGGTTGGTGTCCGTGGCATCAAGCTAAGCGGCGACGACAAGGTGGTCTCCATGTCGATCATCCGCCACTTTGATGCGACATCCGAAGAACGGTCGGCCTACCTCAAGATGCGCCGCGCGATGGCGGGTCTGGCCGATGATGCAGATGTTGTTTCGGACGAAGAAGAAGTAGACGCAAACGCGACCATCAGCCAGGAACGCTATGCCGAAATGTCAGCCGCCGAGAACCTGCTGCTGACGATCACCGAAAAAGGCTCGGGCAAATTGTCGTCCAGCCATGATTATCCGGTGCGCGGGCGTGGTGGTCTGGGTGTGACAGCCATGGACAAGGCCATGCGCGGTGGCGATATCGTCGCCTCCTTCCCTGTCGAGATGGACGACCAGATCATGTTGGCCACGTCCAAAGGCCAATCCATCCGCGTCCCCGTCGAGGGCATTTCCTTCCGGTCGCGCAGTGCCGGCGGTGTGAAAGTGTTCGATACCGGCAAGGGCGAAGTGGTCGTGAGCGTCGCATGGATCGCCGATCAGGGTGATGACGAGATTGATGGCGAGATTGAGGGCGAGGCGACCGAAGAATCCTAATTCGCCGATATCTGCACAGAACATGAAAAAGCCACCCGGTCTGATACCGGGTGGCTTTTTTCTTTGATGCGGCATCTTTCGCTGGGCAGTGAATTTTACAGGTCTGGCAATTTCACAGGTCTGAAAAACCGTTGCACAAACGAAAAAAAGCGCCCCGGATCGGGACGCTTTTTCTAAGCTGAAACTAAACTATTGTTTAGTTGGTGCCGTTTGTACCGTTGCTGCTGTTGGCAATCGCGGCGACTGCTACGACAGCTGCTACCATACCGGCAATGCCACCTGCGCCGATACCACCAAAGCCTGCACCAGCACCGGCACCTGCGCCTGCTGCTGTAACGCAGTTATATACGCCGCCGATGAGCGGACCACATGCATAGGCAACGCCATTTGCACCGATAACGCTTGTTGGGTAACCAGGAATGCCTGTTTCACCACCAACTGCTACTGCGGTTGTATCTTGGGCGGATGCCATGCCTGCAGTCAAAAGAAGTGCTGCTGTGATTGCTGTGAAACGTGTCATTCGTCGATCTCCAAATCTCGAAAAAGAATTCATCGTGCTTTTTCTCGCATAATTTGCCTGCCATTGCAAACGGGTTTAAGTGCCAAAACGCCCCTTGAACACCCAATTTTATGGCTTGGCCGGTAATTCCAGCCTGCCCATTGGCTGTTTCTACCAAAGCGTCCCAATCCCCGCGCCTAAAACCAGACCGTTTAATGATACCGCCGAACTTTACCTAAAGGTGAGCGAATCGCGTTCCGCCCACCTTGGAAAGCCTGATTTTATGGTCAGACCTTGTATAATTCGCCGAATTTGGTCTTCAGATAATCCAGCAAAGGTGCCTCGGTCGGGGCCGTGCCCGTGGCGCGGGTGATCAGGTCTTTGGGCTCATAAAGGCCACCGTGGGTCTGCACATTATCTTTCAACCAAGCCGTGGCAGATCCGGTTTCCCCTTTGGCCAACTGGCTGTCCAGATCCGGAACATCCTTGCGCAACGCCGCGTTCAGGCAGCCCGCATAGACATTGCCCAAGGAATAGGTCGGGAAATAGCCAAACAGCCCCACCGACCAATGCACATCCTGCAAGACACCGTTGGACGGCTTATCAACCTCATAGCCGAAATCGGCCTTGAAACGGTCATTCCACGCGGCCTCAAGGCCATCGACCTGAAGATCGCCGCCCATCAAAGCCCGCTCGAGATCAAAACGCATCATGACATGCAGGTTATATTGCAACTCATCCGCTTCGGTGCGGATAAAGCCGTCAGACACCCGGTTCACGATCCGGTAGAACATATCCGCATCCGCGACGCCGAAATCGCCAAAGGCATCTTTCATCTGGCCAAACAGCCATTCCGTAAAGGCGCGGCTGCGGCCCAGCTGGTTTTCGTAAATGCGGCTTTGGCTTTCATGGACCCCCATCGACACACCGGCCCCCAAAGGGGTCAGCAAATGGTCGCGGTCGATCCCTTGCTCATAGCAGGCATGACCGACCTCGTGGATGGTCGAATAAAAGCAATTGAACGGGTCCGTCTCGTTGGTGCGCGTGGTGATCCGCACATCAAGGCCCGATCCGCTTGAAAACGGATGCACTGCCTTGTCCACACGGCCCATGCTCATGTCATAGCCAAAGGTCTTGGCCAATTGCCGCGTCAGCTTCATCTGTGCGGATTCGTCAAATTTGCCTTCCAGTTTCGGCGGTGCCTCTGCCGCGCGCACAGCTTCGCGCAGGCGGGTCAATTCGGGGCGCAATGCACCAAACATCGCCTCAAGCTCGGCCCCCGTGGCACCCGGTTCATAATCGTCCAGCATCGCATCATAGACGTCGCCACCGGCGGCCAGCGCCATGCCCTCCTCACGTTTCAACGTGATCACTTCGGACAGGGTCGATGCAAACGCCTTGAAATCATCTGCTTCGCGCGCCTCGGCCCAGATGCCTTGCGCCTCAGAGGTGACCCGCGCCAGACGGGCGGCCAATGCGGCAGGCACCTTGCTGGCCCGCGCATGGGACCGCCGGATATGGCGCAATTGCGCGCTTCCGGCCTCATCCAGATGGCCTTCGTCGATCATCCCCAGCCAGTCCGCAATGCGCGAATCCACCCGCCGTGCATGCAAGACCCCTTCGATGGCGGCCATTTCTTCGCCCCGTTGGGGGGCCGCACCGCGTGGCATCATGGTTTCCTGGTCCCACCCCAAACGCCCCGCAATCTGGGAAAGCGCCTCTGTTTCGCGTTGAAACGCCATCAGATCATCAAAAGCACTCATTTGGTTTTTCCTCTCAGGGAAGTTGGAATGGGATAGCCGCTTAGGAACCGCGCCCGCAGAATAAGGACCCACAAGACCACAGCGAGTACCTGATGCCAAATGGCGATATGCACCGGGGCCGCGTTCAAAACAGTGACGATGCCCAGCACAACCTGCCCCGCCATGGCCAGCATCATCAGATTGAAGGCGCTGCGCGTGTTTGGATGTGCCGATGTGCGCCCGCGCAGCCATACGACCACGGCAAAAGCAAGCAACAAATAGCCGGCCATGCGGTGCATGAACTGCACAAGCCCCGGATTTTCAAAGAAATTCCGCCAGACCGGCGTGATGCTGAATGCATCGGGTGGAAAGAACTGCCCCTGCATCAACGGCCAATCGACGAAATAGCGCCCCGCATCAATGCCAGCGACCAAAGCACCCAGCAAAATCTGCAGGAATGCGAAATGCAGCAGCCCGGTGGACATGCCAAACAGTTTGCTTTCCTTAGCCCGACGCGCCTGCATCAGGTCCTTCTCGGGACGGCCCAGCATCAAGGCGTACCAGGTGATGAACCCCAGGATCACAAACGCCAGCCCCAGATGCGTGGCAAGCCTGTAGCTGGCCACATCCAAAACCGCCTCGCCCGTGGTGACGCCCGAGGATACCATCCACCAGCCAATCGCGCCTTGCAGGCCCCCAAGCCCGCCCAGCAACAGCAAACGCCCCGTCCAGCCGGTCGGAATTTGGCGGCGCAGCAAGAACCACAAGAACCCGATCGCCCAAACCAGCCCGATCACGCGGCCCAGTTGACGATGGCCCCATTCCCACCAGTAAATCAGTTTGAAATCGCTCAGTTGCATCCAGGAATTTTGCACGAGGAATTCGTCGATCTCCTGGTATTTGGCAAATTCCGATTGCCAGTCCGCCTCGTTCAGCGGTGGCATCGCCCCGGTAAAGGGCCGCCATTCGGTGATGCTGAGCCCGCTATCGGTCAACCGCGTCAGACCACCAACGGCGATCATGACAAAGACCAGCGCGAACAGCATGAACAGCCAGATGCGAATGGCACCGCGTGCGCCGCCCCGCCCCCGATCAATCCCGCCGGTATGTGCAACAGGGCGCGCCGCTTGTGCATCGCCCACTTCCTCAAAAAGCTTACGTTTCTCGGCCATGGTGCCTCTTGTCTGCTAGGTTTGTTGCAGAAATAGGTCACGTAGGCCCAAAGGTCTAGCCGCGCTCTTTCCAGCGTACCATCTGTCGCAGGGTGCCATGCAACATCTGCACATCCGCACGGGTCAACGGCAGGCGCGACCACATGTTGCGCAGATTGACCTTCATGCTGGTGGCCTTGTGTTCGGGATAAAAGAATCCTGCCACATCCAGCCGTTCCTCGAAATGCCGCGCCAGATGCTCGATCTCGCTGTTGTCGGCCCAATCGGTGCCTGCCATCTCGACCTGCTGGGGCACCACCTCGGATTGGGCGCGCATCCATTCATAGCCCATCAACAGCACACATTGCGCCAGATTAAGCGATGCAAACTGCGGATTCACCGGCACCGATACAATCGCATTGGCCCTTGCAATATCGTCATTCTCAAGCCCTGCCCGCTCCGGCCCGAACATCACCGCGACCCGCTGGCCCTGGGCAATCAGTTCAGCCGCCTTGGCCATCGCGGCTTCGGGGCTGTACACCGGCTTGGTCAAATCCCGCTCGCGCGCGGTGGTGGCAAAGACAAAGGCCGCATCCCCCAACGATCCCGCCAGATCGTCATAAACGACCGCCTCGTCCAGCAACCGCCCCGCACCCGACGCCATGGCATCGGCAGCAGGGTTCGGCCAGCCGTCACGCGGCGCGACAATCCGCATCCGGTCCAGACCGAAATTCCACATCGCGCGCGCGGCGGCACCGATATTCTCGCCCATTTGCGGGCGTACCAACACAAAAGCCGGTATCTTGGGGTTCTCTACAGTATCATTCATGCCTGCCTCTTACCCGCGCAACGCTACTCTCACAAGAACGCCCCCTGCTTCCAAATGGTAAAAAATCCCCGCCGGAGGCATAAAAGTTTTTCTTTCCCTGCGCGATCCGTTAATTGGCACCAACACAGCAAAGGACCGCTTGCCATGACAACGCCCGAACAGCCGCAGCTTTACCTGATCACCCCGCCCGAATTCGAGCTGGAAACCTTTCCCCAGACATTGGCCCGCGTTCTTGACACCCAACCCTTCGCCTGCGTGCGCCTCGCGCTCAGCACCCGCGACGAAGATGTGGTGCTGCGCGCCGCAGATGCGGTGCGTGAAATCACCGATGCGCGCGACATTGCGATGGTGATTGCCGACCACACATTGCTGGCCGAACGCATCGGGTTGGACGGTGTCCACCTGACGGATGCCGCGCGTTCCGTGCGCCATGCCCGCAAAACCCTTGGAGAAGACGCCATCGTCGGCAGCTATTGCGCAGGATCGCGCCATGACGGCATGGCCGCAGGCGAGGCCGGCGCCGATTACATCAGCTTTGGCCCCGTGCGCCCCAGTGCGCTGGATGACGGATCCTATGCTGAACTTGATCTGTTTCAGTGGTGGTCCGAAGTGATCGAAGTGCCCTGCGTCGCCGAAGGTGGTCTGGACGAGGCGCTGATCCGCACCCTCACCCCCTTTACCGATTTCTTTGGCATCGGCGATGAAATCTGGGCATCAGACAATCCGGCCCAAGCACTGGCCACCCTCGTCGCCGCGATGAAGTGAGATCAGGCGGGTGTTATAAAAACACCCGCTCGATGAACCAATAGGCCCCCACGGCCGCGATCCCGACAGAGGCCGGGACCGCCACAAACCGCCGGTATGGCGCGGCTGTCTGGCGAAATTGAACCGACAGAAAGCACGCCGTAAAGACCAGCGCAAAGGGTACCAGGAACAACGGCACAGGGGCCTCCAGCGCGGCGGCAACATCCGGCATCGGCACAAAGCACAGAGCCAAAGCGGCAATCGCCAGCCCGGTATAAAGCAGCTTTGCCCCCTGCGCCCCGCCGGCACCCCGCGCCACGCGCAAGGCTTGCCAGACGCACAGCGCCATGATTGCGATCACTGTCAGCTGGCCGATCTCGACCCCAATGTTAAACCCGATCAGCGCCGGAATGAACTGGTCTTCAGGCAGGCCGAATTCCCCCAGAACCGACGCAAAGCCCAGCCCGTGCAGCAGCCCGAACCCGAAAATCACAAAGGGCCGCCAACGGCTTAGCCCCGAGGTAAAGATGTTTTCGACAGCGACATAAACAATGGATGCAGCGATCAGCGGCTCCACGATCGACCCCGGCACCGTCACCACCCCAAGCGCCCCAAGCGCCAGCGTCACCGTATGCGCCGCCGTAAAGGCCGACACCTGCCAGATCAGCGGTTTCAGCTGTGTCGACAAAAAGAACAGGCCCAGCACGAACAAGATGTGATCCAGACCTTTGGGCAGGATGTGGTCAAACCCCACGGGAATATAGGTCAAAAACGCCTGCCATGCGGTTTCCTGCCCGCCGCCCGTCAGAACGATCTCGGGGCTTTGCGCGCCGCCCTCCAGATAGCCGGTATAGGGGTCCTGGACCCCTTGTTGCCGCAAGACCATCGCGCCCGATCCGGCAGGCCAGGCCACCACGACGGCCCGCGCCTCCGCAGGGATCCGGGCTTGCAGCAGCACTTGCGAAATCCGCGGCAGCTCTTCGTTCACATTTTCGGGAACACTGACCGACACGGTTTCCAGATCTACCGCCTGCCCGTCGACGCGCAGCAAGGGGCCCGCGTTCCATGCGGCCAGCAGTTCCGGCACTCGCGCAGCAATCTGTTCGGCCGGCAAGGCGCGCAAACTGTCATAATCCCCTGCATTTTCGGCATCATTGGTGTCTGCGACCGCATCCAGATCAATCCCAGACAACAGCGCCTCAAGGTTGACCCGCAACGACAGATCAGCGATGCCATCCGCCACGGTCAAATCCGCAATGGTCGGGACCACCTCATGTGCACGCACCGCCCCCGTCACAGCACTTGACAAAAGCACCGCATAGACCAGCTTGAGCATTACTTTATATAAGGTGTCTATCATGTTTCTGTCCCGTCTTGCGCTTGTGATGTCTGTCGGTTTTGCCGCATTTCCGGCCGTTGCCCATGAATTCTGGCTCGAAGCGCCGACATATCAAGTAAAGCCCGGCGCGGAATTGACAACCAGCATAAAGAACGGCCAGATTTTTGAAGGCACCGATATCGCCTATTTCTCGAACCGGACAGATCGTTTTGACCTGACGTTCGAGGGGGAAACCCTCCCGATCCAAAGCCGCATGGGCGATTCCCCCGCGTTGCAGACCAAAGCACCCCCCCGTGACGGTTTGCTGATCGTCGCCCACGAGGCATCGCCGTCCTCGCTGACGTATAAAGACTGGGACACCTTTGTCGGCTTTACCGAACACAAGGATTTCAAAACTGCAGTGGCCGAACACCGCGCCGCCGGTTACCCCCAAGACAGGGTGCGCGAACGCTATACCCGCCATTCCAAGGCTTTGATTGCCATTGGCGACGGCCACGGCAGCGACATAAATCTCGGGCTCCAGACCGAACTGACCGCGTTGACGAACCCCTATGACCCGGATTTCGACGGAAACATGACGGTCGCGCTGACCTATCAAGGGGAACCGCGCAGCGATGTGCAGATCGAAGTCTATGCGAAATCCGCCGAAACCGAACCGACAGTCACCGTGTATCGCAGTGACGACGCGGGCCATCTGACCTTTCCGGTGACCGCCGGCATGACCTATCTGGTGGATTCAGTGGTCCTGCGCCCCGCAGCGGATGCAGGCAAAACCGCCACCAGCCCCCATTGGGAAAGCCTCTGGGCATCCTTGACCTTTGCCGTGCCAAAGTGATCGCAGTCTGTTCCCTGACACATTCAACCGGGCTTGCGCCTTGGCGCTGGTCTGGGCAATACGGACCCCATGACAGATACACCTGAAATTCTTTGCATCGGCTCGGTCCTGTGGGACATCATCGGGCGCGCTGAAACCCAAATGCGGCAGGGCTCGGATATGCCGGGCCGCATCACGCGCCTGCCCGGCGGCGTCGCCCTGAACATTGCGATGGCCCTGGCCCGCTTTGGCCTGTCGCCTGCGCTGATCAGCGCTGTGGGCCGCGACGCAGAAGGCGACGAGTTGATCGCGGCGTGCAAGCTGCGCGGGCTGAACACCGATTACGTCTACCGGTCCGACGATCTGCCTACCGATCAATATATGGCGGTCGAAGGCACGAACGGCCTGATCGCCGCCATTGCCGACGCCCATTCGCTCGAGGCCGCCGGCGATAAAATCCTGCGCCCCTTTGCCGACGGGTCACTGGCAACGCCCTACACAGGGGCCGTCGCCCTTGATGGCAACCTGACCCTTGATCTGCTGGCCGAAATGGCGCGCAGCCCGCTGTTGGCAAATGCCGATCTGCGCGTGGCACCTGCCAGCCCCGGCAAGGCCATGCGCCTGAGCCCCTTTATCCAGGCCAAACGCGGCACGCTTTATGTCAACCTCGAGGAAGCCGGACTGCTGTGCCAGACCACCTTTGACAATTCGCGCGATGCGGCCACCTCCCTGCTGGACCGCGGCGCTGTCAGGGCCGTTGTCACCGATGGCGGCAACCCCGCGACCGTTGGCCAGTCAAGCGGCCTGATCACCCAGATCCCGCCCGCCGTATCCGTCACCCGCGTGACCGGCGCTGGCGATACCTTTATGGCGGCCCATATCGCGGCCGAGATCCAGGGGGCCACAGCCGATGCTGCCTTGACCCATGCCCTTGAAGCCGCTGCACAATATGTTTCCGGAGAGACCAAAATATGATCCCCCTGCACCGCTGCGCCGAAGTTGCCAAAGCCCACCGTGACGGCACGCCGATCGTCGCCCTCGAAAGCACGATCATCACCCACGGCATGCCCTATCCGCAAAACCTCGAGGTCGCTCGCCAGGTCGAAGCCGACGTGCGCGCAGCCGGTGCCACCCCTGCGACCATCGCCGTGATCAACGGGCAGCTTCACATCGGGCTCGAGGACGCCGAGCTGGAGAAACTGGCCCAGGCCAAAGGCGTCGCAAAACTGTCGCGCGCCGATATGGCCGCCTGTATCGCCACAGGTGGCACAGGGGCCACCACCGTGGCCGCCACCATGATTGCGGCACATCTGGCAGACATCTGTGTGTTTGCCACCGGCGGCATCGGCGGCGTGCATAAAGGTGCCGAAACCTCGTTCGACATCTCGGCCGACCTGCTGGAACTGGCCCAAACCCCCGTTACCGTGGTTGCTGCCGGTGCCAAGGCCATCCTCGACGTAGCCAAAACCCTCGAAGTGCTGGAAACCCAAGGCGTGCCTGTGATCACCGTGGGTCAGGACAGCTTTCCCGCGTTCTGGAGCAGCACCTCGGCCCTGCGATCCCCGCTGCGCATGGATGACCCCGCCCAGATCGCAGCAGCACACGTGACCCGGGCGCAATTGGGCCTGCCCGGTGGTCAACTTGTCGCCAACCCGATCCCGTCCGCCGACGAAATCCCGGCCGCCGACCTTGCCCCGATCATCGCCACCGCACAAAATGACGCCAATACCCACGGGATCACCGGCAAAGCCGTCACCCCCTATTTGCTGCAACGGATTTTCGAACTGACCGAAGGCAAATCCCTGAGCGCAAACATCGCACTGGTCCGCAATAACGCACGTCTGGCGTCCAGAATAGCGGCAGCACTGGCCCTGAAAGTCAATTGATGCCCGAAATCCATCCACCGTCCATTGTAGGCTAACATCAAAGCACTTAGCTCTGGCTGGACACTTATTTGGAAGACATAAACGCCGATGAACACGCCTTTCACGCCCCATAGCCCGCCTCCTTTGCCAAAACGCACGGTTTTCGCCCGGCTGCGGGGATCGTTTTTAACGGGCCTGGTTGTGATTGCACCGGTGGGCCTGACGATCTGGCTGATCTGGTCGGTCATCGGCTGGATCGATGGCATCGTGCTGCCCATGGTGCCCTTGAACTACCATCCCGACCGGTTGATCCAGACCTATTTCGGGCTTGATCCTTCGGCGCAAATCAACGTCCGCGGGATCGGCGTGATCATCTTTTTGCTGTTCACCATCATCGTCGGCTGGCTGGCCAAAGGCATCATCGGGCGGTCCTTCATCCGCTTTGCCGAAGGGCTGGTGCAACGCACCCCCGTCGTGCGCACCATTTATTCGGGTATCAAACAGATTTCCGAAACGATTTTCGCGCAAGGCGAACGCAGCTTCGAGACCGCCTGCATGGTGGAATATCCCCGTCCCGGGGCATGGGCGCTCGGGTTTATCTCGATCGCAGCCAAAGGCGAAGTGGCCCGCCACGTTGGCGTCGACAAGGAACTGGTCGGCGTGTTCATCCCCACGACGCCAAACCCCACTTCCGGATTCTTGCTGTTTTTCCCGCGTGAAGACGTGATTGAACTGGCTATGACGGTCGAGGATGCCGCCAAGCTGGTCATCTCCGCAGGCCTTGTCTATCCGGCCGAACGGCCCCTGCCCGTCGAAGGCGCGCAAATCGATACAGCGGATCAAAAACCGTCCAAAACCGCCCTGAACTCATCGCCCGCACCCTGACGACGCGGCATCGCCCAAAAGGCAAATCACGCGCTGACCACCTTTAGCTTATGATCCGGAATAAAGGGCAGATGCCTCCGGCGGGGATATTTTAAAGCCAGAGAATGAAGGACCGGCGCAGTCCCTTCTCTGGCTCCTAAATATCCTCGCCGAAGGCGAAAAACTTGCTACAGCGCGGTCCAGCCCCCATCGACGCTGACTGTCGTTCCGGTGATTTGTGCCGCCGCATCCGAGCACAAGAAGGTGGCGGTGCCGCCCAATTGTTCAACAGTCGCGAATTCCTTGCTGGGCTGGCGTACCAGCATGACGTTCTTGATCACCTCTTCGCGGCTCATGCCGTATTCTTTCATCGTGTCGGGGATTTGCTTTTCGACGATGTCGGTCAGAACATAGCCGGGGCAGATGGCGTTACAGGTGATCGCTTCTTTGGCTGTCTCGAGGGCGGTGGTTTTGGTAAGCCCCACGATGCCGTGTTTTGCTGCGACATATGCTGATTTAAACGGGGACGCCGTCAGGCCATGTGCAGACGAGATGTTCACGACCCTGCCCCAGCCGGCTTTGCGCATCATCGGCAGCGCCATCGCGGTGGTATGAAATGCCGAGCTGAGGTTTATCGCGATGATTGCGTCCCATTTATCCACCGGAAAATCGGGGATCGGGGCCACGTGCTGGATGCCCGCGTTGTTCACCAGAATATCGCAATGCCCCGCATCCATGACAAACTGTCGGCATTCCTCCCCTTTGGACATATCCGCCTTGATATAGCGCGCTTTGGTGCCGGTTTCTTTGGAGATCGCTTCGGCGATGGCGTGGTCTTCGTCGCGGTCGGTGAACGAGTTCAGCACGACATCGGCACCGGCGCGCGCCAGGGCCCAGGCGATCCCAAGGCCAATGCCCGAATTCGAGCCGGTAATAAGAGCGGTTTTTTGCGAAAGGTCGATGGTGTAGGCCATGGTGTTCTCCTGCGGTTTCTGCGACTGCATCATGGAATGCGGCCGGTCCGATTGAAATGGCTAAATTCTGCTGACAGCTGCGATCTGGCCGAAATTGATGAGAATAAAACCAAACCCCCACGGGCAAAAAAAAACGTCCGCACGAAGCGGACGTTAAGTTATTGAGGCAGGTTTCATACAGGCAAGAAACCTATCGAGCAGTAAGGTCTTTATACGCAAACCTTCGCCGTAATCCAAGCTTAAAGTTTGATAAGCCCCCTCAGCGCGGCTAAGAGTTGGCCTAATAAAACAAGGGTAGAGCAGGATTGTTTCGAAAATGACCTCATATTTTTTCCAAACCTGTCGGGCAGTTGCGGCTGTTTCCTCACTGATTCTGTCTGGCCTTGCAGTAACTGCCGCGCCGATGCACGGGATATCTATGTATGGGGACCCCGCCTTGCCACCGGATTTTGTGTCTCTGCCTTATTCGAACCCAGATGCGCCAAAGGGCGGCAAAATTGTTCTGGGCAACACCGGCGGCTTTGACAGCCTTAACCCTTTCGTGCGCAAAGGCACCGCGCCGTGGCAGTTGCCTTTTTTCACCCACGAGACGTTAATGGGCCGATCCTGGGACGAACCTTTCACGCTTTACGGTCTTTTGGCCGAATCGATTGAGGTCGCCGAGGACCGGTCCTGGGTGGAATTCACGCTAAGACCGGAGGCGCGGTTTGCCGACGGCAGCCCCGTCACCGCCCAGGATGTGATCTTCAGCTACGATCTGCTGGGGTCCGAAGGGCATCCGCGCTATCACGGGCTGCGCGCGCAGATTGACAGCATCACCCAGACCGGCCCCCGCAGCGTCCGGATGGCGTTCAACACCGAGAACCGCGAATTGGCGCTGTTGGCGGGCATGCGTCCGATCCTGAGCAAGGCGCAATGGGAAGGTCGCGATTTTGCCAATGCGCCTTTGGCCGATATTCCTGTGGGCTCCGGTCCCTATACCGTCACCGATTATCAGGCCGGGCGTCAGGTGACCCTGACGCGCAATCCCGAGTATTGGGGCAAAGATGTGCCATTCCGGCGCGGCACCCACAACATCGACCAGATCAAGCTTGATTTCTATGGTGATGCCAATGTGCTGTTCGAGGCGTTCAAGGCGGGCGAAATCTCGGCGATACGGGAATTCAACGCCGAAAGCTGGGACACCCAGTATGATTTTCCGGCGATCCAGCGCGGCGACGTGGTGAAGTCTGTCTTCACCCATGAAAAACCGTCCGGCATGACCGGTTTCGTGATGAACACCCGCCGCGCGCCCTTTGACGATATCCGCGTGCGCGAGGCGATGATTGCCGCGTTCAACTTTGAATATATAAACGAGACCCTGACCGGCGGGGCGCAACCCCGGATCACCTCGTATTTTTCGAACTCGCCCTTGGCGATGACCCATGGCCCCGCCGAGGGCCGCGTGGCCGAATTATTGGCCCCCTTCAAAGACAGCCTGCCAGAGGGCGCGCTGGACGGGTATGCCCTGCCCGCTTCAGACGGATCGGCACGCAACCGGTCGGGCATTCGCACCGCGATGAAAGCCCTGCAAGACGCCGGATACACCGCGCAGGATGGCACAATGCGTGATGCAAACGGCAAGGCGCTGCGCTTTGACATTCTGCTGTCCAAGGGCAGTACCGAAAACATGGCAATTGCCGAGCTTTATATCCAGGCGCTCAAGCGGTTGGGGATCGCGGCCGCTGTCGAGGCGGTTGATGACGCGCAATTCGTGTCGCGCAATGCCGAGTTCGATTTTGATATGGCGATCTTCCGGCGGGCGCTTTCGTTAAGCCCGGGCAACGAGCAGCGCTATTATTGGGGATCAGAGGCAGCAGACCAGCCGGGCAGTCGCAATATGATGGGCGCGAAATCCCCCGCCATTGATGCCATGATTGATAGGATGGTCAGCGCCACCACAGCGCAGGATTTCATCGCCGCAACCCGCGCGCTGGACCGTGTGTTGACCGCAGGGCGCTATGTGGTGCCGTTCTGGCAGTTCACCCAAGACCGCATCGCCCATGTTGCGCAGATGAAATACCCCGTCCACGTGCCGCTATACGGGGATGGGCCGAATTACATGCCAGAGGTCTGGTGGATTGATGCAGAGCGCTAAGAGCGACGTTCAGGGGCTTATATCGTGGTGTGGACCCTGTGGCTGAACGGCCCTTCGGGGAGAGTTTATTTGGCAAAATGAAGCCGAACGGGGCGGGTTACGTCAGGGAGGTGACCCAGAGGATTGTCGCGTCTTCATCGCTGGTGGAGACGACATTATGGCCCATCGCAGCGTCATAATAGGCGCTGTCGCCGCGGCGCATTTCCACGGGTTCGTAGAATTCGGTGTAAAGCCGGATCACGCCGGTCAGCACATAGAGGAATTCTTCGCCATCGTGGCGCACCCAGCCGTCGAATTCTTCCATTTTGCGGGCACGGATGCGGGCGCGGTAGGGCAGCATCTGTTTCTTGCGCAAGGTATCGGCCAACAGGTCATGTTCGTAGGTGGTGGTGGCCTTGCTGGTGCCTTCGCCGGATTTGGTGACAGCCATGCGCCCGTTGATCTGGCCGGCAGAGGGCGGCGTAAATAATTGCGGCACCGAGATTTCCAGCCCCACAGCAAGTTTTTTCAGCGCGTCATAGGTGGGCGACATCTGCCCGTTTTCGATTTTGCTGAGGGTTGAACGCGCCAGCCCCGCCTGATTGGCGGCTTGTTCCAGCGTCCAGTTGCGGGCTTTGCGCAGCTCGCGCACCCGCGCGCCCAGATCAACGGGCGGGGCGGTTTCGGCTTTGCCGCTTTCGCGGGCAATCTGGATAAGGGATTTCGGGGCCTGGTCGGTCATAGCTTGCGTATATAGCCCGTCCATCCTGCTTGCAACGGGCCGGAACCCGCGCTAGCGAAGGGGCATGTTATCACTCTCTCCCTCTGACGGATTTGCGCCCTGCCCCGCACCGTTCAATATGGCCGCGCATGTGCTGGCAAAAGCGGCCACGCTTGGCGATAAAATCGCGCTATCGGTCATTGCGCCGGATGGTGCCGAAACCTGGACCTATGCTGCATTGGAAGCGGCCGTGCGCGGGACCGCGACCGGTCTTTTGGCGCTTGGGCTGGTGCCCGGTGACATCGTTTTGATGCGGTTGGGCAATACGGTCGATTTTCCGCTGGCCTATCTGGGTGCTCTTGGTGCCGGATTGGTGCCTGTGCCCACTGCTGCGGCGCTGACCGAACCCGAAGTCAGCGCGATTGTCGAAACCTTGCAGCCCAAAGCGATCTTGAACGATCCGGCTGTAGCCTGTCCGGATGTCGCGGGTGTGGTCACTGTCGATGCGCTGCGTGCCATGCGCAGCCTGCCGCCCGCCGATTGGCACATGGGCGATCCCGAACGGCTGGGCTATATCATCTATACTTCTGGCACATCGGGCAAGCCGAGCGCTGTCATGCATGCGCACCGTGCCATTTGGGCGCGGCAGATGATGTTTGACGGCTGGTATGACCTGCACGAAGACGACCGTGTCATGCATGCGGGGGCGTTCAACTGGACCTATACATTGGGCACCGGATTGATGGACCCCTGGACGATGGGGGCCACGGCCTTGATCCCTGCCGCGGGCACTGCTGCCGCTGATCTGCCAGCGCTGATGCGCCAGGCCGGTGCCAGTATTTTCGCAGCTGCCCCGGGGGTTTACCGGCAAATCCTCAAGCAACATGACACCATCGACATTCCTGGTCTGCGCCATGGTTTGAGCGCGGGGGAAAAGCTGCCTCAGGCCGTGCGCAGCGCGTGGCAAACCGCCAGTGGTACCCCGATCTTCGAGGCCTATGGCATGTCCGAATGTTCGACGTTCCTATCCGGCTCCCCCGCGCGTCCTGCATCGGGCGGGTCGCTGGGATACCCGCAGGCCGGCCGGCGCGTGGCCCTTATCGGACCGGACGGGCCTGTGCCCTATGGCACCGAAGGGACGATTGCGGTCTATAAAACCGATCCCGGGCTGATGCTGGGCTATCTTGGCGCGCCCGAACAAACGGCGGAAAAATTTCAGGACGGCTGGTTTATGACCGGTGATCAAGGGGTGATGGCCGAGGATGGCCAGATCACCTATCTGGGGCGCAATGACGATATGATGAACGCGGGCGGCTTTCGCGTATCGCCCATCGAGGTGGAGCAAAAGCTGGTCAGCTATCCCGGCATCACCGCCGTGGGTGTCACCGAAGTCACCGTGCGTGCCGATGTAAGCGTGATCGCTGCGTTTTATACCGCCGATGCCCCGCTGGACGAAGCCGCACTGGCGCTTTATGCACAAGAAAACCTGGCGCGCTACAAACAGCCGCGCCTTTATGTTCATCTGCCAGAGCTGCCCATGGGTGCCAACGGCAAATTGCTGCGACGCGCCCTGCGCGCGGGGTATGAGGCGCAAAATGACTGACACAATCAAGCTCGACATCATGTCCGATCCGATTTGCCCGTGGTGCTATATCGGCAAGGCCCATCTGGACCGCGCTTTGGCGTCAGAACCGGACCATCCTTTTTTGATTGAATGGCATCCGTTTCAACTGAACCCGGACATGCCAAAGGGCGGCATGGACCGCCGCGAATACCTCGAAGGTAAATTCGGGGGCAAGGAAGCCGCAGTCAAAGCCTATGCGCCCGTGGTTGAACATGCCCAAAAAGCCGGTTTGACGATCAATTTTGAAGCGATGAAACGCACGCCAAACACGCTGGATGCGCACCGGCTGATCCATTGGGCCGGCATCGAGGGACGTCAGACGGCTGCCGTGTCATCCCTGTTCAAGGCCTATTTCGTGGATGCGCGCGACATTGGCGATGCCGAAGTGCTGGCCGATATCGCAGACGGGATCGGGCTGGATGCATCGGTGATCAGCCGCCTGCTGGCCACGGATGCTGACGTGCAAAACATCCGCGACCGCGATGCGCACAGCCGCAAGATGGGGATCACCTCTGTTCCGACCTTTATCGTGGGCGGCAAACATGCGGTCCCCGGTGCCCAGCCACCCGAGCTGTGGAAACAGGTGCTGGCCGATCTGCGCAAGGCCGGTTAAGGCTGCCAAGACTGCCGCGACCTTGCAAAAACACTTTGCCTTTGCAGATCAGCCAGCCTAGAATCACCGCTATAAACGGGGCGAAGACCCCAGTTGAATAAATGAGCGGGCAGCATGTTAGAACAATCAGTACCCCCCTTCCGGGTGCGTAACCGGGCGCAGGCTGCGCCCTCTCTTACCGTCAATCCCGTCGAAAGGATCAGATCGCGCAGCGTGCTGACCTATGGCTGTTTCGACGGGTTTCGTGCGCACCACGCGCGTCTTCTGGCCGATCTGTCCAGCCTTGGGACCGAATTGATCGTCGGCTGCGCGACAGACGCCTTTTGCGTGCAACTGGGCCGGGATTCGGCGATATCCTTTGACCAGCGCCGTGCTGTGCTGGAAAGCTGTCGCTATGTATCGCGGGTGATCGCGCTGGACAGCTGGGACCAACGCCGCACCGACATCGTGAATTACAACATTTCGGTGCTGGCATTGCGCCGCGGCGCACCGGCGCATGTGGATGATCTGCACGACATCGTGCAAGTTGTGCGCCTGCCATCAGAAATTTCCCCAGGCCGGTCAGAGCACGTCTTGAAATCGGCTTAAACCTTAGAGGCATTGTACTGTCCCCCGGCACTCGCTAAGGGAGAACGGCTTGGCGCAATATCGCCGCCGGGCGTTTAGGGAGCGGTGCAGATGCCTTCAGACAGACCTGACTTTGCGATGGGCCGTTCAGAATTCGTGGCCCTGATTGCGATGCTTTTTGCCACGATCGCGTTTTCAACCGATGCGATGTTGGCCGCCCTGCCCCAAATTACTGCGGATCTGGCCCCCATGACGCCGGAACGGGTGCCCCTGATCCTGACGGCATTTATCTTTGGCCTTGGACTTGGAACATTTTTCACAGGGCCCCTGTCGGATGCCTATGGCCGTAAAAACGTCGTCTATGGCGGGGCCGCGCTTTATATTGCGGGCACGGTTTTGGCTTGGGCCAGTCAGTCGCTCGAACTGATGCTCGCCGCGCGGGTTTTGCAGGGTTTGGGTGCCGCCGGGCCGCGCATCGTGTCCCTTGCGATTATTCGCGATCTGTTTTCTGGCCGCGAGATGGCGCGGATCATGTCTTTTGTTATGATGGTTTTTGTTCTGGTGCCGGCCTTTGCCCCGTCGATGGGCGCGGTTATTGTCAGTTTTTCCAACTGGCGCGGTATTTTCGTTAGCTTTATCGTCTTCTCGATCGTCTCGTTGATCTGGGTCGGGATGCGGCTGCCTGAAACGCTGGCTGTAGAAGACCGCAGGCCGCTCAGACTGGGGCTGCTTTGGTCGGCCGTGAAAGAGATTTTCAGCAATCCCGTGGTGCGCCTGTCGATCACCGTTCAGACGCTGGCGATGTCGATCATGTTTGCCACATTGATGCTGGTTCAGCCGGTTTTCGACCAGGTCTATGACCGCGCGGGCAGCTTTCCGCTTTGGTTCGGGCTGATCGCACTGATCTCCGGCGCATCCAGCCTGATGAACGCGCTTTTGGTGGTGCGTCTGGGGATGCAGCGGATCGTGACATTGACCCTTGGGGCGCAGATCGTCCTGTCTGCGGCCATGTTGTTTTTCGGATTGGGTAACTTGCCCGAACCTTTCGGTTTTGGCTTTTTCCTGATCTGGGAAATCTCGTTGTTTCTTCAGGCCGGACTGGTCTTGGGCAATTTGAGCGCGCTGGCGATGGAACCGATGGGCCATATCGCGGGCATTGCCGCGTCTGTCATCGGGGCCGTGTCCACGGTGCTGGCTGCGCTCATCGCTTCGCCCATCGGATTGCGGTTCGAGGGCAATCTCGATCTGCTGACCACATCGGTTCTGGCTCTGGCGGCAACGGGGTTCTTGCTGATGCTACGGTTGGGCCGTGTTGTGAACAAGCAGTCTGTGGTCCGCAAAACATCAACGTAGACCTGCGCGGCAAACCGGGCTGGTTTCGCCCTTCGGGCGAGGATTTAAGTCCATTTGGAATGCGGTCAGCGGCGGCTTTTAAGCTTGAAGGCAAAGGCCAAAACCACGGCTGCAATGCTGAAGGGCAGCATCCAGAACAGGATCGTGTCGCCTTTGAACAGCTGGCTTGATGTCATCGTGCAGGGCGGCACATCACAGGTTCCGGCCCTTGCCATAATGTAGACGGGTGGCACTGCAACAAGCAGCGCCACCACGGAATAAAGGACGCCAAGCGTCAGTTTGCGAAGTTTCGGGGTCACGCTGCGCGCTGGCCGCCGGGTTTGCCGGCACCGCCGCCGGGCTTGCGCCGACGCCGGGCCGCGCCTGCGGGTTTACCCTCGCCGCCGCCACCAGCACCGCCACCGGGACGACCGCCGCCACCGCCACCAGGGCGTCCACCGCGACCGCGGCCACGGCCGCCTTTCGGCGCGGCGGGTTCATCAATCGCTTCCCACGGACGACCCGATGCCACGGGAATCGAGATTTTCATCGTCTTCTGGATGTCCTTCAATTCGCCCATTTCGTCTGGGGCGCAAAAGGCAATCGCAGCCCCGTCCTTGCCTGCGCGGGCCGTACGGCCGATGCGGTGGACATAGTTGTCGGGCACGTTGGGCAATTCGTAGTTATAGACATGTTTCACGTCAGGAATATCCAAACCGCGCGCGGCCACATCGGTGGCCACAAGCACGGTGATCTCGCCTTTTTTGAAGGATTCAATCGCGCGGTCGCGCTGGCCCTGGCTTTTGTTACCGTGGATCGAGGCGGCTTTGAAACCGGCCTTGACCAGATCCTTCATCAGCTTTTCACAGCCGTGTTTCGTGCGCCCGAAGACCAAGGCGCGTTCTTCGGTGTGTTTGGCCAGCAATTCGATCAGCAGGGCTTTTTTCTCGGCCTTGGCGATAAAATGCACCTCTTGGGTCACTTTATCCGCCGCTTTGCCGGGAGGAGACACTTCGATGCGGATCGGGCTGATCAGATAGCTGTTGGCAATTTCGTTCATCAGCTTGGGCATGGTGGCCGAGAACAGCATGGTCTGACGTTCTTTGGGCAACACGGACGCGATTTTGCGCAAATCGTGGATAAAGCCCATGTCGAGCATCTGGTCGGCTTCGTCGAGAACCAGAAACGTGGTTTTGTGCAGCAGCACGGCGCGACGGTCCATCAGGTCAAGCAAACGGCCCGGCGTGGCGACCAACAGGTCAACGCCGCGTTCCATGCGTTTGATCTGCGGGTTGATCGACTGACCGCCCACGACCATCATCGTTTTCAACTGTGTGCCTTCGCAGAAACCTTTGAGGTTTTCCATGATCTGGTTGGCCAGTTCACGGGTCGGGGCCAGCACAAGGCCGCGCACGGTACGCGGTTCGGGGCGGGCTTCCATTTCCAGCATTTGCGCAACCAGCGGCACACCAAAGGCTGCGGTTTTGCCGGTGCCGGTCTGGGCAAGGCCCATCACGTCGCGGCCGTTCATTGCATGGGGAATCGCCTGGCGCTGGATCGGGGTCGGGTCGGTCATGCCCATGTTGGTCAAGGCTTTGACCAAACGGCGCGGCAGGCCCATCATTTCAAAATCGCTCATATTCTGTCGTCTTTCCGAGGGCCGCGGCACAAGCGCCGGACCCGTCTAAATCACGCGGCACCCCGTACAGGGGACATACCGCGAGGGACGCAAAGCAGATCGCAGGGGCCAGCCTAATGCCGATACCCTGTCTGTTGCGTTTGGCCCCACGCGTGATTTTGGGAACATCGGCGGCCTTATCTCTCGGCACTGACATGACCCGCATGGGCCAAAGGCTGAACTGCTCACGCGGCAGAAGGCTTCGCTTGAGTGTCACATGGGGGCTGCGGCGGGGGAAGTCAACGCTTGTCTGTCTGCGCTGCTAAATAACGAACCGGTTAACTTGAGTTCTCGGCGGTGATCGCCTAGCAATTTGTAACGTATTTGAAAGGTTTCTCGATATGTCTTTGCTTGGCCGCCTGATTTATAAAACCCGCAAGTTCTATGACGATGATTTCGACTGGAATACCTATACGGCGGATAGCTATGCCAGGCGCGTCAAGAACGATATAGAATCCGAATTTGTCGCGATTGCGCAGGACGGCCAGTTGAGCTTTGACGCGGCAACTGGGGGTGTTACTATCCAAAATGGTGCCTTGCATCCGAACGCTCTGTTGATCCTCGAGATGATCGGCCAGTTGCAACCAAAGTCGGTGCACGAGGTCGGATGTGGCGGCGGGGACCATGTGGCAAACGGCAAGACGCTTTACCCGGCGATCCGTTTCACCGGCGGGGATCGGGGCCAAACCCAGCTTGATATGGCGGTGCAACGCCACCCCGAACTTGCGGACTGCGTCGGCTTGCAAGACCTGACCATGCCCTTTTCGCACCATTGGCCACGCGCTGAACTGGTCTATTCGCAAGCGGTGCTGATGCATATCCACACCGCCGTGAGCCATTTCGTGGCCCTGGCCAATATGGTCAACAGCGCGGACCGCTTTGTCTTGCTGGTCGAAAATGTCCAATGCCACAACTTTGTTGCGGATATCAACGCGCTGCGGGAGGGCGGGCATTTCAACTGGCCAGAAATGAACATGTACCTTGTCACCGGATCAACCGGCACACGCGGGATCTTGTTGTCGAAAGAAAAGCAGGATTTTCCCCTTTTGACATCGGATGCGCAGCTTCGAGAGGGTGCGAAATATTCGAAACGCCGCGTTGTGCGGGCGGACGAAGACAGCGCAAGGGCGATTTTTGGCCCCGCAAAGGCCGGCTAGCCGGACGATCGGGGTATCGACAATCGCCAGCCGCTCTGAAATGGCTGCCCGGTAATCATAAGGGCCTGATATATGGACAATCTGCGCGGTGCGATCATCATGGTATTTTCCATGCTGGGCTTTGCCATTGAGGACATGTTCATCAAACTGATGGGCAATGAAATACCCATTGGCCAAATTCTGTTCATCCTGGGCCTGGGCGGCGCAATCTGCTTTGGTCTGGTGATGCGGGTCAAGGCGCAACCGCTGTTCGAACGCACGATGCTGTCCAAACCAATTCTTCTGCGTGCCTTGGGCGAAATCATCGGCACTTTGGGTTTTGTATCCGCAATCGTGCTGACCCCGATTTCATCGGCTTCGGCGATTTTGCAGGCGACACCGCTGGTGGTCACCCTGGGGGCGGCCCTTTTTCTGGGCGATCCGGTCGGCTGGCGACGGTGGAGCGCAATTCTGGTGGGCCTGTTCGGCGTCATCCTGATCATCCGCCCCGGGATGGAAAGCTTTCAGGCGCTGTCCTTGCTGGCGTTGATCGGCGTTTTCGGCCTGTCCCTGCGCGATCTGGCAACCCGCCGCGTGCCCCAAAGCACATCAAGCTTTCAACTGTCGTTTCTTGCGTTTCTGGCGCTGATCCCGGCCAGCCTGATCTATATGCTGGGCACCGGCACCTTCTTTGTGCCGATGACGGCGCTGCAATGGGCCTATATGGGGTCGGCGCTGGCGATTGGCATGGTGGCCTATTACGGGATCGTGGCGGCCATGCGGGTGGGCGAAATCAGCTTTGTCACCCCGTTTCGTTATGCGCGCCTGTTGTTTGCGATGGCCGTGGGGATCACCATTTTCGGCGAACGCCCCGACATGCTAACCTATGTTGGCGCAACCATCATTGTCGCCTCGGGCATCTATACCGTATGGCGTGAACGCAAAGTCAAAGACCTGCCCTAACCACTTCCCATCCGGCCCGCTTCGGGCTAATACACCGCGCAAATACCCATCCCAAAAGGATCTGCCCTCATGAGCACCATCATCGACATTCACGCCCGCGAAATTCTGGACAGCCGGGGCAACCCCACCGTCGAGGTTGATGTAACTCTCGAAGACGGCACCATGGGCCGCGCAGCCGTGCCATCGGGTGCCTCCACTGGGGCCTACGAGGCGATGGAGCGCCGCGATGGCGACAAGGCGCGCTATATGGGCAAGGGCGTGTTGCAGGCCTGCGAAGCCGTCAACGGTGAAATCGCTGATGCGCTGGTTGGCATCGACGCCACCGAACAGGTCGAAATCGACAGCATCATGATCGAACTGGACGGCACTGATAACAAAGAACGTTTGGGGGCCAACGCGATTTTGGGTGTGTCCCTGGCCGCCGCCAAAGCCGCCGCAGATTTCTGTTCGCAACCACTGTTTCGCTATGTTGGCGGCACGTCGGCACGGGTCCTGCCCGTCCCGATGATGAACATCATCAACGGCGGCGAACATGCTGATAACCCTATCGATATTCAGGAATTCATGATCATGCCAGTGGCCGCTGACAACATCCGCGATGCCGTGCGCATGGGTGCCGAAGTGTTCCACACCCTGAAAAAAGAGCTTTCCGCCGCGGGCCTGTCCACCGGTATCGGCGATGAAGGCGGCTTCGCGCCTAACATCAACTCCACCCGCGATGCCCTTGATTTCATTCTGAAATCCATTGAAAAAGCAGGCTACAAACCCGGCGAGGAAATCTACCTCGCACTGGATTGCGCGGCGACAGAATACTATAAGAACGGCAGCTATGTCCTTGCTGGTGAAGGAAAAACACTATCCAGCGCCGAGAACGTCGATTATCTGGCCGCCCTTTGCGCCGACTACCCGATCATCTCGATTGAAGACGGCATGTCAGAGGATGACTGGGATGGCTGGAAACTGCTGACCGACCGTTTGGGCGACAAGATCCAGTTGGTGGGCGACGATTTGTTCGTCACCAACCCTGCCCGTCTGGCCGAAGGGATCAAGCGCGGATCGGCCAATTCGATGCTGGTCAAGGTCAACCAGATCGGTACCCTGACGGAAACGCTGCAAGCCGTCGATATGGCGCATCGCGCGGGCTTTACCAACGTGATGTCCCACCGTTCCGGCGAAACCGAAGATGCGACAATTGCCGATCTGGCAGTTGCGACAAACTGTGGCCAGATCAAAACAGGGTCTTTGGCGCGGTCGGACCGGTTGGCGAAATACAACCAGCTGATCCGCATCGAAGAAGCACTCGGCCTCACCGCCGAATATGCAGGCCGGTCGATCCTCAAGGGGTAATTTCCTTGGGCGAACTGCCCTTCTGCCAAAACAAAAAAGCGCGCAATCATTTGCGCGCTTTTTCATTTTTCGGGGTAAGTATCTGATTTAGAACCGGTTACGGCGCAGTACTGCCGCTCACTCACCCGATGTCGGATAGCTGACCGTGCCGCCGCCAACCGCCGCGCTGACGCCCGTGGTGCTGCGACAAGACGTGGGTAGCCCGCGTGCCACACGCACGGCGAGATAGCCGAATGCCTGCGCTTCCAGCATGTCACCATCCAGCCCGATGTCTTCGATGGGGGCGACGGGGCAATCCAGACTTACCGCCAACATCTCCATCAACACCGGGTTATGCCGCCCGCCCCCTGTGACCAGAACACGGTCCGGCAAGCGCGGGCAATGCGCCATCGCCTCGGCCACGCCAGCGGCGCACATGGCGGTCAGGGTGGCCGCCGCATCAGCATCCGACAACTCGCCCACCAGCGCCACCATTTCAGCAAAATCATTACGGTCCAATGACTTGGGCGGCATTCTTGTGAAATACGGCTCTGCCAGAAACAGCTCAAGCGCGCCGGTTTCCACCGTGCCTGTTGACGCGATCCTGCCGCCCTTGTCATAGGCCAGCCCCAACCGCGATTGCATCAGATCGTTGATCGGCGCATTTGCCGGCCCTGTATCAAACGCCAGCAAAGCGCCATCCGCATGGGGCTGTGCGATGGCGGGATCAACCCAGGTCAGGTTCCCCACACCGCCCAGGTTCAAAAACGCCACCGGGCCGGTCAGCCCCGCAAAGCGTGCGCAGGCGTGGTGAAAGAACGGGGCCAAAGGCGCACCCTCGCCACCCAGTTCCACATCAGCGCTGCGAAAATCCCACACCACGGGCGTGGCAAGGGCATCGGCCAGCGCGCCCCCGTCGCCCACTTGCAAGGTGCCCTGCTGGCGCGGCGCATGGGCCAAAGTCTGCCCGTGAAAGCCGATAACATCCACTTGGGTAAAATCGCGCAGCACCTCCAGATGCGCCGCCTCGATCACCTGCGCCGCGGCCTGAACCTCGGGTCCGGACCATTTTCCGAAACCCGCGGCGATCACCTTGCGTTCATCGCTTGAGTATTCGCGGTAGCCTGACGCACCAAACCCCATGATATCATGGCCATCCGTGTCAATCACCGCCACATCGACCCCGTCCAAAGACGTGCCGCTCATCGCGCCGGCGGCCCGCAATACGCCTGTTTTCGCGATCCGATTTCCATGGGCCTTATTCATGGCCTTTTCCTTTGTCTGCTCAGCACATATAGAGTGCACCACCACCCAAGCTGAGGGCAAGCGCCATGACATACCATCCCAAATCCGAATTTATCCGCATCATGATGGAGCGCGGCTTTCTGGCCGACTGCACGGATTATCAAGGCCTTGACGAGGCGCTGCTCAAGGGGGCGCAACCCGGCTATATCGGATTTGACGCGACTGCCAAGTCCCTGCATGTCGGATCGCTGATCCAGATCATGATGTTGCGCTGGCTGCAAAAGACCGGCGGCAAACCGATCACCCTGATGGGCGGCGGCACAACCAAGGTGGGCGACCCGTCGTTTCGCGCCGATGAACGCCCCCTGCTGACCCCTGAACAGATCGACGATAACATCGCCGGCATTAAAAAAGTGTTCAGCGCCTACCTGACCTATGAAGAGGGGCCGATGCCCTCAAGTAGCGAAGCGGTAGGGCCGGAAAATGTTGCCTTGATGATCAACAATGCTGAATGGCTGGACGGGTTGAACTACCTCGATTTTCTGCGCGACATCGGGCGGCATTTTTCGATCAACCGGATGCTGTCCTTTGAAAGCGTTAAATCACGCCTTGACCGCGAACAGTCGCTGTCCTTCCTCGAATTCAACTACATGATCCTGCAAGCCTATGATTTCATGGAACTTCACCGCCGCTATGGCTGTATCCTGCAAATGGGCGGATCGGACCAGTGGGGCAATATCGTTAACGGTATCGACCTGACACGCCGGGTGATTGATGGCGAAGTCTACGGTCTGACATCGCCGCTGCTGACCACATCCGACGGCAAGAAGATGGGCAAATCGCAATCGGGTGCCATCTGGCTGAACCCCGACATGCTGTCGCCCTACGAGTTCTGGCAATTCTGGCGCAACACCACCGATGCTGACGTGGGCCGTTTCCTCAAGCTTTATACCGAACTGCCGGTGGAGGAATGCGACCGTCTGGGTGCCCTTGAGGGGGCCGAGATCAACGAGGCCAAGATCCGCCTTGCCAACGAAGTCACAACCCTGCTGCACGGGGCCGAGGCTGCCAAAGCCGCCGAAGCAACCGCGCGCGAAGTGTTCGAAAAAGGCGGCATCGGGGATGATCTGCCGACCCTGACACTGACAGCCGCTGACATTGGCGACGGCATGTCGATCGTGCAGTTGATCGTGAAATCCGGTCTGGCAGCGTCCGGCAAAGAGGCAAAGCGCCTGATCTCGGAAAACGGGGCGCGGATCAATGACGAACCGCTGACCGATGCAGGCATGATGATCGACGCCGCGGCACTGGCATCGCCACTCAAGTTAAGCGCGGGCAAGAAACGCCACGCGCTGGTGCAGTTGGGCTAAGCAAAAAGGGGGGCGGTTCACCCTGCCCCCCTCGCTTTAATCTTCGGCTTTTTCCTCAAGCACCAGCCATTCGGCCTCGGCATCTTGCAGCTTCTCGTTCCGTTCGATCAGCGCATCCGTGGCTTTCTGGAACTTCACCGGATTGTCGGTATAAAGCGCCGGATCACTCATCAGCTCTTCCAGCTTGGCAATCTCGGCCTCAAGCCGTGCAATCTCGGCAGGCAATGCCTCAAGACGGTGCTTTTCGGTAAAGCTAAGGCCCTTTTGCGCGGCGGCTTTCGGCTTTTCACCCTTTGCCCCCGGCTTGGCCTTGGCAACAACGCTTTGGTCAAAGTCATCCTGCTGGCGCTGTTCCAGATAGTCGGTCCAACCGCCCGCATAGACCGTGGCCTTGCCGTCACCTTCCATCGCAATAGTGGTCGCGGCAACGCGGTCAAGGAAGTCGCGGTCGTGGCTGACCAGCAGCACAGTTCCGTCATAGGTCGACAGCAATTCCTGCATCAAATCAAGGGTTTCGACGTCCAGATCGTTGGTCGGTTCATCAAGCACCAGCATGTTGCTGGACCGCGCCATGATCTTGGCCAGCAGCAACCGCGCCTTTTCCCCACCCGACAGCGACCGCACAGGCGCACGCGCCTGCGCTTCGTCGAACAGGAACTCTTTCAGATAGCCGACCACATGTTTCGGCTGGCCGCGCACCAAAATCTGGTCCGCCTTGCCCGATACGCGCATCTCGGGGTCGCCGGTCAGGCTGTCCCACAGCGACATGTCGCCATCCAGCTGCGCACGCGCCTGGTCAAATAACGCGATCTCAAGGTTGGTGCCCAGCTTGATCGTCCCTGAATCAGGCTGTTCCTTGCCGATCAGCATGTTCAAAAGCGTGGTCTTGCCCACGCCGTTCGGCCCCACCAGCGCAATCCGGTCGCCGCGCTGGATCGTGATATCAAAGGGGCGCAGAATCGTTTTATCGCCAAAGGCTTTGGTGATGCCCACAGCCTCGACCACCTTGCGGCCCGACTTGGGTCCGGCCTCAAGCGCCATGGCGGCCGTGCCCTGCCGGTTGATCTGGCTGGCGCGCTCGGCCCGCAGGTCTTGCAAGGCGCGCACGCGGCCCTGGTTGCGCTTGCGCCGCGCGGAAATGCCCTCGACAGCCCAGCGTGCCTCCGCCTTGATCTTGCGGTTCAGCTTGTGGCGCTGCATGTCCTCTTCTTCCCACATCTGGTCGCGCCAGGCCTCGAACCCGCCAAAGCCGATTTCCTGCCGGCGCACCACACCGCGGTCGATCCACAGGGTCGCACGGGTCAATTCACGCAAGAACGCCCTATCGTGAGAAATAATAACAAAAGCGGCGCGGGTGGTTTTCAACTCGTCTTCCAACCAGCGGATCGCCTCGATGTCCAGATGGTTGGTCGGCTCGTCCAGCAACATCAGCTCGGGCTCCGACGCCATCAACCGCGCCAAAGCCGCGCGACGACGCTCGCCGCCACTGGCGGTGCTGACAGGGCGCGCAGGGTCGAACTTCAACCCCTCGCCCGCGCGTTCAACCTTGTACATCTCTGACGGATCAAGCCCGTGGGACGCGAAATCGCCCAAGGTCTCGAACCCCGTCAAATCCGGGTCCTGCTCCATATATCCAACCGACACGCCGGGGCCTACGACGACCTCGCCGCTGTCCGGTTCAACAATGCCAGCCATGACTTTCATCAAGGTGGATTTACCCGAGCCGTTTCGCCCGACCAAAGCCAGCCGGTCGCCCGGTTGAACGACCAAAGACATATTTTCGAATACGGGATCGCCGCCGAAAGTCAGCGTAATCTCGTTCACTTGTAATAAGGGTGCGCGTGCCATGAACGCCAGCTAGCGTCACGCCGCGCCAGCGTCAATGACCCCTGCTTCCAAATGGTTCTAAATCCTCGCCGAAGGCATAGAATCTTTTCAAACCAACCCGCGCAGCAGGCGTTTGCGATTCTCGGGGATCGCGTCGATCTCGAGTCCGGTAAACACATGCAGGGTATTCATCTGCCGGTCCACGACCGCGTGGTCACTGACCCAGCCCCCCATCAACAGATAGGTGCGCAGCAAGGGCGGCATCTGGAGTGTGGCGGATTTTCTATCGGAATCCGCCGGTGCAAGATCCGCGAACCGCAAGACCTCGCGGGCCAATTCGCGCGGGTGCCATGCGGGCGGTGCCAGATGGCGTTCGGCCAGCACCCCGAACGCATCCAGAAACCCGCTCGGATCGGTGCCTTTGAAGGACGTGCAGCCAAACAGCAACCTGATCCCCACGGCATCGACAAAGCGGGTCATGGCGGCCCAGGCGATGCGCACCACATCGGGGTCCGACACATCGGGATGCACGCAAAAACGGCCCAGCTCCATCATCTTGCCGTCAAACAGCGCCAAGCGATCCAGCCCGTAAAACTGTGCGGCATAGCTGTCCTTGATCGCCCGCCCTTCGAATACACCGATACGAAAGCAGCAGGCAAGCCGCCCGGTGTCGCGGTCGCGCACCAGAATATGGCGTTGGTCTGCATCAAAGGAATCGGCATCAAGCGCCGCGTTCAGGCCAAAGGCCCGCGCCCTAAGCGCTTGGGCGACTTCAATATCCTGCGGTAGCCTTGCGGTGGAAACCTCGTAACGCCCCCGGCTCATGGCGAGCATGTCCACATGGGCACCCCCGCCCAAGGTTTTATGCCTTAGCCTGCAATACCGGCGGGGTTGAACCGGCCGATGTTACCCAAAAGCTGGCGGATAAAGGATTTGTCGCTGACCGGCGAACTGGTCACACGGCGGTCAAGTGTGATGACATTGCCCCGCTCCAGACCAAAACGTTCAACATTCTGCACCACCCCGTTGGAGCTGAAGCTGATGGCAACGACTTCGCGCTCGATCACCTTGGGCTCCAGAAAGCCGATCGCCTTGCGGCGCGAGCGTACATAGTAATAGCCCGAATTCTTGAGCAGCCCGGCCGAGGCAGGCACACCCACTGTTGCAGCAACAGTCTCGCGGGTGTCCTTGCCCACGGTAATCTGGTCAAGGTCTTCCTGAAGCGGGATATAGCCGTGGTTTTGGTACTGCGGCGTGCAGGCCCCAAGCGTAAGACCAACGCTTACCAGAGCGGCGGTCATCAGTGTCTTTGTGACATGGCGGTTGATACGCATTCTTGCTGCCCTCTTGCCCTTGGGGATCATGGCTTTTATCTCGCATACACCAAGCATGCCCTATGGTTCAAGAAACGAAAGCAAAACATCATGTCTCGCACGCCCCCAACATCTACTGCATTGCGCGTTGCAGATCTGCCCCAAAACGCTGATACCCCTTTTTCCTTGCGCCCTGACGCCGACAGACTGCGCCAGATCGCGGATGAGCTGGGCCTGACAACTTTGCGAAAATTATCCTTCGAGGGAAAGCTGACAGCCCTTGGGAAAACCGATTGGCGTCTCGAAGGCCGTCTTGGGGCGACTGTTGTGCAGCCTTGCGTTGTGACTCTTGAGCCCGTGATGACCCGTATTGACGCCAATATCACGCGGTTGTTCGTCAAAGACTATATAGAGCCCGAAGAACCAGAGGCCGAAATGCCCGAGGATGACGCCAGCGAACGGCTGGGCACCTGGATCGACCCCGCGGTGGTGATGATCGAGGCATTGGCGCTTGAGGTCCCCGAATACCCCCGTGCGGCCGACGCAGAGCTGGGACAGGCCGTCTATACCGAACCTGGTGCCGCGCCGATGACCGACGAAGATGCGCGGCCCTTTGCAGGCTTGGCGCAGCTGCGCGAAAAACTCGAAGACCCGAAAGACTGAATTGACCGGCGATTGGGGGTAAAACGGGGTTGCATCGGCGAGGTTTCGCAGTATTTTGCGCCCTTCACCCCAATTAAGGTTGGACATCGGATAGGCTTCGGCCTAAACGCACGTCACGCCCAAACCGGGAGTTGATCTGAAACACGGTCGTCTTTGGCTACATGCCGCTGAACGACCCCGAAGGCAAAGGCACCAGATATGGCTGTCCAACAGAATAAAGTATCCAAGTCGCGTCGCAATAACCGTCGTGCACACGATTCGCTGACCGCTGCGAACCCAAACGAATGCAACAACTGTGGTGAACTGAAGCGTCCACACCACATTTGTGCGGCCTGTGGTCACTACGATGACAATCAAGTCATCGCTCAAAACGAAGAGATCGACCTAGACGAAGACGCGGCGTAAGCTGTTATCTTCAACCGCGGTTTAAAAAAGGCTTCGCACCAGATGACGGTTTCGTCCGATCAGCCTATAGCGAACGCTCAGCGTACCCTCATTTCAGTTGATGCGATGGGGGGCGATCAGGGCCCGGCAATTGTTGTTGCCGGGTGCTCTGAGTCTGCGGCTAAGAATCCGAACATCAGCTTTGTGCTGCATGGCCCTGCTGAAACGCTGGAACCTCTGGTTGCCAAGCGCCCCGAACTTGCGGGCCGTTGTACGGTGCGTGATGCCGCTGGCGTTGTGACCATGGATGACAAGCCCAGCAATGTCGTGCGCAATGGCAAAGACACCTCCATGTGGTCTGCCATCGAATCTGTCCGCACCGGCGAGGCATCCGTCGCCGTCAGTTGCGGAAACACCGGCGCATTGATGGCGATATCAATGATCCGGCTGAAAAAATTGCCCGGCGTGAACCGCCCTGCGATTGCCGTGCTTTACCCTTCTACCGGTCCGCAAGGTTTTAATGTCTTGCTGGATGTCGGCGCGGATGTCCGTGCGGATGCCGATGACCTGTTGCGCTTTGCCTTGATGGGCAAATCCTACGCCCGAAACGGCATGGACATCCAACGCCCGCGCATCGGGCTTTTGAATGTCGGCACCGAAGAACACAAAGGCCGCACCGAATTGAAAGAAGCCTTCGAGCTGATTCGTGATGCCGCTGACGCTGCCGAATTCGATTTCGTGGGTTTCGTCGAAGGCGGCGATATCTCGGGCGATGTGGCTGACGTGATCGTGACCGACGGATTTACCGGCAATATCGCAATCAAGACCGGCGAAGGAACTGCCACATTGATCAGCAAAGGCCTGCGCGAAGCCTTTAAACATTCGATTTGGTCACGCATGGCCGCAGTGCTGGCCTATGGCTCGCTGCGTCGTGTCAGCAAACGTTTTGACCCCCGCCGCGTCAACGGTGGTGTGTTTCTGGGGCTGAACGGCACTGTCGTAAAATCCCATGGCGCTGCCGATGCAACAGGCGTATCCTCGGCAATCAAGCTGGCCGCACGTTTGGCGGACAGTGAATTTACCAACCGGCTTGCGGCACGCGTAGCGACCGCCCCACCGGTGAAAGAGACCGAAGAATGACCATACGATCTGTTGTAATTGGTTCGGGGCATTATCTGCCCAAACGTATTGTCGAAAACGCCGAGTTCGAGGGCAAGATTGACACCGATGACGAATGGATCAGGTCGCGCTCCGGCATCGAGCGGCGGCATTTCGTTAGCGAAGGTGAAACCACCTCGACCATGGCCACCGCTGCTGCGCGCATCGCGCTGGAAGAAGCGGGTAAAACCCCCGCCGACGTTGATGCGATCATTCTGGCGACCTCCACCGCCGATCTGACCTTCCCCTCTGCCGCCACGATGGTGCAGGCGCAACTGGGCATGGAAAACGGCTTTGCCTTTGATGTGCAGGCCGTTTGCGCCGGGTTCATCTTTGCGCTGTCCAACGCCAATGCGCTGATTGTATCCGGTCAGGCCAAACGCGTGCTGGTCATCGGCTCCGAGACGTTCTCCAAGATCATGGACTGGACCGACCGCAGCACCAGCGTATTGTTCGGTGACGGTGCCGGCGCGTTGCTGCTTGAGGCCCAGGAAGGCACAGGCACCCCTGCCGACCGTGGCATCCTGTCGACGGATCTGAATTCGGACGGGCGCTATCGCGACCTGCTGTATGTCGATGGTGGAATCAGCACAGGCACAACCGGTTACCTTCGGATGCAGGGGAATCAGGTGTTTCGCCATGCGGTTGAAAAGCTGGCCGCCACGGCGACCACCGCGATGGAACGCGCAGGCGTCACCGCCGAAGATGTCGACTGGATCGTGCCGCATCAGGCAAATATCCGTATAATTCAAGGCACTGCAAAGAAATTGAACCTCCCGATGGAGCAAGTCGTCGTGACCGTACAAGACCACGGCAACACCTCGGCGGCGTCAATTCCGCTGGCGCTGTCGGTCGGCAAACAGCGCGGCCAGATCAAGCAAGGCGACCTTGTCGTGACCGAAGCAATCGGCGGCGGGCTGGCTTGGGGCGCAGTCGTCCTGCGCTGGTAATCCGGCTTTTTGCCGCGCAAACAGGGCCTTACGACCCATAGTTGTTGACAGGTCAAAACATCCCTGCCTATGCTCATCGAAAATACATGGGGGATAGAATGGCCGACAAAACGTTGACCCGGATGGATCTAAGCGAAGCTGTCTTTCGCGAAGTAGGTCTGTCCCGGAATGAAAGCGCGCAGCTGGTAGAGGCCGTTCTTGAACATATGTCCGACGCCTTGGTTCAAGGCGAGCAGGTCAAAATCTCGTCCTTCGGGACGTTCTCGGTCCGCGACAAATCTGCCCGCGTCGGCCGCAATCCAAAAACAGGCGAGGAAGTTCCGATCAATCCCCGCCGCGTTCTGACATTTCGCCCGTCCCATTTGATGAAGGACCGGGTCGCAGACGGAAACAAGCGTTGATCTGATGTCCAAGTCTCCGGACGCATTCCGTACGATCTCAGAAGTCGCAGATTGGTTGGGCATTCAGGCCCATGTCCTGCGGTTTTGGGAAAGCAAATTCACCCAGGTTAAGCCCATAAAACGGGCCGGTGGGCGGCGGTATTACCGTCCCGCCGACATGCTGCTGCTTGGCGGCATCAAACGGATGTTGCACGACGACGGGCTGACCATCAAAGGCGTCCAGAAAGTCTTGCGCGAAGAAGGCATGAACTATGTCGCCGCAATGTCCGCGCCGCTGGACGAACTGACACAAGCCGAATTTGCCGAGGCCCCGACCAACGCCACCATCGACGCGGTGGCCTCCCCGCCGGACCCCGAAAGCTCCGAAAGAATCGAAAACGTCGTGCTGCCCTTTGATGCCGCGCGTGCCGCTGAAACGGAACAGCCCGAAGCACTGCAAACCGCGCCCGAGGATCACGAACCCGCAGAAATCGGCGTCGAAGATGCGACGCAAGAAGATGGGGCGCAACCTGCTGAAAACAAACAGGTTGATCCGGAAACCCAACCAATTCTGGACGCCGCTACCGATATTGCGCCGCAATCCGGCGATGCCAAACCCGCCGCGGCTGATACCCGACCCGAAGATACAACCCCGTCCAGGCAAACCGCCACTCCGACACAAGACGCGCCGCAAGACGCGCCTAAGCCCAAGCCGCGTATCATCGACGTCTCGATCGACTTTGCCGAGGAAGACATCCCCGCCAAAGCCGGCGCGGTTTCTTCGGCACGCAACCTTCGAAAACTAAGCCCTGATGCCGCTGCCGACATAGCCCCCCTGCTCTCGCGGCTTTCAAAATTGCGCGCTGCGATGGGCTCGGGGCGCAGTCTTGTGGCAAAAGACTGAAACGACATGCGCTTTGCGGCAATTCCCCCTTGCGCACCCGCGATTATCAGGTATTTACGCCGTCATGTCGGGCTATGGCGCAGCCTGGTAGCGCGTCCGTCTGGGGGACGGAAGGTCGCAGGTTCGAGTCCTGCTAGCCCGACCAACCGACATAAAACAAACGCCCGCGCCTTTCACGGTGCGGGTGTTTGCATTTGAAAGGTCCAGCTATGGGCGGTGTGATTCCAAACCAGCAAATCCGCGACATGATCGACGCAGGCCAGATCACCGGCAGCCTGCCTGTGGATCCGGCGCAGATTCAACCCGCCAGCCTTGATATGCGCCTGGGGGCAGTGGCCTACCGCGTACGGGCCTCGTTCCTTGCCGGTCATGGTGCCAAAGTCGCCGACCGTCTGGCCGAATTTGAAATGCATCGGGTTGACCTGACAAACGGGGCCGTACTGGAGAAGGGCTGCGTTTACGTTGTGCCCCTGATGGAAGAACTCTCCCTGCCCGATGATGTCTCCGCTGTCGCCAATGCCAAAAGCTCGACCGGCCGGCTTGACCTGCTGACCCGCACCATCACCGATGGCGGCACCGAATTCGACCGCGTGAACCCCGGCTACACCGGACCGCTTTATGCCGAAATCTGCCCGCGCTCCTTCTCGGTGCTTGTGCGCCCCGGCATGCGCCTGAACCAGATCCGCTTTTCAACCGGCGATGCCACACTGAACGACGCCGCCCTGCGCCAGCTCCACGCCGATACGCCCCTGGTGGACGGTGAGGCCGTGATCGACGATGGCTTGGGCTTCTCCGTCGATCTGCGCCTGCCAAACACCACCTTGGTCGGCTACCGCGCCAAACCGCACACCGGGGTGATCGATCTGGACAAGATCGGCCATTACGCCCCCGCCGACTATTGGGAAGAAGTACACAGCGACAACGGTCAGATCATCCTCGACCCCGGCGCGTTCTATATTCTTGTCAGCCGCGAGGCCGTGACGATTCCCCCCGAATATGCCGCCGAAATGGCCCCCTATCTGGCGATGGTGGGTGAGTTCCGTGTGCATTATGCGGGGTTCTTCGATCCGGGCTTTGGCCACGACCAGTCCGGCGGTGCCGGATCACGCGGCGTGCTCGAAGTCCGCTGCCACGAGGCCCCCTTCGTGCTGGAACACGGTCAGGTCGTCGGACGTCTGGTCTATGAAAAAATGGCGATCATCCCGACGCAACTTTACGGGTCCGGCATCGCCTCAAACTACCAGGGGCAAGGCCTCAAGCTCAGCAAACACTTTGCAGCGCCCCGCTAAGCCCCTTCTCTGGCTCTGAAATATCCCGGGGGACGCCCCTTGGGGCGGGGGGCAGCGCCCCCTACCTTCACCTAGAAACGGCCCAAACGGCGCATGGTCTTGAGCATCTGGCGTGATTGCTTGCCCTGCGCGCGCGCGGCATGTTCGCGGCGGGCGTCTTCCTCGGGCGACACATCAGGCTGAACAGCCGAACCGCGTTTCCCTTTGCCGATCTTGGAGGCCTGATCAAAGCCAAAGTTCACACCCCGGTTGATCAATTGCCCCATGACGCGGCGCAGTATCATATTCACAATCTGGTTCATGTTTTGACCTCGTTATTTCGCGCAACTCTGTCTCTTGCCTAGAACATAGCGATCACTAAGGCAATTTTCAGGCCACTTGGCGATTAATCCTCGAAAAGCTCGCTCTGGCCGTCCACCTCGTCGCCCTCGTCTTCTTCGCCCGTCATCAGCGGAAGACCACCAAAGGCAGGGCGGCTCTCCAGCAATCCGGCAGACCGCAGCTCTTTCAACCCGGGCAGATCGCGCGGGCTTTCCAACCCGAAATGCGCCAGGAAACCTTGGGTGACCACAAATGTGACGGGCCGCCCCGGTGTCATTTTGCGCCGGCCAAAGCGGATCCAGTCCAGTTCTAACAGTTGATCCAATGTGCCCCGCGACACGGACACGCCCCGAATTTCCTCGATCTCGGCGCGGGTGGCGGGCTGGTGATAGGCGATGATCGCCAGGGTCTCGATTGCGGCACGCGACAGTTTGCGCACCTCGACCGTTTCTTTTTGCATCAGATACCCCAGATCGGCGGCGGTGCGCATGGCATAGGCATCGCCGATCCTGGCCACCTGCACGCCGCGCCCCTCATAGCGTTTGCGCAGATGCACCATCGCTTCGGCGGCATCGCAGCCATGGGGCAGACGGGTTTCGATCTCGCGCAATGTTATCGGCTCCGCGACGGCAAAAAGGATCGCTTCCAACATGCGTTCCTGTTCGGCCACAGGCGGGGCTTCGAACAGGCTTTCTTCTTTCTCTTCAATCGCTTCACTCACGACGTTTTTCCCTTTTACGCAGCTCGATCGGGGCAAAAATCTCTGACTGGCGGATCTCCAGATGACCCTCTTTGACCAGTTCAAGCGAGGCCGCAAAAGTCGAGGCCGTGGCCGAACGGCGCATCACCGGGTCATCGCCCCAACCCTCCGGCAAATAGCTGGTCAGATCGCCCCAGTCCCCCGCAAATCCGATCAACCCGCGCATCCGCTCCAGCGCCTGTTCCATGGTGAACACTTTTTCGCGGTCCATCACAAAGGGGCGGAAATCATCGCGGGTTCGGATACGGGCATAGCCTTGCATCAGGTCCAGCAAGGTCGCGCTATAGGTGACGCGGCGCGTGCGCTTGACCTCGTGGGTCTGGCCGCGGGCAAAGAAATCGCGCCCCAGCTGGTCGCGCGCCATCAGCCGTGCGGCGGCATCGCGCATCGCCTGCAAGCGTTCCAGCTGGAATGCCAGATGGGCGGCCAGTTCTTCGCCCGAGGGGCCTTCTTCGGTCGGGTCAGGCGGCAAGAGCAGACGCGATTTCAGAAACGCCAGCCACGCCGCCATCACCAGATAATCCGCCGCCAGTTCCAGCCGCAGCGCCTTGGCCTTTTCCACAAACAGCAGATATTGCCGCGCCAGTTGCAGAACCGATATTTTGCGTAAATCGACCTTTTGGGTGCGGCTGAGGGTCAGCAAAAGGTCCAATGGCCCCTCGAACCCGTCCACATCCACGATCAGCGCTTCAGCGGCCAGCCTTTCGGCGACCGTTGTCTGGTCTTCCTCAAAAAGGTTTTCAGCCATGCCATTCCCCGCCCAAAAGCGCGTCAAGCTTCGCAGTCAGGGCGGAAATGTCAATCTCGTCTGGTGTTTTGCGCATGGCAAGCGCGCGTTCGGCGCGGATTTGTGCGGCATCCGTCATTTCGCCCGCCGCATCTGCGACCATCCTGCGGTCCTCAAGCGAGGCATTGCAGTACAAGATCACATCGCATCCCGCCGCTAAGGCATCGCGGCTGATCTGGTCAACACTGCCCGCAAGCGCCTTCATCGAAATGTCATCGGTCATGATCAGGTTATCAAATCCGATCTCGTCCCGGATCAACTGCATCATCACCGGTGACAATGTCGCAGGGCGCGGATCAATCGCATCATATACCAGATGCGCGGTCATCCCCATCGGCAGGTCGTTCAGCGCCTTGAAGGGGGCGAAATCGCACTCCGATAGCTCAGCCCGGGCAGCGCCGACCAAGGGCAGGTCAAAATGGCTGTCCATCGTCGCGCGCCCGTGACCGGGCATGTGTTTGACCACAGGCAACACCCCGCCCGCCAACATCCCGTCAGCCGCCGCGCGGCCCAATATGGCCACCTGCGTCGGATCGGTCCCATAGCAGCGGTTGCGCAAGAATTCATGGGTTTGCGGGCCTGCAACATCGACCATGGGGGCGCAGTTGCTGTCGATCCCCACGGCAAATAACTCCTGCGCAATCAGACGAAAGCGCAGGTACATCGCTTGGGGCGCATTGGCACCGGCGGCCTGCACGAAATCAAGCGGGGCTGTCCAGTCGCGCCAGACCGGACCCCGCAAACGCTGCACACGCCCGCCTTCCTGATCGACGGTAATCACCGCATTATGCCCCGCCGCTTCGCGCATTTCGGCGCATAGCGCACGCACCTGATCGGGGGTGTCGATATTGCGGGCGAACAGGATAAACCCAAAGGGTTTCACCGCACGGAACAACGCCTTTTCCTGCGCGGTCAGACGCAGGCCGGTCGCATCCAGTATCGTCGCACCAAAGCGCATTAGCGGGTCACGACAGGGATACAATCCGCGTTCTCGGCAACCAGTGCGGAGCAAAAGCGGCGCGCGTCGGCAATGTCTTCGAACCCATGTGCGCGCAAACGGTAAAACGTGCGCCCGCCACTGCTGGCTTCCTGAACGATGCGCGATTTTCCTTCCAGATAGGCCCCGAAACGACCGTTCAGCTTGTCCCACTGGCTGCGCGCGATCTCCGGCGAGTCAAAGGCACCAAGCTGCACCAGCCGCGTGCCCGCAGGCAGGCTGTCGGCGGCCAGTTCTTTGACAGAGGATGGTGCGCCGCTGTCATAGGCCGCTGGTGTCACCACGGCCCGCACGGCAGGCCGCGTTTTCGGGCGCAACGATGCTTTCACCCCAGGTTCGGCGACCATCGCCACAGCAACCGCATTCGACACAGCCATGTCCAAGACTGACGTGTCGATCGACATACTGGCATTGATCGGCTCTAGCGGGGCATCATCCAGCGGCTCCATGCCGTCGGTCAACTGGGCAACCAGATCGTCGACATTACCGCTTTGCAGGGCGGCGCTCACATCGGGGGTCGGGTTTTTCGGGGCTGGAACCTGTGGCGCAGTTGCAACCATCGACGCCAGAACGGGTTGGTCTTCATCGGCCAGATCAAGCGCTCTGGGGGCCAGAATGACCTGATCGGCCAGCTGATCCGCCGTCCCTTCCGAGGCAACGGCATTCACCGACAGCCCCTGGTTTTGCGCCAGTTGGCCACCGGGGTTCTTTGGGCGCACACGCATGTCGCCCTGGGCCGCGCGCACGACCGGAATACCCGTGACATCGCGTACCAGCAGCTTGTAGCCCCAGACACCGATCCCGACAATCAGCGCCACGGACATCGCGGCACCTGCCACATTTGTCAGCTTTGCCAACGGGTTACCCTGCGCAGGACGCACGGCATAGATATCGGACTCTGCGTGGTATCCCCCACCACGGGGGGAAGACGTGTAATCTGCCATTTCTGCCTCACTGCCCGCCACTCGTTTAATCGGCGCGGGTCTGTAGTTTGAATTTGCCTGTCCAGCGGGCGTGCGATTAACGCATCTCTTCCGCCGGGGTCACACCAAGAATACCAAGACCTGACGCAATTACAATCGCCGCGGCCTTTGCCAGCGCGATTTTTGCCTGAGACACAGCCGCGTCCTCCTGCAAGAACCGCAAGGACGGGTCATCATTGCCCCGGTTCCAAAGCCCGTGGAAATCGCCTGCCAGCTCGTAGAGATAGAAGGCGATCCGGTGCGGTTCATTGCTGCGGGCTGCTGTTTCAACCAGACGCGGCCATTCGGCCAGCTTGCCTGCCAGCTTCAGCTCTGCCTCGTGATCCAGCAGGGACAAATCCGCAGCTTGCAAGGTCGCCATATCCGTGGCGATGCCGGCCTCGGCGGCCTTGCGCAGAACCGAATTCACCCGCGCATGGGCGTATTGCACATAAAACACAGGGTTTTCGCGGGATTGCTCAAGTACCTTGGCAAAGTCGAAATCCAACATCGCGTCGTTCTTGCGGGTCAGCATAACAAAACGGGTCACATCAGGGCCAACCTGATCCACCACATCGCGCAGGGTCACAAAGGTCCCTGCCCGCTTGGACATCTTGAATTCCTTGCCGTCCTTGAACAGCTTTACCAACTGCGTCAGCTTGATATCCAGCGGCACAGTGCCACCAGACAGCGCCGATACCGCCGCCTTCATCCGTTTGACATAGCCGCCGTGGTCGGCCCCGAACACATCAATCAACATGTCAAAGCCGCGCTGCACCTTGTCATAGTGATAGGCGATATCGGGCGCGAAATAGGTCCAGCCCCCGTCGGATTTCATCACAGGGCGGTCCACGTCATCACCATGCTCGGTCGATTTGAACAAGGTCTGCTCGCGGGCTTCCCAATCTTCGGGCAGCTTGCCTTTTGGCGGCTCAAGCACGCCTTCATAGATCAGACCCTTTGATTTCAGGTCTTCAATCGCCGCCTCGATCAGGCCGGTGCCGTAAAGCGATTTTTCGGAAAAGAACACATCCATCTTGACGCCCAAAGACGCCAGATCGGCGCGGATCAGCTCCATCATTGCTTCGGTGGCAAAGTTGCGCACGTCTTCCAGCCAGACATCTTCGTCCTTGCCGATATAGGCATCGCCCACCTTGGCTTTCAGCGCCTCGCCGACCTCGATCAGATAGTCACCGGGATAGGTGCCTTCGGGCCAATCGACAGAAAGATCATGCGCCTCAAGATAGCGGTTGTAGACAGACCGCGCCAAAACATCGACCTGCGCCCCGCCGTCGTTGATGTAATATTCACGCGTGACGTCAAAGCCCGCGAAATCCAGCAAGGATGCCAAAGCATCGCCAAAAACCGCGCCACGGGTGTGGCCCACATGCAGCGGCCCGGTCGGGTTGGCGGACACGTATTCAACGTTCACCCGCTTGCCCTTGCCCAATGCGCCGCGACCAAAATCAACGCCCTCGGCCAGTACAGCCCCCACAACACCCTGCCAGACAGACGGGGCAAGACGCAGGTTCAAGAACCCCGGCCCTGCGACCTCGGCTGATGTGATCCGCGGGTCTTCAGCCAGCTTTTCCGCCAGTTTATCGGCAATCTCGCGGGGTTTCATGCCTGCCGGTTTGGCCAGTACCATCGCCGCGTTGGTGGCCATATCGCCGTGGGCCGCATCGCGGGGCGGCTCCACCGTGATGGCGTCAAAGCTCAGGCCGGCGGGCAAGAACCCGTCAGCAACAAGTGCATCAAGTGTGGACAGCACATGGGTGCGGATATCGGCAAATAGGTTCATTTGGGGCTTTCCTTCGTCTTAGGCCCGTGTATCACCTGAAAAACCGCCAAACATCAAGGGCGCTTAGCCTTTGATCAGCCGTTCATGTTCCTGAAGCGCAAAGCGGTCGGTCATCCCCGAGATATAATCGCTGACAATCCGCGCAAGGGCTGTGTCGTTCTCGGCCTCTTCGACATCCTTGCGCCATTGCTTGGGCAGCTCTTCGGGATGGGCGCAGAAATGCGGGAACAAGTCATTGACCACCTGCGTCACCTGCTTACGCATGATCACGACAGACGGTGCCCGGTACATCCGGTCGAACAAAAACGCGCGGATCACCTTGAGGTCCTGAAACACAGGGTCCGAAAACCGGATCAACGTCCGGCCCGCCATACGAATATCGGTCGCGGATTGCGGCTGCATTTCGTCCAGACGCATGCGCGCAAAGTTTATCACGTCCTCGACCAGCACACCAAAGAAACGGCGCAGCGCTTCGTGACGGCGGCGGTAATAGTTCAGGCCGGGGTACAAACGGTCCACCTCGGCAAAGTTGCGGTCAAGAATGGGCAGCTTGGCCAGCTCGTCGGTCGAAAACAGCTCCGCGCGCAGCCCGTCGTGCAGATCATGGTGGTTATAGGCCACATCATCGGCAATCGCGGCCACCTGTGCCTCGGCGCTGGCATAGGTGCCCAGCTCCAGATCATGCTGGCGGCCATAAACCTCCAATGCCCAAGGCAGCGGGCCCGTGACCGGACCGTTATGCTTGGCCAGTCCCTCCAGAGTCTCCCAGGTCAGGTTCAACCCGTCGAATTCCGCGTAATGCCGCTCCAGATGCGTCACGATGCGGATCGCCTGCGCATTGTGATCAAACCCGCCATAGGGCAGCATCAACGCCTGCAACGCGTCCTCTCCGGTGTGACCAAAGGGCGGATGGCCCAGATCATGGGCCAATGCCACCGCCTCGGTCAGCTCCGCGTTCAAGCCCAATGCCCCCGAAATCGTGCGCGCCACTTGGGCCACCTCGATCGAATGGGTCAGCCGCGTGCGGTAATAATCGCCCTCGTGTTCAATGAACACCTGCGTCTTGTGCTTGAGCCGGCGAAAGGCGCTGGCGTGAATAATCCGGTCGCGATCCCGCTGAAAGCAAGACCGGAAGGTGCTTTCCTCCTCCGGCATCAACCGTCCCCGGGTCGCTGCCGGATCAGAGGCAAAAGAAGCGCGCATGATCAGTGGTCCTTGTGGCCTGTCCTATGGCTTTCTATATTGCAACCAACGACAGATGGAAACCGATCACACCGGAGCCCGAAAATGAACCTGCCCCCCAAAGTTACATCCCGTGCTTTTGACCGCCTTGCCGAAATCGGTGCGGCGGCTGATGGCAAGGCCCTGCGCGTCGCAGTCGAAGGCGGCGGATGCTCGGGCTTTCAATATGAAATTATCCTGGACGCCCCCAAAGACGATGACATGATCCTCGAAGGGGCCGGCCAAAAGGTCGTCGTCGACAGCATCTCCCTGCCGTTTCTGGCAAATGCGACAATCGACTTCTCCGAAGAACTCATCGGCGCGCGTTTCGTGATCGAAAATCCGAACGCCACCAGCGCCTGCGGCTGCGGCACCTCCTTTTCGATGTAACACCCCGCCTCGGGGTTTCATTTTGCCAAATAAACTCCCGCCGGAGGCTGGCCTCATGCCAATGAGGCCATTTCTGCCGTTGCAGCCCGGGCAAACCCCTCAAAAAAGGCGTCAAACATCGGGCTGGAGCGTTCAGCCGCAACAATCACCTGTTGCGCGTCCCCGCCAAGATCCGAAAAAACCCGGCCCCGCATCCGCGACCAATCCGGCACCCTGTCAGAGCCGAGATCGAACAGGGTTTCAGACAAGCGGCGCAATGCCCCTTGCCCGCTCAAAGCCCCCTGAACGGCCACCTGCCCCGTCGGCACAGGGCTGGCAAATGCGCGTGAACCGGTCATGTGCGCCAACCATCCGGTGACCAGATAACCGTGATAGGCGTCATTCGCTGCGCCCTGCCCGCCATTTACCAACCTGCAGGAATGATGGGCGTCCTGAACCAAACCCTCCCAGATCGGACTTGGCGTGAGGCCTGAAAACCGCAGCGCGGCGCAGATTTCAGCCAGCAAATCAATATCTTGATCCAGAAAAGCAAGCAGCCCGGCATATTCAAGGCTAACAGCCGCCTTGTCGCTCAACTGCGGATCAACATGCCCGTAATCGCTGAGGTAGAAAACAATATGGGCCAGTTCATAGGCCGCTTTCTTGTTGGGCAAGGCAAAGGTGTCCGACCGGTCTATGAAACGGTGCAAGCGGTCCGGCAAATAGCCATCGCAAGGGTCGGGCCTGACGCCACGCCGCGCCAAAAGCCGCGCGGCTTCGCCCCTTTGCAGATCCGACAATTCCGCCTCTGGCGCGCCCTGCGTTGCAACCCAACTGCACAAGGCTTCGCCCTGATTGCTGCCCGCGCCCAGATCCTCAAGGTCCAGACAGATTGACAGGAAAAAGCGGTAGTACTGCGGAAAAAATTCTAGCTGTGTGCGGATCGCTTCGTAAAACGGTGCATAGGGTGCCAGAGCCTCTGCCCCGACCTGCGCCCGCATGCTGACCAGAATGCCCAGCCATTCGGCATTTTCCTTCAGCCAGAACACATCCCCCCGCGCCCGGCGCTGGTTAGCGACCATTGAGGTCAGGCTGCCAAAACCGGCGGGATTGACGCCGTTGCGCGGCATGAAAGAAAGAACATTCGACATAGACGGCCCCCGAAGATGCCCTGCGCCACATCGGGCACAGGGCCGTTACAAAACGAAGATCAGCAGCTGGTGGTAAACAGCTCCACCAGATGTCCCGACGACATAGCGGTCCCCGCAGGGGTGCAGCTGGTGGTAAACAGGTCGGTCCCCCCGCCTGTCGCCATATCGGTAGGTCCGGCGCTGGCCCCTGTCGTAAACAGGTCAGTTCCCCCACCCCCATGAAGCGAGGTCCGGTCCGATGGTGCGGCGGTGAAAAGTGTTTCTTCAACATAGGCAAATGCAGTCATGTAAGGTCCTCTTCGAAATTAGATTTTCAACCAATTGCGAGCGAATGCTCCAATTGCCCAATAATTAATCTCAAAAGTAGTTACTCGTGCGTTAACTGCCATTTTAGCGCGAATTTCGGCGGGTTCCGTGTATCAAATCCGTTTCGGACCATCGGGAAAATTCTATTAAAAACAACGGCACACAGCGGAACGCTCGAAGCTATCTCAACCGGCATCCTGACGTTTCCGGAATTTTTAAAATCCGCGCCCCTCCGCAATTCTGCCCCGAATCAGGGGCAATTCCAGCGCTATTTTAACGGACCGCGCTCTTGCCCCACTGCACAGGATACGCGATAGCTGGAGCCTATCTTTGCCAGGGGGCCAGCCATGAAAATCGCAACGTTCAACATCAACGGGATCAAGGCACGGATCGACGCGCTGCCCCAATGGCTGGACGAGGCGCAGCCCGATGTTGCGATCCTGCAAGAGATCAAATCCGTCGATGAAAATTTCCCCCGCGAGATATTCGAAGAGCGCGGATATAATGTTGAAACCCACGGGCAAAAATCGTTCAACGGGGTGGCGATCCTGTCAAAACTGCCGCTCGAAGACGTGACACGCGGCCTGCCCGGCAATGAAGCCGACGATCAGGCGCGCTATATCGAGGCCTCGGTCATGGGGGACAAACAGGCCATCCGCATTTGCGGCCTGTATCTGCCCAATGGCAATCCGGTCGAGCTCGACAGCGCAGGCCAGCCCGTAGAGGGCGGGAAATACGCCTATAAACTGGCGTGGATGCAGCGCCTGCACGACCGCGCCAGCGCCCTGCTGGCCGAAGAAACGCCGTTTCTGATGACTGGCGATTTCAACATCATCCCCCAGGCCGAAGACGCCGCGACCCCCGATGCCTGGCGCGAGGATGCGTTGTTTCGGCTTGAATCGCGCACGGCCTGGCGGCGTTTGTTGGTCCTTGGCCTGACCGATGCATTCCGTGCGCGCACCCAAGGGCCCGGCCATTACAGCTTTTGGGATTATCAGGCCGGGGCATGGAACCGCAACAACGGCATCCGCATCGACCATTTTCTGCTCAGCCCCGCTGTGGCGGATTGTTTGCGCGACAGCCAGATCGACAAGGACGTGCGCGGCCGTGAAAAGCCGTCCGACCACGTGCCGGTTTGGGTTGATCTGGATATCTAGCCACAGTTTTCCCTCGAAAGCTGCGGCTTCGGAGGTTGAGACGCCAACGCGCGGCGCAGGGTTTGTTCATGGTGGTCAGGCCGGCGAAATCCAATAAACTTTGTTCTTCCAAACGCAGCAAGGATCCCCCATGCCAGACGACGTCCATCCTCAAATTCAGGCTGTCCTTGATACCATGGCAGCGCTTGACCTGCCGAAACTGCAAGACGGCTCCGTAGCAGACGCGCGCGCCCTGATGGAAAGCATGGCCGCCGCGGGGCGCGAACGCCTGCCGCCCATGACCGCGTCGCTGCGTTTCTAAGATCGCAATTCACCTGATCCGGCAGCGATAATCGACCCCACACATCGCAATCAGGCCTGAAGCTCGGCATCCCAATACAGAAAATCCATCCAGCTTTCGTGCAAGTGGTTTGGCGGGAATTTGCGGCCCATGTTGCGGAGTTCCTCGGCAGCGGGTTGGCGCGGCGGTTTGCGCAGGTGGAACCCGGTCTGGTGCAGCGCTTTGGACCCTTTGCGCAGGTTGCACGGGCTGCACGCCGCAACCACATTTTGCCAGCTTGTCACCCCGCCCGACGCCCGTGGCACCACATGGTCGAATGTCAGATCGCCCCGTGCGCCGCAGTATTGGCAACAAAATTCGTCCCTCAGAAATAAATTAAAGCGCGTGAAGGCCACGCGCTTTTGAGGTTTCACATAATCTTTGAGGACGACAACCGAAGGGATCCGTATCTCCATCGAGGGGCTGTGCACGTAGTCGTCGTATTCGGCAACGATATCGACCCTGTCCAGCCATTTCGCCTTGATCGCATCCTGCCAGGGCCACAGCGACAACGGATAGTAGGACAATGGCCTGTAATCCGCATTCAGCACCAGGGCCGGTTTATCTTTCAGCCCTGCGGGGCTGCGCGTGAATTCTGTTCTAAAGTCGCCGTCCATGTAACTGTAAACCCTTTGCCGTTCCGCGTCCGGTCCGGCGGGAACAGCCCCGCCGATGGTTAAAACTATATCTCGTGTTTTGCGCCTGACAAGTCGCAAAGGAGCACAAGATGTCGCAGACAGGGTATGATGGTTAAGTAACGGGCATGTGAAAGTTTCGCCAAGCGGGTAAACCCGGCGTTTCATGCGCAGCCAATGCGGCGATGCGTTCAGGTTCGACCGCCCGTTTATGGCCGGGATCGGGAACGCTGCGCCGAAAAAAATGGGCGACGTGCCCGACGAAGGGCCACGCCGCCGATCAAAGACCTAAAGCCCCAGTTTGTCGCGCATGAACGCAAGCGATACGCTTAACCCGTCAGGCGCGATGCCGTGGGCGGTGCCCTTCATGATATGGGCAAACACATCCGTCCAGCCTGCGTCTTGCAAGGCTTGCGCCGCTTCGGGCAGCGATTGTGGCGGCACGACATCGTCGGAATCGCCATGCACCAACAAGACCGGCGGGCGCACCAATGCGTCGTCTTTCAGGCTTTCGGGGCTCAGCAAACGACCCGAAAACGCGACAATGCCAGCCACTGCTTCTTCGCGGCGCGGGGCAACATGCAGCGCCATCATCGTGCCCTGGCTAAAGCCGAACAACACCACCTGTTCGGGCAGCAAATCTTCGTCCACCATCAGCGCATCCAGGAATGAATTGAGGTCTTGCACCGCCTGCATCATGCCGCGCTCGGATTCTTCCTCGGAGGAATTATCAATCCACGGGATCGGAAACCACTGAAACCCCATCGGCGCACCGGCGCAGGCCTCGGGCGCGTCGGGGGCCACGAACAGCGTGTCGGGCAGATGTTCGCCCAACGGATCGGCCAGCCCCAAAAGGTCAGCGCCATTGGCCCCGTAGCCGTGCAGGAAGACCACGGCTGACCGCGTTTTCCCCGATACCGGCTCGCGGCGCTCTGCGTTTAAGACGCGTGTCATGTGATCCCTTCCCTTTGTTTTACAACGCGGTAGTACGAAAACAGCGCGCGGGCTGCAACCGACCTCCACGGTGACCAGTCTTCGGCCATCAGCGCCAGCGCTTTGGGCTTTGGTCGCTCTGGCAGATCAAAAAGCACTTTTGCGGCCTCTTGCAAGGCCAGATCGCCCTCGGCGAACACATCGGCGCGGCCAAGCGAGAACATGGCATAGATTTGCGCCGTCCAACTGCCCACACCGGGGATTGCGGTCAGCGTTTTGATCACCTGCGCATCGGGGGCATCGCGCAGGGCGGCATAATCCACGCCCGCCTGTGCCAGCGCCAAAGCATAGCGGATTTTCTGGCGGCTCAGGCCCGCATCGCGCAACCCGTCTTCGCCCGCCGCAACTATCGCCGCCTCGTGGGTCAGGCCCTGCGCATCCATCTTGGCGCGCATGGCATTTGCCGACGCGACCGACACCTGCTGGCTGATGATCGCCCCGATCAACGCGTCAAACCCGTCGGCACGCAGCCGCAGGGGCAAAGGGCCGGTCGCCTGCAAAGCATCGGCAAAGCGCGGATGGGTCGCGGCCAGCCACGCCGCCCCCTCGGCCACATCCGCATCGCAGGTGATAATGCGCCCGACGGTCATAGCGCGGCCAGCCAATCCACCGCTTCAGCGGTTGATCCCATGATGCGCACATCGCGTGGCGGGGCCGGCCTGTCGATCACGATGGTCCGTAACCCCATCTGACGCGCGGCATCCAACTTGGGGCGGCTCGGGGCACCGCCGACGTTGCGGCAAATCATTGTGTCGATGTTCAACTGCTCGAACAGCGCGACCTCTTGTGCCACGGTAAAGGGCGGCGTGCCCAACACCGGTTCCACAAAATCGGGCAAGACACTGCGGGCGTTCGGGCCGTTCTGGCGCAGGAACAGACGCGCGCCGGCAAAGGGGGCGAATTGGGCCACGGTGCCCCTGCCCGTTGCCGCAAAAACCCGCGCGCCCGGCAATATCAATGCGCCGGCTTCGGCAACCGATGCGGCCCGCAGGCCCGGCGGATCAACGGGCCAGACCGGCCGCAACACCCGCCCATAGGCAAGCCCCAGTTCCGCGGCAGCGGCGGCGGCGCGGTCCGACACATCGGCATCAAAACCGTGACCGGCATCACAAATGGCGGTGATCCGCTGCTGCTTCAGAAATAATTTCATCGCCTCAACCGACGCAGGGCACCAGATTTTCCAAGGCACGGGCAAAGGCCCGAAACTGCGTTCGGGGGCCCGCAGGAACGCCTGCATTCTTTGCGATGTTTGCGCTATCTGTGCGGCAATGCCATGCGCCTCGGCGCTGCCCGCGATCAACAAAATATGAGTGCTCTGATCCATCGTGCAATCGTCGCTCAGGCCGCGACCAGACACAAGGGGCTTGCCCATGGCAAAAGCTAAGTTTACGCCGTTGCCATGACAATGATTGATGACACCCGCGCCAAGCGCAATGTGGCCGTTCTGGTCACCGCGCAGGCTTTCCTTGGCAGCCAGATGCCGATGTATTTCGTGATCGGCGGATTGGCGGGGCAACAGCTGTCGCCCAACGTCTGCCTTGCGACCTTGCCGATCTCGATGATCGTCTTCGGGTCGATGACCACGGCACCGTGGCTGTCCAGCGTGATGCAGAAATTCGGGCGGCGCACCGGGTTCATCATTGGCGCTTTTGGCGGCATGGCGGGGGCAGCGACCTGTGCCTATGCCCTGACGGTCCAAAGCTTTGCGATGTTCCTGCTGGGCAGCTACCTGATGGGCATCTACATGTCTTCCCAGGGTTTTTTCCGCTTTGCCGCGACCGACACCGCGTCGGATGAATTTCGCCCCAAGGCGATTTCCTATGTCATGGCGGGCGGGCTTTTGTCGGCCGTGCTGGGGCCGCAACTGGTGGGTCTGCTGACCGATTCCAGCCCTGATGCGACCGTGATGCGGTTTTTCCCCGTTTATGTGGCCGCAATCGCATTGAACGCGGTTGGCATGCTTTTGTTTGCGTTCCTGCAAATCCCCAAGCCACCTCTGCCATCGGTTGACGCCCCCAAGGGGCGGTCCCGGATGGAGCTGCTCAAGACGCCGCGCATTGCGGTCGCAGTGATCTGCGGCATGGTCTCTTATGCGTTGATGAACCTTGTCATGACATCGACGCCGCTGGCGGTTGTCGGCTGTGGCTATAACATCGTGGATGCGTCCCATGTGGTCACTGGCCATGTTCTGGCAATGTACGCGCCGTCTTTCTTTACCGGCCATCTGATCGCGCGCTTTGGCGTCGAAAAGATCCTTGGACTTGGCATCGCAATTCTGGCGGTCGCAGGCATGGTCGCCCTGCAAGGGGTCGTGCTGGGCAATTTCTATGTCGCCCTGATCCTGTTGGGGATCGGCTGGAACTTTGGCTTTATCGGGGCCACATCCATGCTGGCAGGCGCGCATGAACCGCACGAGCGGGGCCGGATGCAAGGCCTGAACGATCTGCTGGTGTTCGGCGGCGTGACCTTTGCATCGCTGGCCAGTGGCGGGTTGATGAACTGTTCAGGCGGCAGCGCCATCGAAGGCTGGGCCGCAGTGAATATCGCGATGATCCCGTTTCTGGTTTTGGCAGGCGGCGCGTTGATCTGGCTGGTGCTGCGTCAGAAATCGGCACAAGCCTAAGCTTACCACCGCCCGCTAAGTGCGCGCCACGACAGCGGAAAATCATCAAGCGCGGGCAAGCTGCCATCCCCCACCCGCGACGGTTCGCGGATCGCGGCCTCAAGCACAGCAGCACTTGCCCCGATGCTGAACAGCGCAGGCCGCGCTGCTGCCGACACCTTGCCGCGCTGGCTTCGGGCGTTTTGCAGCCGCCCAAGCGCCTTGTGCGCCAGGCCCGCCACCCCCGCATCAGTGCCATCCAGCAAAGGCACGCGGCCCTGTTCCACCAGTTGCGGAATGGCGTGAAACCACGCCGCCACCCCCGCGCCATAGCCGGCGTCACGCACCACGGTTTCATCCGCCGCACCCAGCCCCGAGGCCGCAACCCACATCAGGCTGCCCGCGGTCTGGTCGATATAGGCGTCAAAATGCGCGGTATCCTCGAAGGCATCGCGGTAAATATCCCAACGGCGCGCCCCCACCAGCGTATCAAGGCACCGCGCCTGATCTGCGGTCAGGACTGACGCCAAAGGCGTCGCGACCTCGTGGCGGCGCACAGGGCCGTCCTGGCTGATCTCTTCGCAGACATCGCGCCACCATTGCAGGCGCATTTCGGCAATCATCGCCTCTTGCGTGACCCAAGGTGCACGGGCCACTTCGATGTTGAAAGCATATAGCGGGAACAAAACGCGCCGCGCTTTGACTGGGGCCGCCATGGTCGCGCGAAACCGCAACGGGTCCGCGCGCTCAACAATGGCGGCGCAGGCGGTCAGATCATCATCAAATTGCATCAAGAAAACCCCCGATTGCCTGAACCGTTTCGGGGGCGTCAACGATCCCCAAATGCCCTTTGCCCGGCACAATCACATAGGTGCCTTTGTCGCTCACTGCGGCCATCGTTTCCTCGTATTTATCTGCGTAAAACGCTTCATCATCGGCTCCGGCGATCACCACGAACGGCGGCAGCCCCGCCACATCAGCCAGATAGTCATCCCGTGGTGCAAATCCGGTGTTCAGCCGGTAACTATAACCCGTGGTCGCCGTATCGCCCAAAGGCCCGTCCAGCACCAGATCGGGCATCGCAAACCGGATCACGGTCTTGTCGTTAAACGTCGAAATGCCAACGGCGTTCAGGATCGACAGGCCGATCATCCGGCGCTGATGCACAGTCGCCCATCCGCCCGCATTTTTCCGCGTGGTCGGCGCGTTATGCTTTAGAAACGGGGCGATCAGCACCGCCCCATCCAGCAACTGGCCATAATCGCTGCCCGCAAACCGCACGACCAACCCGCCGCCCGAGGAATGCCCGCCCAGAACGATCTTTTGGCCCGGTTCGTGTAGCGCAGTGATCAGATCAACCAGATCATCCTCAAGCTGGTTGACGTAATCAATATCCCCGCGCCGCCCCGGTGCAGCACCATGGCCCCGCAAATCAGGGACCAGAACCGTGGCCTTCTTGCTCAGCTGTTGGGCGATCTGCACAAATTGCAATCCGTGCCACCCCGACCCGTGCACCAAGACCAACATCGGTGCCCCCAAAGGCCCGTCAAAACGACGGTAGGCCAGCGCGTAGCCATCGCGCATCGTGGCATTCTGCAGCGGCGGTGCCACGGTGCCCCCTGCGGTATTCGCCAGATAGTCTGCGAAATCCAACCCGCCCGTTGCCGCGACTGGCGCGGCTGGCGTGGCCGGATCACTCACAACAAGAACAACAGCGACAGCCAGCGTGATCACCACGCTCAGCACAATGGCCAGGAGGGTTTTCAACAGCATCCCTTTGGTCCCTTATGCCTTCAGGTCTCGGATCAGTTTCCACCGGATCGCGTCCAGCAACGCCTCGAAGGACGCATCCACGATGTTGGCCGATACCCCTACGGTTGACCAACGCCGCCCCTGCCCGTCTTCGCTGTCGATGATCACGCGGGTCACCGCTTCGGTGCCGCCTTGGGTAATGCGCACCTTGTAATCGACCAGATGCATATCCTCCAGCAGGGCCGAATACTGCCCCAAATCCTTGACGATCGCCTTGGAAAGCGCGTTCACCGGGCCACGGTCGCAGCCTTCCTCATCCATGCTTTCACTTACCGAAAGCCGCTTTTCACCGTCGACTTTGACGACGACAACGGCCTCCGACAGGCTGACCATCTGGTCGTATTTATTCTTGCGCCGCTCAACCGTAACGCGATAGCGCTTGACCTCGAACAGGTCGGGCATCTGCCCCAGGGCCTGCCGCGCCAACAGCTCGAAACTGGCCTGCGCGGTATCATAGCTATAGCCATCGGCCTCGCGTGCCTTGACCTGATCGAGGATCAGCCCCAACGCCGGATCGCCCTTGGCAATCGTCAGGCCTGCGCTTTCCAAACGGCGGCGCAGATTGGATTGACCCGCCTGATTGGACATCGGAATGATCCGCGCATTGCCCACCCGTTCGGGCGGAATATGCTCGTAAGTCGACGGGTCTTTCAGAATCGCGCTCGCATGCAGCCCCGCCTTGTGAGCAAAGGCCGAAGACCCCACAAACGCCGCCTGTTTCATCGGCACACGGTTCAGGATTTCATCAAGACTGCGGCTGATCTGGGTCAGCCCCTCAAGCGCCTCCAGACTGATCCCGGTCTCAAACGTGCTGGCATAGGGCTCTTTCAGCAGCAAGATCGGGATCAACGTGGTCAGATTTGCATTACCGCAGCGTTCGCCCAGCCCGTTCAACGTGCCCTGTATCTGCCGCGCACCGGCATCCACCGCCGCCAGCGAACAGGCGACCGCGTTTTCGGTGTCGTTATGGGTGTGAATGCCCAGATGGCTGCCCGGAATGCCCGCCGCAATCACCTCAGCCGTGATCCGCCCCACCTCGGCGGGCATGGTGCCGCCATTGGTGTCACACAGCACAATCCAGCGCGCGCCAGCGTCATAGGCGGCCTTGATCGCCGTCAGCGCATAGGCGCGATTGGCGCGGTACCCGTCAAAGAAATGCTCCGCATCAAACAGCGCCTCGCGCCCTTGCGCCACCAGATAGGCAATTGATTTCGCAATGTTTTCTGTATTTTCATCCAGCTCGATGCCAAGCGCGGCAGTCACGTGGAAATCATGGGTCTTGCCCACCAGACAAACGGTCTCGGTACCCGCGTTCATCACAGCGGCCAACACGTCATCATTCTCGGCCGAAAACCCCGCCCGTTTGGTCATGCCAAAGGCCGTCATCCGGGCACGGGTGCGCGGCGCATCCTCGAAAAACGCGGAATCCGTAGGGTTCGCCCCCGGCCATCCGCCCTCAATATAATCCACCCCCAGCCCGTCCAAAGCATTCGCGATGGTGATTTTCTCGGCGGTCGAAAACTGCACCCCTTGGGTCTGCTGCCCGTCCCGAAGCGTGGTGTCATAAAGATAAAGGCGTTCTCTCGTCACTTCCGCACCCCCACCTTCATTTTGCCAAATAAACTCCGGGGAGCGTGAGGGGCTGGCCCCTCACTCCGGTCCCAACAAACTGCCCCGCCGTTGCCAACTGCGCGCATCATTTGAGAGCCTCTAGTTTCGTTGGGTCAAAATTAGGGCCTGCTATGACTTCAACGCCGTCCTTGCTCATTCGCACTTCTGCACCAGCGTCCAGTAGCGCTGCCTTGAACACATCGACCAGATCAAAATTTTTACTTAGCTTAGCGTCATTTCGTAAAGCATCCATACGCTGTCTCAAAGAAGCCAGAAGCTCACTTGCTCCAGTTCCAGAGCCCGACGAATAGGCACGGCGCGCTTTTTCTTCTTCCAAACGAGCCTTATCGGACAGAAACCCCAGCCACCGCGCGTGGTCGAGCAGTTTCTGCGGCTGCGCGGTCAGACCGTTCAGGTAAACAAGTGCGAGATGAGTATTCAGATCATCGGCGATGGCTTCGACAAACTTTGGATCAGGCTCAAACAAACCAGCATCGAATGGCTGCAAATTCCATGTCAGGTTCATCCATTTCCGCAGAGTCTTCTCGGCCTCTTCCCGCTTCTTCTCCGTCCAGTCCATCGGCTTGCGGTAATGCGTGCTCAGCATCACAAAACGGATCACCTCGCCCGGCACACCTTGGTCCAGCAAATCACGCACGGTAAAGAAGTTGCCCAGCGACTTGGACATCTTCTTGCCCTCGACCTGCAACATCTCGTTATGCAGCCAGTAATTGGCAAAGCCCGACCCCGGATGGGCACAGCAGCTTTGGGCGATCTCGTTTTCATGATGCGGGAACATCAGATCGTTGCCGCCGCCGTGAATGTCGAAATGCGCGCCCAGCAACTCGAACGACATGGCCGAACATTCGATATGCCACCCCGGACGGCCACGGCCCCACGGACTGTCCCAGCCCGGCGTGTCCGCATCCGACGGTTTCCACAGCACGAAATCCATCGGGTTGCGCTTGTAGGGGGCCACTTCGACCCGCGCACCGGCGATCATGTCGTCAATCGACCGCCCCGACAGCGCGCCATAGTCCTTGTAACTTTCAACGGCGAACAACACATGCCCCTCGGCGGCATAGGCATGACCACTGGTGATCAACCCCTCGATCATCTCGATCATCTGCGGAATATACGCCGTTGCGCGCGGCATCTCGTTCGGCTCAAGCGCCCCAACGGCCGCCATATCGTCCAGAAACCACTGGGTCGTCTCTGCGGTGATCTCTCCGATCGACCGACCGCTTTGCGCCGCACGTGCGTTGATCTTGTCATCCACGTCGGTAAAATTTCGCACATAGGTCACATGATCCGGCCCGTAGACATGGCGCAGCAACCGGTACAGCACGTCGAACACGATCACCGGCCGCGCGTTGCCCAGATGGGCGCGGTCATACACCGTGGGCCCGCAGACATACATCCGCACGTTTTCAGGGTCGATGGGAACGAAATCCTCGCGTTTGCGGGTTTTCGTGTTGTGCAGCTTGATCGTCGTCATATGGCGCGTCCTTACGCAAGTATGGCGCGGGCATGGCACATTTGTTTTGAAAAGAAAACGCTATGAACAGGCCCGCCGGAAAGTCTCAGCAGGGAATACAGCAAATAATGAGTGTGTTCATCGTCATGGCACCTGCCTAGCGCGGGGCAGCCCTATGGGTCAAGCTTGATTGACAAAGCCCGCCACCTCTGCGCCCCTGCGGCGCAAACAGATCAATCGGAGATAACGAATGCAGCTTTCCTCACGCATCACAGGTCTTTTGGGCGGCGGATCAGATGGCTGGGGCGTGTTCCTGCGCGCCCGCCAGATGATCTCTGACGGCACCCCCGTCACCGAACTGACCATCGGAGAGCATGACATCCGCACCGCAGCACCGATTTTGCAGGAAATGCACCGGGCGGCCCTTGCCGGGCACACGGGCTATGCCTCGGTTCCCGGCACCACCGCCTTGCGCGATACCGTCGCCCGGCGCGTGCAGGACCGCACCGGCGTGCCCACGACCCGCGATAACGTGGTTATCACCCCCGGCGGCCAGGCCGCCCTGTTCGCCGCCCATGCCGCCGCCACCAACCCCGGTGACACGGCGCTGTTCATTGATCCCTATTATGCGACCTATCCCGGCACGATCCGCGGTGTCAGTGCCGTGCCAAAAGCAGTCCCCGCCCATGCCGATGACGCCTTCCAGCCCCGTGCCGATGTAATCGCTGCCGCCGCACCGGGGGCAAAGTCGCTGCTGGTCAATTCGCCCAACAACCCCACCGGCGTGGTCTATTCCCGCTCCACCCTCGACGGCATTGCGCGGGCCTGCATGGATCACGACCTGTGGCTGATCTCTGACGAAGTCTACGACACGCAAGTCTGGAAAGGCACACATCTGTCGCCCCGCGCCCTGCCCGATATGGCCGACCGCACGCTTGTTGTCGGCTCCATGTCGAAAAGCCACGCCATGACCGGGTCGCGCTGCGGCTGGATCGTGGGGCCGGCGGATGCCATCGAACATCTGACCAATCTTGCCACCCATACCACCTACGGCGTGCCGGGCTTTATCCAGGATGCCGCCCAATTCGCCCTGAACCAAGGCCCCGCTTTCGAAACAGAAATCGCCGCCCCCTTCCAGCGCCGCCGTCTGCTGGCCCAGGATATCATCGCGCGCCAGAATGCCGTGTCCTTGGTGCCCGCCGATGGGGCCATGTATCTGATGCTGGACATCCGTAGCACCGGCATGTCCGGCGAAGACTTCGCCTATGCCCTGCTCGAGGCCCATTATATCGCGGTGATGCCGGGGGAAAGCTTCGGTCAGGCAGCCGCGGGCCATATCAGGGTTGCGATGACCATCGAAGACACCGCTTTTGCGCAGGCCCTGAAAACCCTGTGCGATTTCGCCGACAGCCGCATCAAATAGCAACCGCACCGCCAAAACGTATCAGAGGCCGGGGATTGCTCCCTGGCCCCTGTTCTCTGGCTCTTAAATATCCCCGCCGGAGGCACCTTTTCAGGCACCCCCAAGGGTCACACCGCCAGTTTTCTCACTTGGTCGCCTTAAAAGCGGTAGGAACCGCGCAGGGTAAAGGTTGTCACGTCCAGATCGTCACCGACAACACCACCGATATCCTTGAAACGGTGCTCCAGCAGCTCCGCACCAACGGTGTAGCGTTCCGAGACCTTATAGCTCATGCCGATACCATAGAACGCGCCATCTTCGTCGCCGCCCGACGTGTCAGCCAAGGCATAGCCACCGGTCGCATAGACCAATGTGTTACCAAAGTCGTAACCGCCCTTGATCTTGGCACGTGCAACGGAATCAATTGTTGCTGCACCACCGTTCAGGTCGATGTTGGTTTGGTCATAATCAAGCTCGCCGCCCAGGACGAACTGACCGAAATCATAGTCATAGCCAGCGTGGAAGCCATAAAGGCCGTTGTCGCCATCCAGCACGCCCGGGCCATCTGCATCGCCATAGCCGAGCTGCAAACCAGCGTAAAAACCGGTCCAATCGCCGCCAGTGTTGATGACTGGAACGGGTTCCATCATCACAGGTTCGATCACGGGTTCGCTCAGGCTGCCGGCAAAGACGGAGCCTGCGAAAGCAGATGATGCGACAAGAGCGGCTGAAGCAATTTTCATTGTACGTTTCATAATAGATAACTCCTTGAAGTATTATGTCCGAGCGGGGCAATCCCGCCTCGATGACATAACTCGCAAAGTAGGCATCGGTTTCAATCACCACTTGTCATAGATCAATCGGGGGGCGGTTTGTTGCTGTTTTGCCTTGCCCGTCGGCGGAGGGCCGCCACCCATTGCCCTTGTTCACAAGGAGTTCACTTGGTCGCAAACAGAATTTACGTCGCAAACAAGACAGCGTCGGCGACTTTATTTTCGCAGCATCGGAACAATCTTGGGAGCAGGTTCATGAAAACAGACCACTGCATCGCGACGCGTGTCAGCCGCACCATCGGTGCGGATCGCGGGCGTGCGGCACGGGGGGCACCCTTGGGCCACTAGCTTGGCCTTTCGCACCCTGACAGTCACCAATACTGGATTCACTTCATGACCGTACAAACACCTCACCGCACTGGTGGCCGCGCCGCACGCCGTGCCGCACGCGCTGCCCCCCTTGCCGATCATCTGCGCCCGGTTCGGGCTGGCATGTCGGGCGGCACCTATAATCCGCTGTCCCCCGCCGCGATGGACCGTATCCATCTGGCCGTTCTGGACGCGCTGGAACAGATCGGCCTTGCCGACGCGCCCCCTTCGGGAATTGCCTATATGACCGGTGCCGGTGCCATTCTGGGCGACGACGGCCGGCTGCGCTTTCCCCGTGCGCTGATCGAAGACACGATCGCATCGGCCAACCGCTCTGTCACCTTGCATGGCCGTGATCCAAAGCACGATCTGGAACTGTCGGGCACCAAGGTCCATTACGGCACCGCCGGGGCCGCTGTGCATCTGGTCGAAGTGGACGGGCGCACCTACCGCGAATGTGGCGTGCAAGACCTGCATGATGCCGCGCGCATTGCCGACCAGCTCGACAACCTGCATTTCGTGCAGCGCCCGATGGTGTGCCGCGACATCCCCGACAACCTCGAGATGGATTTGAATTCGATCTATGCCTGCTGTGCGGGCACCACCAAACATGTGGGGGTTTCCTTTACCGAACCGTCTTTTGTGCCGCACGGGCTGGAACTCCTGCACATGATCGCGGGAGGCGAAGACAAATGGCGCGCACGGCCTTTCGTGTCGAATTCGAACTGCTTTGTCGTGCCCCCGATGAAATTTGCCACCGAAAGCTGTCTGGTGATGGAGGCGTTGATCGACGGCGGCATGCCGATCCTGCTGCTGTCGGCCGGTCAGGCCGGTGCCACCGCCCCTGCCCCCATTGCCGGTGCGATCGTTCAGGCGGTTGCGGAATGTCTGGCAGGGCTGGTCTATGTCAACGCGATCAAGCCGGGGCATCCCGCGATCTTTGGCACATGGCCCTTTGTCAGCGACCTGCGCACCGGTGCCATGTCGGGCGGGTCCGGCGAACAGGCGCTGCTGACGGCGGGTTGTGCACAGATGCACCGTTACTATGACCTGCCCGGCGGCGCTGCGGCGGGCATTGCCGATGCCAAGCTGCCCGATATGCAAGCGGGGTGGGAACAGGCGATGTCGAATGTGATGGCGGGCATGTCCGGCCTGAACATGGTCTACGAGGCCGCAGGCATGCACGCCTCCTTGCTGGGGTTCTGTCTGGAATCGCTGATTTTGGGGGATGATCTGATCGGTCAGGCCCTGCGCTGCGTGCGCGGCATCGAAGTCACCGAGGACAGTGTCAGCCTTGAGGTGATCCGCGCCACCTGTATCGGCGGCCCGGGGCATTATCTGGGCTCCGACCAGACCCTGAGCCTGATGCAGACCGAATATATCTATCCCGCACTGGCCGACCGCACATCGCCCAAGGAATGGGCCGAACTGGGCAAACCCGATCTGCTGGCCAAGGCGACAGCCCGCAAGGAAGAAATCCTGGCCCAGCGTGCAAATGCGCGGTTTGATCCCGCAACCGACCGGATGATCCGCGAAAGGTTCAATATCCACCTGCCCCAATAACATGCAACTCCCCCCGTGACTTCGCGGGGGGCTCTGTTAAGTCTTGAAGCGGGGCGCGACATCGCCCCTTACCGCAAGAAGACATGCAGGGACCCTCTATGTTCGGCTTTATCACCACCCATATCGAGGTCGTGGGCGTCATTCTTTTGACGTTGCTGGTTGCGTTCATTCTGCTGCAACAGCGGCGCAGCCCCCAATCCACTGCCGCGTGGATCCTGTTTCTGGTGTTATTACCCTATGTGGCCGTGCCGGTGTTTTTGGGCCTTGGGTTTCGCAAACAAAACAAGAAGTACAACCCGATCCGGTTTTCCGACAAGGAACACCACCGCACGCCGGTACACGCGCTGGATCACACCTTTCAGGCCTTCAACATGCCCCCCGCCGTCGAGGCCCAAAGCTTCAGGCTGCTCGACAGCCCGCAGGCCACATTTCATGCGCTGATGGAGATGATCGAAACCGCCGAACACAGCATTGATTGCCTGTTCTATATCGTTACCGACGACGACACCGGCAGGCGCTTTGTCCAGGCGCTGACCGCCAAGGCCAGGGCCGGCGTCAAAGTGCGGCTGCTCATGGACCGGATCGGCACCATGCGCGGCCCCCACAAGGCGATGAAAGCGCTGAGAGAGGCAGGTGCCGACGTGCTGTTCTTTTCGCCGTTTCTGCAATTGCCCAGTTCGGGCCACCTGAACCTGCGCAATCACCGCAAGATCATCATCGCCGACAATGCCCGCGTTTTCTCGGGGGGGATGAACATCGGGGCCAACTACATGTCGGACGCGCCCACCGATGCAAGCTGGGTCGATCTGGCTTATCTGCTCGAAGGGTTGGCCGTACAGGGGTTTTGCGATGTCTTCAGATCCGATTGGGAGGTCGCAAGCGGTAACGATATCAAGCTGACCAGCCCCGCCCCGAAATCTGCGGGCCTTGCCACGGTACAACTGATCCCCTCGGGCCCCGATATTGCCGAAGACCCCCTGCATGACGGGCTGATCCGCGCCCTGCATCTGGCACATTCGCGCATCTGGATCGCGACACCGTATTTCGTGCCGACCGAACCCTTGTCCAATGCCCTGCGCATCGCGGCCCTGCGCGGTGTCGATGTCAGGATCATGGTGCCGCAGAAATCGTTGCAGCCGATCGCCGATTTCGCCCGCGGTGCCTATCTGCGCGACGCTGAAACAGCCGGTGCCGTGATCCACTATTTCACCCCTGCGATGATGCACGCCAAGGCGATGGTGATTGATGACGCCGCCGCCATGGGCACGGCCAATTTCGACGTGCGCAGCATGTTGCTGAACTTTGAGGCGATGTTGTTTCTTTATGATGCGGGCAGCGTGGCGGATTTGTCTGACTGGTTCACCGCCGGTTTTGCGCAGTGCCACACAAACACGCCGCACCCGACCTTGCCGCGCCGGCTGTCCGAGGCCATATTCCGCATCGGAGCCCCGATGTTATGACCGCACCAGATACCACCACCGCCCCCACGCTGCGCATCGCCAGCTATAATATGCGCAAGGCCAAGGGCACGGACCGCCAACGCGACCCTGACCGGATCATGCGGATCATCCGCGATCTGGATGCCGAAATCGTTGTGCTGCAAGAGGCCGACATGCGCCTTGGTGAACGCCCCTCGGCCCTGCCGATGGATATGCTGACCGCCGAAACCGGCCTGATCGCAGTGCCCGTGCCCAGCAAGGTCAGCATGGGCTGGCATGGCAACGCGATCTTGCTGACCCCGCGCGCCGAAGTTCAGGATGTCCAGCACATCAACCTGCCCGGTGCCGAACCGCGCGGCGCGATGGTGGTGGATACCGATATCGGCGGCATCGCATTGCGCGTCATTGCCACCCATCTGGGCCTGATGCGCCGGTCGCGCCGGGCGCAGCTGTCAGCGCTGATCGCCCATCTGGACGCGCGGTCGCGCCGCCCGACGCTGATTGCCGGTGATATGAACGAATGGTCACAGACTGTCGGGCTTGGCCGGCTGGCACACCACTTTAACATCCACGCACCGGGCAAGAGCTTTCATGCGCGCATGCCCATGGCCGCCCTTGACCGGATTGCGATGGATGACGATCTGCGGCTGGTCGGCGGCGGCGTGGTTGAAACACCGGATGCCAAGCGCGCGTCGGATCATCTGCCGATTTGGCTCGATTTCATGCCGCTAATGGGTTTCGGCCGCGATTTACTGTGACGTCTTATGCCGCCGCCCCACGCGGTCAGGCCGCCCCGGCAGGTTAAGCACCGTGTCAGACCGTGGCCCCCGCGCGATCACCCTGCCCTTGGCGATCACACATAACCGGTTGGCCCGCAGGCGCAGCGCCTCTATCGGGTCACCGGCATCCAGCACCACCAGTGATGCCTTGGCCCCGACCTCCGATCCGTAATTCTGCAAGCCCATGGTGCGCGCATTGCCCGTGGTCACCATGTCAAAGCATTTGCGCAACGCGTCCGGGCTGGTCATCTGCGCCACCTGCAACCCCATCAACGCCACGTCCAGCATGTCGCCCGTTCCCAGCGAATACCACAGGTCCGGCACGCAATCCTGCCCCCAGCCGACATTGATCCCCATCGCCAGCATTTCCTTGAACCGCGTCAGGCCGCGCCGCTTGGGGAATGTATCATGGTGCCCCTGCAAGACGATGTTGATCAGCGGGTTCGGGATCACGTTGAGGCCCGGGATGCCCCCTAATTCGGTTTACTTATATTATCATTTGAAAGCAGTGCCTTACATGGTGAAGGCAATGTGATATCGGGGGGCTTTGCCACCGTGCCCATCATCAGCGCCGGCAATGGGTTCTTATCCGTGTCAGCGGTACGGGTCTGGGCGACCAACTTGCTATAGCGCAGCGCCGTAACACGGTCGGATATCTCTATAACCTCATGTAATTTATGGAAAATAAAGGGTATCGACAAACCGTTTGCGGTTGCCAATCGAAGGGTTGCGAAGAGGTCATCTGCTTCTTGCGGGGGCAGATGTGCGGTGGGTTCGTCAAGGATCAGGATTTTCACATACCGGTACAACGCCTTAAAGATTTCCACCCGCTGGCGTTCGCCGACCGACAGGCCGCCCACCCGCGCCGAAGGTTCAACCATAAGTTTAAATATGCCTTACAATTATTTGTTTTTGAACGGTATTCAAACCTTCTTAAAGTGAAAATAATTCAGCGATTGGACGCCAGGCGCGATGTTCTCCAACACCGTCAGATTATCCGCCAAGGTGAAATGCTGATGCACCATGGCATCGCGCGCGGCACGCGCATTGCCCGGCGGCAGGGTCTGGCCGAACACCTGCACCGACACTCTGCTGGCGGTATCGCCCCCGAACACGATATTCATCAACGTCGTCATGCCTGCGCCGTTTTCCTCCAACAGCGCCACGACCCCGGCCCGATGCAAAGACAAGCTGACCGCGTCATTCGCGACCAGCCTGCCAAAGCGTTTGATGATGGCGTCAAAGCGCAGAACGACCTCTGAGGTTGCCATCATGGGTTACGGCGACGTGGGTTCGCAATCGTCGATCTCGACGGTGAAATCACCTGACATGATCTCGGCCTCGCGCTTTTTGACCAGTTCAAGCGCGGCTTCGGGGGCCTTACCCTCAAACGTGCCCAAGGGGGCCAGAACGGTGCCGCCCTCTTTGGTGAACGCATAGATCCCGAAATCCGCCGCCATGCACATGCCTAGGTGCACTTCGGCAATCGTCTTGTCCAAGGTCGGCGCAAAGTTCCAGATCGCCGAGGCAACGACGGTTTCAGGCCATTCCCGGCTTCGGCATATTCACACACGACGCGGGCATAGTCGGTGTTGCTGACGTTCTCCGAATAGACATGGTCGATATCGCCCGCGCGCCTTGGCCGCCATCGCTGCCTTGTGAATGCGGCTGACCCAAATGCCAGCGACCTAGATCGGTTCGGCAGCCAGCGCGGCAACGGGTCAGGCAAAGGTCAACTGCACGCGGCCGAATGCCCCGAAATCCGCGTCGAATACGCTGCCGGGTTCTGCCTCGATCGGGCGGATGAACGACCCTGACAGAACGGTTTCGCCAGCCGACAGACCCATGCCATAGACGGCAAGCCGTTGGACCAGCCAGACAATCCCCATCACCGGATCATTCAGCACGCCTGCGCCCAATCCGGTTTCTTCGACCACCCCGTTGCGTTTGACCACGGCCCCGACCCAACGCAAATCTTGCGCGTCGATCCTGTGCCGCTCAGCCCCCAAAACGATGCCCGCATTGGCCGCATTATCCGCCACCGTGTCATAGATCACCCGCGGTTTGCCGGTCGCCGGATCAGTACGCAACACACGGGTGTCGAGGATTTCGAGCGCGGGGGTCACATGGTCGGTCGCTGCAATAACGGCATCGCGCGTGACATCCGCGCCGGCCAGATCGGTTTTCATGACAAAGGCAATCTCGGCCTCGATCCGGGGTTGGATGAACCGCCCCTTGGGCACCGTGTCGCCGGTCTGGAACACCATGTCATCCAGCAGAACGCCGCTGTCAGGTGTGGTGATGTTGAGCGCCTGTTGCATGGCGCGGCTGGTCAGGCCGATCTTCCAACCAATGACACGCGCCCCCGCCGCCCGTTTGCGCGCGACCAGGGCGGCCTGCACGGCATAGGCATCGTCCAGCGTGATGGCGGGATAGGCAAGGCTCAGCAGCCCGCATTGCTGGCCGCTGAGTTCGGCCTGAAACAACATGTCGGCGGCGGCGGTAATTTCAGCAGGGGTCATTCGTCGGTTACTCCGTTGCGCAAGATGCCGATGCCTTGGGCTTCGACCTCGACCACGTCACCGGGCACCAGCCAGACCGGCGGATCAAACCGCGCACCCGCACCCGTGGGCGTGCCCGTGATGATGATGTCGCCCGCCACCAAAGTCGTGAAGGTCGAGATATAGGCGATCTGGCGCGCGACGGGAAACAGCATCCGCCCGGTGCGGTCCTTTTGGCGGAGCGCGCCGTTGACCCGCGTCTCGAGCGCGACATCGACGATCTGGTCAGGATTCGTAAAGGGCACCAACCAAGGGCCCATGGCCCCTGATCCGTCCCAATTCTTGCCCTGGGTCACGTTGAATTTCGCGTGACGCACCCAATCCCTTAATGTACCTTCATTACAAAGGGTTATTGCAGATATGTGATCCAGTGCATGAGCTTGGTCAATCCGTCTGCCACCTTTGCCGATAACGACAGCAATTTCGCCCTCGTAATCCAGCTGATGTGTCTCTGGTGGGCGGGTTAGAGGCGATTCATGCCCGACAAAGGAGCGCGGAAACCGGATGAACAGCGACATGTTGGGCGGTGCGTCTTGCCCGTCTTTATATTCGGCGTTGCGATCGGGGAAATTGACGCCCACGCAGATGATCTTTTCGGGATTTGGCACGGGAATATCCCAGCGGAAGGTGCCATTGGCGTGGCTGACAGCCCTGCCCTGTGCGGCGACCTCAAGCGATGAAAAACCATCGTTTTCAATCACATCGCGCAATGTCTTCCACTGCGGGAAATCGCCCGACAGCGCGATCATGCCGCCGTCTGACACAGCGCCGTAATATTGGGTGTCATCAACGGTGAATGTGGCAAATTTCATGGTGTACTTCCTTTAGGGTGCGATGATCGGTTGCGCCTTCAGATCGCTTTCAGCGACAGTGACCCCGTCGAAAAGCGACCCCAGTTCAAACCAGCTGCGCGGCGCTGCGGCCCCCCACAAGGTCTGGCGCTGCGGGTCTTTGAGATCCCATTTGATCGGTTCCATATCGGGGTCGATCGTCTGGTAATCCGAGCAGTAAATCTCGGTGCGGTGGCCATCCTGATCGCGGATATACAAGAAGAACGCGTTGGAAATCCCGTGCCGTCCGGGCCCGCGTTCGATGTTGGTCACATAGCCGGTCGTGCTCATCAGATCGAGCAGGTCGATGATGTTAAGCGGCGTCGGCACCCAGAACGCAAGGTGATGCAGGCGCGGGCCGGTGCCGTTGGTGAAGGCCACGTCATGCACGCCGCCCTTGCGCTGCATCCATGCGGCCCAGGTGCGGTCGGTTTCCTCGTCTGCGGTGTATTCGGTAACGCGAAACCCCATGTCGCCATAGAATTGCACCGACGCATCGACGTTGGGGCTGAACATGTTGAAGTGGTCGATGCGCAGCGGTTTCACGCCTTGGTACAGCTTGTACTTCTGATGGATCGACGGCAGCCGGTCCATCTTGGCATAAAACTCCAACGGGATACCCATCGGATCACGGGTGGACAGCACCCGGCCCATAAACGGGCGCTCGATCCATGCGGTGGGCAGATCGCGGGATCTGAACCATGCCTCGGCGCGGTCCAAGTCCTCTTCGCTCCAGACCTTAAAGCCCAGAACCCCCACCGATCCGGCTTCGGCTTTTTTCAGGATCACGCAGTGGTGGCCGCGTTCCTCCATGGCGCGCAGATAGATATGGGTCGCGTCCTCGTGGGTGACTTGCAGACCCAGGGTATCGACGTAAAACGCGCGGCTCCATGCCAGATCGGTCACGCGCAGTTCGACATGGCTGAGGCGGACGATGTTGAAGGGCGGGTTCAGGTTGGCGGCGGGAATTGGCATAGCGCTGTCCTTTGTTTACGCGCCCAGACGGGCAATTTTATGCTGGCCAAGGGCAAAGGCGGTGTTTTTCTGCTCCATATAGAAATCAAACGACCATTGCCCGCCATCACGGCCGATCCCGCTGGCCTTGGTGCCGCCAAAGGGTGTCGGCAGGTGGCGCACGTTGTCGGAATTCACCCAGATCATCCCCGCATCCAGCGCGTCCGAGAACCGCAAGGCGCGGGTGACATCATTGGTCCAGACATATCCCGTCAGCCCGTAATCGACATCATTGGCGATGCGCAACGCCTCGTCTTCGTCCTTGAACCGGATCGAGGTCAGGACCGGGCCAAAGATTTCCTCCTGCGAAATCCGCATTTTCGGGGTCGCGTGGGTAAACAGGGTCGGCTTGACGAACCAGCCCTTCCCGTCAGGTGCCGTGCCGCCTGCGGCCACAGTCGCACCATCCGTGCGGGCAATGTCAAAATAGCTGCACACCTTGTCGTAATGTACCTTGTGGATCAGTGGGCCGACTTCGGTGGCAAGGTCCAGCGGATGACCGACGCGAATGGTGTTGACCCGCTCGACCAGTCGCGCCTCGAATGCGTCGGCAATCGTGTCTTGCACCAACAAGCGGCTTGACGATGTGCAGCGTTCCCCGTTCAGCGAATAGATCATGAAGATCGTCGCATCCAAGGCGCGTTCGAAATCGGCATCATCGAATACCACAACCGGGTTTTTGCCGCCCAGTTCGAAATGGCAGCGCTTCAGGGTATCGGCCCCCTGTTTCATGATCATCGATCCGGTTTTGCTCTCTCCGACAAAGGCAATTGCCTTGATATCGGGGTGTTCGGTCAACGCGCGTCCTGCGTCTTCGCCCATGCCGTTGACCAGGTTCCAGACACCGGCGGGCAGACCCGCCTCGTGGGCGATCTCGGCCAGAATACGGGCGGTCAGCGGGCTGAATTCGGCGGGTTTATGCACGATGGTGCAGCCCGCGGCCAAGGCGGGCGCGATCTTCCAGGTGGACAGCATAAACGGCGTATTCCACGGCGTGATCACCCCCACGGGGCCGATGGGGCTGCGGCTGGTGATGTTCATGTGGCTGTTGGTGGGCAGCGATTGCCCGTCGCGTGCCGTCGGGGCCATGTCGGCGTAATAGCGAAAGTTTTCAGCCCCGCGCAGGGCGGCCTTGGACATGAAGCGGAACGCCTGCCCGGTGTCCCAGCATTCGCATAGCGCGATTTCTTCGGCGCGTGCCACGATCCCGTCGGCGATCTTGTGCAATATCTTTTTGCGGGCGGCCCCGTCCAGTGCGGCCCATGCCGGAAACGCGGCTTTGGCGGCTTTGGCGGCGCGGTCGATATCCTCTGCCGTGCCTTTGGCGACAGTACATATCAAGGTTTCATCCACCGGCGAACAGGTTTCAAAGCTTTGCTGACCGGCGATATCCTGACCGTCGATCAGGTTCAAAATCCCCTTGTCGCGAAACCGCGCCAGATGGGCGTCAAGCTTGGCAAGATGCGTGGCAAGATCGGTCATTGTAATTCCTTTGGCAGGTATTGGCGGATTGAACTGGATTTGAAGCTCAGCGCAGGGTCGATCTCGCGCATCTCCATCGACAGCATGAATGAAGAGCTTGCCATCACGGGGGCGCAGAACGCTTCCATCGCTTGAAAGATCGCTTTCGCGGCGGCCTGCTTGGCAGAATCCGCGCGCCCTGCCGCCAGCCGCACCGACAGATCCAGAAACGCGTGATCGGGGTTGCCATCGGCCATCACCACATGGGTGCAGGCGGTGGCGCGGACCCGAATGCCCGCCACAGGAAAAACGCCCGTCTTGGCTGCGGCATCGGCGACCACCTGACACAGCGCGGCAACGTCCAGACGCGCCGCAAGGTTGGGTGAATAATCAATGTGAAGATGTGGCATGAACCCTCCCCGGAGCCGCATGGATTTAGTTGACAAGTTAAGTATATTAATTAACATGTCAATCAAATTTAGCTAACCCGAAAGCCCCACCTTGACCAACGATCGCTCAAAACTGACGCAAACCGCACGATCCTTGCCGATTGCGCTGCTGCGCGCCCGCGAAACCGTGATGGGTCCTTACCGCGAAATGCTGAGCGAGACCGGCATCAGCGAACAGAAATGGCGGGTCTTGCGGGTGGTATCTGAATCCGGCCCGATGGAACAGACCGCCATCGCCAGCGCCGCCTGCCTGATGTTGCCCAGCCTGACCCGCATCCTGAGCGCGATGGAGAAAGACGGCCTGCTGACCCGCCACCCGGGCACCAAGGACAGGCGCAAATCCATCGTCACGATCAGCACAAAGGGGCAAACCCTGATCAACGATCATGCCGCCCGCTCTGCTGAAATCACACAGCAGCTTCATGCCCGCTTTGGCAGTGATCGCATATCTCAACTGCTGGACCTGCTTGAAGATCTGAAAGACGCTGATCTGACAGCGACACCTGATATCACCACAAAAGGACATACCCCATGAACAAGACAACCGCCGATATGATGGTCGATGCGCTCGTCGCAAATGGTGTCGATACGGTTTTTGGCATTCCGGGGGCGCATTCTTACGAGCTGTCCGATGCGCTTGCCCGGCGCGGCAATGACGTGCGTTTCATTCATACACGCCACGAACAAGGTGCCGGATATATGGCCTATGGCTATGCGAAATCCACTGGCAAGCCGGGGGTGTTTACGGTCGTGCCCGGCCCCGGTGTTCTGAATGCGGGGGCGGCGTTGTGCACGGCTTACGGCGGCAATGCCCCTGTGATGTGTCTGACCGGCAATATCATGTCGCACCTGATTGGTCAGGGGCGCGGGCAGTTGCATGAATTGCCCGACCAGCTAGCCACCTTGCGCGGGCTGACCAAATGGTCCGACCGCATCGATCACCCCTCGCAAACCGCCGATACAATGGCGCAGGCCTTTACCCAGATGCTGTCGGGCCGCCAGCGCCCTGTCGCGGTCGAAGTCCCGTGGGATGTGTTCGGGCAAAAACTGCCCGCGCCTGACCAATGCGCCGCCCCGATCCGGCAGGTCGTGATGGACCCTGATGCCATCGCCGCAGCCGCTAGGATGATTGCACAGGCCGAAAATCCGCTGATCATGGTGGGGGGCGGTGCGCTGGATGCAGCGGACCAAGTGCTTGCTTTGGTGGATAAAATTCAGGCTCCGGTCACGGCCCATCGCAGTGGCAAGGGAATCGTCGCTGAGGATCACCCGCTGTCGATGAACCTGATCGCATCCTATGATTATTTCCAGAAATGCGATTTGCTGATCGGGATCGGCAGCCGGCTTGAGCTGCAATTCATGCGCTGGCAATGGCGGCCCGAAGGGTTGAAGGTGCTGCGCATCGACATCGACCCGACCGAGATGGTGCGCCTGAAACCCGATCTGGGCGTCGTGGCCGATGCCGCCGACGCGACCGCTGCCCTCGTGGCGGCACTGGACGGGCATAGCGCGCCTGACCGCGCGGCTGAATTCGCCGACTACACCACCCGCGCCCACGAAGCCGCTCAAACGGTGCAACCGCAAATGAGCTATCTCGACGCGATCCGCCGCGCCCTGCCCCGTGACGGTTTCTTTGTCGAGGAAGTCAGCCAGATGGGCTTTACCGCACGGTTCGGGTTTCCCGTCTACAAGCCCCGCCAATATGTGACCTGCGCCTATCAGGACAATCTGGGTTTTGGGTATAACACCGCCCTTGGGGTCAAGATCGCCAACCCTGACAAGGCGGTTGTGTCGGTCAATGGCGATGGCGGGTTCATGTTCGGGATGCAGGAAATGGCCACCGCCGTGCAACAAGGCATCGCGGTCGTCGCGGTCGTCTTCAACAACAACGCCTATGGCAATGTGCGCCGCGACCAGATGAATGTGTTTAACGGGCGCGTGCTGGGCTCTGAACTGCACAACCCCGATTTTGTGGCGATGGCCCACAGCTTTGGCATGCGGGCCGAACGCGCCGAGACACCCCAAGCGCTTGAGACGGCGATTACCGAGGCGCTCAAGGCCAATGTACCTGCCTTGATCGAAGTACCCGTCGAGACCGGATCAGAGACGTCGCCGTGGTCGTTCCTGCACCCCGCGCCCCACGCAAGCTGATCCTAACAAAAAGGCCGCCTGATTGAACGGGCGGCCTTTCTTTCAGCTGTCGATATAGTGCTGCATCGCGGCGGTTGCGCCGTCTGACCAGATCATCCTGAGCCAATGATCAAAAGCAGCGGAAAAGGCCGCATTGCAGCCCAGATCGCCGTAAAGCCGGCTTTGGTCCAGCCACGCCTGCGGATTGGTTTTTGCCGCCTGTGCTGCGGCTTTCAGGTCCGCCCAATAGGGGTCATTCGGGGCGATTTCGGTCCCGTCCTCGCGGGTGCCTGCGCACATACGCGCCCACAAGGCTTCGACCAGCGCCAGGCCTTCGATTGCAGTGCCAGCGGCCAGCGCATCACGGATGATGGGCAGGACGAAACCGGGGTGGCGCGAACTGCCGTCAAAGGCCACGCGGCGCACCGTGTCGCGGATTTCAGGGTTGGAAAAACGCCCGTCGATCAGATCGATATAGGCCAGCGCGGTCATCCCCGGCACGGCATCCACATGCGGCGCGCTTTCAACGGTGCTGACCTTGAGCAGGAAGGCACGGATGGTCGGATGCGCCATGCAGCCCGAAATGGTTTCGATGTTCAAAATCTCGCCCGGATTGGCGATGATCTGATGGCCCGCATTCAACAAACGCAGTTTCATCGCCTCGAAGGCGTGGACATCATCGGTAAAGGTGGCACCTGCACGGTCCCAGTCGGGGCGGCCTGCGCAGAACGTGTCTTCGATCACCCATTGGCGGAAATTTTCATGGGTGACAGGGGCGCTATCAATCACGCCAAATTCGCGGGCAAGGGCCAGTTCGGCAGGCCCCGTCGCGGGCACGATGCAATCGACCATCGCATTCGGGAAAGTGCATTGCGCGTCGATCCAAGCCGCGAGATCAGGGTCGGACAGTTGCGCCAAGCCCACCACGGTCTGACGCAGGATCGCGCCGTTGCCTTGCAGGTTGTCGCAGGATTGGCAGGTAAAGGGCCCATGGCCCGCCGCGCGGCGCAGCTTCAACGCTGCGATCATCGCCCCGAATGCGGTCTTGGGTGTGGCAGGCTGCGCCGCATCATGAACCATATCGGGATGGGCGGCATCAAACCCGCCTGCCCCGTTCTGGTAATACCCGCCTTCGGTCACGGTCAGCGACACAATGCGGATTGCAGGGTCGGCCATTTGCGCGATCAGCGCGGCATTGTCATCCTCGACCGGAACGAAACCGATCATTGATCCGGTGATTTCCGCCGATTTCCCCTTGGGGTCCAGTTCGATCAGGGTCGACAGGTAATCCTGCGCCTTCAGGCGTTCGCGCTGCGCGGTATCGGCGGCACGCACACCCGCGCCGATAATGGCCCAGTCATGGGCAAGCCCCATGTCCATCAAACGGTGCAGATACCATGCCTGATGGCCGCGGTGAAAGTTGCCAAGGCCGATGTGCACGATCCCCGGAGACAGGTCTGCGCGCTTGTAGGACGGCACGCGAATGTCTGAAGGAAGGTCTTTGAGGGTCTTAAGAGTCAACGGCTGGGCCATCAATTTCTCCGGTTCGGGGGGATAGGATGACGGACGCGCCTAGCTCATCCATTGACCGCCGTCGACGTTATACGTCTGCGACACGATGTAGTCAGATTCAGCCGAGGCAAGGAAGATCGCCATGCCCGTCAAATCCGCAGGAACAGCAAAGCGCCCGGCAGGCACCCCTGCTGCGACTTCGGCCTTTTTCTGACCGGGTTTCTTGTTTTCCAGCTTGGCAAACATCGCATCGACATGATCCCAATGCGCGCCGTCCACCACACCGGGGGCGATGGCGTTGACGTTGATGCCGTGGCGGATCAGATCAAGGCCCGCCGATTGCGTCATCGAAATCACCGCCGCCTTCGTCGAACAATAGACCAGCACAACCGCCTCTCCGCGACGGCCCGCTTGGGACGCCATATTGATGATCTTGCCGCCGTGGCCCTGCCGGATCATCTGCTTTGCTGCCGCCTGCATGGTGAACAACGTGCCCGCCACGTTCACGGCATAAAGCTTGTCATAGCTGGCGCGGGTGATGTCGACGGTCTCAGAGGCGTCGAACAAAGCCGCGTTGTTGATCAGGATGTCGAGCTTGCCCGCGTGATCCACGACCGATGCAATGGCCGCATCAATGCTGGCCTGATCGCTGACATCAATCTGAACCGCATAGGCCGCATCGCCCAGGCCGGCGGCCGCTGCCTGTGCTGCTTCAAGGTTGATATCCGCAATCGCCACGCGCGCCCCTTCGGCGATATAGGCCTCGGCAAAGCCCAGACCGATGCCACGGGCAGCGCCCGTAATCAGGGCCGATTTTCCCTCAAGCCGTTTCATGCGATCCGCAGCCCTTTTTTATCAAAGCGGTGAATCTTGTCTGCCTGCGGTGTCAGGTGGATCGTGTCGCCATAGCGCAACCCGACCTCGCCCGTGGCCCGCACGGTCATGGGTTCGTCCATTTCGGCCAGATGCACATGGAAGAACGTGTCAGAGCCAAGGTGTTCGGCCACGCCGACCTTGCCCACAAAGCTGCCGCCGCTTTCGACGATGTCCATGTGTTCAGGACGGATACCAATATGCATCGCGTCATGTCTGGCTGCGGTTTCCCCGCCGATGATGTTCATCTTGGGGCTGCCGATAAAGCCCGCAACAAACAGGTTGCGCGGCGTGTGATACAATTCGAGCGGCGTGCCGACCTGTTCGATATGGCCCGCGCGCAGCACCACGATCTTGTCTGCCATTGTCATGGCTTCGACCTGATCGTGGGTCACGTAGATCATTGTTGTTTCAAGCTTTTTATGCAGCTCGGAAATTTCCAGACGCATCCCCACGCGCAGGGCCGCATCAAGGTTGGACAAAGGTTCGTCAAACAGGAAGGCCGAAGGTTCGCGCACAATCGCACGGCCGATCGCCACGCGCTGACGCTGACCGCCCGACAATTGCCCCGGACGGCGGTCCAGATAATCAGTCAGGTTCAACGCCTTGGCTGCGGTTTCGATGCGGCGGTTCTGTTCCTCGACCGGCATATTCGCCATTTTCAGCGGAAAGGCGATGTTCTTGCGCACCGACATATGCGGATACAGGGCGTAGGATTGGAAAACCATCGCCAGCCCGCGCTTGGCCGGTGGCAGGTTTGTGGCTGGCTGACCGTCAATGCGGATTTCGCCGCCCGTGACATCCTCAAGCCCCGCAATCAGACGCAGCAAGGTGGATTTACCGCAGCCCGACGGGCCGACGAAAACCACGAACTCACCGTCTTCGATGGTCAGGTCCAGCGGTGGAATAACCTCCACTTCGCCGAATTTCTTTTGCACTTTCTCGAGCGTGATGCGTCCCATGAGAAATCCTTCCTTATTTGACGGCGCCGAAGGTCAGGCCCCGGACGAGTTGTTTCTGGCTGAACCAGCCCATGATCAGGATCGGCGCGATGGCCATAATCGAAGCCGCACTGAGCTTGGCGTAGAACAAACCCTCGGGTGCCGAAAAGCTGGCAATGAACTTGGTCAAGGGTGCTGCGTCAACGGTGGTCAGCAGGATGGTCCAGAATGCTTCGTTCCAGGCCAGAATGACATTCAGCAGAATGGTCGATGCAATCCCCGGCAATGCCATTGGCGTCAGCACATACAGGATTTCGTTTTTCAGGCTCGCCCCGTCCATCCGCGACGCTTCGAGGATCTCACCGGGAATTTCGCGGAAATAGGTGTACAGCATCCAGACAATGATCGGCAGGTTGATCAACATCAGCACGACGACCAGCAACAGACGGCTGTCCATCACGCCAAAGTATTTCGCAATCAGCACAAGCGGATACAAAACCCCGACGGCGGGCAACATCTTGGTCGACAACATCCACAACAAGACATCCTTGGTCCGATCGCCCGGCACAAAGGCCATCGCCCAAGCCGCCGGAACCGCGATCACGATCCCCAAAAGCGTCGATCCAACTGCGATGATGATCGAGTTCATCAAGGCCAGCGGATAATTCGACCGTTCCAGCACGTCGTGATAGTTCTGAACCGTCCAGTCAAAGAAGAACCAGACCGGCGGGTCGGAAATCGCGGTGCTTTCCGCCTTGAAGCTGGTCAGGAATGTCCACAGGATCGGAAAAAAGATCAGCAGACCGAAACCCCATGCCAGGGCTGTCCACATCAGTTTTTTGCGGGGAGATATTGCGCGTGCCATGATCTGTACCCTTCAGTTATCGATGTTTTTGCCGACAATGCGCATCAGGAAGATGGCAATGATATTGGCAAGGATGACGGCGACGATCCCGCCCGCTGAGCCCAGACCGATGTTCTGGCTTTCAAGGACGCGCTGGTAGACCAGATAGGTCAATGTGCGTGTGCCAAAGGCCCCGTTGGTGGTCACGAAAATCTCGGCGAAGATCGACAGCAAAAAGATTGTCTGGATCAGGATCACCACGGTAATGGCGCGCGAAAGATGCGGCAGGATGATGTACCAGAACCGCGCCAGCGGCGGTGCGCCATCAATTTCGGCGGCCTCAAGCTGTTCGCTGGACAGCGATTGCACCGCCGTCAGCATGATCAATGTCGCAAAGGGCAGCCATTGCCATGCCACGATGATCACGATCGACAGCAACGGGGATTGGCTCAGGAAATCATAGGGTTGCATACCAAAGAACTTGTAGAAGTATGAAAACAGCCCGTTATCCACATTGAAGAACATGTTCTTCCAGACCAGCGCCGACACGGTGGGCATGACGAAAAACGGTGCGATCACCAGAATGCGGACAATGCCCTGACCGAACATCGGCTGATCCAGCAGCAGCGCCAGAAGAATACCGCCCGTGATCGTGATGGCCAGAATGCCGCCCACCATCCAAAGGGTCGTCCCGACCGATGACAGGAACGATGAGGACGACACAAACCGGACGTAGTTATCAAACCCGATCCACGCATCGAACACACCGCGCATCGGGCGATAATCTGCAAAGGAAAAATACAGCGTCATGCACAAGGGGATCAGCATCCACACCAACAGCAGAAAAACGGCTGGGGCGATCATGATGCGCGCGGCTGATTTGGAATGTTCTGTCGCCATGTCAGGCTCCTTCCGACAAGATAAGCAGGACCTTACGAAGACCGCGTACGCGACCTGCGAAAACACCTAGCATACAACTGTGGGGTGGTTCAGGGAAATCCGGGGCAGGTACGCCCTGCCCCGGACTGGAAGATAAGCGTCGGCTTAGTAGCCCGCTGCTTCCATTTCTTCGGTGGTCAGCGCTTGCGCTTTTGCAAGGGCTTCTTCAGCAGTCTGGTTGCCGGCAAGTGCATCCGAGAACTGCTGACCGACCTGGTTGGCAATGCCCGCAAATTCAGGGATCGCAACAAACTGGACACCTGTGTAAGGCACTGGCTTTACAGTTGGGTTTGTCGGGTCTGCGGACAGAATGCTATCAAGCGTCATTTGCGCAAATGGTGCAGCAGCAAGGTAGTCGGCGTTTTCGTACAAGGATGTACGTGTGCCCGGAGGTACGTTTGCCCAACCTTCGTTACCCGCAACAAGTTCTGCATAGGCCGGGCCGGTTGCCCAAGAGATAAAGGTTTTCGCGGCGTCCTGCTTTTCAGAAGAAGACGGGATCGCCAAGGACCATGCCCACAGCCAGTTGCCGCGCTTGCCCAGACCGTTGTCAGGTGCCAATGCAAAACCGACTTTGTCTGCGACAGTTGAATCTGCGCCTGTCACAAAGGATGCCGCAACGGTTGCGTCGATCCACATGCCACATTTTCCTTGCTGGAACAGTGTCAGGTTTTCGTTGAAACCGTTGTTGGCGGCACCAGCTGGACCGGATTCATTCATCATACCCAGATAGAAGTTCAGGGTATCGGCCCATTCAGGGCTGTCGAACTGTGCGTTCCATTCTTCGTCGAACCAACGTGCGCCAAAGGAGTTGGACATCGCTGTCAGGAAGGCACCGTTTTCGCCCCAGCCTGCTTTGCCGCGCGCACAGATGCCGTTGATGTCGTTTTCACGGTCGGTCATTGCGGCTGCGGCTTCACGGATGAATGTCCATGTTGGCGCGTCCGGCATTTCAAGCCCGGCTTTTTCCATCAGGTCTGTGCGATACATAACCATCGAGGATTCACCATAGAACGGCGATGCGTACAGTTCGCCGTCAACAGTCAGACCGCCAGCGATCGCAGGCAACAGGTCGTCCTTGTTGAAATCATCGGCCATGCCTTCGTTCAAGGACACCAGCCAGCCGTTGTTGGCCCAGATTGGCACTTCGTATGTGCCGATTGTCATAACATCATAGGCACCGCCACCGGTGGAGATGTCTGTTGTCAGGTTTTGACGCAGAACGTTTTCTTCCAGCGTGACCCATTCGACTGTGATGTCGGGGTGCTTCGCGTTGAAGTCCTCGGTCAGACCCTGCATGCGGATCATGTCACCGTTATTGACAGTTGCGATTGTGATTGTCGTACCATCCGCGGCTGCGATGCCAGCAGACAGACCGAAGCCGACCGCAGAGGTCAGCAAGAGTTGCTTCATGTTCATGGTTGTCCTCCCAAAGACTTTTACACGTGTCAACACTAGGTCCAAGATCGCACAACCGTCAACTTAATATTTCAAATATTAACGCCGCAACGCAGCAAACGGAAAGAATTCAGGCGGATTCCCGGATCTTCAGCACGCCATCCATAAGCTGAACCGTCTGATTGTCTTGAGAATTTTCCGCGCGCAACTTTTCGATCAGCCGATCGATGGCCGCCTGCCCTATCGCCTCAACATTCTGGGCCACGGTCGTCAGTGTCGGGATCAGGAAGGGGCAAAGCGGGTAATCATCATGCCCCGCGATTCGCAAACCGCCCTGACGCAGCGCCCCCGGCTCAAGCCCGTGATGCGCCGCGGCCCGTAGCGCCCCGATTGCCACACGGTCATTCGCGCACAGGATCGATGAATTGATAAACTCACCCTTCGAAAAATACGCATTCAGGACCGCCAGCCCATGCGCCTCGAAATACCCGCCCGCATCAACCTCCTCGGTGCCGATAATGACGGGCTCATGCCCCAGCTCCTCCATCTTGGCGATATATGCCGCCTCACGCTCAAGGGCGTTAAAGTTCACACGCGGCATCGCCAGAAACACCGGCGGACCACCGACACGGTTCAGGTATTCTGTAATTATTCCAGTGCTTTGAACATGGTCGGTCCCAACAAAATCCACCTGGGACAAGCGGGCAGGACGTGAATCCATCAGCACAAAAGGCAGCCTTGAATTCAGCCTTTCATAGACCTTCAGGTCACTGTGATTGCCCAGTGGGGCAACGACCGCCCCATCCACATTCATAGACAGAAACGTCTCGGCAGCGCGGGCTTCGATATCGGGGTCCGCATGCGAACATTGCGTGATAACGGTATAGCCTGCCCGCATGGCAGCACGCTCAATCGCCTCAAGCAGACGTGTAAAAAAAAGGTCATTCAGATAGGGGATAATCACGCCGATCATCCCGGTCGACTTCCGATTCATCCGCGTGGCAAAGAAGTTCGGCGTGTAATCCACCTGCTCCAACCCGCTGCGAATACGCTCGACCGAGGACTTGCTGACCTTTGAAGGATCCTGAAAATAACGTGACAAAGTCGGTCGCGACACACCGATCGCGGCTGACAGCTCCTCCATCGTATGGATCTCAGGCTTTGACATGTGTAAAATTTCCTTCACTACCATTGCTGAAATGAACAGTAAGGTAAAAAAATGGAAATGTCGCCACGGAGATTTTCACATGCGGTAAAATACCCGACAAAATATTGCCATTTCCCAAGCAGATGTCATTCAGAACCACGTCCAAAGCATCGCGCAGCGCCCAAGACCCAGGACCCAGGACCCAGGACCCAGGACCCAGGACCCAGGACCCAGACATGATCCCGAGCCGCGTCATAGCAAGCTGTGAGTTTCTGGACATCGGCTTGTGTTTGTCGACAACACCGCCATCAGGGTCGTGACAAACGCCCGGGGGCTGCAATACTCGATCTGGGCTACAAGTTTCTAAGTCAAACTGCTTCGCAGCATTTGTTCGGCGACCACACTGATATGGTGTCTTTGGCATGGAAGATCGAAATCAAGCAGCGCGCCCCGGTTCAATTCACTCATCCGGGGCTTCTGGTCTCGCTTTCAAATCGATTAATAACCTGCGCTCCGCCCAACCTTGGTGCCCCCGCCTCCTTGCCTTTCGCCTTTCGCGGGCCGCAAGATCCATTTTGTAAAGAAACTACTCGGATTGCGCGGCCCACCGCTTCGCCGTCCATGGACACCCGCCGTTATCCCCAAGGGGATCTCCCGCTACCGGTTACAGAGCACCATCGCCCCTTCAAAATCTCATGGATTTAAAATTGCTGCCGACCATTTTCGCTGATGCCGCTCTACACCCCTTAATAATCCGGGTTACAACCCGCGCGTCAGAAAACGCCACTGAGGAAACCGGTCCCAACCAAAGGCTTCGCGTTGAATGACCAGCACGGATATTCAACGCCGTCCACTTTCATTGCTTAATTGATGCAATATTAAACCGAGCGTTGACCCCCGCCTGGAAATCCGAAAGCTGGCAGGAAGGCCCGCCAACACCTGCAAGGAAGAAAGGCCATCCAGACCAGCCGCACGGGTATGATAGAGCTGCCCGCCCCTAGTCGCGTAGGTTTCGATGTCTATGCCGTTTTTCGGGCCATCGAATTTGCGCCGGTCGTTTGAAACCGCTCGGTCAATTCACGCAGCGTACTGGCGTTCTGGGCCAGGCTAAGACAGGCGGCGTTGGTTTGCTCAAACCGTGCGGCGTTACGCTGCGTAGCGGATCCCAAATCACCTACAGAAGCGTTTACAGATGATATCTCTACACTTTGCCTTTGCGTGCTTTCCGCGATTTTTTCCATTTTCGAAGTTATCGCCAGAACGCCGGCAACAACCTTTTCCAGGGCAGAAACGCTATCCGCGATCTTATTTGATCCATTCGCCACCTGCTCCTCTGATCGGGTGATGATTGTCCGGATGTCTGTCGCACTTTCCGCCGACCGCTGCGCAAGAGCTCTCACTTCTGATGCGACAACCGCAAATCCTCTTCCGGCATCACCTGCCCGTGCAGCTTCAACACCAGCATTCAGCGCCAAAAGGTTTGTCTGAAAGGAAATCGCGTCAATAACCTCAACAATTTTGGCAATTTCTTCAGCTTCCGTCTTGATCGACTGCATCGCAACAGAAGCATCTGACACAATTTCACCGCTTCGTTTTGCACTGGTTTGCGCAGTTTGCGAAGACCCGTTTACCTCGTCAACATTCGCCGCATTTTCTTTAACTATCCGAGTAAGCGCATCCAACGCATTGGAAGTCTTCCCAAGGGTCATGGCCTGTTGTTCAGTTTGGAGCGCTAAATCATTGGTGGAAATCGAAATCTCATGAATTTCTGCATCCATTTGCAACGATCGGCTGGCAACTTCGGACACCATTTCTTCCAACGCTTGTACCGCAGCGTTGAAGCCATTCCTCAATTCATCATACTCTTCCGGAAGCGATCCCGAGATGCGCGCAGTCAAATCACCCGATTGCAAACGCCCCAAAGCAACACGCAGGGCATCAACCACAGAGGCCTGCTCCTCAGACTTTGCGCGATCACGCTCCATATGATCGTTCTGTAATTTGAGCGTCTCGGCCTCACTCGCTTGCCGCGTCGTTTCGGCATTTTCAAGTTGAACGATGGTGGCTTCAGCGCGCTCTTGCGCTGACTGCGCCTCCTGTTTGGCTGTCTCGGCTTGTTTCTGCGCTGTTTGAGCAAGCGTGCGTGCCGTATCTGAAATTGCCAAACTCTCAGAAAGTTCATCAGCTTTCAAACTCATTTCCACTTCAAGGCCCTTCAACTGAAGCACAGTAATCACCAACGCCGCCGTCTCAAGCACAACTATGACAGCATGAAACGAGGTGCGCTCGATATTCTCCCAAACCCCGCCAGAGGGGTAAATCAAAGAGGGCATCAGTACAGAGAGCGACGCGTGATGGATTGCGATAACCCCAGCGGCCACAATGAGCGATGGAACACTCCGCAAAACAACCAACGATGCGAGCAATGCAAAATACAGCATGTGACTGTCAATCTGCCAAGGATGACCTTGAAAAGCCCCGTTTAACGCAATTGCCTGGCCAGTAAGTGCAATCGCCGCCCCGACTGGCACCAGCAATGGCTTGCTGAGTGCCATCGATGCTCCCAATATCAAAAAGCTGATTGAGACTGCGCTCGCCCAAACGATGTTACTGCCAATAGCAAATGCAGCAAGGACAACGCACGGGAAAAGCAATATTGCTCCTCCAAAGATCAGTTTAGCAGATGTTGAAAGTGAACTTATTGTCACAACGGTTAACTCCTTGAAGGCAGAGACTTTGGATTGACTGAAAATCCGCAAATTCCCGCTAACACACTAGCGGGAAGCATTCGGTATCCAGCAGATTTGAGGTTGGCATGCCCACTTGGCGGCAACATAACCATAGTTGAAAATCGCGAACTTCGCGGACCCAGCTCACGGCCACCAACAGAGGAAACTGATTGAAACAACGGCCTAATAGGTTCGAGAGAGATGACTAGGTAAATACCATTTTTATCCAAATCGCCCACGGTTGGTCCAATTGCTGCCAAAGGCCCAACCCCCAGGGAAAATAGAATTGTTACGAAAGACCAAGACAAATTTCCAAACATCGCAAGTCCAAAATTACACGATAAGCAGTTATATGCAGAATATAAAAAATGAAACCTTAAGACGTGAAACCAATATAACACCAAATTCAGTTAAACAGGGCAATTTGGACCGCGATATATGAAGATCAACTGCTAGCACATTGGGGTGAAACCATAAACGTAATAGCGGCGGACAGACTAGCAACTCGTCGCGTCTTGAAAGAATGTTACATCCTCTTCTTCAGTAGGTTTACCGAAAACCGCACCAGATAAATTCCTTCTTGTTTGCCCCAGATGGAGAAGATCTAGACAATCGGATATATTGACTTTCACTTCAAGGCTCTCGCTCTCACACAGACCTTTTAAAAATCTTTGAATGTCTTCTGCGGTTTGAATAAGCAAGTCCACATTCTGTAGTGAAATCACATCGTCTTTTCCAATATTACCATCAGTCTTTGATATTTTCATAAATGCGATTTCGACTTCGCGCGCCATTGTCTCTATCCTAAAGATTTCGCCTTCCAGGTTCTTTACAATCTCACCCAAGTTAAGAAGCACCCTTGTCATAAACGCCCTGTGACGGTTTCGAGGCACGCCCTCATCTTTGCAGTGTCAAATGGTTTCGGTAGAAAGTTATTCAGACCCCACTTTTGAGCTTCCGCTAAGATTTCTTTAGTCATCGAACCACTTACCAATATAAATCCGATTCTTGATGTCAATTTTTGAGCCCTTAAATTTGCAAGCAATTGCAATCCAGTCATTCCAGGCATATGCTGATCTGATATCACCAGGTGGAACCCTTCCCGAGTAGCCTTGTCGAAGGCAATATCCCCAGAGTTACATACATCAACATTTGCAATTCCAATTTCATCCAGTGCATTACAAATTAGACCCCTGCTCACACTGGTATCATCCGCAACCAAAATTTTTACTGAATCACGTAATAACATTAAGACTCTCCATGTGCTCAATATTCTGACTTCTCAGCGCTTGAGGGCGGCGGAAGGACGTCGGTCCAAATAGCTCCAGCCTATCCATCAACTCAGGGCCGATGCGTTCCGAATGCCCAATGAACAAAGCGCCATCTGGGTCCAAAACAGCTTCCAAACCTGTCCAAATTTTCGACTGCGTTTCTGGCGGCATATAGATTGCAACATTTCTGCAAAAAATTACTTGGAATGGGCCAGAAACTGGCCAAGGCTCGATAAAATTAAGATACCTAAATGTTGTAAGTGCCTTTAATTTTTCCTGAACGCACAGGTTATCACTGTCCTGTTCTGGCTCAAAAATATCTTCGACATAGCGCTGAGGGACACTGGAAATAGATGCTCTTGAATAAACGCCAGCCTCTGCATGTTTCAACGTTTGAGTGTCAACATCCGTCGCCAAAATACGTATATCAAAATTGTGGGCGTCGGGGAAATTATTCAACAGAACCGCTGCGATACTATATGCTTCCTCACCACTCGAACAAGCTGCGGACCATAACCTCACGCGTGCTCCATTTTTGGCTTGTTTAATAAGCGAAGGAAGTATCTCATTTTCAAATATTTCGAAATGCCTAAGTTCGCGAAAGAACCGTGTCGTATTTGTCGTCAGCGCATTGATCATCAGGGACATCTCATGCCCCCCCGGATCATCTATTATATGCTGAATATAGCTATCAAAACTTGATAGTCCCAGTCGCCGCACATGTAAAGAAAGCCTTGAAGTTATCAAGCTCCCAGCACTCTCATCTAAGAGAACCCCAATTTTTTCTCCTAGCAGGGTCCTGATTTTATCAATAGCACTTACTGACAAGGTCAACTCTTGTCGTTTTTCCAGACTTGATCCGCTCATCATAGTCATACGCTTTCCTGTGCGGTCGTCATTGATGCTGCGAGGGACGCTATATCAAGTACGCGAAGCGTTTTATTATCCGAGATATATATCCCTTTTACGAACTGATTTTCCTTTTTCCCGCCCATTTGGGGCATAGGCTGGATGTCAGTTTGGGAAAGCTCAATGATGTCGGATACAGCCGTTACCAAGAAACCGACAATCTTCTTTTCGATTAATGTAATTATTATCACATCTCTCTCTTTGGATTCGCAAACACCCAAGCCCAAGCGTGCCGATAAGTCTACAATTGGAACGACCGCACCGCGTAAGTTCATAACACCCAGCACGTCTTTGGGAGCGTGGGGTAACATGGTGACATTTGTCCATCCGCGTATCTCCCGAACCAGTATGATATCCATACAAAAGTCCTGCGAACCAATAGAAAATGTAATTAATTCAAATTTTTCTGAATTACTGCTATCGTCTTCAATTTTCATGCGATTGCCTCAATGGATTGAATAGACCTTGATTGATCCACGGAAACCTGGTGGGTTATTTCATCTAGATCAACAATAAGAGCGATTTGCCCGTCACCAAGGATTGTTGCTGCCGCAACAAAAGGAACATGCCCATAATTAGACTCTAGACTTTTAATGACGACTTGCCTTTGGTCTCGAATCTTATCAACCGCGAGCGCGAAATGCTCACCTTTATCGTCTTCTACTATAACCAAAATTCCGTCATTGGTGTGATTCTTTATTGGCGCACAGCCAAATACTGCCCCTAATTCAATAATTGGCACCATCTTTTCGCGCACGGCGATCATCCGTGCTGCTGGGCCGATCTGATGAATTTGTGATGTATCAGGCCGAATAGTCTCAACGATTGCGGAAATGGGCACCACCATAGTCTCATCAGCGACATCGACAACCATTCCGTCCAGAACCGCCAGAGTAAGCGGTAGACTGATTGAGATGGTCGTCCCCGATCCCGGATGCGAAATGATCGCAACCCTCCCACCAAGGCGGCGGATTTCACTGTTTACGACATCCATCCCGACACCACGGCCTGAAAGGTTCGTGACAGACGCTGCAGTCGAAAAGCCCGGTAAGAACAGCAATCTATCAATGTCAGAATCAGAGAGCTGTGCAGTTTGCGGGACCAGGCCCTTTTCAATTGCCGACGAGAGAACCTTTTCTCTTTGAACGCCACCGCCATCGTCGATAACTTCAATAACAACGCGCCCCGACCGGTGGGCTGCAGAAAGCGTGACAGTCCCAATCCTGTCCTTCCCTGCTTGCGATCGTAGTGCGGCATCCTCCAAGCCATGGTCCACAGCATTCCTGAGGATATGAGTAAGGGGATCGACCAAACGTTCAATCACGGTTCGGTCGACCTCTGTATCCTCACCCTCAGTCGCAAATCGAACTTCCTTTCCAGCGATTTGGGCCGTCTCTCGCACTATCCTGGCCATACGCTGAAATAGTGGCTTCACAGATTGGGCGCGGATGGCCATAACGCCTTCTTGAATGGTTCTCGTAAGGGACTTGAAGTCTTCAAGCGTCGTCGAAAGTTGCCGCCCTCCAATACCATCTTGTTCTGTAATCGACTGCGTCATGACGGATTGGGTTATGACCAGCTCTCCGACTAAATTGATCAACTCGTCAACCAAATCCAGATCAACACGAACAGTCGCTTTCGGCGCAGCACTTATTGCACTTCTAATTGCAGATGGCTCCGCAGAATGAACCTCCCCGGCTGGGTCAGGAGCAGCGTTTGGTTTTTCCATAGTAGGAGTGCTAGCAGGATGCTTTGAAACGCTTTCTATCGGTGCGGAAACGGTTATATCGGCAACTTTGCTCGAAATTTCAATCTTTGCATATGGTTCCGAAAACTCGAATATCTCAAGAATTTCACTCTCAGATTGATTGGTCGAGAGAACCAGGTGCCACTCTATAGCTGGCTCAGCTTGATCCCATTTGAAATCACGATCAAATTTACACTGGACTTCCAAGACGCCCAAGGTTGAAAGTTCCCGAAAGATTTGCACCGGTTCATGCCCATTAGCATAGAGATCCAGTGTTGGTTTGAAGTATATCTCGAAAACACTTCCGTTGACATCTTCAACTGGCGGGAATTGCATCTCACCGCTTAATGCGAGCGGAGTAAATGCGGCGATACAGTCATCCTCTTCAGAAACACCCGCTCCAAATTTCATTGACCCCGATAGTGCTGATAGGTCTTTTATCTTTGATTCTAACTCTGCGGCTATAGGCTCCACATTCTCAGCACCAAGCGAAACCAGATCTGTCAAATAGTCTGCAGACGTGAAGAAAGTATTTATAATTTTTTGGTTTAGAGTTAGTTTACCGCTGCGTAGCTCGTCCAAAATCGACTCATACGCGTGGGCAAATTGCGTGATTGCATCTAATGAAAATGATGCAGCACCCCCTTTTACTGAATGAACCGCACGAAACATTCTATTAATTATTTCTGGATCAAGATTGGAAAAGTCCTCAGAGCCTTCAAGGGCGGTCAATCCATCAGTCAGATCTTCTAATTGCTCCTCACACTCCTGAAAGAACACCTGGCGAAGCTCAATAAGTGATGCCATTCCTCAGACCCTCGCAACGCGTCGTATTGCTGAAATAAGTGTCGTGTCATTGAATGGTTTTACAATCCAGCCTGTTGCGCCAATATTTCGGGCGCGATCCTTAAGTTCCGGGCTGCTTTCTGTACTTAGCACCAAAATGGGGACAGATGTTCCGCACACTCCGTTCCGGACGGCTTCAATCAATCCAAAGCCATCCATAACCGGCATGTTAATATCTGTAATTATTACATCAGGCTTGTTTTCAATTACCTTATCTACACCGTCAGCGCCATCTTCTGCAGTTGTCACTAGAAATCCGGCCTCTTCCAATGTCAGGCGCAAGAGATCACGCATTGTGCGGGAGTCATCAACTGCTAAAATACTCAAGCTCATGTTTTTTTTCCCTTTTCAAGAAGCTCCTGGGTCATCCCGAGCATTCTAAGATCATCTTCGAGACTTGAGGACACCTCGATCTGAAATTCGCATCCGGAATCCTCGCAAAACAACTTAAACCTTAGGAGAATTTCCGCAGGAAAAGCCCCAATAGAAACAACCCTCCGAGCATCAATAGTGATATCAGAGCCCGCGCTTTCAGATAGTAGTTTTGCGAATTCTACAGCCATTCCTGATTGTATTTTATCTGGAAGATCTATGGTTCTTTTATTCACATTATTCACCAAAAAACATAATTTCTTCTTTAGTTTCTAGCGGAGTGGAAGATATATTAGCTTCGGCTTCGCAATCATAAATTAGCCGTTGACTAACCTGCCCGGTGGAAGGGTTGAATCGTATTGCTCGGGCATGCTCACCGCCCAAGCTGCACGCAATGATCGGAAAACCTTCCATATCTAGAAATTTTGTTGCAAATTCACAATTCTTTATCCCAATATGCCCCATTATTCCGGACATGGTGGCTCCACCAAAGACTTTCGCTTGCAATTGTGATTTTCTCGCGCCAAGCTTTAATAGACCATTAATTAATACTTCCATTGCATATGCCCCGTATCTTTCCGAATTTGTGTCGCGATCTGACCCTGTTGCGAGCAGAAAATGGTTCATTCCACCTACTTTTAAAACTGGATCATATAGACAGGTCGCCACACAAGAGCCCAATAATGTCTTCACAATTACATTAGGGGAATTACTTACGTGAAACTCCCCCTGTGCGACAATAATTTCGTCTGACTTTACATCTCGCATTGGAGAGTCTGGCAAACTTAGCGACACTGAACGTTTCCTCCCCATGGCCCAAACGGCGTGATAATTTTGAATTTAAAAGTCTGTCCATGTACCTGACACAGAGTTCACAAGTTGATTTGATATTGGCGTATTTGGCCTTTTTTCACTTTCTTTCGGCTTTTCGATCTTCACGACCTTGGCACTTTTAGTGCCATAGGCGACGGATTTTTCAGCCAATTGAAAGTGGTTTAGGGTCTCGACCAAGGCAACTGCTTCTCTTTTTAGAGCTTCGCTTGCAGCGGTCGTTTCTTCTAATCTTGCTGCATTTTGCTGCGTAGACTGATCAAGTTTTGTAACGGAACTATTGATCTCTTCCAGGTTCAGCGATTGTTGCTGGGCGGAAGTCGCTATTTCTGAAACTTGCATCGATATATCATGAACTGAATTTGCGATCTCTTGAAGAGAACTGCCTGTTTCACCAACGAGATCCACACCAATTTTCACTTGAGCAACTGACTTCGCAATAAGTCCGTTTATTTCAGTCGCCGCTTCGGAAGATCGCTGTGCAAGGGCTCTCACTTCAGATGCAACAACGGCGAAACCTCTACCTGCTTCACCAGCCCTCGCGGCCTCGACCCCTGCGTTCAATGCCAATAGGTTTGTTTGAAATGCGATATCATCGATTACCTTGATTATGGATGCTACTTTTTTGGAGGACGTTGAGATTTCATCCATTGCGGTCACAGTCTTCAAGACAACTACACCGCTTTTTTCGGCATTGTTTTGCGCCTCTGAAACGATTGCATTGGCTTTTTGAGCACCTTCTGCGGTTCCTCGAACAGCGGCTGTCAATTCGTCCAGCGCGGCAGCGGCCTGTTCCAAGGTAGCTGCCGTCCCCTCAGATCGACGCGAAAGGACCTCAGTTGTGCCGCTAATATCTTGGGATTCATTTCGGATTGTTTCAGCGCGATCGGCAATTCCCCTTAACGCCTGGCACATTTGACCGATTGCGCTGTTATAGTCCTGCCTCAGTTCCTCGTAACGGTCGGCAAATGGTTCAGACAGGTCGACATGCAGGTGGCCATCGCGCAGACGTTTGAATGCAACACGCAGGGCATTGACGACTTTCGCCCGCTCCTCGTTCAGCTCCGCACGTTCCCACTGGGCTTTTTCGGCGGCATGTTCGACTTCGGTGATATCGCGACCAAGCAAGATCAGACGGTAGGGCTTCTGGTCGGTCCCAATGACCGAAGTAATGCTGCCTTCAACAATAACGTCACACCCATCGGCACCCTGAAAACGCATTTTCCCAACGAAGGAACGGTCTTTTTTGAGTGTCTCATTCAGTTCTTCGAGGTCGCTCGAGATCAGGGAGGTCAATGTAGTGACGCCTGTCGGCTCAGTCCTTTTGATCGTAGCACTGAAAATTTCATTGGCGTCGAGCAGATTGCCATCCGGTGAAAACTCGGCGCGCAGTTGCGTTGTGTTCAGTTCGTTAATGAGTGCCGTATTTTTCCAGACATTCGTTACGTCCTGCCATTCTAGAACAAATCCGATTTTCTGATTGTCACTACCGTGTATCGCTTTGATTTTCATCGATATACGGACATCGTCCATAGAGATTATGGTCTCAAACGCCTCGCCATTTGAACCAATGTGATCCATCTTTTCCGCAGGGTTCGAGCCAAAGAAATCTAGCGGCTTTCCGACCAGATTTCTTGCGTCAAAATGTGGGAAACAGTTTTGAAATTGCTCGTTCCGGATTTTGCACATGTCTTCGAATGCCGGGTTGACCGCAAAGATCACGCCATTTTGGTCCGCGAGCACCAAAGCCGCCGAAGAACTATTGAAAGCCTCACGCTTAAAGCTTGCATCGCGGGCACCTGCGGCAGCGGCTTCCAGCTCTGCGCGAAGATGGTCGACCGCCTTTCCCGTTATACCGAATTCATCGGACCGCGAGGCACTGGCAACTTCTGTTGTAAACTCGCCAAGCCGTAACGCTTCCACTGTTTTGGTGAGCGCCGACATCGGTTTTAGTATTATGCCATGGAATGCTAGGATTGTTGCGCCAACCGCCAGAAACCCGGCAACGGCAGCGGCAATCAATGACTTTATCTGTGTGGCTTCCAGAAAATCGGCAAGGGGCCCCAACGACCAGCGCATTCCAAATGCGCCGACATTTCGCGCTTTTCCATACATGAGCGGAAATGCGAGTACCTTTTCGTTTGGTAAGTTTATGTGACTGTCCGCACCAAGAGCACTGCGTGCGAAGTTGGCCAATGTTTCATCAGGGTTGGGGCCGTGCTTTGCAATGATTGCCCCTTCGGCCCCCACAACGACAAAGCTGATATAAGAGGTTTCAACCCCTTCTTCGAATTGACCCAATAGCCCATCAATATCCCCATATTTTTCGAATGCGACAGGGGCAGGCAACGCGCTGGCAAGCAATTTTCCCTGGCCTTCGGCTTGTTTGGCCAAGGATTCACTTGCCAGATGCCCAAGCGAACTGTTCTGCAACATCAGCAGTGGCAGGACCACGACCGAGATCGATAGAACCACAGCAAAGGCAAACTTTGTTGCGACTGACCTGAAAATGCTCACGCGCTTTGGCATCGACGACATCTGGTTCTCCAAATCTGGGGGATTAATTAAATGCTGCGGCATCGACGCCGAAAGTAACCGCCCCGACAGGGAACCTGGTGGCCGGGTCAACGAGCGTCAAAGAAATCTGTTGCTGATAAATATTTGCAGATTCATCAAATTCGATTTCACCTTCGTGAACGGCCCCGGGCCCTTTCGGGAAGGTTTCGGAAAACTTTTCCTCATCCCCTTGCCAGTAATCCGACGTGATGTTGCTGACGGCCGCATTCAGACCAGTGGCATCCATAACAATGATTTCAGTGATGCGACCGCCCGATTCATCAACCATCATGCGCAGGTAATCCGACGCCGCGGAATTGGCGATCGCGTTGATCAAACTTGGGTCTTTCGTGCCGATTTCAGAACGCCAGACCTCGTCTTTAGCCAGAATTTCTGACTCCTTCAGGTTCATGTTGAGGTGGTTGCTGAGCGCGAGCGCACCCCAAATCAAACTTTCATTCGCAAGGATTTCGAGCTTGACTTGAACATATGCGACGGCATTTTCCTCTGCCGCGTTGGCGGCAAAGGCCGGCATACCCGCACATCCCAAGGCAAGAGCTAACGCGTACGTCACATTATTCATTTTGTAAGATCCCTATTGAAACTGCCAATCCGATTGCTGGCCAGCCCCTTTAATAGGAAAAGTGTTTGCAAGCTCTTAATCCCAGCCGGAAATTCCGGCGGATTTTAATCGAACCCCCCATCTATTACCCGATCCCGCAGCACCTGCCCGAAACTGCCGAGCAATGACCAGTCTATCTGGAGCACCAAAATAGCGGCACAGTGGTGGCAAGAGTTGTGGCGATTTCGCATTTGGAATAATGCCTGATAGGATGAGAAAAAGGACATGAAACCGATGCGCCTAAAGTTTGAAGATCGGCGCAAGACCATGCTCTTGGGACTGGCCACAGCGGGCCTGTTTTCGGGGCTGGCATTCTATCTGGCACAGATGGGAGATGTTGCGGACGCGCTGTGGTTCGCGGGGGTGCTTCCGGTCCTGCTGGCGCTTGTTATCGACATATTCCGCAGCCTGTCGCGCGGCGAGGTCGGCCTTGATGTTGTCGCGGCGCTGTCGATGACGGCTGCGTTGGTGTTCGGGGAAACACTGGCGGCAGCGGTGGTCGCGGTCATGTATGCCGGCGGCACATTTCTGGAAAGCTTTGCCGAAGGCCGCGCCCGCCGCGAGATGCATAACCTGTTGTCACGCGTGCCGCGCACCGCCATGCTGCACCGCAACGGTGGCCTCGAGGACGTCCCCCTTGACGAGATCAGGCCCAATGACCTGTTGTTGATACGCCAGGGCGACATCGTGCCGGTGGATGGAACGCTTGCCTCAGGTACCGCGTTTCTCGACACTTCGGCCCTGACCGGTGAATCCCTGCCGGCAAAACTATCCCGCGGCGCAGAGATCATGAGCGGGGCGACCAACGCCGGAGAGCCCTTTGATCTGGTCGCGATCCGCAGCGCAGAACACAGCACCTATGCCGGCATCGTCCGTCTGGTCGAAGAGGCGCAGCGGTCCAAGGCACCGATGGCGCGGCTGGCAGACCGCTGGTCGCTCGGGTTTCTGGCGGTGACCGTGACAATCGCCTTTGCGGCATGGTGGTTCACAGGTGACCCTATTCGCGCCGTCGCGGTGTTGGTCGTTGCAACGCCCTGCCCGCTCATTCTGGCCGTGCCCGTTGCTTTGGTCGCCGGGCTGTCGCGCGCAGCGCATTTCGGCATCCTGATCAAAGGCGCAGGCCCGCTCGAGACGATGGCGCGCATCCAAACGCTGATCGTGGACAAAACCGGTACGCTGACCGATGGCCGTCCGCAGATCGTATCAATCAACTGCTGCCCGGGGTTCGAGGAAAACGACGTTCTTCGGCTTGCTGCATCGCTTGATCAGGCTTCCAAACACCCCGTCGCACAGGCCGTCGTGCTGGCCGCAAGGGAACGCGGCATTGATTTGCCCGTGCCCTCCGACATGATCGAAGCGGCTGGCGAAGGCGTGATTGGCACGGTCGAGGGCCGAAGGGTCATCGTTGGCGGTGATGATTTTGTCGCGACCCGGATCGGGCAGCGCGCAGGCAATCATTCGGCACTTGTTGCGGGGTCCGTTCTTGTGGCCGTGTCGGTTGACGGGCAGTTGGCGGGCCATCTGGTGATGGCCGATCCGCTGAGAAAAGAAACGGCTGCCATGCTCGCAGCGCTGCGCCGTCAGGGTGTTGCGCGGATTGTGCTGGCCACAGGCGACCGGAACGCAGTGGCGCAGACCATCACCAAGGGGCTTGGCCTTGACCGCATTCAGGCGAATTTGACCCCGGATCAAAAGGTGGCGCTGGTGCTGGCCGAGCGTGCAAATGGCATGGTCATGATGGTCGGGGACGGCGTCAATGACGCACCCGCACTTGCGGCGGCAAACGTAGGCGTGGCGATGGGGGCCCGCGGGGCTGCCGCCTCGGCAGAGGCAGCCGATGTCGTGTTGCTGGTGGACCGCATTGACCGGCTTGGCCCCGGCATTCAGATCGCAAAGGCCGCGCGCACGATCGCCCTGCAAAGCGTGGTCGTTGGCATCAGCCTCTCGGTTGCGGGTATGATCGCGGCGTCTTTTGGGTATCTGTCGCCCGTGCAGGGGGCCTTGCTGCAAGAGGTGATCGACCTGGCCGTAATTTTGAACGCGCTGCGGGCTTTGCGCATCTCACCAAGCGACCTATCGCCCCAAGACACCGCTTCGGACATCGACGCCATAGCGTAATAAAGGTGATGCTGATCAACGGATTATGATCCAGATCAATAAGTTTGACGCCCGCATGTGCAAAGACCCCAGTGAGGGAATTATGCATGAACGTCTTTGGCTGGATAAATGACCAACTGCTTCGGATGCAATGGCTGGCCGATCTGGTCTCGGCGGCCGTGTCGGCCACCGGGCTTGATCCGGCATCGCGCATCGGCGGGTCGGTCCATTTCTTTGTCTATGACGTCATCAAGATTTTCATCCTGCTTTCGGTCCTGATCTTCTCGATCTCACTGGTCCAAAGCTATTTCCCACCCGAACGCACGCGCCGCATTCTAGGGGGGCGTTCTGGGATCGGGGCCAATATCCTTGCCGCACTGCTTGGCACCATCACGCCGTTTTGCTCGTGCTCGTCGATCCCGCTGTTCATCGGCTTTACGGCGGCGGGGCTGCCCTTGGCAATTACGTTTTCATTCCTGATCTCGTCACCGCTGGTGGATCTGGCCTCGGTGATCCTGCTGGCGTCGATCTTCAACTGGTCCGTCGCACTGGTCTATGTGTTCGTGGGGCTTGTGGTTGCGGTGGTCGGCGGCACGTTGATCGGACGCGCAGGCATGGAGGATCAGGTGGCCGAATTTGTGCGCACCGCACCCGTGCACGATATGAGCGAAACCATGACCTGGCCAAAGCGCCTGAACTACGCCCGCGACCAGCTGTCAGAGATCATCCACCGGGTCTGGCTTTATGTGCTGATCGGCGTGGGCATCGGTGCCGCCATCCATAACTGGGTGCCTGAATCCGTGATCAGCGGCCTTTTGGGTCAGGATAAATGGTGGTCGGTTCCCGTTGCCACAATCATCGGTGTGCCCATGTACGCCGACATCTTCGGGACGCTGCCCATCGCAGAAGCCCTGATCGGCAAAGGCGTCGGCCTTGGCACGGTGCTTGCCTTCATGATGGCCGTAACCGCGCTGTCGCTCCCGTCGATCATCATGCTCAAGCGGGTGGTAAAGCTGCCGCTATTGGCGCTGTTCCTTGTGGTCGTCACGGGCGGCATTCTGGGCATCGGCGTTCTTTTTAACGCAATAACACATTGGTTCATCTGAAAGGAACATTGTCATGATCATCAAAATACTCGGCTCGGGCTGCAAAAAGTGTCTGGCACTTGAGGAAAATGTAAAAGCCGCCGTCGCAAAGGCGGGGCGTGATGCAGAAATCTCCAAGGTGACAGATATGGCCGAGATCGCCAGCTATGGCGTGATGTCCACGCCGGCCCTTGTTGTCGACGACAAGCTGGTTTCCGCAGGCAAGGTCCTGAGCGCGGATGACATCGGTGTCTGGCTGTGGAGCGGTTCGCTGCCGTAAAACCCGTAGGCTAAGACAAGCTCTCTCGGGGCCAAATGCAGCATGCGGTTTTTTCGTAACGCGGCCCCGTCAATCCGTGATCATATTGGCAGCGACCAGTTCAAGCAGGCTTTCCACCTCTTTGTCCCAATCGGTTTCCTTGCGACTGCGGTCAAATTGCAAACGGCATTGCCCGCAACTGGTGACAAAATGCGTGGCACCGGTGGCTTCGACTTCCTTGCGCTTGATCTCGAAGGCTTGCAGACGCAGCGGTGCGGCACGGGTATTGGCCAGAACGCCGCCCCCTCCGCCGCAGCAAAAGGACGTCTCTTGGGTATTCTCAAGCTCGCGTAACTCCATCCCCAAGGTTTTCAAAACGACGCGCGGGGCCCAGCCCAGCCCCCCGCGGCGGATTTGCTGGCAAGGGTCGTGGAACGTAGCGCTTTCGCCCACGGGGCGCAGGCGGATGTCGCCCGCCTGGATGCGTTCCGCCAAAAGCTCGAGCGTGTGCATGATCCGGATATCGTCGATCGGCGCACCATACCAACGGGCGGCTTCCCATCGCAACGCACCCCAGGCATGACCACATTCAGGCAGCAGGATCGTCGCGGCCCCGATCTCGCGGGCCTTGTCGATCAGCCGGCAGGTCAGTTCCCCCTGAAGTTGCGTATCACCGGATAAATACCCGAAATTCGTGGCCTCGAACGCGACCGAAGACAAGGTCCAGTCGATGCCGAGACTGTCCAGAATGCGTGCAAGCCCGACGACCGACTGATGATGCTCGTCAAGATCGCCCGGTGCCAGTGTCAGCAGCAAATCGGCTTTGGGTTTGTCCAGCGGCAAGCGGATCGAGAACTCCGCCTCAATGGCCTGGATCGCTTCGACAAAATCCGCAGGCGCACCAAAGGGGCTGTGTTTGGTTTTCGCATTCCCCGCGATCTGCGCCAGACGGTCGGGCAGCAGCCCCGCCTGAAACATCCCGTGGCGCGCTTCCTTGACCAGTTCGGCAATGTCGATGCCCATCGGGCAAACCATCGTGCAGCGCCCGCATAATGTGCAGGAATCAAAGATCAGTTCTTCCCATTCCCGCAACTCGGCAATGCTGACGGTCGGTGCGATGCCAAATGCCCGTTTGATCCAGCTGAACGGCCCCTGCAGTTGGCCGTAAGCTTTCTCGAAGGGTTTGATCTTGTGGATGGGGGTATATTTCGCTTCCCCCGTTGCCAGATGGAAATGACAGGCCTCGGCACAAAGCCCACACCGCACGCAGGCGTTCAAATAGCTTGACGCCCGTGGCCCGAATTCCGACAGGAACCCCTCCATCGCGCTTGCCACGCGAACGGCATCCGGCACGTCGCCTTGCTGGTCAAAGGACTTCGGCGGCAGTGGCTTGGTATGGGCTGTCATTGCAGGTCTCCTACATGCGGGTGCCGCGACGGCCCGCCAAAGCACCGGTAAAGCCGCGCGACAAAGGCCAGGTGAATGTGTGCATCAGGCTGCTAAACGGGAAATAGATCAGCCAAGCCTCGACAAAGCCCAGATGGATGCCCCGCAACGTGACGCTTTGTTCGCCCAACGCCATGCATCCGGTCAGCATCACCAGAAAGGTCAGCCCCGCCGCGATGTGATCGTCGGGCCGTGAGATCAGCCGCACAACCGGATCGACAAACCGCCGCACCCAAAGCGCCAGCAATCCGGTAAAGGCAAATTGCGCTGCAATGATAAAGCCCCATCTGGGCAGCGCAGGCCAGTCAAACCCCAGTATATGGTCGCGCAAAAACGCCACATGCGGGGCCGCGAAAAACAGCAGCGCAAACAGGCCGATATGAAAGGCATAGCCCGCGATGGTTACAAACCAGACCCTGCCCTGCCCCAAAAACGCCCGTCTGGGCAGGAAATGGCCAAAAATCGCCCGAACCGCACCGCCACGAGGTGAACCGACAGGCCGCGCCTGGGTTGGCGACCGCCCCGCCGTGAGGATCACAAAGATACGCCACAGACCGAACACCACAAAGATGCACACCGATAGGGTCCATAACGAACCCTCCAAAAGCTCAATCACGCCCATCTGCGGCCCCCCCTTTCGTCGCTTTCATGTCGTCCAGCCAAAGATCGTGATGCGTGCGGGCCCAGTTTTCATCGACATCGCCACTGATCATACCGTCGATCGCGCCTTCGGTGCCGATGGTACCCAGATAGATGTGCCCGATGCCAAACCCGACAAAGACCAAGGCCGCAATTGCATGCAACAGCTCGGCCCGGTGCAACAGGTCGTGTGTGCCCAGAACATCTGGAAAACTCAGAACAAGGCCCGAGACCGATAAGGCGATACCGGCAATCGTCGCCGTCCAGAACCACGCCTTTTCGCCAGCGTTGTACCGGCCCGAACTGACATGACCGCCAAACATACCGCCACCCCGAACAACCCATTTGAGGTCGCTGAACGACGGGCTGTTACCCCGCAGAAACGTGATGAACAGCGCGACCAGCGAGACGATGAAAATCGGCCCGAACAGGTTGTGGGCCTGCATAGAGGCGGTCGCGATGATGCTGAATGCGGTTTTTCCGACAATCGGGATCAAAAAGGCGCGGCCGAACAGCAGCAGCAGCCCGGTAAAACCCAGCAAAAGAAACACCACCGCCATGACCCAATGCACGACACGCTGCGCCAGCGAAAACCGCGCGACCCTCCGCCCTGACCGGCCACCGTCGATGCGCAGCCGTCCACGAGCCACGAAAAACACCATGATCGCCGCCAGGACCGTTGCAATACCAATACTGCCAAACCGGACCAGCGGCCCCGCGGGGCGGCGCAACTGCGACCACCAGACCCCATCGGCATTGATCAAGACACCATCCGTGACCTCGCTACTGCCAGGAAGCCCGCCCCCGCCTTGCCGGATCGCACGCCAGATATCACTGTCGCTTTGGTCTCCCAGCGTATTTTCAGGGCCGGACTGCGATGGAAAAGGCGGCACCGTCCCTTGGGCCGCCCCGTGTTCGACAGCGACGACCAGAAACATCATTGTAACAAGCAGCATCAATGACGCTTTTCTAACCAGCCCTGCGAAGGCGACACACATCAGGAAAACCCCGACATGACTGCATCAGTCAGGCCAAGCGCACAGCCGTTATTTCCTGAAGCCGTCAACATTGCGTTCAAACCTCACTGCGTCATCATCACTCTTTGAACACTAGCGATCGGGCCTGTGGGCGGCTTTGACGCAGATCAACTTCCAACGCAGGCCCTACCCCCGCGCTCACCGGCGCAGCGCGGCTTTGGCCGACCAGCCTTTTGTTCACGCTGTTGCACAGGGTCAGGCGGTCAAACTTGTCATTGCGTGCCGGTGCTGGCAGGGTAAATGCGCAAGACCACGGAGCCATGTCGCCAATGATCAGGAAACTTGCTGTTCTCTTACTTCTAGGCGCATCCGCGCTCTTTTCCTATCTGTACTACGACAGCTATTTCAGGTGGAAAGATTGCTTTAACGAACTGGGCCGCTGTTTTGACGCTGCAAGCGGCATTGTCCGGTTGGAACAGTCGGGCGAGGTCTGGCTGCTTTTGGCGGCGCTGTCGTTCGGGGGTGCCCTCTATCATTCATGGCGCTTGGTGCGCAGAACGCCCTAAGGCCGGACCCGTCCGTTGCGAGATATCAGCGCTTGCTACCCGACCGCGATGTTGTCGATCAACCGCACACCGGCCAGCCAGACCGCGGCCAACAGCCGTGCGGGGCGGTCCGGTTTGGTCAGCAGTTCCAAATCGTCAGCGGCGCGCAAATCCATATATTCGACCTCTCCGAAACCGGCCCGTTCCAGCCGCGCAAAAGCCTTTTCCTTCAAAGCTTCAAGATCGCCCCCCGCCAGCAGCCCCTCGGCGACGTCTTCCATCGCCAGATGCAGTTCGGGGGCGCGTGTCCGTGCGCGGTCAGAAAGCAGCAAATTACGCGAAGACATCGCCAGCCCGTCTTCCTCGCGGATGGTCGGGCATCCGATCACCTCGATCGGCAGATCCAGATCCCGCGCAAGCCGTGTCACCACCTGCAATTGCTGGTAATCCTTTTCACCGAAAAACGCTTTGTCTGCCTGGGTTTGCGTGAACAGCTTGGTAACGACCGTTGCCATGCCATCGAAATGCCCCACCCGATGCGCCCCGCACAGCCCCTTGGTCAGCCCCGCCACCGACACTGTCGTGGCAAAGCCGTCGGGGTACATCTGGTCGCCGTCCGGCACATAAAGCACATCCACCTTGAACGACTTCAACTTGCGCGCGTCTTCCTCTTCGGTACGCGGATAGTTCGCGTAATCGGTGGGGTTGTCGAATTGCTTGGGGTTGATGAACAGCGTGACAATCACCCGGTCACATTGCTGGCTGGCCGCCCGAACAAGGCTCAGATGGCCTGCATGCAAAGCGCCCATCGTCGGCACAACGCCCACGGTTTCACCGGCAGATTTCCAACCGCCAACAATGCCGCGCAATTCGGCCAGGGTGCGAATGATTGTGGGGCTCATTTCTTTGGGCTTTCATCCGAGAATACATGCTCCGGTCCGGGAAAGACCCGCGTCTGGACCTCGTCCGCATAGGCTTGCACGGCCAGTTTGGCCCCCTCGCCCAAGGTGGCATAGCGTTTCACAAATTTCGCCTTGAAGGCCGTGAAAAGCCCCAGCATGTCGTCCACAACCAAAATCTGCCCGTCGCATTTTGCCGATGCACCGATCCCGATGGTCGGAATGGCCACATCGCGCGTGATCTGGTCCGCCAGCGTTTCAGGCACTTTCTCAAGGACGACGGCAAAGGCACCTGCGGCGGCCACGGCTTTCGCATCGGCCAGCATCTGGGCACCCGCATCGCCGCGCCCCTGCACCTTGTAGCCGCCCAACGTGTGAATGGATTGCGGGGTCAGCCCGATATGCGCCATCACCGGAATGCCGCGCCTGGTCAGAAAGGCGATTGTTTCGGCCATAACCTCGCCGCCTTCCAGCTTGACGGCACCCGCGCCGGTTTCGCGCATCAACCGCGCGGCGCTGGCAAATGCCTGCTGGGGGGATTGCTCGTAGCTGCCAAAGGGCATGTCGATCACCAGCATGGATTGCTTCAACCCACGCCGGACCGCCTGCCCGTGCAAGATCATCATGTCCATGGTCACTTCCAATGTGGACGTCAAACCATGCAGGACCATCCCCACTGAATCGCCCACCAGAACAAAGTCGCAAATCCCGTCCATCAGTTCCGCCATCGGCGTTGTATAGGCGGTCAGGCTGACCAAAGGCGTCCCGCCTTTTCGCGCCAGAATATCCGTCGGCATCGGAGCAGTCTTTTGGGCAGTGGCACTCATTTTGGCGGTCCTCACCGGGATTGATTGCAGTCAGGCTCTAATATTGGGTCAATTGTTGTCGAACAACCCTCGACCCTGCAAATTTCGCAATAACGCTGCGAAGGATAACCCTGCAGCGCCTTTTTCCGTGCCCTTTTTGACCCCCGGGCTGGTGCCCCTGGCGGGCCTATCTGTCGCCCGTTGCATTTGTGGTTTATGTTTGGCGCAACTATAGCCTTGCCGATATTCATACGCCCCGCGAAAGGCATCGCAGATATGATTTCACACCTGAGGGCACATCTGTGCGCCATCGCCAAAGACGGGTTTCCTGTTACGTATCAGGCCCTTGCCAGCGCCCTTGGTCTGGTGCCGCCAAATACGATCCACCAGATTACCGTCGCACTTGAAACCTTGATCCTTGAGGATGCCGCCGCCGACCGACCGCTGATCGCCGCCCTTGTGATCAGCAAGGCCCGTGGCGGATTGCCCGCGCCCGGATTTTTCGACTGCGCACAGCGCGTCGGGCGCTTTCAGGGCGACCCGTCCGGCCCCGAAGCCCCGGCATTTTATGCAACCGAGTTTCAAAAAGCGGTCGAATTCTGGCGCGCAGCCGAGGCAACCGGTTGATCCTGCGTGTTTTCTTTAGATGCGGGTGGTTTGAATTGCGTCGCCGCTACCCTGCCGTCGGGTCGCCGGGCTGATACCCGATAACCACCGCCCCCAACACCATATCCACAACGCGGCTGCGCAACCTTTTTTGGCCGTTTTCTGAATAAAGACTGTTGCCAAACGAAAACGCGAAAGTCTCCATGTTGGAGACGTTGTAAAAACTTGCCGAGCTGGTCATCCAGTGCAGTTCAAGCGGGTCGGCATCCTTGCGCAAGACACCGCTGGCTTTGCCCCGATCACAGATGTCGGTCAGTTTGTCGATGATAGCCTTGTTCAGCTTAGGAATGATCTCGGACCGCTTCACATACTCTGCGTTATGGATGTTTTCGATCATCACAAGGCGGATGAACTGCGGGTTGTTCACATGTGAATCAAAGGTCGCTTCGGTCAGCCGGCGCAGGGCCGCAACAGGGTCAAGCCCTTCAACATCCAATGTTTTCTCGGTGTCGCGCAAGGAGGAATAGACCCGTTCCAGAACATGCTGGTAAAGACCTTCCTTGTCCCCGAAATAATAGTAGATCATGCGCTTTGAGGTCGCCGTCTTCTGCGCGATTTCGTTGATATTCGCCCCCGAAAGCCCCCGTGCGGCAAATTCCTCTGTGGCGATTGTGAGGATGTTTTCTTTGACGGCGGCGGGGTCTTTCTTCCAGGTGGTTTTCCGCTTCGGATCCGCCTTTACCGTTTCTTTATCCATTTCAATTGCCCTCGAAATCTTGTGACCCTGAGAGTGGAGTAGCACAGAATTAACTCGGTGGTACATTTTATTTGACAAATTAACCGGAAGGTACATAAGTGAAGCTGTAATCGGCGGTGCGGGGAGCGAATCGTCGAGAAAAAACACCAAGGGAGGATAGAAATGTCTCGTAAACTGATTGGCGCACTCGTCGCCTTCGGACTGAGCGCGTCCGTTGCGACGGCTCAAGAATACCCAACAAAAGAAATCCAGGGAATCATCCAATGGGGTGCAGGCGGGTCGACCGACACCGTGATGCGGTCCGTGACACCACATGCCGAAGCAGCACTTGGTGGGACAGTTGTCATGCAGAACATGACCGGCGCTGTCGGTGCGATCGCGTTGAACTATGTCGCAGATTCCAAAGCAGACGGCTACACGCTGCTGATGGGGGCTGAAAACCCGATGCTCTACAAGATCATGGGCCTTGGCGACAAAGATTACAGCGAATTCACCCCGATCAATATTCTGGCACGCGGCACGCCAATTCTGGTGGCCAATAACGACGCGCCTTTTGATGATTACGCGGGCATGATGGCGTACATCCGCGCACATCCAGGTGAGCTCAAGATGGGTGCCACAGGACCGGGCGGCTTGCCGTCGGTGATCACGGCCATGATGAACACGGTCGAAGGTGAAATGGACGTGATTTCCGTACCTTATGATGGTGACGGCCCTGCCCTTACCGCCCTGCAAGGGGGTGCGATTGATGTGATGCCTGCGGTTTTGGGCGCTTCGATCGAAAGCATCCGTGCCGGCGCAATGAAGCCGATCGCGATTTTCGATGTCGCACAGAATGCAAAGCTGCCTGACGTGCCGCTCGTGACGTCGGCCAATGAAGGCTACAGCAAATATCTGCCCTGGGGTCCGTTTTTTGGCGTCTTCACGCCCAAAAGCACACCTGATGATGTTGTTGCAAAGCTCAGCGCAGCCTATGCCGAAGGTGCCGCACATCCTGATTTCGTAAAGCTGATGGACGACCGTGGCTTTACCATGATGGGCATCAGCGGGGCCGAGGCGAACGACTTTCTGTCGAAATGGCAGCAAGGCACCGCATGGCTGCTGCAGGACGCAGGTCTGGCCAAAGCATCCCCAGAAGAGTTCGGCATCGCCCGTCCCTAAGGCGTGATCCCGACAAAACCGGATGGCTGGCCTTCGGGCCTGCCACAAACCTGGCACCGCCCGCGCCTTTAAATGCCGGGCGGCGCTAAGCGTTCGGGTGGGAGAAGACCGGACAAAATCTCAGGGAGGAGAGGATCATGGATCCAGAATTTAGAGGTGACATAGATCACCACGACGGAACATCCGACGCAACGCCGGGCGGATACCGTGAAAAGCGCCGGCCCGGGGAATTGGCCTTTGCCCTGTTCCTGACGCTGGCCAGCTTGTTCTTGCTGTACAGCGCCTACGGGATTTCCGGGTTCGAAGCCCTGTCAGCGCCGGGCGCTATTCCAATGGCGACAACGCTGGTGATGGCCGTTTCGGCCGGTATCGTGGCCTTGCGCACGGCCCGCTTGCAGCGCGTCACCACCGAGACACTCTCAAAAGATATCCTGCCCGTAACGGTGATCGTGTTTATCGGTTTCCTGATTGTGTTTGGTCTGGCTTTGCAGCCCTTGGGTTTCGTCCTCACCGCTGCCCTGTTTTTGATCGTCGCGATCAAGGTGCTTGCGAAACGGGGCTGGGGCTACACGCTGGCGGTCTCGCTGGGGTCGCTGGTCGTGATCTGGATCGTCTTTCGCGTGGTTTTCACCGTGCTCTTGCCCGCTGGCATTCTGCCCGAGGCTGAATTTATCCAGTTTTTCCGAACCCTTATCTCAAAAGGTGCCTTCTGATGGAAACGTTTCTCGCCATTCTCACGGTCTTCACCCAACCTGAACTGCTTGCCCTTGTCGGCATAGGCACTTTTGCGGGCATCTATATTGGTGCCATCCCCGGCCTTTCGGTCACCATGGCCGTATCCATCCTGATTTCCTTTACCTTTTCATGGGACGTTTACCCCGCGATTTCGCTGATGGTCGGCATTTACATGGGCGGCGTCTATGGCGGGTCGCGCACTGCGATCTTGCTGAACATCCCCGGCGCACCATCGGCCATTGCAACGGCGATGGACGGCTATCCCATGGCGCAACGCGGCGAAGCGGGGCAAGCCATTGGCGTGACCACGGTTATGTCGTTCTTTGGCGGCCTAATTGGCATCTTAGTCTTGGCCCTTGCCGCCCCGTTCGTGTCCGAATTTGCCCTGACGTTCCAGCCGCGCGACTATATGCTGCTGGCGGTTTTGGGCATTCTTCTGGTCGGCTCGCTGTCCAGCGGGTCCATGGTGAAAGGCATCTTTGCCGGTGCGCTTGGCATCGCCATCGGTGCCGTCGGGCGCGACCCGCTGACCTTCACCGAGCGGTTCACCTTTGATTTCCAGATCATGGAAGGCGGGATTTCATTCATCGCCGTTATGATCGGCATGTTCGGTGTGTCCGAGGCGCTGATACAGTTGCAAAACGTCGGCATGAAGGCCGTGCGCCAGAAGATCGACAAGATCGTCCCGTCTTTCAGCACCATCAAGACCTATCTGCCGCTGTCGCTGCAAACCTCGACCATCGGGGTCATTATCGGCGCTTTACCCGGAACCGGCGGCGATATCGCCGCGCTGATGGCCTATGACCATGCAAAACGGGTCACCAAGAACCCCAAGATACCTTTCGGCAAGGGCGCGATGGAAGGGCTGGTGGCCCCCGAAACAGCCAATAACGCAGCTGTCGGTGGCGCATTCATCCCGATGATGACGCTTGGTATTCCCGGCGATGCGGTGACTGCGATCATGATCGGTGCCCTGTTCATCCACGGTTTGAACCCCGGCCCGATGCTGATGATTGATCAGCCCGATATGTTCTGGTTTATTATCGGCGCATTGTTCACCGCGAACATCTTTATGCTGATCTTTGGCCTGACAGGTATCAAGATCTTCACCAAGATCGTCGAGATGCCGCGCTCCGTTATTATTCCGCTGATCCTGCTGTTGTCGATTGTCGGGGCCTATGCGGTTAACAACTCCATCACCGATGTTTACTGGATGCTTGGCTTTGGCGTCTTCGGGTATTTCATGCGCCATTACGGCTACCCTCTTGGTCCGGTGATTCTTGGCGTGATCCTGTCGCGTCTGCTGGATGACAACTGGCGCCGGGCAATCATCTCTGAGCGCGAGGATCTGGGCCGGTTTTTCCACGGCGTATTCACCAGCCCGCTGTCTTGTGTGCTGTTTGTCGCGGTGATCCTGATTTTCGTCAGCCAGACACCGCTTTGGACGGCAATCAAGAAACGCGTCTTCGCAAAGACATCCTGAGCCCCGCGTCCGGACCCTCGTTTCCAGTCTCACACCGCGCAAAGTTATCGGCCTGATGGCCGGTAACACCGGTTCGGCCTGCCTGCTCTTGGCAATGCGGCGCTTGATCTGCGCGGGCATATCGGCAACCTTGTGATCAACGCAGCGCTGTCGCACACAAGGAGACATGGACGTGAGAAACATCCTTTGGTTTTTGGGACTGGTGATCGTCGGTTTGCTGGCCTACCTCGCCTTGTGGCCAGTAGCCGTGCGTCCCGCCGCTTGGGAGGCGCCTGAAAATGCGGGATATACCGGCGATTTTGCCGCCAATGACCGCCTGACTGCGCTTGATCTGATCGGGCTGGACGGGCGCACCGGCCCTGAAGACGCCGATATCGGGCCAGATGGCCTGATCTATGTCGCCACCCATGACGGAGAGATCTTGCGCATCGAAAACGACGGTGCGGTCACATCCTTTGCCCAGACGAACGGCCGCCCCCTCGGGATCGAATTTGCCGCGGATGGCACGCTCTATGTGGCCGATGCCTATCGCGGATTGCTGGCCGTTGACCGCGCGGGTCAGGTCAGCTTGCTGACCAACCAAGCCGAGGATGGCCGCCCGGTCCTGTATGCCGACGACCTTGATATCGCCGCAGACGGGGCCGTCTATTTTTCAGATGCCTCGACCCGGTTCGGTGCCGAAGCAAATGGCGGCACGTTGGCGGCGTCGGTCCTCGATCTTGTTGAACACTCTGCCAATGGGCGTATCCTGAAATTCGACCCTGCCACTGGCAAGACGACGGTTTTCGCAGACGGATTGAATTTCGCCAATGGTGTCGCTGTGGACGAGGCAAGCAAAGCCGTGTTTGTGGTCGAAACAGGTGCCTATCGCGTCTGGCGCTTTCCCATAAATGGCGGCCCCGGACAGGTGGTTTTGGACAACCTGCCGGGCTTTCCAGACAACATCAATAACGCGCCGGATGGCACATTCTGGGTGGGCCTTGTCAGTCCGCGCAATGCCATCATGGACAAGCTGTCGGGCAATCCCCCCCTGCGGCGCGTCATCATGCGCCTGCCCGATGCGATGAAACCCGCGCCGACGCGCTATGGCTTTATCCTGCGCATGGATGCCGAGGGCCGCGTGATCGAAACGCTTCAGGATCCGGCAGGAAATTACGCGCTAACGACCGGGGCCGTCACCCTGCCAGACGGGCGTATTGCAGTGACATCCCTGACCGAACCGCGTTTGGGTGTGCTGGGCAATTGACGCATTTGGCGGGATGCCCTGCCCGTCATTCCACCCTTTAACCGTCCAGCTATCGCAGCGTTCACACCTCAAGCAGTGCGGCAAGCGCGCTGCGCGGCTGCACCACATCGGCCAGTGTATAGCTGTCAAGCGTGGCAAAGAACGCCTCTTGCGCCTGGGCAAGCGGGCCGCGCAATCCGCAGGCTGGCAGGATCAGGCAGGATTTATTGGTTCCGAAACATTCAACCACCGGATCATTACGCTTCATCGCCCGCACCACAGCACCAATGCTGATCAGATCGGCGCTGCGCCCAAGGGTCAGCCCGCCATTGCGCCCCCGTTCGGAGATCGCGAATCCTTCGGCAACCAGCTGCGTTGCGACCTTGGACAGGTGATGTTCGGACAAGTCGTACAGCAAGGCGATCTGTGATGTCGGCACCCGCGCAGGTGCCCGGACGGCCAATGTGATCAATATCCGCAAGGCGAAGTCGGTGAATTTGTCCAGTTGCATGGCGCTATATTTAGCATTTGAACTGCGCAATTAAAAGCGGTAGATAATACGCATCAGAAATACTGATTAAAGGGACACCCCATGACACTTTCCGAAGCTTTCCTGTGGCCTGGTACCAAAGTCTGCGAAAAACTGGGCGTCGATCCGGAGGGCGAGGCAGGATTGCTGCGCTGGATGGTCAACACCCTTGTCTATCTGGTGCTCAGCCTGATTTTTGTCTGGATTTTCGTGGTTTGACCATCCCGCCACGCATTCCGGTCACTGTGGACCAAATCCAGACAGTCGTGGCGCAATTCTATGCCCGCGTCCGCGCCCATCCCGTGCTTGGGCCGGTTTTTGCCGCCCATGTGACCGACTGGCCCCCGCACGAGGCAAAGATCACGCTGTTCTGGCGCAACGCGCTTTTGCTGGAGCGGTGTTACAACGGCAACCCGATGCAGGTTCACGCCGCTGCGGGCAACGTCAAAAGCGACCACTTTGCGATCTGGCTTGCGCTGTTCGATGCGGTGCTTGAACAAGAACTCCCCCAGCCCCTTGCCCAGGCATGGTCGACACTGGCCCATCGCATCGGACGCGGGCTCAGCTACGGTCTTCCTTCGTCTTGTGGGAAACAGTCGGTGCCTGATCTAGGCGCGTTTTAGGTCAGGCGTTGCGCGTTGCCCGCTAGCCCACGTCCGACACCAGCCGCATCCCCAAATGTGCAGGGGGTGCGCCAACCGCGCAGCCGCCTCTGGCAGGGTCACGGACAAGGTATGACATGACGGCTTCGTGTTCTCCTCCCATGACATAGGCGGGGCAGCGTGATGGGTCGGTCTTGCCGCCCTGCCCGCTGGCACCGGCATAGCAGTCTTGGGTCCATTCCCATACATTGCCATCCATATCCTCAATGCCCGCCGCTGTCGTGCTAAACGCACCGCTGGGACGCAAGGCGCGGCCGGTTGTATCGGCTTTCGTCAAATAGGCCGAAGCCCAGGTCAGGGACGGGTCGGTAAAGATCGGGTCGGGCTTTCGGGGCATCACGTCTTCGGCAAGCTCGGTCCATTCGGTGGCGGTGGGCAAGCGCCACACCGTGTCACTGCTGGCATTTATCCAGCGTAAATATTCCATCGCATCAGGATAGCTCAGGCCCGTTGCGGGGTAATCTGCGGCGGACGTCTTGCGTTTCATATCCAAGGTACAGTGCCCTGCCTCATGGCACGCCTGCCACTGCTCCACGGTGACTTCGCGGGTTTGCACGCGCAAGGTCTGCCCGCTGCGCAAGACCACTTTTGCGCTGAGACGATCAGGGGCAAATGCGGGATCGGGGCCGCGCATTACCTGCACGGCCCCGATCGCCAAAGCGACCAAGGCAACACCCCCGAGCAGGATCAACAGGCTCTTTTTGGACAGTGCATTGGTCATTTTTTTATCCCTCAAAGGGTTCAGGTCGCGAATTCATGCGGTGCTACCACCTGCTCCATCAGCGAATTGTCCCACTCGCCCTCGACCACGAAATGCGCGGTTGCGCCCAGCAAAGCGGCCTCGATCAGGTTGTGGTTCACATAGGCGTAAACGCCGGGCTGCTCAAAGGTGTACATCGCCGCCATCGCAGTACCGCCCCGCACGAACCAGGTCTCAAGACCGGTCAAAGGCGCATCGCTGAACGAAGTTTCCCAGACATAGTTGCCATGCCCGCCGATCAGGTGCGGACGGCTGTCGCGGTTGGCCTGATTATGGATCATCAACACGGTTTCACCGACGTTGAACTTCATCGCATTTTCGCCGGTGATCGCGCCCACAGCCCCGTTAAAGACACAGTGGGTCGGGGTCAGGGTCCGCATCGCTTCGATGCTGTCGGAATAGTCGTCGCCCGCAGCTTCATAGGTCATATATTCGCCATCCGCGTCTTTGGGCAGATAGTAATCCTGTTCACCGATATAGGCGATCTTGTCATAGGTCAGCAGGTTGCCATCACCGTCTTTCAGACCGTCACGCGGCAGCACCATGACCGCGCCGTTCATGCCGTGGGTCACGTGATACGGGATCATCGCGCCACCGGGGGCACAGTGATAGGTAAAGCAGCCCGGCTTGGTCGCCTTCCAGCGCAGCACGGTTTCTTCGCCGGGGAACACGTGGGTCAAACCACCGCCGCCCAAGGCACCGGTCGAGGCGTGAAAGTCGATGTTATGCTCCATCACGCTGTCGGCAGGGTTGCGCAATGTCAGCTCGACCATGTCGCCCTCATGGACGATGATCAGCGGGCCGGGGACCGAACCGTTGTAGGTCAGCGCCCAGACCGACGCGCCTGTATCCTCGTCCACGACCATCAGACGTTCGGTGGTTTCGAGGGTGACTTCGACGATTTTGGGCCCACCGGTCGCGACCTGTTCATGGACAGGCGCATAGGGGGGTGCGACCAGCTCTTGCTTGACGCGGGTATAGCCCGACAGGTCCGCAGGTTTTGCAGTGCTGTCAGCGGTTTGCTGCGCTGCTGCCTTGTACAGTTTTGCCGAAGTCGCGTTGGCGATATCAAGCTTTGGCGCGCGGGTACGCGCCATTGCGCCGGCCCCGGTCAGCGCCGCAGCACCCGCAAGGACAGAGCCGCGCAAAACGTTGCGACGGTTGGTTTTCATAAGGCCTGGGTTGATAAACTTTTTCATGACATGAGTTCCTTTCATTAGGATCGCAGGGCCATTCCGGTCCCGCAGTTGGGATTTCAGAGACCGCCGAGGGCCTCCTCAAATTTCTGTTTGGCTTTCTTGGGCAAGCGCCCTTCCAGAAAGCTGTCTGGGGCGGCGGCGTCATCACCAACGGCGATGACCATCACCATGCCCATGGCGTAATGCGGCTTACACTTTACGCCGTAAAAGCCCGGCTCGGTCAGGGTCACTTCGATCTCTTCGTTGATCTTGCCCACAAAGCTGGCAGCGCCTTCGGGCATCATGTCGTCGATACTTTCGGCATTGTGACCCTTGTCGGTGGCCAGAAACTTGACCGTGTCGCCAGCAGCGATGCGCAGGGCGGCGGGCTCGAATATCATCCGGCCCCCGTCACCCTTGTTCAGCATCTTGACCTCAAAGGTCTCGGCCGAGGCCATACCGCCAAGGGCGACGATGATGGCGGCGGTTGTCAGTGCTTTGCGAAACATTTCATTTCCTCTCAAATGGTTCAGTGTTGGCACCAGCGTAGCGGCCCCGCAGGGCGCGAACGTTGCGCAAGATCAAACTTCTGATCGGACGGGGGAAATTTCTTGAATGCTGGCAATTCAAGCCGGTTGCCTTTAAACACAAAGCATCGCGGTATCGGGACATCAATGTGCACAGATTAGACGAAAGCCTGCTATCGCCGCTGCCGCCGTTTTCCATGCTGGACCGGCCGCAGATCAGATCCATTCTGGACCGCGCCACCAGCCGCCGCTTTGACGCGGGCGCTGCGGTGTTCGACGAAGGCGCACCGGCGCGCAGTTTCTATCTGTTGCTGGACGGGACAATCCGCGTGGTCAAAACCACACCGGACGGCGAACAGGTCACGGCCTTGCACATCCCCGCGGGGCAGTTGTTTGGCATTGCCCCCGCCTTCAGGCGCGACGCCTACCCCGCCACCGCCATTGCCGCGTCGGAACTGTTGACGCTGTGCTGGCCGGTATCGCTGTGGGAACCGTTTGTGGCGGATTATCCGGGATTTGGCACTGAAACCTACAAAACGATCGGTGACCGCGTTGCCGAGATGAACAACCGCATCATCGAAATGTCGACACAGCACGTCGAACAGCGCGTCGCACGTGCGCTGTTGCGGCTGGTGAACCAGTCGGGCAAGCAAACCGCAGAAGGCATCGAAATCAGCTTTCCCATCACGCGGCAGGATGTGTCAGAGATGACAGGCACCACCTTGCACACCGTCAGCCGGCTGTTGAGCGCATGGGAAAAAGACGGTCTGGTCAGCAGCAAACGCAAAAAGATCGTCGTATGCGACCCGCACCGCCTTGTGGCGTTGGGCGGCGCATAGCTACAGACCAACCGCAGCGTGCAATTCTGCACGAAAGGCCAGTTCATCCAGATCATAGGCAATGCAGGCGTCTATGACCGTGTGAAACGAACTGACCATACAGCCGATGCACAGCATCTTGTAGCGCAGGAAAACTCCGATGGTCTGTGGCCAAAGCGACATCAACTTGTCCAGCGACAGATCAGGATCGTCTAAGCTTTGCTGTTTCATAGCGCTTGCCCCTCCTCTCCTATTGCCAGCCTAACCTCTTTAATCATTCCAAACGTTGTCCCAGCGCAAACTTCGGGTGCAACAGGGCTGCTATCGCTTTTCCGACATAACAATTGGAGGGCTAAGGGATGGCCGAAATCCTGACGAAAACCCGCGCGCGCAATATTTTCTACGCAGGATCACTGTTCTTTGTGGTCATCTTTGTCGTGCTTACTGTGAACTCTCATCGGTATGTGGTGAACACATCAACCGCAGGCATGCCCCTGACCGAAGAGGTCGTTCTGGGCAAACATGTCTGGGAGCGGCATTCCTGCATCAACTGTCACACGTTGCACGGCGAAGGCGCGTATTTCGCGCCCGAGGTTGGCAACGTCATGACCCGTTGGGGCGTGCAGGACGACCCCGAAGCGGCGTTCGAGACCTTGCAAAGTTGGATGAATTCCCAACCCAGCGGCGTCGAAGGCCGCCGCCAGATGCCAAACTTCAACCTCACTGACGAAGAAATCCGCGCCTTGGCGGAGTTTTTGCGGTGGGCCGATCAAACCGACACGCAGGGCTGGCCGCCCAATGACGCGGGTTGAGGAGGGAAATACTCATGAAATATGAAACACAAAAAGTCGCCTACGCCTATTTCGTATGCGCAATGGCACTGTTTGCCATTCAGGTCCTTGGCGGGCTGCTTGCAGGGTGGATTTACGTCTCTCCCAACTTCCTGTCGGAACTGCTGCCCTTCAACATCATCCGCATGATCCACACCAATGCGCTGATCGTCTGGCTGCTGTTGGGCTTTTTCGGTGCCGCCTATTTTCTGGTCCCCGAAGAATCCGAGCGCGAGATCTATTCGGTCAAGCTGGCCTATCTGCAACTGGCGATCCTTGTCGTCGGCACGCTGGGGGCCGTTGGCAGCTATCTTGTCGGCATCCACGGGGGTCGCGAATTTCTGGAGCAACCTCTATGGGTGAAATTCGGCATTCTCGTTGCCGCGTTGATCTTTTTGTTCAACATCTCGATGACCGTTCTTGCGGGCAAGAAAACCGCGATCACCAACGTGCTGTTGATGGGGCTGTGGCTGCTGTCGCTGCTGTGGATCTTCGCCTTTATCAACCCTGACAACCTGTCACTGGATAAAATGTACTGGTGGTTCGTGGTTCACCTGTGGGTCGAAGCCACCTGGGAACTGGTCATGGCCGCAATCCTTGCCTTTTTGCTGCTCAAGCTGACAGGTGTGGACCGCGAAGTTGTGGAAAAATGGCTCTATGTCATCGTCGCCACCGCGCTGTTTTCCGGCATCCTTGGTACCGGTCACCACTTCTACTGGATCGGCTTGCCCGGATACTGGCAGTGGATCGGGTCCATCTTCTCGACGTTCGAGGTGATCCCGTTCTTCCTGATGATGTCCTTTGCCTTTGTGATGGTCTGGAAAGGTCGCCGCAACCACCCCAACAAGGCCGCCCTTTTGTGGTCGCTCGGGTCCAGCACGGTCGCCTTCTTTGGCGCGGGTGTCTGGGGGTTCTTGCACACGCTGCACGGGGTGAACTTCTATTCCCACGGCACGCAGATCACCGCCGCACACGGGCACCTGTCGTTCTATGGCGCTTATGTGGCTCTAAACCTCGCGATCTTTACCTATGCGATGCCGATCCTGCGCCAGCGCCAGCCCTATAATCAGGTGCTCAACATGGCGAGCTTCTGGCTGATGACCGGCGGGATGGCGTTCATGACCTTTGTGCTGACCTTTGCAGGCACCATTCAAACCCACATGCAGCGGGTGATCGGTGACTACTTCATGGAGGTACAGGACAGCCTGTCGATCTTCTATATGATGCGCTTTGGGGCGGGTATTGCTGTGGTGCTGGGTGCGCTGCTGTTCGTCTACTCCCAGCTTGTGATCCGCAACCGCGAGATCATCGAGCCGGGTCCGGCCCAACCGGTCGCAGGGGAATAGGTCATGAATGACATGACCCCCCCTGCACCTGTGCTAAACTACCACCAGACCGGACAGGAATGTACCCTGTTCGAGATGGCCCAAGCCAACCGTTTGCCCCTTCTTTTGAAGGGGCCGACGGGCTGCGGCAAAACGCGTTTTATCGAACACATGGCCGCCAAAACCGGTCGCAAACTCTATACCGTCGCCTGCCATGACGATCTGTCAGCAGCCGATCTGATCGGGCGCTATCTGCTTAAAGGCGGCGAGACGGAATGGGTCGATGGCCCCCTCACCCGTGCCGTGCGCGAAGGCGCGATTTGTTACCTTGATGAAGTGGTCGAGGCCCGCAAGGATGTGACCGTGGTGCTGCATCCGCTGACCGACAACCGCCGTACCCTGATGATTGACCGCACGGGAGAAGAGCTTCAGGCACCGCCCGGCTTTATGCTGGTCGCATCCTATAACCCCGGCTATCAGAATGTCCTGAAACGCTTGAAACCCTCGACCCGCCAGCGGTTCCTGTCGATCAGCTTTGATTTCCCGCAAGCCGATATCGAAACCAAAGTCGTCGCGCAGGAAAGCGGAATCAGCCTTGAGCGTGCCGCAGGGCTTGTCCGGTTGGGCGGCGCGATCCGGCGGCTGTCCGGCATGGACCTGGAGGAAGGTGTCTCTACCCGCCTGTTGATCTATGCCGCGACGCTGATCAACGCCGGCATGCCCTTTGACCAAGCGATCGAGGCCGCGATTATCGAACCGCTCAGCGATGATGCGGATATCCAACAGGCGCTGCGCGATCTTGTCGCCGTGACGTTCGGATAACGACAATGGACCTGCACCCTCTTGATCTGATGGAGCCCGAGGAAACGGTCGGCAAGCTGTGGCACGACATGGCCGAAGGGATCGGCGCTGATCAGTGCTATCCCGACGCCGCTGTCGCCCTTGCGCAGGTCCGCCCCAGTCTGGCCGTGCTGTTTCGGGCCTTGGGCGGTGCGGCGGGGGTTGAACTATCTCAGGCCCCTGCGCAACTGGTCCAGCATCGTCGTACCCTGCGCCGCCGCATTGCCGTGGAACGCGATAAAACCCACAGTGCCAGCTATGACGGCAACGGCCTGCGCCTGCCCCCCGTGATGGACTGTTTCCCCGATCCGGCGCTGAACCGCGCGGCCTATTTCTGGCTGACCGCCCTTGCCGCCTGCGCCGATCTGGATGCCATGCCCCTGCCCGACGCTCACGGCGACCCGCACGATTTTGATGTGGCACAGATTGCCGCCAATGCGCAGGCCGGTGACCGTGCCTATGCGCGGTGTGCGGGGCTTCGGGCCGCGCATGGCGAAATGGCGGCGTTTATCCTTGCAGCGCGCAGGGCGCAGACCCAGCCCAAGGCTGAGGCCGCGATGGAAACTGCCATCCGCGACCAGCTGCACGGCACCTTCACTGTGCCCGCAGCCCCCGACGCCCGTCCGCGCAATTACACCCCCTTTCAACCCGTCCCGATCTGGCTGCGCTTTACCGCCCCCACCACAGGCGATGCCGCGACCGAGGCGACCGAGACGGACGCCCCGCCGCCCACCGCCACCCTGACCAAACGCAAGCTGGGTCTGCGCAAGGACCGAGGCGAGGCGAACCGCAAGGACAGCTTTATCCTGCATCGGTTTGAATCGATCCTGTCATGGGTTGAATCGATGAACCTGAACCGCTCCGTCGATGATGACGACGACGAGAACGCGCAAAAAGCGGCGGATGATCAGGACGAAATCACCCTGTCCAAGGTGGATAAACGCGCCGCCACCCGCCTGCGCCTGCATCTGGACCTGTCGCCAGCCGATGCCGATCACGAGGCGCTGGCAGGGGAATTCACCTATCCCGAATGGAACCACCAAGCCCGCAGCTATATGCAAGACCACTGCCGCGTGCTCGAGGCGCCACCTATGGACACAGGTGAACCCTTTGCGCCTGACCCGCAGCGCATCCGCGAGGTACGGCGTCAGTTTGCGGCGTTGCATCCGCGGCGTATCTTGCGCCCGCGCCAGATTGACGGGCCGGAACTGGATCTTGATGCGCTGATCGCCAGCCGCGCCGAAATTGCCGCCACAGGTCAGGGTAGCGACCGCATCTGGCAGGCCTCGCGGCAGGTTGAACGTGATCTGGCCGTTGCCTTTCTGATCGACACCTCGCGATCCACCGAAGCCGCAGTGGGCGATACATCCGTAATCGGGGTGGCACGCGAAACGCTGGCGGCACTGGCGGGCGGCATTGATGCAGCAGGCGACCGGTTTGGCATCTGGGGGTTTTCATCGCTGAAACGCGACCGCGTGTTCGTGACCCGCTGCAAGGGTTTTGACACGCCGATGTCACCCGAGGTGATCCGCAACATCGGCGCGTTGCGGCCCAGCCATTACACCCGCCTTGGCACGGCCATCCGCCATGTCAGCGCGCATCTGGCCAAGGAAACTGCCGCGCGCAAACTGCTGATCGTGCTGACCGACGGCAAGCCTAACGATCTGGACCATTACGAAGGCCAGCACGGCATCGAAGACAGCCACATGGCCGTGCGCGAAGCGCGCCGCGCGGGGCAAAGCCTGCACGGGGTCATCATCGACGAAGACGGGCAGGACTGGTTCGCGCGCATCTTCGGGCGCGGCGGGTTTTCATTGCTGCCCAACCCTGCACGGCTGACCCGTGCCCTGCCCGATATTTACCGACATCTTACCCAGGAGACATGACATGAAACATCTCGCCCTTTTTTGCGCAGCGGCCCTGCCCTTGCCCGCCCTCGCCAGCAGCTTTGACCGCCCCGTCCCGCAGGCCCAATCTGCCACGGCCGAATACTGGTTTGCTGCCGCATCCGTCGCGCTGATCGTGGCGCTTGTCGTGGTGGCGCGAATGGTGGCGCGGCGGTGACAGACAACGGCTGGTCCACACGCGCCATTGCCTTGGTGCTGTACCCGTTCGGGGCAGGCGCGATGGCGGTCAACGTGTTTTTCGCCTCGCTGATCGGAAGCTGGGTTGGCTTGCCTGTGTTATCGCTTTTATGGTCCATCGGGATTGGCGCTGTGATCGGCGTGCCGGCAACGATTGCCTTTGCACGCCACATCCGCCGCCTCATGGACAAGGCACAGACGTGAACATCGACCTGAGCAACCCGAACCCCACCATTGATGCCGCTGATCTGGCCAAGCTGTTGGACATCCCCGCACCGCAGGTGATCACCCTGATGCGCGAAGGGGCGATCACCAGCCGGTTCGAGACTGGGGTCGACGCAGATGCAGGCACCCACCGTTTGACCTTCTGGTATGGAGACATGCGCGTGCGGTTTACCTGCGATGACAGCGGCGCGGTTCTCAAGACCTCTCGCAACACGGCCAAGCGCAGCCTTTGACGCACGGCCCGTCCTAACTGAGCAGACCCGACGTAGCGTTTCAAAATTCAACGATGGCAATCGCCGCCTGCTTCGCCCCATAGTTTGCGCGATTATACGCAACCAATAGGGGGGACGGCATTATGGCCGAATTCGATATCATCATTTACGGTGCCACAGGTTTTACAGGCCGGCTTGTCGCGGAATATATCCAAGCCACATATCCCGACCGCCCTTGGGCCATGGCCGGACGCAGCGCCGCGAAACTTGCCGCTGTGCGCGACGAAATGGGCCTGCCTGCCGATACCCCCCTGATCGAGGCTGATGCCTCCGACCCTGCCTCGCTTGACGCGATGGTTGCCCGCGCCCGTGTGATCATCACCACCGTCGGGCCGTATCTGCTGTATGGCGAACCGCTGGTTGCGGCCTGCGCGAAATCCGGCACCGATTACGTTGATCTGTCGGGCGAGCCGCCCTTCATGTGGGACATGATCGAGAAATACAACGACACCGCCAAGGCAAGCGGCGCACGGATTGTGCATTCCTGCGGCTTTGACAGCATCCCCTTCGACATGGGTGTCTATTTCCTGCAACAAGAGGCGATCAAACGCTTCGGCGCGCCGATCAAAGACGTAAAAGGCCGTGTGCGCGGCATGAAGGGCACTTTCTCGGGCGGGACCGCCGCCTCTGGCAAGGAAACCATGAAACTGGCGATGGGCGATCCCGAGACCATGAAACGGCTCGTATCCTCCTTTGCGCTGACCGAAGGGTTCGAGGGGCCAAAGCAACCCTATGGCAACAAACCCTATGAGGATGCGGATTTCGGCATGTGGGTCGCCCCTTTTGTGATGGCATCGATCAACACCAAGAACGTGCATCGCTCAAACTTGTTGATGGGCCACCCCTACGGCACCGATTTCACCTATGAGGAAATGATGTTCACCGGCAAAGGCGAAAAAGGCGAAGCCATCGCCAACGGCATCGCCAAGTCCAATCCGATGGGCGACAATGACATCAAACCGGGCGAAGGTCCCTCGAAAGAGGAACGCGACAACGGCAGCTATGACCTGATGTTCACCGGCACCTCGGCGGACGGGCAGCGTTTGACCGTGGGCGTCAAAGGCGACCGCGACCCCGGCTACGGATCAACGTCGAAAATGCTGACCGAAGCGGCGATCTGCCTGATCGAGGAAGCCGCCGACGCCCCCGGCGGTGTCCTGACAGCGGCCCCGGTCTTTGGCGCGGCGATCATCGACCGATTGACAGCAAATGCCGGCCTGACATTCGAGGTCGAAGGGTAAAACCCCTGCCCCGCAGCGCCCCTATGCGGGCGCTGCGGGTTGCATTGCGCTAGCTATTGAAGTCCCGCTCGGTATAGGAAAACAGATACAGACTGGGTAATAGGGGCATCGGAGCCCTTATGGCGATGAAAGCGAGCGGCGTTTGAAAAAAGTTCCCGCAGAATTGCGCGTAGATTTTGTGAACGGTCCGGTTGCGCACCGGCTGCGGTTTGGTGGCGGACGCGGGCAGGACATTGCAAAAGCAATGGGATTGCGCGGCGGCAAAACGCCACTGATTGTCGATGCCACAGCCGGATTGGGGCGGGATTCCTTTCTTTTGGCCTCACTTGGTGCGCAGGTCTTTATGATCGAACGGTCCGAAAAAATGCATGATCTGCTGGATCAGGGCATGAAACGCGCCGCCCAGGAAGGTGGCGCACTAGCCGAAATTATCGGCCGCATGACCCTGCTAAAGGGCGATGCCAAGGATCTGATCCCTGAATTGGCGGGCGAGGCAATATTGATTGATCCGATGCACCCCCCACGGAAAAGCTCAGCGCTGGTAAAGCAGGAATTGCGTCAGGTCCGCGCGATCGTAGGCAGTGATGACGACGCCGCTGATCTGCTGCGTGTCGCACTGGAACATGCGCTCAACCGTGTGGTGCTGAAGTGGCCCGCCAAAGCGGACCCGATTGCAGGGATCAAACCCTGCACCCATCAAATCTGTGGAAAATCAACGCGCTATGATGTTTTCATGACAGCGACGGCATCACCGCAGAACCAACCTGACTAAGCGGTCGTCGGGCTTTGGTCCAAGCTCAGGTCGGCCCCCTGCGTTATTTAAAGCCGATCTCCCCCGCCTCTGCGACGCACCAGCCCGCCCTAAGCAGGCCGGGCGACAGTGACAGTTTGGAAATGGTCCGCTCTACCTTTGCAGCAGCGTCTTCCGCGCCCGTGACCTGAACAACGATTTCGACGATTTTAATATCCGTGCGGCTGACGATCTGGCAAATTTCCAACGCCTCATCGCCCAAACAGCCAATGATCGCGGCCCGCACCTGTTTCTCATCCTCAACCCTGCATTCAAAGGTCAGATCGAAATGCGATCCCGCCCCTGAGTTCTGATCGGACAGTGTTTTCAGCTTTCGCACAATCGGGCGCAGACCTAGATTCGAGAAAACGATCAACAAAGTCAAAGCGATGGCATAAAGCACATGCCCCGTCCCCGAGATCAATCCAACCGCCGCAGCGCACCATAAAGTCGCCGCTGTGTTTATCCCTTGGATGTTGAACCCGTCGCGGAAAATGATGCCCGCCCCCAGAAAACCGATCCCCGAAACGACCTGCGCAGCCACGCGTGTCGGGTTGATATCCGTTGGGAAAAGTGCTGCAAAAGTAACGAAACCGGCGGCCCCCAGCGACACAAGCGCATTGGTCCGCAGCCCCGCCATTCTGCCGCGAAACTGCCGTTCGGACCCGATGACAGCCCCCAACACCAATGCAAAGCCCATGTTCACAGTCGCAAGAAGCAACGGCATATCGAGGTCTGAAAAAATATGGTTCAACGCTCGGGTCTCCTTGGCTGGTCCCCAACCATAGCATCTAATCGCGCGTTATCAGCCCTTTCAGCACCGCATTGCGCCCCGTTCACGACATTTGGCGGCCCCCGAGGTCTAGGTTTTGAACAACCGATAGATCGCGGGGATCACCAGCACCGTCAGTGCCGTCGAAGACAACAACCCGAACAGCAGCGAAATCGCCAAACCCTGAAAGATCGGATCGACAAGGATCACGGTCGCTCCGATCATTGCCGCAATTGCGGTCAGCAAGATCGGTTTGAACCGCGTCGCACCTGCTTCGATCAGAATCTCGGTGGTGACCTTTTGTTCGGGGTCCGCGTGCCGGATAAAATCCACCAAAAGGATCGAATTGCGCACGATGATCCCCGCAAGCGCGATGAAACCGATCATCGAGGTCGCTGAAAACGGTGCCTGAAACAGCCAATGCCCGCCAATGATGCCAAGAAAGGTCAGTGGCACCGGCGTCAGGATGACCAAAGGCAGGCGGAACGACCCGAACTGTGCCACGACCAGCACATAGATGCCCAAGAGCGCCACAGCGAAAGCCGCCCCCATGTCGCGGAAGGTCACCCAGGTTACCTCCCATTCACCGTCCCACAGCAAAACCGGCTTGTCCGTGCTTTCGGGTTGGCCGTTCAGCCGGATTTCGGGTTTTTCCAGATCGGTCCAGTCCATGCCGTCAAGCTGGTCGACCACAGCAAGCATCCCGTAAAGCGGCGCTTCGAAGGCACCGGCCAGTTCTCCGGTGACCATGATCGCATCATAGCCGTTATGCCGGAAAACCGGAAAGGACGCGGGTTCTTGGGTCAGGCGGATCACATCGCCCAATTCGACCACACCGCGCCCGCCGGGGATGGCATTGGCCGGCACCGGAGTGGAAAGCGCGCGTTCATCCATCACCTGATCGGCCCTTGCGCGGGCAACGACAATGGGGATCGGGCGGCGGCCTTCGCCACGGTGCGAATAGCCCACGGTCGTCGAACTGTTCAGCAAGCGCAGCGTATCAAGCGCGTCGCGTTCCTGAACCTTGAAGAAATCCATGTCGCTGACCGATAGTTCCGCCCGCAAACGACGGGCCTGAACGCCGACACTGTCATCCACATCAACCACATAGGGGACCGCCTCGAACGCCGTGCGGACCTTGGCCGCGACAGCGCGACGGGTCGGTGCATCGGGGCCATAGATTTCGGCCAGAAGCGTTGAAATCACGGGGGGTCCGGGGGGCGGTTCAACCACCTTGAGCACCGTGCCAGCGGGCACTGCAATCGCCTGCAACCTGTCGCGAAGCTCCAGTGCGATGGCGTGGCTTGGGCGGTCGCGGTGATCCTTTGCCGCGAGGTTCAATTGCACCTCGCCCATCTCGGGGTTCTGACGCAGATAGTAATGGCGCACCAACCCGTTGAAATTAAAGGGCGCAGCGGTGCCCGAATAGGTCTGGGCCGACACGACTTCGGGTAAATCCATCCCGATGCGCGCCGCGGCCTGCACGATGGCATCCGTGGCCTCGACCGAAGACCCTTCGGGCAGATCGACGACAATGGCCAGTTCGGATTTATTGTCGAAAGGCAGCAGTTTCACCGTGACATCACGGGTATAAAGCGTCGCCAGCGACCCGAAAGACAGCACCACAACGACCAGCAAAAACACGGCACTGCGGCCCTTGCTGCGCAACAGCGGGCGCGCGACTGCGGCGTAAACCCGACCCAATCGCCCCCCCGGATGCGCCCCGCCTTCGGCATGATGGCCCGCATCCGCCTTGCCAGCGATCTTGAGCATCAACCAAGGCGTGATCACCACAGCCACAAAGAAGGAAAAGATCATCGCAGCCGAGGCATTCGCCGGAATCGGGCTCATGTAGGGGCCCATCAGCCCGGACACGAACAACATCGGCAGCAGCGCCACAACCACCGTCAGCGTGGCGACGATTGTGGGGTTGCCCACTTCGGCAACGGCGGCAACCGCCGTCTCGAGCCGGCTTTTCCCGTTGTGTTTCATGGCCCAGTGACGCGCGATATTTTCAATCACGACGATGGCGTCATCGACCAAGATACCAATCGAAAAGATCAACGCGAACAGCGAAACCCGGTTCAGCGTATAGCCCATGATCCACGAGGCAAATAACGTCAGCAGGATCGTGACCGGAATGACAATTGCCACGACCAGCGCCTCGCGCCAGCCGATGGCCAGCAGCACCAGCGCCACGATCGACACTGTCGCAAGGCCAAGGTGGTACAGCAGCTCGTTTGCTTTCTCATCCGCCGTTTCGCCGTAGTCGCGCGTGACCTCGACCTCCAGGCTGTCGGGGATGATCCCGCCTTCCATCGCGTGAACGCGGTGCAATATCTCTTCTGCGACGATCACGGCATTGGCCCCGGCACGTTTTGCCACCGCCAAGGTCACCGCCGGACGGCGCGACACCGCGCCCCCGTCTTCTCCGGCGCGCCCCAGACTGGCCACGTGAAATTCGTCAAGGTCGGATACGAACGCCACATCGGCAACATCGCGGACATAGACCGTGCGCCCGTCGCGGGTGGTCAGTTCAAGATTTCCGATCTCTTCGGGTGTCGAAAGGGTTTTGCCGATCACCAGACCGATCTGTTCGCCCTGATTGCGCAGCTGCCCGGCGGGGGTGGCACTGTTGGCCCCCTCGACCTTGGCCACCAGCTGCTGCAAGGTGACACCATGGATGGCAAGCCGCTCGGGGTCCGGCGCGATGCGCAGCGCTTCTTGGGTGGCTCCGACCAGATAGGTCAGCCCGACATTGTCGATCTTGGCCAGTTCGACTTCGACTTCGCGGGCCACACGGGTCAGATCGCCCGCCGTAATGCCGTCGGCATCCTGAGCCGGTGCAAAAGTCAGCGTAACGATGGCAACATCATTGATACCCCGCCCCACGACCAGCGGTTCGGAGATGCCCACCGGGATGCGATCAAGGTTGGCCATGATCTTGTCCCGAACCCGCAGGATCGCGGTATCCGCCGAGACACCAACAAGAAACCGTGCCGTCACCATCACGCGGTCGTCGCGGGTGTCGGAATAGACATGCTCGACCTCGTCCAGTCCCTTGACGATATTCTCAAGCGGTTGAGTAATCAGCTTGACCGCATCTTCGGCTTTCAACCCGTCGGCCCGAACGTGGATATCGACCAAAGGCACGGAAATCTGCGGTTCTTCCTCGCGGGGGAGACTGACCAGCGCGATCAGACCCATTGCAAGGGCCGCCATCATGATAAGCGGTGTCAGCGGCGAGGCGATAAACGCCCGCGTCAACTGCCCGACAAGCCCGACCCGGCCGCCGTTTTCAGGGGTGTTATTATTCATGAGACACCACAACCCGATCTCCCGCAGCCAGACCGCTCAGGATTTCGCGCCAGATCGCGCCGTCAACTTGCACAGTGCCACCCGGCACCACGGTGCGCCGCTGCGCGCCCGCCCCGTCGGTTTCTACCGATACAAAATCCAGCCCGCCATGACGGCTTAGCGCGGCTTCGGGCACAAGGATCGCCATGCGCGTGCCCACGGCAAGCCGCACCGGCAACCGGCGTCCGACAAAGCGCCCGTCCAGCCCTTCGACCTCCACATCGGCCTGAACACGGCCGCCTTCGATCTGGGGGTACAGCTTGGCAAGCCGCCCCTTGCGCCCCGCGCCGTCACCCTCCGATGCAGTGCCAAGCTCGATCTCGTCGCCTTCGGACAATGTCGTGGCATGACGTTCGGGTACCGACAGACGCAGGAATATCCCCCCACCGCCAACAACTGCAGCCGTATCGCCCGGCGTCACGACAGACCCCAGCGACAGCGGCACCGACAGGACAACCCCTGCCCCAGGTGCCAGTATTTCGCCCTCGGCGATGCGCTGCTGGATAACCAGCCGCTCCGACCCGAGGCTGCGGACCTGACCCTCAAGAACGTCAACGGTTGTCTGCAATTGGTCAAGCCGCTGCTTGGTGATAACCCCGCGTTCAATCAGCTGAAGACCGCGTTCAAGATCGGCGCGCGCGGTTGTGATCTGCGCGTTCAGCGATGCAAGCTGCGCGTCGATGGACCCCAGTTGAAAGGCGAATTTGTCATCCTCGACCATCGCGACCCGCTGCCCGGCGACCACCAGATCGCCTTCGGTCACATCAAGTGCGGTCACCGTGCCACCGATGCGGGCGCGCGCGGGCACCCGGTCACGGGTTTCTATCTGGCCGTAAACAGCCTTCCATTCCGCGATGGGACTGGGTTCTAGCACCAATGTTTCGGCACCTGCCGGGCCGAGCAAAAGGAGCGTGGCAATGATCGATCCAAATAGTCGCATATTTCCCGCCATTTCCGTTCAATTCGTTTCAAGGGTCAGTCTGACACCCCGCAATACCGGCTTGCGGGGCAGCCTGCCTTGATTTCGATCAAGCGCGGCGTCGTCGCGGCAAAGCTGAATTGCGGTATATCAATTTTCCGTCGCCGTAACGGCGTAGCGTGCTTTTAATTACAGGAGATCGCTATGAAAATTCTAAACCTAACCTTGGCCGGACTGCTTTTGACCGCAGTCGCCGGCTGCGAGACGTACGTATATCCGCGCCACCATCATGATATGATCGTGCTCAGCACAGATGTTGAACCGCATGTTCACCTTGTGACACCCCTAAGCGCCACCAGCTATTCGGTACAATATGTGCCCGGCATGGTATCCGAGGCCGCGATCATCGCCAGCTTCGCGCCGCGCTGCACCGAGCTGGGTCTGATCGCGGTCAGAGGCCCCGGCCCGACACGCCGACAGATGGTCCGCCGTGGTCGCCGCGCACCGCTTACGGTAAATGTGTTCACAGTTGTGTGCCGTTGATCAACTTGCCGATGACCGGCATGACACTGACGGAAAGCACCTTTTGCAGGGTGCTTTCCAACAAAGCGAAGACCCCCGCGTGTGTTTGGCGAAGCGCACCCTGCCAAAGTTGTGCTGCCAAAGTGGTTAAGCCCAACGGATCAGGTCGCGGTTCTGGGATAGTCGTGTTTATTCAAGAACGCCCAAATCTCGCGGTTCAGATCCCCCAGATCGTCGATTGCCTTGTAAATGCCGTCTCGCGTGCCTTGGTCCAACTGCTCAACCTGCCCCATCTTGATCGCGTCTTTCCGATCTGCGATCCGCATCAGGATCGTATGCGTGGCCGCCGATTGTGAATCGAACGCATAGATACAATGGTTGTAGCGGTTGCGGATGTGGCCGATTTTTTGCATGCGCGTGGTCAAGGCAATAACCTGTTTGCGCTCCTCGCTTTGGACACGGCCCAGCTTTGACAGGCGTTGCACCAGATCAATCCGCGCCCGTGATGTATTCAGGGTCATGAAAATAACCGTCGCCGTTTCCAGATCGACCTTTGCCAATCCGGCGATGAAATGGATCAACAGGCTTTCGGTGTTTGTCCAGGCATAGTTGAGCCGCCCCACCAGCAATAGGAACTTGTCAAAACTTGTCAGGTCCGGCTCTTGCGATCTTGCCATCTGCTTGCCTATTCAACCCTGAAATTTCCGGTTGCGGCAACATAGGCAATCGCGGCCTCTGTTCTGTTTGTGACACCCATTTTGCCGATGATATGGTGGATGTGCAGCTTGACCGTGCTTTCCGACAGTTGCAGATGATGGGCGATGACCTTGTTTGGCTCGCCTTTTGACAAATAGCCCAAGACATCTTTTTCGCGGGCCGTCAGCGATCTGATCTGGTCCCACATATTGGCCTTGATTTCGAGTCCGGCAGGGAAGCTTCCCGACAAGAGATAGTCCATGACTTCCCCGCAAATGTGCCGTTCGCCCGAAACCAGCAAACGGAAGATATTTATCGCTGAATCAATACGCGTGCGAAGCGGCAGAAAACTCAATTTCGCCATCAACGCCGTATCTCCAATCGCGTCGATAAAATTCTTGATGTCTTTTATATCATGAAACGCCAAAGCCAGGTCGAAATTGGGGAACTGTTTTGACAATTCAAAAAGAGTTTCCATCTCTGCCTCCACAGACCGAGGCGAGAAAATTAACGTCACTCTGCAATAGGGGCTTGTATTCAATCGGTCTTTCACCGCTGCAAAAGTAGGTACAATTGAGACGTCCAAATTATCGAACTCGCTCATAATAAGGCGTAGGTAGACGTCAGGAAATGATGTCCGACCGCCGACAAACAAAATGGCCTGACGTTCTGTGCTGTTATATCTCACTTGGTTAATAGCTTTAGGCATTGAATTTGTTCCAAATATTGGAGCGACCAGACCAAATATCACTACCAAAAAATTTTGGCGGGTAATTGATAAATCTCAATGGGGACTGACTTATCAAGGCAGGGCCTGGCAGGTTTTCGCCAAGGTTGTGGTGGAAAATTTCACCCCTGGCGGAGCCCCTTCCTGACCAGAACCTAACACATCGGTTAAAAATACTTCCGGGAAACCAGAAAAACAGATTTCTACAAGAAAGTCAGAACCTTAATATAAGAATCGGGAAAAATATTCCGCATTTTATGCCTTCGATCTAAATCAAAGGGCCTATCTTTTTGGCGTAGATACTAACATTCACCCCATCCCATTGATTAGAATCTACAGTCTGAATTGCTAGATATCGCACCACTTCTATTCACGCCAATCTGATCTGGTCGCAATGATGTGACGTTCAACAAGAATCGGCATTCGAATAGAAATTCCACCTTTTAGATGAGCGGTGGATCTGGCGGATGCCCCCAAAGAAAGCATTTATCATGTCAAATGGTAGACACGGACACCACCACGGTGGCAACAACTACGTACCAATGGGCAACCAAAGCCAGGAACAAGATCAGGCGCAGGCCGAAGCACAGCTTCAGGCGCAATTGCAGGGTCAGGGCCAGCTTCAGGGTCAGGGCCAATCGCAAACCAGCGAAAGCGAGAACCTGAACGGCAACGGTAACCTGAATGGTAACGGTAACCTGAACGGCAACGGTAACCTGAACGGTAACCTGAACCTGAACGGAAACGAAAACAACGCCTCCAACACCGCCACAAACGAGGCCACCAACACGTCGACCACGACTGTGACAGTCGATGTCGGGGTCACCGGTGCCTTCGATATGACGGACTATGTGCCATCGGACGATGACTTTGCAGACATCGACCTGAGCGGCGGTGCGTCTGTCGACAATATCCTGATGGCCAAGGGCGATGTGAACTTCGACCCCGGTAACGAGATGAACCTCGATGACATCCTGACCGACGCGCTGACCGGTGCCGGAAATGATGTTGGCCTTGTGAATGCACAGTCGAACAACCTGATCGACAGTGATGTTCTTCACAATGCAACCGTGGGCGGGTCGCTGACCAACAACGGCAGCGCGCATGGTGGCACCGCATCCTCAGGTGACGGCATCGGCACTGGCGCTGCTGCTGCAGAACCCGACTTTGGTGGCCACCCTTGGAAAAATGGTCCTCACGACGATGACGCCGATGGTGCTGTTGCCGGTACATGGGGCAGCGGAAACGGTGATGACGGTTATGTCGCCGGTGAATCCCTGTCTTCGGCATCTGCAACCGTTGATACCACAGCGTTCAACCAGAGCATTGTGATGGGTGCCAACATCCTCGGCAACACAGTCGATATGTCCGTGGTCGGTGGCAACATGAACTCCACCTACATCGGTGACGACAGCTCAGACGGCGCATAAACCGTTTGACCGTGACCGGCCCTACCGGTCGCCAATAACAACACCTCGCGCGAGAACAACTCGCGCGGGGCGCATAAAATTCCGAGGCACCACCGAGCAGATAATAATAATAACTGGTGGTCAAAATGCTTATCGATAGAACATCCGAAATCGTTGCCCATTTTATTGGTGCATTTGAAACGGCCTTGGACGGTTCGAGGTTTAGAAGCGAAATTGATGGTTTTCGTCATCGCCAAACTCAAGACCCCTCCTTTGACGATCAATCCTCACAGACGGTAGCTGCGCGCGCTCCATATGCGCTGGATGGATATGCAGCGGGTCTGTCGCCCTTATGGCTCACACCCGATGCCCCCGCACCCCTTGCGGTGTCAGGTCACCATCCCCTTCAATTGCCCTTCCTCAAGGCAAAGGCGGAACTGGTCGTCGACGATGCCCAGGACTTCCCGTTTTTTGAACCGGCCAAGCAGAGTGCTGGCGGTTTCACGGTGTCATCCCCGATGCCCGGCTCGGTTGCATTCGTCTCTCAGCAAACCAACTATCTGATCGATCACGACTTTTTCGGCGATATCGACGCAGGAAGCTTCATTGCCCCCGACATACTGGACCAGCAGCTTGAGACCCTGTGGCAAGCGGCCCAGCCGATGATGCCGGGCACAAGTGGCAACCCGCTTACCCTGATCCTTGAGGGGTCAACGATGGGTGAAACATTCGCTGAGAACTACTTGGAAAGTGCCTCGGCCGCAGAAGCAATGGGCGGACAGGTGTCATTTCTGTCGGGTCCGGCCATCGGTGAAATCACCGTCAACGGGGCCGACCAAGACGCCATGCCCGATCTCGACAATCTTCTTCCCACATATCTGCAAGCCAAAAACGACGCGGCCCAGGCAGAGGATGCCATGGCCGCCGACAGCTTTCTCACCCCGACGGGTAATGCGGGCACTGCCGCCGCGTTTTTCGACGTCGAAGCCGGCCACAGCGTCATTGCAGGCGGCAATATGGAGATCAACGAAACCGTGATCGTTGCCCAACATGTAGATGCGCCTGTCATTGCAGTTATGGGCGATATGGTGGCGATTTCGGCGATTGCACAGGTCAACGTCATCCATGACTACAATTCCGGCGCGACGAACATCTCGCCGATGAATACATCCATCAATGCCGCAATGTTCGCCTCACAGCACAGTGTAACGTCAGATGCGGCACCAACTGCTGCCTTTCCGGTGAATGTCACAGCGATTGTCACGCGCGTCGATGCGGATCTGATTTCGGTCAACTGGATCCATCAATACAACTACATGTCCGACCATGACACGGCCCAGATCACCTTCTCGGGCGAAGACAGCTTTCTCGATTTCGGCGACAACGTGCTGTTCAATCAGGTCAGCCTTTTGGAATTTGCGCAGGGCTATGACCTGATCATTGTCGGCGGAAACATGTACGATATGTCGCTGATTTTCCAGACAAATATTCTGTTTGATGACGATGCGGTGCATGTGGCGGGGGCCGGTCCCTACTCTGCCTCCATGGGCGACAATCTTGCCTATAACATGGCCTTGATCCAGTCGAACTCCATCGACAGCTACATCGAGATGGACAGCGTTTTCGCCCAAGCAGGGGCCGATCTGGCAGCAGGGGCGCGCGTGTTGTCGGATGACGTTCAAAACCACGAGGTGTTCGACGGCCATGCCCCTTTGAACATCCTGTATATTTCCGGCGACCTCATCAACGTCTCTGCAATCGAACAGACCAATATCATCGGCGATGCAGATCAGGTCGCGTTCGAAGTCGAAGCGCTTTTGGCCGGGTCGGATTCAATTCCAACCACCACGACCGGGTCAAACGCCGCAGTCAATATGGCGACGATCCAGAACTACGGGGCTGATTCAACGATCATGGTGGGCGGCGAGGTCTATGACGACCTACTGCTCTATCAGGCAGAACTGATCGACACAGATGCCCAGCCCCTTGGCGCGACCCCCCTCGCCTCAGAGGCGGTCGTCTTTCTTGCCGAGGATATGATCGACCCCGATCTCGGCGACACCGGAATGGTTTCGCAATCTCCGGATATCACCAGCTCTGACGTCGACATGATGGGCTCCATCGTAACCTGAAGCATTTGAATTACCGGAGAAGCGCCTTGAAAGACTCTGACCACACCAGTGAACCGTCCCCGCACGAGGCAACGAAGTCGGAACCTTTTAAATTGAAACCCGAAATGGGGGCCGAGGTAATGGACAAGCTGTCTGATGGCCCCCATTCCGGCCCCGTCATCGACCAACCCAGCAACGCAGACCGGCAAAAGGAAGCGACCCTTGCAGCGGCGGGCGGTGGTGGCGGCAAAGGCGCGGATACGGTACCCTTTCACAAGCGGATCGGGCCTGACGGTTTTGCCGATGCCCTGAAAAAAGGCGTGCGGGCGGTCCGGCGCAATCTCATGTTCGTCATGATCCTGACCCTTGGGACCAATATCCTGATCCTCGCGATCCCGATCTATCTTTTCCAGATTTCGGACCGGGTTTTGACAAGCAGGTCCGTTGATACGCTGGTTATGCTGACAATCGTGATCGTTGGCGCGATTTTGGTGCAAACGATACTGGATTCCCTGCGACGGTTCATCCTGATGCGAAGCGCCGTTGAAGTGGCCGCGCGTCTGGGGGCCCCGATCCTGAGCGCCGCCGCCCATGCCTCGTTGCAGGGCAACGGCAAGGAATACCAGACCCTGTCCGACCTGCAGCAGGTGCGCGGGTTCCTTGTGTCAGGGACGCTGATCTCCTTTCTGGATGTCCCCTTTGCCCCGCTGTTTCTATCGGTGATTTTCCTTGTCCACCCGCATCTTGGCATGATCGTGGTCAGCAGTTCGTTGCTGTTGCTTGTCATCGCAATCGTGAACCAGAAAATGACCGCCAAACCCTTTGCCGAGGCGAACATGGCCCAAAGCCGCGCGAACATGCATCTCGATTCAATGGCCCGTAACAGCCAGATTATCAACGCGATGGCCATGGTGCCCGAAGCCGTGCGCATCTGGGGCAAGGACACTGCCGGCTCTCTTACCGCGCAGGTGCGTGCCCAGGACCGCAACATCATTTTTGCCTCCATCAGCCGGGGCGCGCGGCTGTTGACGCAGATCGGCATGTTGGGTTGGGGGGCCAATCTGGCACTGCAAGGCGAGATCACCGGCGGCATGGTGATTGCGGCCTCTATCATCGCGGGGCGCGCGCTGGCCCCCATCGAAGGGTCGATCGAGGGGTGGAATTCGTTTCTGTTGTCGCGCGCGGCGTATGGGCGGATCAACGATCTGATGCGCCGCTCGCGGGTGCGGTTCGAACGGCTGGTTCTGCCTGATCCACAGGGCCGTCTTGATGTTGAACGCCTGCTATATGTGCCCGGCGGCACCAAACAGGTCATTCTGAACGGGCTCAGCTTCCACCTTGATCCCGGCGAAACCCTTGCTGTCATTGGCAACTCTGGCGCGGGCAAAACCACCTTGGGGAAAATGCTGGTCGGCTCCATTCTGCCAACCTCGGGCAGTGTGCGTCTGGACCTGATGGATATCCGCAACTGGGACCCGCGCCAACTGGGCGAAAGTATCGGATATGTACCGCAGGATGTGCAGCTGTTCCCCGGAACGATCAAAGACAACATCGCCCGAATGCGCGACGACGCCACTGACGCAGACATCCACCGCGCCGCTGTGCTGGCAGACGTCAACGACATGATTGCAGCCCTGCCCCACGGCTATGAAACCATGGTCGCCGCTGACGGATCACCGCTGTCGGGCGGGCAAAAGCAGCGTGTCGCCCTGGCGCGCGCCTTCTTTGGCAAGACCCGCTTGCTGGTGCTTGACGAACCGAACTCCAACCTTGATGCGGCAGGCGATCTGGCCCTAGCGCGGGCCATCCAGCACGCCAAAGACAACAAGATCACCGTTGTTGTCATCACCCAAAAGCCGTCGCTTTTGAAGGTTGTCGACAAGATCATGATGGTCGCGGACGGGAATGTTGCGCTGTTCGGCTATCGTGATCCGGTGTTGCAAAAACTCGCCGAACGCAGCGCAAGCGCGAACGCCACCCCACAGGAGATTTCGTCATGAGACATGCCCCAACCGCGATTATTGACGCCACATGGTATGACGATGTGCCCCGGTCGATCAGGGGTCACGTGATATTCGGCACTTTCCTGATCATCTCCGCATTTGGGGGTTTCGGATATTGGGCCACCCAAGCGCCGCTTGCCGCGGCGGTTGTGTCGCAAGGCAGCTTTATCGCCACCGGACGCAACAAGATTGTCCAGCATCTGGAGGGCGGCATCATCGAACAGATCTATGTCGCCGAAGGTGATATGGTCGAAGCGGGGCAAGTTCTGGTCCGGCTCGACGAGACATCCGCGCTTGGCAAGGAACGGGAACTTTTCCTCAGGCAGGTTCGACTGGAAGTCGCTCAGGCGCGGTTCAATTCCGAATACAAACAAGAGAACACGCTCAGGTTTCCGCCGCATCTGGAAAAACTGCGCGCCGATCTGGAAGTCGCCACAATGATGGAGAACCAGTCTTTGGGGTTCACCGTGTCGATGCAGGGCCTGAAAAACGACATCGGCCTGCTGGAGCGCAGCATCGAGGCGCTTGGGATCAGGTCAAGCGGCTATCAAAGCCAGCTTGAAGCAACGCAGATCCAGGTCGCCATTCTGGCAGAGGAACTGGCCGATAAACAGACGTTGCTAGACCGCGGTCTTGTGCGCCGGACCGACGTAAACACCGTTCGACGCGCCATTGCCGAAGCCGAAGGTCAGGTTGGTCGCCTCACCGCCGAGATAAACGAGATTTCCGAAGTCCGCGATCGCTATACCGCGCAGATTGAACAGACGTTGGGGGAACACCGCGATAAGGCGCTTGATGAATTGCAGGTCGTAGAGGCGGAACTGGACGGCATTCGCGAACAGGTGCGCACGGCGCAAGAAGTGCTCAACAGGGTCGATATCACGGCCCCTGTTTCAGGCACGATCGTACGGCTGTATTACCATACGGCGGGCGGTGTGGTTGAAAGCGGCAAAGCCATCGTCGAGATTTTGCCATCGGCCGAACCCCTGATCATCGAAGCCCAAGTCCCGCGTACGAATATCGACAGTGTCAAAATCGGCTTGCACGCAACGATCCGGCTTTCTGCCCTGAACCAACGCACCACGCCGGTGCTTGAGGGCAAGGTTTTCTATGTCTCTGCGGATACGATTACCGACCAGAATTCAACCGCCCAGCAAGAGGTATACCTGACCCGCATTTCGATCGAACCCGAAGAATTGCTGAGAGTGCCCGGTTTTTCCCCCACCCCCGGGATGCCGGCAGAGATCATGATCCAGACCGACGAACGGACCTTCGTGCAATATCTCATGAAACCGATCCTCGACAGCATGTCGCGCGCTTTCCGCGAAAGGTAGCGATCCGTCGCGCGCGACAGGCATAGAGCGCCAGATCGGGTGGTCGTGTGTCGCGCGCGGTGCGACGTCGATCAAGCTATTGATATGTAGAACTCTTCTATCGGAACGCCCCCTTGGTTCGACCCCATGCAGGCGCGCGTGCAAGGCGCGCCCCCTCGCGATGGGTCCGAAACAGCACCGGATTGAAGGCCGCCTCGCCGCCAATCACACAAAGCGTTCACCAGCCCCCCCAACCGCAGTTGCAAGGATCACGCAGCGGGTAGCCCCTAACGCCCCACGGCGGCTTTGATCCTTCCATTGTATGCGGTAGGTACAGTCAAACCGAATGATGCGGCGTCAGCTTTGCAAGCTTGCAAAGCTGGTTCGGCGGATGCACTCGAAATAACACAATGAACTGTAATATGCTTGAACCTGACCAGCTCCCTCGCACGTTGAACGACTATTATAACCGTGCCCGTGACAGCATGAGTTCGGAAAACCGCGCATATTTCCTGTCCGGTGCCGGCGGCGAAGAAACGTTGTTGGCGAATGAAGAGGCCTTTGTTCGCGCACGCATCACGCCACGGCCGCTGCGCGAAATGGGCGGCGGATCAACGGCGACCTCAGTGTTAGGCCAACGGCTTGCGGCACCCCTGCTGATTGCGCCCTTTGCCTATCACCGGTTGCTGCACCCTTCGGGTGAGATCGCAACGGCCCAGGGTGCCGGGGCACAGTCGATCAAGATGATCCTCAGCGCGCAAAGCAGTGTGGAGTTGACCAATGTGCAAGCGGCTGCGCAAGGCTGCGACTGGTTCCAGCTTTACTGGATGGGCAGCCGGCAGGCCACGCTTGAGCTGGCGGAAATGGCCTTGGCGGCGGGGTTCGGCACGCTTGTCTTGACCATCGATGCACCAGTGCAAGGCGTTCGGGACCGCGAGATAGAGGCCGGTTTTCAATTGCCGCCTGACGTGAGCGCGGTGAATTTAGCGCGGTTCGCCCCGCCCCGTTTCACCGCACCAGACGAAGGGCAATCGTTTATTTTCGACCGCATCGCGCATCATTTGCCAAATTGGGACGATGTCGCCTGGCTTGTTGAAACGGTGCAGGTGCCGGTTCTATTGAAAGGCATCCTGCACCCCGAGGATGCCGCCCGCGCGGTCTCCATCGGGGCCGCTGGCGTGATTGTATCGAACCACGGCGGGCGTGTCCTGGACAGGGCCCCTGCGACCCTCGACGTGCTGCCGGCAATCGTCGAACGGGTCGGGCCGGACTATCCTGTGCTTATGGATGGCGGCATCCGCCGCGGTGTCGATATTTTCGTCGCTCTTGCCTTGGGGGCAAAGGCCGTTTTGATCGGCCGCCCTGTGGTGTGCGGTCTTGCCGTTGCAGGTGAACTGGGCGTCAGCCATGTGTTGCGCCTGCTGCGCGACGAATTGGAGGTTGCCATGCTGCTGTGCGGATGCGCCAGCATCGACGACATCACGCCGGATATGGTTCACCTAAAGCTGTAACGCAGCGGGATCATCAGGGTGAATTGATCACCAACTAGGTAATTGGGCGGTGTCGGCATCTTTTCCAACTGCTCGACCGTCCTGACCGCTGCGCCATCAAGGATCGGCGACCCCGAAGATTGCGCCACTTCCGTCGACACCAGCACCCCATAGCGATCAAGGGTAAAACGGATCTGGACCTCCCCTTCGATGCGGGCACTGCGTGCTTTTGCCGGATAGGTCTTGGCCCCGCTGATCAACAACACAATGCTCTTTTGCCAGTCGCGAATTGCCTCGGTCTGCTTGGCGGTCAAGCCTTCGCTCGCCGCTTCGGCACTGTCTGCCTCGGTTTCGGCCTGCACCCCTGCGACCGACTGCTCGGAGGCTGCGCGGTCCTCGGCCCCGACCTGACTTTCCGCGTCGATCTGGTCGGGGTCATGCTCGGTGGCGATCTCTTCGGCAAGATTTTCCGTTTCGGCTTCGGGCTCCGGCGCGGCAACGCCGAATTTCAGGCTTTCATCTTCGACATCATAGGGGATTTGGCTCAGAATAGGCTGTTCGGCGGCCTGCGCTGCCTCAACCACCTCGGGGCTTTCGGTCACGGTCGGGGCCTGCTGGCTTTCCTCTTGGGCGAGGCTGTCCTCCTCCAAGGCGGACGGGGCCGCGATGATATCCGACAGATCAAACATGATCGCACCCGTGATGCCTTCGGGCTGGGTTTCATCCAGCTCGGGCTCGGGTGTCTTGCTCAGGATTTGCGCCGGAAATCCGATGTGCAAAGCGGCGCTGAATGCGATGGCACCCAGCCAGAAGACCGGCTTTGTGCTGCGCGTCGTATAGGTCAGGCTCATGGTTGATCTGCCGCTAGCGCCCCGTCCGCATCGGGGGCTTGGGCGACGTTTTCATCCAGCCCGACCAGACCGACTTTCAGAAAACCATCGGCCCGAAGGACATTCATGACCCGGATAAATTCGCCGTAAGGCACTGATTTGTCGGCGCGAATGTAAATGCGCGTGTCACGTTTTTGCAGCGTTGCAATGCCAACGTCGATAAACAGCCTGTCATGGGTGGTGCTGGTCTCTCCGACCGACAGGGCCAGATCTTCGGTGATGGTGATAAACACCGGATCCGCCGACCGCACCGGGGCATCGGCAACCGCCACGGGCAATTCAACCGGAATATCGACCGTGGAAAGCGGCGCTGCGATCATGAAGATAATCAGCAGAACCAGCATGACGTCGATAAAGGGTGTGACGTTGATCTCGCTGTTTTCGCTCAGATCACCATCATCGTCAGCGCGAAGCCGGGAAGCCATGTCGATTACTCCGCCGCTGGTACTGAAACTGATGCCAGCCGGGGCTGACGCGGCTTTGCGCTTTCGTCCTTGGTGGCCAGATCAAGATCGCGCGACAGGGTGCGTTCAACAAGCGCACCGGCATCCGCCAGCATGACCTTGTAGCCCCCCATGCCACGCGCCAGAATGTTGTAAAAAATCACGGCGGGAATAGCGGCAACAAGCCCGATGGCGGTGGCCAGCAATGCCTCGGCGATACCCGGTGCGACGATGGCCAGATTGGTCGTGTTGCTTTCTGAAATGGAGATAAAGCTGTTCATGATCCCCCAGACCGTGCCGAACAATCCGACAAACGGCGCGGTCGACCCAACGTTCGCCAAAACGCCCGCGCCAAGGCTCATGCGTCGTGCGGCTCCTGCCTCGATCCGCGAAATCTCGGAACCGACCCTTTCCTTGATGCCCGCTTTCATCGCGGCCCCCTCGCCCGAACAGGCCCGCTCGCGTTGTGCGGCGCGCACCATCTGCCCGACAACCCCCTGTTTGCGCGCAAATTTTTCTTGCGCGGCAAGCAACGTTCCTGACCGGTCCAAGTCACGGTAGCGGCGGCGCAGCACGCCACGTTCCCACCGCAGGACCATGATTTTGGCCGCAAAGATCACCCAAACCAAGGCAGAGGCGAAAAGCAGCGACAGCATGACGCCTTTCACCATCCAGTCAGCCGCCATGAACATGCCAAGGGGCGACATCTCGTTGTGGCCCGCGTTCTCAAGCATCGTTGTGAAGGTTTCAAGATCAAACGCGGCTGCCGGACCAGCGGCGGCGATCCCAATGAAAATAACGGCGGAAATCGGGGAATATTTCATGTCTCAGGTCTCTGCCCATGTGCGAATAAGGTTGTGATAAATGCCGGTCAGCCGGACCGTTTCGGTGGCGTTTGATCCGATTGTTGTGCTGAGCGACTGAATGGATTGATCCAGATCGAACAAGATCCGGCGATGCGCGTCGGACCTGATCATGCTTTGCAGCCAAAAAAACGACGAAACCCGCGCGCCACGGGTAACGGGTGTCACCTCATGCAGGCTTGTCGCCGGATACAGGATCATATCCCCGGCGGGCAGTTTCACCGTTTGCGTGCCGTAATGGTCCTCGATCACAAGCTCGCCGCCGTCATAGTCCTCGGGCGCGCTTAGAAACAGGGTCATCGACAGATCGGTGCGCAGACGTTCCTGGGTCAGCGGGTTGACCCGGATCGCGTTGTCGATGTGCGACCCAAAGGTTTCCGCCTGCTCGTATTTGTTGAACATGGGCGGCAAAATGCGGGCCGGCAGTGCGGCAGAAATAAACAGCGGGTCTGCCGTCAGTTTTTGCAGAATGAACTTGCCCAGGGTCTGGGCGGCATCCGATGCGGCTGGCAACTGCTGGTTCCGCTTCACCTCGATGGATTGCGGGCCGGCGGTGGTTGATCCGTCTTCCCAATCGGCGGCATCCAGATGCGCGCGCACCTGATTGACCTCATCTTTGCTCAGGACGGAGGGGATCGTGATTAGCATGGCAGAACCTCTGGTCGGTGCGGGCAACCCGAAAGCTGCCCGCAGTGATGGTTTTCGGATTAGAATTTCATTTCGTACGAGACCGAAATTTCACGGCCAGGTGCGACATAGGTGAAGGGTGTTCCCGAACGGTAGGCAGCGTCATAGACGATCGTGTCTGCGACATTGGTGATGCCCATCTTGAGCGTGGCATTATCGGCAACTTCGTATTCACCCAAAAGATCGAAGGTCCAGGCATCCGGCAGGGACCGGCCATTTGCAGCCGTGCTGCCCAGATCAATCGCGCCCTGATAGTTGACACGCCCGCCCAGCATCAGCTTGTCGGTGACCTGATACGTCGCAAGAATGTTGATCTGTTCATGGGCAACATTCGCCACCGACAGACCGACATTGCCACTGTCTGCGCTCTCCAGAATTTTGCTGTTCATGAAATTCGCACCGCCAAACAGGCTAAGCCGGTCATTCACTTTGCCAGCAACCCCCAGTTCGAGGCCGCGGATACGGTATTTCAACGTATCAGAGGTTACAGTCGCCCCGCGCGGTCCGATATCTTCGCGGGCATTGTCCTTGGTCGTTTGATAAAGCGCCGCCGTCAGCAACAGATCAGGCGAGAAGCTGAACTTGGCCCCCAGTTCGAGCGAGGTGTTTTTTTCCGGTGCCAACCCCGAGCCGTTGGTATCAAGGCCGCCGTAAAAACCACCGCCCGCTTCCAGCTCTTGTCCGGCCGGATTGGTCGAGGTTGCCGCCGCCCCATAGACATTCAGCCGGTCGCTGAGGGCGTATGTCGTGCCAAGGTTCCAGTTGAACATGACGTCGTCGCGGGCAAGGGTATAAGCTGTCCCGCCGCTGATGCCCGACCGTTCGATATCATAGATATCCACCCGCACGCCGCTGTTTACCTTCAGCCGGTCCGACAAGGCGACCGTGTCGAGCGCATAAAGCGAGGTGGTTTTGACCGTGGTCGCTGTGACATCCGTGCCCAGTTGCGGTTGCTCGCCGCTCCAGCAGCCCTCTGCGATGGGGTCAGGGTTAATTGCGTCGACGGTGCAGCCGTTCTGACCTGAGGGCGGCAGATAGTCTTCACTGCTCAGGTTTGAATAGCTCCGTTTTTCGATCTCTTCGCGCGATGCGGCCAGACCAAAGACAAACTTGTGATTTGCCCCGCCTAAATGCCTTTCGCCTGCCAGCTCAAGCACATTGGCGATCACATCGGTTTCCTGATTCCAGCTTTTGAAGCTCAGCCCGACCTGCCAGTCCTCCGGATTGGCGGAATCGTTGTCGATCAAACGGCTGGGTGCGGTCAGGACATAATCATTCGTGGATTTCGACAGCCGCAAGGTGTTGGTAAGCGTCAAACCGTTGCCAAAGGAATATTGCGCCTTTGCCGTACCCACCGTTTCTTCGACGGTCTGGAAATCGCGCCCCGGAACACCATAGAATGTGGTACGGTCGACCCCGTATTCCGTCACCGGACCCACCACACCCAGATCGGCATTGTTCACAAACGGCACCCCCCAATCGGGTGTTTGCTCGATCTTGGTGTAGCTCAGGTTCCCTTCCAGTATCAGCGCCTCGGTCGCCTTGAAACGCACCGCCATTGCAGCACCTTCGCGGTCGTCGGTCACAACATCACGCCCCGCCACGGCACCGTCTTGCAACAGCCCGTTGAACCGCAGCTGAACGCGGTCATTGATCACCTTGTTGGTGTCGATGGTTTGGCGCACGGTCGATGCGTCGGTGACGGTCGTGACGATGCGTGTGAAATCAATGTCCTGAGAGCTTTTGGAAATGATATCGAGCGCACCACCTGTGGTCCCCCGCCCACCGACAGTCCCCGCCGGCCCTTTGGTGACTTCGACCTGTTCGGTGTTGAATGTCTCGGCGACGCCGGTGCCCGGGCTACGAACGCCATCGGTATAGACGTCGTTATTGGCCTTGAACCCGCGGATATAAATGTTGTCCCCGAAAGAATTGCCGCCTTCGCCGAACCCAAGCGATATCCCCGGCGTCGAACGGGCGATCTCTCGGACGCTGGTCGTACCGGTGGTTTCCAGAACGTCCTGGGTGATGGCCGTCACAGTCCGAGGGGTGTCTTTCAGCGGGCCGGGCATCCGGCTGTTTGCAAGGCTATTGGCTTTGAACGGGGAATTCGGATCTGCATAGCTACTTCCACCCGCCGCCGCTTTTGCCGCGGCAAGGGCTGTGGCTGCTGCCAGTTCCTGTGCTTCGCGCTCTGCCGCTTCTTGCGGGGCGCATACCGCCGTTCCGGCCAATACTGGCGTGCAGACCGCAGGTGCCGCCACGCGCGGTTTCGCAGCGCGGCGCGGTGCAGGCTTGGATTTTGCAGGTTTGCGTACCGGGCGCGCTTCTTCGGTGGTTTCCACCTCGACCGTGGGCAGAATGATCAGATCGGTGTCCTGCGCGGACGCACCTGTCGTCATACAGGCCATTGCCAAGGAAGCCCCAAAGCCCCCGACAATAAGGGCAGAGTTTCTTTGGGGTTTGCCCGAGCAAACGCTATTTTCAGGAATTCGACGCATTGGTCCCTCGCTATGAATGTTCAACTTTTACGCTGGCTGCTCATAGAGAGGTTCGCTTGCTTTAGGCGGGAACGCTTAATCCGACTGTTTTAGTAAGTAAAGGCTTTTTCTTTGATTTTTTGATGGTTTACGGGCACTCACCCCGCCCAGACCGCAGAATGCAGATCAAAGGTTGGAGATTCCAGTGGAAGCTTGGTACCCGATAAAGTTCTCGGCCGATGTCCAGCGTGCCTATCCCCTGCACCTGATGCAAAGCTTCATGCCACCTGTCAGATTGGCATCGGCCTGATTGCTTTTATCGGCCATGGGATTTGGGATTTAGGATCAGATGCTATACCCCGACGTGTTAAGCAACACGCCATCACGGCCCGATTCAATGCCAGCCGTCCCTGCTCTGGCACGATCCAAACTTGCCCAAGCCGCGCAGGCCCCCGTTCTGCCCTTCGCAAAAGCTGCCCTGCGGGGGCTCTCTTGGATGCGCCACAGAAAAAGGGGTGCCACAAAGACACCCCAAGGTTCACATGACCATGCTCATTAGTTTACCGCTCGTTTTGTCTTATGCCTGCGGCTTGGTCAGCGTCAGGGGCGAGCGCACCCGCCCCGGATTCAATTTCAATTCGGCGTGGCGGTCGGGGTTGGTTTTGCCCCTGACAAGCGGCACCAACCGCCCGACCGTCACTATTTCTTAGCTACAGCCGGATGTCCCGCCGCAGGTGTTGCACTTCATGCAGGTGCCGTTGCGGACCAGCGTGTAATTGCCGCATTCGCCGCAGGCTTCACCCTCATAGCCCTGCATTTTCGCCTTGGTGCGCGCGTCGATCCCGACAGCACCGCTGGAAACTGCGGTGGTCGATGACATCGACGTGGACACCGATTGCGCAACCGCGGTGGTTCCGGCGTCCAGCACCGCAAGATCGGCCATGCCGTGCCCGCCTTGCATCAAGACCAGTTCCTGCGGCATCCGGTTGCGCAGATATCCGGTGGAGCTGATCTGTTTCAGCACTTCCAACGACCGCGTCGCGGCGCTCTCGGAAATCTCGGACACGTTGCGCACGCCTTCTTCTTCGCCGCGTCCGATGGTGTCGAAGGACGCGCCTTCGGGTTTCACATGCGCCAGATCGGTGCGGTCCAGATAGGACACAGCCAGTTCGCGGAAGATATAGTCAAGGATCGACGTTGCATTCTTGATGCTGTCGTTGCCCTGAACCATGCCTGCGGGTTCGAACTTGGTAAAGGTGAAGGCATCGACGAATTCCTCGAGCGGCACGCCATATTGCAGACCAACCGACACGGCGATGGCAAAGTTGTTCATCATCGCGCGGAAACCCGCACCTTCCTTGTGCATGTCGATAAAGATTTCGCCCAGCTTGCCGTCGCCATATTCGCCGGTGCGCAGATAAACCTTGTGGCCGCCGACGATGGCCTTTTGGGTATAGCCCTTGCGACGCTGAGGCATCTTTTCGCGGTGCGATTTGATGATCTCTTTGACGATGACCTTTTCGACGATCTTTTCGGCCAGAACCACGGCTTTTTCGTGCATGCTGCCCGATTCCAGCGTTTCTGCTGCTTCGTCATCATCCTCGACCAGCGCCGATGCCAAAGGCTGCGACAGTTTCGATCCGTCACGGTACAGGGCGTTGGCTTTGACACCCAGCGACCAGGACAGTTCATAGGCCTTTTGGCAGTCTTCGATTGTTGCGTCATTCGGCATGTTGATCGTCTTGGAGATCGCACCCGAGATGAACGACTGTGCCGCTGCCATCATGTAGATGTGGCTGTTAACCGACAGATAACGCTTGCCTCTTTTACCGCAGGGGTTGGCGCAATCGAAGATATTGTAGTGCTCTTCCTTGAGGTGCGGTGCACCTTCCAATGTCATGGTGCCGCAAACATGGTCGTTGGCCGCATCCACATCTTTCTTGGAGAACCCAAGGGATTTCAGCAGGTCGAATGTTGGATCATTCAGCATTTCCGCCGGGATACCAAGGACTTGGGTGCAGAATTCCTCGCCCAAGGTCCACTGGTTGAACACAAAGCGGATATCAAAGGCCTGCGCCAGCGCCGCGTCAACCTTGGCCAGTTCGTTCGCGCCAAAGCCATGGCCCACAAGTGTGGTGTGGTTGATGCCCGGTGCGTTGCCGATGCTGCCGTGACCGACGGCATAGGCGACGATCTCTTCGATCTGGGCCGAACCGTAGCCCAGCTTTTCCAAGGCCGCCGGAACCGACTGGTTGATGATCTTGAAATACCCGCCACCGGCAAGCTTCTTGAACTTCACCAGCGCAAAGTCGGGTTCGATCCCTGTCGTGTCACAATCCATCACCAGACCGATGGTGCCTGTGGGGGCAATCACCGACACTTGTGCGTTGCGATAGCCGTGCTTTTCACCAAGGCGCAGCGCTTCGTCCCATGTGGATGTCGCGATGGCCAGCAGGTTTTGCTGCGGGCAGTTTGCGTGATCCAAAGGCACCGGCTTGACCGCCAGCGCTTCGTAGCCATCGGCATTACCCATCGACGCGTTGCGGTGGTTGCGGATGACGCGCAGCATGTGGGCCGCGTTTTTCTTGTAGCCCGGGAAGGCCCCCAATTCGCCCGCCATTTCGGCGGATGTGGCATAGGAAACGCCGGTCATGATCGCGGTCAGGGCACCACACAAGGCGCGGCCTTCGTCGCTGTCATAGGAATAGCCCATGTTCATCAGCAAGCCGCCGATGTTCGCATAACCCAGACCCAAGGTGCGGAAGTCATAGGACCGCTGCGCGATTTCCTTGGAGGGGAACTGCGCCATCATCACCGAGATTTCGAGTGTCACAGTCCACAAACGCGAGGCGTGCATGTAGTCTTCGACCTGGAATTCGCCGTCCTTGAGGAAGGTCAGAAGGTTCATCGACGCAAGGTTACAGGCCGTGTCGTCAAGGAACATGTATTCGGAACAAGGGTTTGACCCACGGATCGCGCCGTCTTCGGGGCATGTGTGCCATTCGTTGACGGTGTCGTGGTACTGGATGCCCGGATCGGCACAGGCCCATGCGGCGTGGCCAACCTGTTCCCACAAATCGCGGGCACGGATGGTTTTCGACACGCGGCCTGTGGTGCGGTCCAGCAATTCCCAATCGGCGTCTTTTTCAACGGCATGCAGGAAGGCGTTGGTCACGCGGATCGAGTTGTTGGAGTTCTGGCCGGAAACCGACGAATAGGCTTCGGAATCCCAGTCGGTGTCATAGGTCGGGAATTCGATCGAGGTGTGGCCCTGCTTGGCATAATCCAGCACGCGCTTGACGTATGTCTCGGGGATCGCGCATTTCTTTGCGTCCTTGATCGCGGCTTTCAACTGCTCGTTCTTGGCGGGGTCATAGGCGTCGGCCTGAATGCCGTCCCATGCTTTGATCGCCGCGAACAGCTTGTTCAGCTCGCGTTCGTGCATCTTCGATCCGGCAACGATGGACGCCACTTTTTGCTCTTCGATGACCTTCCAGTTGATGAAGTCTTCGATATCGGGGTGATCCGCATCGACGATCACCATTTTCGCAGCACGGCGCGTGGTGCCACCGGATTTGATCGCACCGGCAGCGCGGTCACCGATTTTCAGGAAACCCATCAGGCCAGACGATTTGCCACCGCCCGACAGCCCCTCGCCTGCACCGCGCAAGCTTGAGAAGTTGGTGCCTGTGCCGGACCCGTATTTGAACAGGCGTGCCTCGCGGACCCACAGATCCATGATGCCGCCATCGCCGACCAGATCATCCGCGACAGACTGAATGAAACAGGCGTGGGGCTGCGGGTGCTCGTAGGAGGATGTCGAGCGGGTCAGCTTGCCGGTTTTGTAGTCCACATAATAGTGACCCTGCGCCGGACCATCGATGCCGTAAGCCCAGTGCAGACCGGTATTGAACCACTGCGGGCTGTTCGGGGCACCGGACTGGGACGCCAGAATGTGGCGCATTTCGTCGTAATAGGCTTGGGCGTCTTCTTCGGTGGTGAAATAGCCACCCTTCCAACCCCAATAGGCCCATGCGCCTGCCAGACGGTCGAAAACCTGCTTTGAAGACGTCTCGCCGCCCATGGTCGCGTCATCGGCAGGAACCGAGCGCCACAGGAATTCTGGCACGCCCTTTTCTTTGACCTTTTTGGTCGCAGAAGGCACGCCGGCTTTGCGGAAATATTTCTGGGCGATCACATCAGAGGCGACCTGGCTCCAGCTCGAGGGGACTTCGACGTTATCGAGGTGAAAAACAACCGATCCGTCCGGGTTGCGAATTTCGGAAACCGTGCTCACGAAATCCAGCTTTGCGTATGCATCTTGCCCGGATGTGGTGAATTTTCTTTCGATCTTCATATCTGTCGCCCCATGTGCTCAGCTCAATTTCAAATGACAGGTCCTGACATTGCAGACCGCCCCAACTGCACCGACTTGAGAAAGAGACTGCACCCGCGCGTGACCAAGCTGCCCCGCACCAAGCGTTCAAACGTGCGTTGAAGCTGCGTTTGCCTGTCCTGCCTCATTGGTCCGCCGCCTAGCGTTTACCACTAGATGTAGTGGCGTGACCGTCGATTTACACAAACTGACGTATAGAGGCCTATCGGGTCAACGAAAATATTCTGGAATTTCGCGAAGTTCAGGGTTGACCGAACCGGCATTTCTTGAGGCGACCGGACCCGCGGTGATTCAACCCAACGATATACACAAGCTGCCCGTTTTGCCGCCCCTCGAGCCCGCGTGTGGATAAGTCAATAAACCCCAAGGTTTAGCGGCAACCCCTCATCCATCACTTGAGATATCCACACAGTGCTTCACAGCCCTCTGGGGATAATTCGCAAATCAGCATGAAGTAGAAAAAAAATTGCACCACACAAGATGAAGTCCGATTATTGGGTAACCCGACAAGATGTAGACAGTGCTGAAACACAAATACAGCGTTCTGATCTGCATAAAGCAGATCAGGAACACTATATGTGGTGGTTCTTAAAGTGGTCGGGGCGAGAAGATTCGAACTTCCGACCCCCTGTACCCAAAACAGGTGCGCTACCAGGCTGCGCCACGCCCCGACTGAGGCTTACTTAGCCAAAGGTGATCTGATTGAAAAGCCCTAACTTCACAGAAATCGACCGAATTAGCAGGGCCATGCCGGGTTGTGCGCACTAAAGGCCGGATGGCGCAGTTCAGAGCCTGTTTTAATGCCCATTCGCCGTGCCAGCCCGCCATTTATTTCCAGCACCGACAACAGGTTCTCGCCACCCGAGATTACGGTCTCATCCAAAGGCACCGCATTTTCATGGATGTGCTGCACGACACCACGGGAATCAATGAACAACAGATCCAAAGGAATCAGCGTGTTGCGCATCCAGAAGTTCATCGCTTGCGGGCGGTCATAGACAAACAACATCCCCACACCCATGGGCATCGATTTTCGAAACATCAAACCCTGGGCACGCTCGGCCGCGTCATCGGCAACCTCGACCGAGAATCGGGCCTGCCCCCATTCGCCACGTAACGCGACAGACGTGTCAGAACAGCCCGCTGCCGCCGCCTGCCCCGTTGTGCAGGCGTTCAGCGCAAAAAGCGCCGCAAAAAGCGGTGCTAAATAGCTTTTTCGCAATTTAGAATAACGGTTTCCCATGCACGTACCTCAGCGGCCATCTTGCCGCGCTCGCCATTGATCACCCGCAACGCCAAAGCCTCGCCCGGTTGCAGATCGGACAGACCAGACTGGCGCAACACTTCGATATGCAAAAAGATATCATCACTTTTGCCAAACACATTGGCAAAGCCGAACCCTTTGGATTTATCGAACCACTTTACCCGCGCAGGTTCAATCGGTGCCGCAGCCACAATCGCGGGATCAACCCCGACGATTTCGTCCAAGGCAGCGGATTGGCTGGTTTCCGGAGGGCGTATTGCGTGAATTTGCGTCGCCTGGACACCGCGGCTTGTTTCATGTGCGCTCAATTCAACCCGCGCACCATCCGCGATCGAGCTTTGACCGTAATTGCGCAAAACGTTTACATGCAGCAATATATCTGCCCCGCCCTGATCGGAAATGACGAATCCGAACCCCTTGGAAGGATCAAACCATTTTACGGTTCCCGAAATAATATCTGGGGTATGCTCTAAATCTGACACAAATAACCTTTGGTATTCTAAGTGTAGCTCGCCTTCATAATAATCCGGCGCTTTGTTCCATATGATATTATGGGTTTAACCTTGTTACAGTCCAGTCTGATGAAACATCCGCCCGACGCCACACGAACCGGTCATGCAGCCGAAATTCGCCATCTGCCCAAAATTCGATCTCTAGCGGTGCCAAACGATAGCCCCCCCAGAACGGCGGGCGGTCAGGGTCTGTGCCCTGCCTCAGGGTGACCTTGGCAACCTCGGCCATCAACGCGGCGCGGCTGCTCAGCGGGCTGGACTGGTCCGACGCCCATGCACCCAACCGGCTCTTGAGCGAGCGGGACTTGTAATATTCATCCGCTTTCGGCCCGTTTTCCTTGGTAATCAGTCCCCGCGCCCGCACCTGACGGCGCAGTGATTTCCAATGCATCACAAAGGCGGCCTTGCCCGCGTGATCAAGCTCTTGCGCCTTGGCGCTGGTGTAATTCGTATAAAAAACAAAAGCATCGTCTTCGATGTCCTTGAGCAGGACCATCCGTGCATTTGGCATGCCTTGGGCGTCTACCGTCGACAAAGCAATCGCATTTGGGTCGTTCACCTCGGCCTGCGTGGCCTCGGCCAACCAGCGCTGTGCAATTTCAAACGGATTATCCCCCGCAAACTTGCCTTTACGCGCGTCACTATCTCCCACTGAACCTACTCCCCCTGCCCCAAAGCGCATCTTAGCAAGCCCGTATAACATTTGACACGGCCAAACAACGAAAAGTCGCGCACTCAGAATGAAATGCGCGTATTGGTTGCTCTCGCATGTCTCGGTTTGCCCAGCCTTGCTGAAAAACAATCAATCGCATAAACCAGTGTCAACATAACAAGATAGTCGAAGGAAAAAGAATGGCAAATGACCTGATGGCAGGCAAACGTGGGCTCATCATGGGTCTTGCGAATGACAAGTCGATTGCCTGGGGCATCGCGCGCGCCCTTGCAGATGCAGGTGCCGAGCTGGCATTTTCCTATCAAGGTGACGCCCTGAAAAAACGCGTTGATCCTTTGGCCGCCCAATTGGGCAGCGATATGGTGCTGCCCTGCGATGTCGGCTCGGAAGAGTCGATCGACGCGCTGTTCGACGGCATCAAGGAACGCTGGAACAGCATCGACTTTGTCGTCCATGCCATCGGCTTTTCCGACAAGAACGAATTGCGCGGCCGCTATGTCGATACCAGCCGCGGCAATTTCGCAATGTCGATGGACATCTCGGTCTACTCCTTTACCGCCGTGATGCAACGCGCGGAAAAAATGATGACCAAAGGCGGCAGCGCCGTCACCCTCACCTATTATGGCGCTGAAAAAGTCATGCCCCATTATAATGTCATGGGCGTGGCCAAGGCCGCCCTCGAAGCATCGGTCAAATATCTGGCCGAAGACCTTGGCAAGGACGGCATCCGCGTCAATGCCATCAGCGCGGGCCCTATCAAAACACTCGCGGCCTCGGGCATCGGCGATTTCCGCTACATCATGAAATGGAACGAATACAACTCGCCCCTGCGCCGCAATGTCACGATTGATGACGTCGGCAAATCCGCCTTGTTCCTGCTCAGCGATCTGGGGTCCGGGACCACGGGCGAAAACCTCCATGTGGATGCAGGATATCATGTGGTCGGCATGAAGGCCGTCGATGCACCCGATATGGCAAAGGAATAAACGGATGAGCAAAGACCCCTCGCGCCTGCCCCATGAAAAGGGCTTTCACATCAGCTGGGACCAGATCCACCGCGACAGCCGCGCATTGGCCTGGCGTCTGGACGGGTTGGGCCCCGATGATGGCGCATGGCGCGCCGTCGTGGCGATCACACGCGGCGGCATGGCCCCCGCGATGATCGCAGCCCGCGAACTCGACATACGCACCGTTGATACGATCTCGATCAAATCCTACGACCATCAGGACCAGTCCGAAGCCGTCGTGCTCAAGGCACCGGATGCCGAGCTGATGGGCGACGGCACCGGTATCCTGATCATCGACGATCTGGTGGATTCCGGTAAAACCCTTGAAATCGTGCGCAAACTTTATCCAAATGCACATCTGGCCACAGTCTATGCAAAACCCAAGGGCCGCCCGCAGGTTGATACTTTCATCACCGAGGTCAGCCAGGACACATGGATATTCTTTCCATGGGACATGGCCCTGCAATATGTCGAGCCGTACCGCGGCAAGGACTGAGCCAGAAAGATTCTATGCCTTCGGCGAGGATTTTAGACCATTTGGAATGAAGACGCGCACTGCGTCCCGCTTCTCTGGCTCCTAAATATCCTCGCCGAAGGCATCCGCCCTTGACCACAGGAACATGCATCCGATGTTGACGCGCACCGCTTCCACCTTTGCCCCGCCCGTGATGGAGGCCCGCCGCTGGTTGGCAGGCGTTGAATTCCCGGCAGACCGCCCGTTGATCAATGTCAGCCAGGCCGCCCCTGTCGATCCGCCCCCGCAAGCGATGCGCGAAGCAATGGCGCAGGTCGCTTTGACAAATGATGACGCACATCTTTACGGTCCTGTGCTGGGGTTGCCCGAGTTGCGGGCCGAGCTGGCGTTGCAGAGTTCGGCGCATTACGCGGGTCGAATTGACGCCGCGCAGACTGCAATCACCTCCGGATGCAATCAGGCTTTTGCCGCGGCCATCGCAACCTTGTGCAGCGAGGGGGACGAAGTAATCCTGCCAACCCCTTGGTATTTCAACCATAAAATGTGGCTGGACATGTCAGGGGCGACTGCGGTTGCTTTGAAGACCGGGCCTGACCTCTTGCCGGACCCCAAACAGGCGGCGGCGCTGATTACGGACCGGACCCGTGCAATTGCGATTGTCACGCCGAACAACCCCGGCGGTGTCGAATATCCTGCCGAACTGGTTCAGGCGTTCTTTGATCTGGCGCGCGCCCATGGCATCGCCCTGATCGTGGATGAAACCTACCGCGATTTTGACAGCCGGTCAGGCCCGCCTCATGCGCTGTTCCAGGATCCGGACTGGCAAGATACGCTGATACATCTTTATTCCTTTTCCAAGGCATACCGCCTGACCGGCCACCGCGTCGGCGCGATGATCGCATCCCCTGCACGGCTGGCCGAGGTTGAAAAATTTCTGGACACCGTCGCCATCTGTCCCGGCCAGATCGGCCAGCATGCAGCCTTGTGGGGGATGCAAAATCTGTCGCAATGGCTGGCGGGTGAACGCGATGAAATCCTCGCGCGGCGCAAGGCGATCACCGACAACATGCCCAAGCTGGACGCCAAAGGCTGGACGCTGTTGGGGCTTGGCGGGTATTTCGCCTATCTTGCGCATCCTTTCGAAGAGAGATCGGACCAGCTGGCCCAGCGGATGGTGCGCGAGCAGAGTATTCTGTGTCTGCCCGGCACGATGTTCTGCCCTCAGGATGACCCCAGTGGCGCGCGTCAGGTGCGGATCGCCTTTGCGAATCTGGATGCGGATGGAATTGCCGTGCTGTTTGACAGGATGGCCCGGCTTTAACGGACCTCTTGCCCCCCTGCCGCGCACCGCATAGATAGGTTCAAACGCGCTAAAAGGGTAAGATCATGAAAGCCAAAGGCAATAGCCTCACGAAAACCGCAGTCTGGGTATTGATGGGCCTGCTGATCCTTGGCCTTGGCGGCTTTGGCGCGGTCAACCTGTCGGGCAATATACGCACGGTTGGCAAGGTCGGGGACAAGGAAATCTCGGTCGATAACTATGCCCGCGAGCTGCAACAGCAGATCCGCAGTATTGAAAGCCAGACCGGCGAAACGCTGCCCTTTCAGCAAGCTCAGGCCATCGGTCTGGATCGCGCCGTTTTGCAGCGCCTTGTCCGCCTGCGCGCGCTGGATAACGAAGCCGAGCAGATGGGCCTGTCCATCGGCGACGAGAACCTGCGCCAGCGGATCGTCGAAATCCCTGCGTTTCAGGGTGTGAGCGGCGATTTTGACCGCGAGGGGTACCGCTTTGCGCTTCAGCAGGCCGGGCTGAGCGAGAGCGAGTTCGAAGTGTCGTTGCGCGAAGAAGCGGGCCGCACCTTGTTGCAAGACGCGATCACCAGCGGCGTTGCCATGCCCGATGCTTTTGCCAAGACGTTGGTCGATTATGTCGGCGCGAAACGCAGCTTTACCTGGGCGGCCCTGAACGAGGTCGATCTGGCCGCACCCGTTCCTGCCCCGACGGATGCGCAATTGCAGACCTATTATGATGAAAACACCGATCAGTTTATGCTGCCTGCCAGCAAATCGATCACCTATATTCTGCTGACCCCCGGCGACGTGCTGGACGAAGTCGAAGTATCCGACGCTGATTTGCAGCAAGCCTATGAAGAGCGTTCCGCCGAATATATCCAGCCCGAACGCCGCCTGGTGGAACGTTTGGTTTTTGCCGACGAGACAAGCGCCGATCAGGCCGCAGCAGCGCTTGAAGTCAATGGCACAACCTTTGAAGCACTGGTTCTGGACCGGGGTCTGGCCCTTGAGGATGTGGATATGGGCGATGTGGCCCAGCAGGATCTGGGGGCCGCTGGTGATGCGGTCTTTGCCGCCGAAGTCGAGGATGTCGTGGGGCCGCTGCCCACCAATCTGGGCCCTGCATTGTTCCGCATCAACGGTGTTTTGCCGTCGCTGAACACCACCTTCGAAGAAGCCCGCCCCGCCTTGCAGCAAGATCTTGCAGGCGACCGTGCGATCCGCCAGGTCGAAGTCCGCGCCCGCGATCTGGACGATCAGCTTGCCGGTGGTGCCACGCTTGAGCAACTGGCCGAAGAAACCAAGATGACCCTTGGCAAGATCGAATGGACCCAAGACAGTGACGAAGACATCGCCGGTTACGCCGGTTTCCGCGAGGCCGCCGCGGGTCTGACCGCAGATGATTTCCCCAAGATCGACCAGTTGGAAGACGGCAGCGTTTATGCGATGCGTCTGGACGGCACATTGGATGAACGCGCCAATCCGTTTGACGACGCGCGCGCTGATGTTGTGGCCGCCTGGACAGCCGATCAGGTCAGCCAGGCGCTTGTCGCGCAGGCGGAAACCGCTAAAACCGCGCTTGAGGCCGGGTCTGATTTCGAAAGCCTGGGGCTGACCCCAACAGCACAGACCGACCTGACCCGCGATGCGGTGATCAACGGCACCCCGTCCGACATGTTGAAGGTCGTATTCGACGCCGCCCCCGGTGATATCCGCGTGGTTCAAGGCGATGATACTGTCATTGTCCTGCGGGTTGATGGCGTGACAGACGCGCAGGAAAGCGCGCAAAACCAGCAACTTCTGGCGCAATTGGCCGGTCAGCTCAGCCAGCAGCTTAGTCAGGATATCTTTGCGATCTATTCTGACGATGTGGTGCGCCGTGCGGTTCCGCTGGTCGATCAACAGGCGGTGAATGCCGTCCATGTGAACTTCCCCTAAAGAAGGCCCCCCATGTCCCTGACCCCTGATTTCGACAGCTTTGCCGCAGGATATGCGGCGGGTAAAAACCAGATCGTCTATACCCGTCTGGCCGCTGACCTTGATACGCCTGTGTCCTTGATGCTCAAGCTGACGGGGGATGCGCAGAACGCTTTTGTGCTGGAATCTGTCACGGGCGGCGAAGTGCGCGGGCGCTATTCGATTATCGGGATGAAACCTGATCTGATCTGGCGCTGCAAGGGCACGACATCGGCCGTGAACCGCGCCGCGCGCTATGATGCGGATGCGTTTGAAGATGTTGCCGGCAACCCGCTGGATACCCTGCGCGGGCTGATCGCTGAATCAAAGATCGACCTGCCTGCCGACCTGCCCCAAGCCGCCGCCGGTCTGTTCGGCTATCTGGGCTATGACATGATCCGGCTGGTTGAACATCTGCCCAATGTGAACCCCGATACGCTGGGTCTCCCGGATGCGATGATGCTGCGCCCGTCGGTGATTGCGGTGCTGGACGGTGTCAAAGGTGAGGTGACAATCGTGTCCCCCGCTTGGGTGTCCGACGGCCAATCCGCCAAGGCCGCCTATGCGCAGGCAGGCGAACGTGTGATGGATGCCGTGCGCGATCTGGAACGGTCCATGCCCGGCACCAGCCGCGATCTGGGCGAGGCGCATGAAGAATCCGCACCCGTCAGCAATTTCACCCGCGAGGGCTATAAATCCGCGATCGAAAAGGCCCGCGAATATATCGTTGCGGGCGATATCTTTCAGGTGGTGCCGTCGCAACGCTGGGCGCAGGGTTTCTCGCAGCCGCCGTTCTCGTTGTACCGCAGCCTGCGCCGCACCAACCCGTCGCCGTTCATGTTCTACTTCAATTTTGGCGATTTCCATGTTGTGGGGGCCAGCCCTGAAATCCTTGTCCGCGTCTTTGGCAAGGAAATCACCATTCGCCCCGTTGCAGGCACCCGCCGTCGCGGGGCCACCCCCGAGGAAGACCGCGCCCTTGAGGCAGATCTGCTGGCCGACCAAAAAGAACTGGCCGAGCATTTGATGCTGCTGGATCTGGGCCGCAACGATGTGGGCCGTGTGGCCAAGATCGGCACCGTGCGCCCCACCGAAGAATTTATCGTCGAACGCTATAGCCACGTGATGCACATCGTGTCCAACGTGGTGGGCGAATTGCGCGACGACCGGGACGCGCTGGATGCGTTCTTTGCCGGGATGCCTGCGGGCACCGTGTCAGGTGCCCCCAAGGTCCGCGCGATGGAGATCATCGACGAGCTGGAGCCGGAAAAACGCGGGCTTTATGGCGGCGGTGTCGGCTATTTCAGTGCGGGCGGTGATATGGACATGTGCATCGCCCTGCGTACTGCCGTGATCAAGGATAAAACCCTGTATATTCAAGCGGGTGGCGGGGTTGTCTATGACAGCGATGCCGAGGCGGAATATATGGAAACCGTGCATAAATCCGACGCCATCCGCCGTGCGGCTGCCGATGCGGCGCGGTTCTCGGGACGAGGTAACATCTAAATATGCCCAATCAGGTGCCTTTTGAAATCGCGGGTCAAAAGGTGGCTCCCGGCACCCGCGCACAGTTCGACCTGCCGATTTCGATCTTGCCCGATCACACGCCTGTGGGCCTGTCGCTTGAAGTGATCCACGGCAAGCGCGAGGGCCCCACGATGTTCGTCAGCGCCGCTGTGCATGGCGATGAACTGATCGGGGTCGAGATCGTGCGCCGCTTGCTGCGCACCCCGCAGCTGAAATCCCTGCGCGGCACCTTGCTGGTGGTGCCTGTGGTGAACTCTTTCGGGTTTATCAACCGCTCACGCTACCTGCCCGACCGCCGCGATCTGAACCGCTGCTTTCCGGGGCATCCCTCGGGGTCTTTGGGGTCTCGGCTCGCGCATATTTTCCTCAATGATGTGGTTTTGCGCTGCGATTTCGGCATCGACCTGCACTCAGCCGCGATCCACCGGACCAACCTGCCGCAGGTGCGGATTTCGCCCTCCGATCCGGTCACGCGGCGCATGGCGATCAACTTTGCCGCCCCGGTCGTTCTGACCTCGCCGCTGCGCGACGGATCATTGCGGGCCGTTGCATCGGCCAAGGGCACGCCCGTGCTGCTGTACGAGGCGGGCGAAGGGTTGCGTTTTGACGAAATGGCTGTGCGGGCGGGCGTTGCCGGTATCTTGCGGGTCATGCATGCCGAAGACATGCTGCCCGCCAAAGGCATCGCGCCCTCGCGCCGTCAGTCCCATGTCTGTTCCAGTTCAACCTGGTTGCGCGCCCCCGTCGGCGGGCTGCTGCGCACCTTCCGCGCCGAAGGTGAAACGGTCAAGGAAGGCGACGCGCTGGCCACGGTATCCGACCCGTTCGGCAAAACCGAAGAAGATATTATCGCCCCTGCTGACGGTATCCTGATCGGCCGTGCGATCCTGCCGGTGGTGAACGAAGGCGATGCCGTGTTCCATCTGGCCAAGCTGCTGCCGCGCGCCGTGGCCGACACGGTCGAGGACATGATCACGCAGCTCGAAAGCGATCCACTGTTCGACGAAGACGAAATTATCTAGCGTTATTCGCCTTTTGCATTCAACAGCACGGCTGAAATCGGGGCCAGCGCGACCTGGCTCGCGCGGTCCTGCAAACCCCAGACCAGCAAGGCCGAAATCGTCTCGGGGCGCATCCGGCCCAGCATGATCACCGATCCTTCGATCCCTGCTTTGAACGCCGCCTGATCCAGAAAACGGCGGATCACGGTGGGCGTCTGGTCTTTGCTGTCAAAGTCGCGGAAGATCGGGGCCGCGGGCACGCCTTCCTTGACCGCCAGCTTTGGCATGGTGTTCAAACCCTTGTCCTGACTGACCAAACCATAGCCGCCTTGCGCAAGAATTGCGGTGACCTGATCCGCGACGTCGCGGTTGGGCTGCAAGCCTGCCCCCGTCCCTTCCAACACGCCCACAACTTCGGGCATCCGGCTGAACGCGACCGCCAAGGTGGTTTCTGCATCAGAGGCTATGGCACCTTCCGGCAGGTCAACCATGGCCATCACTTCAAAACCTTCGTTGCGGTAAATCGCCATACGTTCGGCAGCGTCGGCAAGGGTCATGTCCACGGCAAAGCTGATCGGATAGGGAAAACTGCGCAGGGCGGCAATGCCCACTTCGCCGCCATCAAGATCACTGCCTTGGTCGATCAGCAAAATGCTCATCAACGGTTTTTCCTGAGTATTTGCAAAGGGTTGTGAATAGCGCGTAATTGCCCGCGCGCCGATGGACGGCGCGGCTTCGGCATCGGTCTGACCGCCGCTGCTTGCCGTTGGCAAGCGGTTGATCGTGACGCGTGCGCCGCCGTCATCCGCAGTCGGGGTATCACCTGTCGGTATCGCTGTGCCTGTTGTTTCAAAGGCGCGGCGGGTTTGGATGGTTGGCACCGGCGTTTCTTTTGGCTCGACAGTGACTGTCTTGATCGCGGGAACCTCGGCTGGGGGCTCTGCTACCGGTGCCTCGACAGGCTCTGCGACGGGGGCCTCCTCCACAACCACTTTCTCGACCGGCGGTACAGACGGGGCCGTTGACACGGGGGGGGCTGGCTGGGTCACGATGTCGACGGTATCAGGGGCCGGCGGCTCCATCGGGGCAAGCGCCAGCGGGTTTTGCAGCACCGGTTCATCCGCGGAAATATCGGGTGCTGTGCTTTCGGTCATTTGCGCTGGCGCTTCGATATCCTGAATCGCCTCGGGTTGTGCAAGCGGGGCAATCATGGCCTCGATCTTGACGTCTTCAACGCTGTCTTGCAGCGGAGCTTCGACCACCGCAACCGGCTCTGTCACGGGTTGGGTTTCATCCATCTCGGGGATGATTGCAGGAACGCTTGCGGGCTCTCCCGTATCGATCTTGGCCGGTCCGGTATCCGCAATTTTGGGTGGCGTGCTGATCGGCACCATGAAAGACACGATACCAGCCACCAAAATGCTGAACACACCACCAATGATGATGCCTCCAAGAAAACCGCGTGCCATGATTGAAATACTCCTGCTTTTTGTTCCTGCATTGGCCGCTCTGCGGACCTGGTGCCCTTGACGATAGGTCTTAAGCCTGAACATGTAATGGCGAACATTATACCGTGGTTTGGTGCCAATCCTCTAGCCCTAAACCCCCGCCTGAACACAAAGAATTGCCCTATGCTACTGCTGATAGATAATTACGACAGTTTCACTTACAATTTGGTGCATTATCTAGGCGATTTAGGAGCCGAGGTCGATATTCGGCGAAATGATGCCATTTCCGTTGAGGATGCCATCGCGATGAACCCTGCGGGCATCATCCTGTCCCCGGGTCCGTGCGACCCCGATCAGGCGGGCATTTGCCTGCCCTTGACCAAAGCGGCCGCCGATGCGGGTGTGCCGCTGCTGGGGGTGTGTTTGGGTCATCAGACCTTGGGTCAGGCATTCGGCGGCAAGGTCGTGCGCGCCGGCGAGATTGTGCATGGCAAGATGGGCCAGATGCACCACACGGGCAAAGGTGTCTTTGCCGGCCTGCCCTCGCCCTTTGCCGCGACACGGTATCATTCGTTGGTGGTCGAACGCGCCAGCCTGCCCGATTGCCTCGAGATCACCGCAGAACTTGAGGACGGCACGATCATGGGACTTCAACACCGCGAGTTGCCCTTGCACGGTGTGCAGTTTCACCCCGAATCCATCCGGTCGGAACATGGCCACCAGATGCTGCAAAACTTTCTCAACGTCATAAAGGTGCCCGCATGAGCGAACGTCTGAAACCGCTGATTGATGCGGCTGCGACTGGCCCGCTGACCCGCGATCAGGCCGAAGAGGCCTTTGAAATCCTGTTCGATGGCGAAGCAACGCCCAGCCAGATCGGCGGGTTTTTGATGGCGCTGCGCACGCGCGGCGAAACCGTGGATGAATATGCCGCTGCCGCCTATGTCATGCGCGCCAAATGCCATCCGGTGACTGCGCCCGAAGGCGCGATCGACATTGTCGGCACCGGTGGCGACGGCAAAGGCACGTTGAACATTTCAACGGCAACCGCCTTTGTGGTGGCGGGCGCTGGCGTGGTCGTGGCCAAACACGGCAACCGCAACCTGTCGTCCAAATCCGGTGCCGCCGATGCGCTGACCCAGATGGGTCTGAAGGTCATGGTCGGCCCCAAAGTGGTCGAGGCCTGCCTGAAAGAGGCCGGAATCGGTTTCATGATGGCCCCCATGCACCATCCCGCCATCGCCCATGTGATGCCGACCCGGTCCGAACTGGGAACCCGCACGATTTTCAACATCCTCGGCCCGCTGACCAACCCGGCCAGCGTGAAACGGCAACTGACCGGTGCCTATCGCCGCGATCTGATCCGGCCCATGGCAGAAACCCTTGGCGCATTGGGGTCTGAAAAGGCGTGGCTGGTGCACGGGTCCGACGGCACCGATGAATTGACCATCACCGGGGTCAGCTGGGTTGCCGCGTTGAACCCCGACGGCACCATTACCGAATTCGAGATCACCCCCGAGGACGCCGGCCTGCCCGTGCATCCGTTCGAGGATATCGTCGGCGGCACCCCCGAAGAAAACGCGATTGCGTTCAACGCGTTGCTGGATGGCGCGCCCTCTGCCTATCGCGATGCGGTGTTGTTGAACGCCGCCGCTGCTTTGGTTGTCGCCGATGCCGCGCCCGATCTGAAAACCGGCGTTGAAATGGCCCGCGCCAGCATCGACAGCGGGGCCGCGCGCGACAAGATCACCCAAGTGGCCCGCATCACGCAAGCCAGTTGATGTTCGATCCGTCCACCCTTGGCGCGTGGCGCGATCTGCCGTTTTTCGACGAAACCCTGCCGGGGATCGAAGCTGCCTTGGCGCAGGACGATCGACTGATCCTGCCGCCACGGGATCAGGTATTTGCCGCCCTTGAACGGACCCAGCCCGATGACGTGCGGGTGGTCATCCTTGGTCAGGATCCATACCCCACGCCGGGCCACGCCCACGGGCTGGCGTTTTCGGCTGCCGCTGACACACACCCCCTGCCACGGTCTTTATCAAACATATTCAAAGAGATGCAGGCCGACATTGACGCATCACCCGAAGATGCCGACCTGCATTTCTGGGCCGCACAGGGTGTCTTGTTGCTGAATACCACCCTCACCGTGCCTGCGGGTGCGGCGGGTGATCATGCGAAACTGGGCTGGCACATCCTGACCGCGCAAATCCTGCACCGCCTGTCCGACCGCCCTCGCGTCTATCTGCTGTGGGGGGCCCATGCCCACAAGGTCGCCAAAGACGTGGACCCGCGCGCGAACCTCAAGATCGAAACAGCGCATCCATCGCCCCTGTCTGCGCGGCGCGGCTTTTTCGGCTCGCAGCCCTTTTCACGCAGCAATGACTGGTTGCAGGCACAAGGCCAAACCGCCATAAACTGGGCAACCCCGGAGACATCATGACAGACACCATCCTAGACAAGATCAAAGCCTACAAGCTCGAAGAGGTCGCGGCCGACAAAGCCGCAAAACCCCTTGAGGCCGTGGAGGCAGACGCCCGCGCCGCATCACCCGTGCGCCCCTTTGCCGATGCCCTGTTCGATGCCGCCCGCGAAGGGTACGGCCTGATCGCCGAGGTCAAGAAAGCCAGCCCGTCCAAAGGGTTGATCCGCGCCGATTTCGACCCCGCAGCATTGGCAGCCGCCTATGCGGCAAGCGGTGCGACATGCCTTTCAATCCTGACCGACACGCCCAGTTTTCAGGGTGCCAAAGACTACCTTGTCGCCGCCCGCGAGGCCTGCACCCTGCCCGTCTTGCGTAAAGATTTCATGTACGACACCTATCAGGTGGCCGAAGCCCGCGCTTTGGGGGCTGATTGCATCCTGATCATCATGGCCTCGGTCAGTGACGCACAGGCCCTCGAGCTTGAGGACGCCGCCGCCGAATGGGGCATGGATGCCCTGATCGAAGTACATGACAAGGCCGAACTTGACCGCGCCGCCCAGCTGAAAAGCCGGATGATCGGCATCAACAACCGCAATCTCAAGACCTTTGAAACCTCGCTTGATACCACGCGCAGCCTGTCCAAATATGTCGAGATGGACAAGATGATCGTGTCTGAATCGGGGCTGAACACCCCTGATGATCTGGCAGATATGGCGAAATACGGGGCGCGCGTGTTCCTGATCGGCGAAAGCCTGATGCGTCAAGACGACGTAGAGGCCGCCACACGCACGCTTCTTGCCAATCCGTTTCGCCCCGGAGGGATGTAAATGAGCCTGACGCATTTTGATGGCAAGGGCGATGCCCATATGGTCGATGTCTCGGACAAGCCGGTGACGTCGCGGATCGCTGTCGCTGAGACCTACATCAAGATGCGGCGCGAAACCTTTGATATCATTACAGAAGGTCGCGCAAAAAAGGGTGACGTCATGGGCGTTGCCCGTCTGGCTGGCATCATGGCCGCCAAACGCACCTCCGATCTGATCCCGCTGTGTCATCCGCTGCCGATCACCAAAGTATCGGTTGAATTGACCCCAGACGCCGACCTGCCCGGCCTGCGCATCGAGGCGACAGTGAAAACCACCGGCCAGACCGGCGTCGAGATGGAGGCATTGACCGCCGCATCCGTCACCGCACTTACCGTCTATGACATGGCCAAAGCCGTGGACAAGGGCATGGAAATCGGCGGGCTGCGCGTCATGCTCAAGGACGGCGGCAAATCGGGCCGCTACGAAGCATCATGATTTCAGTCGAAACCGCCCTGTCGCACCTGTTTGATCTTGTCGCCCCCATGGGTGTTGAAACCGTCCCCCTGCGCCACGCCGCAGGACGGGTATTGGCCGAAGACGTCACGACACCCCTGACCCAACCGCCCTTTGCGGCCTCATCGATGGATGGCTATGCCCTGCACCGCGCCGAGGTTGAGCCCGATGCGATGTTCAAGGTGATCGGCGAAGCCGCCGCTGGCCACCGCTTTGACGGGGTCGTGAAAGCCGGACAGGCCGTGCGGATTTTCACCGGTGCCCCGATCCCCGAAGGCGCTGATTTCGTCGTGATCCAGGAAGACACAAGCCGCCGTGGCGATCTGTTGATGCTGGGCCATGACATTGACGGCAAAGACAATATCCGCCCCGCCGGTGGTGATTTCAAAGCCGGCGATGTGATGACCGCCCCGCGCGTCTTGCGGCCCGCCGATATCGCCCTGCTTGCCGCGATGAACATTGCCAAAGTCCCCGTTCACATTGCCCCGCAGATCGCGATCATCGCCACGGGGGATGAATTGGTGCAGCCGGGTGAAACACCCGGACCCGACCAGATTATCGCGTCAAACACCTATGGTCTGGCTGCGATGCTTGAACAGATCGGGGCGCGCTGCCGGTTGATCCCCATTGCGCGGGACACCGCCGCATCGCTGACCCAGTCGTTCAAACTCGCCCAAGGGGCCGATCTGATCATTACCATTGGCGGGGCCTCGGTCGGAGATCACGATCTGGTTGCCCCCGTTGCTGCCGAACTGGGCATGGAACAGGCGTTTTATAAGGTCGCGATGCGCCCCGGAAAACCGTTGATGGCCGGAAAACTGGGCAAGACGCCGATGATCGGCCTGCCGGGAAACCCCGTGTCTGCCATGGTCTGCGGCGTGGTGTTTGTGGCCCCCGTGCTACGCAAGATGCTTGGGCTGGCTGGCAAAGCTGCCCCCCGTACCCCGATGCCGCTGGCCTTGGATCTGCCCAAAGGCGGGCCGCGCACCCATTTCATGCGGGCCTTGGTGCGCGATGGTGCGGTGCATCCGGAAAGCAATCAGGACAGTTCGTTGCTAAGCGTTCTGGCCCAGGCGGATGTGCTGATGATACGCCCCGCCGATGATCCGGCGCGCCAATCGGGCGAAATGATGGAGTGTATCCCGCTGTAGCGTTGACACAAAACAAGAACATCACTAGAACAAACCCAAACCAATAATCTCAGGGGATGTTCGGATGCTGACCAAAAAACAACTCGACCTGCTGGCTTTCATTCACAAGCGCGTTCAGCGCGACGGGGTGCCGCCCAGCTTTGACGAGATGAAAGAAGCATTGGACCTGCGGTCGAAATCCGGCATCCACCGTCTGATTACAGCGCTTGAGGAACGCGGATTTATCCGCCGTCTGGCCCACCGTGCGCGCGCGATCGAGGTTGTGAAACTGCCCGACAGCATGGGTGGATTGCCCGGTTCCGGCTTTACCCCCCGCGTGATTGACGGGGATCGCCCCGACGCCCCGCCGCCGCGCGCCGCCCAGTCTGTATCGGGGTCCGCGACGGATATTCCGATGATGGGCCGCATCGCCGCCGGTGTCCCGATCGAGGCAATTACCACAATGACCCATTCCGTGGCTGTTCCGGGCAACATGATCAGCGGCAGCGGCGAACACTATGCCCTTGAAGTCAAAGGCGATTCGATGATCGACGCGGGCATTAACGACGGTGACGTTGTGGTGATCCGCGAGACCTCTGTCGCGGATGACGGCGATATCGTGGTGGCACTGGTCGACGATCACGAGGCGACGCTCAAGACCTTCAAACGCCACGGCAGCTCAATCGCGCTGGAGGCGGCGAACCCAGCCTATGAAACGCGGGTGTTCCCGTCGGATATGGTCAAGGTTCAGGGGCGTTTGGTCGGTTTGATCCGCACCTATTGATCTGGGAACTGGCCGGATCAATCATCTGGCCAGTGCGTCCACAACCGCGAGCCCGCCCTTTGGCGGGCCGTTTGCATTTTGATCTGCCCGTTTTCCAGACGCATCGAAATCGCACCGGTCTGACGCAGATATTTCGGGTCAAGGATCAGGCAATCGCCCAAGCTCTTTTCAAGCACCACCGAGGTCACGATGATCTGCCCTGACGTGCAGCGCCCGAATGCCGCAACGGCGCGTTTGCCTGACAGGTGGATGATTTGCTGGCCCGCGACCCGCATATCCGGCCGCCACCGGTCAGCGGCATCCGCCTGCATGGTCCCGTCCCCGTCATTCTCCAGCCAGTTTCGGGCGATAAACCCTGCCCCTTTGGCCTTGCTCAGGGCCCGTCCTTGCGGGGTGATGATGCCAACCAGATTTCCTGTATCCGCGATCAACACCATGGGCCGCTCTGCCTGATACCACAGGGCGAATCCCGCGATCACAGCCGCAATACCCGCAGACCGCAGCCGCCCCTGCCACAACAGCACCCATAAAAACCCGAGCGCCAGCAAGGGCAGCACCCAGACCCCCGGCCCTTTTACATGACCCTGCGCACCTTCGATATCCGCCACAAACGCCGCCACAGCCAAGATCCAGCGCAGGCCCAGCCCCATGATCCACAGCGCAAGATGGTCCAGCCCCAAGGGGGCCAGCACCAGCGCCCCGACCGCCGCAGGCATCACCAGCAGCCCCATCAAGGGCACAGACAGCAGGTTCGCGATCAGCCCGAAATGGGCAATTGTATTGAAATGCGCCGCCCCCACAGGGGCCGTGAACAGCCCTGCCACCGCAGAGGAAATAAAGGTCGCCACCGCCGGGGCCAGCCATTTGGGGCCCAGCGACAACTGCCCGTCGCGCAGCCAGCCGAACACCGCCACCAACGCCGTCGTCGCCGCGAATGACATCTGGAACCCCGGCCCCATCAACGCCTCTGGCCGCAGGATCAACACCAGCGTCGCGGCTATCGCCACGGCCCGCAGGCTAAGCGCGCGCCGCCCCAGCATCAGCGCCCCCAAGGCCACCGCAACCATCACAAACGCCCGTTCGGTCGCCACATTGCCCCCCGACAGCGCCAGATATCCGGTCGCGGCAACCAGCGCGCCCGCCGCCGCAATACTGCGCGTCGGCCAGCGGAGCGCGACCCAAGGGACCAGGCTGAGGACCAGACGCAATGCCCCGAACACGACCGCGCTCAGCAACCCCATATGCAGACCCGAAATCGCCAGCAGATGCGCCAGATTGCTGGCCCGCAGGTCAAACAGGGCGGTTTGGCTGATGGCACTGCGATCCCCCGTTGTGATCGCGGTTGCAAAGCCGCCGATATCGCCCCCGAGCGCCGCTTGCACGCGGGCGGACGCCGCCATGCGCACCCGCAGCACCATCAGACCGGCGCGGCCCTGCGCTGCGGGTGCTGCCCCCAGCACCGGATTTCGGGTATAGCCGACAGCCCCCAAACGCGCGAACCACGCATGGCGCTGGAAATCAAAGCCGCCCGGTTCAACCGGACCGCTGGGGGGCGACAAATGCCCCGTTGTCATCACGCGCAACCCCGGTTCGGCGGCGATGCTGTGGCTTTGATCGCCGTGCAGCGACACCCGCACCCGCATCGGTGTCCGCTCGGCAGACACCCTTTCCAGCACCACGCGGTCAAGGGTCAGGCGCAGCGCGTCGGACTGGCTGCGGTCAATCCCGACGATCCGCCCCTCGATTGCACCGTAATAGCGCCAGCCCAACACCGGCCCGCCAACCGCATGGGCGCGCAAGGCGGCCAGATCAAAGCCGATCATCCCCAACGCAACGGCCACCGCAACAGGGGCCGCCGCATCGGGCAGGTGCCGCGAGAGCAACAGCAACACCCCCGCGCCCGCCATCAGCCCCAGCAAGACGGGCAGCGCGGGTTCGGCCCTGACCATGAAATAGCCGCCGATCCCGATCGCCAGACAGACGGGCACCCAGCCGAACAGATGGCCACGCTGCTGTAACATCATCTGCGACAGACCTTGCATCAGGCCCATACTTGCCCCCGATCCCCGCACTGGCTAGATAGACCCTGACGCTACCCGCTGCGTGGTTAGCAAAAGATAAACGGCCCCCTGCCAGAGCGGGGAAACCGTACCATTTCACTGAAAGGACACCCCATATGACACAGCCTGTCGTCACCCGCTTTGCCCCTTCTCCGACCGGCTATCTGCATATTGGCGGGGCGCGGACGGCCCTTTTCAGCTGGCTTTATGCGCGCGGCCGTGGCGGCAAATTCTTGCTGCGCATCGAAGACACCGACCGTGTGCGCTATACCCCCGAAGCCACCGATGCGATCTTGCAGGGCCTTGCGTGGCTGGGGCTGGATCATGACGGTGATGTTGTCAGCCAGTTTGAAAATGCCGCGCGTCACGCCGAGGTCGCCCTTGAACTTCTGGCTGCCGGCAAGGCCTATAAATGCTTTGCCAGCCAGGAAGAAATCGCTGAATTCCGCGATACGGCAAAGGCCGAAGGTCGCAGCACGCTGTATCATTCGCCTTGGCGCGATGCTGACCCATCGACCCACCCTGACGCGCCTTATGTTGTGCGCATCAAGGCCCCCCAAACCGGCGAGACGATCATCCACGACCGCGTGCAGGGCGATGTGAAAATCGGCAATGACCAGCTGGATGATATGGTTCTGCTCCGCTCTGATGGTACCCCGGTTTATATGCTGGCCGTTGTCGTTGACGACCATGATATGGGCGTGACCCATGTGATCCGTGGCGACGACCACCTGAACAATGCCGCACGCCAGATGATGATCTATCACGCGATGGGCTGGGACGTGCCGGTTTGGGCGCATATCCCGCTGATTCACGGACCCGACGGCAAGAAATTGTCGAAACGCCACGGGGCTTTGGGCGCGCAGGAATATCAGGCGATGGGCTATCCTGCCGCCGGTATGCGCAACTATCTGGCCCGTCTGGGCTGGAGCCATGGCGACGACGAGTTTTTCACCGACGAGCAGGCAAAAGAATGGTTCGATCTGGACGGCATTCGCAAAAGCCCCGCACAGTTTGATTTGAAAAAGCTGGAAAATATCTGCGGCCAGCATATTGCCGTCGCCGATGATGCCGCATTGCGGCACGAGATCGAGGGATATTTGGCCGCCGCTGGCCTGCCTGCCCTCACGTCGCAACAAGGTGATGGTTTGGAACGGGCCATGTATTGCCTCAAGGAACGCGCCAAAACCTTCCCCGAACTACTTGAAAAAGCAGAGTTTGTTCTGGCCAGCCGCCCCATTGTACCGGACGAGAAAGCAGCCAAGAACCTGGATGATGTATCCCGTGGTATACTGAGCGAATTGACGCCGCAGTTGCAGAATGTTAACTGGGACAGAGAAACGCTAGAAGAGGCGTTAAACGGCTTTGCAGCCGCACATGATACTAAATTTGGCAAGTTGGCCGGGCCTTTGCGCTCTGCCCTTGCAGGTCGGACAGCGACCCCGTCGGTATTCGATATGATGCTGATTTTGGGGCGTGACGAAAGCCTTGCCAGATTGCAGGATGCAGCAAATTGAGAGATGCTTAAGCAAATCTCAACTTAAAGCGAGATAACACAACGCACGGGCCACTCCAGGCCGGTGCCGGACGGTGGGCAGAACGCACATCGCCAACGGTAGAAAGGGACTTCATGGCCGAGAGTACAAAATCAGCAACGTTGACCATCGACGGTAAAAGCTTTGAATTACCTATTTATTCCCCGACTGTAGGGCCGGATGTCATGGATATCCGCAAGCTTTACGCGCAGGCGAATGTCTTTACCTATGACCCGGGTTTTACGTCTACTGCCGCTTGCGACAGCACGATCACCTTTATTGATGGCGACGAAGGTGTGTTGCTGCACCGTGGCTATCCGATTGATCAGCTCGCCAGCGAGTCGCATTACCTCGAGGTGTGCTATTTGCTGCTGAACGGCGAACTGCCGTCGCCAACACAGCTGGAAGAGTTCGAGGAACTGGTCACCAACCACACCATGATCCACGAACAGATGATTAATTTCTTCCGTGGTTTCCGCCGTGATGCGCATCCAATGGCGATCATGGTTGGCGTTGTGGGCGCAATGTCTGCATTCTATCATGACAGCACCGACGTGAACGACGCGCACCAGCGCGAAGTCGCGACGATCCGTTTGATTGCCAAGATGCCGACGATTGCGGCGATGGCGTATAAATATACCATCGGCCAACCCTTTATCTATCCACGCAATGACGTCGATTATGCCGGTAACTTCCTGCGCATGTGCTTTGCCGTCCCTGCCGAAGATTACGTTGTTGACCCGATCCTGGCCCGCGCGATGGACCGGATCTTTACCTTGCATGCCGACCACGAGCAAAACGCCTCGACCTCGACCGTGCGTCTGGCGTCCTCCTCGGGCGCGAACCCGTTCGCCTGTATCGCGGCGGGCATCGCCTGTCTTTGGGGCCCTGCCCACGGGGGTGCGAACCAGGCATGTCTTGAAATGCTCAAGGAAATCGGCACGCCGGACCGGATTCCAGAATTCATCGCCCGCGCCAAGGACAAGAATGATCCGTTCCGTCTGATGGGCTTTGGCCACCGGGTTTACAAAAACTTTGACCCGCGCGCGACCGTGATGAAGGAAAGCGCGGACGAAGTTCTCGAACTGCTCGGCGTTGAAAACAACCCGATCCTGCAGGTCGCCAAGGAACTGGAAAAACAGGCACTGGAAGATCCGTATTTCGCGGATAAGAAGCTGTTCCCCAACGTTGATTTCTATTCCGGCATCATTCTTGAGGCCATGGGCTTCCCGACGTCGATGTTCACGCCTATCTTTGCATTGGCCCGCACCGTTGGTTGGATTTCCCAGTGGAAAGAACAAATTAGCGATCCACAGATGAAAATCGGCCGTCCGCGCCAGCTGTATCTGGGCGAAGGCAAACGCGATTACGTCGACATCGAAAAACGCTAATCGCAGCGTAGAAATGACGAAAACGCCCTGCCATCTGGCGGGGCGTTTTTCGTTGGGGCCATCCTGTGATTGATCAAAATCAATGACAATTGCGCCGGTAAATCACAGCACCCACTGGAATTAGAATCACGGTCAAACCGGCCGGCTGATCAAAGCCGCCAATTCGCCCAAATTGTTTCGGCCTATTTTCCGGTATATCGAAACCAAACCGCAGAATTACGACATTTCTGTGTTTTTGTTTCCGCCTGTTGGACAATCAGCGAACTTGATTGACCCACACCCCCGATCGTCAATAGATTAACGATAATTGCTGAGGTTTAGCATCTGTCCTTGCCGTAAAATAACGCAGGGTTTGGCAGGCTGGCTGGCATCTCGCTTAAAAAAACAAAGGATGCAGTGATGGCAGTTCCAGCTTCTTATGCCGGTCTAGAATGGGACACTGCGACCAGCCTGACATCCAAAAACGCCTTGAAACAGCATTCACCGCAAGGGTCTTTGGTGCACGACAGCGACCAGAATTGTGATCAGATCGCGGTCGTCTATAACAAAGGCCAGACACCCCCCCGAATTACGGTCAAGCAGGTATCTGGCTCGGTTCATACGGTTCTGGCGGACGGGATTGCCGTGGCTGTGGTTGCCAGCGCAACACGCCCCACCTTGAACCCCGACGACGTATTGCTGATCGAACGGTCGGTCTGACCGATCCGCTTACCGCCCTTCGAACTTCGCAATCCGCTTTTGCAAAAACGCGATCACACCCTCTTTGAAATCCCGCGATTGGCCGCATTTGCCTTGCTCGCGGGCTTCTAGTGCCAGTTGGCCCTCAAAGGAATTGTCCCAGCTTTCACGAATGGCCTTTTTGGCCGAGGCATAGGCCAGCGTCGGACCGCTTGCCAGTTGCGCTGCTTTTGCACGCCAATGGGCGTCAAAGCCCGCATCCGGCACCGCTTCCCAGATCATCCCCCAGTCATCCGCCTGACGGGCGCTGATCTTGTCTGCGAACAGGGCCGCGCCCATTGCCTTGGCCATGCCCATCTGACGCGGCAGCGTATAAGTGCCGCCTGCGTCGGGGATCAGCCCGATGCGGGTAAAAGCCTGAAGAAAATAAGCCGATTCCGTTGCAATAACGATGTCGGTCGCCAGCGCCAGATTTGCACCCGCACCGGCTGCGGCACCGTTTACCGCGGCAATGGTCGGCACCGGGCAATTGGTAATCGCGCGCAGCATGGGGGCGTATTCATCGCGCAGGGTCCGTTCCAGATCCATAGACGCACCGCCGTTGCTGTCGCCCAAATCCTGGCCCGAACAGAACGCCCGCCCCGCCCCTGTTACGACCACGCAGCGCGCCTGTTTGCCGCCCTGAACGAAGGCATGTTCGATCTCGGCACGCATCTGGGTGGTCAGCGCGTTCATCTTGTCAGCGCGGTTCAGGGTGATCACCGCAAGGCCATCGGTCACGTCAAAATTTAGGGTCTGGTAGTCCATCAATCAGGTCCAATCTGCATGTTTGCACGCAGTGTACCCAATGCCGCCCTCAGGGCCAGCGAAACCAAGCGTTATTTGTTCAGAATATCATCCAAACGGGCCTGTTCTTCAGCGCTAAGTGGGGTTTGATCCGCGGCGGGTGCCGTAGACCGCCCGCGCAGATAGCCATAGCCCAGCCCTGCGGCAAGCAGCAGCATCAACGGCCCTGCCGCCCAAAGCAGCCAGGTCGACCCCGACGCAGGCGGATTAAGCAGAACATATTCGCCATAGCGGTTGACGATGAAATCCACCGCTTCCTGGTCACTATCCCCCGCAACCAGCCGTTCGCGCAGCAAAATCCGCAGATCGCGTGCAAGGCTGGCGTTGCTCTCGTCGATGCTTTCGTTGCGACAAACAAGGCAGCGCAAGCCCTTTGACAGGTCGCGAGCCCGTTCCTCAAGCACCGGATCCGACAGGATCTCGTCCGGTTGCACGGCCCAGGCGGGGGTGACCACCAGCAGCATAAATGCGATCAAAAGCGCCCTCATTCTGCGGGCACTTGTGTTGGTCGTTTGGCCGCACCGGCTGCGATACGAAACCGCCTGTCCGACAAGCTTAGCAAACCGCCCAAGGCCATCAGCGCACAGCCGATCCAGATCCAGTTGGTCAACGGCTTGATATATGTCCGCACCACCCAGCCGCCGTCGTCCTGTTCATCGCCAATCACCACATACACGTCGCGCGCGAGGTTATAGTCGATTGCCGCTTCGGTCGTGGGCATTTCAGCGACGGGATAAAACCGCTTTTCGGGCCGCAATTGCGCGATTTCAACACCGTTCTGGAACAAGGTCACATAGCCGGTGGTCGCCATATAGTTCGGGCCTTGCAACCGTTCGACGTTATCGAGCTGAACGGTATAGCTGCCCACCTCGACCGAGCCGCCGATAGGAACGGCACGAATGTCATCCACGCTCCACGCGGTGATGCCGGCAATGCCGGCCATGGTGATCCCGAGCCCGGCATGGGCAAGCATCTTGCCCCAATCGGCCCGTGGCAACCGTGTCAGACGGCGCAAGCGCCCCTGCCCGCGTCCGGTACGCCCCAGCAGGTCAACAACCGTCCCCATCACGATCCACGCGCCAAGAAACAAGCCGACCGGCCCCAACAGGCTGCGCCCGCTCTGCATCGCAAAGGCCAGGCCGCCAACCGCAATCGCCAGCACAAACACATAGCGCAGCGGCTTTAGCGCGCGCCCGATCTGCGCACGTTTCCACGGCAAGGCCGATCCGATCGGCAGGACCAAGCCCAGCACTACCATAAAGGGCGTGAATGCCGCGTTAAAGAACGGCGGCCCCACGCTTAGCTTGCGGTCAAAGAACATCTCGGCCAGCAGCGGCCACATCGTCCCGATAAAGACGACAAAACACGCAACCGCCAGCAACACGTTATTCACCAACAAGGCGGATTCACGGCTGACAATGCCGAACACGCCCTTTGCCTCAAGCGCGGAGGCACGCATGGCAAACAGCACCAAAGCGCCGCCCATGAAGAACGCCATGATCATCAGGATAAACACACCGCGTTCGGGGTCGTTGGCAAAGGCATGCACAGAGGTCAGCAAGCCCGAGCGCACGATAAATGTGCCGATCAGCGAAAAGCCAAAAGCAAGGATCGCCAGCAGGATTGTCCAGCTTTTCAGGCTCTCGCGTTTTTCCACCACGATGGCGGAATGTAACAGTGCCACCGCCAGCAGCCACGGCATAAACGAAGCGTTTTCAACAGGATCCCAGAACCAGAAGCCGCCCCAGCCCAATTCGTAATAGGCCCACCAGGACCCAAGCGCGATGCCGATTGTCAGGAAAATCCAGGCCGCCAATGTCCAAGGGCGCACCCAACGGCCCCAAGCGGCATCAATGCGCCCTTCGATCAGCGCTGCAACGGCAAAGCTGAAGGTCATCGACAGGCCGACATAGCCCAAATAGAGGAACGGCGGGTGAAAGGCCAAACCGGGGTCTTGCAACAGCGGGTTCAAATCCTGCCCGTCAAAGGGCGGTGTCGCCAGACGCAAGAACGGGTTCGATGTGAACAGGATAAAGCCATAGAAAGCGACGCCAATCGCGGCCTGAACCCCCAGCACACGGGCCCGCAGGCTTTGAGGCAGGTTGCCCCCGAACCAGGCTGCCATGGCACCAAACAGCGATACAATCAGCACCCAAAGCAGCATCGACCCTTCGTGGTTGCCCCATGTGCCGCTGATTTTATACAGCATCGGCTTCATCGAATGGCTGTTCAACACCACCAGTCGAAGCGAGAAATCAGAGGTGATAAACGCCCACATCAATGCGCCAAAGGCCATTGCCGTCAGGGCAAATTGCGCACCCGCGGCGGGTTCGGCAACGGCCATCCACCCGGGCCAGCGTTTGTAGGCACCAATCAGGGGCACGACCATCTGAAAGATGGCCACACCAAAGGCGAGGATAAGGGCGAAATGTCCGAGTTCTGTAATCATGGTGCATTATAGGCCGCAAACGCGCCCCATGCCATGCCGATTAACGCCCTCTTGGCGCGCAAAGCGTCGCAGCTAGGCCGCCGCTTTGCGCCAATCCTCAAGTGCAGGGTTATCTGCGGCCTCGATCACCGCCAAAGACAGGGCCGCATCGCCCCCCGTAGCAGCCACCTGCACCGAATCGTGGCGCAGCGCGTTGATCGACCGGATATTGCCCACCACCTGCGGCACCTGCGCAATGGTTCGCACGATAGAGCGTTGGAATTCCTGGGTTTTCACCTGATGCCGCGCCCCGAAATAGAACGATACGATCACCCCCAACAACCACCAAAGCGGCTCTGGCACCAATGCGATCCCCTGCATACGGGCCGCAAACCAGATCGGGTCGACCATGGCCGCCACGAATAACCCAAGCGTGCCAAGCGCAAGCGCAGGGCGTGGTACCCGGTTCAACCCGTCCATAAACCGGTCAAACCCGCCTTTGCGTTCAATCGCGAATTCGGCGGCATATTGCGCCATCGCCTGATCTTGCGCCTCGGCAGAGCGTTGCGCGCCTTTTTCGGCGTTTTCGCGAAAAACTTCGACCGTGTCGCGCACCATCGCCCCGCCATTGCCAAACACCAACCCAACGACCTTGTCGATCAACCCCATGATGCTGTCCTTTCGCTGAATGCCGATTGGCTTAGGTGGTATTTCGGGGCGATAAATGCCTCCGCGCGCGTGATCCAGCCGCCTTTGCCGCCTGCCCGCGTGCGCGCATATTTGCGGCTTGCAGGTCGCCGATCCGCCAGTGTGAAATAGTAATTCCGCCGGGCAATGCCGTAAGCATCCACCAATTCCTGCGGGGCTTTGGCATAGGCGTCCTGGGCTACCGCATGGCTTTGCGCCCCCAGCACGCCGTCGACGGCGATATCGTACCCCATGCTGCGCAAAAGCCGCTGCAAGATCTTCACCGCATTGCTGCCTGCGTTAACATACATATCGAAAACGCTTGGGTGCAGCGCATCGGGCAGCCCTCCGATCAAAGGCGCGTGGAAATAATGCCGGATGAATATATTAACCGCGTCGGATTGGCTCAGGCTGCGCAGATCGCGTTGATCGACCACACCGTCGTGGTTCAGGTCGATCCCCAATCGCCGCATCGTGTGGATCGTAACGCCAAAATTTGTCGCCCCGCCCGGATCATCGGGATCATTCACAAACCCGCCTTCACGGGCCACGATGTCCCTCGCGATGTCTTTGACAGAATACATTGAACGGCCCCCTTGCACATTTCACTGCGACAAGGGTGCTGGGTCATTCGTTAACTTAGGGAAAGCGGCCCGTTCGGTCCTAGCTTTCAGGCTCGACGTAAACACCTTGCGCCTTGAGGGCGTCAACGACCTCTTTTGGCATGTATGTCTCGTCATGTTTGGCAAGGATTTCAGTCGCTTCGAACACGCCGTTGATGTAGCGCCCTGTGCCGACCATCCCTTGGTTTTCCTCGAACAAGTCGGGCAAAACACCGGTATAGGTGGCCGGAATAACCGCCCCGCCATCGGTCACGGAAAAGCGGATTGTCTCTCCGTCACCGCGCACAAGCGACCCTTCGGCCACCAGCCCGCCAATGCGAAACACCTCGTTCGGGCCGGGCGGTTCCGCGATCACCTGACTGGGGGCGCGGAAAAAGTTGATCCCGTCGCGCATCGCGTAACCGATCAATGCGGTGGACAGCACCAATGCCACCACCGCCACTGCGATCACCTGAATTCGACGCTGCTTTTTAAGACTTTTCATCGGACCTCAAGGGAATAGCGGAGCCATCATCAGCCCCTCTGTCTCTTCAATACCTAACATGAGATTGGCATTTTGCAACGCCTGCCCGCTTGACCCTTTGGTCAGGTTATCAAGTGCTGCAATCACAATCGTGCGCCCTTCGATCCGGTCTGCAACAACACCGATGTGGCAAAAGTTCGATCCGCGAATGTGGCGCGTGCTGGGGGCCTCGCCCATCGGCAATACCTCGATGAACGGCTCGTCTGCATAGGAAGCCATGAACGTATCGTGAATGACCTGCGCATCGCCTTTGACATACACGGTCGCCAGAATGCCGCGGTTGGCGGGAATCAAATGCGGGGTGAACTGCACTTTGACCGGGCGGCCCGCGATGGCCGAAAACTCCTGATCAAACTCGCCCAGATGCCGGTGCGTACCGCCGACGGAATAGGCGTGGTACCCTTCGGACAATTCGGCATGCAGCAGGTTTTCCTTGAGCGACCGACCCGCACCGGAAACGGCGCATTTCAGATCAAGGATGATATCATCCAGATCAATCACACCCTTTTCGATCAGGGGACGCAGCGCAAACTGCCCTGTCGCCGCATTACAGCCCGTACCCGCGACCAAACGCGCGGTCTTGATCTCGTCGCGGTAGAATTCGGTCAGCCCGTAAACCGCCTCTTTCTGCTGTTCCAATGCGGCATGGGGGTTGCCGTACCACTTGGTATATTCTTCGGGGTCGCGGAGCCGGAAATCGGCAGACAGGTCCACGATTTTCAGGTCCTTGGGCAGCGCCGCGATCACTTCCTGACTGGTCTTGTGCGGCAGCGCGCAAAAGCACAGATCGATGTCCGAGAAATCAATATCCTCGATCAAAACAAGCGCCGGAAGATCCAGATGGCGCAGATGTGGAAACACCTCGGCCATGGTCTGACCCGCCTTAGAGTTCGCGCCCAAGGCCTTGATTTGCATCGAAGAATGGTTGGCGATCAACCGGATCAGTTCAGCGCCGGTATAGCCGGAGGCACCAAGAATAGCGATGTTATACATTGTGTCGGGTTCCGTTCGGAAAAATATCAAAGGGTCGTTAGGCGGCTTGAAAAGTCAACGGTCGTCGCAAGAACTGCGTCGCCCTGCTGCTGACTTTCTTGGGGTCGCCCGTGGTCAGAAATGCCGCCTCGCCGGTGCCCATCATATTGGGATGGCGTTTCAGATAATCACCCAGACTGCGCGCCACCAGATTGGCCTGACTGAACACTTTTACATCCGGTCCAAGCGCATCCTGAAAGGTTTCCAGCATCAACGGATAGTGGGTGCAGCCCAGGATCGCGGCCTGCGGCTTTGGCATTTTGCGCTGCAAGGCGTCCACGTGGCTGCGCACCAGCGCTTCGGCAAGGATGAAATCACCGTCCTCGATCGCGTCCACCACACCCCCGCAGGCCTGCGCCTCCACATCGACGCCAATCGCGCGGAACGCAAGTTCACGTTGAAACGCGCGGCTGGCCACGGTGGCAGGCGTCGCAAACAACGCCACATGTTTCAGATCGACTTCGCGCGGGGGTGAATTATCGCCCCACTCGCGTTCGGTCATCGCCTCGATCAAGGGCACGAACACCCCCAAAACGCGCTTGTCGGCTGGCACCCAGGATTCCTGCATGCGCCGCAATGCGGCCGCCGATGCCGTGTTGCAGGCCAAGATCACCAGATCGCAACCCGCGTCAAACAGCCGTTGGGTCGCGGCGACGGTCAGATTGTAAATGTCATCGGCAGTGCGCACGCCATAGGGCGCATGGGCGCTGTCGGCCAAATAGACGAAATCAACGTCAGGCAACTGCTTTTGCACTGCATCCCAGACGGTCAACCCGCCAAGGCCCGAATCGAAAATACCAACTGCCATATTCTTTTGCCGTCACCTGTCGGCGCGATGCCGATCTTCAAATTCAAAGCCCAGATCAAAGGTCTTGGCCGGGTCTGGTGACAACTCATACGTGGCTTTGCGCAGGAAATCCATCATCGCTTTTGCGTCTTTTGCCAAAGGGTTCAGCACATTCCTGCCGATCGGCTCCCCGATCACCACGCGCACCGGCGTATCGACACGTTTGCGGAATTCCTTGATCAGCAGACCCAAGCGCAAACTGCTGTGCAAATGGCTGGCAATCTGGAACAGACGGCTGGTGTGACCGTCGAAATAGATCGGCACAACAGTGGCTTGCGACTTGCCGATCATCCGCGCGGTAAAACTGCGCCAACCGGGGTCCATCGGCTTGGAAAACGGCCGCGCGCCGGTGCTGACCGTGCCACCGGGAAAGACGCCGATTGCGCCGCCCTGCCCCAGATAATCAAGCGCGGTCTTGCGTGTGTGCAGGTTCAGCGCCAGCGCCGCCTTGTCCGCGTCAAAGCTGATCGGCAACAGGTGCCGGTTTAAATCAGGCGCACGGTTAAACACCGAATGCGCCATGATTTTAAAGTCACCCCGCGTGCGTGACATGATATGGCCCAGCATCAGCCCGTCCAGAATACCATACGGGTGGTTTGCCAAGAATATCACAGGCCCCGTGGCGGGAATGCTGTCCAGACTGCCACCCACCACGTCAAGGCTCAGCCCATAGCGCTGCACCATCACGTCAAAAAAGCACCCGCCGGCGGCCATGTCCTGCTCGTACCCCGACGCCCGCTTGATCAGCCCCAACCGGCCCGTCGAATTCTCGATCAACCGGATGAAGGCACGGCCCGGCTTGCTGCGCACCGAATGGGCATAGCTGATTTCGCGGGCAAAAAACGGTTTTGGCTGGCCCATTTCAGGATCCCTCTTGGATGACGGTCTTGCCATTTGCCGTTTTCATGACAAGCGCATGACAGCCAGCCCCTATTCTGCGGCTTTTGACGTCGTTGTGCCTCCTGCGCGGATCACGGCCAGCAGTTCCTCGCGACGTTTGGCTGCTTTTGCCTCGTTCGCCTGCTTGACGGGGCCAAAGCCGCGAATTTGCAAGGGAAGCTCGGCCAGCGCAATGATCGCCTCGCGGGTCTGGTCGGTCAGTTTGGGCAACACGTCTTTCATGTCGGCCTCGTACTGCTTGATCAGCGCCCGCTCCATCCGGCGTTCCTCGGTCCGGCCAAAGGGATCAAACGGTGTGCCGCGCAAAACCTTGAGCCGTTTGAGCACCGACAACGGCGTTTCCAGCCATTCGCCAAAGGCGCGTTTCATCGGGCGTCCATCCGCGCCGGTTTTCGACAGCATCGGCGGGGCAAGGTTAAAGGTGATCTTCGGGGCACCGTCAAATTCGGCATCCACCTTGGCCCGCGTCGATTTGAGCAACCGCGCAACCTCGTATTCATCCTTGTAAGACAACAGCTTGTGATAGCCCAAGGCCACCGCTTCCTTGAGCGCCTTGTCGGTGATCGGCTCCAGCATTCTGCCATAGCGTTTGGCCAGCCCCTTGCCCTGATAATCTGTCAGGTGGTTCATCCGGAAGGCGATTTTCTCGTCCAGCGTTTTTGGCATTTGCACCACATTGGGCGTGATGACCTGCGCGGCCTCGGCAGGATAAAGCACGGCCCAACGGCCCAGCTCGAACGCTTTGAGGTTGCGTTCAACCGCCGCCCCATTCAGCCGGATCGCGTCTTGAAGCGCCTCAAGCGACAGAGGGATAAGCCCCTTTTGCCACGCCGCACCAAAGATCATCATGTTGGAATAGATCGAATCCCCCAGCGTCGCCTTGGCCAGATCCGACGCATCAAACAGCGCCACATCGTCTTTCAACCGCGCCTCAAGCGCGAGGGTCAGGCGGTCGTAGGGCATCTTGAATTCCGTATCACGGGTGAAATCGCCCGTGATGATCTGATGCGAGTTCACCACAGCGCCTGTGCGCCCCGTGCGGGTCAGACCCAGCGTTTTGGTGCCCGCAGACACCACCAGATCGCCCCCGATCAGCGCATCCGCTTCGCCGGTCGCCACGCGAATGGCGCTGATATCTTCGGGGCGGTTGGCCAGACGGCAATGGATGTGCACCGCACCGCCCTTTTGCGCCAGCCCCGCCATTTCCATCATCCCAGCGCCTTTGCCGTCAATCTGCGCGGCCTGCGCCAGCACGGCACCGATGGTCACAACGCCCGTGCCGCCAACGCCCGTGATCACCACGTTGAACGTGCCATCAATGGCAGGCAGCGCAGGCATCGGGAGATCGGGTATTTTGACTTCGGTTGTCGGGTCTTTGCGGATTTTAGCGCCTTCAAGCGTTACGAAAGACGGGCAAAACCCTTTGACGCAGGAAAAATCCTTGTTGCAGGACGATTGATCAATCATCCGCTTGCGCCCCAGTTCCGTCTCTGCCGGAACGATGGATACGCAGTTGGATTGCACCCCGCAATCACCACAGCCTTCGCAGACATCGGTGTTGATGAACACGCGCTTGTCGGGGTCGGGAAACAGCCCGCGCTTGCGACGGCGGCGTTTTTCGGCAGCACAGGTCTGGATATAGACGATGGCACTGACGCCTTTGTGCTTGGTGAAATTCTGCTGAACCGTTTGCAGCTCGGCACGCTCGAACATTGGCACACCCTTAAAGGCCGCCGGGTCCACGTCTTCTTTCTCGTCGTAAACCACAGCGATGTTCTTGACCCCCATCGCGCCCAGCTCTGCCACGATGCGCGGTGCATCCAGATCGCCTTCGTTATGCTGGCCGCCGGTCATGGCAACTGCATCATTATACAGGATTTTATAGGTAATGTTGGTCTTGGCCGCGACGGCAGCGCGGATCGCCTGAATGCCCGAGTGGTTATAGGTCCCATCCCCGAGGTTCTGGAACACATGGTCACGGGTCGAGAAATGCGATTCACCGATCCAGTTCGCGCCCTCGCCCCCCATGTGCGTGTAACCGGTGGTCTCGCGGTCCATCCACTGCACCATGTAATGGCACCCGATCCCCGCATAGGCGCGGCTGCCTTCGGGCAGTTTGGTCGACGAATTATGCGGACAACCCGAACAGAAATACGGGATACGCGCGGCGATATCTTCGGCATTGTCGGCACGGCGCGCCGTGTCCAGCGCTTCCATCCCGGCCTTGATACCATCAGTGTTGCGGCCTTCCTCGATCAGGATATTGCCCAGCTTTTCGGCGATCCAGATCGGGTCAAGGGCCGCACGGGTCGGGAACAGCTCTTCGCCATGCTCCATCCCGGCACCACCCCCCTTGTGCCAGCCATAGACCCGGCGGTGCGTGTCCGAGAACAGGGCCTCTTTGATCTGGATCTCGATCAGCTTGCGCTTTTCTTCGACCACAACAACCAGATCCAGCCCCTCGGCCCATTTGTGAAAGCCCTTCATATCCAGCGGAAAGGTCTGCCCGACCTTGTACAACGTGATGCCCAGCCGTTCGGCCTCGTTCTCGTCGATGTTCAGCAGGCTCATGGCGTGCAGCAGGTCCAGCCAGTTCTTGCCCGCCGCCACAAAGCCGATCTTGGCACCGGGCTTGCCCCACATGCGCTTGTCGATCTTGTTGGCATGTGAAAACGCCTCGGCGGCAAAGCGTTTGTGGTCGATCATCCGCGATTCCTGCAGATGCGGCGTATCAACCAGCCGGATGTTCAACCCACCCTCGGGCATGTCAAAATCAGGCGTGACCAACTGCATCCGGTGCGGATCACCATTCACGACCGATGTCGCCTCGACCGTGTCTTTCATCGTCTTCAGGCCAACCCAAAGCCCTGAAAACCGCGACAACGCCCAGCCATAGATGCCGTAATCCATAATCTCTTGCACACCGGCAGGGCTGACGATGGGCATATAGGCATCCATCATCGCCCATTCGGACTGGTGCAGCACGGTCGAGGATTCGCCGGTGTGGTCATCCCCCATCGCCATTAGCACGCCGCCATGCTTGGACGACCCCGCCATATTGGCGTGGCGCATCACATCGCCCGACCGGTCAACCCCCGGCCCCTTGCCGTACCACAGGCCAAAGACACCGTCGTATTTTCCCTCGCCGCGCAATTCGGCCTGTTGCGTGCCCCACAGGGCGGTCGCGGCCAGATCTTCGTTCAACCCGGCTTCGAACAACACGTCATATTCCGCCAAAGGCTTGGCCGCGCGTTCCATCTGCAAATCAACGGCACCCAGCGGCGATCCGCGATAGCCGGTCACATAGCCCGCGGTGTTCAGCCCGGCGGCGCGGTCGCGCGCCTTTTGCATCATCATCATACGCACCAACGCTTGCGTACCGTTCAGCAAAACGGGGGACTTTTCCAAGTCAAACCGATCATTCAAAGAAATCTTTTGCGTACCCATGGCGCGTCCTCCCCTACGTGCGATTGATGCATAAGGATCAATCTAGGTCATAAACGCTGACCTGTCTAGCGTTGTGTTTCCGTCCACCAACCGGGCAACCTGACGAAAAAATAGACATACGTCACAGGATGTTTATCCTTTGGATATAATGTTGCAGCGCAGCATGGCGTAGGGTTGTTTTTAGTATGCATTTAGCGCAAACACAGTGATCTTCAGGAAAAGATCATCCTTATAAAGGAAGTCCTCATGGATTGGGACAAGCTTAGAATTTTTCATGCTGTCGCGGATGCCGGCAGCCTGACCCATGCCGGCGAAAAGCTGAACCTGTCCCAATCCGCCGTCAGCCGGCAGATTCGCGGGCTTGAGGAACAGCTGAACACCAATCTTTTCCACCGACATGCGCGCGGGCTGATTCTGACCGAACAGGGCGAATTGCTTTTTGATGCCACCGCCGCGATGAGCAAACGGCTCGATACCGCCGCCGCACGGATTCGCGACAGCGAAGAAGAAGTGTTTGGCGAATTGCGTGTCACCACCACCACCGGCTTTGGCACCCTATGGCTCGCCCCGCGCCTGCCAAAGCTTTACGAGAAATATCCCGACCTCAAGGTGGACCTGATGTTGGAAGAACGGGTTCTGGACCTGCCCATGCGCGAGGCAGATGTCGCCATTCGCATGAAGGAACCGTCGCAGGCCGATCTGGTTCGCAAGAAGCTGATGATGATCAAGATGTGCCTTTATGCGTCGCCCGCCTATCTGGCCGAACACGGCACGCCCCAGCGGCTGGAGGATATGTCCGACCACCGGCTGATCTGCCAGAACACCGACAGCGATCAGGTGAATGCCGGTTTGCAGCTGGTCCAGCAGTTGATGATGTATGATGTGCGTTCGATGCTGACCGTAAACAACTATTTCGGCGTGTTGCAGGGCGTGATCCACAATTTGGGCATCGGCGTCTTGCCCGATTACCTGATCGAAGACTTCCCCGACCTTGTTCAGGTGCTGCCTGATATTGAGTCGGCTGACGTGCCGGTGTTCCTCGCCTACCCCGAAGAATTGCGCGCCTCCAAGCGGGTTGCCGCCTTCAAGGACTTTGTCCAGGACGAGATTATCACCCACCGCAAACACCTGCGGCACCGCAAAAACGCCTAGCCATGCATTTTTCGCATAGCGGTCATGCCGAAATAATTCAAGTTCAGCCTTGATCCGAGCACAACCGCCGCCTAATTGGGCGGTATGGAGACAGACGCCTTCGGGCTGTCACTTCATACCTCCCTGTTGGACTTGGCCGAGCTTTATGCTCGGCCTTTTTTTTGCCAGCCCGCCAACTGCGCCTTTACGTGCTGCCTTTGGCCTTTTCCCCGCGCCAGCCTTACTCTAAGAGTACCGCCATATCTGCCAGGGGGATATCCGCACCATGACCGAACCAGCCATCACGCCAGACCTTATCGCCAGCCACGGGATCAATGACGACGAATACAAACGTCTTCTTGATATCATCGGGCGCGAACCCACCTTTACCGAGCTTGGGATCTTCTCGGCCATGTGGAACGAACATTGTTCCTATAAGTCGTCCAAGAAATGGCTGCGCACCTTGCCCACCGAAGGACCGCAGGTCATTTGCGGCCCCGGCGAAAACGCGGGCATCGTTGATATCGGTGACGGCCAGGCGCTGGTCTTCAAGATGGAAAGCCACAACCACCCGTCGTATATCGAACCCTATCAGGGTGCGGCGACCGGCGTTGGCGGCATTTTGCGCGATGTCTTTACAATGGGTGCCCGTCCCATCGCAGCCATGAACTCGCTCAGCTTCGGGTCGCCCGATCACCACAAGACGCGCCAGCTGGTGCACGGTGTGGTCGCGGGCGTTGGCGGCTACGGCAACTGCTTTGGCGTGCCGACCGTCGGCGGCGAAGTCCGCTTTGACACGGCCTATGACGGCAACTGCCTTGTGAACGCATTCGCCGCCGGTCTGGCCGACACAGACAAGATTTTCTACTCCGCAGCCTCGGGCGTCGGGATGCCTGTTGTGTATCTTGGTGCGAAAACCGGCCGCGACGGTGTTGGCGGTGCCACAATGGCATCGGCCGAATTTGACGACACAATCGAAGACAAACGCCCCACAGTGCAGGTCGGTGACCCCTTCACCGAAAAGCGCCTGATGGAAGCCACGCTTGAACTCATGGCCACCGGTGCCGTGATCTCTATCCAGGATATGGGGGCTGCGGGCCTGACCTGTTCCGCCGTGGAAATGGGCGACAAGGGCAACCTTGGTGTGCGTCTGGACCTTGAAAAGGTGCCAACCCGCGAACTCAACATGACCGCCTACGAAATGATGCTGTCCGAATCCCAAGAACGCATGCTGATGGTTCTGCGCCCCGAGCTTGAGGCCGAAGCCAAAGCCGTGTTCGACAAATGGGACCTTGATTTCGCCATCGTCGGTGAAACAATCGCCGAGGACCGCTTCTTGATCGTGCACAACGGCGAGGTCAAAGCCGACCTGCCGCTGAAAGCGCTGTCAGGCAATGCCCCCGAATATGACCGCCCCTGGGTCGAAACCCCTGCCGCCGAACCCCTGTCGGATGTGCCCGGTGTTGACCCGATCGACGGCTTGCGCGCGTTGGTGGCCAGCCCGAACTATGCTTCCAAAGCGTGGGTTTACGAACAATACGACACCATGGTCATGGGCGACAGCGCCCGTACCCCCGGTCTGGGCTCAGGCATTGTGCGGGTGCATGGCACCGACAAGGCCATCGCCTTTACCTCGGATGTGACGCCGCGCTATGTCAAAGCCAACCCCTTCGAGGGGGGCAAACAGGCCGTCGCCGAAGCCTATCGCAACCTGTGCGCCGTTGGTGCCCTGCCCTTGGCGACAACCGACAACATGAACTTTGGCAACCCCGAAAAGCCCGAGATCATGGGCCAGTTCGTCTGCGCGATCAAAGGCATCAGCGAAGCAGTATCGGCGCTGGACATGCCCATCGTGTCGGGCAACGTGTCGCTGTATAACGAAACCGACGGCAAAGGCATTCTGCCCACCCCCACCATCGGCGCTGTGGGTCTGCTGAACCATATCGACGACATCATCGGCAAAGACGTCCGGGAAGGCCATGTGGCGCTGGTTCTGGGCGCGACAGAGGGCCATCTGGGTCAATCTGCCCTGCTGCTTGAAGTGTTCAACCGCCGCGATGGCGATGCGCCAAGCGTCGATCTGGCAGCCGAAAAAGCCCATGGCGAATTTATCCGCAACAACCGCGCGATGATCAAAGCCTGTACCGATCTGTCCGACGGGGGCCTTGCCCTGGCCGCCTTCGAAATGGCGGATGCAGCGGGTGTTGGCGTTTCGCTCGACTCGGCCGACACGCAAACCTTGTTTGGCGAAGATCAGGCGCGCTATCTGATTGCGTGCAACTTTGATCAAGCCGAAGCGTTGATGATTGCAGCCTCCCAAGCCGGGCTGCATCTGGAAAGTGTCGGCAAATTCGGCGGCGATCAGGTCACCCTTGGGGGCGTCACCGCACCGCTGGCCGAACTGAGCGCGACGTATCGCAACACCTTTGCCGAGACCTTTGCCTAATTCAGATAGCCAAGTATTTTAAAACGCCAAAGCCCCGTCAGACATCTGTTTGGCGGGGCTTTTTCATGGGTGATTTTTCATGAGTGATGGCGTCAGGACTTCGGGGGTTCCAGCATCCCCATCAGCCGTGCTTTTTCGCCCATATCATCGGGGCGGGAAATCACCTGCGCCAGTTCTTCCAAAGACGCGATTGAATGACCGGCGCGAAAGCTGTCCACATGGGGCAACATCGCGCGGATGCCTGCGGCCTTGGGCGCGAAACCGTCCCACCGCAACAGTGGATTAAGCCAGATCAACCGCCGCGCCGTCAGGTGCAGCCGCTGCATCTGACGCGCCAGATCGTCGGGATTGTCGCGGTCCAGCCCGTCGGTGATCAGCAATACAACAGCGCCCTGCCCCATGACCCGCCGCGACCAGTCACGGTTGAACGCCTCGATACAGGCCCCGATGCGCGTGCCGCCTTCCCAGTCCTGCGCCTGCGCGCCAGCAGCCTTGAGCGCCGCATCCACATCGCGGGTCGCCAGATGGCGGGTAATGTTGGTCAACTGGGTGCCAAAGGTAAAGGCGTGGACGCGTGCCCACCCCGCCCCCTTGGCATTGCTCACCGCATGCAGGAAATGCAGCACAACGCGGGAATACTGGCTCATCGAGCCCGAGATGTCGCAAAGCACAACCAGATTGGGGTACCGCGGGCGCGGCTTTTTGAGCGTAAGTTTATGCATTTCACCACCGCGCCGCAGGGCCGCGCGCATGGATTTTTGAACATCAATGCGCCCGTTCGGCGATGTCATGCTGCGCCGCGAGGGCATGGGTTTCACCGGCAGAGTCAGCCGCGCCAGCATCCGCTTGGCTTGCGCCATCTCGGCAAGGCTCATTTGTTCGAAATCAAGACTGCGCAGACGTTCCTGCGACGACATGGTCAGGCTTGCATCGACCTCGATCAATGTTTCCTCGGGCTCTTTCTCCGCACCGTCTTCCTGCTGGGGGGCCTCGGCACCGTCCAATAATGCTTCGGCCGCGCGTTTTTCGGCGGCTTGGGCGGGGCGGTCTTCCTGCACCCCGCGAATGGCGGGCAACATCGCCGCCATCATATGTTCCAGATAGCGCGGATCGCGCCAGTAGAGGCGGAAAAGCTGTGCAAAAACCGGGCGGTGTTCGGGGCGGTTCACGAAACAGGCATGCAGCGTCCAGTAGAAATCGACCTTGTCGGTAAAGCCCGCCGCCTCGACCGCACGAATGGCGTCGATGACCCGCCCCGGCCCGATCGGCAAGCCCGCACGGCGCAAGGCGCGGGCGAAATGGGTGATATTGCCGGCAAGTTTCGGGTTATCGGGGAGTTCAAGATCGGGAAGTTCGGCCATGACTTAGACCCCGGGGGGCTGTCTGCCCCCCGGCCCCCCCGAGGATTTTTTTCCATTTGGAATGAAAAAGGCGGTCATTTGGCCGGGTCCAGACTTGCCTTGGCCTGATCGAGGATGCGCTTCGCCTCGGAGCCGTGGAGTTTGGCAATGTCGTCTTGGTATTTCAAGATCGCGCCAAGCGTGTCGGCGATGACTTGAGGGCTGAGGGTGATGACATCAAGCGCCAGAAGGCATTTCGCCCAGTCGATTGTTTCGGCAACGCCGGGTTTCTTGAACAGGTCTTCGGTGCGCAACTGCTGGACAAAGGCCACCACCTCACGGCTGAGGGCTTCGGAGGCTTCGGGCGCGCGGGCCCTGAGAATTTCCATCTCGCGGTCGAAATCCGGATAATCCACCCAATGATACAGACAACGGCGTTTCAGCGCGTCATGGACCTCGCGGGTGCGGTTGGAGGTCAGGATCACGATGGGCGGTTCGGGGGCTTTGATCGTGCCAAGTTCGGGGATCGTGACCTGAAAATCGCTGAGCGCTTCGAGCAGGAAGGCCTCGAACGGGGCATCGGTGCGGTCAAGTTCGTCGATCAAAAGGATCGGTGCGCCGCGTTCGTCCGGGCGCATTGCCTCGAGCAGCGGGCGTTCAATGAGGAATTCATCGCTGAACAATTCGGTTGTCAGCGCCTTGCGGGATGTATCCCCTGCGGCTTCGGCGGTGCGGATCGCGACCATTTGCGCGGGAAAGTTCCATTCATACACGGCAGAGGACGCATCAAGCCCCTCGTAGCATTGCAGGCGGATCAGTTTGCGGTCCAACCCTGCGGCCAGTGCTTTGGCGATTTCGGTTTTACCGACCCCTGCCTCGCCCTCAAGAAACAGCGGGCGGCCGAGTTTCAGGCTGAGAAACACCACCGTCCCCAAGGCGCGGCCACAAATGTAGCCCTGGCTTTCGAGCATGGTCTGCACGGCGTCAATTGACGATATATCTGTCATGGTGTCCTCTCTTTTGATCACCCAAAGGTGCATCCTGTCGGCTTGCGGTCAAGGGCCAAGCCTGTTTTGGCGGCGCGCATGGCGGATATTGCCCCTACAAATGATGCGTCTTACGGAAAACTGCGCTGCCTTGGGCTTGAAATGCGCAATCATTCTCCGCAATTCTGCCGCATTGGAAGGCTAACTTTCCTTAACGGCGCCTGCGAAATGCGCGAAAAAACCACGATTGAGGACGCAACAATGATCGATGCACCATTCACGATCGAAACGTCGCTGGCCGACCTTCAAAAGGACGACTGGCTGCAAGCCGTGTCGGAAGTGGCTGAGGAAGAAGGGTTTTTTCAAAATCTGGGCGCGAAACATTACGCGATGTTTGTGGAGCGCAAGCCCACCTTGCTGGTCACATTCGAGACGATCAACGGCATGCGTGCCCTGTCGGCGCTCTCGCAACCTCTGGGCTGGGAGATGGTGCGCAACTATGACTGGTCGCATTTGTGCATCGCAAGCGAAGGCGATACCTGGTTTCGCGACCCCGCCGTCTATGCCTGTTTTGACCGCCTGATTGACGACGGGTTTTTTGATGAATTCGAGCGGGTTGTTTTTTACGGCGCAGGCCCGGGTGGCTATGCGGCGGCAGCCTATTCTGTGGCATCGCCCGGGGCGCAGGTGGTTTGCATCCAGCCCCAGGCAACGCTGGACCCGCGGGTCACCGAATGGGACGACCGCTTTACCGAGATGCGCCGCACCGATTTCACGTCACGCTTTGGCTATGCGCCCGATATGCTGGATGCCGCACATGAAGCCTTTATTCTATATGACCCCAAGGTTGTTCTGGACGCCATGCACGCCAGCCTGTTCACCCGTCCCAATGTCACCAAACTGCGCATGCGGCATATGGGGCTGGCCCTGCAAAGCGAACTGCTGCAAATCGACCAGCTGGAATCACTGCTGACCCTTGCCGCCGAAGAGAAACTGAACACCGTCAGTTTTGCGCGGCTTTATCGCGCGCGCCGCGATCACCGCAGCTATTTCAAATCCCTGCTGGTCACGCTGGAGGCGGACGACCGCAAAAAGCTGATTCTGCACCTGTGCCGCTATGTGAACGCGCGCATGCAGGCCCCCCGCTTTGCCCGCAAGCAAAAGCTGATCGAGGCGGAGCTGAGCCTGATCGAAGGGATGAAAAAGCAAAAGGAACTGGAGGCCGAGACCGGAGAGATCAAACCGGTGGCGGACGTGACCGAACCACAAGCCGAGGTGCAAAACGCCCCGGAGGCACCCCAGACGCTCAACAGATCTTCCGAGGCCTCGTAATCGCCCGATCACGGCGGGGGAAATCGCCGCGCCCTCTGGTGCGGATCATGACCCTGTGCTAGCTGATCGGCCATGACACAAACACTGACGCTTCGACGCCCCGATGATTGGCACCTGCACCTGCGTGACGGCGATATGCTGCGCGCTGTGCTGCCCCATACCGCCGCCCATTTCGCCCGCGCGATCATCATGCCGAACCTTGTACCCCCTGTGGTGCGCGGTGCAGATGCCGCCGCCTATCGCGACCGGATATTGGCCGCCCTGCCCGAAGGCGCGGATTTCACGCCCCTGATGACGCTGTATCTGACCGAAGATACCGATCCGGATGATGTGGCCGCGGCCCATGCCAGCGGACTGGTCACTGCCGTAAAGCTCTACCCCGCCGGTGCGACGACCAATTCTGCCAGCGGTGTGTCGGATTTCGACAAGGTGGCCCCTGTGCTGGAACGCATGGCTGAAATCGGTCTGCCCTTGTGTACACATGGCGAAGTGACCGACCCTGCCGTTGATATCTTTGACCGCGAAGCCGTGTTCATCGAGCGCGTGATGGACCCGATCCGCAAACGCCATCAAGGGTTGAAGGTGGTGATGGAACATATCACCACAGCCGATGCCGCCGACTATGTCATGTCGGCTGATGAAAACCTTGGGGCGACAATCACCACCCATCACCTGGTGATCAACCGCAATCATATCCTCGCCGGGGGGATCAAGCCGCATTACTATTGCCTGCCTGTCGCCAAGCGCGAAACCCACCGGCTGGCACTGCGCAAGGCCGCGACATCCGGCGATGCACGGTTCTTTCTAGGGACAGATTCGGCCCCCCATACGGATGCCAACAAATTGCTGCCCTGCGGATGTGCGGGCTGTTTCACCGCGCCCAATACCATGTCGATCCTGGCCGAAGTGTTCGAACAGGACGGCGCGCTGGACCAGCTTGAGCGGTTCACATCGCTGAACGGCCCCGCGTTTTACGGGCTGGCTGCAAATACGCAGACCATGACCCTGACCCGTACGCCAGCCACCTATCCAGACCACATTGACACAGCCGAAGGGCCTGTGACCGTGTTTGACCCGATGATGCCGCTCAATTGGAGCGTCGCGCTAGATTGATCCGCCATTGGCATAGACTTTATGCCTTCGGCGAGGATATTTGAAAGCCAGAGAAGCCTTAGGCCACCCCAGAAGGAAGATACCCAGATGATCCCGACCAGCTTTCCCGATTCGACCGAAATGGCGCGTTTGACGGCGCGGATGCTGCTTGAGATCAAGGCGGTGCATTTCAACGCCGCCGAGCCGTTTACCCTGGCGTCGGGTCTGCCAAGCCCCACCTATATCGATTGTCGCAAGCTGATCAGCTATCCGCGCATTCGTGCCACCTTGATGGATTTTCTGACCGTCACCGTGATGCGCGAGGCGGGGTTCGAGGCGTTTGACAACATCGCGGGCGGTGAAACCGCAGGTATCCCTTTTGCCGCGATGGTCGCGGAACGTATGGCGCTGCCGATGACCTATGTGCGCAAGAAGCCCAAAGGCTACGGGCGCAACGCGCGGATCGAGGGCGAAATGACCGAAGGCCAGCGTGTGTTGCTGGTCGAGGATCTGACCACCGATGGCGGGTCCAAGATCAGCTTTGTCGACGCGATTCGCGAAACCGGGGCCACCTGCGCGCATACGGCAGTGATCTTTTACTACGGGATTTTCCCGCAGACCGAAAAGACCTTGGGTGACCATGGGGTTAGCTTGCACAGCCTGTGCACATGGTGGGATGTCCTGGCCGAAGCGAAAGCGCAAAACGCCTTTGACGCCGAGACCCTGAGCGAGGTTGAGGCGTTTTTGAACGCGCCGAAAGAATGGCAGGACGCGCGGAAAAAACTCTAAAACCACACCCCCTATCTGGTAGTTGGTCTATATTTTTCCACAAAATCCTGTAGTATCCACAAACAGCAGGGTTATCCACAAGTTATACAATTTGCAGGTGCCCCTCTGTCTCGGCTAAGTCCAAGACCGGGGCAGTTGCGCAGTAGGGGTACAAGGCAAATGAATGAGATTTCCAGCATCAACACCAACGATCTGACGGTTCAGGCACCCGAAACCATCCCCCATTCGATCGAGGCAGAACAGCAACTGCTGGGTGCGATCCTGACCAATAACGATATTTACGACCGTGTGGCGTCGATCATCGGCCCCAAGCATTTCTATGATCCTGTACACGCCCGTATCTTCGAAATCGCCAGCGCGCGGATCGCCAAGAACAACCTTGCGTCGCCGGTCACGCTTAAGGCATTTATGGAGGATGACGAAGGTCTGAAAGAATTGGGCGGCCCCGCCTATCTGGTACGCCTTGCCGGTGCCGCGATCAGCGCCTTTGCTGTGCGCGACTATGCGCAGATGATCTATGATCTGGCCGTGCGCCGCGATCTGATCCAGCTGGGGCGCGATATCTCCGCCAAGGCCGCGCAGGTTAACGTGATGTCGGAACCGCGCGAGCAGATCGTCGAAGCCGAACAGCAGCTTTACAAACTGGCAGAGCAAGGCCAGACCGAAAGCGGATTTCAAAGCTTTCTCAAGGCGGTAACGGATGCTGTTAACGTGGCCAACGCGGCCTACCAGCGTGACGGGGGCCTGTCGGGCGTCTCCACCGGTCTGATTGATATGGATAAAAAACTCGGCGGGCTGCACCCGTCAGACCTTTTGATCCTCGCGGGTCGTCCGTCAATGGGGAAAACCTCGCTTGCCACAAACATCGCGTTCAACGTCGCCAAAGCCTATCGTCGTGGCATATTGCATGATGGCACCGAAGGCGCGGTTGAAGGCGGCGTTGTGGGCTTTTACAGCCTCGAGATGAGCGCCGAACAGCTGGCCGCGCGGATCCTGTCGGAAGCGTCGGAAATCCCGTCGCAGCAGATCCGGTCGGGTGACATGACCGAGGCCGAATTCCGGCGTTTTGTGGATGCTGCAAAAGCGCTTGAAGCCTGCCCGCTTTATATCGACGACACGCCTGCCCTGCCGATCAGCCAGCTATCCGCGCGTGCGCGGCGTCTGAAGCGGACGCATGGGTTGGATGTGTTGATCATCGACTATCTCCAGCTGGTGCGCGGCACCGGCAAAAACGAAAACCGCGTGAACGAGATTTCAGAAATCACCATGGGTCTCAAGGCCATCGCCAAAGAGCTTCATATCCCGGTCATCGCCCTGTCGCAGCTGTCGCGTCAGGTGGAAAATCGCGAAGATAAACGCCCGCAGCTGTCGGATTTGCGTGAATCAGGGTCGATCGAACAGGATGCCGACGTGGTCATGTTCGTGTTCCGCGAGGAATATTACAAAGAGCGTGAAAAGCCCGGCGATCACGAGCTGGACAAGATGGCGATCTGGCAAGAAGAGATGGAGCGCCTGCATGGCCGCGCCGAAGTCGTGATCGGCAAGCAGCGGCACGGGCCGATCGGCACCGTGGACCTGAGCTTTGAGGGCAGATTTACCCGCTTTGGCAACCTTGTGAAGCCGTGGCAAAGCAATGATGACGGCGATCAGGAGTTCTGATCGCTACCCTCACCTCAAACGCTGGCAGCACGGGCGATTTCCGCCTCTGACAGATCGTATTTTCCGGCAAACCGGCCCCGCGCTGCCACAAGGCGCGGGTCATCGGGACGCATCCCCAAAGTTCGAATGAATTCAATCCGTTGCTGGTGTTTCAACGCCTCGCGGTCAATTGCTGTGCCCATCGCGCGGTCGATCACCGCGCCGCCGGGGCTGACGTGGAACCATTTGCTGAAATCGCGGAAATGGTGCTGGTTGTGCAGCGTGGTCACATAGCGTTCAACCCGCGTTTTGGGCAGGTTCAAATGCGCGGTCATGTGAAACCATTCATACACCAGAAAGGTCAGCACCCCGCCCACAGGCACTATGGCAATTGCGATCCAAAGGGCATTGGCGCTGCCAAACAGCGTCAGCACCGCCCATACCGCCAGACTGTTAACCAGCAAGATCGGCAAAGCGACCCAGATCGGGACGAAAAACAGCTTGGTATGGGTGGGGAAATCATGATGCCCGTAATGCGCCATATAAAGCAGATCAAACGCCCATTGCCGGCGCGGCGGCGGCAGGTGGAACACATAGCGGTGCAGGTTGTATTCATTCAACATCTGCGCGCCGATCCCCAAGGGGACCAGCGCCCAGATCCAGACCGGGGCAAACATCGCCAATGCGATCACCCCGGCACCGCAGGCCACCGCCATAACGGTCACGGCAGCGTGCGAGAACATGATGCGTAAACGCGTCATCACGGATCCTTTTGCTTTGACTTAATCAGGCGCTTTGACCTCATAGCGCAGTCCTTTGGCGGTGTCCTTGTCGAACCCTTTCCAATAGCTGTGATCGTCCTTGGGGGTACCGTCTTCGTTCATTGACCAGACACCGTCATTGGAATTCTCGAGCAGATCAAGGTAATCGCCGGCCGTCTCGTTCCCCTTGAGGTGCAGATCCATCCAGGCGCTGACGAAATGCTGCGCGATGTTGTTCATGCGCGCCTGATCCCAGACCGGATCAGTGTAATGCCCCGAGACGTTAAAGCCCAACCGTTCGTCATCGCGGTAGGATTCTGCCGGTGCAGGCATGGGGGCCGCCGCATTGTGACCCGCATTTTCAAAGGTCAAAAGACTGCGGTTCGTCGCGCTGGCGTTTTCCCAGATCGCACGCACCCCTTTTTCATAGAGCGATGTCATGTCTTGCGAACCGGCCATGAACAGCATCGGTATCTTGATGCCCTTCAACCCTTCGGCATCCCAAAAGCCGGTGTTCATGCCCCAGGGGCCGATGGCCACGGCGGTTTTGATACGCGGATCGGGCAGCGCGTTATGGGTATCTGACCCTGCCTGATGGATTGCCAGCGTGCCATGCGGCCCGCCCCAGCCATAGCCCACCGATGTTTCGGTCACGCCACCGCCTGCGGTGATCACCGCACCATAGCCGCCCATCGAATAGCCGACGATGCCCGCCGTATCGGCATTGACCAACCCGTTCAGAAACGAGTCCCCCTCGCCCGACAGTCGCGCCATTTCATCCAGCACAAACAGCTGATCCAAGGACCGGTTCACCAACGTCGACCCGAAAGCCGCCTGGGTGCGGTAGGTCGAATCCGTGTGATCGATGGAGGCAACGACATATCCCTTGGACGCGATGTTTTCCGCCAGATGCGACATCAGGAAACGGTTGCCCGGATAGCCATGCGATACGATGACCAGCGGATAGGCCGTGCCTGCCGCAGGCTCTGCATCGCGCATGGCCTGGCCGTTCAAGGTGACTTCGGTGGTCGCATCGCGCAGGAATGCCCTGAACGCGGTGTCACCCGTGGCCCCGTCGGCGGCAGGATACCAGACCTCGACGGTCAGGGGCCGGTCATAGGTCGGAAGGGTCTCGGGCTTGGCCGCTGCCGGATCGATGGACAAAATGTCGACCTGGCCCCCATGAACCAGCTCGATCTGGCGCACGCCAACCTTCATCTCCCCATAGGCCGCCAGCTCTGGCGCATTGGGCAGCTGCGTATCAATCCGGTTTTCCGCCAAGGCCATCGGTGCGGCAAACCCCGCCACCACAGCCAGCACCGGCGCGAATTTATATCTCTGGGTCAACATTGGGTTCTCCTCCCGCTTCTTGCCAGTACCTTGTGCAGCCTGACATTTGTTAGGCATAGGCTACCGAGTTCCGCCCACCTTGCAAGCAAAACGCGAAACTGCCGCAGCGGCACATCCCTTGGCGCAGCTTAACTTGCGCTTTGCCACCGCCCCTAAACCGGAAATTGAAACGCTTTATCCGGGTCACGCACGTTCAGACGCTTGACGCCGCCGCCCATCCGGTCAAAACAAAACCCATGACAACAGCCACACTTACCATCGACCTCACTGCACTGGCGGCCAATTGGCACGCGCTCAACCGCCTGTCCGAAAGCGAAACCGGCGCAGTGGTCAAGGCCAATGCCTACGGTCTGGGCATCGACCGCGTGGCCCCCGTGCTGGCGGCCGAAGGGGCGCGCGAATTCTTTGTCGCCGTCGCCGAGGAAGGCCTCGCCCTGCGCCGTGTGCTGGGCGACGGCCCCCGGATCAATGTGTTCGCAGGTCACATGCCCGGCGATGCAGATATGATCGGTCAGGCCAACCTGACCCCGATGATCAATTCCGTCGACCAGTTGATCGGCCATGTCGAAACCCTGCCCGGCCATCCCTTTGGCATCCAGCTGAACTCTGGCATGAACCGCTTGGGCATGGACCCCGCAGAATGGAGCGCCCTGCGCGACATCGCCCTGTCGCAAAACCCGACAATGATCATTTCGCATCTGGCCTGCGCCGATGAACCCGACCACCCGATGAACCCCGCCCAGCTCGAGGTCTTTCGCGAAATGACCGCCGGCGTCGATGTGCCTTTGTCGCTGGGGGCCACGGGTGGCATCCTGTTGGGCGATGACTACCACTTTGACCTGACGCGCCCGGGCATCGGCCTCTACGGCGGTTTGCCCTTTGTGGATGCGCGTCCCGTCGTGACACTCGACCTGCCGGTCGTCCAAACCCGCGACGTGATCCAAGGCGCATCTGTCGGTTACGCCTGCGGCTGGACAGCAGCGCGGGACTCCAAAATCGCAACCGTATCAGGCGGCTATGCCGACGGGCTGATCCGCGCCTTGGGCAACGGTGCCACACTCACCCACGAGGGGCGCAAGCTGCCGGTGGTCGGTCGCGTCTCAATGGATCTGATCACGGTCGATGTGACCGACCTGGCCGAAATCCCCGGACATCTGCAACTGATCGGACCGCATCAATCCGTTGATACAGTTGCAGGCTTTGCCGGCACGATCGGCTATGAGATCCTGACCTCGCTGGGCGCACGCTATGACCGGGTCTATCTAAAGTAACGTCCTCGCAGCATCGCTGCGCGCCACTCTGATCCGGATCGAAGCCCCCTGTGGGTCTGACTACCCTCATCTCTGGCCTCTTCTCTGGCCTCTTCTCTGGCTCTTAAATATCCTCGCCGAAGGCACCGATCTGCGCCCCGCAGATCGCAAAATCAAATGGCGCAGATGCGCCTTATGTCTTGGAAACCCCATGCTGCGCGCCCTGAACCTGTCTTTGCTCCTCCTTTATCCCATCGCCTGGGCCGCACCGCTTTTGCGCGCAGGGCTGCTTCCGCTGTTCGGCCTGACCGAGATTTCAGTGCTCAGCGGGCTGCAAGCGCTCTGGGCCTCCGACATCTCCCTCGCGCTGGTCGTCACGGTGTTCGCGCTCTTTGCCCCCTATCTGAAAACCCTTGGTCTGGCGCTGGTGCAATTCGACCTGCTCAGCCCGCGCGCCCTGCCCGCGTTGAACTTCATCGGCAAACTCGCCATGGCCGATGTCTTTTTGATCGCGCTTTACATCACCCTCGCCAAAGGCGTGGGCATCGGCCGGATCGAGGTCGCATGGGGCCTGTATCTGTTCACGGCCTGCATTCTGATGTCCCTTTGGATCGGCTGGAAAACACAGGCATCCATGCGCAGATCAGGCTGATCTGCCCCCCCTGCGACCAAGCCACGCGATGCCCCAAACAACGCGTTTTCGAATTGCCTGCGAAAGCCGCATGGTAATCCGTTCTTTTGCTTTGACCTCGCCTGCGCTCTCAGCCAAAAAGGCATATGGCAAAAACTCCCGTCACATTTTCATGCACGTCCTGCGGTGCCAGCTATAACAAGTGGTCCGGCCGCTGTGATGGCTGCGGCGAATGGAACACGATCCAGCAAGACAAAGGCATTTCCGCGGGGCCGCCCAGCAAATCGCTCGGGGCCAAGCGCGGGTCGGCCATGGTACTGACCGATCTGAGCACCAAGGAATCCCCCCCGCCGCGCAGCCAGTCCGGCATTGCCGAACTCGACCGCGTTCTGGGTGGTGGTCTGGTGGCGGCATCGGCCATTCTGGTGGGCGGTGATCCTGGCATCGGCAAATCCACGTTGCTGTTGCAAGCCGCCGCCCATTTTGCCCGCAGCGGGTTGAAAACCATCTATGTCAGCGGCGAAGAAGCCTCTGCACAGGTCCGGATGCGCGCGCAGCGCCTTGGGCTGGCCGATGCGCCGGTCAAACTGGCCGCCGAAACCAACCTGCGCGATATCCTGACCACCCTCGAGGCCGAACGCCCCGATCTGGCAATCATCGATTCGATCCAGACCATGTGGGCCGATAATGTCGAAAGCGCGCCGGGGTCGGTGTCCCAGGTCCGCGCCTCGGCCCATGAACTGACCAGTTTTGCCAAACGCACCGGCGTGTCGGTGATCCTTGTGGGCCATGTCACCAAAGACGGCCAGATCGCCGGCCCCCGTGTTGTCGAACATATGGTCGATACGGTGCTCTATTTCGAAGGTGAACGCGGCCACCAGTTCCGCATCCTGCGGGCTGTGAAAAACCGCTTTGGCCCCGCGGATGAGATCGGCGTCTTCGAGATGACCGGCCAGGGGCTGGCCGAAGTCACCAACCCGTCGGCGCATTTTCTGTCCGAACGTGGCGAACCGGCTGCCGGATCGGTGGTTTTCGCAGGCATCGAAGGCACGCGGCCTGTGTTGTGTGAATTGCAGGCGCTTGTTGCCCCGTCGCCGCATTCGCAGGCGCGGCGCACGGTTGTCGGCTGGGATGGCGGGCGTCTGGCGATGATTCTTGCGGTGCTCGAGGCGCGCTGCGGCATCCCCTTTGCCGGGCTTGATGTCTATCTGAACGTCGCAGGCGGCATGAAGATTTCCGAACCCGCCGCCGATCTGGCCGTGGCCGCCGCCCTGCTGAGCGCGCGCGAAGACGTGGCCCTGCCCGCAGAGACTGTTGTTTTCGGCGAAATAAGCCTGTCAGGTGCCCTCAGACCGGCAACGCAGACCGAAAATAGGTTGAAAGAAGCGCAAAAACTTGGTTTTACCAGCGCCATTGCGCCTGCCGGGGGAAAACCGGTGGGCAAAAACGGCATAACGCTTAATACCATGAGCGATCTAACCGGATTTGTAGGCGAAATTTTCGGGGCTGGCTGACAGCCCCCCCAAGGAAGGCAAGACGATCATGGAAGGCTTTACCATCATTGACGGGGTTGTGGCGCTTGTCATCGTTCTATCTGCGCTTTTGGCATACGGGCGCGGGTTTGTACGCGAATTGATGGCCATCGTCGGCTGGATTGCCGCCGCTGTTCTGGCGTTTCTATTTGCCCCACAGGTTGAACCGCTTGTGACCGAACTGCCCGTTGTTGGCGAATTTCTGGCCGACAGCTGCGAATTGTCCATTATCGGTGCTTTCGCGATCGTCTTTGCCATCGCCTTGATCGTGGTGTCGCTGTTCACACCGCTGTTTTCATCGCTGGTGCAACGGTCTGTGCTGGGCGGTCTGGATCAGGGCCTCGGTTTCCTGTTCGGCGTGGCGCGCGGCATCTTGTTGGTGGCGATTGCGTTCTTTGTTTATGATACGGTGATCACCGGCCAGACCTTCACAATCGTCGACGAAAGCCGCTCTGCGCAGGTATTTGGGCGCTTTACCGGCCAGATCGAAGACCAGAACCCCGAAGAAGCCCTTGGCTGGATCACCTCGCGCTACGAGGCTCTTGTGGGTGCTTGCGGCGAATAACGCCTAAATAACAAATTATTTCAAAGGGCTGCCCCAACAACGGGCGGCCCTTTTGCCTTTCACGAGCCCTGTTGACGCATTAACCCTTTCTAAATGTGACAGCGGGGTGACAAGCCCCGCGCAACCGCCTACATAGTGCGTGTCTTCTTCCCCGGAATCGGAGCTCCCCGTTGTCCAAGATCATGCCCCCCGCACATCCTTTTGACACCTCGTACCTGCGAGACGCCGATGACGGCGATAAACTGAAAGAAGAATGCGGGGTATTCGGCGTTGTCGGTGTCGCCGACGCATCGAACTTTGTGGCCCTTGGCCTGCACGCGCTGCAACACCGCGGACAAGAAGCCGGCGGCATCGTCAGCTACGACCCCACAGACGGGTTCCAGTCGGCCCGCCGCTTTGGCTATGTGCGCGACAACTTCACATCGCAAAAGGTCATGGAAACCCTGCCCGGCGAATTGGCCATCGGTCACGTGCGCTATTCCACCTCCGGCAACAAAGGCCAGACCGCGATCCGCGATGTGCAGCCGTTCTTTGGTGAATTCGCCATGGGCGGTGCGGCGATTGCCCATAACGGCAACATCACCAACGCCAATTCCCTGCGCCGCGAACTGATTGAACGCGGCTCGATTTTCCAGTCTTCCTCGGACAGTGAATGCATCATCCACCTGATGGCGCGGTCCTTGCAACGCACCATCCCCGAACGCATGGAAGACGCCCTGCGCCGGGTCGAGGGCGCGTTTTCCGTGGTCGCCATGACCCGCACCAAACTGATCGGCGTGCGCGATCCCTTGGGCGTGCGCCCCTTGGTTCTGGGCAAGGTCGGCGACGGCTGGGCGCTCAGCTCGGAAACCTGTGCGCTTGATATCATCGGTGCCGATTTCGTGCGCGAAATCGAGCCGGGCGAAATGGTCGTCATCACCGCCAAGGGCGTGGAAAGCCACTTCCCCTTCCGCCGCGTTGCATCGCGGTTCTGTATCTTTGAACATGTCTATTTCAGCCGCCCCGACAGCATTCTTGGCGGTCGCTCCGTCTATGAAACCCGCGAGGCGATCGGCCGCGAACTGGCCAAGGAAAGCCCCGTCGATGCCGATCTGGTCTGCCCCGTCCCTGACAGCGGTACCCCTGCGGCCATCGGGTTCAGCCTCCAATCGGGCATTCCCTATGCGATGGGAATCATCCGCAACCAATATATGGGCCGCACGTTCATCGAGCCGACGGAGCAGATCCGCAACATGGGCGTGCGTCTGAAACTCAACGTCAACCGCGCGCTGATCAAAGGCAAACGGGTGATCCTGGTGGACGATTCGGTGGTGCGCGGCACAACCAGCCGCAAGATCAAGGAAATGATCCTTGATGCCGGTGCCAAGGAAGTCCACTTCCGCATCGCGTCGCCCCCGACCGCGTGGCCGTGTTTTTACGGCGTCGACACACCGCAGCGTGAAAAGCTGCTGGCCGCGACCATGTCCGAAGAAGAAATGCGCGAGCACTTGCAGGTAGATAGCCTCAAGTTCATTTCGATTGATGGTCTGTACCGCGCCGTGGGCGAAGCCGAAGGCCGCAACGCCAAATGCCCGCAATATTGCGACGCCTGTTTTACCGGTGACTATCCCGTGAAACCGACAGATCAAATCACCGCAGGCTTCCAGATGAAATCTGCCGCTGAATAAGCGCACCCGAAACACCACTAGACAAATGCAGCGCAGAGGTACAACCCCCTGCGCTGCTTTGCATTTGGCCCCCGTGGCAAAGCTTTGCCGATGTCTCAGCCGGTCTTTGCTTGCCTGTTCCTCCGCATCTTTCGGCCGCGCAAAGCCTTTGTTAACTGACATGTCGTACCCCTCCCCTGACCCACAGGGACAAGAAAGGCTGACATGACCACCAACGAAAACGGCACCCCGACCCCTGCCAAAGTGATTGATCTTGCGACCGAGCAAGTCGCCCTGCCTGCTGTAACCTTGATTGGTATTTTTGGCAGTCTCGAAGATCCGGGTGCCTTGGTGCGCGACCGCAATGGCCGGATCAGACGGGTCAAGCTGGGCGATGCCATTGCAGGGGGCACAGTCGCTGCAATCAGTGACAATGCCATCGTCATCGGGATCGGTTCAAAGGCCAAGGTTTTGCAACTTCCCAAATCCTGATCACGCCACACCGGACAGCAACCGGACAACTGGCACGCCTTGCCCGCCCGCGCGGCCAAGCGCCCCCTTGACGCCGCGCATTCCCCCGCGCATATCCCTCCCATGACACAGAAAACTGCATTGATCACCGGCGCCTCGCGCGGCTTGGGCGCTGCCTTGGCCGAAGCGCTTTGCGATACCCATCACATCATCGCTGTGGCCAAGACCACGGGAGCGCTCGAGGAACTGGATGACCGCATCCAGGCCCGTGGCGGCAGTGCGACCCTGGCCCCGATGGACGTCACCAACGCCGATGCGATGGCGACCTTGTGCCGAGGCATCTATGACCGCTGGGGCAGCCTTGATCTGTGGCTCCACACCGCCATCCACGCGGCACCGCTGGCCCCCACCAATCACGTCGATACCAAAGACATGGCCAAATCGGTGGCCTGCAACATCACCGCGACCTCGACCCTGATCACCTATGTGTCGCCTTTGCTCGGCCACGCGGGCCAGGCAGTGTTTTTCGACGATCCGGTCGTGGGGTCCAAGTTTTACGGGGCCTATGGTGCCACCAAAGCCGCGCAAATCGCGCTGGCCAAGTCTTGGCAGGCCGAGGCCGCCAAAATCGGGCCAAAGGTGCATATCCTGACCCCCGCGCCGATGCCCACGGCGACCCGCGCACGGTTCCATCCCGGTGAATCCCGCGATGGTCTGGCCAGCCCCCAGTCTCAGGCCGCCGCGATCTTGACCGCCCTTGGGTCTTCTCTGGCTTAAAAATATCCTCGCCGAAGGCTCCTGCCTTGCCGCGCCCACGTCCCTCGCATATCAAGGCGCAAAGGGGATATTATGCGCATTCTGATTACCAACGATGACGGCATCCACGCACCGGGCCTCAAGACGCTTCACGCCATCGCAACCACCCTTGCGGGCCCCACGGGCGAGGTCTGGACCGTCGCCCCGGCCTATGAACAATCGGGCGTTGCCCATTGCATCAGCTATACCCGCCCGATGATGGTTGAACGGATCGGAAAACACGCATTTTCCGTCGAAGGCAGCCCCGCAGATTGCATTCTGGCCGCGCTGCACGATTCCATGAAGGACGCGCCCCCCGATCTGGTCCTGTCGGGCGTGAACCGGGGCAATAACGCGGCTGAAAACGCGATGTATTCCGGCACCATCGGCGGTGCGATGGAAGCCGCGCTTCAAGGCATTCCGGCGGTCGCCCTGTCGCAGTATTTCGGTCCCGCCAACCGCGTTCTGGACGATGCCTTCGAGGCCGCCGCCGAACATGGTGTCGACGTGATCCGCCGTATCCTTGATGCGACGCCCGCGCATACGGATGGCTACCGTTTGTTTTATAACGTGAATTTCCCCCCGACAGCTGCCGCTGATGTGCAGGGAATCCGCCTTGCCCCCCAAGGCATCCGCAGCGATACCAGCTTTTCCACCACGCCCCATGTCTCGCCTGCGGGGCGGCGGTTCTTGTGGATTCAAGGGGCCGACCAGCAAATCCCCACCGCCGCCGACACCGATGCAGCGCTGAACCTGCAAGGCTATATTTCCGTAACGCCCATGCGCGCCGATTTCACCGCGCATGACAGTTTTGCGGCCCTCAAAGCGATCAATACATGACCGACGAGGAAGACATCTCGAGCGCGGAACGCAAGATGCAGTTTCTTTACGCCTTGCGTTCAAAGGGCGTCACCGAAACGCGCATCCTGAACGCGATGGAGCAGATCGACCGTGGCCCGTTCATCCGCGGCTTGTTCGCGTCCCGCGCCTACGAGGACATGCCCCTGCCGATTGCCTGCGGCCAGACCATCAGCCAGCCCTCGGTGGTGGCGCTGATGACCCAGGCGCTCGAGGTGACCCCCCGCGACAAGGTGCTCGAGGTGGGCACAGGATCGGGCTATCAGGCGGCGATCCTCAGCAAGCTGGCGCGGCGGGTCTATACCATCGACCGCCACCGCAGGTTGGTCCAAGAAGCGCGCGAAATCTTTGACGCGCTCGATCTGGCCAATATCACGGCGATCACAGGCGACGGCAGCTTTGGCTTGCCCGAACAGGCCCCGTTCGACCGCATCATTGTGACAGCCGCCGCCGAAGACCCCCCCGGCCCCTTGGTTGCCCAGCTCAAAGTGGGCGGGATCATGGTCGTGCCTGTGGGCCAGTCCGACGCGGTTCAGCACCTGATCCGGGTGCGCAAAACCGAAACCGGTCTTGAATATGACGAACTGCGCAAGGTCCGTTTTGTACCCTTGCTTGAAGGATTGGGCAAAGACAGCTAAATGCTGTATAGGCAAGGTAACTCCGGATCACATGGAGGCCGAGGACCGAATGCCGCGAAAGACATGAGGACAAGCAGATGATCTACCCGATGGCTATCCGACCCCTTAGGTTGGCGGTGTTGGCAGGCAGCAGCGCACTTTTGCTGGCTGCATGTGATCGCCCCCTTGATTTCGATATGCGCGGCGGCTTTGGCGATGGTTTCACCACAGCCGATGCAGCGACAGGCCCGCTGGCCCCCCGGCCCGCACCGGATAATCGGGGGGTTATTTCCTATCCGAATTATCAGGTGGTTGTCGCGCGCCGTGGCGATACATTGACGGATGTGGCCAACCGTATTGGTGCGGATGTTGGCAGCTTGTCACGCTACAACGGCATTGATCCCACTGCCCTTTTGCGCGAAGGCGAGATCATCGCCCTTCAGAACCGTGTGGCCGAACCATCGCCCGCGACAGGGGCCTCGGGCACCGGCCCGATCACCACGCAAGCCATTGATATTCAAACACTTGCGGATGGTGCCATCAACCGCGCGCCAGCGTCGCCCACGGTTCAGACCGCAGCCCTGCCCGCCACGCAGACCCGCGAAAACCCGAAGAAACAGACAGGCAGCGAACCCGTGCGTCACAAGGTCGAGCGGGGCGAAACCGCCTATACGATCGCGCGGCTTTACAGCGTACCCGTCGCCACCTTGGCGGAATGGAACGGCCTGGGGGCGGATTTCTCGATCCGCGAGGGTCAGTTCCTGTTGATTCCTGTTCCACAGCAAGCCGCACCCCAACGCAGTGCCGCGGTCCCTGCAACGGCCACAGCCGCCACGACAATGCCCGGTGTCGGATCTCCGACACCTACCCCGCCCAGTGCCGCCAAACCCCTGCCACCGGTAGAGCCCGCGGTGAAACCCGCCACAGTGGAACCGGCAGCGGCAAAACCTGTGGCAGATGTCGGCAGAACCACAAAACCCGTTTCGGCAGGTCGCATGACACCGCCCGTTCAGGGCAGCATTATCCGCGCATATTCCAAAGGCAAGAACGAGGGGATCAACATCAAGGGAACCCCCGGCGGCGCGGTCAAAGCAGCGGATAGCGGCACAGTCGCAGCCATCACAAAAAGCGCCGAAGGTGTGCCGATTGTCGTGATCCGTCACCCTGACAACCTGTTGACCGTCTATGCCAATGTCGCGAATGTCAGCGTGGCAAAAGGCGATAACGTGGCAAAAGGTGCCACCATCGCCAAGCTGCGCGGCGGCGACGATTCATTTGTGCATTTCGAAGTGCGCAACGGTTTTGACAGCGTCGACCCGACCCCCTACCTGAACTGATCCAGCTTTGAATAAGCGGTTTCGCAGGCGCGCCAATCTTGCGGCGCGCTTGCATAAATCACCTGTGAGTGATGTTTGGGCCCCGACGCAAGCCGCGCTTAAAGCGTAACGCCCCGACGGCCCGCCAGATCAACGAAATACTGCCACGCCACCCGGCCCGACCGTGATCCGCGCGTCGCCTGCCATTCAATCGCCTCGGCATGGAGCGTCGGCTGATCGATCTCGATCCCGTGCGCATCACAATAGCCACGGATCATCTCAAGAAACTGCTGCTGGTCACAGGCGTGAAAGCCAAGCCACAAACCGAAACGGTCCGACAGGGATACCTTTTCCTCGACCGCTTCGGCAGGGTTGATCGCCGATCCACGTTCGTTTTCGATCATGTCGCGCGGCATCAGGTGACGCCGGTTCGACGTTGCATATAAAACGACATTATCCGGCCGCCCTTCAATGCCGCCATCCAGCACAGCCTTCAACGACTTGTATTGCGCATCATCATTGCCAAAGCTCAGATCGTCGCAAAACAGGATAAACCGGTAAGGTGCATGGCGAAGATGGGCCAGCAAACGGCCGACCGACGGCAGGTCTTCGCGTTGCAATTCAACGATGCGCAAGGCGCTATGCGTTGCCTGAACATGGGCATGTACCGCTTTGACAAGGCTGGATTTTCCCATCCCCCGCGCGCCCCAAAGCAGGGCGTTGTTGGCAGGCAGACCTGCGGCAAACTGGGTGGTGTTCGCCAGCAACGTATCACGCGCCCGGTCAACGCCCACCAGCAACCCCAGATCAATTTTGCTGACCTTGGGCACGGGCACCAGCTGGTCCGGCCCCGTGTGCCAGACAAAGGCCCCGGCAGCGTCGAAATCAGGAGCTTTCAGCGGCGCCGGAGATATCCTCTCGAGCGCCGCCGCGATGCGGTCTAAGGGATCGTCGATCACTTGCCGTCATCCTCGTCGAATTCCGCCATCAGGGGGTCTTCGTCTTCGTCGTCGTAATACCCTTCGGCGCGCAATTTCTCTTCGCGCTGGCGTTCAACACGGCGCACCAGCATGATCGAAATCTCGTAAAGGCCATAGACCACCACGAACAGAATGATTTGCGTAATCACATCCGGTGGCGTCACCAAAGCGGCCAGAACCAGAATGCCGACAACCGCGTATTTACGCACGTTGCCAAGCCCCTCGGCACTGACCAACCCGGCCTTGCCCATCAAGGTCAACAACACAGGAAGCTGGAAACACAGACCGAACGCCACGATGAATTTGATCGTCAGGCTCAGGTATTCCTGTGCAGACCCCTGAAAGGCGATCGCGGCAATACCCTGCCCGTCTTTGCCCCCGTCGCCCACCAATGTGCCCGCTTGCTGGAACCCAAGGAAGAAATCGAAAGCCAGCGGCGTGACCACATAAAAGGCAAAAGCAGCGCCCAAAAAGAACATCAAAGGGCTGGAAATCAGAAACGGCAGGAACGCGCCCTTTTCGTTTTTATACAGCCCCGGTGCCACAAACCGCCACAGCTGGTAGCTGATATAGGGGAAACCCAACACCAAACCGCCCAAAAGCGAGATCGAAATCGCGACAAAGAAACCTTCTTGCAGCTTGATCAGGATCAACCCGCAATCCTCCTGGCCCCGCTCGGCCATGGCCGAACACAACGGGTGGGTCAGAAAGTTAAAGATCGGATTCCAAACAGTAAAGCAAATCACCATCCCGATGATAAACGCGATCACGGAATGGATCAGCCGCGTGCGCAGCTCTGCCAGATGTTCGATCAGCGGGGCGGCGCTGTCGTCAATATCGTCCGAAGCACTCATGTTTCACTCTTTTTTGCCGCTGGCTTTTTAGCCGCAGGTTTCTTGGCTGCGGGCTTTGCAGCCGGCTTTTTCGCGGCCGCCGCTTTCGGCGCAGCAGGCTTTTTCGCAGGCGTCTTTTTTGCAGCTGCCGGTTTGGCTGCCGGTGTCGCAGGCTTGGCCAGATGTGCCACCTCGGCATCCGCCGCCGCCAACGCCTCTTTCGCTTCGCGCTGCTTGCGCTCGGCAATTGTGCGGTCGCGCACGGCCTGCATCTTTTTGGCATCCTCCGCCCGCTTGGCCGCCAGTTTGCCGGTCTCGCTATCCGGGTTGATGTCGGCCAGGGACTTGGTCGCCGATTTGACCCCGTCCATTGCAGTGCCCAGCGGATTGGTCGCCGCCTTGAGCGACTTGTTCAACCCCGATGATATTTCGCGCATGCCGGTGTCATCCGCCGCGTCATTCATTGCGCTGCTAAACTCGCGCGCCATGCCTTTGGCCTTACCCACGAACTGCCCCACCTTGCGAAACAAGACAGGCAGGTCCTTGGGGCCCACCACGATCAAGGCAACGACGCCAACGACCAATAACTCCGACCACCCCATATCAAACATGGCGGGTTACACCTTGTCCTTGTCGGTCTTGATTTCGGTCACAACGGCAGACTCGTCAGACAATTCAGCTTTGTCATCGCTGGCATTCTTGATGTCTTCTTCGCCCTCGTTGATGCCCTTTTTAAAGCTGGTGATGCCTTTGCCGACTTCACCCATCAGGCTTGAAATCTTGCCACGTCCAAACAGGACCAGCACAACAACAGCGATCAACAGAAGGCCGGGAAGGCCGATATTATTAAACATAGTTTTCTCCACATCCAAAGCAGGCGAACGCAGTTCCCGCGTCCGGTTCCGTTTCTGTCTATGTCTGACCGACCCGGGCTTGAAGGGGGAAACACCCCAAGGCCCGGCCAATTCCACCAGTTTTCCGCAACAGCTTCGATCCGCGATCAACAGCTGACAGTTTTTTGGCAGTTGCCTTGGCAATCCCCGGCTTTTGTGGCACATAACCCCATGAACCGCTCTGACCGCCTCTTTGCCTTGCTCGATACGCTCGGCGATTACAGCCTGCACCGGGCCGAAGATCTGGCTGCGGCACAGAATGTGTCGCTGCGCACGCTGTACCGCGACATCGGCCGGCTGCAATCCTCAGGCGTGCCCGTGACAGGCACACGCGGCGCAGGCTACCGGCTGGAACCGGCCACCACATTGCCACCGTTGACCCTGACCGATCCCGAAATCGAAGCACTGCAACTCGCCCTCGCCATCGTGCTGGAAACCACGGACCCCGCCCTGAAATCCGCCGCGACCGCATTGGCAGCCAAGATCGACGCAAGCCTGCCGCTCGAGACATCCGCCACCGATACAGACTGGCAACAGATCGAACACCCGTTTGCCAATGCCGCCCGTGGCATGGGGCATCTGCCCATTCTGCGCGCCGCAATCCGCGCCCGCCAGAAACTCAAGCTGGTCTATAACGCCCCCGACGCGACCCTGCGCAGCCTGATCCTGCACCCCGCGTCGCTCCAGCATCAGGCCCGCAGCTGGATTCTGAAAGGTTGGGACGAAACCCGAAACGCACAGGTCTCCTTGCGTCTTGATCTGATCGAAAACGCAGAGCCCCTACCCGAGCTTTTCACCCCAAAGGTCTAATTCCAAATGGAAAAAAATCCTCGCCGAAGGCATTGAATCTCTTTTATGACGCGCCGCGCAAGCGCCAGCCATCCTGCTTGGGCAAAAACGCCTCGACACTGGCCTGCGCGACGACAATCACCTCATCCCCGCTTGGCACATTCAGCCCGCCGAACACCGCGCGTACCTGCGCCCGGCCACGCGGCAGTTTGGCGACCAGCGCGTCAATATTCACCTTGTCAGGGTCCTGCACCGCCACAGTGACCTGCACGCGCATCGCATCATGAGGCAAATCCAGCACGCCAAACAACGGCAAGGATGAATGCCGCAAGGCGTCTTCGATCGCGCGGGCGCAGGCCTTGGTGTAATCCATGCCGTGCAGGTCATTGCCCATGCCCATCTCGATGATGATCCGCTGCTCAACCATCGGCGCGCTCCATATCAAAGGCCACGGACAGCGCCACATTCGCCATGATCGTCGGGTTGCCCTCGCCCTCGGGGCGCGGCACATCCAAGCCGCCGCGTTGCACGTTCACCGTGACATCACCGTAGGGAAACACCGCCCGCAGCACATCGACATCGACCTGATCGGGCTGCTGCACGCCCACATCCAGCGTGATTTTCATCGCGGATTTATCAAAGCCGAACAGCTCTGCCAGATTGATCGAATTATGCCACAGCGCATCGCGCACCGCGCGTTCGGCGGCTTGGGTATAATCGGCGCGGCGCAAGGACGACCCCATGCCGAATTCAACCATCAACGTCTGCATCCCTTGCCCCTTCAGCTTGCCGGAAACACGAAACAGCGGTCGCGCCGGATCGTCAGCCACATCACCGCGCCGGGTTGCGGCAAAAACACATTAGGCACCGTGGCGCGCAGGCTGCTGCCGTCATGGTCCATCACGAATTCAACAAGGCTTTCATTGCCCATAAACCGCGCCCGCGAAACAACGGCACGGGCTGCCGTGCCATCTGTTGCGGTGGGCAATGGCCCCTTGCCCGCACGGTCAAAATCGATCCGCACGTGCTGGGGGCGAAACACGATATCCACCTGCGTGCCATCCGGCACACCGGGGGCCAGAAACCGCCCGAAAGGCGTTTGCGCCAGCGCACCCGACACTTCGGCCCGCAACACATTCGCATCGGAAAAGAACGAGACCGCCGCGCGGTCGATGGGCCGGGTATAGACGTTATAGGGTGCGCCTTGCTGCACGATCTTGCCGTTGCGCATCAGCGCGATCTCGTCGGCCATGCGCATGGCCTCTTCGGGCTCGTGGGTGACCAGCAAAACCGCGGTGCCCTCTTCCTTGAGGATACCCAGCGTTTCATCGCGGATGTCATCACGCAAACGGTTATCAAGCCCCGAAAACGGCTCGTCCATCAGCATGATCTTGGGGCGCGGGGCAAGGGCGCGGGCCAGTGCCACACGCTGCTGTTCGCCGCCCGACAATTGATGCGGATAGCCGTCGATAAACCGCAGCAGGTCAACCCGCTCCAGCAGTTCCTCGACCCGCGCGCGGCGCTCTGCCTTGGTGCCGGTTTTCAGGCCAAACCCGACATTGCCGGCAACGCTCAGGTGGGGAAACAGGGCAAAGTCCTGAAACATCAGGCCAATCTCGCGCCGTTCTGGCGGGATGCGGAAAACCGTGTCGCAGATCAGCTTGCCATCCACATGGATCGTGCCGCTGTCTTGCATCTCGACGCCCGCGATCATCCGCAAGGTGGTGGATTTGCCGCAGCCCGACGGCCCCAGCAGACAGGTCACCTGCCCCGGCATGATCTTGAGGCTGACGTCGTCAACAACAGCGCGGCCGCCATAGCTGCGCTTGAGGTGTTTGATTTCAAGCCGAGGCTGGATTTGCGTCATGGGCTACAGTCTTATCCGATCAATTCGCTCGGGTACGACCGCTATCAGCCCCGCCGCGCGCCCGCAAGCACCGCCGCAAAGCCTGCGGTCAAAACAACCACACAGATCACCAAGAGCTGTTCGTATTTATGCCCCTCGGGCAGGATCGCAGCGAAGACCGCCCAAGAGCGCCCGAAATAGGCAACCGCCCCCAGAATCGCCGCGCCAAAGGAAACGAAATAGGACCATTGTGCAATCTGACGCCCCATCACCAGCCCCATAATCAACACAGGTGTAAGGAACATCGACGCCGTGCCGGACACCGCCACCGCGTCAAACAGCGTCGCATTGCCCCACAAGGTCAGCGCCGCCCCTGCGACCATAAAGACCACCATCACAACGCGCCCGCCGTTCAGACTGCGCGGGGCCAGTTTCAATTCCTCGACCACCAGCCGTGCGGCGGATGCCAAGGCGGAATCCAGTGTGCTGAGCGCCGATACCAGCAACGAAATCATCAGCGCGCCAAAGACCCATGCGGGAAACATCTTGGCCCAAGTGCCGATCAATTCACCCTCGTATTCGGCCCCTGTCAGGCTGGCCTGAATGCCGAAAAAGCCGAAACCGATGATGCACAGTGTTGAAATCCAGAATGCGTGGATGAACGACCGCCGCGTCGTGTCTTTGTCTGCGATAAACCCGCGGTCCATCATCACCGGATCATGGGCGGGGTAGGAAAACACCTGCAACAGCGCCACCACCAACAAGACCCAGCCGTTATAGCTGCCCGCTGTGCCCGGTGCCGTGACAACCGCGCCCAGATCGAAACCGGGGCTGGCGACCAGAAACACCAGCGCCATGCCGAAGACGACCAGAAACACCAGCATTTGCAGGACATCCGTGCGCAGGGCCGCGCTCAATCCGCCCCAAGCGGAATAGACCAGCCCCATAAACGCGACGATCAAGATCGCGGTCGTGCCGCTGCCTGCCAGTACGGCGTTGAAAATCAGCCCGACAACCAGCAGGTTGGCAAACACTTCGGACAAAAGGCGCAGTGCGATGACCAGATTGTAACAGCCATTGCCCGCCGCCCCGAACCGCGCGCCCAGCCAGTCCTGGACCGACATCGACCCGCTTTCGCGCAGGCGGCCCACGATAAAGCCCCCCGTCAGGAACGACCCGTAATAGGCCGCATAGGCCAAGGTGCCCGCGATGCCGTAGTAATAGCCCAGGATCGCCGCGTTCATCAGGGAACGGGCGAAAATCCATGTGGTGACCTGGCTTAGCACCAGCGTCCAAAGACCGGGGGCGCGGCCCGAAGATGTCACGCCGCCAAAGAACCCTTCGATGGAGGCGCGACGCGGTGCGACCAGCAGGCTGGCCACGACAATGGCACCGAAAACGGCGATCAGGATTGTGGGGTTCATTCGGGGGCTACCTTTGTTAAATCGTTAAACCAGACCTAGCCGAGACAGCAATCCTGCGCCATCTGGGCAGCGGATGCATATCGCGATTGTGATTTTCTGTAGCAATCCACGGCATCAAGGCGGCACGAGGCTTTGGATTGGCCCCCGTGCCGACTTGTGGTTGTTTAAAGGGTCAAATTGGCGGCACCGCCATCCAGCAACAGGTTCTGACCGACGATGAACCCCGCATGTTGCGAGCATAGAAAAGCGCAGGCAGCACCGAATTCCTGCCGCGTGCCATAGCGCCCCGCCGGGATGGTGGCCGCGCGCGCTTTGCGCGCCTCGTCCAGTGTGATGCCCTTTTGCTTGACCACGGTGCCGTCCAGCGCATCGGCGCGGTCTGTGGCGTGGATGCCGGGCAGCAGGTTGTTGATGGTCACGCCCTGGCCCGCCACCTGACGCGATGTGCCCGCGACATAGCCGGTCAATCCGGCACGGGCGGAATTGCTCAGACCCAGAACGCCGATCGGCGCGCGCACGGATTGCGAGGTGATATTGACCACGCGACCCCAGCCGCGCTCCATCATCGACGGCACCAGCGCTTTGATCATCGCGATCGGGGCCAGCATGTTCGCGTCCAGCGCCTTGATGAAATCGTCGCGCTCCCAATCATGCCACATGCCGGGGGGCGGACCACCTGCGTTATTGACCAGAATGTCGATCTGGCCCGCCGCATCCAGCACCTGTTTCTGGCCGTCCTCGGTCGCGATATCGGCAGCGATGGTGATGACACTGACGCCATAATCCTGCCTGATCCGCTCGGCTGCGGCCTCAAGCGCGTCGGCCCCGCGTGCATTCATCACCAGATGAACACCCGCGTCGGCCAATGCTTCGGCGCAGCCCAGCCCCAACCCCTTGGATGACGCACAAACCAATGCGCGTTTGCCCTTGATTCCCAGATCCATAATAATTCCCTCCTGATTTCAAATTGTTCGTATCATTCATGATCGGTCCATTGCCAGCAAAAGACCCAAGGCTTGACCCGCTGTAGCCACAATCATATCTCATTGAAAACATGCGACACATCGCTTGATACAAAGGCACGTCCCCAAAATGACCTCCAACCGGCCAGCCCCCCCCCAAAGCGTGCCTGTCTACCGCGCAGCGCAGCTGGTGGCGACGGATGGGGCAAATATGGGGGATGCGATTTCCTTTGCCTCGGAACTGCTGCTGGATGACGTCTACGAGCTGACCTACGGGTCGGACCCGCACCGCCTGTCGATGCTGGCCTTGGGCACGAACGGGTTCGAAATTGCCCCCGATTCCGAGGTGGGTACCATCGGCGCACAGCTGCATCTGGACAGCGCGCTGACCTTCATGACCCCGGACGGCCAGACCACAGACCTGATTATTCTGGTCGAAGTGGACGAAAAAAACAACGCCGAAGACATCTATGTCGTGCCGCTGAGCGCACTTTCATCGGCACTGGAATACCGGCTGGTCGGCATCGATACAAAGACGGCACAGCAGAAATTTGCGCAGGTCGCCTGCGTGTCTTTTACCCGTGGCACCCATATCACCATGGCATCCGGCGAACAGCGCCCGATCGAAGACCTGAAAGTCGGGGACCGCGTGTTGACCCGCGATGACGGGATCAAGGCGGTGCGCTGGATCAGCCAAAGCACCGTGCGCGCCGTGGGTGAATTTGCCCCGATCTGCATTTCTGCCGGCACGCTTAACAACGCCAATGACCTGATTGTCAGCCCCGATCACCGGTTGTTCATCTACCAACGCGAAGACCACCTTGGCGCGGGCCGCTCGGAACTGCTGGTCAAGGCGCGCCATCTGGTGAACGGTGACAGCGTGCGCGTTCAGGATGGCGGCTTCGTCGATTATTTCCAGCTGCTTTTTGACGGCCACCAGATCATCTATGCCGAAGGCATCGCTGCTGAATCCATGCTCATCGACAGCCGCACCAAAGCCGTGCTGCCCCAAGAGCTGTCTGACGCGATGGGCGATGTGATCCCCGGCCATTCCGACCGCCGCCATGCCGGGCTGGATGTCGGCAAACCCCTGCTCGACCGTCCAGATGCGGCGGAACTGTTGCGCAAGGCCAGCATGCGCTGACCTCGGCGCAGTTTTCAGCCAAAGAATTCCTCGCGTACGATTTTGCCGTCTGCAACGTGGTAAATCGCGACCTCTTTCATCACCATTTCCTTGCCGCTCGCCTTTTCGCGCGCCGCCACGTCAAAGATCACCGCAAACCGGTCATCGCCATGCAGCATCGGGTCGCTGACCTCCTGGCGGGTGACCTCCATCGTGTCGGCCCACCAGGCGTGCTTGCCTTTGATGCCATCCAAACCTCTGGTCTCGCGACCTTTTCCGTAATCGGCCCCTTCGACTGAAACCGCATCTGCCGCGTAAAGCCTGTCCAGATTCTCCCCCTCGCGGCCTTCGCGGCACCCTTCGACCAGGGCCTGTGCAATGTCTTTCAGTTCCATTTTCCTTCCCCTTCCTTGCTAAGTCATCCACATTCTACACCGCTTGGCCGCAAACCCGCAGACAATTTGCACGGCCACAGCTTTGCCCACACTTGCGCGTGTCAATGGGCATGGATATATGCCAATCCATGTTAGATACCCCCTCAAACCGCCCCGCATTGCCCGCCGAAATCGCCCGGCGCCGCACTTTTGCGATCATCTCGCACCCCGATGCGGGCAAAACCACGCTGACGGAAAAATTCCTGCTGTTCGGCGGGGCGATCCAGATGGCGGGTCAGGTCCGTGCCAAGGGCGAAGCACGCCGGACGCGGTCGGACTTCATGGCGATGGAAAAAGACCGGGGCATTTCGGTCTCTGCGTCGGCCATGTCCTTCGATTTCGCGACCAAAGACACCAATTACCGGTTCAATCTGGTCGACACCCCCGGCCACTCCGACTTCTCGGAAGATACCTACCGCACGCTCACGGCCGTTGATGCCGCCGTGATGGTGATTGACGGCGCGAAAGGCGTGGAAAGCCAGACGCAAAAGCTGTTCGAAGTCTGCCGTATGCGCGACCTGCCGATCCTGACCTTTTGTAACAAGATGGACCGCGAAAGCCGCGATGTCTTTGAAATCATCGACGAAATTCAGCAAAATCTTGCCATCGACGTGACCCCGGCCAGCTGGCCTATCGGCGTGGGCCGCGATTTCATCGGCTGCTATGACATCCTGCGCGACCGTCTGGAACTGATGGACCGTGCCGACCGTAACAAAGTGTCCGAAAGCATCGCCATCGAAGGGTTGGACGACCCTAAACTGGCCGAACATGTGCCCGCGAACCTGCTGGAAAAGCTGCGCGAAGACCTTGAGATGGTGCGCGAATTGATGCCACCGCTGGACGCCGCCCTGATGGCCGAAGGGTCACTGACCCCGATCTGGTTCGGATCGGCAATCAATTCGTTCGGCGTCAAGGAATTGATGAACGGCATTGCCACCTATGGCCCAGAACCACAGATCCAAAGGGCCGAACCCCGCAACATTCTGCCCGAAGAAAAGAACGTGTCGGGCTTTGTTTTCAAGGTTCAAGCCAACATGGACCCCAAGCACCGCGACCGCGTTGCCTTTGTCCGGCTTGCCTCGGGGCATTTTACCCGCGGCATGAAACTGACCCATGTGCGGTCGAAAAAAGTCATGTCCGTCACCAACCCGGTAATGTTTCTGGCCGCCGACCGCGAACTGGCCGAGGAAGCATGGGCCGGCGATATTATCGGTATTCCCAACCACGGCCAACTGCGCATCGGCGATACGTTGACCGAAGGCGAAGCGCTCCGCGTGACCGGCATCCCGTCTTTTGCACCCGAATTGCTGCAAGGCGTGCGCGCAGGTGACCCGATGAAGTCAAAACATCTGGAAAAGGCGCTGATGCAATTCGCCGAAGAAGGGGCCGCCAAGGTATTCAAACCCGCCATCGGGTCTGGCTTTGTTGTAGGCGTCGTCGGGCAATTGCAATTCGAGGTTCTGGCCAGCCGGATCGAACTGGAATACGGCCTGCCCGTGCGGTTCGAACAATCGCAGTTCACTTCGGCGCGTTGGGTGAACGGTGACCGCCAAGCCGTTGATAAATTTACCGAAGCCAACAAACAGCACATCGCGCATGACCATGATGGCGACATCGTCTATCTGACGCGTTTGCAGTGGGATATCGACCGCGTCGACCGTGACTATCCCGATGTGCGCCTGACCGCGACCAAGGAAATGATGGTCTAGCTTTGGCTTGCCAGCGGCCTTTGAACACCGCAAACTTGCCCCATGACTGATGTGACATGGGGCATCGCCTCGACCATACTTGCGCCGACGCGCGACATCTTGCAGTTCGCCGCCTATCATCTGGCGGCGGGCGCGCATCGCATCTACATCTATCTGGATGCGCCAAATGCCGAAGCCCACGCCCTTCTGGATGCGCATCCGAAAATCCGTGTCACCACCTGTGACGACAAATACTGGAAGCAGCGCAAGCGCGACCGCCCCGATACCCATCAGGTGCGCCAAACCGCCAATGCCACCCACGCCTATAACCGCCGGACCGAGGTGGACTGGCTGATCCACATGGACGCCGACGAGTTTCTGGTCGCCGACCGCCCCATCGCCGATATTCTGGCCGAACGCCCCGCCGATCCGCCCGCCACCCGCATCCGCCCGATGGAGCAGCTTTCCGGCGCGCCATCAGCCTTTAAGGTTTTTGTGCCCAACGGCCCCGACCGCGCCCGCATCATTGCCGATCTTTATCCCACATACGGCGCATATCTTAAGGGCGGGTTTCTAAGCCATCTGGCAGGCAAGGTGTTCGTGCGCACAAATCTGCCGAATATCCATCTGCGTATTCACAACGTGTTTCAGGACGGCAAAATGCTGCCCTGCCACGACCGGCAGGACGAAATTGATCTGGCCCATCTCCACGCAAAATCATGGGACGACTGGATTGCCGCCTACCGGTATCGCGTGGCCAAGGGCAGCTACCGCCCCGAACTTGGCCCCAACAAGCCTTATGAAAAAGGCGGATTGTCGATGAACGACCTGTTCCGGATGATCGAGGGCGAATCTGGCGAGCAAGGATTGCGCGCATTTTTTGACGAAGTCTGCGCCGATACCCCTGCCTTGCGCGCCCGTCTGACCGGTCACGGGCTCCTGCGCGAGGCAGACCTTGATCTAATGTCACATCTTGGCACTCATTTTCCCGATTTCACAGGCGTTTAGCGCATCCATTTGACCTGATGCAGAGTCTTTGTTAATGGGTGCTGAACATGTCGCGGAGACCCTCCGCCGCTTGGGCCATGCGGGCCGACATGAATGCTGCCGCGGGCCAAAATTTATGTCCGCTATCATCGGACACACATGACAAAATTTTCTGATCTAAATCTGAACCCGAAAGTACTGAAAGCCATCGAAGAGGCCGGGTACGAAACTCCCACCCCAATTCAAGCGGGTGCCATTCCCCCTGCCCTTGAAGGCAAAGACGTTTTGGGCATCGCCCAGACCGGTACTGGCAAAACCGCCAGCTTTACCCTGCCCATGATCACCATGCTGGCCCGTGGCCGTGCCCGTGCACGTATGCCGCGCAGTCTGGTTTTGTGCCCCACACGCGAACTGGCCGCTCAGGTCGCCGAGAACTTTGACACCTATACAAAGCACCTGAAACTGACCAAAGCGCTGCTGATCGGTGGCGTGTCTTTTGGTGAGCAGGACAAGCTGATCGACAAGGGCGTCGACGTCTTGATTGCCACCCCCGGCCGGTTGATCGACCATTTCGAGCGTGGCAAACTGATCTTGTCCGACGTAAAAATCATGGTCGTCGACGAAGCCGACCGTATGCTCGACATGGGTTTCATCCCTGACATCGAACGCATCTTCCAGATGACGCCGTTCACCCGTCAGACGCTGTTCTTCTCGGCCACCATGGCCCCAGAGATCGAGCGGATTACCAACACCTTCCTGTCGAACCCCACACGTGTCGAAGTCGCGCGTCAGGCCACCACAGGCGAGAACATCGAACAAGGCGTGCTGATGCTGACCGCGTCCCGCAAGGACCGCGAAGCAACGGAAAAACGCAAGGTCTTGCGTGCGCTGATCGATGCCGAAGGCGACAAATGCACCAACGCCATCATCTTTTGCAACCGCAAGATGGATGTGGACACCGTTGCCAAGTCGTTGAAAAAGCACGGTTATGACGCGGCACCGATCCATGGCGATCTGGACCAAAGCCAGCGCACCAAGACCCTTGACGGGTTCCGCAACGGCGAATTGCGCTTCCTTGTGGCGTCTGACGTTGCCGCACGCGGCCTTGATGTCCCGTCGGTGAGCCACGTTTATAACTTTGACGTGCCCTCCCATGCCGAAGACTATGTGCACCGCATTGGCCGTACCGGCCGCGCCGGGCGCGATGGCAAAGCGATCATGATCTGCGTTCCGCGCGACGAAAAGAACCTCGCCGATGTCGAACGTCTGGTCCAGCGCGAGATCCCCCGGATCGAGAACCCGCTGGGTGACACCCCTGCGGCAAAGCCTGCCAAAGAAGCGGCCCAGGACGCCCCCAAGGCCGACAAGCCCGTTGCCAAGGATGCCGCACAAGACGAGGCACCAAAGTCAGAAAAGCCCAAGCGCACCCGGACCCGCAGCCGTAAAAAGCCCGAAACGGCAAAGGCTGAAACCGATACCGTCGCAGCTGACGCCCCGCAACCCGAGCCAAAGCCAGAGCAGCCAACACCAGAGGCAACGCCAGAGGTTAAGGCTGAAAAGCAGCCCGAACCCAAGGCAGCAGCCGCTGACGATAAACCGCAAGACGACAAGCAACAGCAAAACCGTCGTGGTGGCCGCGGAAACAACCGCAATGAAAACCGCAACCAGAACAACCGCAACGATAATAAAATCGTCGGTCTGGGCGAACATACCCCCGAATTTATCGGCCTCAGCTTTGCCGAGCGCCGCGAATAAATACCGGATCGTATTTCAAGGAAACGGGCGCAGGGGAAACCTTGCGCCCGTTTTCGTTTCACCGCCCCCTGAAAATCTCACCGCCCCCTGCAAACTCACCGCCCACCACAAACAAAAACGCCGCGCAGATCCTTTGATCCACGCGGCGTAAATGCAGTATTTTCAGGCGATCAGCTTAGACGGCTGACCACAATCGTGACTTCGGGCTTCTTGCCGATCTCGTCGTTGGCCGACTGACGCACGACACGTTTCAGACCGTCATGCAGCTTGTCATCATCGCGCAACGTCTTTGCATTGGCACGGCCAAGGAACTGAGCCAGGTCAGCCTCGAGGATTTCAACAAGCGACGATTTCGACCGGCCCTGTTCGGGCAGGCCCATGGCATCAACCCAAGGGTCGCCCAAGGCTTCGTCGTTTTCATCCATGATCACGGTCACGGTCACATGCCCGTTCAGCGCCATACGGATACGGTCGCGCACGACCCCGTCCATCGCGCCGATCTGGGTCGATCCGTCCAGATAAGTGCGCCCGCTGTCGACATATTCCGCGACTTTGGGTTCATTGCCAGACAGGTCGATCATCATGCCGTTCACAGCCAGAACGCCCTTCATGCCCTTGGCATTGGCGATCTTCACATGCTCGCGCAGGTGACGGTGTTCGCCGTGCATCGGGATCAGGATCTGCGGCTTGACCACATCATGCAAAATCTCAAGGTCGGGACGGTTGGCGTGGCCCGACACGTGGTACAGGCCCGAACTGTCATCGACGATATCAACGCCCATCTCGGAGAATGCGTTAATCACCTTGATCACGCCGCGCTCGTTGCCCGGAATGGTCTTGGACGAGAACAAGAACATATCCCCTTCCTTCATCTCAAGACCCATGTATTTGCCACGTGCCAGCTGCGCCGACGCCGCACGGCGTTCGCCCTGTGATCCGGTCACCAGCAGCATCAGGTTCTCGCGTGGCACGCCGCGCGCATCCTCGGGGCTGATCACCGCCGGAAAGTCCTTCATCACGCCGGTCTCAAGCGAGGCCTCGACCATCCGCTTCATCGCACGACCCAGCAGAACGACAGACCGCCCTGCCCGCTCGCCCGCATCCGCAAGGGTCTTCACCCGCGCCACGTTCGACGCAAATGTCGTTGCAACAACCATACCCTGGGCAGAGCCAAGCAGCTTTTCAATCTCTGGCCCGACAGTCGCTTCGGACCGGCCGGCGTTCTGCGAAAACACGTTGGTACTGTCACAGATCAACGCCTTGACGCCACCCTTGGACACATCGGCCCAAACCTCGGGATCATAGGCTTCGCCCACACCCGGAGTCATGTCGATCTTGAAATCGCCCGAGTGGATCAAACGGTCGCCTGCCACGTCGATCACAAGGGATGACGATTCAGGGATCGAGTGGGACATCGGCAAAAAGCCGACCTTGAACGGACCAACGGTGGTCGTTGCAGGCCAGGGTGCCACAGTGGTGATCGCGTTATCAGGATGGTTGTATTCGCTCATCTTGCGCTTGGCGATGTTGGCGGTAAATTTCCGCGTATAGATCGGCGCACGCAAACGGTCATAGGTATGCGCAACCGCGCCCACGTGGTCTTCGTGCGCGTGGGTGATGAAAATGGCCTCAATCTGGTTGCGGCGTTCTTCCAGCCAGGCGATATCGGGGATGATCAAATCCACGCCGGGGCTGGTGTCCATGTCCGGGAACGCAACGCCAAGGTCGACCACAATCAGTCGTTCCTTGCCAGGTTTCCCATAGCCATAAACATAGGCATTCATGCCAATTTCACCTGCCCCACCGAGGGGCAGATAGATCAATCTTTCGCTGCTCATATGATTAAGCGGTGTCCTTGTTATAATTATAAATCACGGTCAAACCGTGCATTGTCAGATCATCTTGGTAGGAATCGAACAGGTCCACTGCCTGCTGAAACAACGGGGCCAGCCCGCCGGTGGCGATCACACGCATTTCGCGCTCACGCTCCGCCTTTATCCGCGCACATATCTCACGAACGAGCCCGACATAACCCCAAAAAATACCTGATTGGATGCAGGCTACGGTATTTGTACCGATCACCGCCTGCGGTTTAGAGATATCCACATGAGGTAAGGCCGCCGCGGCATTATGCAATGCCTCAAGACTAAGATTTACCCCCGGCGCAATCACCCCGCCGATATAGGCCCCGTCACTGGCCACCACATCAAAGGTGGTCGCAGTGCCGAAATCCACCACAATCAGATCGCCGCCGAACAGATCAAACCCCGCAACGGTGTTGACCAACCGGTCCGGCCCCACGGCAGTGCCCGCATCAACGCGCACATCAACGGGCAGCTTGCATTCGGGCTTGCCCACCACGATGGGGCGCGTGTTGAAATATCTGTCGGCCAGAACCCGCAGGTTGAACACCACCCGTGGCACGGTCGAACTGATGATCACATCGGTGATATCCGCCTCGACCTTTTGAAATTTCATCAGCGTGCTCAGCCAGACGTAATACTGATCCGCCGTGCGCTGCCATTCGGTCGAGGTCCGCCAGGTGCCAATAAACTGCGTTCCGTCCCAAATGGAAAAAACCGTATTCGTATTGCCGCAATCAATCGCCAAAAGCATCGAACGGCCCTCCCTCACATCCTAGAAAAATACATCCGCCGCCGTGATCGGCACCCGCCCCTTGGGGGTGCGCAAGATCAGACTACCGTGTTCATCCACATCCTCAAATATCCCGCGTGTCTCGTCGCGCATGGTCCGCGCCACGATCACTTCGCCCAGACGGGCCGCATGGGCCAGCCAGGCGGTGCGGATCGGCGCAAAGCCAAAGGTCTGAAACTGGGTTTCAAGCACGGCATATTCGCCAGCCAGCGCATCCAGAAACGCAGCGGGGGAAACAGATATGCCCGTTTCACCGATCACCGACACGGGGCGCAGGGCCCCCGCCTCCACCTGATCGGCACCGGGCGCATGGGCCAGGTTCACCCCGATCCCGATCGCCAGATGATCGCCGATATTCTCAAGCAAGATGCCCGCAACCTTCCCACCATTCAGCAACACATCATTGGGCCACTTCAAGGCAAAGGCCCCCTCGTCCCCGGTCACCCGGACAAAGGCACGGCGCAAGGCCAGCGATGCGACAAAGCTGCGCAGCGCCGCGATCCCGGGGGCCTCGACGCGGCGCATCATCAATGTCCCTGCAAAATTACCCTTCGGTGTGGCCCATGACCGCCCGCGACGCCCGCGCGCCGCCGTTTGTTCCTCGGCCAGAATCCAAAGCGGCCCGGTCAACTCTGGCGCACGCCGTGCCGCCTCGCTCAACGTGGAATCGATGCTCTCAAACACAAGACGCCCGTAACCATCCGGCCACGACGCGCCCTGCTTCTCTGGCTTGAAAATATCCCCGCCGGAGGCTCCCTCACGCACGGGGCCCACCAACCGATCAGTTGACCAGTGTCGCCGCCGCCGTGATGGCAGCACCCTCGACACCGAACATATTGGCAATACCGACCACCATGATCACAGCCGACGCAATGAGGAAGCCTGTCAGCAAACCGCTTTTCCCGCCATCCAGCCTGTCGTCACCCTCTTCGCCGAAATACATCAAAAAGACGATGCGCAGGTAGTAATAGGCACCAATCGCCGAGGCGACAGCACTTGCGGCCACCAGCCAGATCAGCCCCGCGTCAACGCCGGCTTGCCACACGCCGAACTTGGCAAAGAAACCCAGCATCGGCGGCACACCGGCCAGCGAGAACAGCAACACCAGCAGCGCCAATGCCTTACCGGGCGCGCGTTTGGAGTACATGTTCAGCGCCGCAATATCCGTGACCGGCTGGCCGTCTTTCTCCATGCTCAGGATAAAGGCAAATGTACCGATATTCATCGTCACATAGATCGCCATATAGACCAGCATCGCCTTGACGCCCAGTTGGGTGCCAGCCGCCAGACCGATCAATGCATATCCCATGTGGGCAATCGACGAATACGCCATCAGACGTTTGATGTTGGTCTGGCCAATGGCAGCAATCGCACCAAGGAACATCGACAGAACCGACAGCAACGCGATGATCTGGCTCCATTCGGCGACAGCATTGCCAAAGGCGTCATGCATCACGCGGGCGAACAGCGCCATTGCAGCAACCTTGGGGGCTGTCGCGAAAAACGCGGTGACAGGGGTCGGCGACCCTTCGTAAACGTCGGGGGTCCACATGTGGAAGGGCACAGCCGAGACTTTGAACGCCAGACCGGACATCAGGAATACGATCCCGAACAGCAATCCGAGGGAGGTCTCACCCGTCTGCGCAACGGTCATGATGCCTGCGAATTGCGTGGTGCCCGCATAGCCGTACACAAGCGACGCGCCATACAGCAACATCCCCGAGGACAAGGCACCAAGTACGAAATACTTCAGGCCCGCTTCTGTTGATTTCAGGCTGTCACGGCGCAGGGACGCGACCACATACAAGGCCAGCGATTGCAGCTCGAGGCCCATGTAAAGCGACATCAGGTCGCCTGCACTGACCATCATCATCATGCCCACAACGCTCAGGGCGACCAGAACCGGATATTCGAACCGCAGTAGGCCACGGCTTTTCATATAGGCCTCCGACATCGCCAGAACGGCAGCAGCGCTCAGCAGGATCGTCACCTTGGCAAAGCGGGCGAAGCCGTCTTCGATGAACAACCCGTTAAAGGCGATGCGTGTCTCGCCCGTGCCGGTCATCCCGATCCAGATCGCCAGCAGCACCATCAGCCCCGCCGTCAGCCAGACCAGCAAGGACCCCGTCTTGTCTTTAGACGTATAGACCGCCCCCAGCAGTGCCAGGATCGCAAAAAGCGACAGCACGATTTCGGGCAGGATGACATTCAGATCAGCGGAAATCATCGCGCGGTCCTTTATTCTGAGGCCATCTGGACAGCGGCACCTGCCGCCTCCAGGGCCGTATCATAGCTAGCAACAAGGGCGGAAACCGATGGTCCGATGATATCAAGGACCAGTGCCGGATAGACACCCAAAAGAAGAGTCATGACGATCAGCGGCGCGAAAATCCAACGCTCACGGGTCGTCATATCGGTGATTGTGCGCAGGCTTTCCTTGATCAGGTCACCCATCACAACGCGGCGGTACAGCCACAGCGCATAGGCCGCCGAGAAGATAACGCCGGTCGTCGCAACCGCAGCCACCCATGTGTTGACCTGGAAAATCCCCATCAATGTCAGGAATTCACCCACGAAACCGGATGTCCCCGGCAGGCCGACGTTCGCCATGGTAAAGAACATGAACACCAGCGCATAGGCAGGCATCCGGTTGACCAGACCGCCATAGGCGTCGATCTCGCGGGTGTGCATACGGTCATAGATCACGCCAACGCAGAGGAACAAGGCAGCCGAGATAAAGCCGTGGCTGACCATCTGGAAAATCGCCCCGTCCAGACCTTGCTGGTTGAAGGCAAAGATACCCATTGTCACGAAACCCATGTGGGCCACCGATGAATAGGCGATCAGCTTTTTCATGTCTTCCTGCACCAGCGCCACCAGCGAGGTATAGACAATCGCAATGGCGGACATCCACAGCACCAGCGGTGCCAGCACATCGGACCCGACAGGGAACATCGGCAGCGAGAACCGCAAGAAGCCGTAGCCGCCCATTTTCAACAGGATCGCCGCCAGGACGACAGAACCCGCAGTCGGGGCCTGAACGTGCGCATCAGGCAACCAGGTGTGGACGGGCCACATCGGCATTTTGACAGCAAAGCTGGCAAAGAAGGCCAAAAACAGCATGGTTTGCAAACCGCCAACCACTGTAATTCCGGCAATCGAGAATGTCTCGGAGGCAAAGGTATGGGTCAGCAGGCTGACTTCGCAGCCGCCAATACAGGTGGTGCCCGCATCGGCATACATCGCAACCATGGCCACCAGCATCAAAACCGAGCCAAGGAAGGTATAAAGGAAGAACTTGAAGCTGGCGTAAATCCGGTTCGCGCCACCCCAGATACCGATGATCAGGAACATCGGGATCAGGCCTGCTTCGAAGAACAGATAGAACAGCACCATATCCAGCGCCATGAACACGCCCAGCATCAGCGTTTCCAGCAGCAGGAAGGCGATCATGTATTCCTTGACCCGCGTGGTCACGTTCCAGCTGGCGGCGATCACCAGTGGCATCATGAAGGTGGTCAGCATCACAAACAGGATCGAAATCCCGTCGACGCCCATGCGGTATTTCAGACCCATGATCCAGGTCGCTTCGTCCACAAACTGGAAGCCGGTGTTGGACGGGTCAAAGTCGAACAGGATGAACAGTGAAATCAGGAAAGTGACAGTTGTTGTAATCAACGCCAGCCATTTTGCATTGCGTGCCGCTGCTTCGTCGTCGCCGCGCAGGAAGACGGCCAAGATCAGCGCCGCAAAGCTTGGCATGAAAGTAATGATGGAAAGCAAGTGATGATCCATTAGTTTGCCCCCCCGCTCATCGTCATCCATGTCACAAGGATCGCGATCCCGATCACCATGGCGAAGGCGTAGGTAAAGATGTAGCCAGATTGCGCACGACCCGCGAGCCGCGTGAGGAAGGGAATAATGCCCATGGCGATGCCATTCAGCGTCCCGTCGATGACATTCCCGTCGCCGCGCTTCCAAAAGAAACGACCGATGGCAGAAGCCGGTTTGACGAAGATCACGTTATAAATCTCGTCGAAATACCACTTGTTCAGGAAGAACAGGTAAAGCGGACGCTGGTTTGCCGCCAAACGGCCCGGCAGCGTCGGGTTCCAGATGTAGAACCACAGCGCCATGATCAGACCCAGCGACATTGCGATGAACGGGCTGACCTTGACCCAGGCAGGCGCTGCATGCGCATCGTCAAGCACGGTGTTATCGGGACCAAAGAACAAGGCACCTTCGCCCGGTGCACCAGCAAAGCTGGGCCCGTGGTGTGCGTCATCGCCATGGCCTGCATCCGTTGCGGCCGCACCATGGCTGTCTTCGGCACCTTCAACCTTGGCATCGCCACCAGCAGCCATTTCGGCCATCGGGATACCATAGAATTCGCCGATATCTTCGGCATGACCAAAGAAGCTGTTGTAAAACACCATCCCCGAGAAGATCGCACCAAGGCTAAGAACACCCAGCGGGATCAACATGACCATCGGGCTTTCATGCGCATGGTCATGGGTATGTTTGTCACCGCGCGGCTTGCCAAAGAAGGTCAGGAACATCAGGCGCCAGCTGTAGAAGCTGGTCATCGCCGCAGCAATCACCAACATCCAGAAAGCATAGGATGTGCCACCGGCCCAAGCGCTTTCAATGATCGCATCCTTGGACAGGAAGCCGGCGAAACCGAAATGGGTCAACGGAATGCCGACACCGGTGATGGCCAGCGTGCCGATCATCATCGCCCAGAACGTATAAGGGATCTTTTTGCGCAGACCGCCATAGTTGTTCATGTCCTGCTCGTGATGCATCGCGTGAATGACGGACCCTGCCCCAAGGAACAGCATCGCCTTAAAGAACGCGTGGGTCAGCAGGTGGAACATCGCGGCGGAATACATGCCAACGCCCGCAGCCACGAACATATAGCCAAGCTGTGAACAGGTCGAATAGGCGATGACGCGTTTGATGTCGGTCTGAACCAGACCCACAGTCGCGGCGAAAAACGCAGTCGTTGCACCGATAAAGGTCACGAACATCATCGCTTCGGGCGCGAATTCCATCAGGGGCGACATACGGCAGACAAGGAAAACACCCGCAGTCACCATCGTCGCGGCGTGGATCAGGGCGGACACAGGGGTCGGGCCTTCCATCGCGTCCGGCAACCATGTGTGCAAGAACAGCTGCGCCGATTTACCCATGGCACCGACAAACAGAAGGAAGGCAAGCAGGTTCGCCGCGTTCCAGTCAGCCCACAAGAAATGCAAGGTGGTGTTTGCCAGTTCAGGTGCCGCCGCGAAAACATCGTCGAACTTGATGCTGTCGGTCAGGTAGAACAGGCCAAAGATCCCAAGCGCAAACCCGAAGTCACCGACACGGTTGACCACGAAAGCCTTGATCGCCGCGGCATTGGCCGACGGTTTTTTGTAGTAAAAACCGATCAACAGATATGACGCAACGCCCACACCTTCCCAGCCAAAGAACATCTGAACAAGGTTATCGGCTGTAACCAGCATCAACATCGCAAAGGTGAAGAACGACAGATAGGCAAAGAAACGGGCACGGTAGGGCTCGTTGTCTTTGAAATTCTCGTCATGGGCCATGTAGCCAAAGGAATACAGGTGCACGAGGCTGGACACGGTGGTGATGACGATCAGCATGATCGCCGTCAAACGGTCCATGCGGATCGCCCAGTCTGTCGACAGGCTGCCGCTTTCGATCCAGCGCAACAGCTGGATATGCTCTGTCACACCGTCAAAGGTCAGGAAGACGACCCAGCTTAGGAAAGCCGCCAGAAACAACATCGCCGTAGCGAACCACTGTGCCGGCTTTTCGCCGATCAGTTTCCAGCCAAAACCCGTGATCAATGCACCCACAAGTGGTGCGAAAAGAATGATGCTTTCCATGATCTTAGCCCTTCATCACGTTGACATCTTCAACAGCAATCGAACCTCGGTTGCGGTTAAAGCAGACCAGAATGGCCAGACCGATCGCCGCTTCCGCAGCAGCAACAGTCAGAACGAACAAGGTAAAGACCTGCCCCACCATATCGCCCAGGAAATGCGAGAAAGCGACGAAGTTAATATTCACCGCCAAGAGCATAAGCTCGATCGACATCAACATGATGATGATGTTCTTGCGGTTCAGGAATAGCCCGAAAATGCCAATGACAAAAAGCGTCGCCGCCACTGTCAGGTAATGTTCAATTCCGATCATGTCGTCCCTCGGTTCTTTGCCCGTTTCGGGCGTTCTTTAGTTCTTGGCGGTCAAGGTTTCCACCCCGATCCCGTCGTTATCCGATGATGTTATAGCCGCCAAAGACAACGATCAGCACGAAAACCAGTACCACAATGGTATTTCGCGACATGGCTCACATCCTTGTTCGGGCAGGTCTTTACAGACCCTGCCCCGGTTTCACATCATTCAATTTCATGGCCTTGGCCGGATCGCGCATCATCTGAGCCACCACGTCCTGGCGTTTCACATCGCCACGATGGCGCAGCGTTAGGACAATCGCCCCGATCATCGCAACCAGCAGGATCAGACCCGCAAGCTGGAACAGCAGGAAATATTCGTCATACAGGATCAGGCCCAAGGCAGCCGTGTTCTGCACCTCGTCCGTGACCACCTGCGTGCGCAGCCCTTCGGCAGCGGCATTTGCATCCCATGCGCCAAAAGCCATCACGAATTGCATCAAAACGATCAATCCGATCAGCAGCCCCAACGGCATATAGCGCGCCATCTCGGCCTTCAGCTCGGTGAAATCGACGTCCAGCATCATCACAACGAACAAGAACAACACCGCAACCGCGCCCACATAGACGATGATCAGCAGCATCGCCACGAATTCGGCGTTCAGCATCACGAACAGACCGGCGGCACTCAGGAATGCCAGGATCAGCCACAACACCGAATGCACCGGGTTACGGCTGATGACGGTAAAAAGCCCGCCTGCAATCACGCTGATCGCAAAAAGATAAAATGCAAAAACGCTCATGCGTCACCTTCCTTGTCATCCAACACGCCCTGCGCAATCTGCATTGCACGGGTCATGGCAGGGATACCGGCAAAAACCGCCATCTGTCCAATCGTCTCAATCACTTGCTGCTTGTGCGCGCCCGCCTCGATCGCGTGGATCACGGACTGTTTCAGCGCGATATCGTTTTGGGCACCTTGCATGGTCAAACCTGCAATCGTCAGCAGCATCCGCGTTTTGGCATCCAACCCGTCGGGATTCAGCGTGTTGCCAAAAAACGTTTCCATCATGTCCTTGGGCATCTTGCCCATCATCGCCTCGAACCCCTTTGGCGAAAACGCATCCATCGCCGGAAAGGCCTTGGCCATATCCTGCATCTGACGCATCATTTCTTCAAAAGGGTTGGAGGGATTGGTCATCTGTAAGGTGCATCCATCTCGAGGTTGCGGGCAATTTCGGCTTCCCAACGGTCGCCGTTTTCCAGCAACTTGGCCTTGTCGTAATACAGCTCTTCGCGGGTCTCGGTCGAGAATTCGAAATTCGGCCCCTCGACAATCGCATCCACCGGGCAGGCTTCCTGACAGAAACCGCAGTAGATGCATTTCGTCATGTCGATGTCATAGCGCGTGGTGCGGCGGCTGCCGTCATCACGGGGTTCGGCGTCGATCGTGATCGCTTGCGCAGGGCACACGGCCTCGCACAGTTTACACGCGATGCAGCGTTCTTCGCCGTTTGCATAGCGGCGCAAGGCATGTTCACCGCGGAAACGCGGGGACAAAGGCCCCTTTTCATGCGGGTAGTTGATCGTCGCCTTGGGCTTGAACATATACTTAATGCCCAGCTTCAGACCGTGATAGAAATCCTGCAACAGGAAATATTTGGCGTGACGGGTATAGTCTGTCATCGGATCAGCCCCCTACTGTCCAGCGTGCGTAAACACCCCAGAACCATTCGAATTTTGCGGCAAAGGCAACGAAAACCACCCAGAACAACGAGAACGGAAGGAAGACTTTCCAGCCCAAGCGCATCAACTGGTCATAGCGGTAGCGTGGTGTGATCGCCTTGACCAAGGAGAAGAAGAAGAACACCAGACCCATTTTGGCGACCATCCAGAAGATGCCATCAGGCAGGCCCGGGATCGGGGACAACCAACCGCCAAAGAACATCAGCGAGATCAGCGCGCACATCAACACGACGGCAACCAGTTCGCCGATCATGAACAGCAGGAACGGGGTGGATGAATATTCAACCTGATAGCCGGCAACCAATTCCGATTCCGCTTCGGGCAGATCGAATGGAGGGCGGTTTGTTTCAGCCAAGGCACTGATAAAGAACAGGATCAACATCGGGAAGTGCGGCAACCAGTACCAGCTTAGCAAGCCATAGTCGCTGTCTTGTGCTGCAACGATGCCGCTAAAGTTCATCGATCCGGTGGAAATGATCACACCGATGATGATCAAGCCGATCGACACCTCGTAAGAGATCATCTGCGCGGCAGAGCGCAAGCTGCCCAAGAAGGGGTATTTGGAGTTCGAGGCCCACCCGCCCATGATCACGCCATACACCTCGAGAGAGGAAACCGCGAAGACGAACAGGATCGCGACGTTGATGTCGGACAACACCCAACCGTCATTGAACGGGATCACCGCCCAGGCAACCAGCGCCATGACCAGACTGACCATCGGGGCCAGGAAGAACACGGGCCGGTCCGCACCCGCAGGCACGACGATCTCTTTGACGATGTATTTGCCGAAATCCGCAAAGGATTGCAGCAAACCATATATACCAACCACGTTCGGACCCCGACGAAGCTGAACGCTCGCCCAGATCTTGCGGTCTGCATACATAAGGAAGGCAAGCGCCAGAAGCAAAGGCACGACGATCAAAAGGATCTGCCCGATAATCAGCAGGATCATGCCCAGCGTGGTGTTAAAAAAGAAGTCAGCCATAGGTCCTCACACCGTCGGTATGCCGCGTTCCATGCAATTTTGCACGGTTACTTCGGCATCAATTGTCTTCAAGCCCCGTGGCAGGCTTGGCGAGATGGTGTAAACAGCATCTGCGTGCCAGACGCCACCCACGATCTCAACATTTGTGCGCACGTGACGGGCAAATCCAAAGCCCCGGATCAAAGTATACCGCGCCGCCGCACATTCCGCGTATTCTGCCACGTTATCAGCTGACCGCGCCTTGGTCATTGCCACGTTGAACTGAACCAGATCGCCGTCAAGCAACTTGGTCTCCACGCCTTGATAATCAGGGATAAAATCCTCTGCCATGGGCACCTGCGCTTCGCAGGCGGCCATAAATGCAGGGAGTATCATCATCCCCAAAACCCTCACTCTGCCGCCAAAGGCGCTTCGCGGCGGGCTTTGGCATTTGCCGAAAGCTCTGCCATCAACTGGCTGGCCCGCGCGATGGGGTTGGACAGGTAGAAATCAGCGATCGCAGGCTGGAACGCCGCATCCGCCATTTTGCCCTGTGCCACAGCTTGCCAGTCGTTTTCAGCAACCTGATCGACGTTCCCCAGATGCGGAACCTCGGCAACCAATGCCTTGCGCAAGGCGGCCAGCGAATCGAACGGAAGCGTGGCCCCCAATTCGGCGCTTAGCGCACGCAGGATGGCCCAGTTTTCCTTGGCCTGACCGGGTGCAAAGCTGGCACGAGCCGCCAGTTGGGGCCGTCCTTCCGTGTTCACAAACAGGCCTGCTTCTTCGGTATAGGCGGCACCGGGCAGGATGATATCGGCACGATGTGCGCCGCGATCCCCGTGCGAGCCTTGGTAAATCACGAATGGTCCGGCAGGGATGTCACCCTCGTCCGCGCCAAGATTATAGACAACATCGGCAGCCACGACATCACCAACGCCACCGTCGGTGACAGCGCCGATATCCATTGCGCCCACACGGGACGCCGCAGTGTGCAGCACCATAAAGCCCGATTTCGTTGCTTCGGCCAAGGCCATCGCTGCGGCCAGAACCGCGGCACCGTCTTCGCGGGCCAATGCGCCCATGCCGACAATGACCAAGGACGGCTTGTCCGCCACCTCGGTGTGGTCGCGCTTGAGCAGATCGGCCAGAACCGATGGGCCATCGCCCAAATGCGCATGTTCATAGGTCAGATCGGCAGCAGGGCCGACGTGACCGATATTGGCACCGCGTGACCACGCCTTGCGAATGCGCGCGTTCAGAACAGGTGCTTCGATCGCGGGGTTCGTACCGATCAGCATGATCGCTTGGGCCGTGTCGATATCCTCGACCGCCGCCGTCCCGACATAGCCGGACCGGTTGCCCGCTGGCAGCTTTGCACCATCGGTGCGGCATTCAACGACGCCGCCCTGCCCTTCGATCATCTGCTTCAAGGCGAATGCAGCCTCGACCGGAACCAGATCACCGATCAGACCGGCAACTTTCTTGCCCTTCATCGCGGTGGCGACAGCGGCCAGCGCTTCGGGCCATTCGGCTTTGCGCAGCTTGCCGTTTTCACGGATGTAAGGTGTATCCAGACGCTGGCGGCGCAGGCCGTCCCAGACGAAACGGGTTTTGTCGGAAATCCATTCTTCGTTCACGCCGTCATGGTTGCGTGGCAACATGCGCATGACTTCGCGGCCTTTGGTATCAACACGGATGTTGGACCCAAGCGCATCCATCACGTCAATGGATTCGGTTTTGGACAATTCCCAAGGGCGCGCGGTAAAGGCATATGGCTTCGACACCAATGCACCAACAGGGCACAGATCGATGATGTTGCCCTGAAGGTTCGAATCAAGCGTCTGCCCCAGATAGGCTGTGATCTCGGCGTCTTCCCCACGGCCCGTCTGGCCCATCTGGTGAATGCCGGCAACTTCTGTGGTGAAACGAACGCAACGGGTGCAGGAAATGCAGCGCGTCATGTGGGTTTCAACCAGTGGCCCCAGATCAAGATCTTCGGTCGCGCGCTTGGGCTCACGGTAACGGCTGAAATCAACGCCATATGCCATCGCCTGATCCTGCAAGTCACACTCGCCGCCCTGATCGCAAATCGGGCAATCCAGCGGGTGGTTGATCAGCAGGAATTCCATCACGCCCTCGCGGGCCTTTTTAACCATGGGCGAATTGGTTTTGACAACCGGTGCCTGGCCTTCGGGGCCGGGGCGCAAATCGCGCACCTGCATCGCGCAAGACGCGGCTGGCTTGGGCGGACCGCCGACAACTTCGACAAGACACATCCGGCAATTGCCCGCAATCGACAGACGTTCGTGGTAGCAGAAACGTGGAATTTCCACGCCCGCTTCCTCGCACGCCTGAATAAGCGTCATTGCCCCTTCGACTTCGACTTCTTTACCGTCAATGATGATCTTGCGGATATCGCTCATATGCTTACTTCGCTCTCAGTAACGAACCTATACGGCTCGATTTTTGGATTTCTGCGCGGCCTAACGTACAATAGCTTTGTGGATCGGAAGTATCGACCCCATTTGCCTCTAAATATGCAGCACCACGGGCTTTCATGCGCGCTTTTTCTTCGGGGCTTTTGCGGTAGGCGTCAATTTCGGCATCTGTATACCCCAAAGACCGCGCGGTTTGCTGGATATTGTTCAAATAACTGATGGCGCGGATCATGCGGGCGGAAATATCGGGGCATTCCTTGCGAATCTTGTCGGCCAGTCCCAAATCCAGCAACGCGCCATCTACAGCCGCCACATCACGCAGCGGTGACTTCGCAGCGACAGGGCTGGCCAGCAGCGCCACAGACACCACAGCAATCAATACGTTACGCATCTTACTCTCCTCATGCAGGGGGCGGAATGCCCCGTCTGCATATGGGAACCGACATGGTTGTTATGCAATAACATCCCGAAATCAGCCATTTGCATGCCGTGTGTCGCGCAAACCATCACGAAGGGCAAGACCCAGAAAAGGTCAAACTATCCCCAACGAGCTGCAAATTTTCCGAAGGCGTATCAGGCCCCACAACCCACATGATATCGGAACTGCCATAGGTGTTCACGCAATATACCGTCGCCTCGTAACGCGCGGCCTCGCGGGCACCGTCAATCGACTGCGACGCGTTCTTGACCACCAGCGTGAACACGTCACGTTGGCCATCAACCTTGCTGATCTTGGTCTTGAAAAACTTGCCATCAAAGGCGATCCGGTCCTCTTGGGACGTGCAGCCCGCCAAGGCCACCGTGGCCATAAATGCACAAACAATAAACTTCATAGTTTTACTCCGCCGCTGTGGCTTGGCACCCGTCGCTGCGCCAGCGCGTTGCCTGTTTCAGATGCGCCCAGCCAAACGCATGGTCACTGTCGCCGTTTTCGCGCAAATGGTCCAGTCGCGCCAGTGCTTCTTCCAAAGTGGGGCGATGGCCTTTTGGGACCCACCACATCACAAAATGCATTTTATCCAAGACTTCAAACCATTCACGACGCCGCGCATAGAACTGTTTGTGAATGGTCCCCCAGACGAATTGTTCAAGGGTTTCAACGTCTTCCCAGACCGTCAGGTTTGAAACATGCTGCGGGTCGCCGTCGATCTTGGCATCGGTGTTGCCCGTCCCCGGTTCGCCCGACCCTTCCATCATCCAGACAAAGCCGGGCATCCGCTTGCCCATGCCATTGATCCGGTCAAGGTTGTCCATAAATTCGGCGACACGCGGGTCACCTGTTGGGGCCAAAAGCCGCCCGACGTTCAGCTCGGCCAGATGCATGTCGTCCATCACCGTCTCCGATCACGCAAGGGGGCCACGCCATCCAGCGCTTTGCGCAGAAAGGCGATGGCCAGATTGCCGCCGATATAGATCAACCCCACCAGCGCCGCATAGGTCCACACCGGCACGACCTTGGCCGATATCGCCAGATGCGTCGCCCAAACGGGTGTCGCAAAAACCGCGAGGGTTACCAAAGCCGCAGCAAGGCTTAGCAGACCGTCCCAGATATTGCGGAAAAATCCCATGCGCGTTCCTTGTTGCGGCCAAGCGCTGGCAGCAGCCCCTTTAAAAGGCCGCGACCACTGTCATGATCACCAGTGCCAGAATGCAGAACAATCCGATGCCAAAGCACAGCGACCGCGCCGCCTGATTGGTTGTGCGGATGTGAACAAACGCCATTACAGCACGTGCCACAATAAACACCGACGCAAACAGGTTGACCCAGAACGGCGAAGCACCGATCAGAATTGCCGCAACTGTGGTCGCGATAAACGGGCCGGAGGTTTCAACGGCATTCATGAACGCACGTTCACTGCGGTACCACGGATCGTCGTAATTCCGCTTGGGCTTGCCACAGTCGCACCGGTTTTCGGGGGTACGCCCACGGGTCGATGCGGCACCCAAAACGCTGATCAACAGCGCCCAAAGGGCAAGGGATGCGATGGCATGGCTATAGGCGGCAAATGCTTCCATGATCATTCCGCCGCCACGGCACTGACGCGGCCGGTGCGCTTGTGCTTGATACGGTCTTCGATTTCGTCACGGAAGTGACGGATCAGACCTTGGATCGGCCAGGCTGCCGCATCGCCAAGGGCACAGATCGTGTGGCCTTCAACTTGCTTGGTCACGTCCAGCAGCATGTCGATTTCTTCGGGTTCGGCATCGCCGGTCACCAGACGGTCCATCACGCGCATCATCCAGCCGGTGCCTTCACGGCACGGCGTGCACTGGCCACAGCTTTCGTGCTTGTAGAATTTGGCCAAACGCCAGATCGCCTTGATCACGTCGGTAGAGTTATCCATGACGATAACCGCAGCCGTACCCAGACCCGACCGCTGCTCGCGCAGGTAATCGAAATCCATGATCGCGTCGCGCATCTGTGCGCCGGGGATCATCGGAACAGACGACCCGCCCGGAATAACGGCCTTGAGGTTGTCCCAGCCACCGCGAATACCGCCGCAATGCTTTTCGATCAGTTCTTCAAAGCCGATGCTCATCGCTTCTTCGACGACGCAAGGGTTGTTGACGTGACCGGAAATCGCAAACAGCTTGGTGCCCGCATTGTTGGGGCGGCCAAAGCTCGAGAACCACTCGGGCCCGCGGCGCAGGATCGTTGGCACAACGGCGATCGATTCCACATTGTTCACCGTGGTCGGGCAGCCATACAGACCGGCACCCGCAGGGAATGGCGGCTTCATGCGCGGCATGCCTTTTTTGCCCTCAAGGCTTTCCAGCAATGCGGTTTCTTCGCCGCAGATATAGGCCCCTGCTCCGTGGTGCAGATAGATATCGAAATCATAGCCGGATTTGCAGGCGTTCTTGCCCACCAGACCCGCATCATAGGCCTCGTCAATCGCGGCCTGAAGCGCCTCTTTTTCGCGGATATATTCGCCGCGGATGTAGATATAGCAGGCGTTGGCCTGCATGGCGAAGCTGGCGATCAGACAGCCTTCGACCAGCGTATGCGGATCGTGGCGCATGATTTCGCGGTCTTTACAGGTGCCGGGCTCGGATTCATCGGCGTTCACCACCAGATAGCTGGGGCGGCCGTCGCTTTCCTTGGGCATGAAAGACCATTTCAGACCGGTCGGGAAACCCGCACCACCCCGACCGCGCAGGCCTGACGCCTTCATCTGGTCGATAATCCATTCGCGGCCGTTCTTCAGGATATTCGCCGTGCCATCCCAATGGCCACGCGCCTGCGCGCCCTTCAGCGTCCGGTCGTGCATACCGTAGATATTGGTAAAGATGCGGTCTTGATCCTGGAGCATGTCGCTTCCCTTTATGTCTCGCAGCAGTGCTGCGCTTACTGTTCTATTCCTGTGCGGCGTACCGCGTTTTCTTTTAGTCGTTGCGGCTTGCCGCGCGGGCCTTGCGCATCTGATAGATATTAACCATCGCCCAGATCAAGGCACCCAAGGCAGCAAAGTCAAACAACAAGGCATAGCGCCCCGGCAACCCGAACTGCGGCGCAAGCCACTGCAGGGCAATCCAAAGCAACATGGTGCCTGCGATGACCAACGCCACCATCCGGCCCTTGCGGGCGAGTGCGATGTTTTCTTCTTCGGTCATCTGTCAGGCACCACGTCAGGCTTCAGGTTTTCTTGGTGCGGGCAGAGAATTCGGTCTCGCCGCCAGCAGCCAGAATTTTTGCCTGCTCCATCCAGTTGTCACGCGCGATGCGGCCCTTAAAGCGAACCCGCGCGTCAACCCATGCAATTTCCTGCGCGCCCCAATTGGCGATCTGGTCAAAGTGATAGAACCCCAACTCGTTCAGGGTCTGTTCCAGCTTGGGGCCCACACCGCTGATACGCTTGAGGTCATCCGCCCCACCTGCCCGCGCCTGGGTCAGGGTTTCGGGCTGGCTTTGAACCGTGTCGGCAGGGACATCCACAAACGCCGCAGGCGCAACTGGCGCGGCGGCTGTTTTCTTCGGCGCGGTTTTTTGCTTGGGTGCTGCGGCTTTCTTGGGGGCTGCGGTTTTCTTGACCGGAGCCGCCTTTTCGGGCGCAGCAGCTACGGCTTTCCCAGAGGCCACGGCCTTCTTGGGGGCTGCGGTCTTTTTCGCCGGGGCTTTTTCGGCCTTGGGCGCTTCGTATTTATAGGTACCCTTGCGCGCGGCCAGTTCTTGCTGGCCCTTCAAAGGCGTGCTGGGCTTCATCCCGGAAAATGCCGCCTTTTCAGGTGCGGCGGCAGAAGCATCGAGGGCGCTTGCAGCGGCCTCGGATGGGGCGGGCGCAACATCGGCAGAAGCCTGCGCGGCAGGTGCGGCAGACGCAACAGGCGCTTCGGGGGCCGCTGTCGCCGAAGCGGTCGCAGCAGCGCCAGAAGATGCGGCGGAAGATGGCGCTGCGGCAGACGCAACAGGCGCATCGGAAATCTTGTCACACCAGATGTTTGACAGAACGAAAAAAGCCACCACACCGAAAACGATACCAAGGATAACGGACAGGAAAAAACCCCAGCCAAAGATCGCCCAAAACAAAAGAGCGGCACCAAGGCCGATACCGGCCCCCCACCAGGTGCACCCACGTTTACACTGTTCTTTTTCTGTCAAATTTGTCATGTCCGTCCCTTTGTTGCCATTCAAGATGATCTATTATGCCTTATAGATATCATCTTTTTTGGCGCGGGACGAGAATTCTGTTTCCTCGCCTGCGGCCAGCTTTTTGGCCTGATCAACCCAAGCGTCGCGGGTCGCGCGGCCCTTGAAGCCGGCAAGGTTCTGATCGACCCAAGCCAGTTCATCTGCTGTCCAGTTGGCGACCTGGTCAAAATGGAAGAAACCCAATGAGTTAACCATCTTTTCAAGCTTTGGTCCGATGCCCTTGATCAGCTTCAGATCATCCGCAGCCCCACCCCGTGGCGCATCAAGCATCGCAGGTTTCGTACCCCCTGCTTGGGCGTTATTTTCGGCCACGGCAGGCTTGGCTTTGGGTGTTTTCGGCGCCGGGGCAACGCTGCCCTGTGCCGGTTTGCCGACGGCTTTGACACCTTTGGCTTCGCCGGGGGCTTCGGATTTTTTGTCGGAACTGTCACCGACATTGCGCGGCGCGGCTTGCTCTGCTGCGGTGCGCCCGCCTTGGGCACCATCGGGCCCAGCCGGCGGCATCAGGTCGTCGTATTTCGCGGGTTTGCCGGATGTCTTGCCGGCATCCTTGCCCTGCCAAGGGGCGGAAAACGGCACTTCTGTCCCGTCGATCCGTTTCAACGTATCGCCAATATCAACCGCCAACTGGACGCTGGCGTTATATTGCGTCTTGCCGCTGTCGTGATCCGTGAGGCTGGTCAAACCGGACAAAGGCTCGGACGCATAGCGGCCGTTCTGGGGACCGGGAACCGGCACTTTGCCCGCTGCCATATCGTCGATCATCGCCGAGAAACCCTCGGTGGTCAGATCCTCGTAATAATCCTTGCCGATCTGGGCCATGGGTGCGTTGGAACAGGCTCCGAGACATTCGACCTCTTCCCACGAAAACTTGCCATCAGCGCTGATTTCATGGGGCTTGGCAGCGATCTTTTCCTTGCAGACCGCGATCAGGTCTTCGGCACCGCAGATCATGCAGGATGTGGTGCCACAAATCTGGAAATGCGCGACTTCGCCCACGGGCTGAAGCTGGAACATGAAATAGAATGTCGCAACTTCGAGACCACGGATATAGGCCAGCCCCAGCATGTCGGACACATGTTCGATTGCAGGGCGGCTGAGCCAGCCCTCCTGTTCCTGCGCACGCCACAACAGCGGGATGATCGCGCTGGCCTGACGGCCTTCGGGGTATTTGGTGATCTGCGCTTCGGCCCATACCTGGTTGTCGGGGGTAAAGGCAAAGCTTGTCGGTTGGTCAGGGTGTAGACGGCGCAGCATCAGATCAGGCTTTCGTTCTGGCAGAGACGGCAGGTGCCTCCGGCGGGAGTTTATTTTGCAAAATGAAAACGGCGGGCAGGCTCAACGGTCGACCTCGCCAAAGACGATGTCCATGGTACCGATGATGGCCGCGACATCCGCCAGCTGGTGGCCTTTGGCCAGATAATCCATGGCTTGCAGATGCAGATAGCCCGGCGCGCGCAATTTGGCGCGGTAGGGTTTATTGGTACCGTCAGCGACAAGATACACGCCGAATTCGCCCTTGGGCGCTTCGACCGCGCAATAGACTTCGCCGGCGGGAACGTGGAACCCTTCGGTGTACAGCTTGAAGTGGTGGATCAGGCTTTCCATGTCGGTCTTCATCGCGGAGCGGCTGGGCGGTGTGATCTTGCCACGTGCCAGCACATCGCCCTGCCCTTCGGGTGCGCGCAGTTTCGCGATGGCCTGCTGGATGATGTAGGTCGACTGGCGCATTTCTTCCATGCGGACAAGGTAGCGGTCATAGCAGTCGCCATTCACGCCCGTCGGGATCTGGAAGTCGAATTCGTCATAGCATTCATAGGGCTGCGCGCGGCGCAAATCCCAGGCCATGCCAGACCCGCGCACCATCACGCCCGAAAAACCCCAATCCTGGATGTCTTGGGTGCTGACAACACCGATATCGACATTGCGCTGTTTGAAAATGCGGTTTTCAGTCAGCAATTCGTCGATGTCGACCATGAAGCCGGACAGGAATTTATGCGACCAGGTTTCGATATCGTCCAGCAAGGCCGGTGGCAGATCCTGATGCACACCGCCGGGGCGGAAATAGGCCGCGTGCAGACGGGCACCGCAAGCGCGTTCATAAAAGATCATCAGATCTTCGCGTTCCTCAAAGCCCCAAAGCGGCGGGGTCAACGCACCGACGTCCATCGCCTGCGTCGTGACGTTCAGCAGGTGCGACAGGATGCGGCCGATTTCGGAATAAAGCACGCGGATCAGCGAAGCGCGGCGCGGCACGACAACGCCGGTCAGCTTTTCAATCGCCAGACACCAGGCATGTTCCTGGTTCATCGGGGCCACGTAATCGAGCCGGTCGAAATACGGGAGGTTTTGCAGATAGGTGCGGCTTTCCATCAGCTTTTCGGTGCCACGGTGCAGCAGGCCGATATGCGGGTCGCACCGTTCGACGATCTCGCCGTCCAGTTCAAGCACCAGACGCAAAACGCCGTGGGCCGCAGGGTGCTGCGGGCCAAAGTTGATGTTGAAATTGCGGATTTTCTGTTCGCCTGTCAGGGCGTCTTCGAAACCTTTGGTACCGTCCATCATTTACGCTCCAACTCGGCCAGTTTGACGCCCATCCACCACAGCAAGGCGATCACGCCAAAGGGGACGACGCAGGCCGCAGCCCAGTATTTGTTGATCCCGAAGAACGGCAAAAGCCGCACCATCGGGATGATTGTGAGGGCTGAAAGAACAAACCACCAGATGCCTCCCATCACTTCGCCTCCGGCTTTTCGTCGCCGGGAAGAATGTATTCGGCACCTTCCCAGGGCGACATGAAATCGAACTGGCGGTATTCCTGAACCAGCGACACGGGTTCATAAACAACGCGCTTTTCGACCTCGTCATAGCGGACTTCGGTATAGCCGGTGGTCGGGAAATCCTTGCGCAGCGGGTGGCCGCGGAAACCATAGTCGGTCAGCAAGCGGCGCAAATCCGGGTGGCCTGCGAACAGGATGCCGAACATGTCGAACACTTCACGCTCGAACCAGTTGGCGGAGGGGTGGATGTCGACGATCGACGGCACCATGTCTTCCTCGCGGGCGGCGACCCGCAGGCGGATGCGCTGGTTCTGGAACATCGACAAAAAGTGGTAGATCACGTCGAACCGCTTGGCCCGCCCGGGGTAATCCACAGCCGTGATATCAACCAGCGAGGTAAAGCGGCAGGTTGCGTCACCTTTGATGAATTCCACGAGACCCGGCAAATTCGCCTGGGTCACGTCCATGTTCAGCTCGCCAAAGGAGATGTCCCAACCCAGGATGCAGTCAGGGCGTTTCGCTTCGATGTAAGCGCCAAGTTCGTTCAGTTGTTCTGACATATCAGCCCCTTAGCGAACAATTGTGCCGGTGCGGCGCATTTTGCGCTGCAATTGCATGATACCGTACAACAGCGCCTCTGCCGTGGGCGGGCAGCCGGGTACATAAACGTCAACGGGCACGATCCGGTCACAGCCGCGCACCACGGAATAGCTGTAGTGGTAATACCCGCCGCCATTGGCACAAGACCCCATCGAGATCACATAGCGTGGCTCGGGCATCTGGTCATAGACCTTGCGCAGGGCGGGTGCCATCTTGTTGGTCAGCGTACCGGCCACGATCATCAGATCGGACTGGCGCGGGGATGCGCGCGGGGCTGTGCCGAACCGTTCAAGGTCATAGCGCGGCATCGAGGTGTGCATCATTTCGACCGCGCAACAGGCCAGACCAAAGGTCATCCAGTGCAGCGAACCGGTGCGCGCCCAGTTGATCAGGTCTTCGGTCGAGGTCAGCAAGAACCCTTTGTCCTGCAGTTCCTTGTTCAGGTTTTGGGTGGCCACATCGCGGTCCATCCCGGCCGAATAGGCCCCGGCGGCTGCTACTGCCATTCCAAAGCTCCCTTTTTCCATTCATACGCAAAACCGGCGGTCAGCACGGCCAAGAAAACCATCATCGACCAGAAACCGGCCATGCTCACATCCTGAAAGGCGACGGCCCAGGGAAAGAGAAATGCAATTTCGAGGTCAAAAATAATGAAAAGAATCGACACAAGATAGAACCGTACGTCGAATTTCATCCGTGCATCGTCAAATGCGTTAAAGCCACATTCGTAGGCCGACACTTTTTCAGGGTCCGGATTACGCACCGCAATGACCACGGCGGCCAATATCAAAACAAGGCCAAGGCCAATGGCAACAGCCAAGAAAATAAGGATCGGCAGGTATTCCCGCATCATCTCGTCCAAGGGGAAGCTCCTTTGCGTATCTGGCGCGGCTATGCGCCTTACCTGTCAGGCTGCGAACCTGACTGAATGGGGTTTACTCCGCCGCCTCGTCAGGGTCAACCGAACCCGCCATTTTTGAGGGTTTCCGTTTCACCATGGATGAGCGGGCAGATCAGTGGCTCTGGGGGTGCCTATTTCCTGCGCGCATCGACATAATCCCGCCAGCTGTGTTCGGGCGCAAAGCCAAGCAGCGCGCGGGCCTTTGCGTTGGTAAAAAATGTCTCGTTTTCGCCCATCTCGCGGGTTTGCGGGACGTCTTTATAATACTGTGCGATCAATTCCGACGTTGTGCGGTCCACCGAATGGTCGTCATTGGCGACATTGAACACCTCATAACCCAGCCCGTCCGTCTTTAGGCAGCGGGCCACCATCTGCCCCAGATCGCGCGCATCAATATAGGCAAAGATATTGCGGCGGCGCTGGTCGGGGTCGTCGATGAAATTCGGAAAAATCCGCGCATATTCATCAGGCTCGATCACGTTGTTGATTCGAAGCCCGTAAATATCGGCCCCCGTGCGCGCCTGAAAACTGCGCGCCGTCGCCTCGTTACAGACCTTGGACATGGCATAACTGTCTTGCGGGACGGTCGGGTGGTCCTCGTCCATCGGGATATACTGCGGTTTGACCTCTCCATCGGCAAAGCAGATGCCATATGCCGTCTCGGAGGACGCAAAGATCACCTTGCGCACCCCGGCCTTGAGCGCGGCATCGATGACATTATAGGTGCCAAGGGTGTTCACCCGAAACACCTCGTTGTCAGAGCGGATCAGAATGCGCGGGATCGCTGCAAAATGCACCACCGCATCAAAGCGCGGCATACCGTGGCCCGGTTCCAGCTCTCCCAGATTGGCATAGCTTTGCATGACGTCGAACATCTGCCCGGCATCGGTCATATCGGCAATGCGGTTGTCGACACCGGGATAGTCCAGCGGCACAAGGTCGACATTCAACACCTGATGCCCCTGATCCATCAGATAGGGCACCACATGCCGCCCCGCCTTGCCGCTGCCGCCTGTAAACAAAATCCGCATCATGCCCTCCCGGTGTGTCTTCTACGTCCGAGGTAACGCAACACGGGTCGCGGTCAAGCCTTTATCCATGCCGGTTTGCGCTTGTCGAAAAACGCACCGATTCCCTCGGCGGCTTCGTCGGTCTCCCATCTTGCGGCCAGCGCCGCGATGGTGTGCCCCACGACCTCGGCGTCAATCCGCGGCCCCAGATCGCGGGCCAATTGCTTTGCCGCGGCGACCGCACCGGGTGCGCAAGACAGATAGGGCAGGACTTCGGCCTCGATTGCGGCATCAAGGTCCTGAGCCGGAACGATCCGCGCCAGCAGGCCCAGATCAACGGCTTCATCCGCCCCGAACAACCGCGCCGACATGAACACACGCCGCGCGCGCCCCTCGCCCATGCGGGCCAGCACATAGGGGCCGATGGTCGCCGGGATGATGCCCAGCCGCGTCTCGGTGAACCCCATCTTGAGGGTATCTACACCGACCGCCACATCGCAGACCGACGCCATCCCGACCCCGCCGCCAAAGGCGTTGCCCTGCACCCGCCCGATCAACGGCTTGGGCAGCGCATTCAACGCGCCCAGCATCGCGGCCAGCTTGCCAGCCTCGGCCGACCGTGTGGCCGCATCCATATCGCGCTGCGCCTGCATCCAGCCCAGATCGCCGCCCGCGCAAAACGACTTGCCCGCACCGGTCAGAATGACAACCCGCACGCTGTCATCCGCACCCAGCTGCGCCGCCGCCTGGCTCAGCTCCGCGATCATCTGCGCCGACATGGCGTTGTGCTTGTCTTCACGCGCCAGCGTCAGCGTGGCGACCCCGCGCGGGTCTGTCTCGACCCTTATCGTCTCGTACATCAGCCGGTCCTCATCTGCCGCGCCATGGCGGCGGCTTCCTCGATCAAGGCTTGATCCAGCCCCGTTTTATACCCGAGCGCGGTCAGATGCGCATTCACCGCCTCGGTCGCTACATTGCCCGCCGCACCGGGCGCATAGGGGCACCCGCCAAGACCGCCAACAGCCGCATCAAACACCCGCACCCCCATGGACAGCGACGCATCAATATTATCAATCGCCCGCCCGTTGGTATCGTGAAAATGCCCCGCAAGCCGCCCCACAGGGACAACATCACGCACCGCCAGCAGCATCTTGGCAATGCTGTCAGGCGTCCCTGCGCCGATGGTATCGCCCAAAGACACCTCGTAACATCCCATGGCAAACAGCCGGTCGGCCACCGCAGCAACCTGCGCAGGCGATACCACCCCGTCATAGGGGCATTTGATGACGCAAGACACATAGCCTCTTACAGGCATGTCCACATGCCGCGCCTCTTCCAGAATGGGGGCGAAACGCTCGAACGCCTCGTCAATGCTGGCGTTGATGTTCTTCTGGCTGAACCCCTCACTGGCCGAGGCAAAGATCGCGATTTCATCGGCCTTGGCCGCCACCGCATCCTCATAGCCGCGCATGTTCGGCGTCAACGCTGCATAGCGCACCCCCTCGGCACGTTTGATCCCGGCCAGAACCTCACCCGATCCCGCCATTTGCGGCACCCATTTGGGGCTGACAAAACTCGCCACCTCGATCCGTGAAAACCCGGCCCGGCTTAGCAAATCGACCAAGGCAATCTTTTCGGCCACCGGAATTTCGCGCGCCTCGTTCTGAAGCCCGTCCCGAGGCCCCACCTCGAATATTTCACAAACGCCCTTGTCCATTTCCGTCCCTCCCCTTCATTTTGCCAAATAAACTCAAAATAACGCCATTGGCCTCACACGACCGGCCAAGGTTCGAAAAACCCCTGTTCAAACAAGGCCCCTTCCGTAGGCAGGGATTTAACGAACCCCGCCCGCTCCGAAAGCCGGCCAAACCACGCAGCCACCCTTGGATGGTCGTCGGTCCTGGCGAAAAACTGCCCCATGTAAACGGCCTGCCCGACCCCGATATCGGCAGCCGTAAACCCGCTGGACAGCAGATAATCCCGCCCCTCCAGACGCGCCTCAATGGCATCATAGCATTTCTTCACCCGTGCGGCTTCCAATTTCATCACAATCGGGCTGCGCATGGCATCATCGCGCAAGGCCACATGTTGCTGGGTCAGGGCTGCGCAATGCTGGCTGACGGTTTCCGCAAAATGCATCCAGACCAGCCACTGCTGGCGCTCCGGCGTGCCGGGCATCCGGCCCAGCCCCTCGGGGCTGAACCGCTCGCACAAATATTCGCCAATCGCGCCGGTCTCGAACATCGCCTCGCCGTCGATCTCAAGCGACGGCACACGACCCGCTGGCGAAATCGCCAGATAGGCCGGATCGCGCAGGGATTTGTCAAAAGGATGCACCACGACTTCAAACGGCACATCCAGTTCATGGAGCAACCACAGGCTGCGCATCGACCGGCTCTGCGGAACGTGGTGCAGGGTGATCATGCCGCGTCCGCCTCGGCTTCGGGCTCCAGCCGCACCAGCGCCGCCCCCGCTTCGACCTGATCGCCGGCCACGGCCAAGACCTCGGCCACAATCCCATCCCGCGCGGCCAGCAGGCTGTGTTCCATCTTCATCGCCTCCAGCACCGCCAGACGGTCGCCCTTGGCAACCGCTTGCCCCACAACAGCATCGACACTGCGCACCAGCCCCGGCATCGGTGCCTCGACCAGATTGCCATCGCCGTGGCCCCCGGCCGCACGGGCCAGCGGGTCGATCACCTCGAACACCAATCCGTAACCGTCAAAGACCGTGACCTGACCGTCCTTCACCGCAACAGCCGCTGCACTGTGCCCGCCGACCTGCCAGCCGCTGCCCGCACGCCGGGCCACAACCTCGGTCCCGTCGACCTGCCAAAGCTGTTCGCTTGGCGACAGCACCTGCACCTTCAACAGGTGATCCTCCCCGCCCCAGGTCAGACCGACCTGACGCACCAACGGCTGCCACAAGGTGAACCCCGTATCGCTGCCCGCGTGCAGCAGACCCAAAGCCGCCATGCCTGCCAGCGCCGCATGACGCGGCTGCACGTCGGGCGCGACAGTCAGGCTGTCGATCTCGCGGCCAATCAACCCGGTATCCACATCCCCCGCACCAAAGCCGTCATGCCCGGCCAGCGCGCCCAGAAACGCAAGGTTGGTAACAGTGCCGCCCACTTCGCAATTCTTCAAAGCCGAGCGCAGCTTGGACAGGGCAATTTCCCGCGTCGGCCCATGCACGATGATCTTGGCAATCATCGGGTCGTAAAACGGGCTGATCGTATCCCCCGCCCGCACACCGCTATCGGCACGGGCTCCGTTCTGGAACGCCAGATGGGTCAGCGTGCCTGTCGCAGGCAAGAAGCCTTTCGGCACATCCTCGGCATAAAGCCGCGCCTCGAACGCGTGGCCCTGAATGCCCAACGCATCCTGGCGCATCGGCAGGCTTTCCCCCGCCGCCACGCGCAATTGCCATTCGACCAGATCAACGCCGGTGATCGCCTCGGTCACGGGGTGCTCCACCTGCAACCGCGTGTTCATCTCCATGAAAAAGAACCCGTCAGGGCGCAGCCCGTCCGACCCGTCCACAATAAATTCGATGGTGCCCGCACCGGCATAGCCGATCGCCTCGGCCGCCGTCACCGCCGCCTGCCCCATGGCCTCGCGCATTTCAGCGGTCATGCCGGGGGCCGGCGCTTCCTCGATCACCTTCTGGTGGCGCCGTTGCAGCGAACAATCGCGCTCGAACAGATGCACCGCACGGGTGCCGTCCCCGAACACCTGCACCTCGATATGACGCGGCTTGGTCACGAATTTCTCGACCAGCACATCGGCATTGCCAAAGGCGGTTTTCGCCTCGGAGCGCGCACTGTCCAGCGCGGCCTGAAACCCGTCCGCCGCCTCGACCAGCCGCATGCCTTTGCCACCGCCACCCGCAACGGCCTTGATCAACACCGGATAGCCGATCTTGCCCGCCTCGGCCGCCAGCAGGGCATCGCCCTGATCGGCCCCGTGATAGCCCGGCACAACCGGTACACCTGCCTTTATCATCAAGGCCTTAGCGGCGTCTTTTAATCCCATCGCACGGATCGCCTTGGCCGATGGTCCGATAAACACCAACCCCGCCGCCTCGACAGCATCCACAAAATCGGGGTTCTCTGACAAAAACCCATAGCCCGGATGGATCGCCTGCGCGCCCGTGTCCAGGGCCGCCTGAATGATCACCTCACCACGCAGATAACTCTGCGCCGGGGCAGACCCGCCGATATGCACCGCGGTATCTGCCATCGCCACATGCTTGGCCGACCTATCCGCATCCGAATAAACCGCGACACAGCGCACGCCCATGGCTTGAGCCGTTTCCATCACACGGCAGGCAATCTCGCCCCGGTTCGCAATCAAAATTGTATCAAACATCACCCAATCCCCTTAAACCTTATCTTCATTTTGCCAGATAAACTCCGGGGGTCTGGGGGCTGGCCCCCAGCAAACCCTGCGTCTGGGGGCCGGCCCCCAGCAATCCCTCGCGATCACCGAAAAAGCTCCCATCAGGCGAAATCCTCAATCAGCTTGAACCGTTCACACATCAGCTTCATGTCTGGCTTGAACCCGCCGCTACGATGGAAATACGCCTCGTATTTTTCGCGCCAGTCGGCCAGATCGCGAAACTCGCCCTGCGCGGCGACAAATTCGGCGTCCATCTCGTTGAAACGACGGGTCGATACCTCGACCGTTTCGATCATAAAGGCAGGCGTGCCATCCCAGTTCAGCGCGATGTCGCGGCGGCCAATCTCGGGGTATGCATCCCCGCCCGCGCCATAGGCCGATGCGGCCTCGCAGGTGGCGGTCTTTTTGCCGGCCCGCACCAAGGCGATGATCTCGGCACATAGTTTCGGGTTGTCGCCAAAGCGGAATGTTTCCGCCTCCGGATTGGCATCGACGATCTGTTGTAATGTCTTTGTCATGGCGATCCCCTCACATCCGGAACACGCCAAAGCGTGTGTCCTCGATCGGTGCATTCAAACTGGCCCGCAGCGACAGCGACAGCACATCACGGCTTTTGCGCGGGTCGATCACGCCGTCATCCCACAGCCGCGCCGAGGCATAAAGCGGATGCGACTGTTCCTCGAACATATCGATCGTGGGCTGCTTGAACTTGGCCTCGTCTTCCGCGCTCCAGCTTTCGCCAGCCCGTTCAATCGCATCGCGCTTGACCGTGGCCAGAACCCCTGCCGCCTGCGCGCCCCCCATGACGGAAATCCGCGAATTGGGCCATGTCCACATAAAGCGCGGGGAATAGGCCCGCCCGGCCATGCCATAGTTGCCCGCACCGAATGACCCGCCCACCAGCATGGTGATTTTCGGCACGTTGGTGGATGCTACGGCAGTCACCATCTTGGCCCCGTGCCGGGCGATGCCTTCGTTCTCGTATTTGCGCCCCACCATGAAACCGGTGATGTTTTGCAAGAACACCAGCGGGATCTTGCGCTGCGAACACAACTCGACGAAATGCGCGCCTTTTTGCGCAGATTCCGAAAACAGGACCCCGTTATTGGCGATGATGCCCACAGGGCAGCCTTTGACATGGGCAAAGCCGCAGACCAGCGTTTCACCATAGCGCGATTTGAATTCGTCAAAGCGGCTGCCATCTACCAGCCGCATGATCACCTCGCGGATGTCGTAGGGCGTGCGCAGATCGGCGGGGACAACGCCCAGCATCTCGGCGGGGTCATAGGCGGGTTCCTCGCTGGGCTGCCATTGCACGGTGGCGGGTTTGGCACGGTTCAGCCCCGCCACGGCACGGCGCGCCAGCGCCAGCGCATGGGCGTCATCCTCGGCCAGATAATCGGCAACACCGGACAGACGGGTGTGCACGTCGCCGCCGCCAAGGTCTTCGGCGGTCACGACTTCGCCTGTCGCGGCCTTGACCAGCGGCGGGCCGGCCAGAAAGATCGTGCCCTGTTCCTTGACGATGATCGACACATCGGACATCGCCGGCACATAGGCCCCACCGGCGGTACACGACCCCATCACAACCGCGATCTGCGGGATGCCCTTGCCGCTCATCCGAGCCTGATTATAGAAAATCCGGCCAAAGTGGTCGCGGTCGGGAAAGACCTCGTCCTGATTGGGCAGGTTCGCGCCACCACTGTCGACCAGATAGATGCAGGGCAGATGGTTTTCCTCGGCGATTTCCTGGGCGCGCAGGTGTTTCTTGACGCTCATCGGGAAATAGGTGCCGCCCTTAACCGTCGCGTCATTGCACACGATCATGCAGTCGATGCCATGCACCTGCCCCACGCCCGCGATCACGCCCGCACAAGGGGCCGCCCCGCCATAAAGGCCGTGCGCCGCCAGCCCGCCAACCTCGAGGAAAGGCGATCCGGGGTCCAGCAGGTTCGCCACCCGTTCACGCGGCAGCATCTTGCCCCGGCTCTCGTGGCGGGCACGTGATTTTTCACCGCCCCCGAATGCAGCCGCCTCGGACGCTTCGCGCACGGTTTGCAACGCTTCAAGATGGGCGGCTTCGTTGGCTTTGAAGCCTTCGGATGAGGGCAGCGCCTGCGAGATCAGCTTCATGTGGGTCTCCTTGGGTGTATCAATTGGACAGCGGTCACGGGGTCTGCTCGCTTGTGGCAAGCGCTTTGAGGTCTTTGCGGATCACCTTGCCCGTCACGGTCATCGGCAGCGCATCCAGAAAGGTGATTTCGCGCGGGTAGGAATAGCTGGCCAGACGGGTTTTGCACCAGTCTTGCAGGGTTGCCGCGTCAACGCTGCTGCCGGTTTTGCGCACCACATAGGCCTTGACGATTTCGGTGCGCAGGGCGTCCGGTTTGCCCACCACACCGCAGGTCGCGACATCCGGATGGGTCAGCAGGCAGTCCTCGATCTCGGCGGGGCCAATGCGGTAGCCCGACGAGGTGATCACGTCATCCTCGCGGCCGACAAAGCGCAGATACTCGCCTTCCCAGATGCCGCGATCGCCGGTGATCATCCAGTCGCCGCGGAATTTTTCGGCCGTGGCTTCGGGGCGCTGCCAATAGCCCAGCATCATCGCCGCAGACCCACGCCGGATCGCGACATCGCCTTCGGCCAATGTGGGGGTGCCATCACTGTCGATCACCGCCACGTCATGGCCCGGCACGGCCTTGCCGATACAGCCCGCACGGGCCGCAAACCGCGCGGCGCAACTGGACGCGACCATGTTGCATTCGGTCTGACCATAAAATTCGTTGATCGTCAGGCCGAAGGCGCTTTGGCCCCATGCCAGCATCTCCGCGCCCAGCGGTTCACCGCCCGACGCGACCGAGCGCAAACCTGATATTTCGGCCCCCGCCGCCTTGAGCATCCGCAGCGCCGTTGGTGGAAAGAACACGTTGCGCACGCCGCCATCCGCGATGATGCGCGCGCAGTCTTCGGGCGAAAATTTGGGCAACCGCGCCGCGACCACGGGCACACCCAAGGCCAGCGCGGGCATCAACACGTCAAACAGCCCGCCGATCCATGCCCAATCCGCAGGGGTCCACAGGCAATCGCCTTGCGCGCCCAACACATCATGGCTCAGCGATACGCCGGGCAAATGCCCGGTCAGAACGCGGTGGCCGTGCAGCGCGCCCTTGGGGCTGCCCGTGGTGCCCGATGTGTAAATCAGCACCGCCGGATCGTCCGGGCCGGTATCGGCAAAGGGTACCGGATCGCCCGCGATGCCCACGGTTTGCGCCATCCATGCCTCGGCCAGATCATCCAGAAGATCGCGCCCTTCGGCGTCGGTCAGCACCAGCGTGATGCCGGCGTCCTGCACGCGGGATTTCAACGCGTCATACTTGAAGAGCTTGAACAAAGGCACTGAAATCGCACCAATTTTCCAGATCGCCAGATGGGCCGCCGCACACCACGGGCTTTGGCTAAGCAAGACCCCGACGCGGTCGCCCGCCCGCACGCGGGCCAGCAAGCTGCGCGCCAGACCATCGGCCATCCCGGACAGATCGCCATAGCTGACATCCCTGCGGACATCGCCCGTCAGATCAATAATCGCCGTGCGGCCTGCATCCTGCGCCAGACATTGCGCGGCCATGTTCAGCCGCGCAGGAATGTCCCACGCCCCCGACATATCCAGACCGGGCAAGGGGCCAGCCATCGCCTAGTCCCAAGGCTCGAGGATCAGGGCCTGTTTGGCGGTTTGCTGCATAAGACAGCTGACTGTCGCGGGTCCCTGCCCCGAACCACCGCCCCAAAGCGACGCCTCATAGGCGCAGGCCTTGTCCCGAAACGGAATCCACGCACGTTGCATGTCGCGCAGGGCTGTTGCCGCCCCCGGCAGGTCTTTCATCGACGCCGGGCGCTCGCCATCAAGCCGTTTTGCCTGTTCCATCGCCGCCTTGTAATGGCTGTTCAACAAACCATCCCAATAGGTGTACTCCCGGTTAAGACAGCCGCCCATGCCATAGGTGCTGTTGCCGCCGGGTGTATCTTCCATGCATTGCCCCGCCGATGCGCCAACGCAATTGATCTTTGCGCCATAGCTGTCGGCCTCTTCCAGACAGGTTTGCGTAACCCTGTCGGTATATTGCAAATCCTGCGCCATCGCGGGTGCGGCCAGCAGCGTCAGCACTGCAGCGAACCGGATCATGCCATTGCTCCCATCATCTCGCGGCCCACCAGCATGCGCCGGATTTCCGACGTGCCTGCCCCGATCTCCATCAGCTTAGCATCGCGGAAGATGCGCCCCACAGGGTTGTCGGACAGATAGCCCGCGCCGCCCATGGCCTGCACCGCCTGGTGCGCCTGTTTCATCGCCTCTTCGCTGGCATAAAGGCAGCAAGCCGCCGCATCCGCGCGGGTCACCTCGCCGCGATCACAGGCCTTTGCGACCTCGTAGACATAGGCACGGGCGGAATTCATCGCAGTGTACATATCGGCCATCTTGCCCTGCATCAGTTGGAAGCTGCCAATCGGCTGGCCGAATTGTTTGCGCTCGGCCATGTAGGGCATGATCTCGTCCAGACAGGCGGCCATGATCCCCAGACCGATGCCCGCCAGAACGACACGTTCGTAATCAAGCCCCGACATCAGAACACGCACGCCGCGCCCCTCTTCGCCCAAGACGTTTTCGAACGGGACTTCGACATCGTCAAATATCAGCTCGGCGGTGTTTGACCCGCGCATGCCCAGCTTGTCGAAATGCGGGCTGGTGGTGAAACCCTTCATCGATTTCTCGATCAGAAAGGCGGTGATCCCCTTGGACCCCGCATCGGGGTCTGTCTTGGCGTAAACCACCAGCGTATCGGCATCGGGGCCGTTGGTGATCCAGTATTTATTGCCGGACAAACGATAGTGATCGTTGCGCTTTTCGGCGCGCAGTTTCATCGACACCACGTCGCTGCCCGCCGATGGTTCAGACATGGCCAGCGCGCCGACATGGGTGCCCGCACACAGGCCCGGCAAGAATTTCGCCCGTTGTTCAGGTGTGCCATTCAGGCTGATCTGGTTGACGCACAGGTTGGAATGCGCCCCGTAAGACAGCGAAACCGAGGCAGAGGCCCGCGCGATTTCCTCGACCGCGACGGTATGCGCCAGATAGCCCATGCCGGTGCCGCCGTATTCTTCGCTCACGGTCATGCCCAGCAAACCAAGGCTGCCCATCTCTTCCCAAAGCTCGGCGGGGAATTCGTTTTTCAGATCAATGCCGGCGGCCATCGGTTTGACCCGCTCTTGCGCCCAACGGTGAACCATATCGCGCAGATCATTCACATCGTCGCCCAAATCGAATTTCATGCTGGCGTTGAACATGGACCCCTCCCAGAGTTTATTGAACAGTTGTTCATTACTTTACACCCTCAGAGGATTCGGTCAAGCAAATCCAAGTCGTATGGAACCCGATCCCCCGCGCCGCTGTTGTCACAGTGAACAAGTGTGAAAGGACGCGTTGAATATGGGTACGTCATTGAAGGAAGAATTCTGGGACCGGATCGAAGATATCCGCACAGGCATGTTGGGCACAAACACGGCACGTTCCGTCCCGATGAGCCATTATGTCGATGAGGATGCGAACGCGCTGTGGTTTATCACGGCCAAGGGCACCGATCTGGCGAAAACCGCACAGTCGGGTGTAGCGGCTGAATATGTCGTCATCAGCAAGGACGAACATCTGTATGCGCGCATTGATGGCAAGGTGCAGGCGGTGACAGACCCTGCCAAGCTGGACGAACTGTGGTCGGCAATCGCAGGCGCGTGGTTCGAGGATGGCCGTCAGGATGAAGACGTCCAACTGCTGCGCATGGACCTGACAGAGGCCGAGGTCTGGGCGACCGGTGGCAGCCTGTCCTTCCTCTATGAAATCGCCAAGGCCCATATCACAGACGAAAAACCCGACATGGGCCAGCATGGCACCCTCGGGTTCTAATCCGTTTATGCAAATCAAATGAAATCAGGGCGCTTTCATGCGCCCTTTTTTCATGCGCTAGGCCTGCTGGTAAACTGCGCTGACTTCCTCGCGGATGATGCGGGCGATCAGGGTGCAATCGTCAATGCTGAACGTCAGCGGCACCCGCATGTCGATCAACCCGGCCAGCACCGCATCGCTTTTGGGCAGCGGGTCAGACGGTGCATAACGCCAACTGTCATAGCGGCTGGTAAAGCCCAACGGCTCTGCCGCGCCGAACCATTTCAGCTCTACTCCGCGGGCCAGACAGCGGCGCAAGGCATCCCGCACCTTGTCAGCGGCCCAGCCTTGCAAGAGAAACTGGATCGACGATCCCACGATGCTTTCCCCCGCCGCCCGTTCGATCACGGTCAATCCGGGGGTGTGGCGCATTCCGGCCTCCAGAGTGAAATACCGCTCGTTCCAGCGTGCCACCTGCGCCTCAAGCTTGCGCAACTGGGGCCGCAACAGCGCCGCGCGCAGATTGTCCATGCGGCCTGATATGTTGGGGGTCTCGTATTTGATCCGGTCAAAGGTTTCTGGCGGCGGACCTGCCAGATGCTTTTCGTACAGCATGTAAGACCCCGACAACATGATCGCACGCGCGGCCATTTCGGCGTCATCGGTGACCAGCAGACCGCCCTCGCCCGCATTGACATGTTTGTAGGTCTGGCAGGAATAACACCCGATCGCCCCCTGCCGTCCCGAAGCCACGCCATTCCACGCGGCCCCCATGGTGTGGGCGCAATCCTCGATCACGGTGACGCCGGCGGCATCGCACATGGCCATCAGCGCATCCATGTCGCAGATATGGCCCCGCATATGGCTCAGCAGCAAAACTTTGGCCTGATCCAGCTTGCCCGCCAGATCGTCCAGATCAATGACCAGCCCGTCGGTCACATCAACAAACACCGGCTCGGCCCCGACGGCCGCAATCGCGCCGGGCACAGGGGCCAGCGTAAAGGCGTTCGACAAGACCTTGTCGCCCGGCTTTACCCCCACGGCGCGCAATGCCGTTGCCATCGCATAGCCACCTGATGCCACGGCCAGACAATATTTCGCACCGACCAATGCCGCGAATTCCTGTTCAAGCAACGCAGTTTCCGCGATTTCATCACCCGCAGTGTTATAGCGGTGCAACCGCCCGTGGCGCATCACCGCAACGGCGGCGTCAATCGCATCGTCGGGTATGGGCTCTTGCTGGGTAAAGCTGCCCTTGAACACCTCCATGCCCTTAGATGCCCCCGATCAAGGTCGGTACCAAGGCGGGCAAATGCGCATAGTCATGCAGCAACGCCTCGGGGTTGAGGGCGGCCATATCCTCGCCCGAGGGGCCGAAAGTCACGAGAATGCACGGCACACCGGCGGCGGCGGCGGTTTTGCGGTCGGTATTCGTATCGCCCACCAGACAGCATTGCGCAGGGTCGCCCCCCGCCCGCCGCGCGGTTTCGTACAGATGTTCAGGGTCGGGTTTGCGCACGGCCAGACTGTCGGCCCCCAACATCGCCCCGAAGGCATCACGAATGCCAAGCCGCGTCAGCAAGCTATGCGCCAGCCCTTCGGGCTTGTTGGTGCAGATCGCCACGCGGTAGCCTGCAATTTTCAACGCCTCGACCGCATCCATCGCACCGGGATACAAAACTGTATGTGTATCAATGTCTTGAGCATAAGCCTTGAGTAAGACAGGGTAATACCGGTCAATCGTCGCCTCGTCCTCGGCGCGGCCCAACCGTTCCATCCCCAGTCGCAGCATCGCGCGCCCGCCTTTCAAGGCTGTGCCCGCGTCATGGCGCGCATCCAGCAGATCGCCCGCGCCCATATCGCGAAAACAGGCGTTGGCCGCTGCAATCAAATCACCGCTGGTGTCTGCCAATGTGCCGTCCAGATCGAATACAACCGTTTTCATCGGCGTTCCTTTGCTTAGAGATGTTGCAGGCCGAAATCTTCTTTGATGCCCGCCAGACTTGCGCATAAACGCCAACAAGGTAAAGAGAGCCCAAGTCAATTTATTAAAGAGATTTTATATGGAAGTCGCACTGATCCTATTGGCCGCAGGCAAAGGCACGCGAATGCAATCGGATTTGCCCAAGGTTCTGCACCCCGTCGCGCATGCCCCTTTGCTGGAGCATGCGATGGCATCCGGTGCGGCCCTGTCACCTGCCCGAACAGTCGTCGTTGCAGGCCACGGTGCCGATCTGGTGCGCGCCGCCGCCGAAGCCTTTGATGATGAAGCTCAGGTCGTTGTCCAAGAGGAACAGCTGGGCACCGCACATGCCGTCGGTCAGGCCCGCGAAGCGCTGGCCGGCTTTGAGGGCACGGCGATTGTCCTTTATGGCGACACGCCTTTTGTACAGACAGAAACCCTCGAGGCGATGTGCGATGCCTTGCGCGAGAATGACGTTGTCGTGCTGGGGTTCAACGCCGCCGATCCCGCGCGCTATGGCCGTTTGGTGATGCAGGGCGACAGCCTGGACCGCATCGTCGAATTCAAGGATGCAACAGATGAAGAGCGCACCATAACCCTTTGTAATAGCGGCGTTGTTGCTTGCAATTCAGACCTGCTTTTTGATCTGATCGATGCGGTTGGCAACGACAACGCGTCCAAAGAATACTACCTGACCGACATCATCGGCATCGCACGGGCACGGGGCCTGAAAGCCACGGCCGTGACCTGCCCCGAGGCCGAGACGATGGGCGTGAATTCCCGCGCGGATCTGGCCGCCGCCGATGCCGCGTTTCAGGCGCGCGCCCGGGCTGCAATGCTGGAAGACGGCATTACCCTGATGGCCCCCGATACCGTCTATTTCGCACGCGACACCTATATCGGCCGCGACACGGTGATCGAACCCAATGTGGTTTTTGGCCCCGGTGTCACCATTGAATCCGGTGCCACGATCCGCGCCTTCAGCCATCTTGAGGGCTGCCATGTGTCGCGTGGCGGCGTCATCGGGCCCTATGCCCGCCTGCGCCCCGGTGCCGAACTGGCCGAAGACGTGCGGATCGGCAATTTTGTCGAAATCAAGAATGCCCAGATCGACGAAGGGGCAAAGGTCAACCACCTGAGCTATATCGGCGATGCAACGATCGGCGCGCGCGCCAACATCGGCGCAGGGACAATCACCTGTAATTATGACGGCGTGATGAAGCACCACACCCATATCGGCGCGAATGCCTTTATCGGGTCCAACACCATGCTTGTGGCCCCCGTCCATATTGGCAACGGGGCAATGACCGGGTCGGGGTCTGTTATTACATCCGACGTAGAAGCCGACGCTTTGGCACTGGCGCGTGCGCCCCAGGTTGAGAAACCGGGGATGGCGCGCAAATTGTTCGAAATGTTAAAGGCCAAAAAGGCAAAACAGCAGAGAGGCAGCTAATTATGTGCGGTATTGTAGGGGTCCTCGGGCAACACGAAGCAGCGCCCATCCTTGTTGAAGCATTGAAACGTCTGGAATATCGCGGCTATGACAGCGCCGGGATTGCCACGATCAACAATGGCCGTCTTGACCGCCGCCGCGCAGTGGGCAAGCTGGTGAACCTGTCGGATCTGCTGGTTCATGAACCGCTGGCTGGCAAGTCCGGTATCGGCCACACCCGCTGGGCCACCCATGGCGCGCCTTCGGTGACCAACGCGCATCCGCATCAGGCCGGCCCTGTCGCTGTCGTGCATAACGGCATCATCGAAAACTTTCGCGAATTGCGTGCCGAACTGGCGGCGCTTGGTGCCGAATTCGTCACGGAAACCGATACCGAAACCGTCGCCCTGCTGACACAGCACTATATGTCCCAAGGCATGGGTCCGGTCGATGCGGCCACCAAGACCCTCACGCGCCTGCACGGTGCCTTTGCCTTGGCGTTCCTGTTCGACGGCGAAGAAGACCTGATGATCGGTGCCCGCAAAGGTGCGCCGCTGGCCGTGGGCTATGGCGATAACGAAATGTATCTGGGCAGCGATGCGATCGCCCTGTCGCCGATGACCAACCGCATTACCTATCTCGAAGAAGGCGACCGCGCGGTCCTGACGCGCGGTTCGGTCGAGATCTTTGACGCCAATGGCGCGCGCGCCAATCGTGCGATCAAAACCATCAGCCTTGATACCACCCGCGTCGACAAAGCCGGCCACAAACATTTCATGGCCAAGGAAATCGCCGAACAACCCGGCGTGATCGGCGAAGCCCTGGGCCATTACATCAACGCCAAGGGCGAGATTTCCCTGCCCGACCCCGGGCTTGATTTCAACGCCTTCGACCGCATCACCATGGTTGCCTGTGGCACCGCCTATTACGCCTGCCTGACCGCAAAATACTGGTTCGAACAAATCGCGCGGCTGCCGGTCGAGGTCGATTTCGCCTCCGAATTCCGCTATCGCGAACCGCCGATCCCCGGCCGCACCCTTGCGCTATTCGTCAGCCAGTCCGGTGAAACCGCCGATACCCTTGCTGCCCTGCGCTATTGCGAGGGCAAGGCCGATAAAATCGCGTCCGTCGTCAACGTCACTGAATCCTCGATCGCCCGCGAAAGCGATCTGGCGCTGCCCATTCATGCAGGCGTCGAAGTCGGCGTTGCCTCGACCAAAGCGTTCACCTGTCAGTTGACCGTGCTGTTCCTGTTGGTCCTCAAGGCCGCCTATGAACGGGGCACCATCACCCAAGAACAACTGGCCGATCACGTGTCAGGCCTGCGGGCCATGCCCTCGCTGATCAACACCGCGCTCGAACAGAACTCGGCCATCCGCGATGCCGCCTACAAGCTGTCCTCGGCCCGCGACGTGCTGTTTCTGGGCCGTGGCGCGATGTTCCCCCTCGCCCTTGAAGGTGCGCTAAAACTAAAAGAAATCAGCTATATACATGCCGAAGCTTATGCATCAGGTGAGCTGAAACATGGCCCTATCGCCCTCATAGATGAAAACGTTCCAGTGGTCGTAATGGCCCCCAAGGACAACCTGTTCGATAAAACCGTCAGCAACATGCAGGAAGTCATGGCACGCAAGGGCAAGGTCATCCTGATCTCTGACCGCTCGGGCCTCGACGAAGCCGCCGAAGGCACCTGGGGCCAGATCGAAATGCCCCCCGTGGCCGATGCGCTTGCCCCGATCCTCTATGCGATCCCTGCGCAGTTGCTGGCCTATCACACCGCGATTGCAAAGGGCACGGATGTCGACCAGCCCCGCAATCTGGCCAAGTCTGTCACGGTCGAATAATGGCCAAGCAGTTCGACCAGATCAGCGACGACCACCGCGACTTCATTCAGGCGCAGCACATGTTCTTTTGCGGGACAGCGGCGGATGAAGGGCGGGTCAACATCTCTCCCAAAGGGATGGACAGCCTGCGGGTCCTGGGGCCGAACCGTATCATCTGGCGCAACATGACAGGGTCCGGCAATGAAACCGCCGGCCATCTGGCGCGGATCAACCGGATGACGCTGATGTGGTGCAGCTTTGGCGCGCGCCCGATGATCATGCGCGCCTATGGCACCGCACGGGCCGTGCACCCCCGCGATGCCGATTTCGCCCCCCTGCAAGCGATGTTCCCGCAGGCCCTTGGTGTCCGGCAAATCTATGATATGAGCGTCGACATGCTCCAGACAAGCTGCGGCTATGCAGTCCCGTTTTACGAACACAAGGCCGACCGCGACGTTCTCAAGAAATGGGCCGAGGACAAAGGCGCAGCTGCGATTGAAACCTATTGGGACGACCGCAACAGCACCACGATCGACGGCCTGCCCACCTTTATCACTCAGGATCCCCCCAATGCATGAGCCCTATTTGGCGCAACTGACAGCGCTTGCCGATCCGGAACGCGCGGCCCAGATGCTGGCCTATCACAAGATCGACCGGCCCTATCTGGGGGTGACCAACCCCGAAATAAACGACCTGACCAAAATCTGGCGGGCCGAACTGGATCTGGCAGAGCGCATCACCGTCGCCGATGCGCTATGGCAGACCGACATTTTCGAGGCCCGCGTCGCCGCCGCCAAACTGCTGACCCAGGCCCGCCTGCGCCCCGACGACGAAGCCGCCTGGCAGATGTTGCAAAGCTGGGTGCCCGACTTCGACAGCTGGGCCATCGCCGACCACGTCTGTATGGCGATCCAGAAGCGCCTGATCGCCGATCCCTCCCGCCTCGACACCGTCGAAAGCTGGACAACCTCGGATCAACTCTGGACAAAACGCGCCGCCCTTGTGGCAACCTTGCCCTGGACCAAACAAAACAACCCCAAACCCGAAGAACTCGCCGCGCGTGAACGCATTCTCGGCTGGGCGGCAGGGTATTTACCGGTCAAAAACGGCATCATGCAAAAAGCCATCGCCTGGTGGGTCCGCGACCTCAGCCGCCATGATCCGGCCCGCGCCCAAGCTTTCATCGACGAAAACAGCCACCACATGAAACCCTACGCCATCAAGGAAGCCTCACGCCACCTTCCCGCAGCCGAGCAAACCACCCCAGACGCCCCAAGCGCCTGATCCGTCTTCTCTGGCTCGAAAATATCCCGGGGGGCGCGGGGGGCTGGCCCCCCGCTCTTTCAAATAGTGATCGGGCTAAAAAAATCGGGGCGAAAGCCCCGTCATGTCTCTAAGGTCTCGGGCTCAGCGCCCCCCGATACTACAGACCCCGAGACTACCCCGTCGTTGACACTTCAACGCTGGTCAGATCCGTCAGCGAGGCCCCGATCAAGCGCAATGCTGACAAGGACATGCGGCTGCCCGCCGTGGGTGGCCCGTCAATCGGGATCAACATCACCGTGGATGACTTGCCCGTGGCGGGGTTGGTGACACGGCCCTGCATTTCAGTTTTCACCAGCGGCGTTTTCATCCAAAGACCGGGCTCTGTCGCACTGCCCAGCGATGCCACCGTCGTGCCCAACAGCCGCGCGCCTGCGGCCACCGGTGCCACGGCCGCTGCGCGCTGCGCGGCGGTGGTGGTATCCAATGCCTCGACCGTGCGGGCCGCGGGCGGCGGCGGGGGGGCCGATGTCACAGGGTCCAGCACGGTCTGCGCGACTTGGGCAGCCTCAGGCACAGCGGCGACTGCGGTTTCGGCGGGTGTGGCTGTCGCGTCACGCGCACCGGGCCATGCAAGGCCCAACCGTTCGGTCACCGTGCCGCACGCGGACACTCCCACCCCCATAGCGCAAAGAAGTACATATTGTTTCATGACCCAATGAATACCCCTCCCCACCTGCTGCTTCAATAACCTTATTCTCCCTTGCCCCGCGATGGGCCGATGTTTACCTATAGGGTATGAATGCACCATTGATTGACCCTTTCGCCCGCGCCATCACCTATCTGCGTGTCTCTGTCACAGACCGCTGCGATTTCCGCTGCGTCTATTGCATGTCCGAGAACATGAATTTCCTACCCAAAAAGGAACTTCTCACGCTCGAGGAACTGGACCGGCTGTGTAGCAATTTCGTTGACCTCGGGGTGCAGAAATTGCGCATCACCGGGGGCGAGCCTTTGGTGCGCAAGGGCATCATGACCTTCTTTGACAGCATGACCCGCCATCTGGATGCAGGCACGCTCAAGGAACTGACGCTCACGACAAACGGCAGCCAGCTGGAACGCTTTGCCGCTGACCTTTATGCCGCGGGCGTGCGGCGTGTGAATGTGTCGCTTGATACGCTGGACGACCAGAAATTCGCCGATATCACCCGCTGGGGTCGCCTGCCCCAGGTGTTGCGCGGCATTGATGCGGCGCAGGCTGCGGGGTTGCGGGTCAAGATCAATGCCGTTGCCCTCAAGGGGTTCAACGAATCCGAACTGCCCAGCATGACCGCATGGTGTGCTGATCGTGATATTGACCTGACCTGGATCGAAGTCATGCCGATGGGCGATCTGGGCAACGAGGACCGCCTTGGCCAATATTGGTCCCTCAAGGATGTGCGCAAATCCTACGAGGATCATTACACCGTCACCGATCTGGCGGAAAGTTCCGGTGGCCCTGCCCGCTATGTGCGGCTGGAAGAAACCGGCCAGAAGATCGGTTTCATCACGCCGCTGTCCCATAATTTCTGCGAAAGCTGCAACCGTGTGCGGATCACCTGCACCGGTGAAATCTTTATGTGTCTGGGTCAGGAAGACGTCGCGGACCTGCGCGCGCCCCTGCGCAACCACCCCGATGACGACGCGCCGTTGAAAGACGCCATTCGCGCGGCGATCAACCTCAAGCCCAAGGGCCATGATTTCGATTACTCCCGCCAAAAGCTCGACGGGCAGATGCCCCGCCACATGAGCCACACAGGCGGCTGACCCAGTCATGTCCGCCCCTTTTCTGTATCGCGCGTGGGTCGTCGCAAGCATGGGATTGGTCCCGTTCTTTGCGCGTTCCCAAACCGCCAAGCTGCGCGAACAAGGTGTGTCCGTCAGGCGCGCCCATGAAAAGCTGGGCCATGCCACCCAAGACCGCCAGACCTCGGGCCCGCTGATCTGGCTGCATGCCGCATCGGTCGGGGAAAGCCTGTCGGTGCTGGCGCTGATCACCCGCATGGGGCTGCTGTTGCCGCGCGCGCAGTTTTTGATCACATCGGGCACTGCCACATCGGCCAAGCTGGTGGCGCAACGCATGCCGCCGCGCACGGTCCATCAATTCGCCCCGCTGGATGCCCCCGGCCCGCTCAAGCGGTTCTTGCGACACTGGCGTCCCGATGCCGCGATCTTTGTCGAAAGCGAATTATGGCCGCAGATGCTGCGCCGGACCCATGCCACGGGCGCGAAAATGGCTTTGGTCAATGCGCGTTTGTCCGAAAAATCCGTCGCGACATGGCGCAAACATCCGAAGTTGGCCCGCTATCTGTTTGGGGTCTTCGATCTGATCCTGACCCAGAACGATGCGATGGCCCATAATATGGTCAGCATGCACGCCCCGTCGGATCGGGTGGCGCGGGGGATTAACCTCAAATCCATGGCAGGCCCCCTGCCCGTTGACGAGGACGCGCTGTTCGAGGCGCGCGCGGCACTTTTGCACCGCCCTGTCTGGGTCGCGTCCTCGACCCACGAGGGCGAAGAAAACGCAGTCTTGCACGCCCATCGGGCGCTGTTAAAGCAAGTCCCCGACCTGTGTCTGATCCTTGCCCCGCGCCATCCTGAACGCGGGGACAGTGTCGAAGCGTTGATCACCGACGCGGGCCTGACCTGCACCCGGCGCAGCCGTGGCGAAAAACCCGATGCTCAGGTCTATCTGGCCGATACGCTGGGCGAGCTGGGGCTGTGGTATGCGGTAACGGATATTGTGTTTCTGGGCGGATCGCTTTTGCCGATCGGCGGGCATAATCCTTTTGAGGTGGCCCAATCCGGTGCAGCCGTCTTGTCGGGCAGCCATGTGTCGGCCTTTGCCGAAACCTATGCCCAGCTTGAAACCGAAGGGGCGGCGCGGATTGTGACGGATGGCGCTGATCTGGCAGCGCAGGTTGGCATCTTGCTGTCGCAGCCCAAAGAGCGGGCCACCATGACCGATGCCGCAAAACGCTTTGTCGCGGGGCAAGAGGACCAGCTGGACGGGATCGCCACACGAATTCTGTCTGCCTTGGGGCTGAAAGAGTGATGAAACCAAAGCTGTTCGTCACCAATTTCAACAAGAATTTCACCGGCGTATCGGCCACGGCTGCCAATGTGATCCGCGCCCAGATGGGCCGTTATGATCTGACGCTTGTGGGCCGCCCCCTACCCGGTTGCCCCGATCCCGTCACCGTCAGGCAGGCCCGTGCAGCATCCGCCCGCGGGGCGATCTGGCATGTGCGGCGCAACACGGAAATGCGCGCCGCCCTTTGGGCCCGCGACATCCTGCGCCTGCCGATTAAAATCGTCTTTACCTCAGCGGCTCAACGCCGGCATTCGGCCTATCCGCGCTGGCTGATCAGCCGCATGGACGCCGTGATTGCCACGACCGACAAGGCCGCCAGTTTTGTGCCCCATGTCCGCGCGGTGGTGCCTCATGGCGTGGATACTGCCCTGTTTCACCCTGCCCCCGACCGCGCAAAGGCGTGGGCCGCGTTGGGATACGGCGGCAAGATCGGCATCGCCACCATCGGCCGCATTCGCCCCGAGAAGGGCACGGATCACTTTGTAAACGCGATGATTGATCTGTTGCCGGACCACCCCGATACGGTCGCCTTGGTTCTGGGCAAAGCGACCCGCGATCATCGGGCATTTCTTGCCAGCCTGAAAGACCGGATCAAAACCGCCGGCCTGACCGACCGCATCCTGTTTCCCGGCGAAATCCCTGCCCAGGACCTGCCCGCCGTGGTGCGCGGCCTGTCGCTGGTCGTGCAGCTTCCGCAATACGAAGGCTATGGCATGGTGCCGCTTGAAGCGATGGCATCGGCCGTGCCGTTTGTGGGCTATGAGGCCGGATATTACCGTGCCTTTAGCGCGCAGGGTCGCGCAGGTGTGATCGTTGACACACCATCGGCCGCCGCAATGGCCGCAGGGCAGATCCTTGCTGGCAAGGTTGACGCGATGGGCGATATCGCCCGCGCCCATGTATCGCAAAATTTCAGCGCCAAGGCCGAGGCCGACGGGATCGACGCCGTGTATCAGATGATTTGGGCGCAGGGTTAACCCCCGCGCCCAAAGCTTGACCTAGCCCATTGGCATCCGCTGTTCGGCAAGCCCTGCCCACCAGCTGCACCCTGCCGGAATCACGTCATCGTTGAAGTTGTACATCGGGTGATGCACCATCGCCGTGTCGCCATTGCCCACCAGAATATAGGCACCGGGGCGCTCTTCGAGCATAAAGGCAAAGTCTTCGCCACCCATTACCAGCGGGGCCTCGTCGCATTGACCTGAAATGCTGCGCGCCACATCAGCGGCGAATTCGGTCTGTTCGTCGTGGTTTACCATCACCGGATAGTTGCGGATGTAGTTCACCTTGGCCGTGGCCCCGAATGTCGCAGCGATACCTTCGCAAATCTCGGTCACGCGTTTTTCGGCCAGATCGCGCAGGTCGTTCGACAAGGTGCGCACGGTGCCCAGCAGATTGACCCGCTGCGGGATCACATTGAACGCCTTGGAGGACGATTCAATCGAGGTGATGGACACCACGATATTGCCAATCGGGTCGGCATTGCGGCTGACGATGGTTTGCAGCGCGGTGATCATTTGCGCGGTGACAACCATGGTATCAATCGTTTCGTTCGGCTTGGCGGCGTGACCGCCCAGACCTTCGACTTCGATCTCAAGCAAATCGGTCGCAGCAAAGAACGGGCCCGGACGGATGCCGAAGCTGCCTGCTGGCATGCCGGGCCAGTTGTGCATGCCGTACACTTCTTGGATGCCCCAGCGGTCCATCATGCCGTCTTTGCACATCTCGCGGCCACCACCGCCGCCTTCTTCGGCGGGCTGAAAGATCACCACAACAGTGCCGTCAAAATTGCGGGTTTCGGCCAGATATTGCGCCGCCCCCAGCAACATCGCCGTGTGGCCGTCATGGCCGCAGGCATGCATCGCGTTCGGTGTCTTTGACGCATATTCGACGCCGGTTTGCTCATGGATCGGCAGCGCGTCCATGTCGGCGCGCAGGCCGATGACCTTGCCCGATGTGGTGGCGTTGCCCTTGATCACCCCCACAACGCCGGTGCGACCAATGCCCTCGACGACTTCGTCACAGCCAAAGGCGCGCAGTTTTTCGGCGACCGTGGCAGAGGTGCGGTGGGTTTCAAACAGGATTTCAGGGTGTTCGTGCAGATCGCGGCGCCATGCGGTGATCTCGGGGTGAAGTTCGGCAAAGCGGTTCTTAACAGGCATGATAGGTCCTCGGTTGGGAGAATTGGGGCCGGGCGTGGGGCTGGATTACCCCGCGCTTGGCAATCGTGTTTCGACCATCTCGGCGAACCAGCTACAGCCGGCGGGGATGGCGTCGTCGTTGAAGTTGTACATCGGGTGGTGAACGGTGGCACCGTCGCCGTTGCCCAGCATGATATAGGCACCGGGACGTTTGTTCAGCATATAGGAAAAATCCTCGCCGGCCATGATCGGGGGCGTGTCGCGGTCCACGCCGGGGGTCACGTTTTCCGCAACTTGCGCCGCGAAATGGGTGTTGTCCTCGGCGTTGATGGTCACCGGATAGCCGCGGTCATAGGTTATATCCGCACTGCATTGATAGGCCGCACAGGTATGGGTCACAATCGCCTCAAGGCGTTCTTGGGCCAGATCACGAATCCCCGCGTCCAGCGTGCGCACCGTGCCGCGCAGACGCACGGTTTGCGGCAGGACATTGTGGCTGTCCGTGTCAGACCGCAGGGTGCAGACCGACACAACAACCTGTTTGATTGGGTCCACATTGCGGCTGGCGATGGATTGTAGGGCAATCACCACATGGGCGGCGGCAAGGTTGGTATCAATCGCCTCGTGGGGGGCGGCGGCATGGCCACCCTGCCCGGTGATCGTGATGTCGAATTCATCGGCAGCGGCCAGCAAGGCACCGGCGCGAATGGCAAATTCACCCACCGGATGGCCGGGCATGTTATGCAGCCCGTAAACCTCATCGATGGACCAACGCTCCATCAGGCCCTCTTCGACCATGACATTGCCCCCGCCGCCGCCTTCTTCGGCAGGTTGAAAGATCAGCACCGCGCGGCCATCGAAATTGCGTGTCTCGGCCAGATATTGCGCCGCCCCCAGCAAGATCGCCGTGTGCCCGTCATGACCGCAGGCATGCATCTTGCCCGGATGGGTCGAGGCATAGTCCAGCCCCGTTGCCTCGGTGATGGGGAGCGCGTCCATGTCGGCGCGCAACCCGATGGTGCGGCCCGAATTGTTGGTTTTGCCTTCGATCACCGCGACGATTCCCGTTTCGGCGATGCCCGTGGTGATGTCCGTGATGCCAAAGCTGCGCAGTTTTTCAGCCACGAACGCGGCGGTTTTGGGCAGGTCGAACTGCAGTTCTGGGATCGTGTGCAGGTGGCGACGCCATGCGGTGATATCGGCATGGGTCTCGGCAAAGCGATTCTTGATCGGCATAGGATGCTCCGGTACTAAATTCAGACACTGGGGCCCAAGACGATTGGGCTGCCGTCGCTAAAGCGCGACAGGCGAAATCTGGTCAGATCATGCCCTACATCGCCGCCAGTTGCCAGTGCAGCCAACACGCGCCCCATCCCCGGCCCGATGCCAAACCCGTGGCCCGACATGCCTGTGCCGATGGTAAGCCCCGGCAAACTGGGCACGTGATCCACCACGGGCACAATATCGGGCATGGTATCAATCATGCCTGCCCATGCCGCCTTGAGACGGATTGGCGGCAGATCAGGGAAAAGTGCTGCAAAATTGCGCAAAAGCCGGTTGACCTTGCCCATATTCGGGGCCGGATCCAGAATGCGCATCACTTCGAAAGGCGATGTCTCATCCCCGCGCCACTTGCGTCTGGTGCCCCATGCATCGGGGAACCCTTTTGGCGCAAAGGGGCGCAACACCTGCCCAAAGGGATCGGCCCTGAGCTGGGTGAGGTACTGCGGAAAATTGCGAAAGGCATCAGGCCCGATGAACAATTCCGGCGCACCCGGAGGGGCCAGCGTATAGCCGCCATCCTCGCGGCGTCTGAACGCCACTTTGGGATTTGCAGCCGCCCCTGCATAAATTTCAGGCAAAGGTTCGGTCGCCGCCACGGTTTCACGCACGGAAAGCTGGGGGATGCTGACCCCGTGATTGCGCAAGAACAGGGACGACCAGGCTCCGCCCGCCAGGACCACCTGCGATGCCATGATGCGACCGTTTTCGGTGATCACGCCTGCCACACGGCCCGCCGCAATATCCAACGCGCGCACGGCACAGTTCTCCACGATCTGCACCCCTTCGCGCGCTGCAATCGCGGCCAAGGCGGGTACCGCGACCCAGGGTTCGGCCCGCATATCCGATGCCGTGACCAAGGCCCCGAGCGCCGGTGTCGCCATGCCCGGAAACATCGCGGCGGTTTGGGCCGCGGACAGAATCTGGCTGTCGACACCATTGGCACGCGCATGGGGCAACCATGCCTCGTACCCCGCAAGCTGGCTGGCTTTGCCTGCGAGATAGGCAATGCCGCCCTGGCGCAGGCCGATGTCGATATTGGTCTGGCCTGCCAGTTCATGCCAAAGGCGCTGCGCCTCGGCCATGATCGGCATTTCATCGGGGTCGCGGCCCTGCTGGCGGATCCAGCCCCAGTTGCGGCTGGATTGTTCGCCCGCGATGCGGCCCTTTTCCAGCAGGATGACGCGGTGGCCGTCGCGGGCCAGAAACAGGGCGGTACAGACGCCGATGATGCCGCCGCCGATGACCACCATATCGGCCTGATTGTCGTGCGGACCGGGATAGGTGACGGGGGTCGTGGTGTTGATGGGAAACTGCATGATCTGCGGGTTCAGTCCGGGGTTTGGCCGGGTTGGGGGCCAGCCCCCGGTGCCGCGCTGCGGCCCCTCCCCCGGGATTTTGCTCCATTTGGAATTAAGGAAATGGGGAGGGTTGCCAGTGTCATTTCACCCGTGTCATTTCAACCGTTCGATCAGGTCGCGCATGAACTGGTGTCCGGCCTCGAACTGGGAGATTTCGATATATTCATTGGGCTGATGCGCCTGCGCGATATCACCCGGCCCGCAGATCACAGCGCTATAGCCTGCGTCCTGGAACTGGCCGGCTTCGGTGCCGTAGCTGACCTTGTGACTGGCGTTGTCACCGGTGATCTGGCGTACAAAGGATTCGGCAAGACCGTCCTTTTCCGGTTGCAAGGCGGGCACGTCGAAACGCGGGGTGACTTCGATATAGGTTTCCGGCACGACTTCTTGCATCTGCTTTTCGACTTCGCGCACCTTTTTCAGATAGGCGGTGCCCCAAGCGTTTTTGTCTTCGCCCGGCACGACGCGGAAATCCATTGCGAAATAGCAGTCTTTGGCGGTGATGTTATGGGCGGTGCCGCCTGAAATCTGGCCAACGTGGCAGGTGGTAAAGGGCGGATCGAACATCGCGGCCAGATCAGAGGGCTTGCGCGCGAAGTTTTCGGTGTTCATTTCGTTGGCCCATTCGACCAGCTTGGCCCCTGCCATGATCGCGTTCACGCCGGTGTGCATCAGGGAGGAATGAACTTCGAAGCCGACCACATGGGTGTTGAAACCGCAGCCGCCCTTGTGCCCCGTGACCGCCTGCATCGTCGAGGGTTCGCCCACGATCACCAGATTGCCCTTGGGCAGCACCGGTTGCATGGCTTTGATCATCGGGGGCGCACCGGTGCAGCCGACTTCCTCGTCAAAGCTGAGGGCGATTTGCAAGGGCCGTTTGATATCGCTGTATTTCGCCTCGACCATGGCCCAGATCGCCATGGCGTCGAACCCTTTCATGTCGCAGGTGCCGCGCCCGTAGTAGCGGCCATCGCGTTCGACCACGGTGAAGGGGTCGGTGTCCCACGGCTGGCCGTCAACGGGCACCACATCGGTATGGCCCGACAGGACAACAGCCCCTTCGACCCACGGGCCGACATGGGCAAACAGCGCATGTTTGGGCTGGTCGGGGTCGATGTAGCGGTGGCTGTCGATGCCGTGGCTTGCCAGATAATCGGCGACCCAGTCGATCAGGGGTATGTTCGTATCCCGCGAGACTGTGGGAAAGCTGATGAGCTTTTCCATGAGTTCAAAGGGGGTCATGCGTTCTGCCATGGGGGCGATCCTTTAGTATCCGCTGTCGGTCAAAAGCACCTGATGGCCGGGGGATACGGTTTTATAGACGGAGGGTTCGGGCGTGTAGCTGACCGAATGGATCGGCGAGGGAATCGGTTTGAAATTCAGCTCGCTTTCCTTTTTGCGTTTGCGCGGATCGGCGATGGGCACCGCCTTCATCAGGGCCTGCGTATAGGGGTGCTGCGGGTTTTCGAACACCTGCTGGCGCGATCCCAGCTCAACGATGCGGCCCAGATACATGACGCCGACCTGATGGCTAACCCGTTCGACCACAGCCATGTCATGGCTGATGAACAGGAAGGACAGCTCGAGCTCTTGTTGCAGTTCCAGCATCAGGTTCACCACCTGCGCCTGCACCGATACATCCAGTGCCGATACCGCTTCGTCGGCGATGATCAGCTTGGGGTTCAGGGCCAGAGCACGGGCAATCGCGACACGCTGGCGCTGGCCGCCAGACAGTTCGTGGGGAAAGCGGCGCATAAAGCTGCGGGGCAGTTCCACACGGTCAAACAGCATCTCGATGCGCTTGGTCAGGGCCTCTCCTTTGAGGGTGCCGTAGTTGTGGATCGGTTCGGCGACCTGATCGGACAGCTGCATTTGCGGGTTCAACGAGGCAAACGGGTCTTGAAAGATCATCTGCATATCAAGGCGCGCTTCGCGCAGGTCATGGGAATTGAGCGCCATGATGTCCTTGCCCGCGATGTCGATCTCGCCCGAGAGCGGTTCAACCAGACGCAAAATCGACCGGCCCGCAGTCGATTTACCGCACCCGGATTCGCCAACAAGGCTAAGGGTCTGGCCCTTGTTTATGGTGAACGACAGGTCTTCGACGGCGTGGACATTGGCGATGGTGCGGCGGAAGAACCCGCCCTTGACCGGAAAGCGCGTAGTCAGGTTTTTCACTGTCAGCAAGGTTTCGGTCGTGCCCTTGATCGGGACGATTTCCTTGTCCTTGTTGCCCAACAGTTTCATCGGCTCGGGAAAGGGCTTGCCGGTCATCTCGCCCAGCTTTGGCACGGCGGCCAGCAAGGCCTTGGTATAGGGGTGCTGTGGGTTCTCGAAGATTTCCTCGACCGTGCCCTCTTCGACCTTGTTGCCGCGGAACATGACGACAACGCGGTCCGCCATTTGCGCAACGACAGCCATGTCATGGGTGATGAACATCACGGCGGTGCCGGTTTCACGTTTCAGCCGGTCGATCAGCGCAAGGATTTCGGCCTGAATGGTCACATCCAGCGCCGTTGTGGGTTCATCTGCAATCAACAGGCGTGGCGAACAGGCCAAGGCCATCGCGATCACCACACGCTGGCGCATACCGCCGGACAATTCATGGGGATATTGCTTGAGCCGTTGGTCGGGTTGGGGGATTCGCACCTGTGTCAGCAATTCCAGCGCGCGGGCTTCGGCCTCGGCCTTGGTCATGCCTTTGTGCAGCCGCAAGCCTTCGGTCAACTGGCGGCCCACGGTGAACACCGGGTTCAGCGCGGTCATCGGTTCCTGAAAGATCATGCCGATTTCATTGCCGCGAATTTCCCGCATCAGATCCTGGTCGGTCTGTGCCAGATCCACCGCAGCATTATTCTGGCGCTCAAATAATAGGCGCCCGCCGGTGATTTTCCCACCGCCGAATTCCACCAACCGCATCAAAGACAGCGACGAAACGGATTTTCCCGAACCGGATTCGCCGACCACACAAACGGTTTCGCCGGATTTAATGTCGAAACTGACATTCTCGACCCCTACAACGGGGCCGTCCTGGGTTTGAAATTCGACCCTAAGCCCTTGAATTTGTGCAATTGGTGTCGATGTGCTGTCGTCAAGCATGAGATAATCCAACGCTGGTAGGTGAAGTATTGCGCAAACGCTAAGACCATTCGTCACCCAGTGTCAAACAACACGGGACGTCGTGGCGTTACCGCTCTCACGACGCTTGCATTTTGCGCGAATTCTGTTTCGATGGCGCTACGTGCGCTTGGGGAAGCAATATGGCGAAGGGCAACTGCAAATTAATTGAACAGTTGTATTTCATCCTATTGACCTTTCTGACGCGATGATAAGAAAGTTGGGGCCATGTCGATGATTTGGCATCCAACAATAAAAATGCGGCACCACCAAAGAAATCACCGGTGCCCAACAAGGAGTAAGTTATGACGTTGAAAACCCTTTTGATGGGTGCAATTGCCTTGACGGCTCTTGCCCCCGCTGCATTCGCAGCCTCCCACGAGGGAGAGCGCGGACGCGACGGCGAGGTCAAGATCATCTATTGGCAAGCGCCATCGATCCTGAACCCCTATCTGTCCGGCGGCACCAAGGATCTCGAAGCCTCCAGCCTCGTGATCGAACCTTTGGGCCGTTATGACGAAACCGGCGCATTGGTGCCTTTCCTGGCCCAGGAAATCCCGACCGTTGAAAACGGCGGCGTTGCCGAAGACCTGAAATCCATCACATGGAAGCTGAAAGAAGGCCTGATGTGGTCTGACGGCACGCCTGTGACATCGGCTGACATCAAGTTCACAGCCGAATATTGTATGCACCCTGAAGGCGGTTGCGCACAGGGTTCCAAATATGACGGTGTTACATCTGTCGATATCGTCGACGACTTGACTGTTACGGTCAATTTTTCTGACGCAAAACCAAACCCTTACGGCCCATTCATGGGTGCTCAGGCACCGATCATTCAGGCGGCTCAGTTCGCGGAATGTCTGGGTGCTAAGGCACCTGAATGTACCGAAGCCAACTTTAACCCGATCGGCACCGGCCCGTTCATGGTTACGGATTTCCGTCCGAACGACGTGATCCAGATGGTTGCCAACCCGAACTTCCGTGACCCGAACAAACCAGCCTTTGCATCGCTGACCTTTAAAGGTGGCGGCGACGCGACAGCAGCGGGTCGTGCGGTTATGGAAACCGGCGAATACGACTATGCATGGAACATGCAGCTGGCGCCTGACGTACTGGCCAAAATGGCCGAAGGCGGCAAAGGTCTTCCTATCTCGGCATTCGGCACATTGGTCGAACGTATCGAGATGAACATGACCAACCCATCGGCAGACCTGCCCGAGGGCGAGCGGTCCACCGTGATGCACCCGCATCCGTTCCTGTCGGATTTCAACGTCCGCAAGGCGCTTTCCATGGCAATCGACCGCCCGCTTCTGGTTGAAGTCGGTTATGGTCAGGCCGGTCGTCCAACCTGTAACCTTGTTCCTGCCCCTGCACTCTATGCATCCGACAACACCGAATGTCTGACGCAGGATCTGGAAGGTGCCAAGGCACTGCTGGAAGAAGCCGGTTATACCGATAGCGATGGCGACGGTATCCGTGAAAAAGACGGCGTAAAGCTGTCGGTTCTGTACCAGACCTCGACCAACGCTGTCCGTCAGGACTTCCAGGCGTTGATCAAAGACTGGTGGAACCAGATCGGTGTCGAAGTCGAACTGCGCAACCTTGACGCGTCTGTCTTCTTTGGTGGTGACCCAGGTTCGCCTGACACGTTCCAGAAGTTCTATGCAGACGTTGAAATGTACGCAAACAACTTTGACGGCACAGACCCACAGTCCTATCTGTCGGCCTACCGTTGTGGCAACGAACCAAAGCCATCCAGCCAGTGGCAGGGTGAAAACATCAACCGCTTCTGTAACGCGGAATATGATGAACTGCTGGACGAATTGTCCCGCACAGGTGAATTGTCCAAGCGTGGCGAAATCGCCAAGCGTCTGAACGACATCATCACCAAAGAAACCATGACAATCGTTCCACTGGTTGACCGTGGTCGTGTATCGGCTGCCTCCACCACTTTGGGTGGCGTTGTGCTGAACACATGGGATTCCGAGCTTTGGAATGCCGCTGATTGGTACCGCATCAAGGAATAATACTTTCCTTCTTTGGGGGAGCGTGTTCTACGCTCCCCCTCTCCGGACCGACCACCTGAATCACCATCACCACAGACTGACCTGCAAAGGCGCCGCGCATGCTGACTTTCACCATTCGACGACTGCTATTGTCGATCCCGACGCTTTTGTTCATCAGTATGGTTATTTTCCTGCTGCTCCAGCTCGCCCCCGGCGATCCGATGGCGCAGGTTCCGCTGACCGTGCCCCCAGAAGTCAAACAAAAGATGCGCGAAGCGCTTGGCCTTGGCCAGCCGATCTATGTGCAATATTACAAATGGCTGATCCAGTTCTTCTGGGTTGAACCGCAGGTGTTCCTGGATTGGGCGACACGGGACTCCTTCCTTTTGGGCTGGCTGCCGGACACGCATTTCTCGACCTTCATCGACCCCGATACCGGTGCCGTGCGCCCCGTGCAGCGCACCATCAGCTGGCAGACCCGCAGCCCGATCATGGATATCGTGATCCAGCGGATGCCGCAGACCCTTTGGGTGGTGGGGCTAAGCTATGTCGTTGGCATCCTGATCGCGCTTCCGATCGGTATCTATTCGGCCTATCGCCACTATTCGCTGTTCGATCAGGCCGGTACTTTCATCACCATGGTCGGCTTTTCGATCCCGCCCTTCTTTACGGGCCCGCTGCTGATTGTGGTGTTTTCGGTCACGCTGGGCTGGTTGCCGTCGATCTATGACACCACCCATGTGGTCACCGACTGGGCCAGCTTTAAGATCCAGTTCATGCAGATGATCATGCCCGTCATGGTGCTGGCGCTGCAAACAACGGCCCAGATCAGCCGCTATATGCGCGGTGCGATGCTGGACAACCTCAATCAGGATTACGTGCGCACTGCGCGGGCCAAGGGCCTCAAGGAATCCTCGGTTGTGTTGGTGCATGTGCTGCGCAATTCGATGATCCCCGTTGTGACGGTGATTGCGCTTGGGATGCCCGCGATCTTTGGCGGCGCAATCATTACCGAAAACGTGTTCAAGGTGAACGGCATCGGCCAGCTGCTGCTGACTGCCCTGTTCGCCAATGACCTGCCGATGGTGATGACGCTGACCTTTATCTTTGCCATCCTGATTGTTCTGTTTAACCTGATTGCCGATGTTTTGTACGGCCTGCTTGACCCGAGGATCCGCTATGACTGAGCAAGCCATTCCAGCAAGCCCCATCGAGGCCGACATCGAAACCTTTGGCGCGTTGGTCGACAAGGAACCATCCAAGCCGCCGCGCAGCCAATGGATCGACGTCTGGCAGCAGTTCCGCAAACACAAAGGTGCCGTGTTCGGCGGTGGCTTTTTGCTGTTCATCACGCTGGCGGTGGTTTTCGGCCCCTTCCTGTGGGACGTTGACCCCAAGGCGCTGGACATCCGCAACAAGAACTGGCGCCCCGTGTACCAGTTGCTGTTCGACAGCGAGGCCAAGGCCGGTTGGGCACATCCGTTCGGCACAGACCAGCTGGGCCGCGATATCATGGCGCAGATGATTGCAGGCGGTCAGGTGTCGATGGCCGTGGGCTGGCTGGCCATGGCGCTGGCACTGGTGATCGGCTCCGCGATTGGCGTGATCTCGGGCTATTTCAAAAAGCTCGATTTCTGGCTGATGCGCTTCACCGATCTGGTGCTGTCCCTGCCGATCCTGCCCCTGACACTGCTGGCCGTGACGCTGTTCCGCCAGCCGCTGAATTCACGTTTTGGGCCCGAAGGCGGGATGTTCATCCTGATCGTGGGCATCATCGGCCTGACATCCTGGATGCAAACCGCGCGGATCGTGCGCGGCGACATTCTGGCGCTGAAAGAACGCGAGTTCATTCTGGCCGCGCGGTCGATCGGGACGCGGTCGGGCAAGATTATCCGGCGGCACCTGCTGCCCAACGTCATCTCGCCCATCATGGTGTCGGCGACCCTGGGTCTCGCCACAGCGATCATCACCGAAAGCGCATTGAGCTTTCTGGGGGTCGGTTTTCCGTCGGACTTCCCCACCTGGGGCAAGTTGTTGTCGGACGCGGTCAGCCGGATGCAGGAATTCCCCGAGCGGGTGTTGTTGCCGGGAATCGCGATTTCGCTGACGGTGTTGAGCGTGAACTATCTGGGCGACGGATTGCGCGATGCCCTGGACCCGCGGTTGCGGGGGCGGTGACCGGACGCGGGCTTGGGTCTGTCGGGCTGCTGACGGATTTGAGTATTTAAGAAAGGGTGAAGGGGGGATATTGGTCCTCCCTTTTTTTATGGGTGAATAAGGAAGCGACACCGGTGCGCGGCGGGTGACGTGGAACGATAGCTGCCATGGGGCGCAAAATCGGGGGAATGGTTCCTGTAGGGCACGCGGAACGCGGGAAAATGTTCCGGTTCACACCCTATAATACACATATGAATTGCTTGATATCAGCGTTTTTTCGCGCCAATTGGGAAATAATTCCATTTCGCAGAGGATCAGGCGATGTTTGAGTCATTCGGTTTTGAAAACACCACCCCGCAGCAGGCATCTGTTCTGCTTGCCATTATCATTGGCCTGCTGTTCGGCGTCTTTGGACAGATTACCAAGTTCTGTTTCCGCAGGTCCCTGATCGGCGCGGATCGGGTTTCGGCTGCGGGTGTGTGGCTGACGGCGCTTGCCTTTGCCGTTGTCGGGACCCAGGCCGCCGTGTCGATGGGTTGGATCAGCTTTGCCGAGCATCGCTATATGGTATCTGATCTGCCGGTTGCCGCGATTGTGGTTGGCGGGTTGCTGTTCGGGGCCGGTATGGTGTTGACCCGTGGCTGTGTGTCGCGTCTGACCATTCTGGCGGGCTCCGGCAATCTGCGGGCAGCACTTGTTGTCGTTGTGTTTGCGATTGTTGCCCATGCCACGCTGAAGGGGGTGTTGGCCCCCCTGCGGGTCGCTTTGGGGAGTGTCACCGTTGATATGGGCGACGCCATCAGCCTTGCCGCCCTGCCCGGTGGCGCGTGGCTGTGGACGGCAGTGATTGCCGTGCCTGCGTTGGTCTATGCGCTGCGCTCGGGCAACGGGGTTGGCACCTTGGGTATGGCGGCGGTCATCGGCCTGTTGGCCCCGCTGGCCTGGGTCGGCACCGGTTTCATCCTGTTTGACGAATTCGACCCCATTGCGATGGAAAGCCTGTCGTTCACCTCCCCCGCCGCCGAAACGCTGTTCTGGGCCATCGCAAGCAGTGCTGTGCCTGCCGGTTTCGGTGTTGGCCTTGTGGGCGGCGTCATCGTCGGGGCGTTGCTGGCAAGCCTGACCTTTGGCGGCTTTGCCTGGCAGAGCTTTGAGAGCCCCGCCCAGACCGGTCGCTATTTGGCAGGTGCCGCGCTGATGGGCGTTGGTGGTGTGCTGGCGGGCGGCTGCACCTTGGGTGCCGGTCTGTCCGGTGTCCCGACCCTGTCGCTGGCGGCGATCCTGGCCATCGTGATGATCGGCGTTGGTGTGTTGACCATGAACGCCCTGCTGCGCGCTGCCCCTGAGGGCCGCGTGGCACATGGCTGAGGCCCTAGTGGATCTTGCTGCGTAGCCGCCGCAGCATCCACCACACCACCAAGACCACAACCGGCACAGCGACGGCAGTCAGAATGCCCTTGCTGATGCCGAAGGGTTCGGCCAGCGGATAGAGCGCATAGCTGGCAAGCGACACGGCGTAATAGCTGATCGCGACCACGGACAGCCCTTCGACGGTGTGTTGCAGACGCAGCTGTAAATCCGACCGCCTGTCCATGCTGGCCAGAATTTCCTGGTTCTGGGCAGAGCGTTCCACATCCACCCGTGTGCGCAGCAGTTCCGAGGCGCGAATGGCGCGGGCCGACATGGACTGCAACCGCATCTCGGAGGATTTGACCGTGCGCATGGCGGGCTCGTAGCGGCGCATCATGAATTCATCAAACCCTTGCCGCGACATGAACCGCGTTTCGCGCAGGGCCGATATCCGTTGGGTGACAATCGCCTGATAGGCCTCGGTCGCGCCAAGGCGATAGGAGGTTTGAGCCGACAGGGTTTCAAGCTGCACTGAGATGTCCAACAGCTTGTGCAACGTGTCTTCGGCCATTGCATCAGAGGCGCGCATGGCGGCCATCAGGTTGGTCAGTTCCCTGTCCAGATCGTTCAGCTGTCCGCCAAAATCACGCACCTTGGCAAAGCCCAGCATCGACATGGATTTATAGGTCTCGATCTCGCACATCCGCTGGACGATACGTCCAAGGCGACGTTCACCTGTCTGGGGGGCGGCAAAGATCGCCACGCGCATGTGACCGGCGGAATCGATGCGGAAATCGCAGGCCACTGTGGCCGCATCATCCAGCACATTCGCCACCGCAAGGCTTTCGGGGACAAACCAGTCGCGCAGGACATCGGAGATCTGCCCATTGTTTTCCGGCCGTTGGACCAACCGCAGCAGGATCGAGGTGATCCGTTCCGCGTTCAGGCCAGCCCGCCAATCTGCGGGAAACACGTCGAATTCTGCGGGGTCAAAGGGGCGGTCGCTGATCTGGTCTGAAAACACCGTATAGGTCACGAATTCGGTGTGCTGTTCCCATTTCAGCGCGAACTTCCCCATCGGGCCGTAATAATGCGTGGCATTTTCAGCGGGGAGCGGCGCGCCGTAGTGTTTCAGCAGTGCCGACAGGTGTTCAAGATCAACAGATCTGTCGCGGGTGGCGGCATCGCCGGGGGGGCGCACGGCGAGATAGGCCGCGACATGCGGGGCACCAAGCGACGGAAAGGGGCGCGCGTGCAATTCGCTATTGAGCGCGTAACGCAGGGGGTGGTCCTTGATCGAAGCCATTCGGGTCCTCGTCGGTGAAAACGGTTATTTGCGCCAAGATACAACAATCGGCGGCAAAGGATATATAAAATATCGAATATTTCCAGAGCCTTACGGTGTACCATTGGATACCACGCGGGGCTTTGCGCTGTTCTGTGTCGTCAGGTTGCAGCGCCGCCAAAGGTTTCCGGGGCCTCACCGTCTCAAGGGGAGAGCAGGCAGAACACCAAATCTGGATGCCCAACGACCGGGTTGGCGTAAACCTCGGGGGCGACAAAACGCGAAACGCCCCGTCATTTCTGACGGGGCGTTCCAGTTCGGTAGCAGCGGGATGGTTCCCCGCCAGACTTATCAGTCGATCAACGGCAGCAGCTTGTCCAAGCTGGCCTTGGCATCGCCATAGAGCATCCGCGTGTTGTCCTTGAAGAACAGCGGGTTTTCGATGCCGGAGTAGCCTGTGCCCTGCCCGCGCTTGGACACGATCACGTTCTTGGCCTTCCAGCATTCCAGAACCGGCATACCGGCGATGGGGCTGTTTGGATCGTCCTGTGCGGCGGGGTTTACGATGTCGTTGGACCCGATCACAATGGCAACATCCGTGCTGGGGAAGTCGTCGTTGATTTCGTCCATCTCCATCACGATGTCATAGGGCACCTTGGCCTCGGCCAGCAGCACGTTCATGTGACCCGGCAAACGCCCCGCAACGGGGTGAATGGCGAAACGCACGTTCTTGCCTTGGGCGCGCAGCTTTTTGACCAGCTCGCTGACCGCTTGCTGTGCTTGGGCAACCGCCATCCCGTAACCTGGAATGATGATGACGCTATCCGCTTCGTTCAGCATCGTCGCAACGCCGTCGACTTCGATTGCGACCTGTTCGCCTTCGACCGCCATCTGTTCGCCTGCAGGGCCACCAAAGCCGCCCAGAATCACGCTGACAAAGGACCGGTTCATCGCCTTGCACATGATGTAAGACAGGATCGCCCCCGAAGAACCGACCAGCGCGCCAACAACGATCAACAGATCATTGCCAAGGCTAAAGCCGATCGCCGCCGCGGCCCAGCCGGAGTAGCTGTTGAGCATCGACACAACCACCGGCATGTCGGCACCACCGATGCCCATGATCAGATGGTAGCCAATGAACAAGGCCGCCAGCGTCATCAGCAACAGCGGCAGGAAGCCACCGGTGTTGAAGTACCAGATCAGCGTCAGCACAGCGACAGCCGCCGCCGCGATGTTCAGCATGTGACCGCCGGGCAGTTTTTCCGCCTTGGAGGACACGCGACCCGCCAGCTTGCCATAGGCAATCACCGAGCCGGTGAATGTCACCGCACCGATGAACACGCCCAAGAACAGTTCGACCCGCAGAATGCTCAGCTCGACACCGGATTTCTTGGCGATCAACGCCGCGAAAGTGCCCAGTTCATAGGGGTCACCGCCGTCAGCGATGAAACCACCCACGCGGCCGATCTCGAAATGTGCGATCAGACCGACGAACACCGCTGCCAGACCGACAAGGCTGTGCATCGCGGCAACCAGTTCGGGCATCTGCGTCATCTGCACCTTGGTCGCCAGCTGATAACCGATGGCACCGCCACCGGCGATCAGGATGATCGACAAAAGCCAATAGCCGGAACCCGGCCCGATCAGCGTTGCAGCCACGGCCAAAGCCATACCCACAATACCGTACCATACCGCGCGTTTCGCGCTTTCCTGCCCGCTCAACCCGCCAAGCGACAGGATAAACAGGATTGCTGCGACCACATAAGCCGCTGTTGTGAAACCAAAATCCATGATTCCCGCCCCCTTAAGATTTCTGGAACATGGCGAGCATGCGCCGTGTCACGAGGAAGCCGCCGAATATGTTGATCCCACACATGAAGACCGACAAAGCCGCCAAAACAATCACCAAGAAGGAACTGGAACCGATTTGCATCAGCGCGCCCAGAATGATGATCGACGAGATCGCATTGGTCACCGCCATCAACGGTGTGTGCAAGCTGTGCGCCACGCCCCAGATGACTTGGAAACCGATAAACACCGACAGAACAAACACGATAAAGTGCTGCATGAAGCTGGCCGGAGCCACCAAACCAACCGCCAGCAGCAACGCGCCGCCAACAGCCAGCAATGTGACCTGCGACTTGGTCTGCGCCTTGAACGCGGCCGTTTCAGCGGCGCGCTTTTCTTCCGGTGTCAGTTCCTTGACCGGTGCCTTTTTCGGGGCAGCCGCAATCGCTGCCACTTTGGGGGGCGGCGGCGGGAAGGTCACTGCGCTTGCGTGGGCGATGGTCGCGCCACGGATCACGTCGTCTTCCATGTTGTGGTTGATCACGCCGTCTTTTTCCGGCGTCAGATCGGTCAACAGGTGACGGATGTTGGTCGAATAAAGCGTCGACGCCTGCGTCGCCATCCGGCTTGGGAAATCGGTATAGCCAATAATGGTCACGCCATTATCGGTGACGATCTTTTCGTCCATCTTGGTCAGCTTGCAGTTGCCGCCCTTTTCCGCCGCCAGATCGATGATCACCGAACCGGGTTTCATCGCCGCGACCATGTCTTCGGTCCACAGCTCAGGCGCTTCGCGGTTGGGGATCAACGCCGTGGTGATGACGATATCGACTTCGGGGGCCAGTTCGCGGAACTTGGCCAGCTGCGCTTCGCGGAATTCCGGCGAAGACACCGACGCATATCCACCCGAGGTGGAGCCGTCTTTCTGTTCTTCCTCGAAATCGAGGTAGACGAATTCGGCACCCATCGATTCGACCTGCTCGGCCACTTCGGGACGCACGTCAAACGCGTAAGTAATCGCACCCAGGCTGGTCGCAGTCCCAATCGCGGCAAGACCGGCAACACCGGCACCGACAACCAGAACCTTGGCCGGGGGCACCTTGCCCGCCGCCGTGATCTGACCGGTAAAGAAACGACCAAAGTTATTGCCCGCCTCGATCACCGCACGGTAGCCTGCGATGTTCGCCATCGACGACAAGGCATCCATTTTCTGCGCGCGGCTGATCCGGGGGATCATTTCCATCGCGACAACGGTGGCCCCTTTGTCAGCGGCGGCCTTCATCTTGGCCTCGTCCGCGACAGGGCTGAAGAACGAGATCAACGTCTGACCGCTGCGCAGTCTTTTCATCTCGGCGTCGTCCGGTGCGCGCACCTTGGCAACCACATCAGCGGCTTTCCAAAGCGCCGCCGCCGTCTTGACGACCTCAACACCAGCAGCGGTATAGGCTGCATCGTCAAAACCCGACGCAATCCCTGCGCCTGTTTCGATCATGCACTCATGACCCAGTTTTTGCAGCGCAAGTGCTGACTCGGGGGTCATCGCAACGCGGCGTTCCCCCTCAAATACTTCCTTTGGCGTCCCGATCTTCAATCCAGAATCCCCCGTGTTGCCGTGTCGCGACCACCGTGGCGCAACATTATTGCTCTGAGCAGTACCGCTTGGGTTCCTATAGTACAAGTCGTGGCCAGGGATTGAAGGCCAATTCTGCCCCCTGCTAGCGCTAAAAGTTCGATTTCCGGGCATGCGACGTTGCGTGACAGTGCCGCATGGCTTGCGCCCATCGGCCCCGGTCGCCAGCATGGTCTAAATTCAAAGGGAGAAGATCATGGAATTGAACGGAAAACACGCATTCATCACCGGTGGCGGCACCGGCATCGGTCTGGCAATCGCGCAGGATCTGGCCGCCAAAGGTGCGCATGTCACCATCACCGGCCGCCGCCAAGACGTGCTGGACGAGGTCGCAGGCCCGAACATGACCGGCGTGGCAATGGATGTGCGCAACGAGGATGACGTGGTCGCCAAGATCGCCGCTGCCGTTGCCGCCCATGGTCCGATCCAGATTTGCATTCCCAACGCAGGCATCGCCGAAGGCAAAGCCGTGCATAAAACCGATATGGAATTCTGGCGCAACATGATGGCGACCAATCTGGACGGCGCGTTTCTGACGATCCGCGAATCGTTGAAATCCATGCGCGAAACCGACTGGGGCCGCGTGATCGCGATTTCCTCGATGGCGGGTCTGCGCGGGCTGCCCGGTGCCGCGGCATATTCCGCCTCCAAACACGGGATGATCGGGCTGGTCCGTTCCCTCGCCGAAGATTACATGGGCCAGCCCTATACGTTCAACGCCATTTGCCCCGGCTATGTGGACACGCCGATTGTCACCCGCAACACCGCGTCCATCTCGCAACGCGCTGGTATCTCCGAGGAAAAAGCCCGCGCGATCATGGTAAATTCCAATCCCCACAAACGTCTGATCGACGTCTCCGAAGTCTCTGCGGCAGCCGGCTGGTTGATCGGCCCCGGTTCCCAAAGCATCAATGGCCAGTGCATTCAGGTCACCGGCGGCCACATGTAGGCCGGGCGTCAGGTCCAATCGGTCAAAAGTAGAATTGGCTTCAACATTCATTAACCATGCGCCGCTAGTCTCTGTGCATGGTTAATGTCTTTGTCATCCTCGATTACGCACTGCGCGCTGCCCGCCCCTATGATGGCGGGCCCGCATGATAAAGCTGTCCTTTAAAAGCCGTCGCAAGCCCGGCACGCCGCCACCGGTCGGTTCCGAACCACCCTTGCCGGTGCAGATACAGCGAAATCCGCCCGGCTATGTCTGGCGGTCACGGCGCAAAGCAATTGCATCCCCGCCCCGCCATACCTTTGACTTCAAAGCGGAAAAACACCCAGCCTAGGCGGTTTGCAACAATCCCTGACGCTTGCCCACAACCCAGGCTTTTGCGGCTTCGCCGAACCGTTCGAACAAGGGGCGCGACACCGGATCATTGGCGGCGTCCCATTCGGGATGCCACTGCACTGCAAGGGTGAAACCGGGTGCGCCTCTGATATAAATCGCCTCTGGCGTGCCATCATCGGCAAAGCCGTCAATCACCACGCGCGGGCCGGGTTCCTTGATGCCCTGCCCGTGCAAGGTATTGGTCCGCACCTTTGCCGATCCCAGAATTTGATGGAAAACGCCGCCCTGCGTAAAGGTCACATCATGGCGCAGCTCGAATTTTTCCTCGATCGTGCCGTCGGGGGGCATCCGGTGGTTCATCCGCCCCGGCAAATCGCGGATCTCGGGGTACAGCGACCCGCCCATCGCGACATTGACCTCTTGAAAGCCACGGCAGACCCCGAAAAACGGCTGCCCGCGCTCGACACAGGCGCGGATCAGACCCAATGCAACCGCATCCCGCGCCCGGTCAAAGGTACCATGGGCTTCGGTCTCGGCCTCGCCGTATTCTTCGGGGTGCACATTCGGACGGCCGCCCGTGAACAAAAACCCGTCGCAGGCGTCCAACAGTTCCGGAACGGAGACAAGCGACGGGTCACTGGGGATGATCAAGGGCATACAGCCCGAAACCTGCGCCACCGCCACCGTGTTCATCGTACCGGCAGCGTGGATAGGGTATTGGTCATTCAAAAGGCCGGCGTTGCCAATAATACCGACGACAGGACGTGACATATGCAGCCTCAAACTTGCGAATAGATCAAAGCTTATCGCGTCCCATGCGCGACCTCAACACCTCTTAAAGCGACGGTTTCACGCTTCGGCAGCGATCCCCGCAGCGGCGATGCCGGCCATTCCGGCCTCCACATCATTGTCAGACGTGTCACCCGTGACCCCCACGGCACCGATGACAACGCCCTTGTCATCGCGCAACAAGATACCACCGGGCACAGGCACAACCGCCCCGCCGTAAACCCCGTTCACAGCCGCCATGAAATAGGCCTGCGCCTCGGCCCGCGCCATCTGCGCCTTACCGGCCATCCCAAGCATCACCGACCCGTAGGCCTTGCCATGCGCAATACCGAAACGCCCCGGTGCAGCACCGTCTTCGCGCTCGAACGCCTGCAGATGTCCGCCCGCGTCCAAAACCACGACCGACAAAGGCTTGAACCCCATCTCGCGGCCTTTTTTCAGCGTCTCTGCAATAATCACCCGCGCCTGCTCTAACGATACCATCATTCTAAACCTTTTTCATTTTGCCAAAAAAACTCCGGGGTGCGCGAGGGGCTGGCCCCTCGCTCCCGAACCATCACCCTTGTGCGGCCTTCAACTCCAGCCGCCGCGCGTGCAACACAGGCTCGGTATAGCCCGAAGGCTGCACCCGCCCCTTCATCACCAGATCACAGGCCGCCTTGAACGCGATCCCGTCAAAACCCGGTGCCATGGGGCGGTACAGCGGATCACCCGCGTTCTGCCCGTCAACCACGGCTGCCATTTTCTTCAAACCGGCCATCACCTGATCCTCGGAAATCACCCCGTGATGCAGCCAGTTCGCCAGCGCCTGCGCAGAAATCCGGCAGGTGGCGCGGTCTTCCATCAGGCCCACATTGTGAATGTCAGGCACCTTGGAACAGCCCACGCCCTGATCGATCCACCGCACCACATAGCCAAGGATACCCTGGGCGTTATTCTCGATCTCTTGCGCGATTTCCGCGTCCGACAGGTTGCGACCCGTCAGAACCGGAATGTGCAACAGTGCGTCCAGCGTGCCACGGGCACCGCCGGCCTTGATCTCTTCCTGCCGCGCCAGCACGTCAACCTGATGGTAATGCATCGCGTGCAGCGTCGCCGCCGTTGGCGATGGCACCCAGGCGCAGTTCGCACCGGCTTTGGGGTGGCCGATCTTGGCCTCCATCATGGCGGCCATCATGTCGGGCATCGCCCACATGCCCTTGCCGATCTGGGCCTTGCCCTGCAAACCGCAGGCCAGACCGATATCGACGTTGCGATCCTCATAGGCGGCGATCCACGCTGAATTCTTCATCTCGCCTTTGGGCACCATGGGTCCCGCCTCCATCGAGGTGTGGATTTCATCACCCGTGCGGTCAAGGAAACCGGTGTTGATAAAGGCCACCCGCGATTTTGCCGCGCGGATACATTCGGCCAGATTGGCCGAGGTGCGGCGCTCTTCGTCCATGATGCCCAGCTTGACCGTGTTGGCAGGCAGAGCCAGCACGTTTTCCACATGGGTGAAAATCTCATCGGCAAAGGCGACTTCGGCAGGGCCGTGCATCTTGGGTTTGACCACATAGACCGATCCCGCGACCGAATTGCGCATCCCGCCGGTCTTTTGCAGGTCGTGCATGGCAATCAGCGTGGTGATCATCGCATCCATCAGCCCCTCGCCCACTTCCAGACCGTCACGGTCCAGCACGGCGGGGTTGGTCATCAGGTGGCCCACATTGCGGATCAGCATCAGTGACCGGCCTTTGACGGTCAGCGCACTACCATCCGGCGCGGTATAGTCGCGGTCGGGGTTCATCGCGCGGGTGACCTGCTGGCCGCCTTTTTCGAATGTCTCCGACAGATCGCCCTTCATCAGGCCCAGCCAGTTGCCATAGGCGACAACCTTATCTTCGGCATCAACGGCGGCAACGCTATCTTCGCAATCCATGATCGTGGACAGCGCGGATTCCATCAACATATCCGACACATGCGCCGGGTCGGTTTTGCCAATCGGGTGATCCGCGTCGATTTGCACTTCTATATGCAGCCCGTTGTGTTTCAGCAAAATCGCCGTCGGCGCGTCTGCATCCCCGCGGTAGCCCGCAAATTGCGCAGGATCGGCAAGGCCGCCCGCACTGGCCAAGGACAGAGCGCCGTCAGACAGTTTGATCCCCGACACATCCGCCCAAGAGCCGGACGCCAGTGGTGCCGCCTCGTCCAGAAACGCCTTGGCCTTGGCCACAACCCGTGCGCCGCGCGCCGCGTCATAGCCCTTGCCCTGCGGCAGGTCGCCCAGCGCATCGGTGCCATAAAACGCATCATACAGGCTGCCCCAGCGGGCATTGGCCGCGTTCAGGGCAAAGCGGGCATTGGTGATTGGCACAACCAGCTGCGGGCCGGGCACCGACGCGATTTCAGGGTCAACGCCAGCGGTATCAATGGAAAACGCCGGCCCTTCAGGCACCAGATAGCCGATTTCGCGCAAAAACGCGGTATAGGCAGCCGCATCGTGATCCTGACCGGCACGTTCCTTGTGCCATGCGTCGATCTGCGACTGCAGGTCTTCGCGCACCTGCAACAGGTCGCGGTTCTTTTGCCCCAGATCATGCACGAGATCAGAAAATCCACTCCAGAAAACATCGGGTTTCACACCGGTTCCGGGCAGCGCTTGGGTTTCGATGAAGCGGACCAATTCGTCCGCGACCTGCAAGCCGTTCTTATCTGTGCGTTGGGTCATTGAATGCTCCTAGGGGTTACGTCTGCGATCGCTTTCGCAAATGCTTAAAAGGTAACATCCACTTGAGCAAGTCATATTGGTAAAATTATATTACCAATATGGCTCAAACCCGCTTTTTCAGCGCCCCGCAGCACCTGTCAGAACAGGTGCGAACCGCATCCCAGTCTCTGGCCCATTTCTTGCGCCACATGAAAGGCAACCCGCATGCGGCGCAGATTTTCGTGGGCAGATCGGCTTTCTTGCGCATTTTGGGCATCGGGGGCCTCGCAGGGATCATCAAACAAAAAACAGGCAGGTCCTGAACGCCAGAACCTGCCCTGAAATACTCGTTAAATCGGAAACTTAATTACTGTCCATGGTGCCTGTGGCCACCGGATCAACGGGCGCAGCCGTCGATGCGGCACCTGCGTCCTGTTCGATCAACACGCCATCTGTCGTAATGTCATCGCGGCCGTTATCGATGATGAAAAACAGCAATAGCATCACCATCATCACGCCAAAGACCATGGCGGCCATGATCCCCAAAAGGGCGGGTTTATGTTGCTTTTCCTGGGTGTCGATGTTTGTGTCGGGTGCTGACATGATCATTCTCCGTTCAATAGTTTCTCGCTCCCGCCTTGCGGGTGCTTCTTCGGGGGATTAACTTTGGAACAGGACATTCAGTTCCGAAATAAAGGAAATACCATGCGCGACGCTGCCCCACAGACGATATACCTCGCCGATTACACGCCTTTCGGCTTTATTATCGACAGCGTTGCCCTTCACTTTGATCTGGACCCGCACAAGACCCGCGTCAAAAGCACCATCGCGTTCCGGCCAAACCCCGATGCCACAGACCCCACGTTCTTTTTGCACGGTGAAAAGCTGAACCTGATCAGCGCCAAGATCGACGGCAAACCCGTAACGCCCGATGTCACCGCCGAGGGCCTGACCTGCGACGTGCCAAACGCCCCCTTTGTTTGGGAATCCGAGGTCGAGATTGACCCGACCGGCAACACCGCGCTTGAGGGGCTATATATGTCGAACGGCATGTATTGCACCCAATGCGAGGCCGAAGGCTTTCGCAAGATCACCTATTACCCCGACCGCCCCGATGTGATGGCCGTGTTCACCGTGACCATCAACGGCCCGCATCCGGTGCTGCTGTCCAACGGCAACCCTGTGTCCAACGACACCCACAGCGCCGAATGGCACGACCCCTGGCCCAAGCCCGCCTATCTCTTCGCGCTGGTCGCAGGCGATCTGGTCGCCCATCCCGGCAGTTTCACGACCAAATCGGGCCGCGATGTCACCCTGAACCTCTATGTGCGCCCCGGCGACGAGGGCAAATGCGCCTTTGGCATGCAGGCGCTGAAGGATTCGATGAAATGGGACGAAGACGTTTACGGCCGCGAATACGACCTTGATCTGTTCAACATCGTCGCCGTCGATGATTTCAACATGGGCGCGATGGAGAACAAGGGCCTGAACGTCTTCAACTCCTCTGCCGTTCTGGCCTCGCCCGAAACCTCGACCGATATGAACTTTGAACGGATCGAGGCGATCATCGCCCACGAGTATTTCCACAATTGGACCGGCAACCGCATCACCTGCCGCGACTGGTTCCAACTGTGCCTCAAGGAAGGGCTGACCGTGTTCCGCGACAGCCAGTTCACCTCCGACATGCGCTCGGCCCCAGTCAAACGCATCAGCGATGTGATCGACCTGCGCGCCCGCCAGTTCCCCGAAGACCAAGGCCCGCTGGCCCACCCCGTGCGCCCCGACAGCTTTCAGGAAATCAACAACTTCTACACCGCCACGGTCTATGAAAAAGGGGCCGAAGTCATCGGGATGTTAAAACTGCTGGTCGGCGACAAGGCCTATGCGGATGCGCTCGACCTCTATTTCGACCGCCATGACGGTCAGGCCTGCACGATCGAAGACTGGCTGCGCGTGTTCGAGGACACCACCGGCCGCGACCTGACCCAGTTCAAACGCTGGTATTCACAAGCCGGCACCCCGCGTCTGTCAGTGACCGAAGACTGGGACCACGGCAAACTGACACTGACCTTTAAACAGCACACCCCGCCCAGCACTGCCACGCCTGATCCGCAACCGCAGGTGCTGCCCATCGCCGTGGGTCTGATCGACCAGGACGGCGACGAGGTCGAGGAAACCAATATACTCGAAATGACTAAAGCCGAACAAAGCTTTGTCTTCGACAACCTCGGCACCCGCCCCATTGTGTCGATCCTGCGCGGCTTTTCCGCCCCCGTGGTGCTGACCCAAGACTTAAGCGATGCCGACCGCGCGCATTTGCTGGCCTATGATACCGACCCGTTCAACCGTTGGGAACAGGGCCGCATTCTTGCGCGCAAATCGCTGCTGGCAATGATCCTCGAGGGCAAGAAACCGAACAAGGACTGGCTGAAAGGCATCCGCGCCGTGATCAGCGACGAACATCTTGATCCGGCCTACCGCGCGCTGATGCTCAGCTTGCCCTCGCAATCGGATCTGGCCCGCGCCTTGGCCGAAGACGGCCACACCCCAGACCCCGACATCATCTATGCCGCGGTCGAGGCCACCCGCGATGCGATGGCGAAATCCTATGCCAATCTGGTCCCGACGCTCTATATGCGCCACACGGTGACGGATGCCTATGAACCCAATGCCGCGCAATCGGGCAAACGGTCGCTTGCCAATGCGGCCTTGTCGCTGCTTACCCGCACAGACGACGGTGCCATGGCGCAAAAGCAATACGGTGCCGCCGATAACATGACCCAACAGCTTGGTGCCCTGGCGAACCTGATCCGCGCGGGCAAAGGCAGCGGCGCGTTAAAGGCGTTCGAGGCACAGTGGAAAGACGACCGTCTGGTGATGGATAAATGGTTCGGCCTGCAAGTCATGGAAGCCGACCCCGAAGAGGCCCACGAGGTCGTCGAAACCCTGACCGAACACGCCGATTTCAACTGGAAGAACCCCAACCGCTTCCGCTCGGTTCTGGGGGCCTTTGCCGCCCATCATGCCGGGTTCCACCACGCGTCGGGCGCGGGCTATCGCCTGCTGGCCGACTGGCTGATCAAGCTTGATCCGCTGAACCCGCAAACCACGGCACGGATGTGTTCCGCCTTCCAGACATGGAAACGCTATGACGCGGACCGGCAGGCCTTGATCAAAACCGAACTCGACCGCATTCTCGCCCAGCCCGACCTGTCGCGCGATACAACCGAAATGCTAACCCGTATTAGGGGGGCCTAAGCCATGCGTCCGATCCTTCTCATCACCGGTGCCTCTGCCGGCATTGGTGCCGCCTGCGCCCGTCTGGCCGCGCCCAGCTATGATCTGGCCCTGAACTACCGCTCCGATACTACAGCGGCCAAAGCGGTCGCCGCACAGGCCGAAGCCCAAGGCGCACGCGTTTTGCTGTGTCAGGGCGATGTCGCCGACCCTGCCGATGTGGCGCGCATCTTTGACCAGATCGACCAACACTTTGGCCGCCTCGATGCGCTGATCAACAACGCGGGCATCGTCGACCAGATCGCCACGGTCGCCGACATGGACCACGCCCGCCTGAAACGCATGTTCGATGTGAATGTGATCGGGGCGATGATGGTGGCCCAGGCCGCCGCCGCCCGAATGCAAGCCCAAGGCAACGGCGCGATCGTCAACATGGGGTCGATCGCGGCGCGGCTCGGGTCGGCAAATGAATTCGTGGACTATGCCGCCTCCAAAGCCGCCATTGACGCCTTCACCAAAGGCCTCGCCAATGAACTTGCGCCCCAAGGCATCCGCGTCAATGCGATCCGCCCCGGCCTGATCGAAACCGAAATCCACGCCAAAGCAGGCGCACCAACCCGCGCCCAAGACCTTGCCAAAAACATCCCCATGCAACGCACAGGCACCGCCGACGAAGTCGCCAGCGCCACGTTGTTCTTGCTGTCGGATGCGGCCAGCTACATCACCGGCACGACATTGGACGTCAGCGGCGGGCGCTGATGCCCGCCCCGTTCACCTACCAGCGACAGGGGCGCAGCATCGGGGCGATGGTGCTGCTGGCAGCGATCTGGACGGCGCTGGCCTGCGCCTGGGTTCTGATCGACGCCGCTCCGCTGATCCTCGGGATCATCGCCGCCTGCACCCTGCCCGCCCTCTATGATGTGGTCAAAAACCCCGCAGCCGGCCTCAGCCTCACCCAAGAGCAACTCCACTGGCACAGCGGCCCCCGTACCGCCGAAATACCGGTCACGGAAATCGACCGCCTCCGCCTCGACACCCGGCTCGACTTTTCAGTCCGCGCAACGGTCATGCTGAAAAACGGCCGCAAAATCCGGATTCCGTTCGAGGCGACACCCCCCCATCACAGCTTTGAACAGGCGCTAAACGCCCGAAACATCAAAACCGAACGCCATCATTTCAGCCTCAGGCAATGACCCCCCGCTTCTCTGGCTCTTAAATATCCTCGCCGAAGGCATCCCGCCCCCAGCGCCCATTCCCAAGATCGAAAAAACGCGCGCTATGGCCGCGCCTTGGGCCGGACCCGGTCCACAGGGGTACAATAGCTCTGCCCTCGCAGCCACCGCGCCATATCTCCCCGCTTGGCCTCGCTGCGCATGGGCCCCCAATCCGCCGCGACACCGCGCCCCTTGGGGCCATAGATCACCCCGTCCCGCGGGACCGTCACCGCCATGATCCGAATGCCACAGCTCAGGTTCGCGCCGCCGCTTTTCAGCGCCTCACCGCTGCCCGCATTGCATTTGTACCCCCGTGCAGTGGCGGGCAAAATCTGCAACAACCCGTACCACAGCCCCCCACCGCCGACAGCATAAGGCTTGTAGGTGCTTTCATGTTTTGACAGCGCTGACAGGAAACCGACCCAAAACGCGCGACGTCCCCTTTCATCTGCTGTGGGGTATGCGGGGCACCAGTCGCCGATATCTGCCGGCACCATATCAACCAGAGGTTTGCCGTGGCTCTTGAGCGCCGACAGCGCCACCCGTGTCCAAAGCGCATGCCCCGGCTGATGCTGGAACCGCGTGCGGGGCAGGTTTGCGGGCCGTGCCGGGGGCGACAGGTTTTCCCGGCTCAACCGGGCGCGCGGTGTCAGATCCGTCAGCCCCGCAGCGGCGGGTGCATCCGCAGTCTGCCCGACGGCAACCGATGGCAACGGCACCACCGCATCTGACCCGATAGAGCCATCCGCCCGCGCAATCGGGCGCAGCAAATCATCGGCCTGCGCAACCGCATAGGTTGCGCACCCGATCAGGGTCAAACTCAGAACTGAAAGTCGTCTCACGTCCTCATCCCCCCTGTTCTCCCTTGAAATTCAGGCAAATCACCATTCCCGCAAGCTGTTTCAACAAAGCTGTCGCATTTCGGCTACCGTTTCCAACCCTCATACAATTCGTCAGAATTTAGCCCGAAACACACGCTTTGGCTGTAGATAAATCGCACATGAACCTTGCCGCAGCCATGTTCGCGCCCAAATCTGCGGCCATCTTAATCTGATAAAAGACGTTCACACGAAAGACTGGACAAAACATGATGCAGATTAAGAACTTTTTCAAACGCAAGAAAACGTCATCTATTACACATGGCGCTGTCAACATGTCTTCGATCCCGTCCCTTGCTGATCTGTCCGAAAAATTAACGAACGCCAAGCTGTGCCAGCGGCAATCCCGCGAGCCGCTGGCAAAACCCGATCGGGATATGCTGAAGATCAACTGTCCCGACCCCACTGCCGAAGAACGCGCGCGCGATGGCTATCAACAGACAGGTCAACGTCTGGTGCGTCAGGAAAACTGGACAGCCCTAAGCCAGGTGATCCGCCAGCATGATGACGCCAGTACCTTGACCCAAGGCGCAATGCCGGTGGCGGATTTGATCGCCTTTGGTGCCCGTGGCGATGTGGTCATGGCTGCCGAACACGCGATCCGCGAAAGCGACACCTGCGTCGCCAAGGAAGTCCTTACCGGCATCGAAGACTTTGAACATGTGCTCGAAGAATATCCCAACGACTATATCGTGGCCTGCATCGTGGCCCATGCCCATATCGACGTCGGCTGGGCGTGGCGTGGCAACGGGTGGGATGCGGAAATCCCGCAGCGCAACCGCGATGCCTTTGAGGCGCATTTCGCCCGCGCCCAAGAGATCATCGAACCGTTTTTGGACCAACACCCCGACAGCCCCCTGCTGGCTGCAACCCATTGCGCCCAGGTCTGCGGACCCGTCGGGGCAAAAAGCCACGTGGCTGACAGATACGAACACCTGATTGACCTCAACCCCCGCAATCCCGGGCCAATGCGGGCGATGGGCAACCATCTTCTGCCGCGCTGGTTTGGCAGCTATGCCCAGCTTGAGCTCGAGGCCCGGCGCACAGCGGCGCGCACGGCAGATATCTGGGGGGCTGGCGGCTATACCTGGGTGCAGTTCGACGCGATTTCCTGCGATGACGAAGCCTGCGCGCATCTGGACCTGCAATTCTTTATCGACGGTCTGCGCGACATTCTGGAGCGCAGCCCGGATGCCTATACGGTGAACCTTCTTGCGGCCTATTGTGCCAACACCATCGGTCAGGGCTTTACCGGCAATGACGAAGCCGACCAGGTTCGCGCCCAGATTGCCGCTTGCACGGAATGGATTGTGCGTGAACATCTGACCGAATTGCACCCGATGATCTGGGCCCATGCGGCACACGGGTTTGACAACAACCTGCGCATCCGTTCACCGCATAAATTTGCGGCTGCGGGTCAGGATGATGCCATGCGGATCATGGCAGGCCTGTTCAAAGCAGAGATCGAAGCCGGTAAACGCATCGTATTCACGGAAAACGGCCCGCAGGCCCACGCCTTTTAGGGCATTCCGTTTCCAGGTCGCTCCGTTCGGGATGCCGTCCGATGACCGTCGCGCCATCGCGCCGGACTGGCCCTTGCGCCGGTCCGGCGCGATGGCTTTGGGCGACAGGGGCCAAGCCCCCTCTTGCAGCACCCCGCCCCCTGTCTTATGACCGACACAGATCCCTAAGATGCCAAAGGTGCCCGAATGCTTGACCTGACCTATGACACCCCAAAAGTCCGCACAATTGCCGGTGCCAAACATGACTGGGAACTGGTCATCGGGATGGAGGTCCACGCGCAGGTGCTGTCAAACGCCAAACTCTTCTCGGCGGCATCCACCAAATTCGGCGCAGAACCCAACAGCAACGTGTCATTCGTCGATGCCGCAATGCCCGGGATGCTGCCCACGCTGAACGAATTCTGCGTTGAACAGGCGGTGCGCACCGGTTTGGGCCTCAAGGCGCAGATCAATCTGGAAAGCGCGTTCGACCGCAAGAACTACTTTTACCCCGATCTGCCGCAAGGCTATCAGATTTCCCAGCTGTACCACCCCATCGTGGGCGAAGGCGAAGTGCTGGTTGAAATGGGCGACAACACCGCGCGTCTGGTGCGCGTCGAACGCATCCACCTTGAACAGGACGCGGGCAAATCCATTCACGATATGGACCCGAACATGTCGTTTGTGGATTTGAACCGCACCGGTGTTGCCCTGATGGAGATCGTCAGCAAACCCGACATCCGCGGCCCCGAAGAAGCCGCCGCCTATCTGACCAAACTGCGCCAGATCCTGCGGTACCTGGGCACCTGCAACGGCGACATGCAGTCCGGTGCCATGCGCGCCGACGTGAACGTGTCGATCTGCCTGCCCGGCCAGTATGAAAAATACCAGGCGACGCAAGATTTCAGCCATCTCGGCACCCGCTGCGAGATCAAGAACATGAACTCCATGCGCTTTATCCAGCAGGCCATCGACGTCGAAGCCAAACGCCAGATCGCCATTGTCGAAGGTGGCGGCGAAGTTGTGCAAGAAACGCGGCTGTTTGACCCGGACAAAATGGAAACCCGTTCTATGCGGTCCAAGGAAGAAGCCCATGATTACCGCTATTTCCCCGACCCCGATCTGCTGCCACTGGTGATTGAACAGGCGTGGGTCGACCAGATCAACGCAACCCTGCCCGAACTTCCCGACGCCAAGAAAGCACGCTTTATCAACGATTTCGGCCTCAGCGACTATGATGCATCGGTGCTGACGGCAGACCTCGACAGCTCCAGCTATTTTGAGCAAACCGCCCAAGGGCGTGACGGCAAGATGGCTGCAAACTGGGTGATCAACGAACTCTTCGGTCGTCTCAAGAAGGACGAGAAAACGATCAATGAAAGCCCCGTCACCCCCGCCCAGCTGGGCGGCGTGGTTGATCTGATCGCGTCCGATGCCATTTCCGGCAAGATCGGCAAAGACCTCTTCGAGATCGTCTATACCGAAGGCGGCGATCCTGCCGTGATCGTTGAAGAACGTGGCATGAAGCAGGTCACCGACACCGCAGCCATCGAGGCCGCCGTGGACGAGATCATCGCCGCCAACCCCGATCAGGTTGCCAAAGCCCGCGAGAACCCCAAGCTGGCCGGTTGGTTCGTGGGTCAGACCATGAAAGCCACAGGCGGCAAGGCAAACCCCAAGGCGGTCAATGAAATCGTGGCGAAAAAGCTGAACGGCTGAGGGCGGCGCGGAATTTTTCAAAAATTCCGGCCCGTTTTCTTTCAAGAAAACGCCCCCCGCCCAAAGTCTATCGCCCTAACGAGAGGTTGCCCCTTGGAAACGCCCTTTAAATCATCGCTACGTGCTGTCAGACCCGAATGGATCGACTTTAACGGCCATCTGAACATGGCCTATTATTCGGTGCTGATGGATAACGCGGTCGATGATGCCTACGATGTGCTTGGCTTTGGCCCCGAGTATCAAAAGCAGGGCTGCACCACCTATGTCGCCGAATTCCACATCTGCTATGTGCGCGAATTGCACGAGGGCGCGCAGACCTACTGCACCTTCCAGTTGCTGGATTACGACGAAAAGCGCTTTCACAGTTTTGTGGAGCTTTGGCACGCAGATGGCTGGCTTGCCGCCACCGGAGAGGCGCTGACCCTCCATGTCGATCAATCCGGCCCCCGTGTTGCCCCCATGCCAGACACGATCCTGTCCAAGCTTGACGCGATGAAGCAGGCCCACAGCAGCCTGCCTTTCCCCGACCGGGCGGGGCGCAAGATCGGCCTAAAAAAGTAGCAATGCCTGATAAGTTGTAGAAACTGCGGCGCGATCCCGTTGAAGGACATTTTCCAATGGGGTATGACAGGGCAAGCAACCCCGAAGGACGCACATGCCCCGTTACGAATACAAAGTCGTACCCGCCCCGAACAAGGGCCTGAAAGGCAAGAACGTCAAAGGGGCCGAGGCCCGGTTTTCCCACGCATTACAAGAGCTTATGAATGGTCTTTCCGGCTATGGCTGGGAATATCAACGCGCCGAAACCCTGCCTTCGATTGAACGTGCAGGCCTTACCGGGTCCACCACCGAATGGCGCAATGTGCTGGTGTTTCGCCGCCCCCGCGAGGGCGATGCGGAAGCGTTTAACCCCGAATTGCTGCCTGCCCCGCAGGCCTTTGCGCCCGATCCAGACCCGATCGAAGCCAAAAAGAACGAAATTTCCAGCAACCCGCAAGGATATCAGGGGTTCTTTCAAGGCGAAAACGGCGTCGAGGATCACGACGATTTGAACGCGGCCCCTGCCTTGCTCAATTCGCTTGCCAAGCGGCGCAAAAAACCCGCTGCGGGTGACGAGGCCGCAGGTGACGCTGCTGAGGCCGCCCCAGCCGACACGCCCCCCGCCGCCAAAGACTAAACGTCGATGTCCAGCGCCAGCGCGTGGATGCGGCCAATCAACTCGGGTCCCAAGGCCCCGTGCACCGCGCGGTGCCGTGCAATCCGGTTCATGCCCTTGAATTTTTCGGACCTGATTTTTACGTTAAAGTGGCTTTCGCCTCCCTCTTGAAAGCCCGAATGCCCTCGGTGGCTTTCGCTATCATCCACAACGCTCAGTTCGGTTGGCGCAAAATCGGCTTCCAAACGGTCGGCAATTTCTTGAGTTACTGACATTTTTTCGCAAAGCCCCCTTCAATCTGGCGCTGCAATCTTTAGAGTGATCGTCCTGAGTCGGAAAGGTCCATATCATGCCCAAGCCTGATCCCTTTGGATTCGACATGTCCGTGTCGTCTTCCAAAAAGAAAAACCCCCGTGGCCGAAGGGGTATGTCCGGTGCATCCGAGACATCACAACGGCTGTGTTCCCACGAGGGATGCCAGGAGCCCGGTAAATACCGCGCACCCAAGGCTCCTGACGTGCTGGATGACTACTTTTGGTTCTGCCAGCAGCACGTGCGCGAATATAATCTCAAGTGGAACTTCTTTGACGGCACCACCGAGGCCGAATTGAATGCCCAAATGTCCAAGGACAAGGTCTGGGAGCGCACGACCAAGCCGCTGGGTGATCCAGAAGCACGCGCCTGGGCCCGTCTGGGCATCGAAGACCCCCATCAGGTGCTGGGCAAGAACGCGACCCAAAACCCCGGCAAAGGCCCCGCAGCGGGGCGCCGTTTGCCACCCACCGAACGCCGCGCGATCGAGATTCTGGAGGCCAAGGACAACTGGACCAAGCCCGAAGTGCGCAAGGCGTATAAGGCGCTGATCAAAGTCCTGCACCCCGACATGAACGGCGGCGACCGCAGCCAGGAAGAACAGCTGCAGGAAGTCGTCTGGGCCTGGGACCAGATCAAGGCCAGCCGCAACTTCAAAGACAAATAAACAAAGCTCCGCGCGCGCCCGCTTGGCATGAGCAGCAGCGCGCGGACGATATCAGGGGGTGCAGCCGGTTGCACCGTTTTTGCACAGACCGCGGGGCGACATTGCCGCAGATGCGAATTGGCCCTTTCCCTCAGGCTTAAGAAAGATATGTTGCCTAACGAAACCGCCCTGACTTGCAGGCGCGCATGATTATGAAGGACGCACAGAATGGCCGAGACCTCATTGGATCTTAACGCAAAACCCACCAAAGAGATCTCCGTTCGCGAAGTCTTTGGCATCGACACAGACATGATCGTGCATGGTTTTGAGGAACGCACAAGCCGCGTCCCGGACCAAGACAGCACCTATAAGTTCGATCCCGACACCACGATGGCCATTCTTGCCGGCTTTAACCACAACCGCCGCGTGATGGTTCAGGGTTATCACGGCACGGGTAAATCCACCCACATCGAACAGGTGGCAAGCCTGCTGAACTGGCCTTGCGTGCGCGTCAACCTTGACAGCCACATCAGCCGGATCGACCTGATCGGTAAGGACGCGATCAAGCTGGTGGATGGCAAACAGGTCACCACCTTCCAGGAAGGCATTTTGCCCTGGGCCCTGCGCAACCCGACTGCGATCGTGTTCGATGAATACGATGCTGGCCGCGCCGACGTGATGTTCGTGATCCAGCGCGTGCTGGAAGTCGACGGCAAGCTGACGCTGCTGGACCAGAACAAGGTGATCGAACCGCACCCCTATTTCCGCATTTTCGCGACCGCCAACACCGTTGGTCTGGGCGATACCACGGGCTTGTATCACGGCACCCAGCAGATCAACCAAGGTCAGATGGACCGTTGGTCGCTGGTGGCCACGCTGAACTATCTGGGCATCGAGGCCGAGACCCAGATCGTTCTGTCCAAGAACCCACATTACAACACCGACAAGGGCCGTAAGACGATCAAACAAATGGTCACCGTTGCCGATCTGACCCGCACCGCCTTTATGAACGGTGATCTGTCGACCGTGATGTCGCCGCGCACCGTGATCGCATGGGCCCAAAACGCCGAGATTTTCCGCAACGTCGGCTATGCCTTCCGCCTGTCCTTCCTCAACAAATGTGACGAGCTTGAGCGCCAGACGGTTGCCGAGTTCTATCAGCGCCTGTTCGACGAAGAGCTGCCTGAATCAGCGGCCAGCGTGAGCCTTGGGTAAAGGCGCATCCACCATCGGCATCTGTGCCGCCCTGCTGACAGGCAGCGGCGCGCAGGCCTATGATGATGTTGCACTTTATCCAGCCGCGCAATGCGCTGCCTTTTGGCTGGGGTTCGATGACTATGCCAAACGGTCGCCTTTCTTGGACAGTTCGCCCGACCATGTGAAACGATCAGATGCATTTCGCGCTGTTGCTGTCAGACTGGCCCCTGACCGCGTCACCGAAATTGACCGGACGATCCAAGACCAACGCAGCGCAATGGCCCTTTTGGCCGAAGCCGTGATTTACGCCAACGACAAGCCGTCTCGCAAGGTGTTTGAAACACTGACACAAACCTGCGAGAGTTTTGCCAGCAACCATCCTGAGACGCGAGATTTGAAATGAGCAAACCATCAGACAATCCCGCAGACGCGTTCAAAAAGGCGCTGGCCGAAGCGACCAAGGTGATGTCGCATGACCCCGATCTGACGGTCAGCTATTCGGTCGATCCGTCGGGCCTGTCGGGTGACGCGATGCGCCTGCCGCAAGTCAGCCGCCGCATGACCCGCGACGAGGTGTTGCTGGCCCGTGGCACGGCAGATGCGCTGGCGCTGAACCGGCGTTATCACAACGGCCAGACCCATTCGAAATACCTGCCCAACGGCGACATGGCCCGCGAGCTGTACGAGGCGATGGAAACCGCCCGTTGCGAGGCCGTAGGGGCCCGCGACATGCCCGGCACCGCCGGCAACATCGACGCCAAAATCAAACACGACGCGCTGCGCAAGGGCTACGATCAGGCCAAACAGCCCAGCGATGTGCCCCTGTCCACCGCTGCCGGATACCTTGTGCGCCATCTGGCCACGGGCCGCGATCTGCCCCCCGGTGCATCCGAGGCGCTGGAACTGTGGCGCGGCTATATCGAAAATCAGGCCGGTGGCACGCTCGAAACCTTGAACGACACATTGGACGATCAGGCCGCGTTCGCGCGGTTTGCCCGCAAGATGATCGTCGATCTTGGCTATGGCGATCAGCTGGGCGACGACCCCGACCAGTCGGATGACGACCAGGACAGCGCCGAAGAAGAAGGCACCGAAGAAGAGCAAGACCCAGATAGCACCGGTCAGGACGAAGACGACGACGAGCAGGCAGAAGCCTCGCCCGAGCAGTCGCAGGACCAGCAGCAGGACGAATCCCAGGCGCAGGTGTCGATGGACGACATGGCCGATCAGGAACTTGGCGACGAAGCCGAGATGCCCGATGGCGACGCCCCGATGGAGCCACCTGCCCCGCCGCAAGCCTCAGACGCGGACCCCAATTATCTGGTCTACCGCACCGACAATGACGAGGTGATCGGTGCAGAAGATCTGGCCGAACCCGCCGAATTGGAACGCCTGCGCGCCTATCTGGACCAGCAGTTGGAGCCACTAAAGGGGGCCGTAAGTCGCCTTGCCAACAAGCTGCAACGCCGCTTGCAGGCCCAGCAAAACCGGTCGTGGGAATTTGATCTGGAAGAAGGCACGCTGGACGCGGGCCGTCTGGCGCGGATCGTGGCGAACCCGACCACACCGCTGTCGTTCAAGATGGAAAAAGACACCGAATTCCGCGACACCTGCGTAACGCTGCTGCTGGATAACTCCGGCTCCATGCGCGGACGGCCGATCTCGATCGCGGCGATTTGTGCGGATGTTCTGGCGCGCACGCTGGAACGCTGCAACGTCAAAGTCGAAATCCTCGGCTTTACCACCCGCGCCTGGAAAGGTGGCCAGGCCCGCGAGGCGTGGCTGAACGAAGGCCGCCCCGTGCAGCCCGGCCGTCTGAACGACCTGCGCCACATCATCTATAAATCCGCCGACGCGCCCTGGCGCCGCACGCGGCCCAATCTGGGGCTGATGATGAAGGAAGGCCTGCTGAAGGAAAACATCGACGGCGAGGCGCTGGAATGGGCGCACCGCCGCATGATGGCCCGCCACGAGTCGCGCAAGATTTTGATGGTGATCAGCGATGGGGCACCGGTCGATGACAGCACCCTGTCGGTGAACCCCGCCAATTATCTGGAAAAGCACCTGCGCGATGTGATCGCCATGGTCGAAAAACGCAAAGCCGTTGAATTGCTGGCAATCGGGATCGGCCATGACGTGACGCGGTATTACGACCGCGCGGTCACGATCACCGATGTCGATCAACTGGCCGGTGCGATGACCGAACAACTGGCCGCATTGTTTGACACCGATCCCCGCGCCCGGGCGCGGGTCATGGGCATCCGCCGCGCGAGCTGAGACGGCGGACGCTCCGCGGGGAGTTTATTTGGCAAAATGAAGAGGGACTTGCGTCATGTTTCAATCGTTTGAGGTGACTTCGAGGCCCGAACAGGGGCCACCGCGTTTGGCGGCGTTGCGGGTCGAATTAGCAGCCGAAGGGCTGGACGGTTTTCTGGTGCCGCGCGCGGATGCGCATCAGGGCGAATATGTTTCCCCCCATGACGAGCGGTTGAGCTGGCTGACAGGCTTTACCGGGTCCGCCGGTTTTTGCGCGGCGCTGACGGGCGTTGCAGGTGTGTTCATCGACGGCCGGTATCGTACGCAGGTCAAGGCGCAGGTGGCGGATGTGTATAGCCCAGTGCCCTGGCCCGAGGTGTCTTTGGCCGACTGGCTGCGAGAGCAATTGCCCAATGGCGGGATTGTCGGCTTTGATCCGTGGCTGCATGCCGTGGGGCAGATCGAACAGCTTGAAGAGGCCTTGAAGGGCAGCGGCATCAAGATGCGGCGCTGCGATAATCTGGTGGACCGGATCTGGCAGGACCAGCCTGCGCCACCGATGTTTCCTGCCAAGGTGCATCCGCTTGAGTTCGCAGGAGAACCCCATGCCGACAAATGCGCCCGCCTGGGCGAGGAGTTGCGCAAGAAAGGCGAAGCGGCGGCTGTCATTACCCTGCCCGACAGTCTGTGTTGGCTGCTGAACATCCGCGGTGCGGATATTGCGCGCAATCCGGTCGTGCACGGCTTTGTCGTGTTGCACGGGTCCGCGGCGGTTGATCTGTTTGTCGCCCCCCAGAAGGTTGCCGGTCTGGCAGATCATCTGGCCGACGGCGTGACCGTCCATGCGCCTGATGCGCTGCTGGGCTATCTTGCCACCCTTGCCGGCCCGATCCGGCTGGATAAAACTACGGTTCCGGTGGCTGTGGCCGATGCTGTGGGCGACCGCGTGTCCTGGGGCGATGATCCCTGTGCGCTGCCCAAGGCCTGCAAGAACGAGGCCGAGCTTGCGGGATCGGCTGCGGCGCATTTGCGCGACGGGGCGGCGCTGGTCGAATTGCTGGCCTGGCTGGATGCCCAACCCCCCGGCACGGTGACCGAAGCTCAGGTCGTGCGCCAGCTTGAGACTTGCCGCCGCCGCGACAATGCCTTGCAGGACATCAGCTTTGAGACCATCGCAGGCACGGGGCCCAACGGCGCGATCATGCATTACCGCGTGACCGAGGAAACCGATAGCACCCTTGAAGATGGTCACCTGTTGGTGCTGGATTCAGGCGGGCAATATCTGGATGGCACAACCGACATCACCCGCACCATCGCCATTGGCACCCCGCCGCTGGAGGCAAGGCAGGCCTTTACCCGTGTCCTGATGGGCATGATCGCGATGAGCCGCCTGCGCTGGCCGCAGGGCCTTGCGGGCCGCGATATCGAGGCAATCGGCCGCGTGCCGCTGTGGCTGGCGGGACAGGATTTCGACCACGGGCTGGGCCACGGCGTTGGTGCCTATCTCAGCGTGCATGAAGGCCCGCAACGGCTGAGCAAGATCAGCACGGTGCCCTTGATGGCCGGGATGATCCTGAGCAACGAGCCGGGATATTACCGCGAGGGGGCCTTTGGCATCCGGATCGAGAACCTGCTGGTGGTGCGCCCTGCCCCTGATCTGCCGGGGGGCGACGCGCATCGCAAGATGCTGGATTGGGAAACCCTGAGCTTTGCGCCCATCGACCGGCGGTTGGTCCTTGTGGAGATGCTGGGGGAGGATGCCCGCGACTGGCTGAATGCCTACCACCATAACGTTGCGGAAAAAATTGGACCCCGGCTATCGCCTGATGCAAAATTGTGGTTGGATGCCGCAACGGCACCTATTTGAGCGTCGGTTATCATAAGAGTTTCAGGGAGGGCGGTCCGAGATGTCAGACCATATAAAGATTTTGAATGCCGATGGCACATGGACAGTCCGCGCAGGGGGGGCCGTTCTGGCCGAGACCAGAAATGCGCTTGAGCTGCGCGAAGGTGACATGGATGCGGTGATCTATATCCCGCGCGAAGACATCGCGATGGCATTTCTGGACAAGACCAACAAGACCACCCATTGCCCCTACAAGGGCGATGCGACCTATTACTCGGTCGTCACCAAAAGCCGGACGTTGCAGAATGTTGCCTGGTCCTATGAAAATCCCACCGAGGCTGTCGCTGGGATCAAGGGCTATCTGGCCTTTTACAATCTGCCCGAAGTCACCGTCGAGCAGATTTGAACGTTTAGACGTTAAGCAACCAGCTGGTGTCGGCGCTTAGGGCGGCGGCATCGGTGTTTTGCAAGATCACAACCACATTCCCCCCGACAACGATTTCACTATCCGTGCCGTTTGCAGCAGTGCGGATCTCGAAATTACCATCGCCGGGTGCGAATTTCGCGGGTGATGTCTGGGTTTCCTGCAAATACAGACCGTCTTCGGCCAGATTGAAATCTGTCACGATCACCGGTGCCGTGCCGACCTGATCATAGCCGATGGCGTTGATGATGTCCGATCCGGCACCGCCAGTCACGCTGTCGCCGTTATTGGCGCTGATGGTGTCATCGCCATCGCCCCCGACAACCGTATCAGCCAGCGTATCGGATGCGCCTGTGACATCCGTGCCAAAGTCGAAATCATAGGCGCGAATAACGTCGTTTCCAGCGCCACCATCAATGCTGTCCACCCCGGTGCCTGCCAGCAGGAAATCATTGCCTTCGTTGCCCAGCATCGTGTCATTGCCCGGCCCGCCAAAGATGGCGTCATTGCCCAACCCGCCCGAGATGACGTCGTCGCCCTTGTTGCCAGCCAGTTGGTCGGGGCCATCGCCACCGTCAAGCGTGTCATTGCCCGGACCGGCGTTGAGCGTATCAGCGCCGCTGCCCCCCGACATATTGTCGTTGCCGCCACCGCCATTCAGCAAATCGCTTTGGGTGCCGCCATCAAGCACATCATCGCCTGCGCCGCCGTTCAACGTGTCATCCGACCCGCCGCCCAGCAAGGTATCGTTGCCGGAATTGCCGTTGATCAGGTCACTGCCGCCTTCGCCGTCCAGCATGTCATCACCCGACAGACCGCTAAGCGTGTCATTGCCAACGCCGCCCAACAGGGTGTCATTGCCCGCGCCGCCGTTCAGACCATCGTTGCCTTCGTTGCCCGACAGCAGGTCATTGCCATCATTGCCCGCAAGATAGTCAAAGCCTTCGCCGCCCGACAGCGTATCGAACCCGCGACCGCCAAACAGGGTATCGGCCCCAAAGTTGCCTTGCATGTCGTCATTGCCCGAACCGCCATTCAGCAGGTCGTTGTTGGTGCCGCCGCGCAGCACGTCATTGCCCTTGCCGCCAAACAGCGTGTCGGCCAAGCCGTTGCCAAACAATGTGTCAGCGCCGTCGCCGCCATCCAGATTATCGGCACCGTTGCCGCCAACCAATGTGTCCTGACCGCCAAAGCCCGCGATGCTGTCATCGCCAAAGTTACCCTCGAGATAGTCATCCCCTGCACCGCCATCCAGCGTATCATTGCCGTTTTCGCCCGCCAGAATGTCATTGCCCGTGCCGCCGCGCAGCAGATCGGCACCATCACCGCCAAGCAGCAGATCATCGTCACCGAAACCGGTCAGAACGTCGTCACCGGCACCGCCGGACATGCCGTCAGACTGCGGCCCACCGTTCAAGGTGTCATTGCCGTCGTCGCCCAGCAAAATGTTGTCTCCACCGCCGCCCGAAATGCTGTCGGCACCGGGGCCGCCCTGCAATGTATCATCATTGCCAAACCCGTTGAGTGTGTCGTCGCCCTCAAGCCCGTCCAGATCGTCCTTGGCACCAGTGCCGTTCAACAGATCGCCCTCGGAGGTGCCAGATGCGGCGATGATCTGGGGATCGACAACAGGATCGATCACATCGGGATTGGTGTCTTGGGCATCGGTGTCGTCGTCGCCACCGTCAAGAAGCCCCGCCAATCCGAAAAGAGCAATCGCAGGCAGCAAAACCAGACCAAGCATTGAAAATATCCTTATTTGAAAATGAGTTAATAAAATCTTACTCGAAATTTTGCCGCTGTTAAATCTTAATCTTGCCACATTTCAAATGGTTGACGCCTATTGGCGGACAATAAAAAGGGCGCATTCGCATTGTGTCTTAATGTGACACAATCAGGAATGTTCTTCTGCCGCAGTCTCGGCCAGGGCGCGGTTATAGGCCTTGAGGGCGTCCACATGGAACAGCGCGCCAAGCAGTTCGGGCGGAGAATCAGGCTTGAGGGTCACAACCGGAATAAAGGCCGCACCGGACTGTTCAAATATCGGCATCGCGGCCTCCAGCGTGGCTGCCCCGTCGATATAGGTGCCCTCGGCGATCAGGTCCCAGCAGGTTTCCTCGTTCGCGGCGCGCGGGTCATCGCGGGGGCGCATGATCCGGCCCACCAAGAACATCGCCAGCAAATAAGCCTGCGGCCCCGCCGCCAGATGTACACCGCGCCGTTCCATCTGGGTCAGGAAAAAACTGCGATCGACAAGCCGCGATGCAACGGCGGTGGAAATGCTGACCGCCACCATGACCGCAAGGCCGGTCTGCCAGTCGCCTGTCAGTTCAAACACGATCAGGGTCGTCGAAATCGGCGCGCCCAGCACGGCGGCGGCCACGGCCCCCATCCCCGCCAGCGCATAAAGCGACGTGACCCCGGACACATTGGGAAACACGCTGGTGGCGATCAGCCCAAAGGCCAGCCCGGTCAGCGCGCCCAGCATCAAGGACGGTGAAAACACCCCGCCGCCCATCCGGCCCCCCAGCGTGATCGACACCGCAACGATCTTGAGAGCGGCAAAAACAATCGCTTCGTTCAGCACCATATTTCCGGCCAACGCACGGGTCGTTGTCTCGTATCCGACACCGATAATGTGCGGGAACCACAAGGCGATACACCCCAGCAAGGCCCCCGCAACCGCAGGGCGCAAATAGCGGGGCAGCCTCGTTTTGTCCTGAATGAAGTTGCCGATGTCTTCGGCCCAGAAAATACTGCGCATCAAGATGACAGCGACCAGCCCGCAGGTCAGGCCCAACAGCAAGAACGCCGGCAATTCGGCGTAAAAGGCCACGTCACCGACGGTCGGAAGGGCAAATTCGGTCAAGCCGCCAAACTCCAGCCGGTTGATCACCGTTCCGGCGGCCGAGGCAATGACGATCGGCGCAAACGCATGCACCGCGAAATGCCGCAACACCACCTCGAGCGCGAAAAGCGCGCCCGCAATCGGCGCGTTAAAGCTGGCGGACACGGCAGCTGCCACAGCACAGCCCAACAGATCGCGCCCCGTGATGCCGCTGGCGTTGATCCTGCGGCTGACAAGGGTGGAAATCACGCCGGCAAGGTGGACAACCGGCCCTTCACGCCCCGAAGACCCGCCCGTGCTAAGCGTGATCATCGACGCCAGGGCAGATGCCAGACCGGCGCGGGTTTCGACCCTGCCCTCGTGCATGGCCGCGCCCAAGATCACATCCCCGACACTGCGCACACGGGCGTCGCGGGTGAAAATATGCAAGATCAGCCCAACCACCAAACCACCCGTGGTCGGGATCAGGACAACCCAGTACCAGTCAAGGCTACCGATAAAACTATGCAGATGCTGTACGTCTTCGGTGCCGTAAAGAAACGCCTGTATCAGGTTGATTCCCTTACGGAAAAGAAGTGCGGCAAATCCGGCGGCGATGCCAACGGCCAGAGCGATGAACCAGAAAGTGACCTTGCCCGGCCCCTTTTGGCGCAACACATCCCAACCGCTGCGCGCCTTGGCGCGGGCAACATCATATTGCTGGGTCAGATAGGGGTGCGGGTTCACGGGCAAGACTGCTTTTCATCAAGGGTACATCCTGTCTAGGACACAGTTGCCCATAGGAAAACCCCTGCAACAGCAGCGCGCAGATTACTCTGCGAATTGACCGCCCAAAAGTTCGCGCGCGGCGGCCCGTGCAGCATCGGTAATCGTGTCGCCGGACAACATGCGGGCGACTTCGTCCACCCGTTCGGCATCTGACAGGGGCGTGACCGTGGACAGGGTCATGCCCTTTGAAACCGCCTTGGACACCCGCCAGTGATGCGCGCCAAGGGCGGCCACCTGGGGCGAATGGGTCACGACCAGAACCTGTTCGCCCTGCGAAAGCGCCGCAAGCCTGCGCCCGACGGCATCGGCAGTCGCCCCGCCCACGCCACGGTCGATTTCGTCAAAGATCATCGTCAGCCCGCTTTGCCCCTTGGTCAGAACCACCTTGAGCGCCAGCAGGAAGCGGCTGAGTTCACCACCTGATGCGATTTTGCCCAAGGGGCCGGCAGGCGCACCGGGGTTGGTGGCCACGGTGAATGACACGGCATCGCGCCCTTCGGGGCCAGCGGTTTCGGGGCTGATTTGGGTCTGGAACACGGCGCGTTCCATCTTGAGCGGGGCAAGTTCGCCGCCCACGGCCTTGTCGAGCTTGCCAGCGGCCTTGGAGCGGGCCGCAGACAGCGCATCTGCGGCTTTATCATAGGCCGCCTGCGCATCGCGAACGGCCTTTTCCAGCCCCGCCTGTGCCGCCTCGCCCGCATCCAGCGCATCCAGCTTGTCGCGCAATGTATCGGCAAACCCCGCCAGATCATCCGGCTGGACCTCGTGCTTGCGGGCCAGACCGCGGATCGCGAACAGACGCTCTTCGGTTTCTTCCAGCTCGATCGGGTTGAACGACATGGTGTCGATCGCGGCAACCACACCTTCCATGGCATCGTCCAGTTCGACCATGGCGCGTGCAAGGGCCGCCATCGGGGCCTCCAGCGTGCCTTCGGCCTTGTGCGCCACACCGTCCAGCCATCGCAATGCATCGCCCAACTGGGTCTCTGCTCCGCCCTGCCCCAGCATTTCATAGGCGTTGACCACATCAGACCGGATCTTTTCAGCGCCCTGCATCAAACGACGGCGGGCATCCAGCTGCGCCTCTTCGCCTTCCTGCGGGTTCAGCTTGTCCAGCTCGCCCACTGCATGACGCAAGAATTCTTCTTCGGCGGCAATGGCGGCGCGTTCCTGTGCGGCCTTGGTCGCGGCCTTGCGCGCGGCTGCAAGGGCCATCCACGCCTGCCGGACCTTGTCGCGCAGGCCCGATGTGCTAGCAAAATCATCCAAGATCGCACGGTGGCCTTTGGGGTCCAGCAAGCCACGGTCGTCATGCTGCCCGTGCAGTTCCACCAGCGTTTCCGACAGCGCCCGCAACACTTCGCCGGAACAGCGGCGGTCGTTGACCCAAGCGGTCTTGCGCCCGTCAGACGCGTTGATACGGCGCAGGATCAATTCGGGGCCACCGGGCAATCCGGCTTCCTCCAGCACGGCATGGGCGGGATGGGTGTCGGTCAGATCGAACCAGGCCGTGACCTCGCCCTGATCGGCCCCTTGGCGGACCAGATCGGCACGACCGCGCCAGCCCAGCACAAACCCCAGACTGTCGAGCAGAATAGATTTACCGGCCCCGGTTTCGCCCGTCAGAACGTTCAAACCCGGCTGGAACGCAAGCTCCAGCCGGTCGATGATCAACATATTCGAAATATCTAGGCCGCGTAACATGGGTCAAATTCCGTATGGGACGCTTTGCTTGCGTCCGTCAGATCCACTCGCCCTTGATGGTTTGGCGGTAAATCGCGGTCAGCCAGTTGTTTCCAAACGATTTCATCTGAAGACCCTTGCCCGTCAGCAATCTATAGCTAGCCTCGTACCATTCCGTGGACTGGTAGTTGTGGCCCAAAATCGCACCGGCTGTCTGGGCTTCGTCGGTCAGACCAAGCTGGAGATAGGCCTCCACCAGACGGTGCAAGGCTTCGGCTGTGTGGGTTGTTGTCTGGAAATCCTCGACAACGACGCGGAAACGGTTGATCGCGGCGGAAGGATGGTTACGGCGCAGGTAATAGCGACCGACTTCCATTTCCTTGCCCGCAAGATGGTCAAAGGCCAGATCGAATTTCAAAACAGCCGAGCGCGCATATTCGCTGTCGGGATAGGTTTCGATCACCTGACGCAACGCCTGTAACGCCTGAAAGGTCAGGCCCTGATCGCGACCGACTTCGTCAATCTGGTCATAATAGCTGAGCGCCAAAAGATAGCTGGCATAGGCCGCATCATCATCATCGGGGAAGAAATCAATGAACCGCTGGGCCGCAGAACGGCTGTTGGGGTAGTCCTGATCTTGATGAAACGCAAAGGCTTGCATGATCAACGCGCGCTTGGCCCATTCGGAATAGGGATAGAGGCGTTCGATCTCAGAGAAGTATTCAGCCGCTTCAGCAGGGCGCTTGCGGTTCAGTTCGAATTCGCCACGCTCGAAGATCTGCTCGGCTGTATATGTTTCAAGCGGGATTTCTTTGCGGTTGAAAAAACTGTTGGTAATACGACCAGTGTTCTGGTTGCCACTACATGCGCCAAGCACAGCGACCATAACCACCGCACCGACCAACCGCTTGCGCGACTTTGCAATTGTCATGCCCTACACCCTCGCTTCATTTCTTCAGCCACGTTTTTGATACGCCTTTGCATGTGACTAGCACAATAGATCGCGCAACAAAACGATGATTAATCCCGCAAGACAAAGTCTTACTGCCACCGGTTTGCTTTTCAAGGATAGGATTAACCAAGCTGGAGCGGAGTTTCAACTCCACAAGCGCGAGCCCTTAGGCAACCGCAGGAATCTCGTCCCAAACCAGACCATAGCCCGGCAAACGCTTCTCCATCGCCTCGTCACACTCCACCAGACGCACGGCACCGGGTGTTGCAAACAAGGCGCGCAACAGGGTGTTGGTCAGCGTGTGACCCGCGCGCAGGCCTGTATAATGGCCGATCAGCGGGGCACCGGCCAAGGCCAGGTCACCCAAAGCATCCAGCATTTTATGGCGCACGGGTTCATCGGCATGGCGCAAACCGCCAGGGCTCAGCACCTTGTCGCCGTCAAACACGACCGCGTTTTCACCTGAATTGCCACCTAGGGCCAAGCCGTTCGCCTGCATCGCATCCACATCGGCCTGACGACAAAAGGTGCGGCTGTCACAAAGCTCGCGGGCAAAGGACCCGTTGTTCATGACCAGAGATTTCTTTTGGTTGCCAATGGCGGCATCGACAAAATCAATCTCGAAATCGATTTTCATGGTGTCGCTGGGGGCGATGGTGGCCGAGGCGTCGCCTTCGGTCACGGTGACCGTTTTCAACACTTCAAAGGCCATCACAGGTGCCGTCAGGGCACGCACACCGCGCTGCATGATGCCGCGCACGAAGGGGGCGGCAGACCCGTCAAGGATCGGAACCTCTGGGCCATCAATCTCGATCAGGGCGTTGTGAATGCCACAACCGGCAATCGCGGCCATCAGGTGTTCGACGGTCGAAACCTGCAAACCCGATGCGTTCTCAAGCTTGGTACACAAAGGGGAGCGGTTCACCGCGTCCCAACGGGCGGGGATCAAACGATCGCCGACGTCCAGATCGCTGCGCGAAAACCAGATGCCGTGATGTGCAGCAGCCGGACGGATCGTAACAGTCGCCGGAAGGCCCGAATGCAGGCCCTTACCGATAAAACTGATCTCTGTCTTGATTGTTGTCTGCACGATGAAACCTCAGTGGTCAAAGAACGTCTGTCTAAGTTGAACAATCTCCTATCGGCGTGGTTCCTCATGCTCAACTCAATCATTGCTACGGTCTGAAACATGAATGTTACAATTGGGCGCAAAGGCGCTTACGGCCCATCAACACACTGAATTAAATTGATTTTTAACCGCTACAACCCTGCCATTACCGTCAAAAGCGTGATCTGTTTTCTGTCATAAACTCACGAAAATCGGCCAAATATTACATTGCGACCGACCGCCCGTCGCCCCGCGCCGCCCCCGGAAACCGGCCCGAAATGCAAAAAGACCACCCCGAAGGATGGCCTTTTCGATCGTTTACGAGGTGGTCTTCGTCGTCTTAGTTCGCCTGACGGCGCAGGAACGCAGGGATCTCGATGCGTTCTTGATCTTCGTCCTGGGCGTCGCGCGGCTGTGGTGCGGCCGAGGAAACGCGGGTCTGGATCGGTGGCTGCTGGCGTGTGGGGCGCTGCTGCGCCTCTGGCTCGCCGTGGCCTGTCATGCGGTTGATCAACGAATTGATGCCGAAACGCTTTTCACCATGCTCTGCCGCGGCAGGCTGTGGGCGCTGCTGTGGCTGAGGCTGAGGACGCTGCTGACCACCGGTAGGCGAGGATTTCTGTGCAGCGGCACGCAAACGGGCCAGCGCTTCGGGCGATGGTGTACCGGGTGCAGGCGCACGCGGTGCAACAAAGGTTTCCTGCTCGGGCTCGTGGGCTACTTCTTCGCGACGCGGCTGAAAGGATGCGACTTCGGGGCGGTATGCGGGCGGTGGCAGATCATCTGCTTCGCCTGCGTCTTCTGCAAAGATGTCATCCTCGCCAAAGCCGCCGTTCCCTTCGGACGCGCTTTCAAACAGCTGTGGCTGTTCGTCTTCATACTGCTCTTGTGCTACTACAGGCTCGGCTTTTTCTTCAAAGGCCGCTGGCATCGGTGCCGACACGCGTTGTGTCAAAGGCTGCGACATGGAGCGGCGCGGCACGGGCATTTCCGTGTTCACGTCAACCGCATCGATACCTGTTGCAACAACGCTTACGCGCATGATGCCACCCAGTTCGGTATCCAGCGTGGAACCGACGATGATGTTTGCATCCGGATCGACTTCTTCGCGAATGCGGTTCGCCGCTTCGTCCAGTTCGAACAGGGTCAGGTCGTGGCCACCGGTGATGTTGATCAGAACGCCCTTGGCACCGCGCAGGCTGATTTCGTCCAGCAGCGGGTTTGCGATGGCTTTTTCTGCGGCTTGGATCGCGCGATCTTCGCCCTCGGCCTCGCCTGTGCCCATCATCGCCTTGCCCATTTCGTCCATTACGGCGCGAACGTCAGCAAAGTCGAGGTTGATCAGGCCGGGACGGACCATCAGGTCGGTCACACCTTTAACACCTTGGTACAAAACGTCATCCGCCATGGAGAACGCTTCGGTGAATGTGGTTTTTTCATTCGCCAGACGGAACAGGTTCTGGTTGGGAATGATGATCAGCGTATCAACGACCTTTTGCAGGGCTTCGACACCCTCTTCGGCCTGACGCATGCGCTTGTTGCCTTCAAACTGGAACGGCTTGGTCACAACACCAACAGTCAGAACACCCAATTCACGTGCGGCCTGCGCGATGATCGGTGCGGCACCTGTCCCGGTGCCCCCGCCCATACCAGCCGTGATAAAGCACATGTGCGCACCGGCAAGGTGATCAACGATCTGCTCAATGCTTTCTTCGGCAGCGGCAGCCCCGACGCTTGCGCGCGCACCGGCACCCAGACCTTCGGTCACTTTCATGCCCAGCTGGATGCGGTTCTCGGCCTTGGCTTGCTGCAACGCTTGCGCATCGGTGTTTGCCACTACGAATTCAACACCGTCGAGGTTCTTCTCGATCATGTTGTTCACAGCGTTGCCGCCTGCACCACCCACACCGAAAACGGTAATCCGTGGTTTCAGATCGCCCTGTCCGGGCATTGAAAGATTAAGAGTCATGTGCCGTCCGCCTGTATTGCTTGCCCACTTGCGGGGCATTTTGTGGTTCAATCCCCTTCAGAGTATAGGGATTAAAGCTTTACGTCACCCGAAAAACACAATTCCAACACATTATCTGGGCGTTTTTTTGCCGATTCTTACCCGATTTCGACCAAAGCACCCTATCTTGCGTTCACCAGTTGTCTCTGAACCACTTGACAGCGCGCTTTAACGACCGCGCAGGATAGCGATCTGCCGGAATGTCAAAGTCCCACCATTCGTCTTGGGGATTTGCCGCGAACAGCGCCAGACCCACGGCAGAGGCAAAACTGGGCCCCGTCGCGGCCTGCGGCAACCCATGCACGCGCAGCGGACGGCCAAGGCGCACCTGCTGGCCCAAAATCTTGCTGGCCAATCCGTCAAGGCCCGGTATCTGGCTGCCACCACCGGTCAGCACGATCTGCTGGCTGGGCAGGTGATCGAACCCTGCGGCATCCAGACGCGCGCGGACTTCTTCCAGAATCTCTTCGACGCGGGGGCGCATGATGCCGATCAATTCGGCGCGGCTGACCGTGCGGCGGTCATGTTCATAGTCGCCGGTGTCCCCGCCGATATCGATCATCTCGCGGTCATCCATGCCTGTCGCATGTACCCCGCCGTAAAATGTCTTGATCCGTTCGGCGTTGTTGGTGGGCACTTGCAAACCCATCGAAATATCCGAGGTAATGTGATCCCCGCCCATGCGCACACTATCTGCATAGATCATGTGTTTGCCGATAAAGATCGAAATCGACGTCGAACCGCCACCCAGATCGATACAGGCAGCACCCAGTTCCTGTTCGTCCTCGACCAGCGCCGATATCCCCGACACATAGGCCGAAGACGCGATGCCCGCCAATTCAAGGTCACAACGTTTGATGCAATGGGCCAGATGCTGCACGGCGGCGGCATTGACAGTCAACATATGCATATCGACAGAAAGGGAATTGCCAAGCTGCCCGCGCGGGTCCGACAGACCCGACCGGTTATCAATGGCAAAGTTCACGGGCTGCGCGTGCAGCACTTCGCGGTCTTCACCGTATTCAGGGACATCACAGCTGGCCAGAACCTGTGCGACATCCTGCTCGGACACCACCTGCCCTTCCAGATCAATCTGCGCATCCAGACCATAGCTGCGCGGTTCGGCCCCCGAGAAACAGGCGATCACGTGATCAACACGGATGTTGGCCATCTTTTGGGCGGCCTGAAGCGCCGTGCGCACCGCACGTTCGGTTTCTTGCATGGCGGTAATTTCGCCAAAACGCACCCCGCGCGAACGGGTTGTCGCCGCCCCGATGACGCGGAAACCGGACTGACCGGCAAGCGAGCCGATCTCGCCCTCGTCCGACATGCGGCCGGACCCGTCAAACCGCAGGACAAGGCACGCGATTTTGGAGCTGCCCACGTCCAAAATAGCCACAACGCCCCGCTGCATTGCAAGCTTGCGCATGTGGCGCATCGACCGTTGACTGTCGTAAAGATCCATAGCGTTACTGTCCCGAAATTTGCCTGATGCGCCACCATTCTTGGGTGGCCTCTTTATTCATTTGTACGGTTGGTCTTTGTGCCAACCGCATATCGACCCGTGCTACATCGCGGGTCAGAACCTCTTGGGCACCTTCCAGCGCAATGACGCGTTCCAATGCCTGTATCGCGCCCTTTTCGGGCAGCAAAATCCGCTGCTCGCGGTCCAGCACCACATCCCACCGACGCCCGCCCATGCGCACGAACCCGCGCAAACGGTCGCCCAAGGGGGACGCGACCCGCAACAGGTCCAGCGCCTCGGTGACACTTACGTTGGCCTGATCACCGGCAACAAGCGGCAGATCGGGGCGATCTGTGCGATGCTCCAGTTCACCGATAAAGGTGCCTTCGGCGTCAATCAGCGCCAGACTGTCTTCGCTGCGCCAGACGGCAACAGCCACACGCGGCTGCACCTCGACATGCAAAACACCGCCCGGCTTCACCCGCAAGCTTGCCTGTTTGACGCCGGGCAATTCCATGATGGCAATACGCATCCCCGGCAGATCCAGATCAAACGAGCTGGTGGGAAAATCAACAGGAACCGCCGCGCGCACATCCGCCGCCAATTCAGCGCCGACCCCGTCGATGGCCATCAGTTTGACCATGAATTCGGGGCGTTGTTCGATGCTGTCGCGCAATTCGGCATAGGTTTCGGTCAGCTGCCCGCGCCGCGCATCATCGGCCAAGTATATTGTACCCGCGACCAGCGCCAAACTGAACGGTACACCGACGCGCAGACCGAACAGGAATGTCGGCGTCAGCATCAGACGCTGCATCCGCCACGCCCAGCGGGACGGTGCCGGATCAGACTTGAGCGTCTTGGAGGGTTTGACGCGCCGGATCAGCGATTGCATGACGCGTCCTCCACCATCCAGGCGCAAAGTTCGCCAAAGGAAATCCCGACCGCCTGCGCCTGTTCGGGCGACAGCGATGTGGGCGTCATGCCCGGTTGGGTATTGGTTTCCAGCAGGATCAGGCCGTCGGCACCGCGGGTTTCATCCCAGCGGAAATCCGTGCGGCTGACACCACGGCACCCAAGCGCGTTATGGGCGCGCAGGGCGTAATCCATGCAAAGTTCGAAAATCTCGTGCGGGATATCGGCAGGCACCACATGGGTGGAGCCGCCCTCTTTGTATTTCGCGTCGTAATCATACCAGCCGGTGGTCAGGATATCGGTCACGGTCAAGGCGCGCTGGCCCATCACAGTGGTGGTCAATTCGCGACCGGCGGCGAATTTTTCGACCATGACTTCGGCAGGCATATCGGCATCAAGCTGCGGCGGGCCGTTGTTTTCGATTTCAACCAGATAGACGCCGACGGATGACCCTTCGTTATTGGGTTTCACCACATAGGGCGGTTCCATCAAGTGCCGCGCGCGTACATCCGAAGCTGCGGCGATAATGCTTTCGACAACGGGCAACCCGGCAGAGCGGAACACTTCCTTGCTGCGTTGTTTGTCCATCGCAAGGGCAGAGGCCAGCACGCCCGAATGGCTGTAGGGGATGCGCATCCATTCAAGGATACCCTGAACGCAGCCGTCTTCGCCCCAGCGACCGTGCAAACAGTTCAACACAACGTCAGGGGATGCGGCACGCAAATCTGCGTACAGATCAGGACCCGCGTCCACTTCGGTTACGTTAAAGTTTCTGTCCCGCAAAGCAGCAGCGCATGAACGCCCACTTGAAAGCGACACTTCGCGCTCTGCGGAAGGGCCACCCATCAATACCACCACTTTCGGGTCTGTCCTGCTCGACATGCCCACTCAATGTGCCTTTTTAACTGGGTCTTATTGACCCTATTTGTTATGTAGTTTGCCGCAATGCGGCCTCGTGCCTGTGCGCCCGCGCGTTTATCTTTCGCCGATCCGCATAATTTCCCACTCTAGCGTGATACCGCTGGAATCGTAAACCTTTTTTCGCACCTCTTCGCCCAATCCTTCCAACTCTGCGGCAGTGGCCCCGCCTGTGTTGATCAGAAAGTTCGGGTGTTTGGGGCTCATCTGCGCGCCACCCAAGGTTGCGCCGCGCATCCCGGCATCATCAATGACCTTCCACGCCTTCAGATCATGGCGATCATCCGCCTGCCCCGTGCTGGAAAATCCGGCAGGATTGCGAAAGGTTGATCCTGCGCTGCGGTCTTTGGTCGGCTGGGTTTCATCGCGCTTGCGCAGCTGGTCTTCCATGCGGGTATGCAGCGTTTCGGGGTCGCCTTTTGGCGGGGCAAACGTGGCGGAAATCACCACGCAGCCTTCGTCCAGCGTGGTCTGGCGGTATTTGAAATCAAGGTCTTGCGCGGTCAGGGTGATCAGATCGCCGCTGCGTGTAATCGCCTGCGCGCTGACAAAATGATCGGCCGTATAGCTGCCGTAGCAGCCTGCGTTCATCCGCACGGCACCACCGATGCTGCCCGGGATCGTGCGCAGGAATGTCAGATCCAGACCTGCATCCGCCGCCTTGCGTGCCACATGGGCATCCAGCGCCGCCGCCCCTGCGGTAACATGGTCGCCGTCAATCTCGATCTGGTTAAAGCCGCGGCCCAGCCGGATCACCACCGCCCGCAACCCGCCATCGCGCACGATCAGGTTTGACCCCACGCCCATGGGGAAAACTGCCACATTTTCAGGCAATGCGCGCATGAACGCCGCCAGATCCTCGGCATCGGCGGGTTGGTACAGGTAATCGGCCACACCGCCGACACGCAACCATGTCAGATCGCTCAGCGGGCGTTGCGGCGTCAGTTTGCCGCGCATATCGGGGAATGAAATATCGGTCATGGCGTGGGGCCTAGCGCTGTTTTCGGATGGCGTCAAACCTGCGGTTCTTTTTCAACGCGGCTGGCCCGCCACTGGCGCATGAACCGACCGATCAGCCACCCGGTCGCCAAGGCGCAAAACGCGTACATCAGGGCCGAGATTTGCGCCATCACCACCGGAGGCTCGATCAGCTTTGCGCCAAGGCCGAATATCATCCACGCCCAGTTCAGGCCAAGCCCGATCAACAGCACCAGCAGCGCCAGCAAAAACCGTTTGGCATAGCCACACCAGCCCAAGGCAAACATCCAGACCACCAGCACAGCAATCAAAAGCGCCAGTGTCGGCGTCATTCGGCCGGGCCCTGAAAGGTCACGCGGCGCAACCAGCGCATCAGATATATCACCGGCCAGCGCAGCACCGAACATCCCGCCGCCAGCACCAGCATGGCGACCCATGGGCCATGCTGCATCGTGACATAGCCCAGAATCGGAATGCCAATCGCGATCAACCCATAGGCATTGCGCCAATGGTTATCCGAACTTGGGGTCAGCGCGATGATATTGGCGATCACGGCCCATAAACAGGCAAGCGTCAGGGAAAGGCTCATCTTGGCACCTCGGGGTTTTTGCCGCGCAGTTTTGCCAGCAGAAACAGCAAAGGGTTGCGGAACATGGACACATAGGCAGCAAGAGCAAGCACACTAAAGATAAAGCCGACCTCGAAACCGATCGCGACAATCAGAACCGGTCCGGCAACCAGCAGGATCGAGCCGGGAATATATTGCATGCGCATCGGAAGGGTGGCGACGGTGGCGGACAGGAAAACCCAGATCAGGCTCAGCCAGACCAAGGTCACGCAACGCACCTAAGGATGACGGGGCGTGCCATTCAGACGGCTTCCTTTTTCAACGCTTCAAGGGCTGCGGGCAGGCCATTGGCCCAGGCGCTGATTGTACCGGCCCCAAGGCAGACCACCATATCGCCCGGTCCGGTTTGCTCCGACACAAGGCGGGCAAGGTCTTCTTCGCTGCGCACGGCGCAGGCGTGACGGTGACCGTGACGGATCAGACCGGCCACCAGATCATCGCGGCTTGCCCCTTCGATCGGGTCTTCGCCAGCGGCATAGACTTCGGCAATGCCCACAACATCGGCATCGTTGAAACAGGCGCAGAATTCTTCGAAATGGTGATGCAAACGGCTATAACGGTGCGGCTGGTGCACCGCGATCACGCGGCCTTCGGTTGCTTGGCGCGCGGCCTTGAGAACGGCGGTGATTTCAACCGGATGATGGCCATAATCATCAATGATCGTGACGCCGTCCACTTCGCCCACTTTGGTAAAGCGGCGGTTCACCCCCCCGAAACCGGCAAGGGCGGCGCGAATTTCCTCGGCCTTCATACCAAGGTGACGCGACACGGCGACAGCGGCCAGCGCGTTCGATACGTTATGATCCCCCGGCATCGGCAGGCTGCAATCCTTGATCACAATGTTTTCGGCCTGCAACTGAATGTCGAAATGCGCAACGCCGGCTTTGTAATGCAGGTTGACCGCACGCACGTCGGCCTGCGCGTTAAAGCCATAGGTCATCACACGGCGGTCGGTGATCTTGCCGACCAGCGCCTGAACCTCGGGGTGGTCAATGCAGCAGATCGCCAAGCCGTAAAACGGAATGTTCGACACGAAATCAAGGAACCCCTGACGCAAGGTGTCAAAATCACCCCAATGCTCCATATGTTCGGGATCGATGTTGGTCACAATCGCGATGGTCGCAGGCAGGCGGTTAAAGGTGCCGTCGGATTCGTCGGCCTCGACCACCATCCATTCGCCCTGCCCCATCCGCGCGTTCGACCCGTAGGCGTGGATGATCCCGCCGTTCACGACAGTGGGGTCAATGCCGCCTTTGACCAGCAATTCGGCAACCATCGTGGTGGTCGTCGTCTTGCCGTGGGTGCCCGCAATCGCGATGTTGGATTTCAGGCGCATCAATTCGGCCAGCATTTCGGCACGGCGCACAATCGGCAAACCGGCACGGCGCGCCGCATCCAGTTCGGGATTGCCCGGCTTGATCGCCGAGGAAATCACAACGACCTCGGCCCCTTGGATGTTTTCGGCTTTTTGCCCCTCGAACACGGTCGCGCCCAGGTCGACCAGACGGTCGGTGATCTTGGTTGTCTTCAGGTCGGACCCTTGCACGCGGTAGCCGTGGTTTAGCAAAACCTCGGCAATGCCGGACATGCCGATGCCACCAATGCCGACAAAATGGATCGGGCCCACATCGGTGGGAAGCTTGGTGGCTGCGTTCATGTTGCGGGTCCTTTATTTCCCAGGTGTTCTACCATTTGTGCCAGTTCTTCCGCCGCGTCGGGCTTGCCCACAGACAAGGCCGCTTGGGACATCTGCTGCGCGCCGCGCGGATTGGACAGCACCATTTCGATTTGCGCCGTCAGGCTTTCGGGGTTGGCCATGTTTTCAGGGACCATGATCGCTGCGCCCGCATCCACTAGGCCCCGCGCATTGGCGGTCTGGTGATCCCCCGTTGCCGCAGCATAGGGGATCAGGATCGCAGGGCGGCCAATGACCGACAGATCCGCCACGCTCGACGCACCGGCGCGGCTGATCACCAGCTGTGCTTCGGACATGCGGCGCGGCACGTCGTGAAAAAACGGCTGCACATCGGCGTTGATACCGCTTTGCGCATAAAATTCGGAGACCCGCTGCGCATCTTCATCCCGCGCCTGATGGCTGACGCGGATGTTGCGCAGCATTTCCATCGGCAGATTGGCAATCGCAGGCGGGACCACCTCGCTCAGGATGCGCGCGCCCTGACTGCCGCCCATCACCAGCAGTTCCATCGGATAATCACCCGGCTCGATATAGCCTGCACCCGCGCGCTCCAGCACAGAGGACCGCACCGGATTTCCCACGTGATAGCCCTCGACGCCTTCGGGCAAGGTGGTCGGCCAGGTGCCACAGGCAACCGCATCGACGCGCTTGGCGAAAATCGTATTCACCCGCCCCAACACCCCGTTTTGTTCATGGATCATCCGCGGTTTGCGCAAGATCCATGCCGCTGCCAAGGCAGGTATCGACGGATAGCCGCCAAAGCCTACAACCACATCGGGCCTGTCGCGCAACATGCCAAACACCGCACCGATAACGCCGCCCAGAATGCGAAACGGCACCAGCGCCTTGGCCAAAATCCCGCCGCGCGCAAAGGTGGCGCTGCTGATCTGCTGAATTTCGACAGAATGCGGAAAGCCCCCCGTATAGCGCGCGCCGCGTGCATCGGTTGACAGCTTGACCCGCCAACCGCGCGCCAACATGACCTCGGCCAAAGCCTGCGCGGGGAACATATGCCCCCCGGTCCCGCCCGCTGCGATAATCAATAATGGTGCGCGTGTGGTCATCGGTTTCGCCCCCGACCTAACAAATCTGAAATCTGGCCCTGCGGCCGTGTGCGCGTAAACGCCAGCAACATGCCAACCGCAATGCCGGACGCGATCACGGACGATCCGCCATAACTGACAAAGGGCAAGGTCATCCCCTTGGCCGGCAGCAACCGCACCGCAACGCCCATGTTGATCATCGCTTGAACCCCGAACATACAGGCCAGCCCGGTGCCCGCCAGCCGGATAAACGGATCACGTTCCCGTACCAGACGCAGCAGCGATCTGACAACCACAACAGCATAAAGCGCGATCACGATCATGACCAGGATCAGGCCGTATTCCTCGGCAGCGACTGCGATGATAAAATCCGTATGTGCATCGGGCAAAGACCATTTCACCTGCCCCTCGCCCACGCCAACCCCGAACAGGCCCCCCTCGCGGATGGCATCGGTAGCATAGCCAAGCTGCGTGCGCGGGTCGATATCGGGCGACAGAAACCCGTCGATCCGCCGGGCAAAATGTTCGGAATTCGAATAGGCGACAGTGCCCGCAATCACGACCATTCCGGCCATGCCCACCAGCAACACCAGCGGGGCACCGGCCACAAAATACATCACGCCCCAACCGAACAACACCAGACAGGCCTGCCCGAAATCGGGCTGCAACGCCAGCATCAGCACGATCGAAATGCACAAGGCAAAGGACCATGTCTTGCCCGGCGGGCCGTTAATCTCGACCGAGGCGGCCATCATCCACGCCGAAACAACGACGAAACCGGGTTTCAAGAACTCGGACGGCTGAAACGACGCAAAACCCATCGAATACCAGCGCACCGCGCCTTTGCCAAAATCCGTCCCGAAAAACGGCAGCAGGGCCAAGGCCACAAAGGACGCCAGAAACCCCAAAACCGCCAGACGGCGCACCATGGTTGGTGTCATCATCGACGTCAGCATCATCGCAACAATGGCAAGGAAACCGAACGCGGCCTGTCGCTGAACGTAATGAAAGGACCCGAACCCGTTTTTGGCAGCCAGCGGCGGCGACGCGGCCAGCCCCAGCAAAATGCCCACGGCAAACAACATGAGGATGCAGAACATGCCCCATTTGTCGATCGTCCGCCACCATTTTGGAAGGATAGGTTCGCCATCCCGAACGGGAACTGCGCCATAGACCATTTCTGTCATGGAATCTGCCTTACACTGCCTCAAAACGCCCCTTTTCGGGGTCTGGCTTTAACTGTAACGCGAATTTTCCATCGGCGCTAGCCCGTTTTCGCGCGGCCCGCGCAAAGCTGCCCATGCCCACGCGGCCCTTGACCACCCTGCCCGCCTCAGGCAAAGCGCGGTCCATGCACTATGATACCGTCATCCTTGGCGCCGGAGCCGCCGGCATGATGTGCGCTGCCCACGCAGGCGGGCGGGTGTTGCTGGTCGATCACGCCAAAGCCCCCGGCGAAAAGATCCGCATCTCGGGCGGCGGGCGCTGCAATTTCACCAACATGCATTGCACGGCTGACGCCTTTATCTGCGCCAATCCGCATTTCCCCAAATCAGCACTGGCAAAATACACCCAGTGGGATTTCATCGAACTTGTCGATGCCCATGGCATTGCCTGGCATGAAAAGACCCTCGGGCAACTGTTCTGTGATACCTCGGCCAAGGAAATCGTCGCCATGCTGCGCGGGTTGATGGACAAGGCCCGCGTCGAGCTGCGCCTGCAAAGCAGCCTTGCCGATATCGCCAAATCCGACAACGGCTTTACCATGATGCTAACCACGCCGGATGCCAGCACGCAAATCACCGCCACCCATCTGGTCATCGCCTCGGGCGGCAAATCCATCCCCAAGATGGGGGCCACGGGCCGCGCCTACGAGATCGCCGAAAGCTTCGGCATCCCCGTGACGCCCACCCGCGCGGGCCTTGTGCCCTTCACCTTCACCGATGCGCGGTTTGCCCCGATCTCCGGCACCGCTGTGCCCGCCCGTGTCACCGCTGGCGACACGACTTTCGACGAAGCCCTCTTGTTCACCCATCGCGGCCTGTCCGGACCTGCGATCCTGCAAGCCTCCAGCTACTGGGAAGAAGGCACGGAAATCCGCCTCAACATTCTTCCAGCCAATGACCTGCTCGAAAAACTGCGCGACCAACGCCAAACCTATGGCCGCCGCAACTTCACAACGGAACTGGCCAAACACCTGCCCTCCCGTCTGGTCGACCACCTTGCCACCCAGTTCGATCTGACCGGCAACCTTGCGGATTGGTCCGATGCCCGCCTGCAAACCCTCTGCGACAGCCTGTCAAACTGGCAAATGACCCCCTCCGGTACCGAAGGTTATCGCACCGCCGAAGTCACCCTTGGCGGGATCGACACCGATGCGCTGTCCTCCAAGACGATGGAAACCAAAACCACGCCTGGCCTGTTTTTCATCGGCGAAGCGGTCGACGTCACCGGATGGCTCGGCGGGTATAACTTCCAATGGGCATGGTCCTCGGGAATGGCCGTCGCCCGCCACATTGCACAGCACAGCTAAGTTCCAAATGGACTAAAATCCCGGGGGAGCAGCCAAAGGCTGCGGGGGCAGCGCCCCCGGCCCCGCCTACAGAAACTTCTGCACCTGGGTGACAAAATCATCCCCGCGCCGCTCGAAACTGTCATATTGATCGAAACTCGCCGCCGCAGGGGCCAGCAGAACCACATCGCCCGCCTCTGCCTCCGCCACAGCCCGCGCCACAGCCACCTCCATCGTGCCGCAGACCTCGGCCTCGACCCCCAGCTTCATCGCAAACTGCGCCGCCTCGCGCCCGATCACATAGGCCTTGCGCACTGTCGGCAGGGGTTTGGTCAGATCGCCCAAGCCCCCCTCTTTCTCCAGCCCGCCACAAATCCAGCGGATGTTCTGGAAGGCCGCAACCGCCTTGACCGCGCTGTCCACATTGGTGGCCTTGCTGTCATTGACAAAGCGGATGCCGCGCAGCTCGCCCACCGTCTGGCTGCGATGCGGCAAGCCGCCAAAACTGTGAAATGCCGCCTCGATCACCTTGGGCGCAAACCCCAAAGTCCGGCAGGCCGCATAGGCCGAACAGGCATTCTGATGGTTATGCGCCCCCGGCAACCCCTCAACCTTGCGCAGATCAATCGAAGCAACCTGCTTGCCATTGCGAAACTCGGCCAGAAACCCCTTGCGTGCAAAGACATTCCACCCAAGCCCTACCAGCTTGCGGTCCACTGACACGCGAATGACCCGATCATCCGCCGCCCCTTCGCTGAGCTGCCCCGCCAAAAACCGCCCCTCGGCCTCGTCCACACCAATAATCGCACGGTCCGGCCCGCCTTCGGCGAACAACCGGCGCTTGGCCGCGAAATAGCCGCCCATCCCCGCATGACGGTCCAGATGATCGGGGCTAAGGTTGGTAAATACCGCAATATCCGGCGTCAGATTGCGCGCCAGATCGGTCTGATAGCTCGACAGTTCCAGCACAACGACCTCGCCATCGATCGCAGGCTCGATATCCAGAACCCCGCGCCCGATATTGCCCGCCAGTTGCGTCGGCCGCCCTGCATGTTTCAAAATATGATGGATCAACGCCGAGGTGGTCGATTTCCCGTTCGATCCGGTGATCGCAATCACCTTGGGGGTCTGGTCGAAACTATCCCAATCCTGCGTGGCAAAGCTCTGAAAAAACAAACCGATGTCGTTATCAACCGCAACGCCGGCATCCTGCGCGGCAACAATCACGGGGTTGGGCGCGGGATACAGATGCGGAATACCGGGGCTGACCACCAGACGCGCGATATCGTCAAACGCCCCCGCCTTCACCAGATCAAGACACTCGAACCCTTCGGCCTGTGCGGTGTCGCGCGCGGCCGGATTGTCATCCCAACACACAGGCACAGCCCCCCCCGCGGCCAAGGCACGCGCCGCCGAAAGGCCAGACCGCCCCAAGCCCAAAATAGCGACCCGTGCGCCTGTCAAACCCTGAACTGGTATCATGCCCGATCTCCTGTTAGCGATGCCCCTGAAGTGACCTTCGGAGCCCATATGCCCCCTCTGCCAGATATTCTGTCCCAGCTCAACGACGACATGCGCCGCGACGATGACTGGGGCGCTGTGGCCAGCTATATCCCCGAACTTGCCCATATCGACCCTGCGCAATTCGCCATCGCCGTGACCACCGCCGACGGAGAGGTGTTTACCGCAGGCGATGCCGACACACCGTTTTCGGTGCAATCAATCACCAAAGTCTATACCCTCGCCATCGCCCTTGGCCGGTCGGGCGATCAACTTTGGCGGCGTGTGGGCCGCGAACCCTCGGGCAAGGCGTTCAACTCGATTGTCCAGCTCGAACAGGAAAACGGACGCCCGCGCAATCCCTTCATCAACGCAGGTGCCATCGTCACCACCGATGAAATCCTCACCGGCCGCCTGCCCCGCGAAACGCTGGCCGAAATTCTCCAGTTCATCCGCGCGGCCGCTGGCGATGACAATATCCACATCAACGAAACCGTCGCCGCCTCCGAGAAAGCCCACGGCCACCGCAACTTCGCGCTGGCCCATTTCCTCGCTTCCTGCGGCAACCTCAACAACGCGCCGGAAAAAACCCTCGGCACCTATTTCCACCACTGCGCCATCGAAATGTCGGCCCGCCAACTCGCCATGTCCGGCCGCTTCCTGATCGACACGCCAAAACTGCCGCGCCTGATCCTGCCCCAACGCATCCGCCGCCTGAACGCGCTGATGCTGACCTGCGGGCATTACGATGGCTCGGGTGATTTTGCCTACCGCGTCGGCCTGCCCGCCAAATCCGGCGTCGGCGGCGGCATTCTGGCCATTGTGCCCGGCGTCGCCAGCGTGGCTGTCTGGTCGCCCGGCCTGAACCGCTACGGCAATTCCCAAAAAGGCACCGAAGCCATGGCCCGCCTCGCCCGTGAAATGAGCTGGTCGATCTTCTAAAGCAAATTCATTTTGCCAGATAAACTCCGGGGGGATCGGCCAACGGCCGATGGGGGCTGGCCCCCGACACCGCCCGCCGCAGGCGCATCCCCAACCGTCAGAACACCAACGACCAAGGACCCCGCAGGTCTTACCGGACTTTCAGCGTCGCCAAGCCGATCATCGCCAGGATGAGCGAGATGATCCAGAACCGGATCACGATCTGCGGCTCGGCCCAGCCTTTTTTCTCATAGTGGTGGTGGATCGGGGCCATCAGAAACACCCGTTTGCCGGTGCGTTTGAAATACAGCACCTGAATGATCACCGACAGGGCCTCGACCACGAACAAACCGCCGACGATGGCCAGTACCAATTCGTGTTTGGTGGCAACCGCAATGGCCCCCAACGCGCCGCCAAGCGCCAGCGATCCGGTGTCGCCCATGAACACGGCGGCAGGCGGGGCGTTGTACCACAAAAACCCAAGGCCCCCGCCAAAAATACCCGCCGTAAAGATCAGGATTTCGCCTGTGCCCGGCACATAATGCACATCCAGATAATCGGTGAAATCGACCCGTCCGACCGCATAGGCAATCACACCCAAAGCCCCCGCAGCAATCATCACCGGCATGATCGCAAGCCCGTCCAGACCGTCGGTCAGGTTCACCGCATTGGCCGACCCGACGATCACAATGACGGAAAACGGCACAAACAGGAAACCAAGGTTGATCAGCGTGTCCTTGAACACCGGCAGCGCCAGCTGGTTTTGCAGGCCTTCAGGATGGTATTGCGCGGCCCAGAATCCCGCGATTGCGGCAATGATCAGCCCCAACATCAGGCGCATCTTGCTGGAAACACCCGCCGTCGTCTGTTTGCTGACCTTGGCGTAATCATCGGCAAAACCGATGGCGGCAAAGCTCATTGTCACGAAAAGCACCATCCAGATAAACGGATTGTCCAGCCGCGCCCACATCAGCGTCGAGGTCAGCAAAGCCCCCACAATCAGCAAACCACCCATCGTCGGTGTGCCCGCCTTGACGAAATGCCCCTCGGGGCCATCATCGCGAATGGGTTGGCCTTTGCCCTGACGTTTGCGCAGAACTGCGATCAGCGGCTTGCCAAACAGGAAGCCGAAAATCAGCGCGGTCAGAAACGCACCACCAGCCCGAAAGGTGATGTAGCGGAAAAGGTTGAAGAAATCGCCGCCATCCGACAGCAGGGTCAACCAATAGAGCATTGTGCGCGTCCTAACTCAAAATCTTGCGGGCCTCAGCCCTGTTCTTCGTTGGTGACCGGATGGCCCATTTTGCGGATCGCGTCAACGATCAGGCCCAATTTCATCGACAAAGACCCTTTGGCCAGCACAACATCGCCGCTGTCCAGATGTCCCGACAATCCGTGCAATAGTTCTGCCGATGTCGCCGCCCATTCACCGCGCTGATGCGCCGGAATCAGATCGTAAAGCGATCGCATCAACGGGCCAACGCAATGGATCACATCCAGCTTTTTGGTCGCTTCCAGATGGGCCAGCCCTGCGTGCAAGGCGATTTCATCGGGGCCAAGTTCTTTCATGTCGCCCAGATAGGCAATGCGCCGTCCCTTGCTGACGCGGCCAATGTCATGGGTGACCTCTGCTGCCGCCAACACCTCCAGTGCGGCCGCCATTGAGGTGGGGTTGGCATTATAGCTGTCGTCGATCAGGTTGAGCGTCATGTTGATTTCAACGCGATCAAGATGGATGACCTCGCGGACGCCGCGCCCTTTGTAAGGCGTCCAACGGCCCAGCGATGCCGCCGCGAGCGCCAGATCGGCCCCCATGGCCTGCGCCACAGCCAGCGCGCCAAGCGCGTTCATCGCGAAATGCCGCCCCGGCGTGCCGATCTTGAACAGCAGCGGCGTGCCGTCGGCATCCGCCTGCACGACGGTCACATCGCCCTGGACCTGCACATCCTTAAGCTTGAAATGATAGGCATTTTCGCCGAACTCGATGTCGCGCAGGCGGCGGTCCACGGCTTTGGCCATCAGGATCGCGGCATGGTCGATATCGGCATTGATCACGGCCACGCCACCGGGTTCAAGGCCGTCGAAAATCGCCGCCTTTTCCACCGCAATGCCCGCCACATCGTCGAACGCTTCCAGATGCACCGCCGCAACGGTGGTGACCATCGCCGCATCAGGCTTGGTCAGGATCGCCAGCGGAGAGATTTCTCCGGGATGGTTCATCCCGATCTCGATCACGGCATATTGGGTATCGACAGGCATCCGCGCGAGTGTCAGAGGCACGCCCCAGTGGTTGTTATAGCTGTCCACCGATGCATGTGCCCGCCCCTGATCCGCGAAAATCGCCAGCAGCATTTCCTTGGTCGAGGTCTTGCCGACGCTGCCCGTCACCGCGACCACCTTGGCCTTCGTGCGCGCACGCGCAGCAGCACCAAGCGCCTCAAGCCCCGTCAACACATCATCAACAATCAGCAGCGGCGCATCTGCGGCCACCCCTTCGGGCACATGGCTGACCAGCGCCGCACCTGCGCCTTTTTCCAGCGCCATCGCAACGAAATCATGCCCGTCGCGCACATCCCTGAGGGCGACAAACAGATCGCCCGCCTGAATTGTGCGGGTGTCGATCGACACCCCGTCACAAGACCAATCACCGACCGCGCGGCCTCCGGTGGCTTTTGCCGCCTCTGCTGCTGTCCACAAGCTCATGTTAGCCTCCCGTCCAGTGCCGCAACCGCGAGGCTGGCCTGTTCCACATCATCAAAGGGCAAGACATCATCGCCGATGGTCTGCCCGGTTTCATGGCCCTTGCCCGCAATCAGCAGCGCATCGCCGGGGCCGATGGCATCGACGCCGCGCAAGATCGCCTCGGCACGGTCGCCAACCTCGGTTGCGCCGGGGGCACCTGCCATGACCGCTGCACGGATCAGGGCCGGGTCTTCCGAGCGCGGGTTGTCGTCGGTCACAAATACCACATCGGCATGTGCCGCCGCCGCCTGCCCCATCAAGGGCCGCTTTGTCGTATCGCGGTCGCCGCCAGCGCCGATGATCGCAACCAGACGTCCCATCACATGGGGGCGCATCGCCTGAAGCGCGGTCGCGATGGCATCGGGGGTATGGGCATAATCGACGAACACCGCCCCGCCATTGTCGCGGGTCGCGGCCAGTTGCATCCGGCCCCGCACGGTCGTCAGGTGGGGGATCGTGTCGAACACATCCGCAGAATTGGCCCCGCAGGCAATGACCAGCCCGCAGGCCAGCAAGACGTTATCGGCCTGAAACCCGCCAATCAGGTTGAGCCGTTTCTGATAGGTCTTGCCGCGCCAGTCAAAGCGCAGATCCTGCCCCGTGGCATCAAAGCGCTGGCCCGTCAGGTGCAGATCGCCGCCATCCCGGCCCACGCTGATCACCTCGCAACCGCGCGCACGGGCGATGGCAGTCATGTCGATGCCTTTGGGGTCGTCGATATTGACCACGGCGGTGCCGTCTTCGGGCAGGACGCGCGCGAACAAACCCGCTTTGGCGTCGAAATACGCCTCGAAGGTCGCGTGGTAATCCAGATGATCCTGGGTGAAGTTGGTGAACCCGGCGGCCTTGAGCGTCACGCCATCAAGCCGGCGCTGGTCGAGCCCGTGAGAGGACGCCTCCATCGCCGCGTGGGTAATGCCGTTAGCCGCAGCTTCGGCCAGCGCACGGTGCAGGGTGATCGGTTCGGGCGTGGTGTGGGCCAGCGGGGCGGTCCATGCGCCCTCGACCCCTGTGGTGCCAAGGTTGACGGCCGACAGGCCCATTTCAATCCAGATCTGGCGGACAAAGGTACTGACGGATGTTTTGCCATTGGTGCCGGTCACGGCAACCATCGTGGCAGGCTGCGCGCCGAACCACAGCGCCGCAGAACGCGCCAGCGCCTCGCGGGGGGCATCGGTGACAACGACGGCAATGCCGGCATCAGCCATCAGATCACCGGCGATTTCGGCACCTTTGGCATCGGTCAGAACCGCAACCGCGCCCATACGCACCGCATATTGAATGAATTCGGCCCCGTGAACCTTGCTGCCGGGCATGGCGGCAAACAGAAAGCCGCTTTTTACCTGTCGGCTGTCAACGGCAATGCCGGTGATGTCGGGGTTGGCCTCCCCCTTTGCGGTCAGACCAAGTGAGGAAAGGGGGATGGTCTGTGTGCCCATGGGGGACGCTCTTTTATCAGTTGCTGCTGGACAGCGTTATACCAGCGACACTGTCCGGTTCAACAGTTGGTCTGAGCCCCAGCAAAGGTGCGATCCGGCGGATCATCTCGGCGGCGACGGGCACAGCCGTCCAACCCGCTGTGCGGCGCGGTTTTTCACCCGATGTTTCAACAGGTTCGTCCAAGGTCAGGATCAGCACATATTTCGGATCAGTGATCGGGAATATGCTGGCAAATGTGTTGATCACCTTGTCTTCAAGATATCCGCCACGGGGGCCGGGTTTGTCGGCAGTGCCGGTTTTGCCGCCCACATGATAGCCGGGAACCTCGCCAAAACTGGCGGTCCCTTCGGTGACGACCTTGCGCAGCATCATCCGCGCATCGGCGGCGGCGCGCTCGGACATCAGGCGTTCGCCCATTTTAGGCCCGTTCTGTTTCACCAAGGTCGGCAAAACCTTCAGACCGCCATTCGCAATCGCAGCATATCCGGCCGCAAGATGCATCGGGCTGGAGGACAAACCATGCCCGTAGGAAATCGTGACCGAGCTGAGCTCTTCCCAGCGTTTGGGCAGCAAGGGCTGGCCCCCCGACGCTTCAACGATCTCGAAGGGGGTGGGTTCAAAAAAGCCGAGGCTTTTCAGGAATGCCTGTTGCCGCTCTGACCCGATTTGCAAGGCAAGACGACCCGATCCGCGGTTCGAACTATGCACGATAATGCCCGTAACCGATTGTTTTCCGTAGTTCTTGCCGTTGAACTCTCCGATTTTGAACCCGCCGACCTTCATCGGCCCGGAGGTGTCAATCACAGTGTCCGCATTCACCAACCCCAGATCAATCGCCTGCGCTGCCGCGAAAATCTTGAAGACGGAGCCCAATTCGTACACGCCTTGAACCGACCGGTTGAACAGCGGGCTGTCTGACGCGTCGCCCTTTACGGCGACGTGCGGGCGGTCGTTGGGGTCAAATGACGGCAGCGACACCGCGCTGATCACCTCGCCTGTGTGAATATCCATCAAGACCGATGTCGCGCCCTTGGCGTTCATCAGCTTCATGCCGCCGTATAAAATCCGCTCGGAGGCGGCCTGCACCGTCATATCAAGTGACAGTTCCAGCGGCTTGTTCCCGTTGGCGGGGTCACGCAGGTAGGTATCAAAGTATTTTTCCACGCCGGCAACGCCGATCACCTCGGCACCGTGCACGCCCTCTTTGCCAAAGCTGGCACCGCCCATGATATGCGCGGCCAGCGTGCCATTGGGGTACAGGCGCATGTCGCGCGGGGCAAACAGCAGGCCGGGTTCACCGATTTCGTGAACCGCTTGCATCTGTTCGGGGCTGATTTTCTTGCGAATCCACAGGAACTTGCGCTTGCCGGTAAAGTCGCGGATCAGCCGTTCCTCGTCCAGATCGGGGAACACCTTCATCAGCTTTTTGGCGGCGCGTTCGGGGTCGATCATGTGATGCGGCTGTGCATAGAGCGCATGGGTCTCGAAATTCGTTGCCAGCAGGTTACCGTTGCGGTCAACGATGTCGGCACGGGTGGCCGAAATCACCGATCCGGGGGCTGCGGCGCGGGGTTCTGTCGGGTCCGTGGTGGCCATGACGCCCATGCGCGCACCCACAACGGCAAAGGCGCAGAAAAAGAACACACCCAGGACCAGCAAACGCCCTTCGGCACGCTGGCGCGAGGAATCGCGCATCTGTTCGTGCCGGATACGGGTGTTTTCACGTTCAATCGCGTCGGGGTTTTCGCCTTTTTGGCGTGCCTCAAGGATACGGGCCAGTGGACGCAGCGGGGTGCGGATCATTCTGATGCCTCCATCGTGGACACGTCGACGCCTTGGGTGATCTCGAACAGCGGGAATTCAGGCAGTGGCGGATAGCCGACCTGATCAATCGCGCCGAACTGGTCGGGGTGCAGCGGCAAAAGGCCAAGGCGGTCAAAGTTCATTTCCGCCAGATCACGCAGCCGGTCGGGGCGGTTCAGATAGGCCCATTCGGCGCGCAAAACGGCCAGACGGCTGTGCGCTTCGCGGATTTCGTGACGCAGACCGTCGGTATCGCTCAACGCCTTTTGCGTGGCATAGTTTTCGCGGTAGGCCCAAAATGCCAACCCGATGACAGACAATGTTGTGAGGACGTAAAGCACGGCTCTCATGGCAGAATTCCTTTGACGACGGGCATCCCGAGCGATTTTGCATCAACGGGTCCGGCAGGCGCATCGGTACGAATGGCAACCCGCAGCTTGGCAGAACGGCTGCGCGGGTTTTCCTCAAGCTCTTGCGCATCCGGCCCGATGGCCTTGCGCTTTTTGACGATGAATTGCGGTGCTTCGGTTTCCATTTCAGGCGCAAAGCGGTTGGCATTGCCACCGGTCCCTGCCCGCGCCGTCAAAAAGCGTTTGACCATGCGGTCTTCGACCGAATGAAAGGTGACGACGGCCAGTTGCCCGCCTGGTTTCAGCGCCCGTTCAGCGGCCATAAGCCCTTCGAACAATTCACCATATTCGTTGTTCACCGCGATGCGCAGCGCCTGAAAACTGCGGGTCGCGGGGTGCGACTGACCGGGTTTGGAGCGGGGCAAACAACCCTCGACCAACCCTGCCAGTTGCAAGGTTGTGGTAATCGGCGCTTCTTCGCGGGCCCGCACAATCGCCTTGGCAATGCGGCGGCTGGCGCGTTCTTCGCCGTATTGGAACAGGATATTGGCGATGGTTTCTTCTTCGGCCTCGTTGACGATGTCAGCGGCTGAGGGGCCTTGCTGGCTCATCCGCATGTCCAAAGGCCCGTCGCGCATAAAGGAAAAACCGCGTTCGGCCAGGTCAAGCTGCATCGACGATACGCCCAGATCCAGCACAACACCGTCAAGGTCCTGCGCGTATTCGTCCATCTTGGAGAAAACGCCCTGCTGCATGATAATCCGGTCGCCATAGTCAGCGGCCCAGCTTTTCGCCATCTCAAAGGCCAGCGGGTCACGGTCAACGGCGATGACCTGATCGGCACCGGCATCCAGCAAGCCGCGCGTATAGCCGCCCGCGCCGAATGTGCCGTCCAGCCAGCGGCCCGTGACAGGGGCAACCGCAGCCAGCAAGGGGCGCAACAGAACCGGTGTGTGGGGGGCTGAAGGGGTGTCAGAGGCAGCGGTCATATCGCTTAAGCCCCCGGCTTGCCGTCCAGGAAGGCCATCGGATCGAAGTCTTCTGGCAATTCATCCAGCCATTCCTCTTCGCGGGCTTTTTCCTCGGTCTCATAGGTTTCGGGCTTCCAGATCTGGAACGTGTCACCGGCAGCGATAAAGAACGCCTCGCCTTCCAGGTCGATCTTGTTGCGCAGCTTGGCAGGCAGCACCAGGCGGCCCGTTTCATCAACGGATGTGGGAAAGGACTGACCGTGGAACAGCCGTTGCAGCATCTTGCGTTCCATTGATCCGCGCGGCAGCGCGTCGATTTTATCGTCGACCTCGTCAATCGCCTGCATGGTATAGCATTCAAGATAGCTGCGGCGGCTGTCGCCATAGACGATGACCAGTTCGGGCGTGCCGCCGTTTTGCCAATTCGGATCACCGGCTTCCAACACACGACGAAAAGAGGCTGGGATAGACACCCGCCCCTTCGTATCGACCTTGTGCTGGCTTTCGCCTCTGAACCTGCGGCTCACGTTTTAGTCCCTGCCTATGACGCGTTTCGCGCCTGAAATTCATGTCCCCGGTGATGCCCGACGTTTGATGTAAAAACGGCGGGTTGATCTGCTGCCACTGATCAACCCGCCGCGTATCCCGCCGTTGCGGGGAAGTCCGACTGCGCGCGCCACCTGGGGGGATGTCTGCTCGCTCGCGCGCCGGATCTCTTGGTCTGATGAAAGCGAGGTGCCTGTATGAACCTGCTAGAGTTTTATTTGGTCGATGGGGTCGTTTGGTGCCCCGTGTCTCGTTCTCATCCGATGCACTAGGGATGCCATGGGAAATCATGGGCGTCTACATTTTTTTTCGGGAAAAGGCACCGGATTTGGTTTTGCACAGGGGACATAAACAACATGTAGATTGGGAAATCACAGAAATATTACCGCATCATGTTTATATTCATCGCCAGCACACCAGATGTAGTGCGAACGATCCTGACCCTGAATTTCCCACGGTTTCCCGGAAAAAATTCATCCTCAAACTTATCCACAAGCCATGTTCCCGCCTTGTTCCATAAATCAACGGGGTTAGACAACCGAAATCAAGAGCCGGAACCCGGATTTAAAGCTGAATCGGCACATTTCAGCCGAATCACCTCCGCGACGGGCAATCCGGACCCGCCAAAAATCCCATGAATTCCCGCGCGGGGCATCGACCTGGGATGCTGTGGGCCGAAATTCCCAGATCGGGCGCGATATTTTTATCTGCATTGACCCCTGTCGGGTCAAAACGCATTCTGCGCACAGACTATGAAAAGGCACCGCATGAAACCTACCGTCCTCCTGATCGCCGCTATACCTGTCGCGATTGCAGCATGTACCCAACCCGCCCCGCAAAACCGCGGCGCAGATCTATACGCGGCGCATTGCATCAGCTGCCACGGCAAATCCGCTCAAGGGGACGGGCCGTTGGCCGCGCAATACGGAATGCGGCCGGCAAACCTGACGTTGCTTAGCCAGAACAACGGGGGCGTTTTCCCGTCTGAGGGCGTGATGGCGCAGATCAACGGCTATCCCGGGCGTCACGACTTTGGCGGCATGCCTGAGTTCGAACATGTACTGTCGGGCACGACCGTCCGGTACCAGACAGCGTCGGGTGAGGTGATCGAAACCCAGCAGGCGCTCATCGACATCGCCACCTATCTTGAGACCCTTCAGCAGTAGAAAGGCGGGGGCTTACGCCATCCCGCCCTTTATCAACCCTTCGGCAATGCGGGCATAGGCCTGCGCCATGGGACCATCGCCCGCTGCAATCGGCGTGCCACCGTCGCCGGCAAGGCGGGTATCCAGATCAATGGGCAGACTGCCCAGCAAGGGCACGCCGATCTTGTCCGCCTCGGCCGCGACACCGCCATGGCCGAATATCTGATGTTCGGACCCGCAATCGGGGCAGACAAACATCGACATGTTTTCGATCAGGCCGATAACCGGGGTTTTCAGGGTGTTGAACATGTCGATGGCCTTGCGCGCATCAATCAGCGCCACGTCTTGCGGGGTGGACACGACAATGGCCCCCGACAATTCGGACTTGGTACATAGTGTCAGCTGAACATCGCCTGTTCCGGGCGGCAGATCGACCAGCAGCACGTCAAGCTCGCCCCATTCAACCTGCCCCAACATCTGCTGCAGCGCCCCCATCAGCATCGGGCCACGCCAAACCACGGCTTTGCCTTCTTCCATCATGAAGCCGATCGACATCAGGGTTACGCCATGGGCGTGCAGGGGAATGATCGTTTTGCCATCGGGCGATGCGGGGCGTTTGTTGACCCCCATCATGCGCGGCTGGCTGGGGCCGTAAATATCAGCATCCAGCAGGCCAACCTTGCGCCCTGCCCGCGCCAGCGCCACCGCAAGGTTCGAACTGACGGTCGATTTGCCAACGCCACCCTTGCCCGACCCGATGGCCAGAATCCGCTGCACGCCTTTGGGCTTGGTGGGGCCGTCCTGCGGCTTGGGATGGCCGCCGATCTTGAGGCTGGGTGCCGGAGCCTTGGGCGCGGGGCCATGGGCGGTCAGGGCCACGGTGACGGAGCTCACACCCTCCATCGCCTTTACCACCTGTTCGGCCGCATCACGCAAAGGGGCCATTTGCGCGGCCACCTGCGCATTCGGGGCCTCGATCACGAAACGCACGACATCCCCGTCGATCGTCAAAGCACGAATCAAATCATGGGCAAGGATGGATTTCCCATCCGGCATTGTGACGCGTTCCAGTTCAGCTTCGACTTGAGCTTTTGTAACGGGCATATCGTTTTCCTTCTTATCCAGGGTTTTGACATGGCAGTTTTTGACCAAACCGCAAGAGCCTGTCGCCACACTGCCCACGCAAGCAGCAAAGCCCGAAATATCTGCCTAGAAAATAATCAAACCCCCTATGTTTCTGCTGCATAGCTGCATTGCAGAATTTATATTTGTGCAACTGCAGCAAATAGGTCAGAAAGGTTTCAGGACAGCACAAGCTGCTGACCAACAGAAAGACCAGACGCATCCATCCTCCTCCCGGATGTTTCTGTTTTAGGCGACGGCACCCTCCTCCTCCCTGGTGTCGTCGCCATTTTTTTGTCAAAATTTTTCAGGACCTTACGTCAACTTTGCTTATGCATTTGCTGCATAGCAGCATTGACGACATGTGCATTGTGCAGACGCAGCATCTTCCTACATATGGATCACAAGGAAACGCAGACGACGCAAACGCAGACGAAACAAACGAGGTGCTGAAATGGCATATGTAAACGCAACAACCGCTCCTTCCATCGCAGACCGCTTTAACGCTGTTCTGTCCATGATCGCGACGCGCCGCAAACAAGCCCGCGTATACCGCGCCACATTCGACGAGCTGAGCTCGCTCTCGAACCGTGAATTGGCAGACCTCGGCATGAGCCGTTCACAAATCCGCAGCATCGCTCTGGAAACAGGCCGCAACGCTGCCTAAATGAATTGAGATCGGACACACACATCCTCCCTGTTGTGTGTCTGTAGAAGGCCTACGGTTTCCTCCTCCTCCCTGAAACCACGGCCTTCATAAACGTCTCCTTCCTCCTTTCCTCCCGATTGGATTGGAGACGTCGAAAAAGACGGCGGTGCTTTCCTCCCAAAGCGCCGCCGTTCTTTATTTCAAAGGCACCCATTTTCAGAAATCCGGTATTTACGGGCATCAGGTGCGTGGTGGGCCAAGGTTTGCTCTGGGGGACAAAACGGATCTTCAAGATCATCTAGCGAAGCTCCGCTTTGGTCGATGAACTCTATCGTCTTTGTATCAAGCGCTGCCAGCCTCCCGGAGAGATACCGAAGTTCGCTTTGAACTGTCGCGTCATGTGGGGCTGGTCGCTAAAACCCGCTCTTAAAGCAGCGTCAACCAAAGTAGCTCCAGAAACAATGTCGCCGCGAACCTGATCTAGACGACGCAGTGTCAGGTATCGATACGGGCTGGTTCCGAACGCTTTTCTGAACTGACGCGCCAGCGCATACCGGTCCAAGCCGGTGATTTTTTCCAGTTCTTCGGAATGGACGGTCTGATCAAGATTGCCGTCAAGGTATTCTCTCGCTCGGTTTGTCGCTCTTAAGTCTATCAAGGAGCCTGTTGTGCGATGGGCAGACGTGTCGTGTGCCAGCAACCCGTCCGCCAATAAAACGGCCAGTTCATCCATCGCAACCGTTTCCAGAATTGTGGCCATATCGGAGAATGCAGCATGGATTGCGTGCATCAAGCGCGGGTCCGTAAGAACCGCGTCACGCAAAAAAGGAAGCGTGCTTGCCGACGGCCCTAAAGCCTCACGTACCAAAGATGGCTCGACATACAGCATCCGGTAGTGGAACCCGTCTTCTGTTCCGGCCTCGCCAGTGTGTACTTCGTCAGGGTGTAGAACAATTACCTGACCGGCAACACTATCCGAACGCGCACCACGATAATCAAAGCTCTGGACGCCATTGATGGTATATCCGATTGCGTAAGTGTCATGTCGATGCGGGGCGTAAGCCTCACCGGAAAAATGTGCCTCGATCCTCTGGATGCCGGCCTGCCAGGGCGCTGCTGCCACCCAATCGCGCGCGCACGATCGTTCAAGACCCGGCGTGAGGTCGTGTGATCTTGTCTCACTGGATTGTCGTTCGCTTTTAATCGGACAACTCCTGATGGCTTCGTGGCCATACCTGTAAAAACAATAAAAAGGACATCATCAATGAAATCAGTCAACCTTGAGGAAAAACTGGCACAGTTTTCAACGCATTGGGACCCACATGTGATTGCCGATTATAACGACAATGAAGTCATGGTGGTCAAATTGATCGGTGAGTATCCATTCCATAAACATGACTCCACAGATGATTTCTTCTATGTGCTGGAGGGTGAGATGCAAATGGATATTGAAGGGGAGCCGTCGCGCACGGTCAAAGCGGGCGAGCTGTTTATTGTCCCAAAGGGCGTGGTCCATCGGCCACGCGCTGACAGTGAGGTCAAGGTACTTCTGATCGAGCCGAAAGGCGAACCCAATTCAGGTGACTCAGATCGCAAAGCTGCCCCCAAGACCCGCATCTGATTAATAATAGCGGCGGGATAGGTGACGTTAATGCCCGCCGCAGCATCGGTCGCTCTGGGCTCGAAGTCGGCCTGCATCATCCTCCGAAACCGCAAGCGAACGCGGTCGCCGAACTGAAGCCTCGATCCACCATGAAGCCGCCCCGCCAAGCAGTTCTGCCTAATTCGAGCGCAGTTCCCCGCCAACTCCAATCCCGAAAACCCGCACCCGACGACAAATCTGTTGGTTTCCCCGCACAACCGTGGTTAAAATGCTGCATTACCTTGGCAATAAAGGCATTGCGCGCTGCTGCTTGGGTGAGCGGAGCCGTTCTGCTCACACTCCGGCCCCTGTTTGGCCCCTTGCGTGCAACCGGCTCCTTTCAGAATGAACAGGCGGCGCGCCGCCACAGTCGAAGGGTAAGACCATGCTACACAATGATAAACTTGAACAATGGGACCGCGAGAATTTCTTTCACGCCTCGACCCATCTGGCTGAATTCGCACGGGGCAACATCCCGCAGCGCGTGATCAAAACCGCGTCCGGCGTGCATATCGAAGACCGCGATGGCAACCGGATGCTGGACGCCTTCGCGGGTTTGTATTGCGTCAACGTCGGCTATGGCCGCCCCGAGATCGCCGAAGCCATCGCCGAGCAGGCGAAAGAGCTGGCCTATTACCATTCCTATGTCGGCCACGGCACCGAAGCGTCGATCACCCTTGCCAAGATGGTGATGGACCGCGCGCCCGATCACATGTCCAAAGTGTATTTCGGCATGTCCGGCTCCGATGCCAACGAGACCAACATCAAATTGATCTGGTATTACAACAACATACTGGGTCGCCCGAAGAAGAAAAAGATCATCTCGCGCTGGCGCGGCTATCACGGATCGGGCCTGATGACCGGATCGCTGACGGGCCTCGACCTGTTTCACAAGAAGTTCGACCTGCCCCTCGCGCAGGTGATCCACACAGAGGCACCGTTTTATTTCCAGCGCAAGAATCAGGACCAAAGCGAAAGCGAATTCGTCGCCCATTGCGTGTCCGAGCTTGAGGCGATGATCCACGCCGAAGGGGCCGACACCATCGCGGCCTTTATCGGTGAACCCGTTTTGGGCACCGGTGGCATCGTGCCGCCGCCCGCAGGCTATTGGCCCGCCATCCAAGAAGTGCTGGACCGCCACGATATTCTGCTGGTCGCAGACGAAGTCGTGACCGGTTTTGGCCGTTTGGGCACGATGTTCGGGTCCGATCACTATGGCATGCGCCCCGATCTGATCACCATCGCCAAGGGGCTGACATCGGCCTATGCGCCGCTTTCGGGGTCGATTGTGTCTGACAAAATGTGGGCCGTGCTTGAAAAAGGCACCGATGAAAACGGCCCGATCGGGCACGGCTGGACCTATTCGGCCCATCCCATCGGCGCTGCTGCGGGCGTTGCGAACCTGCAATTGATCGACAAACTGGGGCTGATGGAAAATGCAGGCACGGTTGGGGCCTATCTGAACACCCAGATGCGCGCCGCCTTGGCCGACCACCCCCATGTGGGCGACGTGCGTGGCGAAGGCATGTTGTGCGCGGTTGAATTCGTGGCCGACAAAGACAGCCGCACCTTCTATGACGCGGCCGACAAGATCGGGCCGCAGATCGCCGGCAAGCTGCTTGAGCAAAGCAACGTCATCGCGCGGGCCATGCCCCAAGGGGATATTCTGGGCTTTGCCCCGCCCTTCTGCCTTAGCAAGGAGGAGGCCGATCAGGTCGTTGCCGCAACCCATCAGGCCGTGACATCGGTTCTGGGCTAAATCCGGCTGACATACTCATGGGGCGCTGCATCTGCCGCGCCCCATGAACCAATCCTTTAAAACGGTACGTCATCCGATCCGGTCAGAAACCGCGACACGACTTTTTTGATCCCGGCTTTTTCAAACTCGATCTCAAGCTTGTCACCTTCGATCCCGATCACATTGCCATAGCCGAATTTCTGATGGAACACGCGTTCGCCCATGGTGAAGCTGCTGACCGCGGCCATATCAATGGTGACATTGCGCGATTCCCTGGGCTGGCTCATCCCGCGATCATTGCTGCGCGATTGCAGACGCCGCCAACCCGGTGAATTATAGACATTCGCCTCGGCGGCCTTTTCATGCAGATCGGATTTCGGCATCGCAGCGCCAAACCCACCCCCATAAAGGCCGGGCGGGGTCAGGACATCCACGTGATCCTGCGGCAATTCGTCGATAAACCGCGACGGCATGGCGCTTTGCCATTGGCCAAACACCCGCCGGTTCGCGGCAAATGAAATGGTGCAGATTTCCTCGGCGCGGGTGATGCCGACATAGGCCAGACGGCGCTCTTCCTCGAGGCCCTTGACCCCGCTTTCATCCATAGACCGTTGCGACGGAAACAGCCCGTCCTCCCAGCCCGGCAGGAACACGGCGGGGAATTCCAGACCCTTGGCGGCGTGCAGCGTCATGATCGACACCTTTTCGCCCTCGCCTTGCTGTTCGTTGTCCATAATCAGGCTGACGTGTTCAAGGAAACCTTGCAGATTCTCGAACTGTTCCAAGGCCTTGACCAATTCCTTGAGGTTCTCAAGCCGCCCCGGTGCCTCTGGCGTTTTGTCGTTCTGCCAGAAACCAGTATAGCCGGACTCATCAAGGATAATCTGCGCCAGCTCGACATGGCTCATCTCGGGCGGGCCGTATTCATAGCGCGCAATAGGCACGCCATCGTCGATCACTGAATTATCGTCGATCTCGGTGCGAATGCGCGGCCCGCGCGCCATCTCGCCCCAGCGTTCAATGCCGTCAATCAACAGCCGCAACTGCGCCGCCCCCTTGCCGCCGATCCCGCCATTGGCCAGCAATATCCGCGCGCCTTCCACAAGGTTCACGCCGTTTTCACGCGCCGTTACCTGTATATTCTGCTGCGCCTTATCGCCCAGCCCGCGCTTGGGCGTGTTCACGATCCGCTCGAACGCCAGATCATCATCGGGCGATGTCACGACGCGGAAATAGGCCATCGCATCCCTGATCTCGAGCCGTTCGTAGAAGCGCGGCCCCCCGATGACGCGGTAGGGCAGACCGATGGTCAGAAACCGGTCCTCAAAGGCGCGCATCTGGTGCGAGGCCCGCACGAGGATCGCCATATCATCCAGCGAATACTTGCGCAGATCGCGGGTCCCGCGCTGCATGGATTCGATCTCGTCCCCGATCCAGCGGGCTTCTTCCTCGCCATCCCAATGGCCGATCAACCGAACCTTTTCACCATCCCGCGCTTCGGTCCAAAGCGTCTTGCCCAACCGCCCTTCGTTGCCCGCAATCACGCCGGACGCAGCAGCCAGAATATGCGGGGTCGACCGGTAGTTCTGTTCAAGTCGCACCACATGGGCACCGGGGAAATCGCTCTCAAACTTGAGGATATTGCCCACTTCGGCCCCGCGCCAGCCATAGATCGACTGGTCGTCATCCCCCACACAACAGATGTTTTTATGCCCCGCCGCCAACAGCCGCAGCCACAGATATTGGGCGACGTTGGTGTCTTGGTATTCGTCCACAAGGATGAACTTGAACCAGCGTTGATACTGTTTCAGCAAGTTCTCGTGAGTCTGGAAAATCGTCACCATATGCAACAGCAGATCGCCGAAATCGCAGGCGTTCAGGTCTTTCAGCCGCGCTTGATACTGGGCATAAAGTTCGGTGCCACGGTGGTTGTAATGACCCGCATCGGCACTTGGCACCTTTTCCGGTGTCAGCGCACGGTTCTTCCAGCCGTCAATGATCCCCGCCAGCATCCGCGCAGGCCAACGCTTGTCGTCAATACCTTCGGCCTTGATCAACTGCTTGAGCAGGCGCAACTGGTCGTCCGTATCCAGAATGGTAAAGTTCGATTTCAACCCCACCAGCTCCGCATGACGGCGCAACAGCTTGACGCAGATCGCATGGAACGTGCCCAGCCACGGCATGCCTTCAATGCTTTGCCCCAACATGCCACCGACGCGGTTCTTCATCTCGCGCGCGGCCTTGTTGGTGAAGGTGACCGCCAAAATCTCGTTCGGGCGGGCGCGGCCCGTGTTCATCAAATGCACGATCCGCGCAGTCAACGCCTTGGTCTTGCCGGTGCCCGCCCCCGCCAGCATCAACACCGGCCCGTCCATCTGTTCAACGGCAGCCCGTTGCGCGGGGTTCAGCCCGTCGAGATAGGGTTGCGGACGCGCGGCCATGGCGCGCGCTGATAAAGATGCGCCCTCAAAGGCGTCCATTTCGTCGAAATCATTCATGGGCCATAACCTAGCGCGCCATGCGTCCAAATGAAAGACACGTTCGCAAAATGTTCTTGGCAGAAAACGGCCGTAATTGCCGCCGGTATTTCCGCCTCTGTGATGTTCAATCCGGTGCAGATGGCGGCTGGACAAACCCCGACTGTCCTGCCCAAATAAGCGCATGGATTTGCACACAAACTACCCCGAACTCTCCGACCTGCGCCGCCGCGCCAAACGGCGGATTCCGAAATTCGTCTGGGAATATCTGGACAGCGCCACCGGAGCCGAGACCACCAAACACCGCAACCGCCAGTCGCTGGACCGGATCGGCTTCATGCCATCGGTGCTGCATGGCGAATTCGACCCTGACCTGTCGACGTCATTATTCGGGGCCGATTTCCCCCTGCCCTTCGGGATCGCCCCGATTGGCATGTCCGGGCTGATCTGGCCCGATGCCGAAGGCCATCTTGCCCGCGCCGCCGCCCGCGCCGGCCTTCCCTATTGCCTGTCCACAGTCGCCACCCAAAGCCCCGAAGACCTTGCCCCCCATATCGGCAAGGACGCGTGGTTCCAGATGTACCCCCCGCGCGACCCCGACATTCGCACCGACATGTTGAACCGCGCCAGATCCGCCGGTTTCAACGGGCTGATCCTGACCGTCGATGTCCCCGTGGCCAGCCGCCGCGAACGGCAAACGCGCTCTGGCCTGACCAACCCGCCGCGCCTGACACCGCGCTTGCTGGCCCAAGTGGCGATGCGTCCGGCCTGGGCCATGGGCATTGCGCAGCGCGGGATGCCGCATATGCGGATGCTGGACAAATACAAAAGCACCAGCACCCAAGGTTTGTCATCCACCGCGCATGTCGGATACCTGCTGCGCACCTCGCCCGATTGGGACTATGTCAAATGGTTGCGCGATGCGTGGGACGGGCCTTTCATGATCAAAGGCGTGTTGCGCCCAGAAGATGCCACCACCCTCGAAACCATAGGTGCCGACGGCATTTGGGTGTCCAACCATGCGGGCCGGCAATTCGACGGGGCCCCTGCGTCAATCGACATGCTGCCCGCGATTCGCGCCGCCACTACTTTGCCGATTATTTTTGACAGCGGCGTCGAAACCGGCCTCGATATTTTGCGCGCATTGGCCCTTGGGGCGGATTTTGTGATGATGGGCCGCGCCTTCCACTATGCCCTCGCGGCATTGGGACCAATTGGCGTCGATCACCTGATTGACACCTTCAAAAAGGACCTAATCGCAAACATGGGGCAGATGGGCGCAAGATCATTGCAAGATTTGCCCGCTCCGATCGACCTCGATCAGCGCGTCTAAATTCCAAATGGTCTAAAATCCCCGCCGGAGGCATAAAAACTTCCTTGCACCCCGCGCCAAACACACGCAACAATGCTGCACTGCCGCATTAACCCCACGGGTCCGGCCCTCTCGCCGCGGCCCCGCCCAGCGTATCCTAAGCGAGGCCCGATGACAGAGTTCAAGAAAATCCTGATTGCCAACCGTGGTGAAATTGCCATCCGTATTATGCGGGCGGCCAATGAAATGGGTAAAAAGACGGTGGCCGTCTTTGCCGAAGAAGATAAACTTGGCCTGCACCGTTTCAAGGCCGACGAAGCTTACCGCATCGGTGCGGGGCTTGGTCCGGTTGCGGCATATCTTAGCATCGAAGAGATCATCCGTGTCGCCAAAGCTTCGGGCGCGGATGCGATCCATCCGGGCTACGGGTTGCTGTCGGAAAACCCCGATTTCGTGGATGCCTGCGAACAGAACGGCATTACCTTTATCGGGCCGCGCGCTGAAACCATGCGCGCCTTGGGTGACAAGGCCAGCGCGCGCCGCGTCGCGATCGAGGCAGGCGTGCCGGTCATTCCCGCCACGGACGTGCTGGGCGACGACATGGATCTGGTGCGCAAACAGGCAGCCGAGGTCGGCTACCCCTTGATGCTCAAGGCGTCCTGGGGCGGCGGCGGGCGCGGCATGCGGCCGATCAACTCTGAAAAGGAACTGCAAGAAAAGGTTCTTGAAGGCCGCCGCGAGGCCGAAGCCGCCTTTGGCAATGGCGAAGGTTATCTGGAAAAGATGATCATCAAGGCCCGCCACGTCGAGGTGCAAATTCTGGGTGACAAACACGGCGAGATTTACCACCTGTTTGAGCGCGACTGTTCCGTGCAGCGCCGCAACCAAAAGGTCGTTGAACGCGCCCCCGCCCCCTATCTGACCGAAGAACAGCGCACCGAGATCTGCGAATTGGGCCGCAAGATCTGCGCCCATGTCGGGTATGAATGCGCGGGCACTGTCGAATTCCTGATGGATATGGACGACGACAAATTCTACTTTATCGAGGTAAACCCCCGCGTTCAGGTCGAACATACCGTGACCGAAGAAGTCACCGGCATCGACATCGTGCGCGCGCAAATCCTGATTGCCGAGGGCAAGACCCTTGCAGAGGCGACGGGTAAAGCCAGCCAGGCCGATGTGCAGCTCAACGGCCATGCGCTGCAAACCCGCATCACCACCGAAGACCCGCAAAACAACTTCATCCCCGACTATGGCCGCATCACCGCCTTTCGCGAGGCAACGGGCATGGGCATCCGTCTGGACGGCGGCACCGCCTATTCCGGCGGCGTGATCACGCGCTATTACGACAGCCTTTTGGTCAAGGTCACAGCCAAGGCGCAAACCCCCGAACAGGCGATCGCCCGCATGGACCGCGCGTTGCGCGAATTCCGTATTCGTGGCGTGTCGACCAACATCGCCTTTGTGGAAAACCTGCTCAAGCACCCGACCTTCCTGGACAACACCTATCATACCAAGTTCATCGACCAGACGCCGGAACTCTTCACCTTTAAAAAGCGCCGCGACCGCGCGACCAAGGTGCTGACCTATATCGGCGACATCACTGTGAACGGGCATCCCGAAACCAAAGGCTTCGAGCGCCCTGCCGCAACCGTGCGTGCCCCGATGCCCCCCGTCGCAAAAACCGAGCCGACGATGGGCACCCGCAATCTGCTGGAACAAAAAGGCCCGCAGGCTGTCGCCGACTGGATGGCAAAGCAGCAACAACTGTTGATCACCGACACGACCATGCGTGACGGGCATCAGTCGCTGTTGGCCACGCGGATGCGCAGCCATGACATGATCAAGGTCGCCCCTGCCTATGCCGCCAACCTGCCGCAGCTTTTCTCGATGGAATGCTGGGGCGGTGCGACTTTTGACGTGGCCTACCGCTTCTTGCAGGAATGCCCGTGGCAGCGCCTGCGCGACCTGCGCGCCGCGATCCCCAACGTGATGACACAGATGTTGCTGCGTGGATCGAACGGGGTGGGCTACACCAATTACCCTGACAACGTGGTGCAGGAATTCGTGCGCGTCGCAGCCACCGAAGGTGTGGATGTGTTCCGTGTCTTTGACAGTCTGAACTGGGTTGAAAACATGCGCGTTGCAATGGACGCGGTGATTGATAACGGCAAGGTTTGCGAAGGCACCGTTTGCTATACCGGCGATATCTTTGACCCCGACCGCGCGAAATACGACCTGAAGTATTATGTGGCGATGGGCAAAGAGCTGAAAGCCGCAGGCGCGCATGTGTTGGGTCTGAAAGACATGGCAGGTTTGCTGAAACCCAACGCCGCCAAGGTGTTGATCAAAGCGCTGAAATCCGAAGTCGGCTTGCCGATCCACTTCCACACCCATGACACCGCCGGCGTTGCCATTGCCACCATCATGGCGGCGTCAGAGGCGGGCGTGGATGCGGTCGATTGCGCGATGGATGCGCTGTCGGGCAACACGTCGCAGGCGACCCTTGGGTCGGTCGTCGAGGCGCTGAAACACACCGACCGCGACACAGGTCTGTCGATGGACGCCGTGCGCGAGATTTCGAACTATTGGGAAGAAGTCCGCGGCGAATACGCAGCTTTCGAGACCGGCATGCAGGCCCCCTCCTCCGAGGTGTATCTGCACGAAATGCCCGGTGGCCAGTTCACCAATCTCAAGGCGCAGGCCGCGTCGATGGGGCTGGACGACCGCTGGCCCGAGGTCGCCAAGACCTATGCCGACGTGAACCAGATGTTCGGCGATATCGTCAAGGTGACGCCGTCGTCAAAGGTGGTCGGGGATATGGCGCTGATGATGGTGTCCCAAGGGTTGACGCGTGCGCAGGTCGAAGACCCCAACGCGGAAATGTCCTTTCCCGACTCTGTGATCGACATGATGCGCGGCAATCTGGGCCAACCTCCGGGCGGGTTTCCTGCTGGCATCGTCAAGAAGGTGCTCAAGGGCGAACAACCCAATACAGAACGCCCCGGTGCGCATCTGCCGCCAACGGATCTTGAGGCAACCCGCAAAGAACTGGAAGCCCAATTGGAGGGTGCCACGGTCGAAGACGACGATCTGTCGGGCTATCTGATGTACCCCAAGGTTTTCCTTGATTACATGGGCCGCCACCGGACCTATGGCCCCGTGCGCGTACTGCCGACACGCACGTTCTTTTACGGCATGGAACCGGGCGAGGAAATCACCGCCGAAATCGACCCCGGCAAAACGCTGGAAATCCGCCTGCAAGCGCTGAGCGAAACCAACGAGGATGGTGAGGTCAAAGTGTTCTTTGAACTTAACGGCCAGCCCCGTGTCGTGCGTGTGCCAAACCGTCTGGTCAAAGCCACCACCGCCCAGCGTCCCAAGGCCGAAATCGGCAACCCCAACCACATCGGCGCACCGATGCCGGGGGTTGTGGCATCGGTCGGTGCGGTCGTGGGCCAGCACGTCAAAGCAGGCGATCTGCTGCTCACCATCGAAGCGATGAAGATGGAAACCGGCATTCACGCAGAACGCGACGCAGTGGTCAAAGCGGTGCATGTCAGCCCCGGCGGCCAGATCGACGCCAAGGATCTGCTGGTCGAACTGGAATAATGAAATCGGGGGCCAGACGCGATCTGTCGCATTGTCTGGCCCCTGAAACGTCCTAAATTAGCGGTTGTAACACAGGTTAATCTTAATCAACCGGACCGACCGCCCCATGCCCTATGAATGGAAAACATCCCCCACCGCCCGCACGCAGGAACTGCGCCTTTGGCCGCACCAATCCTTGCCGCCCAAGGGGTTTGCCGCATTTATCCTCACGACATTCACGCTGATCCTGATTCCGACGCTGCCGCTGTTGGGCACGCCGTTGCTGTGGGGGTTGCTGCCCTTTGTGCTGGCTGCGGTCTGGGGCATGTATTTCGCGCTGCAAGGAAACTACAAGTCCCGCCAGATCGAAGAGGTGTTCACCCTCACCGATGATACCGTGCATCTGACCCACACCACGCCCAAGGGCGATGTCAAAGAATGGGACTGCAACCGCTATTGGACCGTGGTGACCAAATACGAAAAAGACGGGCCCGTGCCGCATTACGTGACCCTGCGCGGCAAGGGCCGCGAGGTCGAGATTGGTAAATTTCTAAGCGAAGACGAGCGGATCGCGCTGTTTGACGAATTGAACCGCTCGCTGCTGCGCGGGGCTTAGCTGAGCCGGTCTTTGACTTTTGGGCCGACAGCGCCAAAATCCATCTGGCCTGTGTATTTTCCCTTGAGCAAACCAATCACCTTGCCCATGTCGCGGATCGATGTTGCGCCGACTTCGGCAATCGCATCATCAACGGCTTTTGCGGATTCTTCCTCGGTCAACTGACGGGGCAGAAATTCCTCGATGATCTTGATTTCTTCGCGCTCGCGGTCGGCAAGGTCCAGACGACCGCCTTCCTCGTAGGCGCGCACCGATTCCATGCGTTGCTTGGCCATTTTGCCCAAGATCGCCAGAACTTCCGGATCGCCGACGCCATCATCCCCACCATCTGCGCGTGCAGCGATGTCTTTGTCTTTGATGGCCGCGTTGATCAAACGAAGGGTAGACAGCCGGTCAGCGGCCTTGTCTTTCATCGCCTGTTTCATCGCGTCTGTGATGCGTGTGCGCAGTTCCATTGCTATCGTCCTTCGACCAATGCGGTGTAAGCTGCGCAACATAGACAATTCCCCCAAAACAGGCAATGCCCCGCACCTTAGATAAGGCACTGTTTACAAACGATATATCATTTTTCACACGGTCTTGACCCGGCCCGCCCCCGGCTTTAGGTTGCACCCGTTTAGCCCCACCTATCTGCCTTTGGAGGCCCTCCCATGACTGCGCCAGTATCCCCCCGCCCGACCGCCTGCCTAGCACTTGCGGACGGATCGATATTTTACGGGATGGGATTTGGCGCGACAGGGCAAACCGTGGCCGAGCTGTGTTTCAACACGGCGATGACCGGCTATCAGGAAATCATGACCGATCCGTCCTATGCGGGGCAGATCGTCACCTTTACCTTCCCCCATATCGGCAACACCGGCACCACGCCCGAAGACGATGAAGCCGGCGATCCGGTTGCCGCCGGCATGGTTGTCAAATGGATGCCCACCGACCCCAGCAGCTGGCGTTCGGTCCAGCCGCTGTCCGAATGGCTGGCGGCACGGGGCCGCATCGCGATCGGCGGTATTGATACCCGCCGCCTGACCCGCGCCATCCGCCAGCAAGGGGCCCCCCATGCCGCGCTCGCCCATGATCCCGAAGGCAATTTCGACATCGAAGCACTGGTTGCAGCAGCCCGCGGGTTTGCCGGCCTGGAAGGTGCGGATCTGGCCAAAGACGTGACCTGCGCGCAATCCTACCGCTGGAACGAAATGCGGTGGGCCTGGCCCGAGGGATATGCCGCGCAAACCGACGCGAAATACAAGGTCGTTGCCGTCGATTACGGTGCCAAGCGCAACATCCTGCGCTGCCTTGCCTCGGCGGGTTGCGATGTGACCGTTCTGCCGGCATCCGCCACTTTTGACGATGTGATGTCCCATAACCCCGATGGGGTTTTCCTGTCCAATGGCCCCGGCGATCCGGCGGCAACCGGCGTTTATGCCGTGCCGATGATCAAAGACGTGATTGCCAAGACCGACCTTCCGGTTTTCGGGATTTGCCTTGGTCATCAGATGCTTGCACTGGCCCTTGGCGGTCAGACAATCAAGATGAGCCACGGCCATCACGGTGCCAACCACCCGGTGAAAGACATGGAAACCGGCAAGGTCGAGATCACCTCGATGAACCACGGCTTTGCGGTGGATGCGCAGTCGTTGCCCGACGGCGTTGTCGAAACGCACCGGTCGCTTTTTGACGGGTCCAACTGTGGTATCCGGATGGAAGGCCGCCCCGTTTGGTCCGTTCAGCACCACCCCGAAGCAAGCCCCGGGCCGCAAGACAGCTTTTACCTGTTTGAGCGTTTTGCAGCAGCAATGGCCGAACGCGAAACGCAGACCGTCTAGTTCATCAACTGTTAAGACCTGATTAAGGCAATCTGCGGCATCCTGCTCCGACCTATGAGGGGAGGGATTCGCGGGGTGAGCGATCTACGTCTGCAATTTACAACGCCCGAACCTGCGTCACTGGCGCAGGCCCACCAGCCTTTGGGCCGGATATTGGTCAATTCCGGCGCGATTGATCAGGCCGACCTCGTGCGTGCGCTGGACGACCAGCAAGCGCTTGATGTGCCGTTGGGCGAATGCCTGATTGCCAAAGGGGTGGTTTCGCCGGCGCAGGTCTGCGCGGCGCTTGCGACACAATACAATCTTCAGCATATCGACCTTAGGATCGACCCGCCAAACCCCGCCATGGCCCAACATCTCGACGCGATGGATTGCCTGAAATTTAGCGTCGTCCCGTGGCGGTCCTTGGGAAATACGATTCTGGTTGCCATCAGCCAGCCCGATCAATTTGACCAAGCGGCATCGGCATTGGCCCGCAAGGACGTCACCCTGCTGCCCGTCATCGCCGATGAAAAGCAGATAAATCATACGATTACAGCGCTTTACGGGGCGGAACTGGCACAAAACGCAGCAATCCGGGTGGCCCCGATCGAAAGCTGCCGGACATGGCGGCTGGATATGAATGTCAGACGCGCATGGGCCATTTCCATTTTCGCCCTGCTGGCAATCATGCTGGTGTTGCAGCCTGCATGGGGCTTTACCATCATCATCCTATGGGCGCTATGCACCAGTATCTTGACGGTCTGTTTGCGGACATGTTCTTTTTTCGCACAACTATTCCTGTCCAAGGCACCGCCCGAACCTCCACCCCGACAGCCTGCGGATCAAACGCCCCTGCCCCGCGTTTCCGTCCTTGTTCCCCTGCTTCGGGAAAAGGAAATCGCGACGGCACTGATCGCGCGGCTGACACAGTTGACCTATCCAAAATCCCTGCTCCAGATCCTGCTGGTGCTTGAGGAAGGCGACGACATAACCCACCAGACCATTGCCCGCACCCCCTTGCCCGCGTGGTTTGACGTCATTGTGGTACCGCAAGCCAATAACTTGCGCACCAAACCGCGTGCGCTAAACTATGCCCTGAATTTCTGCAAAGGCAGCATTATCGGCGTCTGGGATGCAGAGGACGCGCCCGAAATCGATCAGGTCGACCGCATCGTCCGGCATTTTGCCCACGCCCCCAAGGATGTCGCCTGCGTTCAAGGGGTTCTTGACTACTATAATGCCCGCACAAACTGGATTTCGCGCTGTTTCACCATCGAATATGCCGCGTGGTGGCGCGTGATCCTGCCCGGCATTGCGCGGTTGGGGCTGATTGTCCCCTTGGGCGGCACGACCCTGTTCTTCCGCCGTGACACGCTCGAGGAATTGCGCGGCTGGGACGCCCATAATGTGACCGAAGACGCCGATCTGGGGGTCAGGCTCGCGCGGCACGGCTATAAAACCGACCTTTTGCCCACCGTCACCTACGAAGAAGCGAATTGCCGCGCCTGGCCCTGGGTCAAGCAGCGCTCCCGCTGGCTCAAAGGCTTCCTGATCACCTGGTGCGTCCACATGCGCCATCCGCTTCACCTGATAAAACAGATCGGATTTCTGCGTTTTCTAGGGCTGCAAACGCTTTTTCTGGCCACGGTCAGTCAATTTCTATGCGCGCCCCTGTTGTGGACGCTGTGCCTGACCCTGCTGGGCGTCACCCACCCCGTCGAAATGACCCTGGGCACGGATATGTTGACCGCATTGTTCTGCTTTTTCATTTTCGCGGAAATCCTGAATATTTCCATAGCAGTGCGTGCCGTTTGGGGTAAAGAGCATCGTCATCTGATCCCTTGGGCATTCAGCTTGCCGATTTATTTTATGCTGGGCACATTTGCGGCGTATAAGGCCTTGTATGAATTCATTTTTCACCCGTTTTACTGGGACAAGACCGAACATGGCGTGACCCCAGAAATGCCCCGAAAGGCCAAAGGGGAAACACCCGTCCCTGCGGGTTAGCCTTCTTCTTCGCGCCGCGCGGCCTCTTGCTTGAGGCGGGTCATGAAGGCCACCGAAATATGCAAGCGCAGCGCTTCGTCTGCGCCATCCTCGTCGCGCTGTTCGATCATCCGCACGATCTTGTCATGTTCGGCCTGCGCAATGTGGCCCCGCCCTTCGACCGCCAGCGATGACGTCGCCATCAGGGCCATCGACCGGTGCACCAAATCAAGCTGCTGCACCAAATATCTGTTGTGCGACGCCAGATGGATTTGTTTGTGGAACCGCCGGTTTGCCCGCGCCAAAGCCACCGGATCATCGCGCAGGGCGTTGTCATTTTCGACCATCTCGCGCAGAACGCGGACCTCTTCAACCGTGGCATGACGCGCAGCAAGGCGGGCGGCCAGCCCCTCCAGCTCTCCGCGCACCACATAAAGCTCTGCTGTCTGGTTGTGATCCAACGATGCGACAATCAGACTGCGGCCATCGCGCGCCAGCAGTGATTGCGTCTCAAGCCGTTGTAATGCCTCGCGAATGGGTGTGCGCGAGACGCCAAAGCGTTCCGCCAATTCGCTTTCCACCAGACGGTCTCCGGGGCGGTAGGTGCCCAGATCAATTGCCTCGAGAATCATGGCATAAGCATCGGTTGGTCCGGGTCTTGGGGCAGTCATCGGGTCACTTTCATAAAGGTTGGGGCAGTTTATCCCCCGCGTCCATTTGTACAAGCCCGCGATCTTGCGCAAGCCTGCGACGAAGCGTAGCTAGGGCTCATGCCAAAGCACGCTTTTTCTCATGTGGATACTTGGGTCTTTGACCTTGATAACACGCTCTACCCGCCCTCGGCCCGGTTGTTTGACCAGATCGAAGTCAGGATGACCCGTTGGGTTATGGACACGCTGGGTGTGGATCATGCCCGCGCAAATTACCTGCGCAAGCATTACTGGCACACCTACGGCACAACGCTGGCGGGGTTGATGCGCGAACACTCGGTGGACCCGGCCCCCTATTTGCATGACGTTCACGATATTTCCTTTGACGTGCTCACCCCCGACCCTGTGCTGGCCGATCGCATTCGCGCCCTGCCCGGACGGCGGATTATCTATACCAACGGCACCGCCCCCTATGCCGAACGCGTCGCAGCGGCGCGCGGATTGGACGGGTTGTTTGATGCGATCTATGGCGTTGAACATGCACAGTTTTTGCCAAAGCCCGAGCGCGCCGCATTTGAGCATGTTTTCACCACCGACAAGCTGGACGCGACCAAAGCTGTGATGTTCGAGGACGATGCCCGCAATCTGGCCGCCCCCCATGCGATGGGCATGGGCACGGTGCATGTCGCCCCCGAACCGCAGACCGGCGACCACATTCATTTTCACACCGACGATCTCAGCGCTTTTCTTGGGCGGATCACGGGCTAGCTTTCGAGGATGACTATGGATTGTGATATTCTCATTTCGGGCGGCGGCATTGCCGGGCTCTGCGCAGCGGCCGCATTTGGCAGCGCAGGTTTCAAGGTGATCTGCGTCGACCCCGCCCCCCCCATTACCGACGGCGATGCCGATGGGGCCGATCTGCGGTCCACCGCGATGCTGCAACCGGCCCGCCGGGTGCTGGAGGCCGCGGGCATCTGGAACCACCTTGAAGCCCACGCCGCCCCCTTGCAAATCATGCGCATTGTCGATGCAGGCGGCGAAATCCCCGAAGCCCGCGTCACCCGTGAATTCAATGCAGCCGAAATCTCGGACCAGCCGTTTGGCTGGAATTTCCCCAACTGGCTGCTGCGCCGCGCCCTTCTGGAACGTTTGGCCGAATTGCCCAATGTCGATTTCCGTCCCGGCACCGGCACGACATCGCTGTTCACCCGCACCGCGCAAGCCCGCGTGGGCCTGAGCGACGGCAGCCGCATCACCACGCCGCTGGTCATCGCCGCAGACGGGCGCAACAGCCCGATGCGCAAGGCCGCAGGCATTGGCGTGACGAAAACCGGCTATGGCCAAAAAGCGGTGGTTTTTTCGGTCACGCACCCTGTGCCCCATGAAAATGTCTCGACCGAAATCCATCGCACCGGCGGGCCGTTCACGCTGGTGCCGTTGCCCGACCATGACGGGATGCCCTGCTCTGCCGTGGTCTGGATGGACAGCGCCGCCGAATGCACCCGCCGCATGACGCTGGATGCAGATGCGTTTTCGCACGAAGCATCGACCCGCAGTTGCCATCTGTTTGGCCCGCTGACCCTGGTCACCGCGCGCAATGTCTGGCCGATCATCACCCAGCACGCCGCGCGTCTGTCCGGCGAACGCATTGCCCTGATCGCAGAGGCCGCCCATGTGATGCCACCCATCGGCGCGCAAGGGCTGAACATGTCGCTCCAAGACGTCGCCACATTGCTGGAACTGGCCCAAGCCAACCCCGCCGATCTGGGCAGTCAAAAGATGCTGGATGCCTATCAGAAAGCGCGGTTTGGCGACATCATGCTGCGGGTACGGGGCATTGATCTGCTGAACCGTGCCAGCCAGGCAACCAGGCCCATCGCCCGCGATGCCCGTGCAACCGGGCTGAACGCGCTTTACGCGATGGCCCCGGTGCGCAAAATGTTGATGGAAATGGGGTTGGGCATGCAACAGGATTAAGACCCTGCCGCAACACCCTGAAATTACAGAACCTTGTCGACCACACGCGCCAAGCGCGCCAGCGTCGCATCGACATCATAGAGCTTGTCCAAGCCGAACAGACCCAGCCGGAACGTCTTGAAGTCTTCCGGCTCGTCGCACATCAGCGGCACCCCTGCGGCGATCTGCATCCCTTCGGCGGCAAAGGCCTTGCCGTTCTGGATGGACGGATCCGTGGTATAGCTGACCACAACGCCCGGCGCGCCAAATCCGTCCGCCGCCACCGAAACAACGCCCCGCTCTGCCAGCATTTTGCGAACGCCGTCACCCAGACGCCACTGCGCCTCTTTCAGCCGTGCAAACCCATAGGTCTGTGTTTCCTTCATGGTATCTCGGAACGCGCGCAGTGCATCGGTGGGCATGGTCGAATGATAGGCGTGGCCGCCGTCCTCATAGGCTTTCATGATGCTGTGCCATTTACCCAGATCGATGGAAAAGCTGTCCGACCTGGTCTCGGCCAGCCGCGCAACCGCACGCTCCGACATCATCACCAACCCGGCTGAGGGCGACGCGCTCCAGCCCTTTTGCGGGGCCGAAATCAACACATCAACGCCAAGCGCCTTCATATCCACCCAGGCACAGCCCGACGCGATGCAATCAAGCACCATCAACGCGCCGACCTCATGGGCCGCATCGGCCATCTGCTTGATATAGGCATCCGGCAGGATCACACCGGCACTGGTTTCCACATGCGGCGCGAACACGACCTGCGGTTTTTTGCTGCGGATCGTGTCGACCACCTCCTCGATCGGGCATGGTGCGAAAGGCGCTGGCGTGCTGTTGCCCTGCATCCGCGCCTTAAGCACAGTGGTGTTTCCGGTCAGATCGCCGTTCTCGATGATCTGGCTCCAGCGGTATGAAAACCACCCGTTGCGCACCACGACAACCTCGGCATCACGGGCGAACTGGCGGGCCACGGCCTCCATCCCGAATGTCCCACCCCCGGGCACGATGGCCACGGCATCGGCATTATACACCTCTTTCAGCATGGCGCTGATATCGCGCATCACGCCTTGGAATGCGGCGGACATATGGTTCAACGACCGGTCGGTGAACACGACCGAGAATTCTTCAAGCCCTTGCGGGTCAACAGTATTCAGCAAAGCTGGCATGGGAACATCCTTTATATTTGCCCCAAGGATACAGCGCTGCCCGTCAAAGTCATAGACCCAAAGGCCCCGCAAGACGTTCTTCGCTCAACAGCACATTGGCCTCCACCGCGCCGGCCCCGGGCAAGGTCATGATCCGCCGCCGCAAGACCCGTTCAAAATCGGCCAGATCCCGCGCCACGACCCGCAAACGGTAATCATAAAGCCCCAAAACATGCTCCACCGTCTGCACTTCGGGGATCGCACTGACCGCACGTTCAAAATCCTCAAGGCTGACACGCCCCTTGGTGGCCAGCTTGACGCCCAGAAATACCGTCACGCCAAAGCCCAACGCCTCGCGGTTCAGCCGCAGCCGCTTGCCGCGCAAGATGCCTGCCTCCTCCAGCCGCCGGATGCGCCGCCATGTGGCAGGTTGCGACAAGCCCAGATGCCGCCCCAAAGCACCGGCACTTTGCGTTGCATCCCGCGCCAGCGACCGGATCAAATGGTGGTCAATATCGTCCAAGGCAATCATAGCGGCAACGCCTCGTCCGACTTGATCCGCGCCACATGCATCAACGCCTCGATGTCGGCGATATGCGGCAAGGTCAGGATCTTGCCGCGATAGATCGCCTGATAATGCCCCATGTCGCGTGCAATGATCGACAGGCGCACATCCACCCGCCCCAGAAACGTCTGGATCTCGATCACTTCCGCCACCTTGCGCGCCGCGACCAGAAACGCGTCAAACGCATTGCCTTGTGTCTTGTCCAGGGTAATGCGCAACGACACCTCGACCGCATAGCCCAGGGCCGCCCAATCAACGACAGCCCCCACACCCTCGACAATGCCCGCCTCTTGCATCCGTACAATGCGTCGCGCGACCTTGCCGGAACTGATCCCGGTCCGCTCCGCCAACTCGCCCGGGCTCAGCCCCGCATCCGCCTGCCAGTGACGCAAAATACGCCGATCTTCATCATCAAGCATGATTTTTCCATATTTTTACAAATCCACGCATTACCATCTTCATTTTGCCAAATAAACTCATAATCCGACAATGGCATCACCCGAACCATCCGTTATAACCACCCCAGATTTCAACGCATACGAAAGGACGCCCCAATGCGCGTTTATTACGACCGTGACTGCGACGTTAACCTGATCAAGGATAAAAAAGTCGCCATCCTCGGCTACGGCTCCCAAGGCCACGCCCACGCCCTGAACCTGCGCGATTCCGGTGCCAAGAACCTCGTCGTCGCTCTGCGCGAAGGCTCCCCTTCGATCGCCAAAGCCGAAGGCGAAGGCCTGAAAACAATGGGCATCGCCGAAGCCGCCGCTTGGGCCGACGTCATCATGTTCACCATGCCCGACGAATTGCAGGCTGATACCTACAAAAAATACGTCCACGACAACATCCGCGAAGGCTCCGCCATCGCATTCGCCCACGGTCTGAACGTCCATTTCGGCCTGATCGAACCCAAGCCCGGCATTGATGTGATCATGATGGCCCCCAAAGGCCCAGGTCACACCGTACGCGGCGAATACACCAAAGGCGGCGGCGTGCCTTGCCTCGTGGCCGTTGACAAAGATGCCTCCGGCAAAGCGCTGGAAATCGGCCTGTCCTATTGCTCGGCCATCGGTGGCGGTCGCTCCGGCATCATCGAAACCAACTTCCGCGAAGAATGCGAAACCGACCTGTTCGGCGAACAAGCGGTTCTGTGTGGCGGTATCGTTGAACTGATCCGCATGGGTTTTGAAACACTGGTCGAAGCCGGCTACGAGCCCGAAATGGCCTATTTCGAATGCCTGCACGAAACCAAGCTGATCGTTGACCTGATCTATGAAGGCGGCATCGCCAACATGGATTACTCGATCTCCAACACTGCCGAATATGGCCAGTACGTTTCCGGCCCGCGCATCCTGCCCTACGCCGAAACCAAAGCCCGCATGAAGGACGTCCTCAGCGACATCCAGTCCGGCAAATTCGTGCGCGACTTCATGCTTGAAAACTCCGTGGGCCAGCCCACCCTCAAAGCATCGCGTCGGTCCAACGACGAACACCAGATCGAAATCGTCGGCGGCAAACTGCGCGACATGATGCCGTGGATCTCCGCAGGCAAAATGGTCGACAAAGCCAAGAACTAAACCAAGAACGGCCCGGAGGTATAAACCTCCGGGCCTTTTCCCCCTCGGCCCCTCGAGGGTCGAAACCAAAGCCACATCCTGTTGCAGCCCCCAAGGGACTGCCATAAAGCAAGGGCTTCGCTCTACAAAGGCCAGCCCATGCAAGACGCCCCCAATATCACCGCCAGCAGCTGGCTGATGATCGCCCTTCTGGCCTTCATCTGGGGCGGCACCTTTCTGGTCACCGAAATCGCCCTTACCGAAATGCCCCCGTTCTGGATCGCCGCCAGCCGGGTCAGTCTCGCGGCACTGGTCATGGTCGCCATCTGGTCCCTGCGCGGGTTCCGGCTCTTTGCGGCCCCCCCGACCCGAAAACACCTGGCCGCCCTGTTTTTCATCGGCGCTGCCAGCTCCGCCGTGCCCTTCAGCCTGCTCGCCTGGGGCCAGCAATATGTCACCTCCGGCTTTGCCGGCGTTTCCATGGCCGCTGTCGCCCTGATCGTCCTGCCTCTGGCGCATTTCTTCGTTGACGGCGAACGGATGACACCCCGCAAAACCGTCGGTTTCGTCATCGGCTTCATCGGCGTAACCCTTCTGATCGGCGCTCAGGCCTTCGAGACCACAGGCTCCGCCTTCGAAACCCCGGGCCGTCTGGCCTGTATCGGGGCCGCCAGCTGCTATGCGCTCAGCTCCATCGCCATGCGCCGCCTGCCCGCCATCGACGCGATCGGCCTCGCGACCATCCTGCTGATCATCGCCAGCGCAATAACGATCCCCCTTGCCCTGCTAACCGAAGGCCTCCCGCCCATCCCTTCCGCCTATATCTTCGGTGTTCTCGCCTTCCTCGGCCTCGTTCCCACAGCGGCGGCAAATTTCCTGCGCGTGCTGGTGGTGCGCAGCGCGGGGCCTGTGTTCATGTCACTGGTCAACTATCAGGTTCCGGTCTGGTCGGTCTGCCTCGGCGCAGTGGTCCTCAGCGAACCCCTGCCGGTCTCACTGCTCTGGTCGCTGGCCCTGATCCTGACAGGCGTCGGCCTCAGCCAATACGGTGCCTTCCGCAGGCTCTTCACCAAAACCCAGGCCTAATTCCAAAGCCCGACCCGAATTCCAAATGGTAAAAAATCCTCGCCGAAGGCATCCGACAGCAAGGCTTGTCCAAAACACCTGAACCGGCACCGCACCGCAGCGCCGGTCACCCCGGAAAAAATCGAATGCGCGCAAGCGCTCCTTTAGCTTTGAACCGACTGCGTGACCGCATCGACGACCGAATTCACCGCCCGCGCCATCAGGCCCGCATCTTCATGCTCGGCCATCACACGCACCAAAGGTTCGGTGCCCGACTTGCGGATCAACAAACGCCCCTGACCGGCCAGATCGGCCTCGGCCTGCGCAATCGCTGCTTTGACCTGCGTGTCCTCCAACGGGGTCTGCCCGGCGGCAAAGCGCACGTTCTTCAGCAATTGCGGCACCGGATCAAAATTGCGCAGCAACTCCGAAGACGGCTTGCCCGACCGGATCATCTCCGCCAGAAACTGCAACCCCGCCATCAGCCCGTCACCGGTGGTGGCATGGTCGGTCATAACGATATGACCCGATTGCTCGCCGCCCAGATTGAACCCGCCTTCGCGCATCCGTTCAACCACATAGCGGTCCCCGACCGACGTGCGTTCCAACTGCACGCCCTGCCCTTGCAAGAACCGCTCAAGCCCAAGGTTGCTCATCACGGTCGCCACCAGCGCATTATTGGCCAGACGGTCTTCGGCCGCCCACCGCGACGCCATCAGTGCCATGAACTGGTCGCCATCGCCGACATTGCCCGCTTCATCAATCAAGATAACCCGGTCCGCATCGCCATCCAGACAAATCCCGACATCAGCCTTGTGCTGCAAAACCGCCGCCGCCGCTTGCTCGGGGTGGGTCGATCCGCATTTGTCGTTGATGTTGAAACCATTCGGCTCAACCCCGATCCGGATTACCTCGGCACCAAGTTCCCACAAGGCTTCGGGGGCCACACGGTGCGCCGCACCATTGGCGCAATCCACCACGACCTTAAGCCCGTCCAGCCGCATGCCGCGCGGAAACGACGATTTGACCCGCTCGACATAGCGGAACCGCCCATCATCAATCCGCTTTGCCCGGCCAATCTTATCCGAGGGGGCCATTTGCACCCCGTTGGCGATCAAGTCCTCGATCTCGGCCTCGACCGCATCGCTCAGCTTGAAACCGTCGGGGCCGAAAAACTTGATCCCGTTATCCGTCGCAGGGTTGTGGCTGGCCGAAATCATCACGCCCAGATCGGCGCGCATCGACCGGGTCAACAGGCCCACGGCAGGTGTCGGGACCGGCCCCAGCAAAAGCACATTCATCCCCGAAGATGTCAGCCCCGCCGTCAGCGCGTTTTCGAACATATAGCCGGACAAGCGCGTGTCCTTGCCGATCACCACCCGATGTTCGCCGCCTCTGCTGCTGCTGAAATAGCGGCCAACCGCCGCCCCGATGCGCAGCGCAACTTCTGCGGTCATGGGATATACATTCGCTTCGCCGCGAATCCCGTCTGTGCCAAATAGTTTCGTCATAAGATACTCTCCGAACTCGCGGCACACCAAAGCGCAATCGCCTGGCGTGTTTCAGCCACATCATGCACCCGTACCAATTGCACACCTTGCGCCAATCCTGCAAGGGCAACGCCGATTGACCCAGGGGCACGATCTTTTGCATCAGGGGCATTGCCAAGTGTCCCGATAAACTTTTTTCGCGACACACCCAGCAGCAAAGCCGTGCCCAGCATATGAAAGATACTGATCCTTGCAAGCAACGCCAGGTTGTGCTCAAGGTTTTTTCCGAACCCGATGCCCGGATCGGCAAGGATCGCATTGCGCGCAATTCCGCCGGTTTCCAGCTTGCTGATCTGGTCCTCAAGGGTGTCATAAACATCCAGCACCACATTTGAATAGCTGGGGTTCAAATGCATTGTCGCAGGATCGCCCTGCGTATGCATCACGCAGACCGGCAATTGATGTTTCTGGCAAAACGGTGCCAAGCCGGGATCAAAGGTAAAGCCCGACACGTCATTGACCAGATTAGCCCCCGCCCCCACAGCGGCTTCGGCCACGGCAGCCTTGCGCGTGTCGATGGATATGGGCAGGGTCAGGCCCGCCGCCCTCAGGGCGCTGATCGCGGGGGCGGTCCGTTTTATTTCGGTCTCGATGGGGACAAAGCTGGCACCGGGGCGCGTGGATTCACCGCCAATATCGATGATATCAGCACCGCTTTGCGCCATCGCCAGCCCAGCGGTCACGGCATCCGCAACATCGGCATGCTGCCCGCCATCGGAAAAACTGTCAGGCGTCGTGTTCAAAATGCCCATGATGCGGGGGCGGTCCAATGACATGCCTGCAATCGGGGCGCGCGGAGCCGTCAGCCGCGCTGCCTTGTCCGCCGGCATGTCGCCCGCAGGGATGACTTGCGCAGGCGCGTTGCGCGACAGGACTTCGACATGGGTGAACCACCCCCAGCCGCCCGCCAAGGGTACAGCCGTTTCAGGCCGTGCGGGGCCGATTTGCACAAGCGGTCTGAAATAATCGGTCATGGTTTCAAATCTGATCCTGATCCGCAGGGACCATGCGCAGGGGAACAGACGCCTGTTTGGGCAGTGCCGCACCAATCACCAGCATTTCTGTCGCGTCAAAGGTCGCGGCAAACCAGGCGGCCAATGCGACCGCATCGCGGGGCTGCGCTGATGGGGTATCCACACTGTCCAACACGATCTTTGACGGGGCCCAAACGCTGGTCTGGCCGTTCTTCATCGCCCAATCCAGTTCCGTGCGCGTCGATACAACCACACAGCGTTTGTCCTTGGAGGCCAGAACCCAGGCGTTTTGTTCGATAGCCAACAGGTCAATGCGCCGCTGCGCCATTTTATGGGCGACCTGCGGGGCCGGTGTGTCAGACGCCCCGACACATAAGATCAGCGGACGCCCCAATTGCTCAAGCTGGTCCAGCCACCCGGCCAGATGCGGCGACCCGATCGCGTCATTGCTCAGATACACCAGTTCAGGATGCGGGACTTCGGCAGCGTCAGACCTTGCGTCCGGCGTATCATCGCGGGCGCGCGCGATTTCCACGCCCAAGGCCCCCGGCCCCCGATCCAGTTTTTCGATCCGTACAAAAACCCGCATCGCCTGACGTTCCAGCAAGATCCGGTCGGCCACACGTTCGGCAAGGGTTTCCAACAGGTTCAACCGCTCGTCCGACAGCTCGTGCGCAATCGCTTCGGTCACCCGGTCATAAGACAGGATACGGTCCACATCGTCATCCACCGGGCCGGTTAACGGTTGAACTTCGACCACCACGTTAAAGCAGATGCGCTGCGTGACACCGCGTTCGGCCTGAAATGCGCCGATCTCGACCTCGACGATATGATCGCGCAGGGAAATACGGTCCAACGGTTCCGGCCCCGCAGTGGCCGCCGCACGCTCGGAGGGATGTGCAAAGGCAAGCCTTGTATCGGTGGTCATCATGCGGGCCTTTTTGTTAACACAGTCAACACGATCCTAGACCGCTTGGCCGGATGTAACAAAGCCAGTTGCGGCTGGCCAGACCTCAAAGACGACCGGAATTGCAGCTTAGTTGGACGCGGTCTGCACCCCGTCACGATAGAACAGGTGCACGCCGATTTGCGCCGTGCGCGTAAACACCCGCGACCAGCGCGGTTTTACAGCAGTTGTGTGGTAATAGGTGGCACCATCGGTCAACGCGGGCACCTTGCCATCCAAAACAGCGCGGGCGATTTTGCCAACCTGGTCATAGGCACGCGGTTCTGCGATCACTTCGGCATTGCCATCGCATGTATAGGTAAACTGGCACTGGTATTTCTTGCCGGTGCCCTGATGGATAACATTGCACAAGGATCCGGGAAAGCGGCTGGATTTGACCCGGTTCACAATCACCTCGGCCACAGCGAACTGGCCCTTGACGGTCTCGCCCCGCGCCTCGAAATACAGCGCCTCGGACAGGCATTTCCATTGTTCGCCACCGGATGCTTTGGGCTGCTGGGCCAACCAGCTTCGGGTGAATTCGACATCGCTGGCCGATTCAGTGGCCGCTATCATACGTTCCAGCCGCTCTGATCCGACAGCTTGCAGCCCTTTTGCCTCGATCTCGGCCAATGTCTCGGCTTGTTGAGAGTTCGCCATCACGGCGTTGGGGGACAAAAAGGACAACGCCACAGCGGCGCAGATTGGCAGAAAGGTAGAATAACGCATGCAGCGCCTCGCAGGTAATTTCAAACAAGGCGACTAGACAACATAATCCCTTACGTAAACCCTTGGATGGTCGCTTGCGCGGCAAGCCGCCCAAATTTCTAGATGTTGATTTACGGCCTTGCCTTTTACCCTATCTTGTGTGCAATCGCCAGTTGAGCCGCCGCAAGCCGGGCCACCGGAACCCGAAATGGTGAACAAGAGACATAGTCGAAGCCCGCTTCGCGGCAGAATGCAATCGATTCGGGGTTGCCGCCATGTTCGCCACAGATCGACAAAGTGATGCCCGGTTGCGCCGCGCGACCGCGCGATGCCCCCAGTTGCAACAGCTCGCCCACCCCGTCCTGATCCAACATATGGAACGGATCTTCGGGGAACACACCCTGCTGCACATAGGTCGACATAAACCGCCCCGCGTCATCGCGGCTAAGCCCGTAGGTCATCTGCGTCAGGTCGTTTGTCCCAAAGCTGAGGAACGAACAATGCGGCGCGATTTCACCCGCACGCAAGGCGGCACGCGGCGTTTCGACCATGACCCCCAACCGGTAGGTAAATGTCGCCCCGCGTTCATTGCGCACGGCGGTCGCGATCTTGTCGATGCTGGCCTTGACCAATTCGACCTCGCGCTTGGCCGACACCAGCGGGATCATGATTTCAGGCACCACAGGGTCGCCATCCCGGCTGGCCTCGATCGTGGCTTCGAAAATCGCGCGGGCCTGCATCTCATAGATTTCGGGCACGGTGACGCCCAAACGCACGCCGCGCAAACCCAGCATCGGGTTGTATTCCGACATCGCCTCGATCCGGCGGGTCACATCCGACAGCGGCAAATCCAGCGCTTCGGCCAGATCGCGCTGCCCCGACCTGCTGGTGGGCAAAAATTCGTGCAAGGGCGGGTCGAACAGACGGATGCACACGGGCTGGCCCTGCATGATCCGGAAAAGCTGGATGAAATCTTCGCGTTGCATGGGCAACAACCGGTCCAGCACGGCACGGCGTTCTTCGCTGCCATCGGCAAAGATCATCTCGCGCATCACGGTCAGGCGGCTGGGGTCAAAGAACATGTGTTCGGTGCGGCACAGGCCGATGCCATGGGCGTTGAAATTGCGCGCCGTCTGCGCATCGGCAGGCGTGTCGGCATTGGCGCGAATACCGATATCAGCGGCATTTTCGGCCCATTCCATCAGCTTTTGAAAGGTCGTATCCAACAGCGCCTCAAGCATCTGCGCGGCCCCTGCCAGCACCTCGCCCTTGGTGCCATCAATCGTGATCTCGTCACCGGCCTTGAACACGCGGCCATCCGGCGCGGTGATCTGGCCTTTGACCAGATCGAATTTCATCGACGACGCGCCCACAACACAAGGCAAGCCCATGCCGCGCCCGATCACGGCGGCGTGGCTGGTGATGCCGCCCCGTTCGGTCAGCACCGCTTGGGCCGCATGCATCCCGCGAATATCTTCGGGCGATGTTTCGCGGCGTACCAGAATACACGGCTCGCCCCGTGCGGCACTGGCCTGCGCATCATTGGCGTTGAACACGATCTTGCCCGTTGCGGCACCGGGGCTGGCGGCAATACCGCGCCCGATCAGATCGCGCTTGGTGCGCGGATCGACCTGCCGGTGCAACAATTCGGTCAAGGTGCGCGGCTGCACCCGCATCAACGCTTCCTCGCGCGAGATGATGCCCTCGTCGGCCAGCGCCACGGCGATACGCACGGCAGCCCGCGAAGACCGCGACACCCGCACACCGTCCAGAATAAACAACTCTCCGTCCGAGATCACAAATTCCAGCTGCATCTCGGCGCGCAGTTTAACCCGCATCAAGGCCGCATGCTGTTTCAGCGTCTCGAATGCCTCGGGGGCGTGTTCTTCCAGCGACGGGCCGCGCGGATCGCGGGTCAGATACATCGCGTCGGCATCGTTTTGCAGCGCGTCGCGCCCCTGTGACTGGCTTAGATAGCGGCCGGTAATTTGCGGCAAACCGCTGTCGCTGTCGACCAGTTGCAACACGCCCGACCCGCAGAGCCCCGTGCCCACGCCAAAGGCCATTTCCTGCACAATCAGCCCCAGCCCCGCATCGGCCGGTGCCCCTTTTGCCTGACGCAACAGACGCGCAGACGTGCCTTCCCATGCGCGGGCCATCGAACTGAGCACCGCTGTCAACTGGGTCACGCGGTCCTGGGGGAACGCCTCTTCGGTCTCAAGCTCGTAGGCGCGCAGGGATTGTTCCAGCGCCTCGCGCCCGTCCCCGATCACCTCGTCGAACATGTCAGGGTCCAGCCGCGCCACATTGACGGCATAGGATTGCACGAACCGGGTATACAGCGCCGATGCCGGCCCCTCGCCCATGCGTTCGCAATATTCCATGAAACGGGCATCATTCATGCCGATGTTCAGAACCGCGCCCGGCCCGCCCCAATCGGGGTCCTGGCTGGACGGGCGCACACAAAGCAACGCGCCGCGGGGAAATTCATCAGCAACCGCTTGCAGATCGGGCATATCACCGCCCGCAATCTTGTGAACCACATTAAAGGGCAGCGTGACCGTGCGCGGCACCGGCAGATCAAGGCGCACCAGACGTTGCAAACATTTCGCCCGCCCGCCGTGGGTGTCCGTGGCGATGGGGGCGGTCTGGGTTACCAGCGTTGTCATGGGCGTTTTCTGCACTGCGGCACCTTTTGGTTTGTCCGCAGCATAGGCTTTCATTGGTGTCTGGCAAGACTTGATGCGCCCTGCCAGACCAAAGAAACTGCGTGTCAGCCGTCGATCTTGGTCAGGTCCGCGACAGACGAACAGATCGTGCGGATACGGCTGAGCAGGTTCAACCGGTTACGCCGCACGGTGCTGTTGTCGGAATTGACCTGAACGGCATCAAAAAACGCATCAATCGGGGCGCGCAAAGACGCCATGGCGGACATGGCATCGGTAAAGTCCTGGGCCGCCATCGCCGGATTGATCTGCGCCTCTGCCGCGTCAAGGGCGGCGAACAAGGCGCGTTCCTCGTCCGTTTCGGCAAATTTGATATCCGCACCATAGGAGTATTCGACCCCATCCGCCGCTTCTGCCTGCGACAGGATGTTATTGGCGCGCTTGAAACCCTGAATCAGGTTTTCACCGTCATCGGTCTTCAGCGTTTCCGACAGCGCCTTGGCGCGTTTGACCAGCAAGGTCAGATCGTCGTTGCCGGGCATCGCGATGCAAGCGTCGATGACATCATGCCGCACACCTTGGTCCTTGAGATAGACCTTGAGGCGGTCGTGGAGGAAGGACATCAGATCACCGCTTTTCTCAGGGACAGCCGTTTCCAGCTTGGCGATGTCGTCGTTGGGGGCTTTTTTGTCATTGCGGTGAATGAACGCATCAAATGCAGCCCCGAACACACCATGTTTGGCGATGTCATGCAGCAGGTCTTCGACGTGGTGGTCTTCCAGCCCCGGCATCACCTTGCGCTTGTTGCGCAGCAACTGGGCGGCGTGCAACTGGTCCAACCGCACATGCAGGTCGTTCTCCACCAGAATCCGGATCACACCCAAGGCGGCACGACGCAGCGCGAACGGGTCTTTCGACCCTGTCGGCTTTTCATCAATCGCCCAGAACCCTGTCAGCTTGTCGATCTTTTCGGCCAGTGCCACGGCAATGGAAACCGGCGCAGTTGGCACATCGTCCGACGGGCCAAGCGGCGCATAGTGGTCTTGCGCGGCGGCGGCGATGGCACCGGATTTACCAGCGGCTTTCGCGTAATAGCTGCCCATAAGCCCTTGAAGTTCGGGGAATTCATAGACCATTTCGGACGACAGATCGGCCTTGGCGAAACGTGCAGCCTGACGGGCCTCGTCTGCGTCGGCACCGACCATCGGGGCCAATTCGCCCGCCAGTACCTCCATCCGCGAGATCAGTTCGGCCTGTGTGCCCAGCTTGTTGTGGAAGGTCACGTTCGACAAACGGTCCACCCAGACCTGCATACCCGCATCAGATTTGGCAATGCGCAGGTCGTTTTCCCAAAAGAATTTCGCATCCGACAAACGCGCGCTCAGGACTTTTTCATTGCCTGCCAAAATCGTCGCACCATCATCGGCGGTGGTGCGGTTGGCGACCGTGACAAAGCGTTCAATACGGCCCGTCTTGGGGCTGCGCACGGAAAAGAACTTTTGGTGCTCTTTCATGGAGGTCTGCAAAACCTCTGGCGGCAGATCAAGGAAGGCATCCCCGATCCGGCCCATCAGCACCACGGGCCATTCGACCAGCCCTGCGACCTCGGCCAAAAGACCTGCGTCCTCGACCACTTCAAGCCCGTTGGCAAAGGCCATGTTGGTCGCGTCATGCCAGATCGCATCGCGGCGCTCTGCCGGGTCCAGCACCACAAAGGCGCGTTTCAGCTTGGCGGCGTAGTCGTCGAAATTATTGACCGTGATCATGTCTGGTGCAAGGAAACGGTGGCCGCGCGTGGTGGCCCCTGCTTCGATCCCGTCAACATTCATCGGGACAACCTGCGCACCGTCTTCGGCAGACAGGATGCATAGAATAGAGTGCAACGGACGCACCCACCGCAAGGAACCGGTGCCCCACCGCATGGATTTGGGCCAAGGGAAATTGCGGATGGTGGTGTCGAGCACTTCGGCCACGATCTCGGCCGCGGGGCGGCCCGGCTTTTTGATCATTGCAAACAGGATGTTGCCCTTGGGCGTTTCGCGTTCTTCCAGCTGGTCGCGGGTCAGACCGGCACCGCGCAAGAACCCTTCGATGGCCTTTTCGGGCGCGTCGGCCTTGGGGCCTTTGCGTTCTTCGGTGATGGACGGGCTGGCATCCAACATGCCCTCGATGGTCAGGGTCAACCGGCGCGGCGTCGAAAACGCAGCCGCCGAGGCATAGGTCAACCCGGCCTCGACCAAGCCGTTGGTTACCAGTTTTTTCAAATCATCCGCAGCCCGTGCTTGCATACGGGCGGGAATTTCTTCTGAGAAAAGCTCAATCAGCAGGTCGGGCATGGGTGGTACCTTTCGGGGGCCGTTTATGGGGGCACGGCTTAGATTTTTTGCGCTTCGCGCGAGGATATTTAAGAGCCAGAGAAGGCCCTATCGGCTTGGCTGGTCGGGGCAGGCTTCGCCAACGACGGTGCCATCATAGGATTTTTCGCCACAATCGTTCAGCTCGTGCCAGATATAGCCGCGCCCGTCCGATGTGATCGCCACGATCCGGTCGACGCCGAAGTGGATGTTCTTCTGGCTCAGGAATGTCAGGGCTGTCCCGGCCTCGAGTTCCTCGCCGATGGCCTTGGCGTCAAAGCAGTCAAACCAGCCGGGCGCGTTGCGCGGCTCGATTTCGTCGCTGACCACATAGGTTTCGGACAGCATGGCAAGGCTGAGTGTCGTGTCAAAACACGCGCGATACCGGATCGGAGAGCTGTCCGCGTCGATGGCGCGGAAATTGTCGGTCAGGATGGGTTCGGGCATATCTGTCGACAGCGATACCAGCTCGACGCCCTGTGGCGGCGTCGGGGCCTCGCGGTAATAGCCATAGACCTGAAGATAATAAAGCGTGATGCCCGCGATGGCTGCTGCGACCAAGATGACGCCTCCTACGATTTTGCCATTCATATTGCGCCCCTAATGCCAGAAAAGGTTGATATAGGGATGGTCGCGCGCCTCGGCCTGCGCTTGCAAGCGGTGCGCAATCGGCATGTAGCGCGCAGGGTCCATCCATTCATGGGTTTCGACAAAGATCGTGTCGATGCGGTCCAGCACAGGGTGCTCCATCAGCGCGGGCATGAGATCCCATTCGGAGCCTTCGATATCCATCTTCAAAATGCGGATATCGCGGTCTAGCCCGGCAAGGAATTCCGGCAGGTTGATCACCTCGACCGGCACCGTATTGGTGTCATCCATCGTTGCGTCATTGCGCACCAGCGAGGCCGATTGCGAAAAACGGTCCGGATCTTCGGCCATTCTGGCAGAGCGGCGCAGGTTCAGCGTATCGGCCTTGGCCCCTGCCGCCTGCTGGTACAGGGTGACGCCGGGCATCTGGCCCACGTTTTGCACAAGGCGCGCGAATGTATCGGGGTCGGGCTCAAACCCGATCACCTCGGCACCGGCGTTTGCAAGCTGTGTTGTGACCTCGCCCAGATTGGCCCCCAGATCGATGCACAGATCACCCGCGCGCAGGTCTGCGACCAGTTTCGGCCAGATGTCCTCGTTGCGCCAGCGATAGCGCCGCTTGAGCTTGCGGTAGCAGATAAACCCCGGTTTTCCCGGCAGGTTCTGTCCCGCATGCATTGCCTTTTCAAACAAGCCTTCGGGTTGCTGCGGCATCATCTTGGGTTGATAGCGATCTGTCATGCTGCATCCTCGGACCAGCCGCCGGCGCGGGTTTGCACAAAGGCATCGGCGCAGGCTTTGGCCAGCGTGCGCACGCGCCCGATATAGGCCTGACGTTCGGTAACCGAGATCACACCGCGCGCGTCGAGCAGGTTAAAGATGTGGCTGGCCTTGATGCATTGGTCATAGGCGGGATGTGCCATGATGATGCGCTTGCCGGTTTTGGGGTCAAGCGCCTCTTGCGACAGGATCGCGTTGCATTCGTTTTCGGCCTCGACAAAATGGTCCAGCAGCACGTCGGTATTGGCCACGTCAAAGTTCCAGCGTGCGAATTCTTCTTCGGTCTGTTTGAAGATGTCGCCGTAAGTCAGCGGGATCGGCGCATTTGGGTCATTGAACGGCATGTCCATCACGTGATCCACGCCCAAGACATACATCGCAAGACGTTCCAACCCGTAGGTCAATTCGCCCGACACCGGGTGGCAATCATGCCCGCCGACCTGTTGGAAATAGGTGAATTGCGACACTTCCATGCCGTCACACCAGACTTCCCAGCCCAAGCCCCATGCGCCCAGGGTGGGGCTTTCCCAGTCGTCTTCCACGAAACGGATATCGTGCAGCGCCATATCGATGCCGATCGCCTGAAGTGATCCCAGATACAGGTCCTGAAGGTTGGGCGGGCTAGGTTTGATCAAGACCTGATACTGATAGTAATGCTGCAAACGGTTCGGGTTTTCACCATAGCGCCCGTCGGTGGGGCGGCGCGAAGGTTGCACATAGGCGGCAGCCCAGGGGTTTGTCCCCAAGGACCGCAGCGTCGTCGCCGGGTGGAACGTCCCTGCGCCGACTTCCATGTCATAGGGTTGCAGGATCGCACAGCCCTGCCGCGCCCAATAGGTTTGGAGGGCAAGGATGATTTCCTGAAAGGAACGGGGGCGTTGAACCGGGTCGGACATGGGATAAAAGCCTCTACTGCTGCGCGCCTTTCCTACGGCGCGCATGGCCAAGGGTCAATTGGCAGCTTTGTGATGATTTAACGCGCATCTGCCATGGCATTTTACCCCCGTTCCTGCTTATCTGCGTTAAATTTCAATGCACGAGAGCACTTAAACCATGAAGCGATTGATTGTGGCGCTGCTTGCCACCCTGATTTTGACCCCTTTTTCCCTCAAGGCGCAATCTGCCGGTGACGTGGTCTGGTTACAGATCGAAGCCCAGCCCACCCTGTCTGGCGCAACAAGTCGGGCGCAGGCCTATAGCAACAGCATTGAAGATGTGAACGGGTTTTCGCTGGGCGGTAACTGGTATGCAATCGTGGTCGGCCCCTATCGCCGCGCGGATGCAGAGCTGCTGTTGCGCAACTACCGCCGCGAAGGTCTGGTGCCAAGCGACAGCTTTGTTCAGGTGTCAGAGCGGTTCGCGCAACAATTCTGGCCGGTCGGTGCGAATGTGTTGAACATCCCCCTGATTGCCCCGATTGCAACCGATCTGGCAGAAAACGAACCCGCCGTTACAGCAGAAGATCCCGCCGATCCGATCACCCAGACCACATTGGAACCGGCTGATGCTGGCACATCTGTTGATGCGGAACCTGCACAAACCACAATGGTCCCGGTGCTGCCCGAACCACCCGCCGATGAAACACTGGCAGAAGCGCAGCGTGGCGAACGCAACCTGACCCGCGAGGAACGCGAGCAACTGCAAATCGCGCTGAAATGGGCAGGGTTTTACGACAGTGCAATTGATGGCGCATTCGGACGCGGCACGCGCGGGTCGATGGCCCAGTGGCAAACCGCCAATGGCTATGACGCGACGGGCGTCCTGACGACACTGCAACGCGCTGCATTGAACCGGCAATACAATGCCGTGCTCGAAGGATTGGGCCTGCAAACGGTGCGCAACAGCGATGCGGGCATTGAAATGCTCATGCCCACCAAGATTGTGGCGCTCGACAAGCTTGAACCGCCCTTTGTGCAGTACAATGCCACGGGCGACATCAATGCCCGCGTCTTGCTGATCAGTCAGGCCGGCGATCAGGACACGTTGTACGGGCTCTATGATATCATGCAGACCCTTGAAATCGTCCCTCAGGACGGGCCGCGTGAACGCAAATCCAACAGCTTTGAACTGATCGGCGAGAATGGCAGCATCATCAGCCAGACCCAGGCATCGCTGGAAAATGGCCAGATCAAAGGCTTTACCCTGATATGGCCCGCCGGTGACGAAGACCGCCGCCGCCGTGTGATGTCAGAGCTCGCCAAAAGCTTTACCCGTATTCCAGGTGTTCTGGATGCCGCAGCGGGCGGGGGCGATGATCAGGCGATTGATCTGGTATCCGGCCTTCAGATCCGGCTGCCGAAACTGTCACGCTCCGGTTTTTTCATCGACGCGGCAGGCACGATCGCAACCACATCGCAAGCCGTGCAAAGCTGTGGCCGCATGACGCTGGACGACGACACCGAATTGACAGTCGTGGTGGACGATGCTGCCAGCGGGGTTGCCCTGCTCAAGCCAGGCAACCGTCTGGCCCCTGTCGAAGTGGCAAATTTCAACACCGTCCCACCCCGCCTGCAATCGGAAATTGCCGTTGCCGGTTTCCCTTACGAGGGCGTGTTGGGGGCCGCGACCGTGACATTCGGGGCGCTGGCTGATGTGCGGGGCCTGAAAGGCGAGGAAAACATCGCACGGCTGGAACTGGCGTCGCAATCCGGTGATGCGGGCGGGCCGGTTTTTGACGGCAATGGCCGCGTGTTGGGGATGCTCCTGCCCCGCGCCGATGGCGTGCAACAACTGCCCGACGATGTGAATTTCGCGGTCGAAGCGACCCTGATCGCGGATGTCGCGAAAAAGGCAGGCATCACCGTTCAGACAGCCCAGGACGCAAGCGCGCTCAAGCCCGAAGACCTGCGCGCCAAGGCAAAAGGCATGACAGTCCTGGTCAGCTGCTGGGAATAACAATCGCCAGCGGGTGCGGAATTTTTCAAAAATTCCGGCCCGTTTTCTTTGAAAGAAAACGTCTTAGCCGGTGATGGCGGGTGTCAAATAGATCAGCGTCGGGCGACCGGCGCTAAAGGCGGCTTTCAATACCGCTGGCAGGTCTTCCAAAGATTTGGGTGCTGCTGACAAGGCACCGAATGCTTCGGCCAGTTTGCAGAAATCAGGGTTATGCGCCACCACGGCATTGGGGGCGATCTGGGCGCGTGTCATGCTGTCCTCGATCTCTCCCAGCTTGCCATTGTCCCAAAGGATGATCGGCAGCGACAGGCCCAGCTCAACCGCAGCCCCCAGTTCCTGCACCGTGTAGTGGAACCCGTAGTCGCCGATAATGGCCATCGTGGGCAATCCGGCCCGACCAATCGCCCCGCCAATCGCGGCAGGGGTGGCATAGCCCAACGTGCCAAAACCATAAGGATGGTGCCAATGGCCCGGCGCGTTCATGTCCCACACCTCTTTTGCGGCATAGGCGAATTGGGTCATGTCGGAGTAGATCATAACGTCATCGGGCACCGAGGCTTGCAGCGCCTCGATGACCGGCAACAACCCGGGGCGTTCGGCTTCGATCTCCGAGCGCCAGCGCGCACGAGCCGCCGCGACCTCTTGCGCGGTCCAGCCCGTCCGCGGTTGCCCCAAATCCATCTCGCTCAGCGCCGCGACAAATGCCGCGGCATCGCCCTGAATATGAACCTGCGCCCCTTGCGCGTCGGTCAGCACGGTCGGGTCGATATCGACCCTTACCAGCGGCGCGGTGTGCCCCAGTTGCGCGCGCCAGATGTCGACCTCGGCCAGTTCGGTCCCGACTGCGATCACCAGATCGGCGCTGGCGATCACATCGGCACTGCCCGGACGGGCCAGCGTCGACCCGAAATGCAAGGGCGCATCAGGGGCCACCACGCCACGACCGGCATAGGTGGTAAAGGACGCGGCCCCGATGCGGTGCAACATCGTGGCGACGCCCTCGGCGCGCTTTGCCCCGCCACCAAAGATGAACAGCGGCCGTTTCGATGCGGCCAGCAGGTCGCTCAGCTTTGCAACGTCGTCGGCTTTGGCCGCCAACGGGGCCATCGCGGTTCCAGCAACAGGCGGGTGGCCCTGCGCCGCCGCCTCAAGCACGCCGATGGGCACCTGAATATGTTTGGAGCGCGGGCGCTGCGATGCGAATTCGTTCAATGCGCGGTCGATCAACGTATAGGCAGCGGCGCTTGTGCGGGCTTCCTCGGACCAATCGCAGACAGTCGCGGCGGCGGCTTGCTGGTCTTTCATCTGGTGCAACTGCCCCTTGCGCGCTGCCGTTTCGTCCAGACAGGAGGACAGCACCAGCAGGGGCACAGAATCGCTATAGGCCTGGCCCATCGGGGTCATGATGTTGCACAGCCCCGGCCCCGTGATCACATAAGCTACCCCCGGCTTGCCTGTGGCGCGGGCATATCCGTCGGCCATGAAACCGGCTCCTTGTTCGTGGCGCGCCAGCACATGGGTCAGGCCCGCCTCTTCGATCCCGCGGTACATTTCCTGATTATGCACACCGGGGATGCCGAAAATCACCTCGACCCCGCGATCCTTGAGCATATGCGATATCTGCGCGCCCAAGGGGCGGGTCTGCGCTGTCTTTGAATTCGCCATTATGCTCTCCAGAATTTGAAGGTGAGAATGACGTAAACCGCCATCAGTTCCAGCCGCCCGATCAACATTGCTGCCGTGAGGATCCATTTGGCCGTGTCATTCAACGTGCTGAAATTGCCAGCCGGCCCGATGATATCGCCCAGACCCGGCCCGATATTGGCAAGGGCGGCCCCTGCCCCCGATACCGAGGTTACAAAATCCAGCCCCGTCATGCTGAGCGCCACAGCCACAAGGCCCAGCGTCAGGGTAAAGAACATGAAAAACGACATGACCGATATCATGACATCGCCGCTGATCGGGCGACCGTCATAGCGCGGGGTAAAAATGCCGTGGGGTGATCTGATCCGCTGCAATTGCGCCCGGATCGACGCAAACAGCAATTGATAGCGGAAGATCTTGATCGAACAGGCGGTGGACCCCGCACAGCCCCCGATCAGGCCGGTGAAAAAGAACAGCGCAATGGGAAACGACCCCCATTCCATATAATCAACCGACGCATAGCCGGTGCCCGAGATGATCGAGGTAATGTTGAACAGGGCCTCGCGCAGGGATTGTTCCCAATGCTGCGGAAACAGCCCCCGGATCGAGATAAAGATCACCACCACCAAGACGCTGACAACCAACAGAAAACCACGCACCTGCGGGTCACGGTGCAGGGCCATCGGGTGCCCGTTCAGCAGTTGCACATAGCGCACAAACGGCAGTGCCGCGAGGATCATAAAGAAGGACGCGGCATATTCGGCCTTGCCTGAAAACGTGCCGAAAGACGCGTCGTAATTCGAAAAACCACCCGTCGACACAGTGGTCAGCGCATGAACCGTCGCATCAAACAGGTTCATGCCAAGGGCCAGATAGGTCAGGGTACAGGCAAAGGTCAGCCAGACGTAAATCACCGAGATCTGGCTGGCGATCTGCCCCGCGCGTGGCAGAATTTTCCCAAACGTATCAAAGGCTTCGGATTTGAAAATCTGCATACCGCCGACCCGCAGTTCGGGCAGGAACACCATGGCGACAACAATAATACCGATCCCGCCCAGCCATTGCAGGATGCCGCGCCACAGCAACAGCCCCTTGGGCAGATCATCCAGCCCCGTGAACACCGTCGATCCCGTGGTGGTCAGCCCCGACATGGCCTCGAACACCGCATCCACCAGCCGCGCCTCGGTGGCACCCAGCATGAACGGCAAGGCCCCGAACAAGGGCAACATCAGCCAGACGCCAGTGGTCAACAAGAACGTCTGCTGGATGGTCAGGCCCTGTTTGACGCCATTGGCGCAGGCCAAGGCGATCATGCTGCCGCCCAGAATGGTAATCAGGCCCGATTCAACAAAGACCGGCCAATGCCCGCGCCCTTCGGCAATATCCACCAGCATCGGCACGATCATCGCAATGCCTAGCACTGCGACCAACAAGCCGATCACATATCCAACGGGTCTCATATCCAACATGGGGGCAGCGTTGGCGCGCCGCAGCGGCGGAGTCAAGGATCAGGCGGCCGGAAAACGAAAACGGCCCGCGCTGATGTCAGCGGGGCCGCATTTTCTGCACCGTCAGACCTGTTTAGATATAGTACAGGTCGCGGAATACATGGTGAACGATCTTGTCACGCGTGATGCCCATTTCAGCCAGCTCTGCGTCGGATTTTGCGTTCAGCATCTCGACTTCGCGCAAACGACCGGAATTGCCGTTGGCTGTGATCATTGCGTGACCGATCCGCGAGAAGAACGCCCCGATTGCAACGAATGGGGATTTCAGGGAGACGCCACCGGTGTGGGAGATTGTGCTGCTGTAAGCCATGATAGATCTTTCGGTTTGTTAAGGCATTTCCGCCCGTTACGCTGTGTTGACTTCAATATATACGCCACAGCCCGGATGAGAATTGCCCATTCTGCATAGCAGCATCCCGGATATGCCGCATCGCAGCACAACCGACATCACAAAACCGGCACAGACAGTAAAACGCCGCCCAAAATTTGAGCGGCGTGAAAATTTGCCCCCGTACGAGGCCGTCAGATCAACCGACGTGAAACAAGGTTGTGAACAGCTTGGGGTCGATGCTTTGCGCGGAAAAGGTGTCGCCTTGGGTCAGGATGCTGATCGCGTCATGGCTGTGCAGGCTTTCTTGATGGCTGGCAACCACACGGAAATCACCGATGCGCGGGTCGGCCTGCAACTGCTCGCAAAACAGCCGCGCCGCGTCTTCGACAAAGATCGGATTGGCGGCGTTCAGCTCGGCAAAGGCTTGTTCATCTTCGCGTTTGACCATCACCTGGGTCTCGGTGGGGACAGCACGGCGCGCCGCCTCGATCAGGTCTTCGAACCACAGACATTCCGCATCATAATTCACATCAACGGAAATCCGCGCCACGGACCGCTGCGAATGCGGGGTGGCCAGCTGACCGCGTGTGGCGCGGGCATGTTCGGACAGTTCCAGCGAACAGGGGCATGTGGACGAATAGACGTAATCCAGATGCATGATCTTTTTACGAAGACCGCCGATTTCCACCAGCTCCAGCGCGATGTCGTAATATTGGTATCCCGACAGTCCCGACCGCAGGCTTTGTATCTTCATCGGAAAGGAAAAACGCATCTGGATGCGCGCGTCAAAGCTCTCCAGGTCGGCCTTATAGTCATCCAGCGCGGCTTCCATCACCTCAAAGCTGAACGTCGCATCCCCGTGCTTGTAAAAGCTGCGCATGATGCGGGACATGTTGATGCCCTTTTTATCCGCCTCAAGGCTGACCGACCCTGTCACGGAGGTCTCTAAGGTCAGATCGCCGTTGTCGCGGGTGTGATACCGCAAGGGCAGTCGAAAGTTCGAGATACCGACATGCTGGATTTGCTGCTTGGCCCCGCGGATCAGGCTGGACGGCCCGTTTTGCAGGTCCGGCAAGGTGGCCTTGTAATTATCGCCTACCGCGAAATCTTCGGGGTAGACGCGGTTGAATTCGGGGTAGTCATCAACCTTGGTCAACAGCCGCGCCAAGGAGGGGTCAAGCGTGTCGATCTCCGACTGGCTTGCCGCCGCAGCCCAGGCCCGCAACGTATCAAGCGCGGTCATAGCGGCGTCGCGGTCAGGTGCGCCGGAAACAGGTGCGATGACGTTCATGATAAAGCCCCCCTTGGTAGCTGGACCATATATAGGGCAATCACCGCACCGTTTCCAACAAACTGCTCAAAATAGTGGAAATGGGTGTCAGAAAATTACGCTGATTTGTCCAAGGCCTGTTTGATGTCCGCCAGCAGGTCATCCACATCCTCAAGACCTGCCGACATGCGCACCAATCCGTCCGAGATGCCCAAAACGTCTTTTTGTTCTTGTGGCAGACGCTGGTGCGTGGTGGTCGCCGGGTGCGTGGCAATTGATTTGGCATCGGCAAAGTTGTTGGAAATGGTGATAATCTCCAACGCATTCAGGAACTTGAAACAAGCTTCCTTGCCGCCCTTCACCTCGATCGCAAAGACGGTGCCGCCCGACGGGGCCTGCGCCAGCGCCAGCGCGTGCTGCGGGTGGGACGGGTGTGTCGGATAGCGCACGGCACTCAAACGCGGGTGACCGTCCAAAGCATCGGCCAGCTTGAAGGCCGCGTCTGACTGGGCGCGGACCCGCAGGTCGATGGTTTCCAGCGACTTCAGGTGGGTCCAGGCGGTGAACGGGTTCATCGCGCCGCCTGTGTGTTTCATATAGGCCTCGATCGGGCCGCGGATCAGGTCTTTGGACCCGCAGATCGCACCGCCCAGCAGACGCCCCTGCCCGTCCACGTGTTTCGTGGTCGAAATGATCGCAATGTCGGCCCCGCAGTCGCGTGCATAGGAATAGACCGGCGTGGCCATCGCATCATCGGCCAGCACCAACGCGCCAACCGCATGAGCCTTAGCCACCACATGGCGCATGTCCACCACTTCCAATGTGGGGTTCGAGATGCTCTCGAAGAACACCATCCGCGTGTCGGGGCGGATCGCTGCATCCCATGCCGCATTGTCGGTACCATCAATCAGGGTGATCTCGACGCCGAACCGCGCAAGGATGTCTTCGAGCACGTACAGGCACGACCCGAACAACGCGCGTGCGGCAACCACGTGATCGCCCGCTTTCAGCAACGCCGTCAATGCGCCGCTGACCGCCGCCATGCCCGATGTACAGGCAAAGCAGTCTTCATAGCCCAGCATGCCTGCGATACGGTCTTCGAACATGCGCACGGTGGGGTTGCCGTAGCGTGCATAGATAAATTCGTCATCGCCCAGCGATTGAAACCGTGCCTCGGCCTGTTCGGCACTTTCATAGACAAAGCCCTGCGTCATGAACATCGCCTCGGACAGCTCGTTATACTGGCTGCGGCGGGTGCCCATGTGAATGGCCTTCGTGCGTGGTTTCCAATCGTTGCTCATCTTTATCATCCTTCTGACCCGACAGATCGGGCGTAAAAAAACCCCAGACGCGGTCAAGCGAAAGGGGGCTTTCATCCTGACCTTTTAGCGGTATTTCAGCAAGTCGCCCTGCCCGTGGCCCGCAATCCGGTAACAAATCGCCACGCGACATCTGCTACGCCTGTGCGGCCCTCACGTCAACAGGCAGCGTCATAGCAGAGTGCCCTTTCCCTTGTAGGTGCCAAAGAAACGCGCAGTATAGGCCAACCCGTGTTTCCAAAAGGTGACTTTGCATGACCGCCCCGATTGATCTGTATTACTGGCCGACGCCGAACGGCTGGAAAATATCCATCGCCCTCGAGGAAATGGGCCTGCCCTATACCACCCATCTGGTCAACATTGGCGCTGGCGAACAATTCGCACCCGAATTTCTAAAGATCGCGCCCAACAACCGTATGCCTGCCATCGTTGATCCGGACGGGCCGGACGGTGCGCCGGTGTCGATTTTTGAATCCGGTGCGATCCTGCAATATCTTGCCCGCAAAACCGGCCAGTTCGGCGGCACGACCGAACGCGAAATGATCGCCGTGCAGGAATGGCTGATGTGGCAAATGGGCGGGCTTGGGCCAATGGCAGGCCAGGCGCATCATTTTCTGAAATACGCCCCCCAGATGGATCCGCCCAACGATCTACCCTATGCCAAAGACCGCTACCGCGCTGAAACGGCACGGCTTTACGGGGTTCTGGACCGGCAACTGGCAAAACATGAATTCGTGGCAGGTGATTTTCTGTCGATTGCCGATTTCGCGATTTGGGGCTGGGCATCGCTGTGGGAAGGGCAACAGCAGACGCTGGATGACAAACCCCACATGGCCCGCTGGCTGGCAATGATGGGTGCCCGCAAAGGCGTTCAGGCGGGGCGCGCGTTATTTGCGGAAAAGCGCGCGGATTTCAGCAAAGACAGCGCGGCACAGACGACCTTGTTCAAATCAAAATAGAACGGCTGGCGCATATCACGATGTGATCCTGGCAAACGAAGGGGCCACGAACAGGCCCCTTCGGCGCATCAGGCTTTGTCTTTTTCCAGGCCGTATGTCTGAAACAATTTGCCCTGCGACATGAAGAACACGAAGACAGCAGCCGTCAGACCGAAGGTTTTGAAATAAACCCAGGTTTCGGTGCTGGCAAAACGCCAGATCAATTCATTCGCCAGCGCCAGCCCGAAAAAGCACAGCATCAGCCGCTTGGTCAGGATCATCCAGCCCGCGTCTTCCAGCGGCATCGTTTCTTCCATCACGTATTTCAGATAGGATTGCCCGCGCAGCAGCCCGATGCCCAGCAAGCCGCCAAACAGCAGGTAAATCGCCGTAGGCTTCATTTTGAAGAACCGCTCGTCGTTCAACCAGACCGAAAGCCCGCCGAACAAGGTGACCAAAATCACGGTCGCGACCTGCATCCGGCTCAGCTTGCCGGTCAAGGCCCATAGCGCCGCGGTCGAGGCGATCAGCAGCGGCACAAAGGCGGCAGTGATCAGGATAAAGCCGCTGTATTCCGTGCCCCAGACCGTGAACACGTCATCCTTGTAGCGCAGATAGGCCGCAAAAAAGATCAGCACGGGCCCGAATTCAAGGGCAGATTTCAGCAACGGGTTGATCTTGCGTTTCTCGGTCATCTTGCTCTCCATTAGCCGCCCATCTCCACTATCACAGCGCCTGCTGCGATCAATGCCATCAGCGCCACGCGGCGCGGGCCGACTGTTTCTTTCAGGACCAACCAGCCGATTATCGCCGCAAACACGGTCGAGGTTTCGCGCAGCACCGCGGCCTCGCCGACTTTGTCCAACCGTGTGGCCAGCATGACCGCCCCAAAGCTGAAAAACGCGACGATACCGCCGATGACGCCGCGCAGCATCAGCGGGCCAAGCGCGGGCGGGTTGGACATTTTCACGTAACGCCGCGCGGCAATCACAGGCATCACCAGACCGTCGATCATGAAAAACCATGCCAGAAAGGTGAACGGGTTTTCCGTCGCACGGATGCCATAGGCGTCAAAGGTGGTATAGACGGCGACACATAAACCGGTCAGCACAGCCAGCCCAAGCGCGGTGTTCAGCGTGTCACGCTCCGACACCAGATAGACCATGTTATACACCGCCAACCCAAAGATGCCGGCCATCAGCACGCCCACGCCCATCCATTGCGTCAGGGTAAAGCTTTCCTCGAAGATCAGATAGGCCCCGATCACCGTGAACAGCGGCCCCGTGCCGCGCACCACAGGATAGACCACCGTATAGGCCCCCTTGGTATAGGCCCACGCCTGAAGCACCTTATACACAATGTGGATCGCAAAAGCCCCGGCAAAGATCACCCACATATGCGGTTCGGGCCAAGGCACCACAAACAAGGCAAAGGGCGCGGCCATCAGGCAGTAGGAAAAATCAATCGCGCCACGGGTCATCCACGGGTCATGCCGCCCCTTTTGCAGCGCGCCGAATACTGCGTGCAGGAAGGCTGCCAGCAATGCCAGATACAAAGCGGCCTGATGCCCTGCTGCGGTGCCCTCGATCTGGGCCAGCCATTCGGTCACGGGCGCGGCCCGTTATGCGACAGGGTCACTGCGGGTCCAGCCCCATCAGCGCATCCGCGAATTCCTGCGGATCAAACGGTTGCAGATCGTCGATCTGTTCGCCCACCCCGATCGCGTGGATCGGCAGGCCGAATTTATCCGCCAAGGCCACCAGCACACCGCCCTTGGCTGTGCCATCCAGCTTGGTCATGACCAGACCCGACACATCCGAAATCTCTTGGAATACCTTGACCTGATTAAGCGCGTTCTGGCCCGTTGTCGCGTCCAGCACCAACAGGGTGTTATGCGGGGCCGACGGGTCTTTCTTGCGGATCACCCGCACGATCTTGGCCAGTTCCTCCATCAGGTCACCCCGGTTTTGCAGGCGTCCGGCGGTGTCGATCAACAGCAGATCCGCGCCATCGCGTTCGGCCTGCCCCATTGCCTCAAAGGCAAGGCTGGCGGGGTCGGACCCTTGGGCCGCCGTCAAGACAGGCACGCCCGCACGGTCGCCCCAGACCTGCAACTGCTCAACCGCGGCGGCGCGGAAGGTATCACCGGCGGCAATCATTACATGCTTGCCCGCCGCCTTGAACTGGCTGGCCAGTTTGCCGATGGTTGTCGTTTTGCCCGACCCGTTCACGCCCACAACCAACACCACCTGTGGTGTCTTGGCATATAGCGGCAACGGCTTGGCAATCGGGTCCATGATCCGCGCGATTTCCGCAGCCAGCAGACGTTTGATTTCTTCGACCGACAGACGTTTGCCAAAGCGGCCTTCGGCCATGTTCGCCGTGACGCGCAAGGCGGTATCAACGCCCATATCGGTCGAGATCAACAGCTCTTCGAGCTGCTCGAGCATCTCGTCATCCAACACGCGACGCACAACAGGTGCGGCGGTGCTGCGCCCCATCAAGCGCCCCATCAGACCGGGCTTTGCGGGCTCGGGCGTGGCAGGCTCGGGGCTTACAGGCTCTAATTGTACGGGTTTCGGCTGCACGGGCTCGGGCTTGGCCGGTTCAACCGCCTTGGGGATGGACACGGGTTCAGGCGCATCCACCGTGTCGGCAGGCATAGGTGCCGGCTCCTCATCGACCGCTTCGGGCAATGCCTCGACTGCGGCGACGGGGGTGTCCATCACCTGATCGACGGGCAGTTCGTCAATGGTTTCGGGGGCGTCAACAACACCGCCGTCCTCAATGATCGCCTCAAGCCCTTCGTCAATCTTGGACGATGATTTGAACAGTTTGCTTTTCAGTTTCTTGAAAAAGGCCAAGCGCAGTCTCCGCAAAAGTATCAGGCGTTTGCTATGATCTATAGGCTCAACGGGTCAGAGGAAAGGGCACCAACAGGAATTGACAGCCCGCGCAGCCTGCCCCACCAAGTTATCATGCGTTGGTTTTTGATATTTGCCCTTCTGCTCTTGGGGAACGCGGGTCGCGCGGACCCCGACCAACGCTATTGTTCCAGCACCAAATGGGGCCATGCCCATTGCATCAGACCCGCGCATTTCGTCTATGACACCTGCAATGCGATCAAGGTTTTCTCGGACCGGCACGGGCTGAACCGCGACTTCTTTGCGCGGCTGATCTGGCAAGAAAGCCGCTTTGACCAAAACGCCCTGAGCCATGCAAACGCACGCGGGATCGCACAGTTCATTCCGTCAACCGCCGCATTGCGTGGGTTGAAAGACCCCTATAATCCGGCCGACGCATTGGAACATTCCGCGCAGTACCTTGCTGAAATGGTTGGGAAATATGGTAACGAAGGCATGGCGGCGATTGGCTATAACGGTGGCGAACGCCGCGCCGAAGGGTTTTTGCAAGGCAAAGGGCTGGCCCCTGAAACGGTGAATTACGTCCCCATCATCACCGGTCTGGCCGCCGATATCTGGCGCGACACCCCCCCGAAAGCACCCGATTTTCGTTTGTCAAAAGACGCGCCATTCCTGCCTGCGTGCTACATGATGGCCGCATCGCGCCGCATTACACCGCTCAAGCTCACGCCGCCGCCACCGGTGCTGAAACCCTGGGGGGTGCAGGTCGCTTTTGGCACCAGCAAACGGGCGGCACAGTCCAAGGCGGCATCGAATATGTCGTCCTGCCGGGCCACAGTGAAGGGCCGGAAACTGGACATGCTTTATAAGAAAAACCGCGTGTCAGGGCGCAAAGGGTTCTTTTTTGCGCAATATGGCGCGGACACCCGCACAAGCGCCCAACAGCTTTGCGCGGGTTTGCGCCAGAAAAGATGTACCTGCCTCGTGGTCAAGAACTAGCCCAAAGCCGGGCCTGCGTGCCGTTTCAACCACGCAGTGTTGCGATTGCCGCAGTCAGTTCAGCTGCCCCGAAGGGCTTTTGCAGCAAGGTAATACCCGCATCCATACGGCCGTTCTGAATGATCGGATTTTCGGTGAACCCCGACATAAAGATCACGGCGGCATCAGGGAAGAACACTGCAAGCTTTTTGACCGCCTGCGTCCCGTCCATGCCCCCCGGCAAAACAATATCGCTCAGGATCAGATCAACCTTCGGCAGGTTTTCAGCCAGCGCCAGGGCCACGGGACCGTCGTCGGCTTCATGCACAACGCAGCCCATCGCCACGAGCATGAGCTTGAACATTTTCCGAAGCTCCGCGTTGTCTTCGACCAGCAGCACCACCATCCCTGCGAAATTGGCGCGAGACGGGGGCGGTCTTTCAATCTCGACCGCGTTTTCGACCTCTAGCGCGCGTGGCAGATACAGCTTGACCGACGTGCCGATCCCCTGTTCGGAATATATCTCAAGATGCCCTTTCGATTGTTTGGCAAATCCAAACGCGATCGGCAGACCAAGCCCGGTACCCTTGCCGACACCTTTGGTGGTGAAAAACGGTTCAACCGCACGCTGGAGCGTTTCATCTGACATGCCATGGCCGGTATCGTTGACGGATATGCACACATAGTCGCCTGCCTCCACCTCTGCGCGGCGCAAAACATAGTCCGGGCCGATCTTGCAGTTGCTGATCTTGATCGTCAGCCTGCCCCCGTCCGGCATGGCGTCGCAACCATTCAGCACCAGATTGAGCATCGTGGTTTTCAGCTTTTCCGGATCGGCGAAGGTTTTCCAAAGCCCGTCTTCGGTCAGGATTTCCAGATCTATCGCATCCCCCACAGACGTCCCCAGCAAGGCGTGGGATTTGTTGATCAGCACTGCGGCATCGAAATTGGTCGGCGACAAAGGCTGTTTGCGCGCGAAGGACAGCAATTGTTGGGTCAAATTCGCCCCGTTGCGCACCGCCGAAAGAGCCACCTCAAGGAAAACACGTTCGCTTTGGTTTTCCAGCGTCAAAAGCGTCAGTTCGATGTTGCCGGAAATAACCGCCAGCAAGTTGTTGAAATCATGGGCAACACCGCCCGTCAGCTTGCCAATGGCGTCCAGTTTTTGCGCCTGCAAAAGCTGTTCTTCGAGGATTTTCTGGTCTGTAACGTCCAAAGACACGGCTTCGAGCATTAGATCGCCGGTCTTGGGGTGTCGCAACGGCTGGATGATCTGGCGTAAAAACCGGGATTCCCCGTCTTCCATCGTATATTTCAGGATGGTATCTACAGGCTCCCCGCTTTGGAGCCGCTCGCCGATCGATTGCAGCTTCTCAGCACTCTCGCCGCGCAACAACGTGCCGACGAAATCCTTGCGCATATCCATGTCGATGACCTGCTGCATGGTCATGTTCAGCGCCTGGGCAAAGATCGGGTCACATTCGGTAAACTTGTCTGTTGTCATATCAAACGTGGCATAGCCAAGCCGCGCCAGAGAGGCTGCATAGGCCAGCTTTTTCTCGGAACTTTCGCCGGCCGCCTGCGATGACAAAATCTGGTCGCGCATGCCGTGGATCGCATCAACCAAGGTGGTCACTTCGTCCCGAGGACGCGGGGTCGGTCCGTCATCCAGTTCGATTTTCAGCGTTTTCCAATCGTCGGGAAACTCCTTAAGCGTATCTGAAACATTCAGGATCGGCTGCAAAACCGTGCGATCCATCAGCCGCAGCACCTGCATTGCCGTAAAGAAAATAAAGACAACCGAGATGATCATCGTGACGGCCAGCCGCAGCAGGATCACCTCCCAGATCTCGCCATGCGACACCTCAAAGACCAATGTGGCGATTTGCACATCCCTTGACCGGTCCGCCCCGAAAAGCGGCACCTCCAACCGGTAGGCAAGCGTGCTGTTGTCAAGAGACCCAGCAACGAGGTTGATCAATCTGCCATCCGACACCCCCGCCCCGGTGACGACGCCAAGCTCGACATAGCTGTCCAGAAGCCTTTGCGCGCTTTCCAGATCATATTGCCAGATGTCATCTTGCATCGTCGCCGCAGTGCTGGCCGCAAGGCTGTCGACACGTTCTTTCAGCCGCGCTTCGGAAATATCATAGTAGAAAACCGCCGGGACCAGACATGCGACGATCACCAGACCGGTCATCGGCCCCCAGATCGCCCGACAGATTTCCCGACGGATGCCCTCTGGGACAAATCGGCATATCATTCCGACAAACCTTGCTTGGTCGAAAGATCGGCGCGGCTCAGGATATCCATATAAGTCCCGTCAGCCCGCATGTCCCGAAGCGCTTGGGCAAGATCGGCCGCTAGATCCGCATGTTTCGGGTTAAGATGAATAAAGAGGCCGGAATAGTCGATGAATTTAGAGAATTTCAGCCCCGTGATCTTTTTCTTGTCGGCGATATATCGGGCATGAGTGAAGTACATAAAGGCCACATCAATCCGGTCCTGGGCCAGCATTTCCATCAAAAGCTCGGGAGAGTTGGCCGTATGTGTTTCTGGCACATCTTTCAGCAGTATGCCCGGCTGCTTCCATCCCTTGCCATAGCCGACACGGTATTTCTTGAAATCCGCAAGTTCGTAAATCGTGATGTCGTCGCGCAGAAAGACACCGCCGGCAATGCTGGAAAAAATCGGTTCCTCGACGCGCACCAAAGGCTTTAACATTGGCGCAGTCAATATCGGGGTTGCGAAAAAACCATCAAATTCACCCGTGAGGGTGCCATATAATCCGCGACTGACCGATGTGGGCTGATAGGCAATCGTAACGCCGACGCGCCTGAAAGTTTCCTTGACGATAAGGTCGATATCACCGTTTTGCTCAACGGTGATATGCGGCGGACTAAGCGCCACGGCGAAGTTGAGCTGTGGTTGGTCGGCCTGTACAGGCCCGGCCAAGGCGTAAATGGCAAATACACATAAACTAACAAGCGGGCGTATAGACCGTATGGCCATTGCTGCGTCTCCATTCTTGCGGTGCCTTACCCACGACTGTCATTGCGGGTAAATTAGAAATCTACCATGGCCCAAATCGCGGCAATTTGCAATTTGGAGAAGTCCGCACCAAGGTCAAGACAACCGACGATTGGAAAAAACCATCCGATACGCTGTCGCAGGTGGCCTTGGGCGCGCGGGAAATCCTGCGTTGAATACCCGCAAGCGGGTCTGGCACTCTCGCGCCAGACCACGGTGTATTCAGCATAATCGACCGGATTACGCTGCGGTCAACCCGGGGCTAGACCTCGTCTGGGAAATGTTTCATCACCAGCCGGATCGGGTTCGGCGCAGCCTGCCCCAGCCCGCATATCGACGCATCGACCATGGCTTGGGACAGTTCCTCTAGCAGCGGTTGGTCCCAGCGGTCCGCCTGCATCAGCTTGACCGCCTTTTCGCAGCCCACGCGGCAGGGCGTGCATTGGCCGCAGCTTTCGTCCTCAAAGAACCGCAGCATGTTCAGCGCTGCGGCCTTGGCACTGTCGGCCTCAGACAGCACAACAACCGCCGCCGAGCCGATGAATGACCCGTGTGCCTGCAAAACGTCAAAGTCCATCGCGATATCGGCCATCGACGCTGGCAGCAGTCCCGAAGACGGCCCCCCCGGTTGATAGGCCTTGAACACGTGGCCTTCGGCCATGCCGCCTGCGGCCTCGATGATGTCGGTGATCGTTGATCCGGCGGGCAACAGATACATGCCCGGCTTGGCCACACGTCCCGAAACCGAAAAGCTGCGCAGCCCTTTGCGACCGTTCCTGACCGTGGTGTTCAGCACCTGCGGCCCCTCGCGGCACACCCGCGTGACCCAATGCAATGTCTCGACGTTATGCACCAAGGTGGGGCGGCCAAAGATACCGACCTGCGCCACATAGGGCGGGCGGTGCCGGGGCATCCCGCGTTTGCCTTCGATGCTTTCGATCATCGCGGATTCCTCGCCGCAGATATAAGCCCCCGCCCCGCGCCGCAGATCAATGTAACCTGCTTCGACGATGCCCGCTTCTTCCAGTGCCGCGATTTCCGTGCGCAGCAACGCCAAGACCTGCGGATATTCGTCGCGCATGTACAAGAACACTTTTTCAGCCTCGACGGCCCATGCGGCGATCAACATCCCCTCAAGGAACTGATGCGGCACGCGTTCCAGATACCAGCGGTCCTTGAAGGTGCCCGGTTCGCCCTCGTCCCCGTTCACGGCCATATAACGCGGACCGGCATTGCCACGCACAAAGCCCCATTTCTTGCCCGACGGGAAACCCGCGCCGCCCAGACCGCGCAGACCCGCCTCAAGCATCTGGTCCTGCACTGCCTCCCAATCGCCGGTGGCGCGCAGGTTTTTCAACGTCTCATAGCCGCCGTCCTTCGCATAGGCCGCGAAATCTTCGTAGTCGGGGATATGCACATGGGTGTCGCCAGCGGCAATCACCGCCTCGACCTTCTCCAATGTGGCGTGATCGACAAAGTTATGCCCGATCTCAAGCGCGGGCGCGGTATCGCAACGGCCCATGCAAGGCGCGCGCACGACACGCACCTGCTCCGCATCCAAGCCATCCTCAAGTGCTGCCTTCAACGCCTGTGCGCCCGCCATCTCGCAGGCCAGAGAATCGCAGATACGGATCGTCAGCGCGGGCGGAGGTGTCTCGCCCTCTTTGACCACATCGAAATGCGCATAAAACGTGGCGACCTCGTAAACCTCGGCCATGCTCAGGCGCATTTCCTCGGCCAGGGCGCGCAGATGGGCGGCCGACAGATGGCCGTATTCGTCCTGGATCAGGTGCAGATGTTCGATCAGCAAATCCGCGCGGCGGGGTTTGTCACCCAGCAATGCACGCACGTCGTCCCATGCGGCATCGTCCAGCTGGCGGCCCTTGGTATGGGTGCGGCCCTTGCCCTTGCCGGATTTCCAGACGCCTTTTTCAGGGCCTTTGCCGTCAGACTTTTTATGCTCATCCAATGCCATATCGGCCCCCTCGCCTGGTTGTTGCGCCCAAGCTATCAAAGTTGCACCGATGCTCACATTCGAAAAACGACCTTTCCCTCGCACTTTACGCGGAGTCTGGTACGGCTTGCGTCCTTTTCCACGCCGCATTTCGCCTATCAGAAACTTCGCATTCCCAGATGCGACCAAAACGACGTAACAAAGGCAAGGTAACAAAGACGGAGCCGCAAAGATGATCTGGTATGCCATCGCCAGCCTGACCCCCGCCGTGCTTTTGGCGCTGGCCTGCCTGTTTGGCGGGGCGTGGCCGCTCGCGGCATTGCTGTCGATCACGGTGCTGGTGTTCTTCCTTGACCGCATCGAACGGCTGATACCGCCCCGCGACGACACAGGGCGCGGCCTGAGCCTGATTTTGGCCGCCTCACATTTCGCCTTGCTGCCTTTGGCCGTATGGGCGCTGGCAGGCAACAGCGGGTCAAATTTTGCAGATAACGTGTTGATTTACCTCGGGGCGGGGCTGTTCTTCGGCCAGATCTCGAACTCCAACGCACACGAGCTGATCCACGCCAGCAGCCGTTGGCCAAGGCGCATCGGCACGGCGATCTATTGTTCACTTTTGCACGGCCATCACGTGTCGGCGCATCTGCGGGTGCACCATATTCACGCGGCAACCGATGCCGATCCCAACTCTGCCCGTCTGGGTGAAGGGTTCTATGCCTATGCGCTGCGGGCGGTGCGCGGCGAATTCATGGCGGGGCTGCGCGCCGACACCCAACAGCGCGCGCGCGCGGCCGAACAGTCGGTGCTGACCCATCCCTATGTCGGATATCTTGCGGGGGCCGCTGTGTCGCTGGGCTGTGCCGCATTGATCGGCGGAGCCTATGGCGTGTTCTCCCTGCTGGCCCTCGCGTTTTATGCGCAAATGCAATTGCTGCTGTCCGACTATGTGCAGCACTACGGGTTGCGCCGCCATATCCGCGAGGACGGGCGGATGGAGCCTGTCGGCCCGCAGCACAGCTGGAACGCCCCGGCGTGGTATTCATCAGCGATGATGCTGAACGCCCCGCGCCATTCCGACCACCACATACGCCCCGCCCGCGCCTTTCCAGCGCTCGAGATCACGGCTGACACGATGCCGATCCTGCCGCGATCCCTACCGGTGATGGCGGCGCTTGCGCTGGTCCCGCCAATCTGGCGGCGCGTCATGGACAGGCGCGTGGCGCGGTGGCAAAATCCTGCCTGACACGTTTTCAAGATTGCTGGATCAGGCGCATCCTTTCTGGCAGGTTACGGTCATGAAACATATTTTTGCCGCCCTTGCATTGATCACCGCCGCACCTTTGGCCGCGCAAACCACCATGACGGCCAAGGAATTCGAAGCCTACACCAGCGGCAAGACGTTGTTTTACAACAGCAATGGGCAGACCTACGGCGCGGAACGCTATCTTGAAGGCCGCCGCGTTGAATGGTCGTTTCTGGATGGCGAATGCAAACCCGGCCAATGGTACGAGGACAATGGCCAGATTTGTTTCACCTATGACGACAAGCCCGATGCGCAATGCTGGACGTTTCAGCTGGGCAGCAGCGGCTTGATCGCGCGGTTTGAAAACGACCCCGCCACGACCGAACTTTACGAGGCCGAAGACATCGACGAAAAGCTGCTATGCCTTGGCCCCAAGATCGGCGTCTAAAGCTGGTTTCTAAAGCTGGCGTCTAAAACAGACTGCCCTGTTCGGGGGGCTTTTTCGCAGGCTTGCGCGGCGCAGCGGCCCCGCCGATCTGCATCCTGCCATCTGCGAATTCGATCTCAAGCGATGTCGCAGCCTTGGCGGCCTTTTTGGTCGTGACCAGATTGCCGTCGCCGCGCACAACCGCATAGCCGCGCGCCAATGTCGACTTGTAGCTGAGCATTTCATGCAAGCGGTCCAGCCCCGCAACCTGTTTGCGCCACCCTTGGGTCTGGCGCTGCCCCGCATCTGAAAGACGCCGCGCAAGCGCTTGGAATGCATCGGATTTACGCTTGTGATCCTGCACCAACGCCTCGGGGCGGAACCGCGATGACAGCGCCGCCAACCGCCGCTGTTCGGATTGCAAGGCGCGGGTCAGCGTGCCGGGGCGCAAGACGCCGGACATATTCGCCAGCCGCACTTTGCGCTTTTGCACGCCTGCGGTCAGCGCCGGCCCCAGCCGCCCGCCCAGAACATCCAGCTTTTGCCGGGGACCGTCCAACAGACTTTCAGCCCGTGGCAAGGCCCGCGTCATATCGCGCAGACGTTGATCGCGCCGCGCCAGTCCCTGGCTTAGCGCCCGTGTCATCCGCGCCTCTTGCCCGTCCAGCCACGCGACCAGTTCGTGACGCACAGGCACCGCCAGTTCAGCCGCAGCCGTGGGGGTCGGTGCCCGCTTGTCCGACACATAATCTATCAGGGTCGTGTCCGTCTCGTGGCCCACAGCCGAGATCAGCGGAATCTCCGACATGGCCGCCGCACGGGCGACGATTTCCTCGTTGAACCCCCAAAGGTCTTCGACCGACCCACCACCGCGCGCGACGATCAACAGATCAGGGCGCGGGATCGCCCCGCCGGGGGTCAGCCGGTTGAAGCCTTCGATGGCACGGGCCACTTCGGGTGCGCATTTCGCACCTTGAACGGCCACCGGCCAGATCAGCACCTTGCGCGGAAAACGGTCGCGCAACCGGTGCAGAATATCGCGGATCACCGCCCCTGAAGGCGAGGTCACCACCCCGATCACATCCGGCAAATAGGGCAGCGCGCGTTTGCGTTCGGGGGCGAACAGCCCTTCAGCCGCCAGCGCCGCCTTGCGTTTTTCCAGCAGCGCCATCAGCGCGCCCATACCCGCCGGTTTGATGTCTTCGATGACGATCTGGTATTTCGACTGCCCGCCAAAGGTGGTGATGCGGCCCGTGGCGATCACCTCCATCCCCTCTTCGGGCTGGGTTTCCAGACGACCGGCGACGCCCTTCCAGATCACGCCGGAAATCACCGAACTGTCATCCTTGAGGTCCAGATAGATATGCCCCGACCGCGGGCGGCTGACACGGCCCACTTCGCCGCGAATCCGCACATGGGAAAATTCGCTCTCGATCACCCGCTTGATCGCGCCGGACAGCTCGGTCACGGTGAATTCGGGGCTGTTTTCGCCCTCGCGGGGGGTGTCGATCAGGTCCATGCGGGCGTCCTTCGGGTCTGGGCTCGTGTCCGGCTTGTGTATTTCACAACCCCAGCTTAGAACGCGCAGCAACCAAGGCCAAGGGAGCGCATTCATGAATATCCTTATTTTGGGCAGCGGCGGGCGTGAACACAGCCTTGCCTGGGCCGTTTTACAAAACCCCAAATGCGACAAGCTGATCGTGGCACCGGGCAATGCTGGCATCGCCGCGATTGCCGAATGCGCGTCCTTTGACATTAACAATGGCGCGGCTGTGGTCGGGTTTGCCGACGAAAACAGCATTGATTTCGTGATCATCGGGCCTGAGGCACCGCTTGCCGCCGGCGTAGCAGACGATCTGCGCAATGCGGGTTTTCTGGTCTTTGGCCCCTCCAAAGCCGCCGCAGCGCTTGAGGCCTCAAAGGCGTTCACCAAAGAAATCTGCGATGCCGCGCAAGCGCCCACAGCCGCCTACGGCCACTTTACCGATGCCGCATCTGCGCGCGCCTATCTGGCCGACCACCCTGCCCCCATCGTGATCAAGGCCGACGGTCTGGCCGCTGGCAAAGGCGTGATCATCGCCGAGACGGATGCAGAAGCGCTCGCCGCCGTTGACACCATGTTCGACGGCACCTTTGGCGATGCCGGTGCCGAGGTCGTGATCGAGGAATTCATGGACGGCGAAGAAGCGTCGTTCTTTGTGCTGTGCGACGGCGACACCGTGCTGCCCATCGGCACGGCTCAGGACCACAAGCGCGTGGGTGACGGCGACACAGGCCCCAACACTGGCGGCATGGGGGCCTATTCCCCTGCGCCCGTGCTGACCGACGCCATCGCCGAACGCGCCCTGGCCGAGATCATCCGGCCCACGATGGCCGAGATGTCCCGACGCGGCATGCCCTATCAGGGGGTTCTCTATGCGGGCCTGATGATCAAGGACGGTGCCCCCCGGCTGGTGGAATATAACGCACGCTTTGGCGACCCTGAATGTCAGGTGTTGATGATGCGACTGGGCGCGCAGGTTCTTGACCTGCTGCACGCTGCCGCCGAAACCCGCCTGTCCGACATGCAGGTGAACTGGGCCGAGGATCATGCGGTGACAGTGGTGATGGCCGCGTTGGGCTATCCCGGTGACTATGACAAAGGCAGCGTCATCTCCGGGCTCGACGCCTTGCCCGAAGACAGTCGCAACATGGTGTTTCACGCAGGCACCGCCGAAAAAGACGGGCAGATCGTTGCTGTGGGCGGGCGCGTGCTGAACGTCACCGCGCGGGGCGACAGTCTGGCCGAGGCGCAGGCGCGGGCCTATGCGATGGTTGACGCGGTTGATTGGCCGGGTGGTTTCTTCCGGCGCGATATCGGCTGGCGGGCGCTGACATAATCAGGGGCCGGACCGGGGGCTAGCCCCCGGACCCCCAGGATTTTTTACCATTTGGAAATCAGGCTGGGATATCAGCTTGGGTCTATCGCGCAGGTCAGCGCTTGTGCGATGTTCTGTTGTGTAAATGGTTCTTTGAACGGCGCGCGGGTGAGTGCGCCTTTCGAGAGGCTGACCGCGACCATTTTTGCATCCCCGCCTGTGCGCCACGGCATTTCTGCCAGGATCATCTGGGGGGTGCCCTGACAGTTCCGGATACCGCCTGCGATATCCGTGTCGCCAATGCGGTGATTGGTCAGGCCGTTTGTGGTGGCAATAGGTGTAAGGTGTGCGCCGTCAAATGTCAGGATCACCAGTTTTCCGGCGAGATGCGGGGTTACCACCATGGCGATCTCGGACCGGCCGTCGCCTGTGAAATCGGCAGCGCCGATAGGGGCCAGCCAGCGGTTCTTCCGCCCGATGTGATCGGTCATGGCAAGGCGGCCGCTGGGGCCGTAGACGACCAGACGCGCGCCCAAGGTCAGGCTGCTTTCGACCACGATCACTTCGGGGGAGCCGTCTGCATCAAGATCGGAAAGCCTTGGGGCAACGTCTTCGAACACCAGCGTTTCGGGCAGGATGAAGCGCCGCTGGGTGCCATCCTTTAGCGTGACCTCGAGGGTGCCCCATTCAACCGCATCGCCCAAGATCCCATGAGCGTAGCGATCTGTCGGGTCGGTGTAGCGCGCGGCCATGATGGTATCTGCCACGGCCAGGCCGGGCAGCAGCGCCGCCAACCCCGCGCACAATATCAGCTGTGCGCGGCGGGCGAACCCTGTGGCAAGGCGCGCCGGAAGACGCCGCGCCCCGGCCAGCATCAGATCTGCTTTTCTGGCATCTGGACGCGCAAGCCATCAAGCGCGTCGGTCACTTTGATCTGGCAGGTCAGGCGCGAGCGTTCAGGATCGGGCTGATAGGCGAAATCAAGCATGTCTTCTTCCATGTCGTCCTTTGCCGGTACTTTGTCGATCCACGCCGGGTCCACATAGACATGGCAGGTCGAGCAGGCGCAGGCCCCGCCGCAATCGGCTTCGATTCCCGGGATGTTGTTGTCGCGTGCGCCTTCCATGACGGTCATGCCATTGGCCACATCCACCACATGTTCCGTGCCGTTGTGTTCTACGTAGGTGATTTTGGCCATTGTGACCCCCTGTGCAATAAATATCGCCCTATGTGTAGCCAGCCCCGCGGCCCTTCGCCAGCCCCTTTTGCCCACCAATGACACCTCGTGATTGCCGCAGAAACGTGCCAATCAGTTAGTCCCCTATCCATTGATCTAGGCAGCGCCGGAAAAACGCGTTAGATTGCCGCAAAAGACGAGACCGACAAAGGCATGGCGTGCAGGCAATTTCACGAAAATTGGTGTTAACAGGGTGTTCCATCGCCCTTTGCCTTGCAGCGCTGTCGGGCTGCGACATGTCGGGTGCGGATTCCCCCCCGCCAGAGCCGGGCGTGATCGAGGCCACCACCCAAGGGCCCGCAGGGGCACCTCCCGGATCCTGTTGGGGCCGCACCGTGTCGCCTGCGGTGATCCAGACCGTGACCGAACAGGTGCAGGTCCAGCCCGCCCAGATCAGCACCACCGGAGAAATTCAGGCCCTGCCGATTTACCGCACCGAAACGCGGCAGCAAATTGTGACCCCGCGCAAGGACAACTGGTTCGAGACCCTGTGCGCCGATCAGCTGACACCGCAATTCATCGAAACCTTCCAGCGCGCGCTTGAAGCGCGGGGGGCATATGCCGGAGAGATTTCAGGCAATTTCGACACCGCCACCCGCAAGGCGATGCGCGCCTACCAGATCAGCACCGGCGGCCCGGACAGCCCCATTCTGGCAATGAGCACCGCGCGTGGGTTGGGCCTGATCGCGGTCGATCCGACCACGCTCGAGTAATCTGATTTCAAGGCGTTACGGCGCGAACTTCATCGGCAGCGTAAAGCTGTGAACCCCTGATTTCAGCCCCTTTGGCGCAGAAGCGATGCGGGCGGATTTCACGGCAGCCACCGCCGCGCGGTCGATTTGGGCCACGCCGGAAGATTTGCGCACCGACACGCCCGTCACCTGCCCCTTGGTATGGACCGAAATGGCCAGCGTCACCGTGCCATGCGCCCGTGTGCCCGATGGATAGCGCTTGCGCCGCTCGATGCTGGTGCGGATCTGCCCGCCCCAGGACGCCATCAGATTTTTGCGATTGGCCGGTTTCGCTTTGGTTGCGGCCCCGGTGCCAGCGGAGCCCTTGGCGGTTTTGCCACCGCTGCCCGCCGCCTTTTGTGGCGCGTTGGATTGCGAAGATTTCTTGGGCTGCGGTTTTTGCGCTGTGGCTTTGGGGGTCTGCACTGACTTGGCCTTGGCCACCGGTTTCGGCGTTGGCTTTGGCTTTGCAACCTTCTCTGGCCGCAGTTTGGGGCGCTGCTCTGGCAGTTTTGGTTTGGCTGCCGGGGTTTGATCGACGTCGGGCAATGCAGGGGCGGCACCCGCAGCGGGCATAGGTGACGGGGCGCGCGAAGTGACAGCGCTTTGTGGCATCGCGGGTTCAGGGGCGGCCAATTCGGGGAGCAATTGTGCCGGTTGCACCACGTTCTGCACCACCTCGACGGGCTTTTCCCATTCGGTCACCATGTCTTGCACAGACATGTTTGCCGCCGCCAGCGTGACAGTGGCATCGCCCCCCGCGCCCGCAGCGCTTTGGGTACCCGTTGGTGCGATATAGCCCACCGTCAGGTGCAGCGCCGTGGCACCCGCAAGAAAGGCAGAGAATTCAAAGAACTGTTTCATGGCGTACGGATCACCAATTCGACATCTGCGTGGCCCATCGCGGACAGCCGCGCAAGAACCTGCGCCAACCTGCGGGCCTCGAGCGTTGCATCCGCACGGACCGTCAGCGGCGCAGGGTCGACCGCGCCAAGCAGGTCCCACGCGGCATCATCCAATGCGCCGTCATAGCCAACAGTGCCTTGCGCCGACAAATACAAGGTCTGGTCGCCGGTCACTTCGCCCTTGGCCTGCGTTTCGGGCAGGGTCAGATCAAACGGCGGGGCCTGCGTGATCGTGGCGGACATCATGAAAAATATCAGCAGCAAAAAGACGACATTGATCATTGGAACAATGGATTCAGCAGGCTGGCGGCGGCGGGGTTGGGCGAACTTCATGGCGCTACTCCACCACGACCAGATTGGCGAACCCGGCGGCTTGCAGCGCCTGTGCTACATCCAGCAACCGTTGCAGGCTGGCCCCGTCGGTGCCGCGCAGAATGACGGTGTCGGCGCGGTCCTGGGTCAGCGGGGTCAGCGCATCGGGCAGGCCCGCAATATCAACGCCCATGCCGTTCAACGTCAGAGCGTCGGGGGCGATGTCGATCAGGCGCGGCGGGCCGGAATAGGCCGCCCCCGCCCCTGCACCGGACAGGCGCACCGCCGCATCCTGACCGAATTGCGAGGCCAGCATGAAAAACACCAACAGCAAGAACACCACGTCGATCATTGGCGTTAGGCTTGGCCTGCGGCTGCGGCGTGGGGATGCAAAGGCAAACATCAGCCCGCCTGCCCCCCGGAGGTAAAGATACGTGTGGCGATGTCCTCCATGTCGCCCTGCACCCGTTCGGCGATGGCTTCGAACCAGCTAAGGGCGACTGCGGCGGGGATCGCCACGCCCATGCCTGCCGCCGTGGTCAAAAGTGCCTCCCAGATGCCGCCGGCCAGAACCGACGGGTCGGCCTGACCGCCGGTGGTTTCCAGCGCCTGAAACGCGTCAATCATGCCCAAAACGGTGCCCAGCAAGCCGATCAGCGGCGCGATGGTCACAATCAGTTCAAGCGGGCGCAAGCCGCTGCGCAGTTGCACCAGCACACGGCCCGCAAGGCGCATCACCTCTTCGCGGGCAAGGCCGTCAGGTAAACGGCGCGCGCCAATCACATCGGCAGCGAAACGGGCGCGCAGCCCTTTGGCGGGCACAGACTGGCCCGCGACAATCGCCTCGGCGCGGGCACGAGACCACGCGCCCATCAGCGACAAACGCCACAATTTCCACAAGACGATGGCCAGTACCAGCACGGATAGAACCGCAATCGCCCAAAGCGCCGGACCGCCGGTGTTCAGGAAAGCGAGCATTTCGGGTGTCATGACAGAACCTCTAGCGGTTGGAAAATGATGCCGTCGGGTGTTTCTTGCAAATAGGCGCTGATGCCAAAGGCGGCGCGGATCAGATCGGGGGTCAGCACGTCACGCGGCGGTCCATCGGCTGCAATGCCACCGCTGTGCAACATCACGATGCGGGTGCAATGGCGGGCGGCAAGACCCAGATCATGCAGGGATACCAACACAGATTGCCCCGTCCGGGCAAGGGCCGCAAAGGTTTGCATGGTCGCAATCTGGTGCGCGGGATCAAGCCCCGCCGTGGGTTCATCCGCCATCAGCAAAGGGGCCTCTTGGGCAAGGCTGCGGGCAATCAGCACGCGCGCCTGTTCGCCCCCCGACAAATGCGTCGCTGTGCGGTGGCGGTAATCCTCAAGGCCCATGCGGGCGATGGCGCGTTCCACGGCGGCTGTGTCTGCCGCGCTTGGCTTTTGGCCTGCGACCAGATGGGGAATGCGGCCAAGGCGGATCAGGGTTTCCACATCCACAGGCCAGGCGATTTCACGCGCTTGCGGCATCCACGCGGCGGCGCGGCCCCGATCCCGCGATGACATGGCGGCCAGCGAACTGTGCCCCTGCGACGGGATCAAGCCCAGGCAGGCGCGCATCAGCGTCGTCTTGCCCGCGCCATTCGGGCCGATCAGCCCTACGATTTCAGACGGTCCGATCTCGAGGTTGATGCCCTGCAATATCTGTTTGTCCCGGCGTTTCACCGCGAAATCACGCAGGCTGAGCATGGTCATAGCCCGTCCCTCCGCGTGCGGTAGATCAGGTGCAGGAACAGCGGTGCCCCGACCAGTGCCGTGACCACCCCCAGCTTGAGGTCGCTTTCAGGCAGCACCACACGCACCAGTATATCTGCGGCCAGTATCATCGCCGCCCCGCCAAGCCCCGAGGCCCATAGCAAGGCACCGGGCCGTGCACCAACCCAAGGGCGCAGTAAATGCGGCACCACAAGACCGACAAACCCGATCGCCCCCGCAACCGCAGTGGACGCCCCCACAACCGCCGCCGTGCCAAAGATCAGTGACAGACGCAGGCGGGTCAGGTTCACCCCCATCGCCTCGGCCGCGTCTTCGCCCAAGGTCAGCGCATCCAGCCCGCGCGACAGGGTCGACAGCAGCAGGCTTCCTGTGATGATCAGGGGCAAGGCGATCCAGACATGGATCATCGATCGATCCGCCAGCGACCCCATCATCCAGAATATTATCTCGCTCGCCGCATAGGGGTTCGGCGACAGGTTCAACACCAGCGATGTCAGCGCCCCCGCAAAGGCGGAAATCGCGATCCCGGCAAGGATCAGGGTCAGGGACGATCCGCGGGGTCCGGCCAGCACCAAGACCAGCAAGACGCCCACCAATGCCCCCGCCAGCGCCATCATCGGCAAGGCCAGAACCATCGTCGCCGCAAGCCCGGTCTGGATCGACAAAACCGCCCCCAAAGCCGCAGAGCCCGACACGCCGATCAGCCCCGGATCAGCCAGGGGGTTGCGCAGATAGCCCTGCATCGCGGCCCCGGCCAGCCCCAAAGCACCGCCGACCAGCACCCCCAGTATGGCACGTGGCAAACGGATTTCGCGCATCACCAGCGTCATCGGGCCGTCGTCGCCAAACATCAGGGCGTTCAGACTTTGACCCACGCTCAGCTGTGCCGGGCCGATCACCAGCGCACCGATGAACAACAGCACCACAATGGTGCACAAGAACAATGCAAGGCGGTTCATTCCACCGCTCCTTGGGCTTGAATGCGTATACGCAGTTCCGTCATCTTGGCGATGGCGCGCAGGACAAATGGTGTACCACAGACCCAATCGTGATCTGTCAGCCCTGCCCTTTCGCCATTCTTGCGCAGCGCGGCAACGGCGGGATGGTCCATAATTTCTTCGGCGCGTGATCCGCCCTCATAGGGCAGGCTTTGGATCACGGCATCGGGTTGCGCCATGGCCAGAACCTCAAGCGGGATGATCCCGCCACCCGCATAGCCCGCCGCAACGGCCGCATTTTTAAACCCCGCCAAGGTCAGGATCTCCCCCGCCATGGACCTATCCCCTGTGGTATAGCCATTGGCCTGATACACCGCCGCTGTGGGCCGGTTGGAGGGGGTGGCCTGAAACGCGGCAAGTGCGGTTTGATACTCGGCCACCAGTGCCGCCGCCTTGTCTTGCTGGCCCAAGATCTCGCCCATATGGGTCAGTTGGTCGGGGATGGTGGACAGACTGTTGCTGATCTCAAAGGTCTCGACCCTGATGCCAAGCCGTTCCAACATCCGCACGGTGGCGCGCGCACTATAGGGGCTGGTCAGCACCAGATCGGGCTGCATCAGATAGATTTCTTCGGCGCGTCCGTGGTTGGTGATGTACTGGTCCGCCTGCACCACCATAGCAGAGCTGCGCGGATCACTGGCAAGTTGTGAGACAGACAAGAGCTGCCCCTCGCCTGCGATCAGCATTGCCAGCTGGTCGGTGCACAGGTTCATCGACACGACCCTTTGCGGCGCGTCTGAGGACACGACCCTTTGCGGCGCGGCTTGGGCAAAGCAAACAGCGGGCGCGCAAAACAGCGCACCCGCAAGCCACATGGCGTGGATGGGTTTAGAAGTTCGCACGGACACCGATATAGGCCGCGCGGCCCCGGCTGGCATAGCCCCAGACGTCAACTGCATCATCGTCAAACAGGTTGGTAATCCGCCCTGTCAGCGTCACGCGGTCATTCAGGTCGTAATCGGCGGCCACATCAACCGTGGTATAGGACGGCAGTTTGATCGTCGAATAGGTCCCAAAGAACTGCGTGTCATAATTTGCCGACACGTGGCGCAGGTCTGCGGAAACCGACCCACGGCCGCCAAAGGTTTCAACTGTGGCACCAAGGGTGAATTCGTGACGCGGACGGCGGATTTCCACGCTGCCATTGGGGTTCTTCGCATCCAGATAGGTATAGGACATGCGCAGCGAAACGGTGTCGGTCGCCTGCATGTTGCCCGAAATCTCAACACCTTCGCGGGTGCTTTCACCGGCCTGGTTCTCGTAGGTGAATGCACCACCACCAAGCGAGAGGGAAGAAATCTCGTCTGTCAGCTTTTCGTTGAAATACGTCACATCAATCGTGCCGCGCCCCTCAAACACCGGGAATTCGGCCCCGATATCAAAGCTCTTGTTTTCTTCCGGACGCAGGTTTGGGTTGCCGGTATAGCCAAATGCATTGGCAAAAAGCTCGAAATACGAGGGGTTCACAACGCCCGTACCAGCCGATGCGTGCAAACGGATGCCCGATCCAGCCAAGGTATAGCCCAGACCAACATTCCACGTCGTGGCGTTCTCGAAAACATCGTTGTCGTCGAAACGTGCACCGGCTTGCAGATCAACACCGTTGCTGAACGCACCGCGATATTCCAAGGCAATGGATTGGGCCGCGCGGTTATAGGCCGGGTTACTGTCGCTGGTATCGCTTTGACGCTCGACAAGCAGGTTCAGCAGGTGATCGGTTTCAGCAACACTGCGCCCGTCCAACCCATAGCTCAGGCGGTATTTCAGCGCTTCACTCTCGGTCTGCCCCAAAGGTGCCCCGTTAGAGCTTTGGCGGTTGCGGGTGGTCTCATAAGCCAGACGGTGCGTCAAACGCCCGCCCATCATCATGTATTCGGCATAAACCTGCGCTGTCAGTTCCTTGCGGTCGGCATATTGCGACGGATCGTCAACAACATAGCTGGCCGGATCGGTCGCCACGAAAGAGGTGGAATCAAAATCGTAGTTTTCATCGGATGTGCGCAGAACGAAGCCCAGTTTCAGATCATCCGTCACCAGATAATCGCCGCTCAGGATCGCTGTGTTACGCTCTAGCCCGTCTTTTTCGCCGCCATCACCAGACTGGTCATAGCCGGCGTCATTGGTATGCGCCAAGGACAGCGACACACCGCCCCGTTCGTTGCGGCGCGCGATAAACGCGGTGGCGATTGTCGCAGAGCCGACTTCGAGGCTGGTGGAATAGGTTTCGCCCAGATCGCCCTTGCGGGTGATGATGTTGATCACACCCGAAGACGCGTTCGACCCGTAATACACAGACTGGGGGCCGCGCAGGACTTCGATGCGTTCGATGTTGGCGGTCTCAAGCCCGCTGAACACATATTCGCCGTCGCCACCGGCGGCTTCGACACCGTCGATCAGCACCAATGTGTGGTTTGCTTCGCCGCCACGGATGCGCACTTGGGTAAAGTTGCTGCTAACACCGCTGACCTGAACACCGGGCAGGCTGCGCAGGGCGTCTGCGACATTGGTGATGCCGCGGTCTTCGATGTCTTGTGCGGTGATGACAGTTGCGGCGCGGCCATAGGCGTTGGCGGCGATGGGCGACAGGCCGCCCGACACGATGATCTCGTCCAGTGCCAGTGTTTCCTGTGCAACAGCGGCCGAGGTGCAAAGCGCGATAAGCGCGGCGGATGAAAGTAGGGATGTTCTAAACATCTTAAGTCCCTTTGGTAACGACCGGCAATCGGTCGTTTGACGTCGTAAATGTCAGTAAAGGGACTGGATTGCCCCCCGCAGACGGTGAAGCCACCACAGCGGAGAATCCGCAGCCAAAGCGCCCCTCGCGCCCTTAGCAGGGTGATCACCTTGGCAGGTCTCCTGACTTGCGGGTCAAAGCTGAACCGGACCTTCCCATCATGACAGACATGACAGTGGCCTTTGCCGGTATCGCTCGCCGCTTACAGTTGCGGGGGCAGTCGTGGAATGGGCAGGTGCCGCACCACGTTCCCTTTTAACCGAACGACAGAACCGTCCGGACCAAAGTGAGTCCGTTGCTACAACCGGTCGCACCGTTTGTGAAGACGATTCTTAACTTTTCGCTAGCCGTGGAACGCCGCAACCGTCTTGAGGGTCGAGAACCCGTAAAGCGCCTCAAAGCCCTTTTCGCGGCCATGTCCGGACAGGCCAACACCCCCGAAAGGCAGTTCAACCCCGCCCCCCGCGCCGTAGTTATTCAGGAACACCTGACCCGCGCGCAGCTGTTTGGCCAGCCGCATCTGCCGCGCCCCGTTTTGCGACCACACGGCGGCGACCAATCCAAAGTCGGTGCCATTGGCGATTTGCACGGCCTCTTCCTCGGTATCAAAGGGGATGATGACCTGCACGGGGCCGAATATTTCCTCTTGGGCCAGCACATGATCGGGGGCGACACCGGCGAATAATGTCGGCGCGACATAGGCCCCGTTTTCAGGCGCATCCGCCACGATCAGGCCACGGCCGACGACCTCCAAACCGTCGCCCTTGGCCAGATACCCTTCGACGATGGCCTTTTGGCGCGACGAAATCAGCGGCCCGACATCCAGATCGGCCATGGCCGGGCCTACCCGAAAGACATCATACCGCGCGCCCATCTGTGCCACCACGCGGTCATAGACACCGCGCTGCACCAATATCCTGGAGGCCGCCGAACAGGTCTGGCCCGCATTCTGGATGCCCGCATTGACCAGAAACGGCAGTGCTGCATCGATATCGGCATCGTCAAACACCAGCTGCGGCGACTTGCCCCCCAGTTCAAGCGTGACAGGCACGACATTACGGGCGGTGGTTTCCTGGATCAGCTTTCCGACCCCGACAGAGCCGGTAAACGACAGATGATGCACGCCGGAATGCCGCGTCAGCGCCGCCCCCGCTTCGGCCCCCAAGCCCGGCACCACATTCAGCGCACCGGCGGGCAGGCCTGCCGCATGGGCGATCTGCGCAAAGGCAAGGGCTGTGAGACAGGCTTCCTCGGCGGGCTTGAGCACCGTGGCGTTGCCCATCGCAAGGGCCGCCCCGACAGAACGCCCGATGATCTGCATAGGATAATTCCAAGGGATAATATGCCCCGTCACCCCATGCGGTTCGCGCAAGGTATAGACGGTATAGCCGTCCAGATACGGGATCGTTTCGCCGTGCAGCTTGTCACAGGCACCGCCGTAAAACTCCATATAGCGCGCCAGCGCCAGCACATCTGCACGGGCCTGTTTCAACGGCTTGCCCACATCCAGCGCCTCGAGGCGGGTCAGTTCGTCGATATTGTCCAGAACCCCCTGCCCGATCCGCGCCAGCACCCGCCCGCGTTCGGCTGCGGTGGCGCGGCCCCAGTCGCCGCGCAACGCCGCATGGGCAGCCTGCACCGCGCGATCAATGTCTGTGTCCGATCCGCGCGCAATGTCACACAGGCGCGATCCATCCGACGGGTTCACCAGCGTCACACGCGCCGACGTGGCAGAGGGCACCCAAGCCCCCCCTATAAAGCAAAGGGACGGGTCCAGACCTAGGGGCGTGACGGGCATTTTGGTTTCTCCGTATCAGACATTCCCCCACATCAGCACAGATCCGCCCCCTTCGCGAGCGGTATTGCCGCGACATGCAACAATCGTGTGCTTGGCCGTGAACCTTTTGCCCGGTTGCGGCGTTTGATCCGTAACCCCTGACGCATTGGACATTCCTGTGGAACACATTCCCTCGATCCGGCGCTCTTTGCAAATGCTGGTGCTGATATCGCTTTTTGTCACAGCCTATTTTGCCAAAGACCTTATCTTGCCGATTTTGCTGGGCTTTTTGCTTGCCCTGACCCTAAGCCCCGTTGGCCGTGGCTTGTACCGTATTGGCGTGCCACATGTCGTTTCCGCCTTTATTCTCGTGTCGGCCACCGCGCTGCTGATCCTGTCGGTGGTGGTGCTCTCCGCCGGGACGGTTGCCCTTTGGAGCGACGAAATCCCGCAAATGGGCCGGGAAATCGAACAAAAGCTCAGCAGCCTTAGTCAAGCGGTCGAAACCATGCGCAGCGCCAGCGAGGAAGTCGACAAGATCAGCAATGGCGGAGTCGACAACAGCAACGAAGTCGTCGTGCGCCAACCCGGATTGCTGGACACGGCGCTGGATACGGTCAGCACCACAGGCGCGTCGCTGGCGGTTATCCTGATCCTCGCGCTGTTCTTGTTGTCATCAGGAGAGATGTTCTACCTCAAGCTGGTGCAGTCCATGCCCACCATGACAGGCAAGAAACGTGCACTGCAGACCGTCTATGATGTGGAAAAACGGGTGTCGCGGTATCTGCTGACCATCGCGTCGATCAACGCGGGGCTTGGTATTTGCGTCGGGCTGTATCTGACGGCACTGGGCCTGCCTTCGGCCTATATCTGGGGGATTGCCGCGTTCATGCTGAATTTCCTGCCCTATATCGGCGGGTTCGGTGGCGTTATCTTGGTCGCGGGTTTTTCAATCGTGACCTTCGACAGCCTTGGCTATGCCTTGCTGGCCCCCTTGGGCTATCTCACGCTGACCATGCTTGAGGGGCAGATCGTCACGCCATGGCTGGTCGGTCGCCGCCTTGAGATGAACACGGTCGCCGTGTTTCTGACCGTGGTGTTCTGGGGCTGGCTTTGGGGAATTGCAGGTGCCTTGGTTGCGGTGCCTTTCCTCGTTGTCTTCAAGGTCATCTGCGAGAATTTTGAGCCCCTGCATACCATCGGGAATTTCCTGTCCGCAGAACAGGTCAAACCCGAGGATAGCAGGGAACAACAACGCGCTGATCTAGCTGGCCAGTGACGGCAGCCACAGCACGATAGACGGGAAGGCCACGAGCAAGGCGATCGTGATGGCATCCGCGACAAAGAACGGGGCCACGCCTTGGAACACGTCCTGAACCGTCAGGTCGTCACGCACACCGGCAACGACAAAACAGTTCAACCCGATGGGCGGGGTGATCAGGCAGAACTCGGCCATTTTCACCACCAAGATCCCGAACCAGATCGCGCACATCGGACCTGACATGCCAAAGGAACTGTCGGCGGCGGACACGAATTCGCCCCCGTTCAACGCCATCACCGCAGGATAGACCACAGGCAAGGTCAGCAGCAGCATCCCGATGGCATCCATGAACATGCCCAACACGGCATAGGCCAGCAGGATACAGATCAGGATCAGCATCGGGGCCATTTCAAGCGACGAAATCCAGTCGGCAAAGGCACCGGGCAAATCGGCAAAGCCCAGAAAGCGCACATAGATCAACACGCCCCAGATGATGCTAAAGATCATCACCGTCAGCTTGGCGGTTTCCAGCAAGGCGTCCTTCAGCTCTGGCCAGCGCATTCCGCGCCACAGCGCCATCAGGAACACGATAAACGCCCCGATGGCACCGCCTTCTGTGGGTGTGCCCCACGCATCGCCAAACGGGTTGTAGACGAAAAAGATGATGATCACGACAACGGCCACAATCGGCAAGGCCGGTGGCAGGGATTCAAACCGTTCACGCCATGTGAAGCCGGTGATCGGGGGGCCTACCTTTTTCCAGACCAGCGCAATGCCCACGATGATGATCGTATAGACCAGCGCCGAAAACGCACCGGGGATAAAGCCCGCCAGCAACAGCTTGCCCACATCCTGTTCCACGATAATGGCATAGATCACCAGAATCGCCGATGGCGGAATAAGTGAAGCCAGTGTGCCCGCAGCCGCCACAACACCGGCGGCGAATTTTTTGTTATAGCCGTTTTCGAGCATCTCTGGGATGGCGATACGCGCGAAAACCGCCGAAGTCGCAACCGAAGCACCGGATACCGCCGCAAACCCCGCCGTGGCGAAAACAGTGGCAACCGCCAGCCCGCCCGGCACCCAGGCGATCCAGCGTTTTGCCGCCTCGAACAGGGCCTTGGTCAGACCCGCGTAATAGGCAAGATACCCGATCAGGATAAAGGTCGGGATCAGCGACAGCGCCTGGCTGGCCACTTTGGAATGCGGCACCTGCCCGGCTGTTTTCGTGGCAACGGTCATCGCCCACATGAATTGCGAGGGGTCATACCCCTTTTTGGCCCAGAACACCCAGACCAGCCCGACCAGACCCGCCATCGCGGCGGCAAAGGCCACGCGCATCCCCAAAACGACCATGACCAAAAGGCCGATGGATACGTAAATACCAATGTCGATACTGTCCATCAGAGGTCCTCCCGTCCGGTGACAGCGGCCGCTTCACGCGCCGCAATTGTTGCTGCATCTTCGACCAGCGGCACACCAACAGGTTCATCCGTGCCGCTTTTGATCGCCAAGCCGTAGGAATAAAGCTGCAACATCAGACGCAAGGCCAATACGGAAAATGCGACAGGCACGATCAGCTTGGCTGGCCAGATCGGCAGTTTGATGTCGATGCTGCTGTCTCGGCTCCAGAGCGGGGCGGCAAAGTCGAAACTGCGTTGGAAATGCGCCCATGATCCCCAGATCAGCAACAAGATCAGGACCAACACCAGGAATGTCGTGATAAATTCGGCGGTCCACAGGGCACGGCCCCGAAGCCTGCCCACCAGAATGTCCATCCGGATATGCCCGCCATCGCGTTGGGTATAGCTGACCCCCATAATCGCGATCAACGGCATCGCCATTTCGATCAGATCGACATAGCCCTGCACCGGAGAGTTGAAAATGTTACGTCCCCCGACGGAATAAACCGCCAGAAGCATCAGGGCAAAAACGGCAACCCCACTGACCAGACCAAAGGCTCTTTCAAGCCGGTATAGCCCCTGATCCAGACGGCTCAGAAGACTGTCATCGGTTATTACCGCAGCACGAATGGCCATGGTGTTCCCCCCAATATCAAGATGGTTGTACGGCGATAAAAATCGCTTCGGAAATAGCAAACGGCGCGCAGCCCATACCAGGGCAGCGCGCCGTTCAAATGTCCGAGGTTACTTACCCAGTGTCGTGATCACCAGATCATAGAGCTCTTGCGCAGGCAGACCGCGTGCGTTGTTCTCTTCGATCCATTTGGCAGCAACAGGGCCGGCAGCCTTTTCGCGGAACGCGGCAAGGTTGTCTTCGTTATAGCTGACCTTTTCGATGCCTTTTTCATCCAGCAACGCCCACCACTTGGTCATGGTGTTGTTGTTGTAGTTGTCGATGTAATAGGCCAGCGACTCGTCGACCGACCCCAACAGGGCCTCACGCTCGGCGTCAGACAAGGCACCCAGCGCATCGGAGTTCACCACAACAGGGCAGTTCACGGTGCCGGGGTTGAGGTTTTCTGTCCACCATTTCGCAGCTTCCATGATCCCAAAGGACATGTGCGCATGGGGGGCAAATGCGATCGATTTAACGATGCCCGAATCCATTGCCTGACGGGCCTCGCCCGAGGTCACGGAGGTTGGCACAGCACCGATCAGCGTCAGCGCTTCGCCGATACCACCTGTCGCACGAACAGTCAGACCGTCGTAATCGGCAAGCGTTTTGGGCGCGTCGCCCACACCGGCAATGTTATACTGTGGCATCGGCGATGGCATCAGCAGCGTTGCGTTCCAACGTGCCAGATCGGCAACTGTAGCCGGGTGCGCATAGATTGCTTTGGAAGCCGCGACTTCTTCTTCGAGGGTCTGCACGCCAAGGAACGGCAGTTCCAGCACGGTGATCGACGGGTTTTTATCCGCGTGGTAGCCTGCACAGAACTGCGCCATCTCGAAGGCACCAATGGAAATACCATCAAGGTTTTCAGTGTTCTTGGACAGACCACCGTAGCTGACGTTAATGGTGAATTCGCCGCCGGTCTTTTCGGAAACCAGTTCTGCGATTTTCTCGATGTGCTCGGTAAAGGCGCGACGCTTGCCCCAAACAGATGCGTTCCACTCGGTTGCCACAGCTTGTGATGCGAATGCGAATGTGAGGGCGCTGATTGCTGCGCCGTTTAGTAGATTCTTCATGTAGTCTCTCCCTTGATGCGGAGCTATGCGTTCCGCTTGCCAAAACACTAACTGCGGACAGCGGGTCTGCCAACCCCAGAACATGCGGTGCCGATTTTAGGCCTTTGGCTTGATCCTGAAATGGTTTGAGGCCGCAAATTTGCCCTGTAAAACCGCTTGAAAATGTTGACATGTAATCGGCGGCAAAGGCGGGAAAATTCCCAATACCCCTCGCAAAATTTACAAATCACCGCCGCTTTCGGAAAAAAATTTACAGACAAAGCGCGCCATAACAGATACTTATTCCTTTCTTTTCAGTTGCCGCTATGATCCGCCAAGGGAGGATCGACGAGCCGTCAGGCTCAGCCGGTCGATTGAATGCTATGATCCTTGAGGGAGGAACCGATGTCCAACGCTGCAAAGACCTATCCGCCATCCGCCGAAATGGCTGCAGGTGCCCATGTGAACGCTGCCAAATACGATGCCATGTACAAGGCGTCGATTGATGATGCAGACGGGTTCTGGCGCGAACAGGCGCAGCGTATTGACTGGATGACCCCCTTTACCACAGTAAAGGACGTGGATTTCACCTTTGGACAGGTCAAGATCAACTGGTTCGCCGATGGTGCGCTGAACGTCAGCGCCAACTGTATCGACCGCCACCTTGAGACACGCGGCGACCAGACCGCCATCATCTGGGAGCCCGACAGCCCCGAAGAAGGCGCGCAGCACATCACCTACAAGGAACTGCACGCCCAGACCTGCAAAATGGCAAACATCCTGCGCGATCTGGGTGTGACCAAAGGCGACCGGGTTGTCATCTATCTGCCGATGATCCCCGAAGCCGCCTATGCGATGCTGGCTTGCGCGCGGATCGGTGCCATCCACTCCATCGTTTTCGCAGGTTTCTCGCCCGATGCCTTGGCATCGCGGGTGAACGGATCAGAGGCCAAGGTCGTCATCACTGCCGATTATGCCCCGCGCGGTGGCAAGGCGACGCCGCTGAAAACCAATGCCGACCAAGCGCTGCTGCACTGCAAGGACAGCGTCAAATGCCTCGTTGTCAAGCGCACCGGCGGCCAGACAACCTGGACCGAAGGCCGCGATTTCGACTATAAAGCACTGGCAAAGGACGCCGCTGACACCTGCGCCCCCGAGGCGATGAACGCCGAAGATCCGCTGTTCATCCTCTACACCTCGGGCTCGACCGGTCAGCCCAAAGGCGTTGTGCATTCCACCGGCGGCTATCTGGTCTATGCCGCGATGACCCACGAGATCACGTTCGATTACCATGATGGCGATGTCTATTGGTGCACTGCGGATGTGGGTTGGGTCACGGGCCACAGCTATATCGTCTATGGGCCACTGGCCAATGGTGCCACCACCCTGATGTTCGAAGGCGTGCCAACCTATCCCGATGCCAGCCGGTTCTGGCAGATCTGCGAAAAGCACAAGGTGAACCAGTTCTACACCGCCCCCACCGCCATTCGTGCGCTGATGGGCAAGGGGCGCGAATTCGTGGACGGCTGTGATCTGAGCAGCCTCAAATTGCTGGGGACCGTGGGCGAACCGATCAACCCCGAAGCATGGAACTGGTACAATGACGTTGTCGGCAAGGGCAATTGCCCGATCGTCGACACATGGTGGCAGACCGAAACCGGCGGTCACTTGATGACCCCCCTGCCCGGTGCTCACGCCACCAAACCCGGTGCCGCGATGAAGCCGTTCTTTGGCATCAAACCGGTCGTGCTGGAACCCGCCTCGGGCGAGATCGTCGAGGGCAATGGCGTCGAAGGTGTGTTGTGCATCGCCGACAGCTGGCCCGGTCAGATGCGTACCGTTTGGGGCGATCACGAACGGTTCGAGCAGACATATTTCAGCGACTACAAGGGCTATTACTTTACCGGTGACGGCTGCCGCCGCGACGAAGACGGCGATTACTGGATCACCGGGCGCGTCGATGACGTGATCAACGTATCCGGCCACCGCATGGGGACCGCCGAAGTCGAAAGCGCGCTGGTTGCCCACCCCAAGGTGGCCGAGGCCGCCGTGGTCGGTTATCCGCATGATATCAAAGGCCAAGGCATCTATTGCTATGTGTCCTTGATGGCGGGTGAGGAACCTACGGACGAGCTGCGCACCGAACTGCGCAACTGGGTACGCACCGAAATCGGCCCGATTGCATCGCCAGACCTGATCCAATGGGCCCCCGGCCTGCCAAAAACACGGTCGGGCAAGATCATGCGCCGCATCCTGCGCAAGATTGCCGAAAACGACTTTGGCGCGCTTGGCGACATCTCGACACTGGCGGAACCCGAAGTGGTGGACGAACTGATCGAAAACCGCATGAACCGCTAAGGGAAACGCACACATATTAGAAAAGGGGGCATCCAGTCGGGTGCCCCTTTTGCAGTCCGGCCCTGGGGGAAACGCCCCCAACACCGGCCATGCCTCAGGCGTCTGTCCCTAGCCCTTATGCATAAAGCCTCCGGATTTTCTGAACCCCCTCGTCATCAAGGGGTTTGAAAACATACCCTTTGATTGATCCGATTTCTGCTGCTTTTGCCATGTCTTGCGGATTGCTGGACGAGGTCAGCATCATCACGACCAAGCCTGGCGGACTGTTTGCGGCTTGGGCCTTGCGCTCCATCTCGAGGATGGTTTCGAAACCCGTCAAAAGCGGCATATTCACATCCATCAAAATAAGAAACGGCGTGCCTTGAGCATCCCTGCGAAAATCGCCCCTTGTCAGCCGTTCAAGGAATTCAGTGCCGTTTGTGACCTCAAATATCTCCCCAAATCCGCCAGCTTTGGCAAGCCGCCGCCTTACGATATATCGATCCGAAACGTTGTCATCGACAACCACAACCGGAATATCAGTCATGCGTTTTTTCCTCCGATGGCAGGGTAAAGCATATCTCGGTGCCTTGCCCCACGGTGCTGTTGATCGTGATCTCCCCGCCAAGCCGTTCAACCTGTTTTTGAACCAATGACAGACCCAGCCCGTCACCACTTCGCTCGTCCAGTCTGATGAACATCTGAAATACCTTGAGCAAATTCTGCTCTGAAATTCCTATCCCGTTATCCCGGACAGATATTTTCACCCCATCTTCAACGGCATCGCTTTTGACGCAAATCACATGCTCCGGTTTCGAGCTGTCGCCATAGCGCAATGCGTTGGACAGCATGTTTTCGATGATCACTTTCAACGTCGGCAGCTCTGTCACGAGGGGGTCAGCATAATTGAACTCCAGCTCCAGCTTTGTGGTGCTTTTTCCGCCTGTGAGATCTATCCATATCTCTGCGATGATGGCATCCAGCAAGACCGGTACCTTTGGCATCCCGTCCCGTCCCGCACGTGCGATTTGCAACACACCTTCGACTTTTTTGGCGCTGCGGTGGCTGATATCAATCACCCTTGCAAGGTTCTCGCGCACCTCATCAAGGTTCCCTTCATCCAGATCCTCGATGCATAAATTCAACAGCCCGGTGATCGACGACAACGGTGCCTTCAGATCGTGGCTCGCGCTATAGGCAAAATGCGAAAGCTCGACATTCAGCGCCGCCAGCTCCGCGCTTTTCCTTGCAACCGCCTCGGCCGCCGCGACACGTTCGGATAAATCGACAATCGTGCTCATGACCAAGACCCCGCTTGGTGCATCGACAGGTGTGAGGGATATTTCCACGGGAAAGCGTGTCCCGTCACTGCGCCGGGCGAACAGATCCCTGCCCAACCCCATGAACCGTTCGGTGCTGTTGTTCATGAAACTGCCAAGATACACAGGATGCGCCCGCCGGAATTCTTCGGGAATAAGCATCTCCACCTTATGACCCAGCAGATCTTCTTCATCATAGCCAAACAACGTCGACGCGGCTTTGTTGACGAACACGATTGTCCCGCGTCCATCCACCATCACCATGGCGCTGGCAGCGGCATCCATGGCGCGGTGCATCCGGTCCTCGTGGACCTTTCGATGGCTGATGTCGATGGCTGCAACAAGCGCCATTTTTTCGACGCCATCGGTGACCGGTTCAAGCCCCAGTTCAAGCGGGATCACATTGCCCGATTTTGTCACCCCATGCAGATCACGCCCCGCCCCCATGCTCCGCTTCGTTGACACCTGGTTATAGGCACTGCGCAATTCGGGGTGATATTCGCGGATTGAGGCGGGCACCAATGCCTCAACGTTCAACCCGCGGAGCTCTTCAATGGTGTATTCAAAAAGATCAAGGAAATCGTCATTGGCCAGCAACATCGAACCATCACTTGCAACCAAAAGCATCGGCACCGGAGATATATCAAACGCCAAACGGAATTTATCAATTAGCGACACATCAAGCCCTTCTTATTTATGACAGCAGCCCGACACTGAAATTCATCCTCGATCTACCTATCCAAGGGAGGTTAAGAAACCGTTCGCTGTCACAAGGTGCGTAGAGCCGGGCCGTTTCAAACCCCTTTGCAACGCTTTCCCTTACGGCTTTGCCACCGCACAAAGCCCCTGCGGTTTTGCCGTCTGGACAATTCTGCCCCCCCGTGGCACCGCTGCACCATGAAAAAAAGCTTGCATCATTTCGTTCCGGCCTCTGACGACACTTCAGACCTGCGTCGCGCCTTCGGGCGCTTTGCGACCGGGGTAACGGTGGTCACCGTCCAGACGCCGCAAGGCCCGCTGGGCATGACCGCAAATTCGTTTTCATCCGTGTCGCTTGATCCGGCATTGGTGCTGTGGTCGCCCGGAAAATCGTCAAAACGCCATGACGCCTTTGTCCAGGCACCGCATTTCGCAATCCATGTTCTGGGCGCGGACCAGCAGGCATTGGCAGATCACTTTGCCGCCAATGGCGACGGGTTCGACCGTTTCGATTGGTCCAAAGGGCCTAATGGCGCGCCAACATTGGCCGGATGCCTGACGACTTTTCATTGCGATACATTCGCCGTCCATCCGGCGGGTGACCATTCACTGATCCTGGGTCAGGTCACGCAATGCGCCTATGAGCCGGACCGACACGCCCCCGCCTTGCTGTTCGAACAAAGCAGGTTCGGCGCGTTCAGCACATCCGCCAGCTAAGCCTAGTAATCTTTCTCGAAGAAGATCCCGATGCCGGTGTTACCGTCTGAATGAACCGTCCCCTTGGCGGTCAGGTTCTTGGAGATGTCCAGATTGATGGAGATATCAGCCGTCCCGTCAGACGCGGCAGTCACATCGGTATAGACGTTATCCGAGATGTATTTGCCCGCGCGCACCGCCGTTGCACCGCTGTCTGTGGTGGTCACATCCAGATCGTCCAATCCGAACCCCGTGCGCAAATTCGAAATCACGCCAGCCCCGCCGCGCCCTGCCAACGTCGCGACAGCACTTGCCAGTTGCAGCGCCTGAAACGCCGAGATTTCAGAGATATTGCGCCCGAAAAGCAATTGCGCAAGGACCTCGTCCTGCGGCGATGCGGGGGTCGATTCAAATGATACTTCCGGCGCGGTTGCAGGGCCTTCGATGATGATGCGCACTTCGCCTGTTTGGGTCGCCGTGGCCGTGACAAAGCGCAGATAGGGCACCAGATCGCCCTGGAATTGCACCGCCCCTTCGTTCAGATCAAAGCGCTTGCCCAGGATATCCAGCCGCCCGCGGATCAGATCAAACCGTCCGGCCGAGATCACGCGATTGGTCGTCCCTGTCAGCAACAGACCCCCGCCCAATTCCGCGTCCAGCCCGCGCCCGCGTACAAAAATACGGTTCGGCGCGTTGATCTGGATGTTCATCCCAAAGCCTGGCCCCTTATCTGCCGCGACCCCCTCCGCGTCCGCCCGTGCGCCATCAAGCCCGGCCTTGCGTCTGGTGGCAATCACATCAGCAGGTGCCCCGATAAAATCGATCGGTGGAATGTCACCAATACTGGTCAGCCCCGTCGACGGCACCGTGATGCTGGTCTCACCGACATCAATCCGGCCATCAATTCGCGCCCCACCTGTGAGCGGGCCTGCAAGACGCAAGTCGCCATTCAGCGACGTGCGATAAAGCGACGGGTCAATCAGCACCAGATTGTTCAATCCGATCTGCAAATCCGCCGTCATTGATCCGGTCAGGATGATAGCACCGCCGACCTTGATCTGCCCGCCATCAACGTTTTCTGCCGACAGATCGACCTGCGCGCGATTGTTGCCAAGGTCGATGTTGGCCGCGATGTTTTTCAAGGCGATCCGCAGGTTGGGCGCGGAAAGCGACGCGTTCGATGTGCGAATGGTGCCTGACACAGACCCAAGCTGCGCCGGCCCGTTCACGCTTAGATCAAAGACCGCCTGCCCTTGCAGGATGCGTGGCGCGATAAAGGGCGCAGACAGACCCAGCGGTGCGTTGCCGTTGATATCAAGGTTCAGGGTGCCATCGCTGCCCACCAGCCCCGCAATGATCGCCTGCGTGCCAGCCGGACCGCTTGCATTGGTGTTCACGCGCCAGCCCGCACTTTCCTGTCGGGCTGTGCCCGTCACATTCAGCGGCCCGTTCAGCTTGGGAACCAGTGCCGCGAGATTTGGGATCGTGATGTCATAGTTCAGCGCAGGGGTGTCGCCGGTCACGACGCCCTGCACCGATGCCCGCGCCGCATAGGGGCCCGTTGCATTGGTATCAATGGCGATGCCCGCCGGGGTCTGGCGGATCGACCCTGTGGCTGCCAGAGGCCCCGATACGCCGGGGGCCAAAGGCTGCACATTGGGCACGGCTATATCAAACGAGATGTCGATCATCGGCGTCAGCGCACCTTGCACCGCGACCTGCGCGTCATAGGGACCGGATGTCTTTGCATCAATGACAAACCCGGCGTCGGTCTGTTTCAGGGTGCCTGCCGCCGTCAGCGGGCCTGTGACCTGCGGCGCAAAGGCCTGCACACGGGGGATTTGCGCCTCGAATTCGATATCCAGCGGGGTCAGCAGCCCTTTGACAGTGGCCGATACATTTTCTGGTGCGGCGGCTTTGGCATCCACCTGCCAGCCGTCGGGCGTCTGCCGCAAAATGCCATCCAGCGCGATCTTGCCTCCAACCGGCGCGTCCGGAACGAAGTCTTTGATTTCAGGAACCTGCGCGGTGAAGTTCAACGTCGCGTTCGGGCCGGTCGCCAGACCTTTGGCGGTCAGCGCGGCGTTATAGGGGCCGTCGGTCACGGCATCCACCGTCCAGCCGCGGGTGTCCTGATCGGCGGTGGCGGTGATCGTCACGGGGCCGGAATACTGCGGCAGGACAAGGTGGATATTGACCAGATTGGCCGTGAACCGCGCTTGCGAATTATCGCTGCGCAGCTCTGCGCCGCCGGTCACGGACACAGCCGCGTTCTCAAGCGTCAGATCACGCACAAAGGTGCCCGTCTCATCGCGCAAGGCCGCGACACTTAGCGTGGTTTCGCCAGCAAGCACCGCATCCGCCTGCGCGATGCCCAGCTTCAGGTCGCGGGTCAGGCCGGTGATGTTCAGATCAAACATGCCGTCCAGCGGTTTGACCTGACCGGCCAGATCGACGTTTGCAGCACCGTCCAGCTCGCGTCCGGCAAGGGCCGAAAAGCGGCTGATTTCCGTGGCTTCCAGCCGTGCCTTAAGCTGCGTCAGGAAATTCTCGGCGGGGCCATTGATCGTCATATCCCCCGTCAAACCGTAATCTGTGCCCGACAGGTCAAGCCCGCTGATCTGCACGGGCTGCCCTTCGACATAGGTGATGGTGGCGCGACCGCTAAGCGCGCGGCCCAAGGCCTCGGACAGGGCGGCGTTGGTAAAAGTCAGCCCCTTGGTCGCAAAATCCAGATCGCCGTCAAACGCACCGACGCTGCCCGCTTTTCCAGCCAGCGTACCGGTCAGGTTCAATTGTGTGCTGTCAATCGCCAGCGCATCTGTGGCCAATCCGTCAACGTCAAAGACCGCTGTAATCGTGTCGCCATCACCCGCATCATATTTCACGCCCAGATCCACGCGGCGCACATAGGTGCTGGCCCCCGCAACCGGCAGCAAAACCCGTTCGCCATCGGTTGCGGCCACGGTGCCGGTGATATCAATCAGGCTGGGCCATTTATCGCTGTTCAAGGTGATCTTGCCCTGCAATTCGGCCGCTTGCGCCTTGAGGGCGAAATCACTGACATCAAGCCCGCCATCCGCCTGCACCATGGCATCAAGCGTCAGCGCCACGTCTGTGCCGAAAAATTCGCGGTATTGCGACAGGATCAATGCCGTCACATCCCCGCGCAGATCGGCCTGAATGCGGCGGTCGGGGTCATCGGTTGCCCCTTGTTCGGCCACGATCACCTGTCCGGCCAGACGTTGTTCGCCATCGGTCGACAGCTTGATGTCGGTCTTGAAATCCGACACCGGCCCCGACCCTGCAACGGTCAGATCAACCGAAGGTTCGCCGGGGATCTTCAGGGTCCGCGAGATGATGCCCTTTTGCTCTTCCGAGAGGTTGACCAGCAGATCAAGCAGGTTGTCGCTGCGGTTCAGATCAGCCGAAATCTTGAACGACCCTTGCTTGCCATCCGTGCGGGTGGCGTCGATATCAAGGGTCACGACTTCGTCATTCAGCTTCGCGGTGGCCTTGAGGTTCAGTTGCGCAGCTTCGCCCAGGATCGGCGCGCCCAGCACAATTTCCTCGACCTCGAAATTGGCGACATCGATGGAAACCGGCAAATCGGGAATGGCCGGAAAGGTAAACGGCTTGGCCTCGGGATCGGGCAAACTGTCTTCTTGCGTGGCGGGCAGACGCGGTACCGACAGACGCTTGGCGGTCAACGCCTGAACTTCAAGCCGGCCGCGCAACAGGGCAGACCGGTTCCAGTCCAGCTCGACCTCCTCCAATGTCAGCCACACGCCTTGGTCGTCGGAAATCGTCATTTGATCGAATGACGCCCGCGAGCTGAGCGCGCCTGCAAAGCCGTCGATGCTGACAATCCGCCCCGCCCCGCTTAGCGCGTTCTGGATGGTGCGGGTCAGGAAATCCTTGTCGTCCTCCTGGGCCAACGCGCCCGAGGCCAGAAGCATCATACAGGTGAAAAGGAAGCTGCGTACAAAGTGGATCAAAACGATTGTCCAATACCGATATAGACTTGAAAATTCTCGCCCGTTTCAGGCCCCGATGTCGGCACCGCGAAATCGACGCGGATCGGGCCGATGCCCGTCTCATAGCGCAGGCCAAGCCCCGCACCCGAATGCCAGACCCCCGACCCGTCATAGAATGCCTCGGCCCCGATATAGCCCGCATCGGCAAAGGCCACGATGCCGATCTTGTCCCGCACCGCAACGCGCGCTTCTGCGGACAGACCCAGAAAGCTGCGCCCGCCAACGGTATTCCCGCCACCCAAATCAACGCCAAGCGTCTGGTAGGGCTGTCCGCGGACGCTGCCGCCGCCGCCCGAATAAAACAGATAATCTGCCGGGGCCTGCGCCAAAGTTGGACCGTAAACCGACCCAAGCTGCCCGCGCAGGGCAAAGGTGACCGGACGGGTGGTGCCAAAGGTCTTGTAACCGCGCACATCAACATAGCTGCGCAACCCGCTGGACGACCCCGAAACCGCCGCGAAGGGCGTCAGGCTGGCCTTGGCGTAATAACCGTCTTTGGCGTCCAGACGGTTGTCGCGGTAATCATGTTCGGCGGTCAGTGGCAGCGTCACCAAAGTGTAGTTTTGCGTGCCGAATGCATCGCGGGTTTCGGCAGTGCGCAGCCCCATGCCCAGCGTATAGGTCCGCTCGGCGCTGGCGATCCGTTCAATCCCTGTCTCGATCTCGAACTGCCGCGAGAAAAAATTCACCTCGTCCAGCTGTTCGATCTCGGCGAAGGCGTAAAAATTGGTGTCGGCGTTAAAGGTCGCGGGCCGTTCAAAACGCGTCGACAGCCGGTAATCCGTCCCGCCCGAACTGCCACCGATGCCCGATATCTCACCCTCAACCCGCAGGTTTTCGGCACCGCCCAAAAGGTTGCGGTGCATCCAGTAGCTGCTGACTGTCAGCCCCTCAAGCGACGACAGTTCGGCCCCAAAGCCAAAGCGGCGCGGTGGTGCATCCGCAATCTGCGCGGTGATCGGCAGAAGATCAGGCGCGGTGATCTGGTCGGCCTCAAGCATCGCGACAGAGCTGAAAGCCCCTGTGCGGCGCAGACGGGTGGCCGCCAGATCCAGTTGGTCCTGAGAATACACCTGCCCCGTGGGCAAACCGGCGATCTTGACGATCCGACGCAAACGCACGGCGCTGTCGCCCTTTACCGTCAGATCACCAAACCGCAGGCGCGGACCGGGGGCCAGCCGCAAGGTCGCGCTGATTGTGCTGTCGGGAACCCGCGCGGTAAGCTGCTGATCGGCCAATGCCGCCTTGGCATGCCCCTGATCGCGCCAGCCTTTTATGCCGGCTGATACCGTGTCTTTCAACACGCCCAGACGGGCTGGCGCGCCCACAGCGAATTCTTCGGGCAATTCGGTGTCAGGCGCGACTGGCGCGATTTCCGCCTTGGCAAAGCTGAACTTTTTGCCCGGCTTGACCGTGATGACCGCCTTGTCGATCCGCGCGGGTGGTGACACGGGCGCAATCGTGGACGCATCCACCCCGTCCACGGTGATCGTGATCACGGCTGCGAAATACCCCTGATCGTAAAGCACGGCCAGCAATCTGGCATAATCGGCCTGCGCTGCCGCCAGCAATTCCTGGGTCGACGGGGTTGCGTCCTCGGCGGTTTGTTCGCGCAACAGCGATCCGCCCAGCACGGCCTCATAAAGGTCGGAGCCTTTTTCGACGCCCGTGATATCCAGCGTTGCCGCAAAGCCGACCGAACTGCCCCACAGCACCGCCGCAGCAGCCGTGGTGGCGAGCAAACCCGCTAGAAATCTGTCTTTTGTCGAACGCGACATGCGCCACCCCTTCTTTGCGAAGAACGATACCCGATGCAGATCAGATAGATCGTTCAGGCGGCTCGTCAGCAGTGAACCAATAATATTGGCTACATAACTGAAACAATCGGCTTGCAACAAATATTCTGTTGGGGAAATGCGCAATTGTGAACACAAAATCTGGTATTTGACACTAAATCAGCCCGAACAGGCGAAGATGCGCCGTTTTGCACCACATCTAAACGCAAAACGCCCGCCAAGACGATGCTTGGCGGGCGTTTCAATCTTTATGTCAATAGGATCAGGCCGATTTTGCCAGATCGCGCAGAACGTAATGCAGCACGCCACCGTGTTCGATATATTCGATCTCGATCGCGGTATCGATGCGGCACTTGATCATGATCTCTTTGACCGAACCGTCAGCCATTGTGATCGTGCAAGGCACTTCTTGCAGCGGCTTGATCGTATCCAGACCCGAGATCGAAACGGTTTCCTGACCGGTCAGACCCAAGCTTTTGCGCGTGTCACCATTGGTGAATTCGAACGGGATAACGCCCATACCAACCAGGTTGGAGCGGTGAATACGCTCGAAGCTTTCGGCGATCACGGCCTTGACGCCCAGCAATGCTGTGCCCTTGGCCGCCCAGTCACGCGAAGACCCGGCACCGTATTGTTCACCACCAAAGATCACCAGCGGTGTGCCGGCATCCTGATAGGCCATGGCTGCGTCAAAGATCGACGTTTGCTTGCCATCCGGGCCGTTTGTATAGCCGCCCTCGACCCCGTCCAGCATCTCGTTCTTGATACGGATGTTGGCGAATGTGCCGCGCATCATGACTTCGTGGTTACCACGACGCGAGCCATAGGAGTTGAATTCGCGCACAGGCACCTGATGCTCCATCAGATATTGACCGGCAGGTGTGGTTTCCTTGAACGATCCGGCAGGGCTGATGTGGTCGGTTGTGATCATGTCACCCAAGACAGCCAGTACTTTGGCACCTTCGATGTTGGTGATCACGCCCGGCTCTGGCGACATGCCCTGGAAATAGGGCGGGTTCTGAACGTATGTCGACGCGGGTGGCCAGTTGTAGGTCTTGGCATCCGTCGTCTCGACCGCCTGCCACTTTTCGTCGCCCTTGAACACGTCGGCGTACTTCTCTTGGAAGGCTGCGCGCGTCACGGTCTTTTCGACCAGTTCGGCAACTTCCTGCGTGGTTGGCCAGATGTCTTTCAAATAGACGTCATTGCCGTTTTGATCCTGACCCAAAGGTGCGTGTGCAAGATCGACGTTCATGTCACCGACCAGCGCATAGGCCACAACCAGTGGCGGGGACGCCAGATAGTTGGCGCGCACGTCAGGGGAAATGCGGCCTTCAAAGTTGCGGTTACCCGACAAGACCGAGGTACCGATCAGGTCGTAGTCGTTGATTGCCTTGCTGATCGCAGGCTCCAGCGGGCCGGAGTTACCGATACAGGTCGTGCAGCCATAACCAACAAGGTTAAAGCCGATCGCGTCCAGGTCTTCTTGCAGGTTTGCGGCCTCAAGATAGGCGGAAACCACCTGAGAACCGGGGGCCAGCGATGTCTTGACCCAAGGCTTGCGGGTCAGGCCAAGCGCGCGCGCTTTGCGTGCAACCAGACCGGCACCGATCATCACGTAAGGGTTCGATGTGTTGGTACACGATGTGATCGACGCGATCACGATGGACCCGTCATGCAGCTGGTAATGGCCATCGTCGGTCATCACATAGCCGCGCTTGTGGTTGCCCTCGTCGCCGGGGATCACCTGTGGCTCCGGCTGGCCGCCCTCGCCTTCCCAACGCACTTCGGCGGCGGGTGACGCGTCTTTGCCCGCGCGGACACCTTTGACGTAATCGGAAAATGCAGTGTGCGCAGAGGTCAGCGCGATATAGTCCTGCGGACGCTTGGGGCCGGAAATCGCAGGCACGATGGTGCCCATGTCCAGCGACAGCGTGTCGGTGTAGATCGGCGCATAATCATCGCCGCGCCACATGCCGTTTTCCTTGGCATAGGCTTCGACCAGCGCAATGCGGTCTTCTTCGCGGCCGGTTGTGCGCAGGTAGCGCAGGGTTTCGCCGTCAATCGGGAAGAAACCACAGGTCGCGCCATATTCAGGTGCCATGTTGGCGATGGTCGCACGGTCTGCCAGTGGCAAGTGATCCAGACCTTCGCCGTAGAATTCGACGAATTTGGAAACCACGCCTTTTTCACGCAGCATTTCGACGACTTTCAACACAAGGTCGGTACCAGTGGTGCCTTCCATCATGCGGCCTGTCAGCTCGAAACCCACAACTTCGGGGATCAGCATCGAAATCGGCTGGCCCAGCATCGCGGCTTCGGCCTCGATCCCGCCAACGCCCCAGCCCAGAACGGCCATGCCGTTGACCATGGTGGTGTGGCTGTCTGTACCGACCAGCGTGTCAGGGTACGCAACCTCAACACCGTTCTGGTCTTTGTCGGTCCAAACGGTTTGCGCCAGATATTCAAGGTTCACCTGGTGGCAGATGCCGGTACCGGGGGGCACAACGCGGAAGTTGTTAAACGCCTTTTGGCCCCACTTGAGGAATGTATAGCGTTCGATGTTGCGCTCGTATTCGCGGTCCACGTTCATCTGGAACGCGCGCGGGTTGCCGAATTCGTCAATCATGACCGAGTGGTCGATGACCAGATCAACAGGGTTCAACGGGTTGATCTTGTCAGCGTCGCCACCCAAAGCAACCAGACCGTCGCGCATCGCGGCCAAATCAACAACCGCCGGAACGCCGGTGAAATCCTGCATCAGAACGCGGGCCGGACGATAGGCGATCTCGCGCGGGTTCTGGCCGCCCTTGGCACCCCATTCGGCAAATGCCTTGATGTCGTCAACGGTGACGGTCTTGCCGTCCTCGAAACGCAGCATGTTTTCCAACACCACTTTCAACGCGGCGGGCAATTTCGAGAAATCACCAAGCCCGGCTTCCTGAGCGGCGGGAATCGAATAATAGGCAATAGATTGATCGCCAGACGTCAGCGTCTTGCGTGTCTTGGCGGTGTCCTGGCCAACGATGATGGTCATGGGAGCTCCCTTCGATGGGTTGAAAACAGATTGGCGGCTTGGCGCCTAGATGCCGTATTGCGCGCGCCGTTTCAACTGTAATCCATCACGGAAATCGCTTTTGTATACCATTGTGTACAGAAATTGATGTAAATTCCGGCTTTCAGGACGTAACAATGGCTCAACAAAGCTTGAGTGGTAATTGAGCGAAGCCCGGTCTACAAAAAACCTGCCTTGTGAAAGTTGTCCGATTGATGAACATCCTGTTTTCCACCCTTCTCGCCGCGGGCGTCGCCTTGGCTGCGCCCTTGATCGCTCAGGACCGGCCTGTGGTGGTTGAACTGTTCACCTCGCAAGGGTGTTCGTCCTGCCCGCCTGCGGATGAGATTCTGGCAGAGCTGTCCAAGCGCGACGATGTGATCGCTTTGGCGCTGCACGTGGATTATTGGGATTACATCGGGTGGAAGGACCAGTTCGGCAACCCCGACCACGCCGCGCGCCAACGCGCCTATGCCGCAGCCGGCGGGCGCAAATCGGTCTACACCCCCGAGATGATCATCAATGGCAGCACCGATATCGTAGGCGCGAAACCCATGGCCGTTGCCCAGGCCATTGCCGCCCACAAAAACGACCCCCTGCGCGTCAATCTTACCCTGTCACGCAAGGGCGATAGCCTTGCGATCAATGCGGAGACAGTAAACGGGGCAAAAGGTCCGTTCACGGTGCACCTGCTGCAATATACGCCGATGGAAATGACCCATATCAAACGGGGCGAAAACGCAGGTCACGCATTTGAATATCACAACATCGCCAAGAACTGGTCGGTGTTGGGGACCTGGACAGCAGACCAACCGCTGATCCTGACCGCGCCGTTAAAAGGGGCCTCGCCCGCGGTGGTGATCATCCAGCACAGCAATGCCGGCCCCATTGTGGCAGCGGCGCGCGTCAAGTAATTCAGTCTTCGTTTGGCCGCCAGCGCCGGTGCACCCAGAACCATTGTTCGGGATGCGCCTTGACCCGTGCGGCCAGACTGTCGTTCAGGGCCTGCGTCATGGTTATCGCGTCAGAATGCGCGATCGGTGCCTCGAGCACGGCATCGAAAGACACACCATCAGACTGCCGGATCCCGTAAAACGGGATCAAAAGCGCGTCATAGCGCAAGGCAAGCTCAGCCGCTGAAAGGGCCGTGTTTGCGGGCTGCCCCAGAAAATCGAGCTTGGGTGCGCCAAAGACATGCTGGTCAAACAACAACACAAGCTGCCCGCCATTCTTGAGGTGCCGCACGAACCCTGCCGTGCCGCGCCGCCCTTGCGGAAAAACCGGCCCGCCGAACGCTTCCATGGTTTTCACATAATGCGCGTTGAAATAGGGGTTTTTCATGTCGCGGTACAATCCGCCAATGTCAAAGCCCCGCGCAACGAGGCAGGCGCGGGTCGCCTCGTAATTGCCGAAATGCCCGGTGACCAGAATGACCGCCTGCCCCTTGGCCGCGGCGGCTTGCAAGGCTTTGACACCGGGGCCCCGAGGGGTGTTTTGCGCCATGCGCGCGGGAAAATCGTCAGCAGAATAGTTTTCGATAAAGCTCCGGCCCACGTTGTTCAGGCACCCGGCAACGATTTCGTCCCTGCGCTTGCGCGTCAAATCAGGCCAGATCAACGACAGGTTTTCGGCAGCGCGACGGCGATACCCTGCTGCGGGGCCGATCACATGCTGCACGACCCACCCCACAAAGGCCAACCGCGCCCGAAACGGGATCAACAGCGCGACGCGGATCAGCCCGACGATCAACGCATTCGTCAAGTAGTGACCTGCGCGCCGCGCAAACGGATCTTGGGGGGGACGCTTCGGATCTGTCATATACCTCTGCCAGATGGCTGCACTATCGCGCTGTTTACAGCGCGCAAACGCAGGCAACAAGCAGGATCAGGGTTCCTCCTCCTCCTCGACAATCAATTGCAAATCGCCATCCGCCTCCATATCGCGGATCACGGTGACAAAGGCGGCCATCGCGTCTTCGGCATCCGAGGGTTTGACCGTCCCCGCATCAGTGACGTCTTCGCGCAACTGATCCGCCATCCGGCCCGACATGTTTTCAAGAATAAAGTCGAATACATCTTTCATCCCGGCGGCTTCGGCACCGGCAAGGGCAATCACCAGCTGTGACTGTTCGGCGCGGCGCAATATGGCCGGAATGTCGCGCGGCGACACCCGTACGGGGATGTTTGCAAAGGTAAAGATCGCTTTGCGCACAGCGGTGGCAAAGCCACGGTCCGCCTCGTCCAGACCGGTTAACATGTCATCGCGCGTCAGCGAGGTTGAAGAATTCAGGATCGCGCCCAACCGTTCCACCGGCCCTGTATCAAATGCTTTGGGCGGCACGGTGTCCAGCTGGCTGGCAAGGGAAATACCAATGCGTTCAACCGCTTGGGGCGTGACAGTGCTGGTCAGCGATATCGCATAGGTGATCTGGCGCGCCACCGGCCCGGGAAGCAGCCCCAACAGTTCGGCTGCCAATGCGACCTTGAGTTTTGACAGCACCACAGCCGCGACTTCGATGCTTTCGTTTTTCACCATCGGCAAAAGGCTGGCCGCGTCCAACCCCCGCAGACGGTCCCACGGGTCACCCATTTCGCGCACGCCCGCTTCCTTGCGCAGGCGTTCGGCGGTTTGTTTGCTGATTTTTCCGTCCAGCGCGGAAATGGCCCCGACCATCCCGCCGGGAAAGGACAGCCCGATGCTGTCCAGTTCCTGAGCAAATTCTTCGACGACAGAGGCGAGCGTTTCGCGGTCAACCGTGCGCATCGCCCCCATTTGCTGGGTCAGGCTGGCCTGAAGCGCCTCCGGCAGATCCTCCAGCGGGATATCCGCCCCCTCGTTCAGCAGCAAACGCACCACAATCGCGGCTTTCGCCCGCCGTGACAATCTGGCCGCGCCCGGCAGCGCAGATCCCATCATCTGACCGGGTTGAATTTGCCCTAACGTTGCAAGTTCATTCATTAAATTTCATCTCTGACTGCCACTATGCCTTTCAGCGTTGTCGCAGCCAGAAATGAACAAAAAACGAACAGATTTAACCTCAGTAGTTAAAAGTCTGTCCAGTTGCGATGGCAGTGCGCAAAGACGCCTCTGCCCATGTACCCGTCCCGCCATAAGACCGGATCGCGCGCAATTGCGCCAAAGCATCGGCAATATTGCCCTGCTCCACCATGCCCTGCCCCATATAGGACCGCGCAAGAATATTGGCCGGGTTCACTTCGAGCGCGCGGGAGTAATACTCCATGCCGATATCCGCATTGCCCATTTTACGGTTTGTGAAACCCATATAGGTCAATCTGCGGTCATCATCCTGCGGCATTGCAGCAAGCACGATCTGCGCGCCCGCGTAATCGCCGGCATAGGCCAGTTGGCGCACCGTTTGATACAGATCGTCCGGTGTCAGACGGCTGTCCTGCGCAGAGGTGCATTTTTTGGTCTTTTTATCAAAAACCATGCCCTTTTCACAGGTCACCGTTGGTTTCGGCGGCGTTGATTCTTCGCCAGCGGCAAAAGCGGCGAATGGTAGAGCGGCGGCAAGAGCAGACGCCAGAAGGACGCGCATAACGGAATTCCCTAAGCCTATTCAAAGTAATTCGATCTTACTTTTACTTTACCTAGGGCAAAGTGAAACTAGTGAAATAATATTCACGTTTACTTGGGGATCAGGACGTTGCCGCCGTCACACATGTCGCCGTTTCGGCATCATACACGGTCCCTTCGGCGCAAGACATCGCATGTTCTGGCGACGAACATGCTGCAAAGCCAAAGGTTGGAAGCACCACAAGGGCCAAAGTCGACAAGGTAAATGCAAGTTTCATCAGACTACTCCTTTGAGACGCATCAAAGCGTACAACGGCTTTGTGCGTTCTCAAAGGAATATTGCAAATCAGCCTATCTGATCGGTTAATTCGCCCTGAAATCAGTCTTTAAAGACGCGGGCAAAGATCGTGTCGACATGTTTGGTGTGATAGGCAAGGTCGAATTTTTCTTCGATTTCCTCGGCACTTAGCGCGGCCAGAACCTCTGGGTCGGCCAGCAATTCCGTTTTGAAATCCTTGCCCTCTTCCCAGACTTTCATCGCATTGCGCTGCACCAGCTTATAGCTGTCTTCGCGGCTGACGCCTGCCTGTGTCAACGCCAGCAAAACCCGCTGAGACATCACCAAGCCGCTGAATTTATTCATGTTGGCCAGCATGTTGTCAGGATAGATCAGCATCTTGTCGATCACGCCGGTCAACCGGTGCAACGCGAAATCAAGGGTGATCGTGGTGTCCGGCCCGATCGCACGCTCGACCGAGGAATGCGAGATGTCACGCTCGTGCCACAGGGTGACGTTTTCCATCGCAGGGATCACGGCCATTCGAATCGTACGGGCAAGACCGGTCAGGTTTTCGGTCAGCACCGGGTTCTTTTTATGGGGCATCGCCGAGGAGCCCTTTTGACCTGCCGAGAAGAACTCGGCACCCTCGAGAACTTCGGTGCGCTGCATGTGGCGCACTTCGGTGGCGACGTTTTCGATGGAGCTGGCAACAACACCAAGGGCCGCAAAGAACGCCGCGTGACGGTCGCGCGGGATGACCTGTGTGCTGATCGGTTCGGGGACAAGACCCAACTGCTCGCAGACGTGCTCTTCTACGCGGGGGTCGATGTTGGCGAATGTGCCGACAGCGCCCGAGATCGCACCGGTGGCGATTTCTTCGCGGGCGGTTTTCAGGCGGGTCAGGTTGCGGTCCATTTCGGCATAGAAACGCGCGAAGGTCAGGCCCATCGTGGTCGGTTCGGCGTGAATGCCGTGGCTGCGGCCCACCCGCAATGTGTCTTTATGTTCAATCGCGCGGCGCTTGAGGGCGGCCAGAAGATGCCCCATATCGTCGATCAGGATATCGGCAGCGCGGGTCAGCTGGACGTTGAAACATGTGTCGAGCACATCCGAAGATGTCATGCCCTGATGCACGAAACGCGCCTCGTCGCTGCCCACATGTTCGGCCAGATGGGTCAGGAACGCGATAACGTCATGTTTGGTCACGGCTTCGATTTCGTCGATGCGGGCCACGTCAAATTCAACGTCTTTGGCTTTCCAGACCGCGTCGGCATTGGCCTGCGGGATCACGCCCAGCCTGGCCATCGCGTCACAGGCATGCGCCTCGATCTCGAACCAGATGCGGAACTTGGTTTCGGGGGACCAGATTGCAACCATCTCGGGGCGGGAATAGCGGGGAATCATGCGTGATACCTTTATCTAGGGGCGTAGGGGTTCGAGCGCGGCATAGACCGCGGGGGGGTAAAGAACAAGGCTCAACGGGGGTTTGCGGGCATCCGGCGTGGCGTTTGGCCGGAATTAAGGATGCCTCCGGCAGGAGTTTAAGGGGCAAAATGAAAGGGAACGTGGCGTTCAGTGATTTACGGGCTGGCAGTTTTGCAAGGCGCGGGTTTAGGTGTAGGAGATTGAAAACAGGTCATCTTTGAGGAGTGGCGCAAACCATGTCTGATACTTCACGATTGAGCCCCGCCACCATCGCAGCACAGGCCGCCGGTGCGGTCGACCCGCAAAGCGGTGGTGTTGTGCCGCCTTTGCAAATGGCCACCACCTATTTGCGCGATGCGCAGTATCAGCCCTTGCGGCCTGACAATATTTACCTCCGCGATCAAAGCGATATCGTGCGGGTCGCGGAAACCGTGCTGGCCCAGCTTGAGGGGGCCGCCGAGGCGTTGTTGTTCCCTTCGGGCATGGCCGCGATTGCAGCGGCGTTTCGCACCGTTCCGAATGGTGGCTGCGTTTTGGTGCAGTCGCAAATCTATTGGGGGACGACCAAATGGCTGCGCGATTTCTGCACCCGTCGCGATATCGCCTTGCACGAGGTGGAAGCATCGGATGCCACCGCGTTCGAGACCGCCTGTGTTGCGCTTGAACCGTCGCTTGTGCTGATCGAGACCCCGTCGAACCCGTGGCTGCGGGTCACGGATATCGAGGCTGCCGCCAGAGCCGTTCACGCCGTTGGGGGGTTGTTGATGGTCGACAGCACCGCCGCCACCCCTGTGTTGCAAAGGCCGCTGGCCTTGGGGGCTGACATCGTGATGCATTCGGCCACCAAGGGGATCAACGGCCATTCGGATGTCTTGGCGGGTGTGTTGGCAACCAACGACGCGGACGCGCCGATCTGGACGGATATCAAGGCGGACCGCCATGATGCGGGCGCGGTCATTGGCCCCTTTGAGGCATGGTTGCTGGTGCGCGGTATGCGGACCCTACCCTTGCGGATGCGGGAAATGTCGCGCAACGCCCAAGCCCTGGCTGAGTTTCTGGACCAGCATGAGCAGGTGGAAACCGTGATGTATCCCGGATTGCCGCATCATCCCGGCTTTGATGTCGCCACCCGCCAGATGAGCGGCGGCTTTGGGCCGTTGCTATCCTTTGTCGTGAAAGGCGGTGCACCTGCCGCCTTGGCCGCTGCCGGCAAACTGGCGCTGTTTCACCGTGCGACATCCTTGGGCGGGGTCGAAAGTCTGGTCGAACATCGCCACACGATCGAGCCGCATACCGGCATTCCCGAGGGTCTGTTGCGCCTGTCGGTGGGGATCGAGGATATCGAGGACCTGAAAGCGGATCTGAGCCAAGCCCTCGCGGTCTGACTTTGACCTGCAATGAAAAGCGGCGCGTCTGGTGAACGGGCGCGCCGCTTTTTTATTGCCCGTGCGGCATGTTTCTGCGGCAAATCAAATCAAACCCCGTTGACAGGCCTTCCATACTTCAAATATTCATGAAATATGGAATCAATGCTCATCGACCGCCTCTCCACCCTGAGTCATCCGCAAAGGATGGGAGTGTTCCGCTTGCTGATGCGGCGCTGTCCGGATGCGCTGCCTGCGGGTGAAATTGCCCAAGCGCTGGACCTCAAAGCCAGCACGGCATCGGTGTATCTGTCTGCCTTGACCCAAGCGGGGCTGATTTCGCAACGCCGTGACGGGACGCGGTTGCTTTATGCCGTCAATCTGGATGCCACCCGCGAGGTCGTGTCGGATCTGTTTCTGGACTGCTGCCGGGGGCGCGCCGATCTGTGTCCGCCGCAGTTTGCCGGTCTTCTTGAGGGGATCGCCCCCGCATCTGGGCCGAAATTCACCGTCTTGTTCCTGTGTACCGGCAACTCGGCCCGTTCGATCCTGGCTGAAACCATTTTGCGCGACATGGCGGGTGACCGGTTCACGGCCTATTCCGCAGGCACAGCGCACCGGTCCGAACTGAACCCCTTTGCCGTTGAAATGCTGCGGAGCAAGGGGCATGACGTGTCCCCCCTTCGGTCCAAGAATCTTGCCGAGTTTCAGGGGCCAGACGCGCCCAAGATGGATTTCGTCTTTACCGTTTGTGATCGCGCCGCGAACGAAGACTGTCCAACATGGCGCGGACACCCCGTTTCGGGCCATTGGGGCATGGCAGACCCTGTGAAAGCCGAAGGAACCGAAGCGGAAAAGCGTCTTGCCTTTCACCAGACCTATGGCGCGCTGCACAACCGGATCAGCGCTTTTACGTCGCTGTCGTTCGAAGCGTTGGACCGTGCGGCCTTGCAAAAACACGTCGACGCCATCGGCAAAGACATATCCACACAGGAATAGATCATGACAACCTATGCACTTAACGGCCTTGGCCGGATCGGTAAAATTGCCCTGCGCCCCCTGCTGGAACGCGGGGCCAAGATCGCCTTTATCAATGATGCGGTGGGCGATCCGGCGATGCACGCGCATCTGCTGGAATTTGATTCCGTTCACGGACGCTGGCCCGCCAAATTCGAGGCCGATGCAGATGCGATCAGCATCGATGGCATGCGCATTCCGGTCACCGGCACCCGCAATCTGGAAGACCTGCCCTTGGAGGGCGTTGATGTCGTGATCGACTGCACCGGCGCGTTCAAGACCGAAGCCAAGCTGGCCCCGTATTTTGCAGCTGGCGTGAAAAAGGTCATCGTATCGGCCCCGGTCAAGGACGGCCCCACGGCGAACATCGTTTATGGTGTGAATGACGAGATCTATGACGCGGACACCCACCAGATCATCACAGCGGCAAGCTGTACGACGAATTGCCTGGCACCGGTGGTCAAGGTATTGCTGGACGGGATCGGCATCAAACACGGGTCCATCACCACGATCCATGACGTGACCAATACCCAGACGATTGTGGACCGCCCCGCCAAGGACTTGCGCCGCGCGCGGTCGGCTTTGACCAACCTGATCCCCACCACGACCGGATCGGCGACGGCGATCACATTGATCTATCCCGAACTGGCCGGAAAGCTGAACGGCCATGCGGTGCGCGTGCCGTTGCTGAACGCCTCCATCACCGATTGCGTGTTTGAAATGGCCCGCGAAACGACGGTGGAGGAAGTAAACGCCCTGTTCGAGACCGCCGCCAATGGCCCGCTTCAGGGTATCCTGGGCTATGAGACCCGGCCTTTGGTGTCATCGGATTACACGAACGATACCCGCAGCAGTATCATCGACGCGCCATCGACGATGGTGGTGAATGGCACGCAGGTGAAAATCTATGCGTGGTATGATAATGAATACGGCTATGCCTACCGGCTGGTCGATGTGGCCTTGATGGTTGGGGGCAAGCTGTGACACGCCCTGCGGGCTTTGCAGCCTATATGACGGTGACGGCGGCCTATTGGGCCTTCATGCTGACCGACGGTGCCCTGCGGATGCTGGTGCTGCTGCATTTCCACACGCTGGGCTTTTCGCCGGTGCAACTGGCCTATCTGTTTGTGCTGTACGAAATCGCAGGTGTTGTGACCAACCTGTCGGCGGGGTGGATCGCCGCGCGGTTTGGTCTGACGGCGACGCTTTATGCCGGGCTTGCCCTGCAGGTGGTCGCGTTACTGGCGCTGGCGCAGCTTGATCCGGCGTGGGGCATCACCGCGTCTGTCGTCTTTGTCATGCTGGTGCAGGGCATGTCGGGCGTTGCCAAGGATCTGGCCAAGATGAGCTCCAAAAGTGCGGTGAAAATCCTTGCCCCTACGGATGGTGGCGGGTTGTTTCGCTGGGTAGCGCTGCTGACCGGTTCAAAGAATGCCGTCAAGGGCTGCGGATTTTTGCTGGGGGCGGCGCTGTTGGCCATACTGGGGTTTGTCCCGTCGGTGCTGACGATGGCCGCGATCCTGTTTGTCATCCTTGCCGGTGTTGTCGTCGGGATGCCAACGGGCCTGCCGGTCGGGCGCAAGGATGCAAAATTCCTTGAGGTGTTTTCAAAGAACCGCAACATCAACTGGCTCAGCGCTGCGCGGCTGTTTTTGTTCGGGGCGCGGGATGTGTGGTTTGTGGTGGGCATCCCGATCTATTTCTATGCGGTGCTGTCTGACGGATCAGAGGCCGGTAACCGTGCCGCGTTCTTTATGATCGGGTCGTTCATGGCGGTGTGGACCATCCTTTACGGCGTCGTGCAGGGCTGGGCACCGCGCATTTTGCGGGCGGCATCCCGCAGTGACGCACAGATTTTGGCGCAGGCGCGGGCATGGGTCGCGGCGCTAGTGATCGTGCCGACAGCGCTGGCCGCTTTGGTCTGGGTCGCCCCCGCGCCGTCCACCCCGCTCACGGTGACACTCGTTCTGGGCCTGCTGGTTTTCGGAGGGATTTTTGCCGTGAATTCAGCGCTCCATTCCTTTTTGATCCTCAGCTTTACCGATGCGAAACGGGTCACGATGGATGTGGGGTTCTACTATATGTCCAACGCGGCGGGGCGGTTGGTGGGGACCGTGCTGTCGGGCCTGACCTATCAACTGGGCGGGCTTGCGCTGTGCCTGGGTACGGCGGCGGTGATGATCGCCATCAGCTTGCTTGCCACAGCGCAGCTTGATGACCGATCCCCTGACACGGCAGCGGTGTAACCCTTCTGATCTGAGCGCCGGATCGCGCTCAGGACGCAAGATCGATACGCACCGGCACCCCGTTAAAGGCGGCATTCCCCGTCAGCGGGTCAATGCGGCGGTCATCGGTCAGATCGTTGATTGAAACGGTCCCCGCACTTGCCGCCACGCTGATCGTGTCACCGCTTTGGCCCCACCCTTGCGGGATCGAAACGACACCCGGTGCCATCGTATCCGTAATCTCGACCGGCAACGTCACCGTCCCAACGCGGGACGACACCCGCACGTCCATCCCATCGCTGATCCCCAGACGATCTGCATCTGTGATATTGACCTCGACGGTACAGCGGTTGCGCCCCTTGACCAGACGCGGGCTGTTCTGGGTCCAGCTGTTGTGACTGCGGACCTGCCGACGGCCGATCATGGCAAAAGGAAATTCGGCGTCCCGCTGATCCACAAACGCCAGCAGACGCGGCAGATCTTCCAGATAGACCGACGGCGCAAGGTGAAGCCGCTGATCGGGCGTTTCGAGCCGGTCGGTCAGACAGGGCTGCAACGGGCCAAGGTCCAGCGCGGTGCCTGCCTCCAGCATCGCCTCGACCGTGACCTGCGGGTGGTATCCTTTGGTCAAAGCGGATTGCAGCACGTCTTCGGGGGAAGGGCCGATGTCATTGGCACCGTTCAACCGCGCGGTCAGTCGGGCGATCAGCTCCCATTCAGGCATCACGTTTTTGGGCGGATCAAACAGCGGGCGGGCATAGGCGGCGGTATTGCGCACGGCAAAGCTGTGGAACACCATGTCATAGACGGCCTCCTCCAGCGCAACGGTTCCGGGCAGGATCAAATCGGCATGGCGCGAGGTGTCGTTGATGTGGATATCCACGCAGATCACAAACTCCAGCTTTTCGATGGCCCGCTCGATCCGCCGCCCGTTTGGCGCGGTCAGAACCGGATTGCCCGCAACGGTGACCAGCGCCTTGATCTGGCCGTCGCCTGCGGTTTCCATTTCCTCGGCCATCACCGAGACAGGAAATTCGCCGTTGTACAAAGGCTGGCCGGACACACGCGAACGCGCCTCGGGATAGCTGCGCACCTTGCCTTTGCGCGATGTCATGCCCGCGTAATCGAATGCGGGCGTGGTGAACATCGCACCGCCCTCGGCGTCAAAGTTTCCGGTGATGACATTAAGCGCATATGCCGCCCACAGGGACAGCCCGCCAAAGCTTTGGGTTGAGGCCCCCATGCGCGCATAACACACGGCGCGCTTGGCCCCGGTGAAACTGGCCGCAAGCGCACGGATCGTGCCCGCGTCAATGCCTGTCACTTCGGCTGCCATTTCCGGCGTAAAGGGCGCGGCGGCTGCTTGCAGCGCGTCCAGACCGCTCACCACAGGCTCAAGATGCCCCAGACGCTGCTTGCCCGTGGCGAAAACCTCGTGGATCAGCGCAAGCAGCAAAACGGCATCGGTCTCGGGGCGGATAAAGTGATGCGCCGCAGCCTTTTCGGCTGTTTCGGTGCGGCGCGGGTCGATCACCACCACCTGCCCCCCCCGTGCTGCGATTTCGTCCATGCGTTTGCCAAATCCGGGCGCGGTCATCATCGACCCGTTCGACACCAGCGGATTGCCCCCCAAGATCAACATGAAATCCGTGCGATCCACATCGGGGATCGGCATCAGCATCGGGTGGCCCAGCATGTGAATTGATGCAACGTGATGGGGGATCTGATCTGCCGTCGCCGAGGAATAGCGGTTCTTGGTGCCCAACGCCCGAACCAGCCCCGGAAGGTTCAACAGATTGCCGAATTTATGCGCGTTGGGATTGCCCAGATAAACCCCGACCGCGTCTTTGCCATATGCCTCTTGCACGGCGCGCAGGCGGGTTGTGGCCACGTCCAGCGCTTCCTCCCAAGACACCTCTTTGAATGCGCCATCCACCTTGAGCAGTGGCGCGGTCACACGGTCGGGATCGGTGCGAAAATCCTGCAACGCGACGGCCTTGGGGCAGATATGCCCCCGCGACAGGGGATCGTCAGGGTCGGGTTTGACGCTGATCACCCGATCCTTGGTGTGGGTGATGATCAGGCCGCACATGGCCTCGCAAATATTGCAGGTGCGATAGTGTTTTTGTTCGGTCATGATCTGCCCTCCCCCTTGGTCGCGCTATGGTGTGATACCTGCGTCGCCATCGGTATTATTCAGGGCAACGGCAAAGCCGCTGCCGCCCAAGGCTAGACCGAGTTCCCAAAGAAGCGAAAGGGTTTCCCGCGCAACGCCGTAACGTCACAGCGGGTCAAACGCGTGCCAAAGCAAACGCGCTTGCAGCAAGGCTGGCTTTGACAACCGCTCAAAGATCGACTGGCAGCGCGCCGGACACCTTCATTTGCCGCAGGATAAAGGTAGTTGTCGTCGTCTGCACGACCTTGAGCCGCAGAAGGCTGTGCATGATGAATTGCTCAAGGCTTTCGGGGTCTTTGGCAGCAACTTTGAGAATATAGTCAAAGTCACCCGTGATCGACGAACATTCCAGCACCTGGTCGTTCTTGTCCACAAAGGCCTGGAATGTATCAATCGAGGCAACGTCATGATCCACCAGCGACACCTGAATATGGGCAAAAGCATGTAGACCCAGCTTTTTGCCATCCAGAATTGCCGCATAGCGGGTGATGTAGCCCTCTTCCTCCAGCCGTTTGACCCTTCGCCAGCACGGAGAGGGCGACAGCCCCACCGCATCCGAGAGCGCTTGCGTGTTGGCGCGCCCGTCGCGTTGCAGAACCTTCAGGATGAGCTTTTCAAATGAATCGAGCAAAGATTTACCTACTTTTTGTGGATATCAGGCATAACTCACCCAGCCTGACCCAAAACAGACCAATTTAGAAGCAATTTCACGCAACACAGACAGTATCATCCCTCAAAGCCCGTCGAAGCTGTCAAATTTGAGGAAAAGGTCACGCCAATGTCCCCCCAGAACCATGTTTATCAATCCATTGCACGTGCCACCAAAGACCACGGAACCCAAAAGATGTTCGGCCTGATGGGGGATGCAAACCTGTTCATGGTCGACAGTTTTGTGCGCGATTGTGGCGGTGATTTCATCCCCGCAGCCCATGAGGGCAGCACGATCCTGATGGCGGCGGCCTATGCCCATGTTTCGGGCCATGTCGGGGTTGCAACCGTCACCCACGGGCCCGCGCTCTCCAATTGTCTGACCGCGCTGACCGAAGCCGCGCGGGGACATAGCCCGATGGTCGTTCTGGCCGGGGACACCCCCGCAGACAATCCGCGCCACCTGCAAAGCATCGACCAGCGCGAACTGGTCAAGGTCACAGGCGCAGGGTTTGTGCAGCTTCGCACGCCCGCAACCGTCTGCGAGGACGTCGCGCGGGCGTTCTACCGCGCCCGTGTCGAACGCCGCCCTATCGTGTTGAACATGCCCGCTGATTTCATGTGGCAAGAAGCGGATTACACCCTTCAGGTGCTGGATGTGTTCACCACCCCCGGCGGGGTGGCCGAAGGTGATATTCTGGATAATGCGATTGGGATGATCGCCTCGGCGCGGCGTCCTTTGATCCTTGCGGGGGGCGGGGCCATCCATGCACGCGATCAGTTGGTGCGACTGGCCGACCGGCTGGAAGCACCGCTTGCAACGACGCTTCGGGCCAAGGGTCTTTTCAACGATCACCCCTATAACATTGATATCTTCGGTACTCTGTCGACCCCCGCCGCCTATGACCTGATCGCGAAATCCGATTGCATTATCTGCTTTGGCACCGCGCTGCATGATTTCACAACGGACCGTGGCAAGTTGATGAAAGACAAACGGATCGTGCAAATCGACAGCGACCCGACCGCGATTGGGGGCGGGCTGCACCCCGACGCAGCCCTGATCGCCGATGCGGGGCTGACCGCTGACACCATCCTGCATTGGCTGGACGAGGCCGAGATCCCCGCCAGCGGCTTTACCCGCGAACTCGATACCGCGTCGCTTACCGCCCATGTGGCAGGATCGGGCAAGGCACCGGAAGGTTTCGTGAATTATGTCTACGCGCTTGATCGGTTGGAACAGGCCCTGCCCGAAAACCGCGTCTTGGTCACGGACGGGGGGCGTTTCATGACAGAGGTCTGGTGCCGCATTTCGGTGCCCGACCCGCGCAGCTTTGTCAGTACGGTGAATTTCGGGGCCATCGGATTGGGGCTGCAAGAAGCTATCGGGGCAGCGGTTGCCGCGCCGGATCGTCCGGTCGTGCTGTTCAGTGGCGATGGCGGGTTCATGATGGGCGGAATCAATGAATTCAACACAGCCGTGCGCCTTGGGCTGGATCTGATCGTGATCATCGCGAACGATTCCGCCTATGGGGCCGAACACATCCAGTTCGTCGACCGCAAGATGGACCCAAGCCTGACCCAATTTACCTGGCCGTCTTTCGCCCAGATCGCCAAATCGCTTGGCGCAGACGGGGTCGAGGTGCGCTCGAATGATGCGCTTGAACACGCGCTTGCAGCGCTTGAGACCCGCAAGGGCCCCTTCCTGATCGACCTTCGGCTTGACCCTGATGATGTCCCCCGCATGCGCATCTGACCAATCAGGTTGAAAGTTCCCGGCCTGCCAAATACTGACGTGTAAGGTAAGGGACTGCGGAAATGCTTGGCTTCAGCGCAGTTCACCAGCATTGAGGCACCCTTTGAGAATTGACATTGCAACGGACAGCCGGGCCAACCTGATCGGCAGCATCTGGATGATCGCGTCGATGGCGGGTTTCGCCATTGAGGACGCCTTTGTAAAAGCCGTGTCCGAAACCCTGCCCGTCGGTCAAATTCTGATCCTGTTCGGCTTGGGGGGCGCATTGGTCTTTGCGCTTGTGGCGCGCGCCAACAAGCAGCCGCTGTTCGTCCAGGATGTCGTGTCGCGCCCCATGTGTATTCGCATGTTCTTTGAGATCATCGGCCGTCTGTTCTATGTGCTGGCAATTGCGCTGACCCCGTTGTCTGCGGCGACCGTTATCCTTCAGGCGACCCCGCTGGCAGTGGTCGCAGGGGCCGCTTTGGTCTTTGGCGAACGGGTCGGCTGGCGCAGATGGCTGGCCGTTTTTATCGGGCTGTTGGGGGTTGTCGTCATCCTTCAGCCCGGAACGGATAGTTTTTCGGCCCTGTCCGTTCTGGCCATTATCGGAATGATCGGCTTTGCGGGCCGCGATCTGGCCAGCCGTGCCGCACCTGCCACCCTGCACACCTCGATCCTTGGCCTATATGGTTTCCTGTCTGTCATCATCGCCGGCGTCGCCATTTCGGTTTGGCAATCGGCACCCTTCGTGCGCCCCGATGCCGAGGTTTGGCTGTTCTTGCTTGGGGCAGTCCTCGCAGGCGTTGCGGCTTATTCCTGCCTGATGAAGGCGATGCGCACCGGTGAAGTATCCGCCGTCACCCCCTTCAGATACACGCGATTGCTGTTCGGCTTGGCATTCGGGGTTATCCTGTTTGGCGAACGGCTGAGCCTGGAAATGCTGGTCGGGTCCGGTTTGATCGTGTTTTCAGGCCTTTTTATCCTATGGAGAGGCAAACAGGCCAAAGCAGCTTTGTGATCTGACCTGCAAGGAATGCGGTGTCGCAGCCTGTGTCGCCACCGCTACCCGTCCCGACCGGGTTCAGACGGATCGCTGGAAAAGAGCGCGATCTTGTTGCCTTGGGGGTCGCGAAGGTAGCCAACATAGAAATGCGGTCCATATGACACGCGAAAACCGGGCTGGCCCTCGTCAAAGCCGCCAGCGGCAAGGGCAGCGGCGTGCAGGTCCCGAACCTGAGCTTGATTGCGCGCCTCGAATGCGATCATGGTCCCGTTCCCGGCCGAGGCAGCATTACCGTCAAAGGTCGGTTTAACGTAGAAATCCGGCAAAGGGGCAGACTGCCCCGGTTGAACCGGCAGCGCATAGCTCAGCCCCTCAGGCCCCTCTTTCAGCCCGTACCCGAGGGCTGGCAAGAACGCTGAATAAAACCGCTTCGCGCGGGCGATATCATCAGCACCAACGGTGACATAGGCAATCATGCTGCGTGTTCCTTTCGAGGCGTTCGGATATTGTGGCGCGTTTACAGGATGATGGTAGAACAACGCGCGAACCGGCTCAACAACCGCGACGCGCAGTTGGCAACGGGAGTTTTTCAATATCCGGCTCGCCCCCCGTTTCAGACCATGGTCCACACCCCCGCCCCGATCATGCCCGCACCAGCGACCTTGGAAACCACATCGCCCGCGGGAACGGCCTTTTCGATCAGAACAAAGATCGTGATCGCGATGATCCATGCAGCCTGCATCACGCCGACAACGAACAAAAGCCCCATCAGCGCTGACGTCTGACACAGCCGGAAAACGGGTTATCAAGCGTGAGGCCCTCATTGTTAAGAATGCCCAGGCACCGATCCGAGGGGACAGGACTGTGATGGGGCGTTCCCGTCAGGCTCCTATAAGGTCACATCTCGCCCGTTGCCGGGGCGCTTGATGGTCGACACGTCAACGCAATGACACGCAGTCAATCGTAACATGGGTCAGGCCATCAAGCCGCAATACCATACTCACAGTCATAGCAATTTCCCTTTCCACTCATGCACTGCCCGGCAGTGCATGTTCACATGCGCGAGAGGGGACACTTTGAAGCCGTGCTGTCGCAGGATTTTCTGATAGTCGTGCGAACAATATTGCGACACGAGATCCGTGTGATGGATGCAGCCCTTTGGGCGGTGAGCGGAATGCTATCGCCATGTTTAACGCCCGGATCGCCAGGTCTCGCTTCATCCTGTTGCTCACCGCCCAACCGATCACGCGCCGAGAATGCAGGTCCAGTATTACAGCGAGATACAGCCACCCTTCGTGCGTCCAAATATAAGTGATGTCACCGGCCCATGTCTGGTTTGGCTGATCTGCTGTAAAGTTCCGCTCCAGCAGGTTCGGCGCAATGTTGAACCTATTATCGCTGTCTGTCGTCACCTTGTGTTTGCGCGTCCTCACCACTGATATTCCGTTCTGGCGCATCAAACGGCCAACACGGCGGTGACCGATATCCAATCCGATCTCCTTCAGCTCTTCGGTCATCCGTGGGCTGCCACTCTCGGGACATAGCTGCGCAATACCCTGCCGCGCAGTGGATCATCAGCAACCTGCATACGCGTTAGCCCGCTGGTCAGCGCGATGCGCACCGCATCTTGCCGGAATTCGCCCGTCCGTTTCAGTCCCATGGTCAGTCTCCTTTGTTGCAGCAAATGCGATCAAAGGAGCGGCATCAAACCGTGGAATCAGACACCTAGGGACCTCGTAACACCAATCGCGGATCATGGATAATTGGTACGGTTATCTGTCGCCATCCAAAGGGTGACCACAATGTGCCTCTTCCAAGTGTCGGGCCGGGCCTGGATGAGTGGGCGATCAAAGGTAATTTAGCTCAGAAGCCGAGTTTATTGTTTCTCAATCAAGCCTATCTGCCCATCAACCCCGGCAACCATGTGCCCAGTTCGGGCAGCCAGACGATCAGGCCAAGCACAAAAAGCTTGATCAGAACGAAAGGCGTCACCGCCGCATAGATGTCGCGCATGCGGATTTCGGGTGGTGCCACGCCGCGCATCACGAACAAAAGCAATCCAAAGGGGGGCGTTAGCAGCCCAATCTCCATCGTCAGAAGATAGACCACGCCCAAAACCAACGGGTCGATCCCCATCGCATTGGCCAGCGGCACAAAGACCGGAACGGTGACCATCAGCATCGACACCTGATCAATGAAGCAGCCCAGAAATAGTAGGATCGCTATCATGCCAAGCAACACCATCAGCGGGGTCGGGTCAAAGCTGTTGATGGCGTTGATGAGGCCGTTTGTGGCTCCGGAAAAGGACAGAACCTGCGCGAAAGTCTGGCTTGCTGCGATAATGAACAGGATCATCACTGAAAGCTTGAGCGTTTCCATCAGCGCGCGGCCCAGTTTTGCCCAAGTCAGCGCGCGATAGGCTGCGCCGATGGCGACTGCGGTCAGACTGCCCAGGGCAGCGCTTTCTGTCGGCGTTGCGATCCCCAGCAGCAGTGATCCGATCACCACGGCAAACAGCACCGACAGCGGAAGCACATAGAGGACGAAGGGCGTCCACCTTTCCCTCAGGCTCATTTTTTCCTGCGTGTCGGGGGGGGCGACGGAAGGATCAAGAATGCTGCGCCCGACCACATAGGCCACGAATAAAAGCGCCAGCAGCAGCGCGGGGATGACCCCTGCGACCAGTAACCCGGCAATGGATATTCCCGCGAGCGAGCCAACCAGAACCGCCAGTGCCGAGGGCGGAATCAGCATTGCAATCGCGCCGGATGCCATGATCGGGCCCATGGCCATCGACGGGTGGTAGCCTCGCTTGAGCATACCCGGCAACAGCGTACTGCCCAGCATTGCCGTATTTGCGATGGTGGACCCGGACAAGGCGGCAAAGATCGTACCGCCAAAGATGGTGACCACGGACATACGCCCCGGGATGCGCGTCACGACCCGTTCAATCGCGTCAATGGCCCGGTGTGCGACACCGGTCTGAAATAAGATCTCGCCCATCAGGATAAATAGCGGGATCGGGGCAAGCTGGAAGTTCGCCACCGACTGCGCCGAATTTCGCGCCAATTGCAGGATGCCACGTTCACCGCCCAGAACGAAATACGCGCCGACCGTGGTGACGGCAATGAATGCAAAGGCGACGGGCAGGCCGATAAGCAAGAGTACCGCCAAGCCCCCCAGCATCAATGTCAGAGTTAATCCCCAATCCATGATGCTAAAGCCCGCTCAGCGGGGCGTCGGGCATGCCAGGCTGCAGTACCTTGCGTAGGAAGACGGCAACACAAAGCGCCATGGACGCAGGCACGAATGCCAGCATCCACCATTCCGGGATCACAAATGACGTGCGGATCATCGACCCGCGCGCGGCTGAGGCAATTGCGGCTTGAAGCCCGTACCAACCCAGAATCCCCGCCGTGACCGCCCCGATCAGATTGGTGACACGGCCTACTGTCTGCTCTGCCCGGGGGGGCAAAGCGCTGGTGAGCAGGTCGACTTTGACGTGACCACCCTGCGCCAGGACCCAAGGTGCCCCCATGAAAGTGGCAATCATCAGTGCGTATTGTATCGCGTCCAGCGCGCCGTAGATGACCGGCAAGCCAAGGTTGCGCAATGCCACGTTGATCGCGATGGTCACGGCAATCAAACCCAGGATGCCTGCCGAACACACGGCAAGCATCCAGAGGGCCCGGTCAAAGATGTGTCCGATCATCTTTGATTACTTGACCAGGCAGGCGCGAAGTTCTTTGGCCAACGGCGCATCGATGGCGTCGACAGCGGCCCAACCGGCGTCCCGTGCCGTGTTCAGCCATTTTTCCGCACCGGCCGCGTCAAAGGTGATCGTTTCGATCCCCGCCTCGGCCTGTTTGGCGTATTCGGCTGCATTGAGGTCGGTGTTGTTGGCGTTCAACGATTCCATCCAGGCGGCCCCTTCTTCAAGCTTGGCGCGCTGTTCATCGGTCAGCCCGTTCCAGACATCAAGATTGACCAACAGGTTTACGTCGACATTGTAAAAGCTGGGATCGACGCGGTATTTCGTCTGTTCGTCCCAGCCAAGATCAAGCACGCCCTGGGAAGGCCAGCCGTAGCCGTCAATCGCGCCGCGCTCCAGCGCGCTATAGACCTCGCCCGGTGCGGTGCGCACCAGATTTGCGCCAAGCGCCGCAAACATTGCCTGATAGACCGGCGTGGTGCGAATGGTCAGACCACTCAGGTCCGGCCCTTCGACCGGCTTGGTCAGGTAAAGATGAAAGCCCATCCCGTCACCCGCACGCGCTAGATATTTGGCGTTCATCTGCTCTTGGTGGATGCGGTCGATGACATCATAGCAGCCGTTCGCGCGCTGTTCTTGCACTGTATTTTCAGCCAGGTGGATCGCGTCACCTGTCGGGACAAGATTGGGATAGAAGGCCGACGTATTGTTGGCGATGTCCACCACGCCGGATTGCACGGCATTGCCCAACTCGAAGGGGGGCACTGCTTCGGGCCCGCCGATGATCTGGATCTGGACAACACCTTTGCCGTTCTCGTTGACCCATCCGACGAAGGATTCAAATTCGCGGCTGAATGTGGTGCCGAGATTAAAGGCGGACACGCCGCGCAACGTGACTTCTTGCGCGAAGGCGGGCGAGGTTAGCGAGGTGGCAGTGACGATAGCGGCAGTAAGCATTCTCAAGGTGTTCATGTCGATCCTCCCGGTTGAAGGTGGCCCGTTGTCTATCGCTCCGGCACCACTTTATATGTATCTGCATATAATTCGTAGCGACAACCTGCCGTACAGTCAATTTCGCATATCAGTCATATCCTGAGCGGCCTTGCTGCGAGGTTTCGCATGGGGCAGGCGTTGTTGCATATCTCCGAAGAGGGCGGTTTCACATTGTGAATCCATGCAGTTACAGGATCTGCACGAGCAAGCCATCACCCGCCCGCTACCGCATCACCAATTGGTCCAGCTACAATGCATCGCTCAGGAAGCCGGGATCGCTGCTGATCTGGGTCGACAAGGAGATGACGTGGCTCGCACCGCGTGACGGGCGACCGCCGGTCTTCTCTGATGCTGCGATCCAGTTCTGCCTCTCAATCAAAGTGCTGTTCAAGCTGCCTTTGCGCCAGAGCGCCGGGAAGGTTGCCAGCCTGCTGCGGATGGCAGGCCCGCAAGCATGGTGTTCAGGGGCGGCGCCAATGGCGCAAGGTACCGCCGAGATCGAACGCGTGGCATAACCCCAGCGGGAAAGGGGCAGTCACGTCCTACGAGGGACTTCTGCAACAACGCCGATGTGAACCCTAAATCGCTCTGGCCCCCCCCGCTGGTGGGCCTTTCAAACGTATTGAGGGATAAATTGGCGGATACCAATCCAAATACAGCCGGCAAGCCGTTGAAAATATTAACTAATGTAAAATAAATTGGTGCGGTCGGAGAGACTCGAACTCTCACGGGTGTTACCCCACAGCGACCTCAACGCTGCGCGTCTACCATTCCGCCACGACCGCACGCCATGGATGGTGAGGCTCGTTTAGACAAACTTCTTCCCCTTGTGAAGAGGCAATCCTCATCATTTCGAACAAGATGATTTAACCGGCCCTTCCCAGCGTAATTCCACTGCCCCCTTGAATTAGCCCCGCGAAACCTGACTTTAGGTGCAAGCAATGAAAATAGGTGATCCAACGTGACCAATGACGCGCCCGCACAAACCGCCCCTGCCCTGCAAATCGACATCGTTTCAGATGTCATGTGCCCGTGGTGCATCGTGGGGTATCGCCAGTTGGAACAAGCGCTGGCGCAGACCGGCGTGGGGGCCTTCATCCGCTGGCACCCGTTCGAGCTGAACCCGCAGATGCCCCCCGAGGGTCAGAATACCGCGGAACATATCGCCGAGAAATATGGTGCAAGCCCTGAACAATCGGCGCAAAATCGGGCGCATCTGGTGCAGATCGGGCAAGGCTTGGGAATCGATTTTCAATTCACCCCCGACAGCCGCATCGTCAACAGCTTTGCCGCGCACCAGCTTTTGCATTGGGCGCAGGAACACAACCTACAACACCCGCTCAAGCTGGCGCTGTTTCAGGCGCATTTCACCCAAGGGCGCGATGTGTCGGATCACACGGTGCTGGTCGATGTGGCTGAAACGGTGGGTCTGGACCGCGCGAAAGCCGCCGAAGTGCTGGAAAGCGGCAGCCACGCCGATGCGGTACGCGAGTTGGAAGGCGTTTGGACGGGTCAGGGAATCAGCGGCGTGCCCGCAATGGTGTTCGAGGGCAAATATCTGGTCACCGGCGCGCAGGGTTCGGATAATTACACTCAAGTCATTCAACAGATCATGGCTGAAAAAGCGGCGGGCTAGCGATCGCATGGCTTTGCAAGCCTGACGCGGGGCGCTAAGCAGACGGCTATGGTGGAATGGATTATCTCTGACGGCTTGACCGATTTTCGCACCGCCGAGGCGTGGATGGAAGACCGTGCAACCCGCATCGCCGACGGCACCGCCGAGGAATGCATCTGGCTGGTCGAACACCCGCCACTTTATACTGCGGGGACTTCGGCCAAAATCACCGATCTGACCGACCCTGACCGGTTTCCCGTCTATGAAACCCGCCGGGGCGGGCAGTACACCTATCACGGGCCGGGCCAACGGGTGGTTTATGTCATGCTCGACGTGGGCAAACGCGGACGCGATGTGCGCCGCTTTGTCCAGCAGCTTGAGGCATGGGTGATCGCCACCCTCGACAGTTTCAACATCAAGGGCGAAATTCGCGAAGGCCGTGTCGGCGTCTGGGTCCAGCGCCCAGACAAGCCGTTGAATATCAACGGTCAGACCCCCGAAGATAAAATCGCGGCCATCGGAATACGCTTGCGCAAATGGGTCAGCTTTCACGGCATCAGCATCAATGTCGAACCCGATCTGAGCCACTTTGGCGGGATTGTTCCCTGCGGCATCACCACCCATGGCGTGACGTCGCTGGTCGATCTTGGGCTGCCCGTAACGATGGATACGCTTGATGTCGCCTTGCAGGCGGCATTCGCGGCCATTTTCGAAGACACCCCGCAGACGGATTGATTCGCGTGGCCTGCTGCGGGATTCGTTTGCTTGGCCAGTAAAACGCTTTTTGGTGTCCACGGATATCGATCCCCTCATTATCCTGAGCACGACACCCCCAGGGCACCGGATTTTCCCCCGCTCAAGACGCGATTACGTTCTGAGAGTCACATATGTTTCACTTATCTGGTCTTGGCTCGCTGGCAATCATGTCACTATATCCAGCCGTGACATGCTCGCGCTCACAAGATGGCGTGCCAGCAACGACCCCGGATTTTTCAGAAAATACCGCACCTGCGGCAATCGTGGCCATTGCCCCTTTGGGCAAGGCGCACTAGAACAAACGATAATCCAGCGCGCGTTCCTTGTCGGGGCGTGGGTTGACCAACCAATCTCAGGAGGCACCGCATGGCCGACGCAGCCATTCACGGGCATGATCATCACGACGAGCGTGGATTTTTCACACGCTGGTTTATGTCCACGAACCACAAAGACATCGGTATTCTATATCTGATCGTCTCAGCCCTCGTTGGCTTTATCTCAGTCAGCTTTACCATCTATATGCGCCTTGAACTGATGCACCCCGGTGTTCAGTACATGTGTATGGAAGGTGCGCGTTTCATCGCCAATAGTGCAGAAACATGTACGCCAAACGGGCATCTTTGGAACGTTCTGATTACCGGCCACGGCATCTTGATGATGTTCTTTGTGGTTATTCCCGCGCTTTTCGGCGGTTTCGGTAACTATTTCATGCCGCTGCAAATCGGCGCGCCTGACATGGCGTTCCCACGCATGAACAACCTGTCCTTCTGGCTGTATGTCGGCGGCACCACGCTTGCTGTCTGTTCGGTGCTTGCACCAGGCGGTAACGGTCAGGCCGGGTCCGGCGTTGGCTGGGTTCTGTACCCGCCGCTTTCCGTACGTGAAGGCGGTATGTCGATGGATTTCGCGATCTTCGCGGTTCACGTTTCCGGTGCTTCGTCCATTCTGGGTGCGATCAACATGATCACCACCTTCCTGAACATGCGCGCCCCCGGCATGACATTGTTCAAGGTGCCATTGTTCAGCTGGTCGATCTTCGTCACAAGCTGGCTGATCCTGTTGTCCCTGCCCGTTCTGGCCGGCGCAATCACCATGCTGCTCATGGACCGCAACTTTGGTTTCGCGTTCTTTGACCCAGCAGGCGGCGGTGATCCGGTTCTGTACCAGCACATCTTGTGGTTCTTCGGTCACCCCGAAGTGTACATCATCATCCTGCCAGGCTTTGGTATCATCAGCCACGTGATTGCCACGTTCAGCCGCAAACCGATCTTTGGCTACCTGCCAATGGTTTGGGCGATCATCGCAATCGGCGCATTGGGCTTTGTTGTGTGGGCGCACCACATGTACACAGTCGGTATGTCGCTGAACCAGCAAGCCTACTTTATGCTTGCGACGATGGTTATCGCGGTGCCAACCGGTGTTAAGGTCTTCAGCTGGATTGCCACCATGTGGGGCGGTTCGATCGAATTCAAAACACCAATGCTGTGGGCTTTCGGCTTCCTGTTCCTTTTCACCGTCGGTGGTGTAACAGGTATCGTTCTGTCCCAGGCAGCCGTCGACCGCTACTACCATGACACCTACTATGTGGTTGCACACTTCCACTATGTTATGTCGCTGGGTGCCGTGTTCGCGATCTTTGCAGGTGTCTACTTCTACCTGCCCAAGATGTCGGGCCGCATGTACCCTGAATGGGCCGGCAAGCTGCACTTCTGGGCGATGTTCATCGGCGCGAACCTGACCTTCTTCCCACAGCACTTCCTGGGTCGTCAGGGCATGCCACGCCGCTACATCGACTACCCCGATGCATTTGCTTACTGGAACCTGTGGTCCTCGATCGGTGCCTTCCTCAGCTTCGCTTCGTTCCTCTTCTTCTTCGGTGTGATATTCTACACACTGACACGGGGCGCACGGAGCACGGCCGCAAACCCATGGAACGAATATGCCGACACGCTGGAGTGGACACTGCCAAGCCCACCCCCAGAGCATACGTTCGAAATTCTTCCAAAGCAGGAAGACTGGGACAAGCAGCCAAGCCACTAAGGCAAGGTACTAAGAAACAAGGGGCTCCAACGGCGGTTGGGGCCCTTTTCCGTTGCCGGCGTTCACTTGACTGACCAGCCCCCCGTGCAGTCCACCCAGTGCCGATCGTGTCAGGGCGCGTTGCCTTTTTCAGCCCCGTTCAACGCCCCCCACCCCATCAAAAAGATGAATGCCGCTTTCGCCCTTTCGGAAATCACGTTTTGCCATAGGCTGCCAAATGAACGCCCCTGACCGAAAGACCCCCTATGCCCCTGCCCATTACATCCCTCTATGCTGCGCTGACCGCCTTGGTATTTCTCGCCCTCAGCTGGCGCGTCATCCGCTACCGCAGGGCCAATGTCATCTCGCTGGGTGACAGCGGCGACAAGAACCTGCTCAAACGTATGCGCGCCCAAGCCAATTGCGCGGAATATGCGCCGCTGGCGCTGATCCTGATGATGCTAGGCGAATTGAACGGGGCACCGCCCGTCGCGCTCCATACCATGGGCGCTGCATTTGTGGCCGGTCGCGTTTTGCACGCATATGGCTTCGCCTCCACACCGCAAAAGATCATCTTGCGGCAGGCTGGCATGGCCCTGACCTTGGCAATGATCGCCGCTGCCGCCTTGGGGATTCTGGCCCATGCACTGGTCTGAACGGACCTAAAATAGCCGCCCGAAAAAAATCTGAAAAAAAGTGCATTCAAAGGCAATTTCCCTCTTGCGGACACTGCGCCCTATGGGTATCTCACGCCCTACCAGAGGATGCGGGCGTAGCTCAGGGGTAGAGCATAACCTTGCCAAGGTTAGGGTCGGGCGTTCGAATCGCCTCGCCCGCTCCAACTGGTTTCTGCTTACCCAGCAGAAAAAAACAAGGCCGCCTTCGGGCGGCCTTTGTGTTTTCCGGCACCCGTTTATTCAGCCGATCCTGCCCTGTCACCATGGGCCAGCGACTGATCCGCGCCATTTGTCCAAAACGAAAAAGCCGCCCGGTTGGGGCGGCCCTGTGATTTAAATTGTCCTTCAATTTGGTCCTATCGCTCCAGCAGCTACAGCAGAGAGATTTGCGAGCGCGCCGAAACCGTTTCGCGTTCCATCTGTTCAACGGCACTTATGTGCCACTCCAGACCCGATTGCCCCTGGGCCGCCGCCGCGCGCAGGTTGGCACTGGCCAAACGCGCCTGCTGCGACGACATCATCAACGCCTCGGCCAGTTCGGCCCGACTGGCCCGGATCGCATCCAGCCGCGCCTCATACTCTGCCTCAGTGAGGGTCCCTGCCCCGCGCAGCGCCGCCAACCCCTCGATGTCGGATTCTTGCCGCGCAAGGAAGCTGGGCAACTGGATCGAGATATCATCGAGCTGCGCGTTCGATGTTCGAATGCTCCGGACGATGGCATTGGCCGATACAAGTTCCATCCTGCGGGCAACGTCCTTTTTGCCTGCCATATGGCCGTTAACCGCCCCAACGACCCCGCCAGACGCGGCCGCCGCCAAGCAATGCGAGGCATTGGACGTCACGATCGCCAGTCCACATCCGACAGCGGCCCCGACGGCGGCGTGTTTGATCGTCGTGTTGCGGACGATGTCTTTCATCATACGGTCCAAAGCGGCCGTTTGCTCAATCAATACCGCCCCGTCCTGGCCTGTGGCCTGAAAAGAAAATGCAGTCGGCGGATTGGAAACCGCGTGGTGCGGGACTGCACAGCCCGACAGCCCCAGCCCAATGATGATAGGTATAAGAAACAGTGGTTTGGACATCTGAAATTCCATTCGTACTACAGACAGCTTCGTGAAAACTCTAAAATTCCGCTACGGTCTATCGAAACAATGTGCCGATTTTGCGGCCTATTGGATAAATTTCATAAAAATTGCATTGTGCGGACTTGGCGCCGGAAAATTGCCAACAATACCATTAAAAAGGTCCAGAATGCAGATTGCGCGTCATATTCTTGCCCAGATTGAATCCTAGCTATACCACAACATAAAAAAACGCAGCCTATGCGAAAACACTGACTGAAACCGGAGCAAATCATGAAAATTCTAGTGGTAGATGATGACCCGTTTATCCATGAACTGTTCCCGGAAATTTTCGGTCTGGCCGACCTGACCGATGTCCACTCGGCATCTGGTGGCTTTGAAGCCCTCGATATCATAGCGGCGCAGGGCAAGCCTTTCGATTGCTTCGTGCTGGACGTCGATATGCCGAAAATGAACGGCATTGAACTGTGCCAGCGCATCCGTGCCTTGCCCGGCTATGACAAGAAACCCATTCTGATGCTGACCGCCAGAACCGACCCGATTTCAATCGAGAACGCTTTTGCTTCGGGGGCAAACGACTACATCTCAAAGCCGTTTAACCTGAAAGACATCTACAACCGTATCCGCGTCGCAAAGCGGCTGAGCGAGGCGTCAAAGACCGTGGTGAGCGTCAATGCGCTGGACGTCGGGGCAAAGGATGCAGCAGGCGTTCATGACTTCGAATTATGCGAAAAATTGCATCTCGCCCATGTGGACCGTCTGATCCTGTCCTTCTCGCTTGGCAACTACCTGACCCAGCTTGATCGCAAGGCGCTAAAGGGGTGCAAGGTTTTCTGTGTCTCGCTTGATGATGCGCAACATCTGTATCAGCACAGCGCCGCGTCCGATTTCACAACGCTTTTGACCGATCTGGGCGAAAGCATTATCAGCACTGTCGACTGCCCCCATCTGTTGATGTCCTACGAAGGCAACGGCCAGTTCATCTGCGTTAGCCGTGACACCCAGCTTGCCGATTGGGAAGTGCTCGAAGCCGGCATCCAGCTTAGCCTTGAAGACACATCCTATGGCCTGACGATGATGGGAAACACGCCGATCACGATCTCTGTCGGCACCCCGATCGCCCCCAATGCCAACCGGACACAACGTGTGAAAAACACATTCACCCGCGCGATTGGCCGCGCAGAGATGCGCCATTCCTCCAAGGCGAATGCCGCGTGATCGGATCAGTTAATCGGGAACTGGACCAGACATTTGGCCGCGTTGCGGCGGTAATCGCGCAGCGTGGCGTCAATGTCGCGACGATCGCGCATGACCGCCATTGCGGCCTTTTTCTGCGCCCGGGTACCGCTGACATGCCGTTCTAAAATCAGAACGGTGATGCCCAGCATGACCTCTTTTTCTTCCTGACCGATCATCTCTTCGCGCGCCAATGTCACGGCCGTATAGGCCAGCATATTGGCACATCGCAAAGCGGCCGCCTCTTCGCCCCCATAGGTGCGGTCAGCAAGGGCGGGCGTTGCACATAGCAATGTCGCACAAAGAGCGATGAAATTTCTCAAAACACTTTGAACGTCATTGTGGTCAACGACCGCTCAATCCCGTCGATATCCAACAGGTGATCGTTGATATAGACCCCCACGTCTTCGCCCTTGGGGATATAAAGTTTCATCAGCAGATCAAAATCGCCGGATGTCGAATACAGCTCCGAATGGATTTCACGCAAGGCGATTTCCTCCGCAACGCGGTAGGTTGTGCCGGGCCGGCAACGGATCTGGATAAAGACGCAGGTAGACATCGGGTCGCTTTCGACTGGTTGCAGTACCGCCACGCTGTCATAGCGGGGTAAGGGCCGCAATCCCCTATGATGCTCAAATCCGATTGGCTGGCCCTTGGCGTGGCCGCGCGCGCTGCTATAAGGGGATCAACAGCCGGAGAATTCCCATGCGTCAAAGCACAATCAGCCGTTCCACCGCCGAAACCGAAATCACCGTCGAGGTCAATCTTGATGGCACCGGTGCCTATGACAACAACACAGGCGTCGGTTTTTTTGATCACATGCTGGATCAACTGGCGCGTCATTCGCTGATTGATATGAAAATCACCGCCAAGGGCGATCTGCACATCGACGATCACCACACGGTCGAAGACGTGGGCATCGCCTTGGGTCAGGCACTGGCCGACGCCTTGGGCGACAAGCGTGGCATCCGGCGCTACGGCGCGTGTCTGCTGCCGATGGATGATGCGCTGGTGCGTACAGCACTTGACCTGTCTGCCCGTCCCTTTCTGATCTGGAACGTTGATCTGCCGACCTCCAAGATCGGCAATTTCGACACCGAACTGGTGCGCGAATTCTTTCAGGCGCTGTCCACACATGGCGGCATCACCCTGCACGTGGACATGCTGCACGGCATCAACAGCCACCACATCGCCGAGGCGGCGTTCAAATCCGTTGCCCGCGCCCTGCGCGAAGCAGTCGAGGTCGATACCCGCAAATCCGGCGATATCCCGTCAACCAAAGGTGCGTTGTAGCAAATGCTGACCGCGATCATTGATTACGAATCCGGCAATCTTCACTCTGCCCAAAAGGCGTTTGAACGGATGGCCCGCGAAACCGACGCGGGCGATGTTATCGTCACCGCTGACGCCGATGTTGTCGCAAGCGCTGACCGCCTGGTGCTGCCGGGCGACGGGGCGTTCCCGTCCTGCATGGCCGCCCTCAAGGGCCACAGCGGCATCTATGCCGCAATGGTCGAGGCCGTCGAAGTCAAAGGCCGCCCGTTCCTGGGCATCTGTGTCGGGATGCAATTGATGGCCTCTTGGGGCCGCGAATACGAAGACACCCAAGGTCTGGGCTGGATCGAGGGCGAAGTCACCAAAATCACCCCCGCCGATCCAGCACTGAAAGTGCCGCATATGGGGTGGAATGATTTGGTCATTGACCATCCACACCCCGTTTTCGACGGCATCAAGACCGGCGATCACACCTATTTTGTCCATAGTTATCATATGGCTGTAGCCAACCCCGCAGAGCGGCTGGCCCATGTCGACTATGCTGGCGAAGTCACCGCCGTGATTGGCCGTGACACCATGCTGGGCATGCAGTTTCACCCCGAAAAAAGCCAGGCAACAGGCCTGCGCATGATCGCCAATTTCCTGAACTGGCGGCCATAAGACCACAGCCCTTCAGACTGCGCTTGATCAGTCCGCGCCCCGTCAGCATTCCGGGCCCGCTTAACGCAAGCGGGTCCAGACCACTTCATTGCCGCTGTTCCCAGTGCATTTGACCAGATGCATGGCATTGCCATCGACCAACATCGTCGTCTGTTTGCGCGTATTGCCTGACGGCTTTATCAGCGTCCCCTCGTAAGACCCGTCGGCCTGTTGGACCATGTCCCAGAACACGCGTTTGCCGACAGCGGTTGATTTCTTGTCATAACCGCGCCGGTCTTTGGCCCGCTCGACAACACCGCACAAGGCCTGCCCGCACGGCCTGGCCCTTACATGAACAACCAATCCGTTAACATCTGGTGCAGATTTCCAGACACCTTCCGCCACATCAGAAAATACCGGCGCCGAAATCGCCATAAATAGGGCGCTCAGAAAAATGCATTTCTTTGAAATCATTTGCATCACGGCCCAAAGCAACACAGATGCCTTACACGCTTTTGGCACCGCAGCCAAAAACCAAGGCGCTGGTGTTATCATTCACCAACGCCATGATTCTCGCAAATCAGCTCAATCCCAGGGCAGATCATCCTTTGGGTTTACTGAAGGCGGCTCCAGCTTTGCTTTGAACACAGCAAACCACCGGCAACACATCCCGAAAGCTTCAGGTTGTTGCCCGAAACGCTCATTTTTCCGATGTAGATTTTATCGTTCGACGGCCGCCAGACCTTGCCCGCATAGTTGCCTTTGCCATCCGGTGCCATGCCGATCACCAGCTGTTTGCCGATGTTCTCGGATTTATATTCACCGTCACCGTTAAAGGTGCGCATGATCGTGCCGCAGACCTCGGCCCCGCAAGGGCTCATCTTCACATGCGCATAGGCACCATCATCCGGCTGGGTCTTCCAAACCCCAACCGCAGGATCCGCCGCCATTGCCGTGCCCGCCGCCATGATTCCAATGACTGCCGCCAAAATCGTTCTTTTCATGATATATCCTCCCGATATCTCCGCAGTTTGACTAAAATTCACCGATTCAAGCAAGCTTTACGTAGGGGCCGCGCCTGCTGCGTTGCACATTTCCGCCCGCCATGCGATTTGGTCGCAAACACCCGCAACCCAAGGCCTGCCCAATGATCCTGTACCCCGCAATCGACCTCAAAGACGGCCAAGCCGTGCGCCTCGTTCACGGCGACATGGAAAAATCCACCGTGTTCAATGATGACCCCGCCGCACAGGCCCGCGCCTTTGTCGATGCAGGCTGCACATGGCTGCATCTGGTGGATCTGAACGGTGCCTTCGCAGGGGCCCCCGTCAACGCCGCCCCGGTCGAAGCGATCCTGAAATCCTGCAACGTCCCCGCCCAGCTTGGCGGCGGCATCCGCGACATGGCCACAATCGAGGCATGGCTGGACAAAGGCCTCGCGCGGGTGATCCTGGGCACCGTGGCCGTCGAAAACCCCGATCTGGTGCGCGAAGCCGCCCGCGCCTTCCCGGGCAAAGTCGCCGTTGGCATTGATGCGCGCAACGGCCGCGTCGCCACCAAGGGCTGGGCCAATGAAACCGATGTGATGGTCACCGACCTCGCCAAATCCTTCGAGGACGCAGGCGTCGCCGCGATCATCTACACCGACATCCTGCGCGATGGTGCCATGGGCGGACCAAACATCGATGCCACCGCCGCCCTCGCCCGCGCCGTCAATATCCCGGTCATCGCATCAGGCGGTGTCAGCTCGCTCGACGACCTCAAGGCGCTCAAAGCCACCAACGTCATCTCCGGCGCGATTTCAGGCCGCGCCCTCTACGATGGTGCCATCGATCTGAAACAAGCTCTCAAGGCCCTTGCCTGATCTTCCAAATGGCCCCAAATCCTCGGGAGGTCTGGAGGGCAGACAGCCCTCCAGCGCCTTGCCACCCGTCCACAGCCCCTCTAAAGAATAGCTATGCTTAAAACCCGTATCATCCCCTGCCTTGATGTCGCCGATGGCCGCGTGGTCAAAGGCGTGAATTTCGTCGGCCTGCGCGATGCGGGCGATCCCGTCGATGCCGCCATCGCCTATGATGCGGCGGGCGCGGATGAACTGTGTTTCCTCGACATCCACGCCACCCATGAAAACCGCGGCACGATGTTCGATCTGGTGACCCGCACGGCTGAACATTGCTATATCCCGCTCACGGTGGGCGGTGGCGTGCGCACCGTGGCTGATGTGCGCGCCCTCCTGCTCGCGGGTGCAGACAAGGTCAGCTTCAACTCTGCCGCCGTCGCAGACCCCGATGTCATCGCCCGCGCGGCCGATCAGTTCGGCAGCCAATGCATCGTCTGTGCCATCGACGCCAAAACAGTCAGCCCCGGAAAATGGGAAATCTTCACCCATGGCGGCCGCAAATCCACCGGCATCGACGCCGTGGAATTCGCCAAACTGGTTACCGCCAAAGGGGCCGGTGAAATCCTGCTGACCTCGATGGACCGCGACGGCACCAAACAAGGCTTCAACCTGCCCCTGACCCGCGCCATTTCCGACGCCGTCAGCGTGCCGGTGATCGCCTCGGGCGGCGTTGGCAATCTTGACCACCTGGTCGAAGGCGTGACCATCGGCGGTGCCTCCGCCGTCCTCGCCGCCTCGATCTTTCACTTTGGCGAATATACCATCGCGCAGGCCAAACAACACATGGCCGCCGCCGGTATCCCCATGAGGCTGACATGACCCTGGATGATCTCTACGCCACCATCACAGCCCGTAAAAATGCGGACCCGTCCAGCAGCTGGACAGCCCAATTGCTGGCCAAAGGCCCCGAAAAATGCGCCGAGAAATTTGGCGAAGAAGCGATCGAAGCCATCATCGAAGCGGTGAAAAACGACAAACCGGCCCTCACCTCCGAGGCCGCCGACGTGCTGTACCACCTGCTTGTCATGCTCGCGTCGCGCGATGTCCCGCTCTCAGACGTGCTTGACGAACTCGCCCGCAGACAATCCAAAAGCGGCATCGCTGAAAAAGCCGCCCGCTAGGCCTTCTCTGGCTCTCAAATATCCTGGGGGGAAGCCGATCTTTCGGCTGGGGGGCAAAGCCCCCTTTCCCGCCGCCGCAGGCACTATCCTCGCGTCACAGCTTGCTCGAAATAATACCTGTCGCAAAGCCGCCCATGCGCAATTCCGAAAACAACCGCTGGTATTCGATTTTGGGGCAGCGGTTCTGTATCACCGTCACCCCGCGCGCCTCGGCCAAAGCCGCCGCCTCGGCATGCTCCACACCGATTTGCATCCAGATGGTCTGCAACTTGGGAAAGACTGCCAGCGCCTCTTCCACGATTGCGGGCACCGCCTCAGAGCGGCGGAAAATATCGACCATATCCACATCACCCTCGATGTCGGATAAGGTGGCGACCACCTTGGCCCCGAACAACATCTCGCCTGCATGGCCGGGATTGACGGGAATCACATCAAACCCCTTCAGCGACAGATAGCGCGCCACAAAATAGCTGGGCCGCACCGGGTTCATCGACACACCGACCACAGCAATCCGCTTGGTCCGGGTCAATACATCTTTCAAAAGGGCGTCTGGATATATCATCCCCCACATCTACACTGATTCTCGGATAAAAAAAGCGCCCTGCAGACAAATGTCCGAGGGCGCGAAGGTATGGAACGAGGGACAGTTAAAGACCGGCAGGAGTTCCGAACCTGCCGCCTTGCACATGAGTTAAGAACTATTTGCGCAATTCAAAGACCGTCTGACAAATGCGTGAACAAAACCTAAAGATCTAGGCAAAATATCGCCAACCCTGCGTAACATGGCTTCAGTCGAAAATATCTTCCACAATGTCGAAAACCTCGCCTGTCAGCTTTTTCAGCCAGGATTTCTTGCGCTTTTGGTATTTCTCTTTTTTCGGCTTCATCGCCGGTTTCGCGGGCTTTGACGGCGCAAACTGTCGCAAGCGCGGCGAAACCGCCGGCTTGGCCGATGCCGGGGCCGGAACAGGAATTTGCTTGAGGTCATGCAGCGGCGCGCCGCATTGCGCGCAGGCCAGCTCGTGACGCCCCGCATCCAAGGTCAACGCGGCCTTGCTGCCGCAAAAGCAGCAAGTCGCGATTTTTACTGGATAGCTCACGGCGTCTCTTCCTTTTACATGCGGGCCTTACCCATGCGGACGAGAAGCATATAGGGCGATTGCCGCCGCATTTGAGACGTTGAGCGAGCCAAATCCACCATCTGCGTCAATCCGTACCAACAGATCGACGGTTTCTTTGGTCTTTTCTCGCAGGCCCGGCCCTTCGGCCCCCAGCACCAGCGCCACCGGACGGTCGCGCTTGCCTTCAAGGGCGGCCTCCACGGTCATGTCGGCCTCGCCATCCAGACCCAGCACAAGATACCCCATGTTCTGAAGCTCCTTGATCGAATCCGCCAGATTGCGCACCCGCAGATAGGGCTGGCGTTCCAGCGCCCCGCTTGCCGATTTGGCCAGCGATCCGGTTTCGGGGGCGGCGTGATGGCGCATGCCGATCACCGCAGACGCGCCCAACACCTCGGCCGAGCGCAAGATTGCCCCAACGTTATGCGGATCAGTCACACGGTCCAGCAACAACACACGCGGTGCCTCGGCCCCGATGCACACCTCTTCCAACGATCCCCATGACAGCGGCTTGACCTCAAGCACAGCGCCCTGATGCACCGATCCTTGATCCAGCGGCGGGCGGAATTTGCGGGGGTCAACGACCTCGGGCTCGATTCCCGCCTTTGCAATCGCCTCTTCCAGCTTGATCTGCGCATTGGGCGTGACCATCAGCCTTAATTTTTCACGTTTAGGATTCTCCAGTGCGTCGCGCACCGCGTGCAAGCCGAACAACCACACGGTCTGGTTCGCCTCGACCTTTTTTTCCTGCTCTTTTTGCACGACCCACTTCGGTTTTTTCATGCCCAGACCCTCTTTCATATGCTGCAAGGATCATTTCCCTGCCTTTCGCCTAGGTTTTCGCCTTGACGCCTATCAGGACCGCTTGTAATCACGCCTTCACAGCCGGTGCAATGCACTGGCTGAAAGTGGGCGACAGGCCGCAAGGTGTGGCAGGGGACTGTAACTCCCTCGCGGAGACGCACGCCAGGTTCGATTCCTGGGTCGCCCACCATTTCACTTCTTATCAACGGCTCAGACAAGAATGTGCTTTGGTGCGCCGCCACGGTGGACCATCAACCATGCGAAGCGCATTATATCTAAGCTTAAGCAAACACGGCATATTCTACTTTAGGCGGCCTTTACCAACGGACAAGCACCGTCTCGGAAAAGCGTCCCGTGTTCGGCTCTCACGCGTCCCTATCGTCTCTGCTGTCTGACGTCAGACAGTTTGAAAAACGTGCTGAGCGCAGCGCCGGAAAAAGGGGCCTGATCATGCCCGATGCTTGCCGCGATACTCCCTTTTGCAAACAAGATGCCGCGCAAGAACGGCACCTGTCAATCAGGCGGCTATATCGGTCCGGGCTTATTTGCTACCTTTTGTGAAACAGCGTTTACCCCTATAGTCGGGCAAAAAAAGCATGAGGCATCGCGTTGACCAGTACATCCCCCTCGCAAGACTTTAATATCGTCATCGTCGGCCAACATGGTCGTTTGGCATATGAGGCACTGCTTTTCGCGGCCTCTTTGCGTCACAGCAGCCCCGATTTTCGCGGCCGCCTGCTGGTGGCTGAACCGCAACCCGGCGTATTGTGGCCAAATGATCCGCAAATCAAAAGCGCGGAAGTGCGCGCGGCGCTGGAAGATCTGGGGGCGGAAATCATTCCGTTCCAGTCAAAACACTTTGGTGCGTCTTATCCCTATGGCAACAAGATCGAGATGCTCTGCGCCCTGCCCAAGGGTGAACCCTTTGTCTTTTTTGACACCGACACCCTGATTACAGGCGATATTACCCAAGTCCCCTTCGATTTCGACCGCCCCACCGCATCAATGCGGCGCACCAACACCTGGCCCGTGCCGCAGCTTTACGGGCCGCAATACAACGGCTTGTGGAAATCGCTTTATGACAAATTCGGTCTGGATTTCGAAAGCAGCCTCGATCTGAGCCACCCGGACGAATACTGGCAACGCTATCTCTATTTCAACGCAGGCTTCTTCTTTTACCGCTGCCCCCATGAATTTGGCGCACGGTTTTTGGAATATGCGCTGGCGATCCGCGACACCCCCCCGGTAGAGCTTTGCGCACAAAGCTTTGATCCCTGGCTGGATCAGGTGGCCCTGCCGCTGGTCATCCACGCATTAGGCGGCGGGCGCGACACCCTGCCCCAAGGGCTGCTGGATGGAAGCGTCAGCTGTCACTACCGGTTCTTGCCGCTGTTATATGCGCGCGAAAGCCAGCAAGCGGTGGATGTTCTGGAAACGGTTGCGGCCCCGAACAAGCTCAAGAAAGTGCTCAAGGGCTACGAGCCCATCAAACGCATGGTCTATCAGGGGCGGGGCCAGAAAGCGCGGGCCCTGTTTGACCAAGACAACCTGCCCCGCAAGGAACAGGCCATCCGCAATCGGCTTAAATCCAACGGCTATTGGATGCGCTAACAGGGCGGCGCTGGTCGGAAAATTCAAATTTTCCGGTCCGGAATTTTTAAAAATTCCGATCGTCACCGCTGGCCGTGTGCATTCTCTTGTGTCGCATACCCCGTTCCAATATCCATAACCCAACCAATCCACGGGAGGATAACCATGACAGACGGCCCAACTTACGGCTTTGACACGCTGCAAATTCACGCAGGTGCCAAGCCCGATCCGGCAACCGGCGCGCGTCAGACGCCGATTTACCAGACCACGGCTTATGTGTTCCGCGACGCAGATCACGCCGCCGCCTTGTTCAACCTGCAAGAAGTCGGCTTTATCTATTCGCGTCTGACCAACCCCACTGTGGCCGTTCTGCAAGAACGCATTGCCACGCTTGAGGGCGGTGTCGGCGCTGTGTGCTGTTCTTCGGGTCACGCGGCCCAGATCATGGCCTTGTTCCCGCTGATGGGGCCGGGCAAGAACATCATCGCCTCGACCCGTTTGTACGGCGGCACGGTCACCCAGTTCAGCCAGACCATCAAGCGCTTCGGCTGGTCGTGCAAGTTCGTCGATTTCGATGATGTCGAAGCGGTCAAAGCTGCCGTTGACGATGACACCCGCGCGATCTTTGGCGAGGCGATTGCCAACCCCGGCGGCTATATCATGGATGTGCGTTCCATCGCGGATGTGGCCGATGCGGCCGGTATCCCGCTGATCATCGACAACACCACCGCCACCCCGTACCTGTGCCGCCCCATCGAACATGGCGCGACGCTGGTCGTGCATTCGACCACGAAATACCTGACCGGCAACGGCACCGTCACCGGCGGCTGTATCGTCGATTCCGGTAAATTCGACTGGTCTGCCAATGACAAATTTCCGTCGCTCAGCCAGCCAGAACCCGCCTATCACGGCCTCAAGTTCCACGAGACCTTTGGCCCACTTGCCTTTACCTTCCACGGCATTGCCATCGGTCTGCGCGATCTGGGCATGACCATGAACCCCCAAGCGGCCCACTACACATTGATGGGCACCGAAACCCTGTCCTTGCGGATGGAGCGTCACGTCGAGAACGCCACCAAGATCGCGCAATGGCTCGAGAATGACGACCGCGTTGATTTCGTGACCTATGCAGGTCTTGAATCATCGCCGTATTTCGATCGTGTCAAAACCGTGTGCCCCAAAGGCGCTGGCGGCTTGTTCACCTTTGCGGTCAAGGGCGGCTATGACGCCTGCGTGAAACTGGTCAATGCGCTCGAGATATTCAGCCACGTGGCCAACCTTGGCGATACACGGTCGCTGATCATCCACTCGGCCTCGACCACCCACCGCCAACTCAGCGCAGAGCAGCAAGAAGCTGCCGGTGCCGGTGCCAATGTGGTGCGCGTGTCCATCGGGACCGAAGATGCGAACGACCTGATTGCCGATCTGGATCAGGCGCTGGCCAAAGCGACCAGCTAATCCAGCCATATCAATAAAAAGCGCCCGAGAGACGATGATCTCTCGGGCGCTTTTTCGTTTCTAGCCCAGGCCCGCTGGTTATTGCGAGATCGCGAACTGCATGGTGACCTGGGCGCGAATGGCCACTTCGCCGGTTTCGATCGGGACATCCATGCTGCGCATCTGCGACGCTTTCATTTCCATCGGCCGGTAGCCCTGACTTGATTCCGACATCTGCAAGACAGCGCCCAGTTTGACCCCCGCCGCTTCGGCCAGCTGGCTTGCACGGGCCATCGCATCGGCAACGGCCCCCTTGCGCGCTGCAATCAAAGCCTCGGCATTGTCTTGCAGGCCAAATTCCAACCCGTTGAAATCATTTGCCCCTTCAGCCACGACCGCATCCAGAAGCGCGCCCAGCTTGCTCAGGTCGCGCACGGTGACGCTGACGGTATTGCCCGCCTCGTATCCGACCACCTGCGCCGGGCCATTGTCGTCGCGCGGGCGGTTGTCATAGACCGGGCGCAGATACAGACCGCTGGTCTGGCGATCCAGTCCCGCCACCTGAATACCGTCCAGCTGATCCAGAATGCCCCGCACCTTTTCAGACGTCTGGCGCATGGCATCAGATGCGGTCGCGGCACGCTCCGAGACACCCAGACGAATGGTGGCCATATCGGGGGCCAGCGAAACAACGCCCTCGCCGCTCACGGTGATTCCATTCTGGACGTTTTGGGCGATGACACCCGATACCAGCGCCATCCAAATCACAGCGGTCCATTGCAAAATTCGCATTATTTCAACCTTTGGTTTGATAAATCTAATCTGAATTATGTTTGGCGGCCCTATGCCCTTACCGCAAGCCCCGTTGCCGCTCTGCCCTTTCCATAGGCAAACTACTGCTATAATCTGAATGATATTCTGGCGCGCTGTTTTAATCCGCGGGCACGTGATAAAATTCTACCGGTACCTGCCTGATAAAAAAGCGTCGATATGAAGCCAAATTTTGCACTTTCCCTGTCCATTGATGGCATAAGTTTGCTGCACCGCACTGCGGGCGGCTGGCGCAGCATTGGCGATGTATCAATTGATGCACCGGACATGTCTGCCGAACTGGCCGTGCTGCGCAAAACCGCAGCCGCGTTGGAACCCGGCGGCGTGCGCACAAAACTGCTGATCCCCAATGACCAGATCAAGTTTATGACGCTTGAAACACCCGGTCTTTCAGATGCGGCGCGCATGTCCGAAGCCCGCCGCGCGCTTGAAGGGGCAACCCCTTATGATGTCGACGATCTGGCGTTTGATATCAGCAGCGATGGCGCACAGACCCATGTGGCAGCCGTTGCCCTTGAGACTTTGGCCGAAGCCGAAGCCTTTGCCACAGAACACCGCTTTTATCCGGTCAGCTTCGTCGCCAGACCCGACAGCCACGTTTTCAAGGGCGAGCCGTTTTTCGGCCCCACCGATGTCGCCTCAAGCTTGTTGGAGCGTGACGAAGCGATCGAACCGGATGACGATGCCGTTGTCGTACTGGGCCCCTATGTGCCCCCGGTAAAAGAGCCCCAAGCAGACGAAGCCTTGAGCGATCTGTTTCAAACCGCCCCTGCCAAAGACGGGCCGGATGCCGAAACGCCACAGGATAAAACCGCCACCCCGCGCGGCGATGATGCCACCAGCTTTGTGCGCGGTCGGGAAGATATAATCGCGGCAAAACCGGCGATCCCCCCCGCGCCTGCCTTGCCTGAAGACATGGCCGCTGCCGTGGCCACGGAGCCTGCGAAACAAGCGCAGCCCGAAGTGAAATCAGAACCCGCACAGAACGATGCACCGGAGGATTTGAAGGCCAGGGTCCGGAAAGCCATTTCCGCCGCTGCCGCTGCAACGGGTGCCGCGCCAGCAGGTGTCAAAGCGCCCCCGAAAGCTGCGGCTGCGGCCCCTGTGCCCGCACCTACAGCTTTCTCAAGCCGTCGCAGCAGTGCAGCCGCTCCCCCTGTCGGGACGGCCAAACGCGCCGATGCCGCAGCGAAAGGGTCAACGCCGGATGCACCTGTGCCAGACAGCAGGTCGTTAAGTGCTGTTCCCGCCGAAAAGCCCAAGGCGAAGATCAGGAAATGGGGTTTCCTGAGCAAAGGCAAACCGCGCAAGACGCCGCCCCCGCCCGCCGCCGCATCCTATGGCGCGGGTGTCGCAGTCAAAGACACAAGCATCACGCTGCCCAAAACCACGTCCGAAGCGGAACGGATGACCATTTTCGGGGCGCGGAAGTCGAATAACGTCGGGGGGAAACCGCGCTTTCTCGGGCTGGCACTGACTGCCGCACTGCTGGTGTTTCTTGCCGGTGTCGCCGCCTGGGCGTCGGTGTTTCTGGATGACGGGCTTTCGCTGTCGCGCTGGTTTACCAGCCGCGACACGACCGCGATTGCATCGGCCCCTGTTGAACCACGCGATCCGGCCCCCAATACCGTCCCCGCCCGCGCGGAAACATCTGTTGCACTGCCCGACACCGTCACCACTCCACAGCCCCCCACACCACAACCCGCCCAAGAACGGGTCGCGGCGCTGGACCCCAGCCTGACCGATGAAGACAGCGCCGTTCTGGATGCCTTGCGCGTGCCCGAACTGGCCCAACCGCGCACGCTGACCCAGCAAGAGATCGAGGCGAAATACGCCACGTCGGGTATTTGGGTGATGGCCCCCGAAACCCCGATTGCCCCTGCCATGGTGCCGATTGATGATCTTTATATGACCAGTATCGATCCGGTCAGCTCCGCGAACGACGCCGTGGCCCTGCCCAGATTGGCGTCTTTTGGCGGGGATACCGTGGAATTTTCGCCAGCCTCCCCCGCACCGCCCGGCACCTCATTTACGCTGGATGACAAGGGCTTGGTCGTCCCGACCCCGGATGGCGCGCTGAATGCCGACGGGATCAAGGTCATTGCGGGCCGCCCCCCTGCCGAGCCGCCCAAAACCCTGACGCGCAGCAGCACCCAAACGCCGGAAGCCGCGCCAGAGGTGCCGGAAACACAGCCAGCTTTGCTTCAGTTCCGGCCCGTTGTGCGGCCCGGTGATCTGGTGGAAAGCAACGAGCGGTCAACCCTTGGCGGGCTGACCCGCACGGAACTGGCCAGCCTGCGCCCGTCGTTGCGCCCTGCATCGGTCCAGCAGACTGCCGCAACCTCAGCGGTGCCGCAAGCCGTCGCACCCGAAGTTCAGGCGGCCTCGGCGGCGGCGGGGGCGTCGCTTGCCGCGATTGTGACTGTTGCACCGAAACCTGCCGGACCGGTTCTGAACAACGCGACCCCCTATGCGGTTCAGGCCTCCGTGCGCCCGGATACGCGGCCCCGCAACTTTGCCCGCATCGTAAAGCGGGCCGAACGGGCCACGCCCGAACCCACGCAAGTTGCAAGTACTGCCGCCGTGGCACCGCGCACCGTCGCCCCCAGCCTGCCGTCAAAAGCATCTGTGGCCACGCAAGCAACTGTCAAGAACGCTATCAAACTGCGTGATATCAACCTGATCGGGGTTTACGGAAAACCGTCAAGCCGCCGCGCCTTGATCCGGTTGAGCAACGGGCGCTATCAAAAAGTAGCGGTTGGCGACCGGTTGGATGGCGGGCGCGTGTCGGCCATCGGCGAAAACGAATTGCGCTATACGCGACGCGGGCGGGATGTTGTTTTGAAGATGCCGCGCAGCTGAGGCTGACGCTGTCGGGGGCCAGCCCCCACCGCCTGACGGCGGTTCCCCCGGGATATTTACGAGCGGGATATTTACGAGCCAGAGAAGAGACAAGGCCGCATCTACTGACGCGGCCTTTGGTATTTCTATCAGGCTGATTTCAGCTCGCCCGTGTCTATCTGTTCTTGTTCGATGCTTTCGAACAGGGCTTTGAAATTGCCTTCGCCAAAGCCGTCGTCGCCTTTGCGCTGGATGAATTCGAAAAAGATCGGGCCGATCACGGTTTTCGAGAAAATCTGCAAAAGGATGCGGGTTTCGCCGCCATCCACGACGCCCTCGCCGTCGATCAGGATCCCGTGTTTTTTCATCCGGTCCAAGGGTTCCTGATGGTCGGTCACCCGGGTCTGGCTGAGCGCGTAATAGGCATCGGGGGGGCCGGGCATGAATTTGAGGCCATTTTCGGCAATCTGATCCGTGGCGTCATAGATGTCGCGCGCGCCAACGGCGATGTGCTGGATGCCTTCGCCTTTGTATTTTTTCAGATAGGCAACGATCTGGCCCTTTTCATCCCGATCCTGATTGATCGGAATGCGGATACGACCGCAGGGCGATGTCAACGCGCGCGAGGTCAGGCCGGTAAACTTGCCTTCGATGTCAAAGAAGCGGATTTCGCGGAAGTTGAACAGATCGCCGTAGAATTTGAACCACACATCCATGTTTCCCTTGAACACGTTATGGGTCAGGTGATCGAGATAGTAGAACCCGACCCCTGCCGGTTTCGACTGTGCGATCCAGTCGTATTCTTCGTTATAGGGGGATGTGTCGTAATACTGGTCCACGAAATAGATCAGGGATCCGCCGATGCCTTTGATGGCCGGAACATCCAGAACCTTGCCCGCACCGGTGTATTCTTCGGCCCCTTTGGACAGCGCATGGGCCAGGGCCTGCTGTGCATTCACCACGCGCCAGCCCATCGACGGGGCGCAAGGCCCGTGGTCTTGCACGAAGGCGGCGGCAAAGCTGGAGGGGTCGGCGTTCAGCACATAGGTGATGTCGCCCTGCTGCCAAAGCTCGATCGCTTGTGTCTTGTGGTTGGCCACGTGCGCATAGCCCATGCGCGTGAACAGATCACGCAGTTCTTGCGGGTCGGGGCTGGCGAATTCGACGAATTCGAACCCGTCGGTGCCGGCCGGATTTTCATCGGTTATTTTGGACTTTTCGGCATCATGTGGAAACGGACCCATGCGGATTCTCCTGTCAGTAATATATTTCGCCCAAGATATCGGCAGATCCCCGCGTTAATTGCGCAAAATTGACCTATGCTCTGGATAAATATGCGCGAACCACGCATAATTAACGGAAACCAAGCGAGAAACCCGCATGACATTGGATGAAACAGACAGCCGTCTGCTGGCCGCCTTGCAAAAGAATGCGCATTTGACCGCGCAGGAGCTGGGTGAGCAGTTGCACCTGTCCCCCTCGCAGGCGGGGCGCAGGCGTCAGCGGCTTGAGACCGAAGGCTATATCGAGGGCTACCGCGCCAAGCTGAACCCGATCCGGTTGGGTCTGGCGGTGCAGGGGTTCATCCAGGTCCATCTTGGCACCCATGGGCCCGACCATTCTGCCAGCTTTGCCCGCCTACTGGCCACCCGCCCCGAGATCGTGAGCGCCTGGACCATGACGGGGGATGCCGATTACCTGCTGCGCGTCTATTGTGTGGACTTGTCCAGCCTGAACCGTTTGATCCACGATGTGTTGCTGCCCCATGGCGCTGTCGCAAAAGTGCATAGTCAGATTGTTATGGACCAGCTAAAGCACGACGGGCCCTTGCCCACCTAAACGACCCTTTGCCGGTTTCCCCGCTGGCCCAATGAAAGAAAACGTCCCATGGAAGGTTTCCTGTTCCAAGCCACAATCTATCTGGCAGCCGCAGTCATCGCGGTGCCTATTGCCTCGCGGTTGGGGTTGGGGTCGGTGCTGGGCTATCTGGCGGCGGGTATCCTTATTGGTCCCGCATTGGGCTTTGTCGGGTCAGAGACCAAGGACCTGCAGCATTTTGCGGAATTTGGCGTGGTGATGATGCTATTCCTGATCGGTCTGGAGCTGGAACCCCGCGCATTGTGGAACATGCGGCACAGGTTGTTGGGGCTGGGGGGCTTGCAGGTTCTGATTTCAGCCGCCGCGCTGATGGGCATTGCCATGGCCTATGGCCAGCCAGTGGGTGTTGCGATTGCGGTTGGTCTGACCCTGTCGCTGTCCTCGACTGCGATCGTGCTGCAAACCCTGTCGGAAAAGGGGCTGATGCAGACCGCAGGCGGGCGATCGGTGTTTTCGGTCCTGCTGACGCAAGATATTGCCGTGATCCCGATCCTTGCCTTCCTGCCGCTGCTGGTCACCAAAATGGTAGCAGAGGCATTGCCGGACGGGTCGATTACGGTGGATCCGGATGCGCATGGCACGCCGGTCGTCGGTCATGGCAGCGAAGAGCCTTTGGGCCAGGGTGCCGAGGTGGCGCAAGCTGCGATATCGCTGATCCAGGGGTTGCCCGGCTGGGGTATTACCCTTGTCACAATTGGGGCCATCGCGGGGATCATCATCACCGGCGTGTTCTTTACCCGCCCTGTGTTCCGCTTTATCCACGCCGCCAAGCTGCGCGAGATGTACACCGCATTGGCCCTGCTGATTGTTGTCGGGATTTCATTCCTGATGATGCTGGTCGGCCTGTCCCCTGCCCTTGGCGCATTTCTGGCCGGCGTGGTTCTGGCCAGCAGTGAATTCCGCCACGAACTGGAAACCGACCTTGAGCCGTTCAAAGGCCTGTTGCTGGGCCTGTTCTTTATCACCGTCGGTGCGGGCATCAACTTTGAGCTATTGTACTCGGATACGGTGATTATCATGGGCATGGCGCTCTTGGTGATCATCGTCAAAGGGATCATCCTGTTCGGGCTTGGCACGTTGTTCCGTCTGCGGGGCCGCGACAGATGGCTGCTGGCGCTTGGGTTGGCTCAGGCGGGCGAATTCGGCTTTGTGCTGGTCAGCTTTTCGGTCGCCACGGGGGTGATGCCCGGCCAGGTCGCCGAAGTGTTGCTGCTGGTGGTGGCCCTGTCGATGCTGATCACGCCGCTTTTGTTCATTCTGTATGACCAGATCAGCAAACGTTTTGACAGCAAGGCAGGCCCCATCGTCGCCGATGAAATCGACGAACAAGGCACCGTTATCATTGCGGGGGTCGGGCGCTTTGGCCAGATCGTGAACCGGCTGGTTCAGGCATCGGGCTTTCGCACCGTGGTTCTGGATCACAACCCCGAAACAATCGCCGTCATGCGCCGCTTTGGCTTCAAGGCGTTCCTGGGCGATCCGACCCGCCCCGACATCCTGCGCAAGGCCGGTTTGCGCGATGCCAAGGTGCTGGTCGTGGCGCTGGACGATCCCAAATCCGCGCTTCAGCTGATTGCCTATGCCCGCAAGGAACGCCCCGATCTGCATATCGTGACCCGCGCCCATGACCGCACGGATGTTTACCGCCAGTATCAGGCCGGTGCTGATGATATCGTGCGCGAAATGTTCGACAGTTCACTGCGTGCAGGGCGCTATGTGCTGGAAAATCTGGGCCTGTCCGATTACGAGGCCGCCGAAGCGCAGCGCATGTTCTATAGCCATGACCGGGCATCGGTCCGTGAGCTGGCCGCCCTATGGCGCCCCGACATCCCGCCGAGCGAAAACAAGGCCTATGTCGCCCGCGCGAAAGAGCTGCAAAAAGATCTGGAAACCGCGTTCATGAACCGGACCGAGTACGAAGAAAAGAAACAAGCCTGACACCAGACAGGCAAAAGCCGCGGCAAGGGAAACCTGCCGCGGCTTTTTTAATGGGTCGTAGGGTCGCTTAGGCTGCTGCGACGCGGCTTTCCAGCACATCACCGATCTGCTTGGCTGCGGCCAGTTCATCGCCACCGGCAACGGCAGACACTTCACGTGTCAAACGCTCCAGTGCCGCCTCATAAAGCTGACGCTCGGAATAGCTTTGCTCGCGCTGGTCATCAGTGCGGTGCAGGTCGCGCACGACTTCGGCAATGGCGATCAGATCACCGGAGTTGATCTTTTGCTCGTATTCTTGTGCACGACGCGACCACATGGCCCGCTTTACCTTGGCTTTACCCTTGAGGGTTTTCATCGCGTGGGTGATCGTGTCGGGGCTGCTAAGCGCACGCATCCCGATTTCAATCGCCTTATGGGTCGGCACGCGCAATGTCATCTTGTCTTTGACAAAGGCGATCACGAACAGTTCCAGCGTGATGCCCGCGACTTCCTGTTCTTCGACCGACACAATTTGTCCGACGCCATGCGCAGGATAAACGACGAACTCGTTTGGACGGAAATCTAGCTTTTTCGACTTGCTCATAAAAATGGCTCCTTGGTCACGGGGCGTTGCCCGCAGGGGTAGATGGCCTTTTCACAAAGGCAAAGGCTGCCCAGCCCAAAAGGGCGACAGCCAAGAATCATAACTTCAGAATTTCGGGTTCACCCGCAGGGATTGGGTTGAGAAGTGGCAGGTGTGTAAGTTCATCGAAGGCATAATACCATAAAAATGGGCCCTGCGAAAGCGATCGCAAGGGCCTTGTGTATTAAATTATCGTATAGAGGGGCCGTTTTACCGGAAAAAACCAGTCTGGCCGCCCCGCAGCTCTGGCGATTTTCGAATCGCTTAACCGCCTTCGCCCGGTGCCTCCGAGAAGTATTTATCCAGCTTGCCCGCTTCGCCATCGCGTTCTTCCGCATCGGGAAGTGGGTCTTTCTTGGTGATGATCACAGGCCACAATTCGGAATATTTGCGATTGAATTCAACCCATTTTTCCATGTCCGGCTCGGTGTCCGGACGGATCGCATCAGCGGGGCATTCAGGTTCACACACCCCACAGTCGATGCATTCATCGGGGTGGATGACCAACATGTTTTCGCCCTCATAGAAGCAATCCACAGGGCAAACTTCGACGCAATCAGTGTATTTGCAGGCGATACAGGCGTCGTTAACAATATAGGTCATAGAGTCATCTTTTATAACGGGTTTGGCGCATTGCTAAATCAGCACAGCACATCATTCAAGATGGCGGGCCCGAGAAAGATCAAGCACACGCCGATCACGCTTGCTGGGACGCCCTTTTCCCTCAAAAGCCGGATTTTCAGGCGGTTTTTTCTCGGACTTGGGCGCAGGCGGGGACAGATCGGAATAAAGCGCCTGCGCTTCGGGGGCCGGGCCGCGCCTTGTGCCGATGCCGTCGATCTGGATCACACGAATGTCATCGCCCATCGCAAAGGTCAGCACGTCGCCCGGCACGATGATCGTAGCCCGTTTCTGCGCGATGCTCCCGTTCACGCGAACGGCGCCCGCTTGCACGCGCGCCGCCGCCAATGATCGTGTCTTAAAGAACCGCGCATGCCACAGCCATTTATCCAGCCGCAGCTTTGAAGCCGCCTCCGACAATTATTTGGTCTTGAGACCCATCAGGGCCGCAGCAAAGGGGTTGTCAGGGTCGATCGGCTTTTCCGCCTTTGGAGGGCGCGCGCTAAAGTTTTGCGACTTGTTGCCGGTTTTGTCGCCCTTGTCACCACGCTGGCCACCCTTTTTGCCACGCGGGCCAGGTTTGCCTTTGCCTTGCGGACGATCACCACCGCCGCGCCGCGCATTCTGGTTGGCACGGGCCGGACGACCCCAGGTAAAGACGTAAAACACCTCTGTCTCTGCGCCGGCGATGGATGCATCGGGGGCAGTACCTTGCGGGTTTTCCCCGGCAGCGGTGTCAGGGATGTGGTCCGATACCTCGGGCGTTTCCGCCGTTTCCGACAAGATCGGCGCAATACCTTCGTCGATGATGTCAGCCGTCTCAGGGACGACATCAGCAGGCTCAGCCGGCGCAGGGTCAGCAATGATACCGCCCGCAGATTGCTCGGCCGCGACATCCATCACTGGTGTGTCTGCATCCGCGCCCTTGTCAGCTTCCATCTTCGCGCCGTCATGCGGGATCACGGCATCAACAGCCTTGACCTTGGTGCGCTCGGATTTCTCGGCCTTGTAGCCAAGACCTTCCATCAGGGCCGCGAACTGTTCCAGCGTCATGCCGGTGATCGACAGCATATCCGGCTTTGCCTCGAACCCGCCGCGCGAATCCTCTGAGCGCAGCATGTCAGCCAGACGTTCCAGCATATCGATGCGGATCGCACGTGTGCCAGCATTACGGTAGCCCGACATGGTATCGGCACCCGCAGGCGCGCTTGCATCCACAGGGATGGTCACCAAACCCGGAGGGGGCGATTCAGGGAATTCCTGCAATCCCTTGCTGAGCGACCACAATACCAGCCGCAAACGGGTCGGCGCGGGTTTGAGCAACGCCTGCATGAAGATGGTGAACTGGCCAAAACGGATACCGTGCTTGCGCAAGGCACCACGGGCATCCTGATCCAGCGCTTTGACATCGTCAGCGATATCGGTGCGCGGCAAAATGCCGAAATTTTCAACCATGCGGAAGGCAAAACCACGGGCAAGACCGGTCAGGGCCTCGTCCTTGGACAAGGCGACCAACGGCTCGAACAGGGCCGCAATCTTGCGATCAATGAAATGCTGCAAGCGGCGCTGCACCTTTTGGGCAACCTCGGGGCCTGCGACATCATCAACGAAAACCTCGATACCGGGTCTGAGCGGATCAGGGCCCGCCACCAGCTTGCCCACAGCCGAGCTGCCCCACATCAGGCCGCCCTGCTCTGTGAAATCAATCTCGGTATCGGGTGCATTATAAAAACGGTCTGCACGCAAATGGAATTGCGGGGCCAAAGCCTGCAATGACGCGGTCTTGATCGTTTTGTCTTCTGCGACGCCAGCGCCTTTGTCTTGCCGGAAACGGAAACCGTCCAACTTGCCTACAAATTCGCCTTCAACGGTTACTTCACCGGTCTCGTTTACTTCGGCCACCATGGCTTCCTTCTGTCCTAGCCGGCGCAAAAGCACGGACGTGCGCCGATCTACAAATCTTTGGGTCAGACGCTCGTGCAGCGCGTCCGACAGTCTGTCTTCTACGACACGCGCCTCGTCTCGCCAATGACTTTCGTCAATTGTCCAACCTTTGCGTTGCGTGACGTATGTCCATGTGCGGATAAACGCCAGACGTTTCGATAACGCATCAATGTCGCCATCGGTTCGATCAATGCGTTGAATTTGTCGTGCGATCCACTCATCCGGGATAGAACCCCGCTGATGCAGATAGATAAATATCGTCTCAAGAAGGCTGGCGTGCTCTGCATGACTGATCCCGCGAAAGTCGGGAATCCGGCACACATCCCATAACAGCTTGACCGACGGCCCGTCGGTGCAGCGCGCCATGATCTCGGCATCCTGCCCCAGCGATTTGAGCACACGCAGGTCATCCGCCTCGCGGGCTTTGAACAGACGTTCGTGATCCGGCGACATCTCTAGCGTGTTGATCAGCCGGTCGATGCTGCCGAATTGCAGCGACGGGTTGCGCCAGTTGATCTTGTTTTGCGGGGTAAAGCTGTGATCCATGATCGCACGCGCAACGCCGTCTTCCAACGGGGGCGCATCGCCGGTCACACCGAAAGTCCCGCTTTTGAAGCCGCGCCCTGCCCGCCCGGCAATCTGGGCCAGCTCGTTCGGGGCCAGCGGGCGCATCCGCCGTCCGTCAAATTTGGTCAGGGCAGAAAACGCCACGTGATCAACATCAAGGTTCAGCCCCATCCCGATGGCATCTGTGGCCACCAGGTAATCGACCTCGCCGTTTTGGTACATTTCAACCTGCGCATTGCGCGTGCGCGGTGAAAGTGCACCCATCACGACCGCCGCACCGCCCTTCTGGCGGCGGATCAGCTCGGCAATCGCATATACATTCTCAACCGAAAAACCGACAATCGCACTGCGTGGGCGCATCCGGCTTATCTTTTTCTGACCAACATAGGTCAATTCGCTCATCCGCTCGCGTTTGATGAATTGCGCCTTGGGGACCAGCGCAGCGATGGTCCCGCGCATGGTGTCAGACCCCATAAACAACGTCTCGTGCAGACCGCGCGCCCGCAACAACCGGTCGGTAAACACATGCCCGCGCTCGGGGTCGGCACAAAGCTGGATTTCATCCACCGCGACCAGATCCGCGCCCATGCCTTCGGGCATCGCTTCGACCGTACAGACCCAATATTGCGTGCGCGGCGGTACAATCCGCTCCTCGCCCGTGACCAACGCGACAACGGACGGGCCGCGCAACGCTACGATGCGGTCATATACCTCGCGGGCAAGCAACCGCAGGGGCAGCCCGATGATGCCCGTACGATGTGCCAGCATCCGTTCAATGGCATAGGTTGTCTTGCCTGTGTTGGTCGGGCCCAAAACGGCCACGACCCTACCTTCGCCTGTCACCAGAATATTCCCGACGTCTTAAAGTGTGCGCCCGATGCCGTCGCGCCGAAGCCCGTCCAGCGCCTTTTGCGCGTTTTCATGGTGAGGGTTAATTTCTAACACCCGACGATATAGATCTGCGGCCAAGCGCAGTTTCCCAACTTCTTGCAAGATCGCACCCAACCCGAAAATAGCATTATACTGCTGAGGGTTAAGCGCCAATGTTAATTCCAGATCATCTATCGCAGGGCCATATAGATCTGCCTGAAAATAGGCCTGCGCACGGGCATGATAGCCTTCGGCAAAGGCGGGTGCGTGATCTGTCAACGCGGTGAAATGTTCAATCGCGAGCTTGATATCGCCCGCCTGCAACGCGCCCTGGCCCCGCTTCATCAGCAGATCAATCGTCGCCGAACCGGATCGCGACCATGCGGTCTGAACCTCACGCTCGAGCCGTGACGCCTCTTCGGCAGGCGCATTTCGCAACTTGTCTAATAATTCATCGGTTTGCGGCAGGGTGGACTGCGCAAAACAAGTACCTGCAAGCAACACCCATAAACCAAGTGCCGCTACGGTATGTTTGAGGTTGACGATGTGATTGACCATAACAATGTTGAATGTAACAGGCTGCCGCCACTTTTCCAGACGTGTCGGCACCAAATGCCAAAAAAGGGCCCACTATGAGCGACATTTTGAACGAAGCCGTAACTGTACTGAACGAAAAACTGGCCGGCGCGGATTTTGACGGCACAGCCAAGTTCGACATCGAAGGCGAAGGTTCTGTGATTATGGACGCAAACGGCGCACGTGCCGCAGACGAAGATGCAGACGTAACCCTGTCTGCCGACGCGGATACGTTTCAGGCGATCCTGTCGGGCGACACAAACCCCACCGGCGCGTTCATGAGCGGCAAGCTCAAGATCGACGGTGACATGGGCATGGCAATGAAGTTGGCGGCCGTGCTCGCCTGATGTCTCTGACGCCCGCGCCCCTATTTACCGGCATCTATCCTGGTCCGGACACTGGTCTTGCCCATTGGATAGAGACGTCTGACGGTAAAAGGCTGCGGGTGGCACATTGGACGGTCGAGGGGGCGAAAGGCACTGTCCTTTTGTTCCCCGGCCGCACCGAATACGTTGAAAAATATGGGGTAATTGCGGCCGAATTCGCAAAACGCGGCTTGGCGGTGATGGCCATCGACTGGCGCGGTCAGGGGCTGGCGGACCGGATGTTGCCGGATCGCCGCATCGGCTATGTCGATACGTTTTCGGATTATCAAAAAGACGTTGCCGCCATGATGCGTGCGGCCCGCAACCTGCAACTGCCGCGCCCGTTCTTCCTGCTGGCCCATTCGATGGGCGGCTGCATCGGTTTGCGCGCCGTCATGGAGGGGCTTTCGGTTCAGGCAGCAGCCTTTACCGGCCCGATGTGGGGCATTCACATCGCGCCACACCTGCGCCCCTTCGCCGCCGTACTGTCGCATCTGATGCCAAAGATCGGTCAGGGGCACAGCCTGCCAATGGGAACAAAACTCGACCCCTATGTCACGGTTGAACCGTTTGAAGACAACATGCTGACCACGGATGCGTCCATGTACGATATGATGCGCGACCAGTTGGCGGCGCATCCCGACCTGTCGTTGGGCGGCCCCAGCTATGTCTGGCTGCGCGAGGCATTGTCCGAAACAAACCATCTTGCCTTGCGTGCGGCCCCCAGCCTGCCTTGCATTACCCTGCTTGGCAGCAACGAACGGATCGTCCACCTTGGCCGGATCAGGGACCGGATGGCGACCTGGACCAGCGGCCAGCTGCAAATTGTCGAGGGTGCCGAACATGAAATCCTCATGGAAACGCCCAAGCTTCGCGACAGTGCGCTTGACGATATCGCCCGGTTGTTTTTGGGAAATGCAAAAAGCTAGCTTGATCGACCTGCATCAACAATGCGCCCTATCCATCTGATATAAAACGATACTATACCCGCCCCATTTCGTTTATCACCGTTCCCCCTGTTCAAATCGCGCAACACCCCTATCTGTTTCGCATGACCAAAGCACCCGTTCTTAGTTTCACCGAAAACGGCATTTATTGTGCCGCCGGGGATTTTTACATTGATCCGTGGCGTCCGGTGGACCGCGCGCTGATCACCCACGGCCATTCCGATCACGCGCGTTGGGGCATGGGGCGGTATCTGGCGACCCACGCCGCCCTGCCCGTCATGCGCCACCGTCTGGGCGACATCACCGCCGAAGGCATCGCATACGGCGAGGTCCGGCGGATCGGTGGTGCAGACGTGTCGTTTCATCCTGCCGGACATGTGCCCGGCTCGGCCCAGATAAGGGTCGAGGTCCAAGGCGAGGTCTGGGTCGCATCGGGGGATTACAAGGTGGTGAATGACGGCCTGTCCGAAGCGTTCACCCCGATAAAGTGCCATCATTTCATCACCGAAAGCACCTTTGGTCTGCCCGTGTTCCGTTGGGAGGACCAGGCAACTGTTGCAGCCCAGATCAACGGGTGGTGGGCGGGTTGTGCCGCCGAAGGAAAGACCGCTTTTCTGGGGGCCTATGCCTTGGGCAAGGCGCAACGTCTGTTGACCATGCTGGACCCTGCCATCGGCCCGATCCTGACCCATACGGCGACAGAGAACACCAATCAGGTGATGCGCGATCAGGGGATCAGCCTGCCCGATACGATCCTTGCGAAGGCGGATCTGAAACCCAAGGACCATCCCGGTGCGATCGTGCTTGCACCGCCCTCGGCATTGGGCAGCGCATGGGCCAAGAAATTTGGCCCCCAGGAAACCGCCTTTGCCAGCGGCTGGATGGCCATTCGGGGCGTCCGGCGGCGGCGCGCGGGCGATCGGGGATTTATCATCTCGGACCATGCGGATTGGGACGGGCTGCTGTCAGCGATCAAAGAGACAGAGGCCGAAAATATATATGTTACGCATGGTTACACGGATATCTTCAGCCGGTACCTGAAGATTAACGGCTGGAATGCGCAGGTCGTCCCGACCCAGTTCGAGGGCGAGACGCTGGACAAGGATGTCTCGGAATGAAGCGCTTTGCCCAGCTGTTCAGCACCATCGACCAAAGCACCAAAACCAATGCAAAGGTCGCGGCCCTTGCCGACTATTTCCAGCACGCACCCGATACCGACCGGCTGTGGACCATCGCGCTGTTTTCGGGCCGCCGGCCCAAGCGGGCGGTGACAACGACCAAGCTGCGCGAATGGGCGGCAGAGCGCGCGGCGATCCCGCTGTGGCTGTTCGAGGAAAGCTATGCCATCGTCGGCGATCTGGCCGAAACCATCGCGCTGGTCCTGCCGCCGAACACCCCCCAGGACGACCGCAGCCTGTCCGCCTGGATCGCCGCCCTGCGCGAGATTTACACCCAGGACGAAGATGCCCGAAAGACGTTCGTTCTGTCGGCCTGGGACCAGCTTGGCGGGGCCGAACGGTTCATCTTTAACAAACTGATCACCGGCGGTTTCCGCGTCGGGGTCAGCCAAAAGCTGATGACCCGCGCCCTTGCCCGCGCCACGGACAAGCCCGAGGCCGAACTGGCGCACCGGCTAATGGGCAACTGGCACCCCGATGACACCACATGGCACGCTTTGGTCGAAGCCGAAGACGCCTCTGCCGATGCGTCGCGCCCCTACCCCTTCTATCTGGCCTACGGGCTGGAGGACACGGCGCAGCATCTGGGCGACACGGCCGACTGGCGCGCCGAGTGGAAATGGGACGGCATTCGCGGTCAGCTGATTCTGCGCGATGGCCAGTATTTCGTCTGGTCCCGTGGCGAGGAACTGATGACCGACCGTTTTCCGGAACTGGCAAGGGCGGTCGATTATCTGCCGCAAGGCACCGTTCTGGACGGCGAATTGCTGGTCTGGCCGTCAGACCAACCGGTGCCGTCGTCGTTCAACGCGCTGCAATCGCGCATTGGCCGCAAGACCGTGCCGAAAAAGCTGCTGACCGAAGCCCCCGTGGTGCTGCACGCCTATGACCTGCTGGAATGGCAGGGGCAGGACATGCGCAACACCCCCTTTGCCATGCGCCGCAAGCTGCTGGAAAGCGCCTGCGCCGACCTGCCCGCCGATGCCCCCGTGCGTCTGTCGCCGCAACTGGGGTTTGACACATGGGATGATCTGGCAGCCCTGCGCAAGAGTGCCCGCAACGCCCAGGCCGAAGGGGTGATGCTGAAACGCGCCGACAGCCCCTATCTGGCCGGACGCAAGAAAGGCGACTGGTGGAAATGGAAGCTGGACCCGCTGACGATTGATGCCGTGATGATCTATGCTCAATCAGGGTCGGGCCGCCGCGCCAACCTGTTCACCGACTTTACCTTTGCCGTGTGGAACGGCAACGAACTGGTGCCTTTTACCAAAGCCTACAGCGGGTTGACCGATGCCGAATTCCGCCAGATCACCGCTTGGGTGCGCAAGAACACCGTCGAACGCTTTGGCCCCGTGCGCAAGGTAACGCCCCATCATGTCTTTGAAATCGCCTTCGAAGGCATCCAGCGCAGCCCGCGTCACAAATCCGGCGTCGCCCTGCGATTTCCCAGAATGTTGCGCTGGCGGCAGGACAAACCGCTGCAAGAAGCCAATTCACTGGCCGATCTTGAAGAGTTATTGCGCATTTACGGCTAATCCCATCCTTCCCCTGCTTGCTTTGACGCTATGGCACGCTTAGGTAACCTTAACGTCAAAAAGAGGTATACGATGTTCCAACTGCCCTACCCCGTCCGTGATGCAAATGCCCGTGCCGGCACCTCTCCTTTGGGCAACCTGCCGGAATGGAACCTTGACGATCTTTATACCGGTGAAAACGCGCCGGAACTCAAGCGCGATCTGGACTGGCTGGAAGAGGCCTGCCGCAGCTTTGCCGCGGATTACGAAGGCAAACTGGCTGATCTGGACGCGGCGGGTTTTCTGAACTGTGTGCTGCGCAACGAGAAGATCAACCAGATCGCCGGACGCATCATGTCTTTTGCGGGCTTGCGCTATTACCAGCTGACCACAGATGCCGGCCGGGCCAAGTTCCTGTCCGACATGCAGGAAAACGTCACGAATTTCACCACACCGCTGGTTTTCTTCACGCTCGAGCTGAACCGCCTTGAAGATGACCATCTGGGCAAGCTTCTGGCACAGAACGCCGACCTTGCGCGGTACAAGCCCGTGTTCGACCGCATTCGCGCGATGAAGGATTATCAGCTGAGCGACGAGCTGGAAAAGTTCCTGCACGATCTGGGCGTTGTTGGCGATGCCTGGGAACGGCTGTTTGATGAAACGATTGCGGGCCTTGAATTCGAGGTCGACGGCGAGCCGCTGAACATCGAAGGCGTGCTGAACCTTTTGACCGACCCCGCTCGCGATATCCGCGAAGCAGCCGCCCGCGAGCTGGCCGATGTGTTTCAAAGCAATATCAAAACCTTTGCGCGGGTCCACAACACCCAAGCCAAAGAAAAAGAAGTGCTCGACCGCTGGCGCGGCATGCCAACCCCGCAAACCGCCCGCCACCTGAGCAACGACGTCGAACCCGAGGTCGTGGAGGCCCTGCGCAACGCGGTCGTCAACGCATACCCCAAGCTGAGCCACCGCTATTACGAGCTAAAGCGGAAATGGCTGGGACTGGACGTCATGCAGGTCTGGGACCGCAATGCGCCGCTGCCGATGGAAGACCCCAAGATTGTCAACTGGGACCGCGCCGAGCGTATGGTGATGGATGCCTATAACGCCTTTGATCCGCGCATGGGCGAAATCGCCGCTCCGTTCTTTAAGGACGGCTGGATTGATGCGGGTGTGAAGCCGGGCAAAGCGCCGGGTGCTTTTGCCCACCCCACCGTAACCAATGTGCACCCCTATGTGATGCTGAACTATCTTGGCAAACCGCGCGATGTGATGACGCTGGCCCACGAGTTGGGCCACGGCGTGCATCAGGTTCTGGCCGCAGGTCAGGGCGAAATGCTGTCATCGACGCCGCTGACCTTGGCTGAAACGGCATCCGTGTTTGGCGAGATGCTGACGTTCCGCAAAATGCTGGACGGTGCAAAGACCAACGCAGAACGCAAGGTTCTGCTGGCGGGCAAGGTCGAGGATATGATCAACACGGTCGTGCGCCAGATCGCGTTCTATGACTTTGAATGCAAGCTGCATGACGCACGTCGTGGCGGTGAACTGACCCCCGACGACATCAACGCGTTGTGGATGTCCGTGCAGGCCGAAAGCCTGGGACCGGCATTCGAATTCATGGACGGCTACGAGACCTTCTGGGCCTATATCCCCCATTTCGTGCATTCGCCGTTCTATGTCTATGCCTATGCCTTTGGCGACGGGTTGGTGAACGCGCTTTATGCCGTTTACGCCGAAGGCGGGCCCGGGTTCGAGGACAAGTATTTCGAAATGCTGAAAGCCGGCGGGTCCAAGCACCACAAAGAGCTGTTGGCCCCCTTCGGGTTGGACGCATCGGACCCCGCGTTCTGGGACAAGGGTCTGTCGATGATTTCCGGCTTCATCGATGAATTGGAAGCAATGGAAGACTAGGCAAACGCTGCGCCGAAGAGAAGAATGCCTTCGGCGAGGATTTTTTACCATTTGGAATTGAAGACGGGCCCTTGAGACATCAGGGGCCCGTTTTTTATTTGAGCTGGCTGTCTTTGCTGCCGCGCCGGTTGATGCCGCCGCGGGTCGCTGGCCGGTTGTCGCGTTCAGTGACGCATTCGATGCAGAGTTTCACCCCCGGAAGCGCATCGCGGCGGGCTTGGGGGATCGGCTCTTCGCATTCCGCGCAATGGGTGCGGCTTTCGCCCTGTGGCTGCTTGCGCGCCTTGAGGCGGGCGAGTTCGTCGTTGATCGAGGCCTCGATCTGTTCGCTGACGGCCCCGTCTTTTGCCCATCCTCCGGCCATGTTCGCCTACCTTTCGCTGAAAATCACCTAGCGTGCTGCATAGGCCATATCGATCATTGCTTGTGTGCCTTTGCTGAATTCGAGCGGGCACGGATAGGCAGCACCTGTTGTGACCGAGCGGCCAAAGGCTTCTACCTGTTCAATATAATGATTTGTGCCGGGGAAACGTTCCGTGGTGATCACGTTCTTTTCCGTCTCGAGATGCAATTCGGCCTGGGAATGAACGGTCGGATTGAACGGGCAGCTGAGGCGCAGCACGCCTTTTTCGCCGTGCACCACGATTTCCTGACGGGGGAACATGCGCATGGACACGGTGGCGGAATAGTCGAAACCTTCAAACCTGGCGGCCACTTGCGCAAAGACATCAACGCCGTTTTCATAGTCGATTTTGGCATAGGGGATCGACAGCGGTTCCTGTCCCGTCAGAAAGCGCACGGAGCCGAAGGTGTAGATCCCGATATCTGGCAAACCGCCGCCCCCCGCTGCGGGTTTGTTGCGGATGTTATCGGTGTCGTCGTTAAAGAACGAGAATGTCGCGCCGACGTGGCGCACGCGGCCAAGAGCACCGGAGGCAATGATCTCGCGGGCGCGGGTCATCTGGGGGTGGTGGACGATCATGAACGCCTCGGCCGCGAGCAGGCCAGACGTATCGCGCGCGGCGATCAGCCTGTCAAATTCGGCGGCCTGCATCGTCATCGGTTTCTCGCACAGCACGTGTTTTCCGGCCTTCAGCGCCTTGAGCGTCCATTCCACATGCAGGTGGTTGGGCAGCGGGATATAGACAGCGTCGATATCCGGATCAGCCAGCAGCGCATCATAGTCGGTATAGACCTTGAGGTCGGGGGCGAAGGCGCTGAAAGGAGCGGCTTTTTCTGCGCTGGATGTCGCGAGGGCTGCAAGCCGCGCACCGCGCGCCGCGTGGATCGCAGGGCCCATCTGTTCACAGGCGAATTGCGCCGCCCCCAAGATGCCCCAGTTCACTATGTCCATGTCTGCTCTCCTTTTTGGGGCAGTTTAGGCAAGATTGCGGGGCATGACGAGGGGGAGATGCAAAAACCCCCGCAAAAGCCGGAGCCTTGCGGGGGGGTAATGTATCAGGCTGTGAACGGGGATCAGGCGGTTGCCATCATTCCCTTTTCGCGGGCCAGTTCGCGCATGCGCTGTTGCAGCTTTTCGAACGCGCGCACTTCGATCTGGCGGATACGCTCGCGGCTGACGTCATACTGGCTGCTCAAATCTTCGAGCGTGATGGTCTCGTCTGACAGGCGGCGTTGGGTCAGAATGTCCTTTTCGCGGTCATTCAGCACCTCCAGCGCCTCGGCCAACATTTCGCGGCGGGTTTCCAGCTCGTCACGCTCGGCATAGTCGCCGGCCTGATCCGCGTCTTCATCCTCGAGCCAGTCCTGCCATTGCATGGTCCCCTCGCCTTCGGACCCGACGGTCGCGTTCAGCGAGGCATCGCCGCCCGACATACGGCGGTTCATCGAGATCACTTCGGTCTCGGTCACGCCAAGGTCGGTTGCAATACGGGCCACGTTTTCGGGGCGCATGTCGCCTTCTTCCAGCGCGCCAATGCGGTTTTTTGCCTTGCGCAGGTTAAAGAACAGCTTTTTCTGGCCCGACGTGGTGCCAAGTTTGACCAAGCTCCACGAGCGCAGGATATATTCCTGGATCGAGGCGCGAATCCACCACATGGCATAGGTCGCCAGACGAAAGCCCTTTTCAGGATCAAAGCGTTTGACCGCCTGCATCAGACCCACGTTGGCCTCCGAGATCACCTCGGCTTGCGGCAAGCCGTAGCCGCGATAGCCCATGGCGATTTTGGCCGCCAGACGCAGGTGGGATGTCACCATCCTGTGCGCGGCTTCCGTGTCTTGCTCTTCGACCCAGCGTTTCGCGAGCATGTATTCTTCTTCGGGTTCCAACAGCGGAAACTTGCGGATTTCCTGCATATAGCGGTTCAGGCCGCCTTCAGGTGTTGGTGCTGGCAGATTTGCATAATTAGCCATTTTATTGTCCCTTTCCCCAATTTCAGGGGCCCATGTTATTGGGCTTAACATAGATATGGAGAGCGCTAACACTGATTTCAAGTGCTAGGCTTGCCCTGTTTGATGAATATGATCTTAATCGCGATGAAGAAAAGCATTGCTTCACCGCATTCACGCGGTCGTGCGGTTTGTGACCGATTAGGCCTGCACCAGCCCCACGAGGTCCAGCAAATCCGTCATATCTTTGGGCAACGGGGCCTCGAACCGGACCATTTCGCCGGTCACAGGGTGTTCAAACCCCAAGACGGCGGCATGAAGCGCCTGACGCGGAAAGGCCCGTACCGCGTCGGAGGCGATTTCAGGCAGGGCGGCCTTGGGCAGCTTGCGTTTGCCACCATAGGTCGGATCGCCCACCAGCGAATGGCCGGCATGGGCCATGTGAACCCTGATCTGATGGGTGCGACCGGTTTCAAGCCAGCATTCCATCAGGGCCAGAACCGGTGGCGTGCCGAAACGGTTGATCGTGCGGGCCCGCGTCACAGCGTGACGGCCGCCCTGGAACAGGACAGCCTGACGCTGACGGTCTGTGCGGTGCCGGGCCAGTTGCGTGGTCATTTTCAGGATATTGCCGGGCTCAAAGCTCGTTCCCTTGATGCCGCGCAGACGCGGGTCGTTCGCATCGGGCACCCCGTAGACAAGCGCCTGATAATAGCGTTCAACCGTGTGTTTTTCAAATTGTTTGGCAAGCCCGTGATGGGCGGCGTCGGATTTGGCCACAACCAAGAGGCCCGATGTGTCTTTGTCGATTCGGTGTACGATGCCGGGGCGTTTCATGCCGCCAACACCCGACAGGTCATCCCCGCAATGGGCCAGCAGCGCGTTGACCAAGGTGCCGGACGGGCTGCCCGGTGCGGGATGCACCACCATGCCTGCGGGTTTGTTGATCACGATCAGATCCGAATCCTCGAAGATCACTTCCAGCGGGATGGATTCGGGCGCGATATGGCTTTCCTCGGCCTCTTCGACGTCGATGGTGATTTCCTGGCCTTCCATGACACGCGCGCGCGGATCGGTGATCACGAAATTGTCGATTTGCACGGCACCATCGGTGATCAGGCGCAACAAGCGGGTGCGCGACAGGTTCGCGTCCTCTGGCACATCGCGGGCAAGCGCCTTATCAAGGCGCGGCGGCGGTGTGTCCGCGATGACAAAGCTGATACGGCGGTGCGACATGACTGATCCTTCCGAGCCCCCAAACATTAAGTTCCTACGAAGGCTGGTGACGGTGCTAACCGCCACGATGATTTGCGGCCTTCTAGTCGTGATTGGCCTGCTTGTCATCCGGTTCTCGAGCAAAGCGCCGGATTTACCGGATGTAATTGCATTGCCAAGCGGTGAAAAGGCCACGGCATTCACCCAAGGGCCCGATTGGTATGCGATTGTGACGAAAGAAAACCAGATTCTGATTTTCGACCGGACCAGCGGTGCGCTGCGCCAAACCGTCGATATCAAATAGCGGTTTGCCCCAAAGGACGCGTTTAGTCCGCCGAGCTTATCTGGGTGATTAATCGGGGGGGGGGTAATGGTACCACCTCCTGGTCTCGAACCAGGGACCTCCTGATCCACAATCAGGCGCTCTAACCAACTGAGCTAAGGCGGCACTTGCGCCGATCTAACGTCCAAGCAAAAAGATTGCAATACCCTAAGACGCGCGAATTTAATTTGTTCGCCACATTGGCATGTTTGGTGAAACTTGCCTTTCATCCGCGCCCGCGCTAACGCTGGCGACATCATTTCGGAGGGACCTATGGGTATCGACACTGAACGCGACATCGAAGCAAACCTGCAAATCGGCCCGACCGACGCAGGCATGGTCCGGCTTTTCATCGAAGCCGAAGGCGGCATTGAAATTCCGATGGATTTCACACCTGACGAAGCTGTCGAGATTGCGGAAGAGATTATGGCCGCAGCGCATCGCGCAGGCAAAAACGCGAATAAAAAGCGCAAATAAAAAGCGTTACGCTTTTTGACAGGGGGTACGGGGGCCAGCCCCCACCGCGCCAAGGCGCGGCCCCCCGGGATTTAGATCCATTTGGAAATAAAAGATCAGTCCCAATGCGGGGTCATGTGTGGATCACGCAAATAATGCAGTCTGCGGGCCGCATGGGTTGCGAATTTATGGGTGATGGCCTTGCGGCGCGCAGCGGCAAGGCGGGTTTCCCCGCCCATGCGCAAGACTTCGGCACCGTAGCCATCGGCAATGATCAGGCCTGAGTCCTCGGGCAAAAGATCGGTGTCGAAATCTGCGTCGACCGCCCAGAAAAAGCGGTCTGCCCATTCAAGATAGCCCTGCCATTTGCTGTCGGTCATGAAATCGGCGCGGCTAGATTTGCATTCGACGATCCAGATGTCGCCCTTGGGGCCAAGCGCCATCACATCGACGCGCAAGCCCCGTGTCGGGACAAGTTCTTCGACGCAGACAAAGCCGAGCGCCGACAGGTGGCGCGCCACGCCGCGGGCCAGAATCTGGCCGGGTTGCAGGGGTTTGGGGTCGTCGGGTGTCATGGTGGCATTTATGAACAATACGTGAACATGAGGCAAGCCCCGACCTGGTGGCTTGGTAATTTTGCCGCGCAGCCCTATCTTTGATGCGGTAGGGTAAGGGGCCAATCCATGACAGATGATAGAACGCAGACCAACCAGCATCGGCGTGGCGCAAGCTATGCCCGCGAGCTGGAGGGACATTTGAGCTGGCTTGATACGTTTTCGGGCACCGCATTGGGTGTGCTGGCCGTCGCGTCTGGCATCTATACCTATCTTGGGGTGTCGTCCTTGCTGGATGACAATGGTGCGATGTCGGCCTTTGCCGCGATTGCCTATTCCATTGCCGTGTCGGTCGGTATTTTCGTGTTCTGGTCCTATATGTTGCGGCTGTTTCCGGCGGTGCGCGGCGCACGGGCGCGGACCGGATTGCTGGGGGCCATGGGGTTGGGATCACTGGCGATCATCGCCATGTCGAGCTGGCTGAACGCCGCGGCCCTTGCGGGATCGGCGGCGGTGGAACAGCATCTTGCCGTAACGGTTCAGGAATATCAGGGATCGCTGGAACGCGCCCACGAGATTGCCCTGTCTGCCCAAGGGCTGGAACGCGATGTCACCCGCGTGCGCCAAAGTTTTGAGGACCTGAGCGAACAGGAAGCCACCGGCGGCCTGTCGGGTCTTGCGGGGCGCGGTGCCGTGTTTCGGGTGCTGCGGCAGAAATCATCGGAACTGGCCGGGCTTGAGGCCCAGATCGCCACCCAGACCCCCTTGGTCGATGCGGCATTTGTGGAAGGCAACCAACTGCTGAGCCGGATGCGTGCCCTGACGGTTGAACCCGGCCCGGTCGAGGCACGGTCGGTCGAGTTTTCGGAACAGGCGGTGCGGCTTGCCGGTTTGATCACACAACTGCGCCAACTGTCCGTCGCCTCGTTGGTGGAACGTGCGGCGCAAGATTTGTCGGCCTCGGTCGTGCTGCCCGAACTGGACGGTGGATCAGAGGAATCCCGTGGCAATCAGGCTTCAACCATTACATCGGTGCTGGCGGTGCTGGCGCAACGTGCCACAACGCTGGAACGTGCGGCCCAAGCCGTGCTGGCCATGCCGCCGCCTACTGAGACCACCTATACCCCGATCTCGAGCGCCGATGCGGTGATCAAATATGCCCGCAATTTTGTGCCCTCCTGGGCCGGTGCCATCGCGATTGATCTGCTGCCTGCGGTTTTGGTGTTCATCCTTGCGATCACCCAAACGGCGATCCGCGAAGGGCGCGAAGGCACATCGATAGAGGAAACCCTGACGCTGGCAGAGCTGCGGGCCGCCGTGAACGCCATGCGCGACGTGGAGGCGTCGATGAAGGGGACGGCAATAGATGCGGCGGCAGACATCCCGCGCGTCACGCCGTTGAAATCCACATGAGCGACACGGCGCAGACCGCCAAAAGCAACCCCATCGGCAGGGCGCTGATGTGGGTGCTGGCGTTTCAGCTGGGGTTGGCCGGCTTGCTGTTCTGGGGCGATCTGCGCGATGGCCTGCGCTTGCCCGGTTTCGGCCCACGTGCACCCGAGCTGACCGATCCGGTGCGCCCCGGCGACCAGACCCGACGGTTCCGCCCCGATCGCGCGCCACCGGGCGGCCGTCCGATGCCCAGCTCGCCCCTGCCCGACCGGTTGACGCTGACCGTGGTTGAAGGCGGGCAAAGAGCGCTGCTGGAAGGCGGCATCGTGGCGGGTGATGCGGAACGGATCGAAAAACAACTGGCCGGGCTTGATCCCAAACCCCAAGGCGTGATCCTGAATTCCCCCGGCGGGTCGGTTCAGGATGCGCTGTTGCTGGGCCGGTATTTGCGGGATGCGGATTTGACAACCGCTTTGCGATCCGGCGATGTCTGCTATTCCGCCTGCCCCTATCTGCTGGCAGCCGGAACGCGCCGGACCATCCCCGATGACGCGTCTGTTGGCGTGCACCAGCATTATTTCGGGGAAAGCACGTTGCTGCCCGCCTTTGTCGCGGTCGAAGACATCCAGCGCGGTCAGGGCGAGGTGATGAGATACCTTGATGACATGGGCATCGACCCGCTGGTCATGCAGCACGCGCTGGTGACACCGCCCGATGAAATCTATGTGCTACTGCCCCAGGAGTTGGAACGCTACCGCTTTGTAGAAAAACCTGACGGCAGCTAAGAATGCCCCTTGTCGCGGGGCCTGTCCAAGCCTACCTGTTGAGGGTGACGGTTCTGCCCTGTTTGTAAAAGTTACATTCCAGTGGCCTTAAGCAAATCCGAGGGAGCTGGCTCTGTTCGAACCCTGGTTCTTTTACCTGGCGCCCACCTGTACATACAGGTCCTCGGGAATATACAACGGTACGGCAGTGGTGGTTCCGTCACACTATGCAAGCGCCAGAAAAACGAGCGCCTACGCCTGAGCACGCGCCAGAAAGCTAGCGCCTGCCCCTGATTTCACGAAATTTAGTTTAGAATGCTTCGGGACGGGATTCGCGGGCCATGTGGTCGAGAACCGCGTTCACGAACTTGGGCTCGTCGCTGCCTTCAAAAAACGCGCGCGCCACATCGACGTATTCGGTGATCACGACTTTTGGGGGTGTGCCTGCGTCGCGTAATTCGGCCCCAGCCGCGCGGAACAGGGCCCGCAAGGTCGGGTCGATCCGGGCAATCGGCCATTTCGCAACCAAAGCGCGGTCGGTCATCTGGTCAATTGCTGCCTGATAATTCACAGCCGTTTCAAGAACATGGGCAAAATGGCTGATATCGCCATCAATCATTTCCTCGCCATCATAGGTCGCCCCGAAACGGTGGTTCAGGAACTCTACCTTCACGGTGTCATAGCTTTGCGATGAATGTTCCATCTGGAACAGCGCCTGCACCGCGTAAAGCCGCGAGGCTGATTTCATCTTGCGTTTTTGATTGCCCGAAAGGCCGGCCGAAGGTGTCATGCTGTTGTGGGTCCGTCATTGTCGCCCGCCATCAGAATCTCTTCTGATCGCGGCTTGAAACCGATGTCTTTGCGAATTTCGCCCCACTTACGGGCGAGTGCGATCAGATGCAAGGCCGCAGCAGCAGCGCCGCCCCCCTTGTTCTGCCCGGCAGGATCGGCACGCACCGCCGCCTGTTCATGATTTTCCACGGTCAGGATGCCGTTGCCGATGCACAGGCCCTGCAAGCCCAGCAGTTGCAGCGCGCGGCTGCTGTCGTTGCACACGGTCTCGTAATGGGTTGTTTCGCCGCGGATAACGCAGCCCAAGGCAACATAGCCGTCAAAGTTGCTTTTGCGGTCCGAAATGCCGATGGCGGTCGGAATTTCCAACGCGCCGGGCATTTCAACCACGTCCCATTCAACGCCAGCAGCTTCCAATTCGGCCTTCGCCCCTTTTAGCAACCCGTCCGCGATGTCGGAATAATAGGGCGACAGGACGATCAAAACCTTAACGGGCTTGTCGAAATGCGGCGTGACCAATGTGGTGTGATGTGTAGCAGCCATTGCGGTTACTCCGTTGTGATGGGGCGCGTGCCCACAATGCTAAGGCCGTAAGCGTCCAGACCCAGATAGCGCGTATCGGGGTTGTCCGTCAGCAAAACCAGCTCGTGCAGGCCAAGCGTCGCCATGATTTGCGAGCCAAGACCCGTGCGTTTGATGGTGCGCGGGCGCTCGTCTTCCTCGTCCTCGAACCGCAGGCGCGGATCGGGATCGCGGAACAGCAGCACGGCACCGCGCCCCTCGTCCGCGATAATCTGCATGGCGCGGGGCAATTCATCTGCGGGGCTGGGACCAAGGCCCAGAATGTCTTCGAGCGCGTTGATGGCGTGGGTGCGCACCAAAACCGGGGCATCCGTTGTCAGATCGCCCTTGGACAGCACCACATGGTCGGTGCCGCTGATCTCGTCGGTAAAGATCTGCATCTTCCAGTCGCCACCATAGGCAGAACTCACCATGCGGCTGGTGCGCTCGACCAACAGGTTGTCGTGCTTGTGACGATAGGCGATCAGATCGCTGATCGTGCCGATCTTCATGTCATGCTCTTGGCAAAAGGCCACCAGATCGGGTAGCCGCGCCATGGTGCCGTCTTCCTTCATGATCTCGCAGATCACCCCCGACGGGTGCAGCCCGGCAAGGCGCGAAATATCAACCGCTGCTTCGGTATGGCCTGCACGTACCAGCACGCCGCCATCGCGCGCCCGCAGAGGGAACACGTGACCCGGTGTGGCGATATCCGCCTGGCCCATGTCTTCGTCAATCGCCACCTGAACGGTCAGCGCACGGTCGGCGGCGGAAATACCGGTCGTCACCCCTTCGCGGGCTTCGATCGACACTGTGAACGCGGTTTCATGCCGGGCCGAATTGTTGACCGCCATCATCGGCAGACCCAGCTTGGCAATCCGCTGTTCGGTCATTGGCAAACAGATCAATCCGCGCCCGTGGGTGGCCATAAAGTTGATGGCGGCCGCATCGGCAAATTGCGCAGGGATCACCAGATCGCCCTCGTTCTCGCGGTCCTCGTGATCCACCAAGACAAACATGCGCCCCTGACGGGCCTCTTCGATGATGTCTTCGATGGGGGAAATTGCCGATGCCAATTCAGCTTCAACCGGGCCGGGCGTTTCAAATTGCATAGGGCGTTCCTCTTGTATCAGGTGATCTGGCACATATCCCACCATCACCCAGTTTGCCAGAGCACGCACACCCACGCCCCTGTTTCATTTTGCCAAATAAACTCAATCCCGCAACGTCATTTGCGCGCACACGCCTGCGTTAGGCCCCTGCCCCGAAATACCGCCCCGCTTCAAGATAGCCCGCAGCCCGACTTGCAGCCGACCAATCCCGCTCCATCGCGGTATCGCCGATGATCAAGACCTGATCGCCCACCAGCTTGCGGCCCTGCACGGCACCGGCCAGATGGTCGCGCATGTCGGACCAGCTGTCGGTGAATGTCGGGGCCGCGCCGGCAAAGTCCAGAACGGGGTTTGCCGCGCCGATCACAGCAGGGTCCAACGGCCGGTGCACCAGCGCCAGTTTTTGCGCGCCTTGCACGGCATTCAGCACCTCGGCCTGACGCACGGGCATTTGCGGCGCATCTGCGCGCACCACCCGCAGGGCATTGTTTGAAAACAGCAGCGCCAGAATATCGCGGCCCGTGGCCTGCCGGATCGCGGCATAGGCCTTGTAATCCAACCCCAGCTCGCGCGCCCGTTTGACGCGCATCTTGACCACCATCAGCGGGATCGTGTTTGGCATCGCGGCCTCGCGCGCCTTTTGCCACTGGAACGTCCGCCATGTGTGACCGGGCTCCATGCTGGGGCCTTGGTTATGTCCGATACCCGCCGTCATGACATTTCCGCCAGACGCGCGACATACCGCGCCAGCGTGTCAATCTCGAGGTTGATGCGGTCGCCCACGGCCACATCGCCCCATGTGGTCACTTCCTTGGTATGGGGGATAAAGTTGATGCCGAAATCGCAGCCGTTGACCTCGTTCACGGTCAGGGATGTGCCATTCAACGCAACCGATCCTTTGGGCGCGATGAACCGCGCCAGATCACGCGGCGCGCGCAGGGTCACGCGGGTGCTGTCGCCCTCGTCGCGCATGGCGATCACCTCGGCCACGCCGTCCACATGGCCCGACACGATATGCCCGCCCAGCTCGTCCCCGACCTTGAGCGCGCGCTCGAGGTTCAGGCGTTTGCCCGGTTTCCAATCGCCAAGGTTGGTTTTCTCGACCGTTTCGGCGCTGATCTGCACTTCGTACCAGTTTGGGCCCAGATCAACCACCGTCAGGCACACCCCGTCACTGGCTATGGACGCGCCCATGTCGATCCGGCTGGTGTCATATCCGGTCTCGATCCGCGCCCGCAGGTCACCTTCTTGTGCAAGCGTTGCGATCTTTCCAATGTCTGTGATAATTCCTGTAAACATCCGCAGCCCTTTCATGTATCCCCCAACGAATTAGACCGCCGCCCCGACCATGACAAGTCCGCACCCACGCCACACTTTAGCCCGGATCGCATGATTGCTTCCGCGTTGACCAAAATGAACTGAATGCCAGACATGAATTCCGCCTCCGCTCCCCAACGGGTCTTTTTGTTTCTGCAAGGACCGCATGGCCCCTTCTTTAACAAATTGGGCAAGATGCTGCGCCGCGCCGGGGCTGATGTGTGGCGCGTGGGCTTTAACGCAGGTGATCGCGCATTCTGGTTTCATCCGTCCAGCTACATCCCCTTTCGCGGTCACGCCGACACCTGGAAAGACACATTCGTTGCACTGCTTGCTGAAAAGGGTGTCACTGATATTGTGTTGTATGGCGACACGCGCCCCATCCACGCGCAGGCCGTCACCGAGGCCAAGGCACGCGGCCTGACGGTGCATGTCTTCGAGGAAGGCTATATGCGGCCCTATTGGGTCACCTACGAGCGGGGCGGGTCGAACGGAAATTCGCGCCTGATGAACATGAGCATCGAACAGATGCAACTGGCGCTGGCCAATTCCGATATGGAGGCCCCTTTGCCGCCCGGCCATTGGGGCGACATGCGCCAGCATGTGTTCTATGGGGCGCTGTATCATTGGTTCGTCATGTTCCTGAACGGTCATTACCGCAATTTCCGCCCCCACCGCAGCATCCCGGTCACCAAGGAATTCGGCCTTTACGTCAAACGTCTGCTGCTGATGCCCGCGCTGGCACTGGACCGGTTGTTCGCCACCTTGCGCATCCGTTTGGGGGGCTTTCCCTATCATCTGGCGCTGTTGCAGCTGGAACATGACAGCTCGTTTCAGGAACATTCCCCGTTCGAGACCATGTCGGATTTCCTGCGTGTGGTGCTTGAAGGCTTTGCCAAAGGTGCGCCGCGCCATCACCATCTGGTGGTCAAGGCACACCCTTTGGAAGATGGCCGTGTTCCCGTGCGCCGCGACATCAGACGCATCGCCAAGGAACTGGGCGTATCCGACCGGGTGCATTACGTGCGCGGCGGCAAGCTGGCGCAGCTCTTGAACGATGCGCGCACGGCGGTCACAGTGAATTCCACCGCAGGCCAACAAGTGCTGTGGCGCGGCATTCCGCTCAAGGTGTTTGGCCGCGCGGTCTATGCCAAACCCGAATTCGTGTCCGACCAGCCGCTGGCCGAATTCTTTGCCGCCGCCGCCCGCCCCGACAACAAGGCCTACAAGGACTATCGCCGGTATTTGCTGGAAACATCGCAACTGCCCGGCGGGTTCTATGCCGCGCGCGGGCGCACACAATTGATGCGTCAGGTGGTTGATATGATGCTGGCCGCCGAAGATCCCTATGACGCGCTCGAACAGGGCACCGCGGCACCACGGCAACAGTTGCGCGCGGTAACCTAGGCCGATCCCTTCCAAACAGTAGCTTTTCGATCAGAACTACGATAGCGTGGCGGGAATTACGTCGAAACAATCGGCGAATTCGAGGCAGAGTTTGAATAGGTCGAGGAGACCGGGCAGTGAAATCCGTACCTTTCCGGTGGGCGCGTCCCATCGCAGTTCTTGCGGCTGTGGCCGTCATTTCATCATGTGGCTTGCCACAGGTGGGGCCGAACAAACGCCAGATTTACTCGGGCTCGGTGCAGCGCGAAGGGGATGCTTTCATCGTCGAGGTCAATGACCGCGTGTCCCGAGCAACCGCCGTGACCCCCGCCTTGGGGTTCAGCCAATCCTTTATCAACGCAGGTCAGCTTGGCTCTGACACGATCAGCGCGGGCGATACCTTGGGTCTGACGATCTGGGAAAACGTCGATGACGGCCTGCTGGCCAACGAGGCAACCAACGCCACCCAACTGGAAGAAGTCCAGGTTGACGGCGCTGGCTTTATCTTTGTGCCCTATGCCGGACGCATCAGGGCCGCGGGCAATTCACCCGAAGCAATACGCCGCATCATCACCGAACGGCTGTCCGAACAAACACCCGATCCGCAGGTGCAGGTGCGCCGCGTTGCAGGCGACGGTGCCACCGTATCGCTGATCGGGTCTGTCGGGTCCCAAGGCGTCTATGCGATCGAGCGCCCCACGCGCACCTTGTCGACGATGCTGGCCCGTGCCGGCGGTGTGTCGATCACGCCGGAAATCGCGCAGATCACTGTCTTGCGCGGCACCGAGCGTGGGCAGATCTGGTTCGAAGACCTCTATGACCACCCCGAACTGGACATCGCCCTGCGCGGCGGCGACCGTATTCTGGTCGAAGAAGACACACGGTCCTTCACCGCAATGGGTGCCACAGGGTCCCAGCAAAAAGTACCGTTTGAATCGCAAAACCTGTCCGCCCTCGAAGGCCTTGCCCAGGTTGGTGGTCTGAATGCGGGTTCAGCCGACCCCACAGGGGTTTTCGTCTTCCGCAACGAAGCACAAGAAGTCGCGGAACTGGTTCTGGGCCGCAACGATCTGCAAGGTGCTCAGCGTCTGGTCTATGTGCTGGACCTGACCAAACCCAACGGCATGTTCATGGCCCGTGATTTCGTGATCCGCGACGGCGACACACTGTACGTCACCGAAGCGCCGTTCACCCAATGGAGCAAGGTCATCTCGTCGATCACAGGCTCGGCAAGCTCGCTCAACGGACTGAGCTCTCTTGCCTCGGGCAACTGACCGCAAAAATGGCTCTAGGGCCCGAGATATACGACACCCCCGCCGCCGGCCCTGAAAAGGACCGGCGGCTTTTCGTGTATAACGGCGGTTTTCTGACGCAAAAGCGCCTGCGCCGCATCTTGCAGCTGTCGGGGCATTCCCTCCATCTTGGCCTGCCGCGCCGCGCAGGCGATGCCATCGCTGTCTGGGGCAATTCACCCACCGCCCATCGCGGTTTGACCATTGCCGCCAAACGCGACGTGCCCGTGGTGCGGATTGAGGACGCATTGCTGCGGTCGCTTTTCCCCGGCCGCGCGGGCGAGCCGCCGCTGGGGCTACTGATTGACCACAAAGCCGCGCATTTCGACCCCTCCCGCCCCTCTGATCTGGAAACCTTGCTGGCCACGCACCCGCTGGACGACACCGCGCTGTTGAACCGCGCACGCGGCTGCATCGCCCGCATGATCGAGGCCGATCTGACCAAATACACAGGGTTCGAAACCGGCCAGCCCGCCCCTGCCCCCGGCTATGTGCTGGTGATCGACCAGACCCGTGGCGATGCATCGGTCACGGCCTCTGGCGCGGATCGGTCGCGGTTTCTGGAAATGCTGGTCTTTGCCCAACAGGAAAACCCCGGTGCCCGCATCCTGATCAAGACCCACCCCGAGACGGCCAAAGGCTATCGCGCCGGCCATTTCGGCCCGGAGGACACCAACGACCGGATCACCCTGCTGACCGCCCCTGTCAGCCCCTGGACGCTGTTCGAGGGGGCCGTGCGCGTTTACACCGTGTCGTCGCAAATGGGCTTCGAGGCGATTTTTGCCGGCCATAAACCCCGTGTCTTCGGGCAGCCGTTCTATGCAGGCTGGGGGCTGACCGATGATGAATTCCCCGTCCAGCGCCGCCAACGCACCCTGACCCGCGCGCAGCTTTTTGCCGCCGCGATGATCCTTTATCCCAAATGGTACGACCCGCACCGCGACCAATTATGCGATCTGGAAACCGCGATCGAGGCGCTGGCCGCCCAGACCCGCGCCTGGCGCGAGGATCACAAGGGCTGGACTGCCTCTGCCATGCGCATGTGGAAACGCCGCCCCCTGCAACGGTTTTTCGGCGCGTGGTCCCCTGTGGTGTTCCAGGACGATCCCGCCGCTGCGCGCAACGCGGGCAGGCCCTGGATGGTCTGGGCGGGCAAGGCCGATATCGGTCACGCAGATGCCATACGGGTCGAAGACGGATTCTTGCGGTCCCGCGGGCTGGGGGCTGATCTGATACCGCCCCTGTCGCTGGTCTGTGATGATCTGGGAATTTATTATGACCCGCGCCAGCCCAGCCGTCTGGAAAAATGGATCGAGGCCCGGCACAGTCTGCGACCTGATCAGCAGCGGCGCGCGGAACGGCTGATCGCGGCGCTGCGCGCCAGCGGGTTAAGCAAATACAACCTTGGTGGCACGGCGGAACTGGACGGATTGCCCGAAGGGCTGCGCATTCTGGTGCCCGGTCAGGTAGAGGATGACGCGTCGATCAAGACCGGCACTGACGGCGTATCAACCAGCCTTGGCCTGCTTGCCGCCGCGCGGGCGGCAAATCCGGAGGCTGTGATCCTGTATAAGCCCCACCCCGACGTCGAGGCGGGCCTGCGCAGCGGTGCGGTGGATGCAACGGGACTGGCCGATGTTGTCTTGAGCCATACCGACCCCATCGCCGTGCTGGCCCATGTCGATGAAGTCTGGACCATGACTTCGCTTTTGGGGTTCGAGGCCTTGGTACGAGGGGTCAAGGTCGTCACGCTGGGTGCGCCGTTTTATGCGGGCTGGGGTCTGACGGAGGATCGCGGCGACGTGCCCCCGCGCCGGCGCAGCGATGTCAGCATCGAAGGCTTGGTGCACGCCGCATTGATCGATTATCCGCGTTATTTTGACCCGCGCAGCGGCATCGCCTGCCCTGTCGAGGTGGTCTTGGAGCGGTTGCGCGACAGTGATTTACCGCACCCGGGCTTGGGAAATCGGCTGTTGGCCAAGCTGCAAGGCGTGTTTGCCAGTAAAGCGCATGTGTGGCGCTAATGGCAGGCGACGGACCGGGGGCCAGCCCCCGGACCCCCGGGATTTTTGGCCATTTGGAATGGGAAGGTTAGGTTCGGTTCCAGATGTGCAGGACGTCCGGGCCGATTGCCTGGGTTGAGGCCAGCGTGAAACGGGGGGCGTTTGCGAGCTGTCTGATGCCAAGCGGGCCGATGGACGCGAGCCCGTCGGAGCCGAGGGTGACGCCCGCGGTAAAGCCCACGAGCCGGTCCACCAGCCCTGCGCTGAGAAGTGTCGCGGCAAGGCCGCCGCCCCCCTCGCAGAAGATGCGGGTCAGGCCGTGGGTGCCTAGGTTTTGCAGCAGGTCATGTGGGTCGATTTGCCCCGCGCGGGTGGTGCAGGGGATCAAGGTTGCGCCGATGCCTTGCCAAGCCTTGATAAGCTGCGGGTCTGCGGTGCGGGCGTGGCAGAGCAGGAGCGGGATCTGTGCTGCCGTCTGCGCGAGTTTACCGCCCAGGGGCAGGTCCAGATGTTTGCTGATCACGATGCGCGCCGGTTGGCGGGCAATGCCGAGGTCGCGGATGTTCAGGCTGGGGTCGTCCTTGCGGGCGGTGCCGCCGCCCACCATCACGGCGTCGTGGCGCGCGCGCATGGCATGGACCAAGCGGCGGGCCGGGCCGGCCGTGATCCACTGGCTTTCGCCCGTGGCCGTTGCAATCCGCCCGTCAAAGCTGCTGGCCAGTTTCAGTGTGACCATCGGGCGGCCAAGGTCGACCTTGGAGAAAAAGCCGATGTGATCGGCGCGGGCCTCGCCTTCGGACTGGCCAACCTCGACCGTGATACCGGCGGCTTGCAACATCGCGATGCCCTGACCGCTGACGCGCGGATCGGTATCGGTGCAGGCGATCACCACCCGTGCCACCTGCGCATCAATCAGGGCCTGTGCGCAGGGCGGCGTTTTGCCGGTATGCGCACAGGGTTCAAGCGTGACATAAGCCGTCGCACCACGGGCCGCTGTGCCGGCCTGACGCAGCGCTTCGGTTTCGGCGTGGGGGCGGCCCCCCGGCTGGGTCCAGCCGCGCCCCACGATACGGTCGCCCTGGACAATGACACAGCCCACGGCGGGGTTGGGCCAGACGGCCCCCTCCCCCCGTTTGCCCAAAGACAGGGCAAGCGCCATAAAGCGGGTGTCGGCTTTGAGCGTCACTCTTCCGGCGGAACGTCTGGGCGCAATTCCTGGACGAATTTGTCGAAATCATCCGCTGCCTGGAAGTTCTTGTAGACGCTTGCGAAGCGCACATAGGCGACGGTGTCGATGCGGGCCAAAGCCTCCATCACGATTTCGCCGATCTGTTTGGAACCGATGTCGGTTTCGCCCATGCTTTCCAGACGCCGCACGATGCCCGAAATCATCTGATCGATCCGTTCGGGATCAATCGGGCGTTTCTGCATTGAAATACGGATCGAGCGTTCAAGCTTGTCGCGGTCAAAGTCTTCGCGTTTGCCAGAGGTCTTGATGACCACGAGATCGCGCAGTTGCACACGTTCATATGTCGTAAAACGGCCACCGCAGGCCGGGCAAAAACGGCGGCGGCGGATGGATACGTGATCCTCTGCCGGGCGGCTGTCTTTGACTTGGGTATCGATATTTCCGCAAAACGGGCAGCGCATGGCCGGTCCCCTTTATTATCTGATCTGCCTCAATAGTGGAGCAATTCGCTCTCTTGGCTAAAACTATAGGATACCCGCGAGGTTTTGGGTAGGGGCGAAATGCGCTGCTAGATGTTGTGCTATGAACCGTGACATGAACCCAACAGCCACCCTGCGCGTTGAGTTCTTACAGGAACAGAAATTCAGGAGAATATCATGGCCAAGACATTATTTATCACCGGCGCATCCAGTGGCATCGGGGCGGCAACAGCCAAGGTGGCTGCGGCGGCGGGCTGGAATGTCGGGCTGTTTGCCCGCAGCGCGGACAAGCTGGGCGCCTTGGTCGACGATATCGGCGCGCAGGCGATCGCCCTGCCCGGCGATGCAACATCCTATGAGGCGCAAAAGGAGGCGCTGGATGTTCTGGCGGGTAAGTTCGGGCAGGTGGATGCCGTATTTGCCAACGCGGGCCGTGGCGCAGCGCAGGGCGGCACCGAAAAGGGCGACCCCGAGGATTGGAAGGCGATGGTCGATCTGAACGTGATGGGCGCGCTATACACCGCCCATGCCGCGATGCCGCACCTGCGCAAGACGACCGGCCAATATGTTGTCACCGGATCGGCAGCAGGGCGTCGCCATATCAAAGGGTCGATCTATGGGGCGACGAAATTCTTTATCCACGGTTTTGCAGGTAATCTGGCAGATGAGATGGCCGAATGGGGCGGCCGCTGCATGGTTGTGTCCCCCGGTATGGTGAACACAGCGTTTTTCGACGAAGCCAAACCGGACAAGTTGCAGCCTGACGATGTCGCCGCAGCGGTGATGCATGCGCTAGAGGCCCCTGCCCATGCCGCCATCCGTGAAATCCACCTGATGCCTGTCGGCTAGGAGGCCGCGAAATGTGCCGCGATGCGCCTGACATGGGGCGCGTCGCGGTGTTCGAACAGATAGACGCCCTGCCAAGTGCCCAGCATCATTCGCCCGTTCTGGACCGGAATGGAAAGGCTGATCGGCAGCATTGCGGCCTTGATATGGGCTGGCATATCGTCCGGCCCCTCTGACCTATGGGCCAGATAGGACATCGACGGATGATCCCCCCGAGGGACAGCGCGACTGAAGAACGCCAACAGGTCACGTTGCACATCGGGGTCGGCGTTTTCCTGGATCAACAAGGATGCAGAAGTATGGCGCACCATCAGTGTCAGCACTCCACCCGGCTGCCCGTTCAGCCAACGGGCAACATCACGGGTAAATTCATAAAGCCCCTGGCCCTTGGTCGAAATCTCGAATTCTGTAATCATACAGCCAGATTAGGCCCGGAACCCGGGACAGACAACCGCCCCTTAACGGCTGGGCAGACGCAGGGCGGCACAAAAAGTCAAGGCGTGGTTCACAGACAGCCGTGCCCCCTTGCGGGTCAGGGAAGGACCAACAATGAAAACATCAGACGGGGTCAGCCCTGTCGGATCAAGGGTAAAGGACACCGCGTTCGACTTGCCAAAACCGCGCTGGCGCGGCTCGCTCACATAGATATCCTGATCGCCGCGGGCACCCAGTTCAGCCTGCATATATTCAGCAGCCCCGCACCATGTTCCGCGCGCGCCATGGCCCGTTTCCCCTTCGATGCGCACACCGTTTTCAATCGGCGTAAAGCGCAACCCGCTGCCGGCAGAATAGGCCTGCGCAAAGGCTGGCCCCGATACCGCTGCGGCCAGAAGTGCCGCTACAAAAATACGTTTCATCATATGCTCCTTGAGCTGGACTACAGATCATTCAATTCGATGATGTAGTCTTTGCAAAACTGACTGGAATGGGAGACGCTCAGCCCGATGCTTTGTTGATCGACACTGACTGAATAGGATTTTCGCGGTGGCGAGGGAAGATCACTGGGGTCCAAGGTGAAAACAACGCCGATGCGTCCGACACCACTGACCGACGGGCCACGGGGGGTTTTGATATAGATACGCGATGTGCTGGCAGCACCTGCCCTGTCATAGGCAAAGCTGGCAGCAGCACACCAGATGCCGCGCGGGCCTTCGCCAAAGCCTTCGATCACCTCGAAGCTTGATCCACCGAGCGGGACGACCTGCAAACCGTTTATCGCCTGATACCCCTGGGCGCTGGCCGCAAAGGGCAATGTCGCACAAACCGCTGCAACTAGAATAGAACGCATGCCAAATACTCCTTTTGGTTGCTGAAACTCTTAGATAGGTCCCTATCGCTTATCTCACAATCACAGCTGAGTGACTGACACAGATCAGGTCGGGCAAGTTTTTCAACCTGTTCAGAATGCCTGCGCATGAAAAAAGGGGCGGAGTATTCACCCCAGCCCTTTGCATTAAATGGTGCAAGCGCGGCGAACGGCAGGTTTGAGCCCTCTTTACCAAATGCTGTCTCGCAGCATTTCACAAAAACAGAAGATCCGGCCTGTTGTGAAAGGTCCATCGCCAACTTTCGCCGCCCGTGCGGGAGGCGCTGGTGGCAATTCTCAAAAAATTCATCCGGTTGTGTTTCAGTAGCATGGCTGTCAGTTGGTCGCCCAAGGGGAGATTGACAATGAATGATAAACTCACACGCGCAACAGAGGTTGAACGGGTTTCTGAGCTCTTAGGGCTACCTGAGGAAATTAATACTACAGATTCTTTGAATGCCAAGGTCGCCAACGGCCTGCTGGTCTCAGCCGTAGAGAAGATTTTCGACGTATTGGCTTCTCGACCGGAGCTGAACATAATTTCAGATCGGTCCTTCCGCCGGGCAAAAAGTGAGAAACTGCCCCTAAGCGCGGTTAACAGTCAGAAACTTTTTGATTTTGCCCGCACATATGTAGTTGCCGACAGAATTCACCACGGCAACGGTCCGCAGATCATGCGGTTTTTGGAGAAGCCCAACCCAAATTTTGGAGGAGCCGCGCCAATGGCACTGGCAATTTCAAGCCCTGCTGGCGCTGATGCCGTGATCGAATTGCTTATTAGCTAAGCTAATCCCAGCAAATTTTACGAGGTGTATCCGGCGAAAGTGTGGAGTATCTGCTTTGAGCGGTTAAGTCGGGTATCTCGCACTTGCAGCGAAAGCTCACTAAGTCCCGCCTACCAGACATAGACAAGCGCCGAGAAACAGATCCCAATTAAGCTTACGAAAAATTCTTCGGCAGCTTCACGTCGTCTGCGTCCCTTTGTGCTATGAACGCACCACGCCATTTGCATCATTTACTGCAAAGGGCGGAGTATTCACCCCGCCCCCTTTTCCACATTTCGTGATTTTCTTACTGGTCCAGGAAAGACCGCAGCTTGCGCGACCGGCTTGGATGCTTGAGCTTGCGCAGCGCCTTGGCTTCGATCTGGCGGATACGTTCGCGGGTAACGCTGAACTGCTGGCCGACTTCTTCCAGCGTGTGGTCGGTGTTCATGCCGATGCCGAAACGCATCCGCAAAACACGTTCCTCGCGCGGGGTAAGCGACGCCAGAACCCGCGTGGTGGTTTCCTTGAGGTTTTCCTGAATGGCGCTGTCCAGGGGCAGCACCGCATTCTTGTCCTCGATGAAATCGCCAAGCTGGCTGTCTTCTTCGTCGCCGATCGGCGTTTCCAGCGAAATAGGTTCCTTGGCGATCTTCATCACCTTGCGGACTTTTTCCAAAGGCATTTGCAGCTTTTCTGCCAATTCCTCGGGGGTTGGTTCGCGACCGATTTCATGCAGCATCTGGCGACCGGTACGGACCAGTTTGTTGATCGTTTCGATCATGTGCACCGGAATACGGATGGTGCGCGCCTGATCCGCAATCGACCGCGTGATCGCCTGACGGATCCACCACGTCGCATAGGTGCTGAATTTATAGCCGCGACGGTATTCGAACTTATCAACGGCCTTCATCAGACCGATGTTACCTTCCTGAATAAGATCAAGGAATTGCAGACCGCGGTTGGTGTATTTTTTCGCGATCGAGATAACCAGACGCAGGTTTGCTTCGACCATTTCTTTCTTGGCCTGACGGGCTTCTTTTTCGCCCTTCTGAACCTGCTGCACAATGCGGCGGAATTCAGAGATATCCAGACCAACATATTGACCGACCTGCGCCATATCAGAGCGCAACTCGTCAACCTTGTCAGAGGAGCGTTCGATAAACATCTGCCAGCCGCGACCGGATTTCTCGGCCATCCGCTCCATCCAGTTCGGATCAAGCTCGTAGCCGCGATAGTTATCGACGAATTCCTTGCGGTTGATCCGCGCTTGGTCAGCGAGCTTCACCATGGCGCTGTCGATCTGCATGATGCGGCGGTTGATGCCGTAAAGCTGGTCGATCAGGGCTTCGATACGGTTGTTGTGCAGGTGCAGTTCATTCACCAGCAAGACGATCTCGGACCGCACCTTCTGGTACTCTTCCTCGTCTTTTTTCGAGAATGTCCCGTCTTCGTTCAGGGTCGCTGAAATCCGGCTGTCCTGAATTTCACTCAGCCGTACATAGTCGTTCGCAATGATATCCAACGCCTCAAGCACCTGAGGCTTGAGCGCGGCTTCCATTGCGGCCAGCGACATGTTGGCCTGTTCGTCCTCGTCATCATCATCGTCGGCATCACTGGAAATCGGGTTGCCGTCCGCGTCGACTTCGCTTTTTTCTTCGGATAGTTTGGCCTCTGATCCGGGCACGACGGGCACGACGGGCGTGGTTTCTTCCTCACCCATCTGGGTGCCAAAGGTCGCCTCGAGGTCGATCACGTCACGCAGCAGAATGTCTTCGGACAAAAGTTCGTCACGCCAGATGGTGATCGCCTGGAATGTCAGCGGGCTTTCACACAAGCCGGCGATCATGGTGTTGCGACCGGCCTCGATGCGCTTGGCGATGGCGATTTCGCCCTCGCGGCTCAGCAGCTCGACCGACCCCATTTCACGCAGGTACATGCGCACCGGATCGTCAGTACGGTCCAGCTTTTCCGAGGTGGAAGCCGACAGCGTGATATCACGGTTGCTGTCTGTGGTGGCAACATCGGTGCCGCCCTTGGCGTCTTCTTCCTCGGCGTCTTCGTCCTCGATAATGTTGATGCCCATCTCCGACAGCATCGACATCACGTCTTCGATTTGTTCGGAGCTGACCTGCTCTGGCGGCAAAACCGTGTTCAGCTGGTCATAGGTGATATATCCCTTTTCACGGGCATCACCGATCATTTTCTTGACGGCAGCCTGGCTCATGTCCAGCGAGTGGCCGGCATCCTGATCGTCAGACTTTGCGTCTTCATTGGTATCTTTGGCGGCCATTAATACTTCCTCCAGCGAACGTAAGCGAATCACCCACGGCGATTCGCAATTTTCCGAATCATGCGGGGTTCTGGGTGATTCTTAAACCCGTTACCCTGCTTTTTATTAAACATCCCGGCGAAAAAGCCACGCAGGGGTCATTTCTCGTCGTCCACGCCCTTGCCACGGATCGCCCCGATCAACGCATCGAATGCGCTGCGCTCGTCACGGCTGATATGCGCACCGTTTTCGGCGATGTCATATTCGGCAGTATCTTCCTGCCCGCTGCGCTGCGCACGGTCGGCATTTCGCGCCGCTTCGCTCAGCCGCCAGGTCAGCCCTTCGTCGGCCACGCCGCTCAGGTCTTCCATCGCATCGGCGATCTCGGCATCCAGCCCGCGTACGGCTTCCAGTTTGCCCAGCTCCTCGGCGACGGTCATACGGGTCATTTCAACATTGCCTGGCGTTCTGATGCAGGGCGTCACAGCAACGTGGCGCTGCGAGGTCATGTTTTCAAGGGTGTGCTCCCCCAGTGCGCTGTATATCTTTTCGCGCAACGCGGCGGGGTCTTCGTGCATGTAGCGCAACATCAAATCCCTGATACGCGCGTGATCACTGTGCGCGCAGTGCATCGCCGCCAGTCCGGTCTCGAATTCCTCGATCAATGCGGGGCACCCCAGCAAGGCACACAAGATCACCGCCTCGCGAAAATGCTCTGTCGCGCCGACACCGGCAGCCGTCACCAACATCGACGACTTGGCACTGGGCGACGGCCCTTGCGGTGCGGCATTCCAACGCCCCTGCCCGTCCCTGCGCGCCCCCGGCGTAAACGCCTTTTTCGCCTGTTGCGGCCGGAACAGCTGATAGCGCAGGTCTTTGATCTCCTGACCATAGTGACTGCGGATCGACGGGTCCTTGATCAGCATGATCTTTTCACGCAGCGACTTGTCCAGCGCCGCCTTGCGTTCGGGGCTGTCGAACACGCGCCCCTCTGTCTCGCGCTGCCACAACAGCCGGACCATCGGCAGGGCCCCGTCCAGCAGCTTTTGCAAAGCAGGCGCACCCTGGGCGCGCAACAGATCATCAGGGTCCTGCCCCTCGGGCATCATCGCAAACCGCAAACTTTGCCCCGCCTCAAGCAGCGGCAAGGCCAGATCAATCAGTCGCAAGGCCGCGCGCTGGCCCGCTGTGTCCCCGTCCATCGTGATGATCGGTTCGGGCGAAATCCGCCACAACATCTGCAACTGGCTCTCGGTGATGGCTGTCCCCAAGGGGGCAACGGCCGCGCCAAACCCCGCCTGCACCAGCGCGATCACGTCCATATAGCCTTCGGCCACCAACAACGGCTGCCCCTGACCTGCCGCCGTGCGCGCCTCTTTCACGTTATAAAGGCTGCGACCCTTGTCGAATAACTCCGTCTCGGGCGAATTGAGGTATTTGGCGTTGTCATTTGGGTCCATCGCCCGCCCGCCAAAGGCAATCGCCCGCCCCCGCGCATCCCGGATCGGAAAGATAATCCGCCCGCGAAACGTATCATAAGGCCGCCCGCCCTTGGTCGACGGCTTGGCCAGACCCGCGCCAAAGATCAGCTCGTCCTCGACGCCCTTTGCCTTCAGATGATCCCACAAACCCTGCCACTGATCCGCAGCAAACCCGATCTCCCAGCGTTCCAACGCCTGCGCGTTCAACCCGCGCCGCGCCAGATAATCCCGCGCCGCACTGGCAGCCCCGGTCTGCAACTGCAACCGGAAAAACTGCACCGCCTGCTCCATCACTTCGGCCAGTTGCGTGCGCTTGTCAGATTTCTCCTGCGCGCGCGGGTCCTGCTTTGGCACCGGCATCCCGGCCTCGCGGGCCAGAATCTCGACCGCCTCCATGAAACTCACATTCTCGGTCTCGCGCACAAAGGAAATCGCATCGCCCTTGGCATGACAGCCAAAGCAATAATAGAATCCCTTGCGGTCATCGACGTGAAAACTGGCGGATTTCTCCTGATGGAACGGGCACGGTGCCCACATATCGCCCTTGCCCTGATTGGACTTGCGCGCATCCCACAAGACTTTGCGCCCCACCACCTGAGACAGGCTGGAACGGCTTCGCAATTCATCTAAAAATCCAGGGGGCAGGCTCATAACACTATATATTGGCCGCGCCCGCACAGAGTCCAGAACCCTATGCGCGAAACCACTGCTTCATTTTGCTAAATAAACTTCGGGGGGATCGCCCGTCAGGGCGATGGGGGCTGGCCCCCTCGGACGCCAGCCGCCCTGTCAGGCCTTATTGGCCCATACACATTTCTTTCCAGGCCGCACCCAGATCATTGGCCTTCACATCGGACATTTTCATCTCGTAGACCCAAGGGGCGACCAGCGGCACAACTGCGTTGTATTTTTCAGGCCAGCTTGGCGCGGTCGCTTCAACATGGGCTGCCACCTTGCGTTCCTTGACCCGTTCGATGCGCGCTTGGCGTACCGCTTCGACAACATCCGCTTGATAGGTGCAGTCGGTCTCTTTGGCTGTCTGGGCCAGAACGGGGGCCGCCGTGGCCAATAGGCCCGCGGTAATCACCAGGGTAACAATCTTCATCTCGTCTTCTCCAAATCTGTCTGCCGAAACGGCAAATGGCTCAAGTGCTGCGCGACGCAACAGCCTGCATCGCCTGTTCTAGCTCGTGAATCAAGGTAATCGCCATCGACCGGAAAACAAGGATCATAAAACTGTCCGACCCTGTGCGCGTGACCGACGCCATCATATGCCCGACCTGCGTGCGCGCCGTATGTCCCCGCTTGAACTGCCCGCGGCGCAGGTCCACAGGCACCAGACGCGCCAGAATATCCTCTGACGCTGACCCGCTGAGCGACACGGCGCACCATGCATCGCTCTGATCGACCACAGCGGCGTGATTGCCAAGCGTGGCATCGGGTGCAACACCGATCAGGATCGCCTGATTGCGCCCGAACCAAACGCAGCGCCCTGCGTCCTTACTGCTGCTGCGGTTGGGTTTCGGGAACGCCATCCCATGCGCCGCCTCCATCGCGGCTGACACTTCGGCCTCCTGCCCCCAAACCATGACGGATGTCACAGGCCCCAGGTCAAGTTCCTCCAGCTGTGCGGCACCCACTGTCACCGGCAGGGCGTCTTCACAGGCTGTTCTTGCTTTCAATTCAGCCACGGGCAAGACCTCCCTCTGGGTCAAAGAACACAGGCGGGCAGATTTCCACCTCGACCTCCAAATCGCGCAGATGATCGACCACGCGCATTACCTCGCCGTATCGCTCGGGCCCGTTCTTGACGAAGCCCAAACCGACATAGGTGCCAACCTCGGGTGAAAAACAGACCGAGGTCACATAGCCCTGATCATTCTCGCGCACCGCTTGCGCGTCTTTTTCAAAGATATGCGCCCCCGCACTCAGCATCTTGACCGCGCCCACCGGTTTCATCCCGACCAAACGCTCGCGGTCGCCCGCAACCAAGCCGGGCCGCGCGGCCATCACCTTGCCGATGCAATCCTTCTTGGCGCTGATCATCCCCGCCATGCCCACATCGAATGCAGTGGTGCGCCCGTGGATCTCTGCATGGGTGATGAACCCCTTCTCAACGCGCAGCACATTCAGCGCCTCCATCCCATAGGCACCGCCCCCCAGCCCCTGGGCACGGGCAACCAGCTCGCGAAACAGGCTCTCGCCGTAACGTGCAGGCACCGCAATCTCATAGGCATGCTCGCCCGAGAACGATATCCGGAACAGCCGCCCCTTGACGCCCAGCACCGACATGTCGCCGCACGCCATGAACGGCCAACTGTCATTGTCGATGGGCGCATCCAGCACCCCGTTTAGCAACTCGCGCGACTTTGGCCCTGCAACGGCGAACTGCGCCCATTGTTCGGTCACCGATGTCATCGCAACACGCCATTCGGGGTGCAAACATTGCGCGACGAACTCCAGGTGTTTCATCACCGCGCCCGCCGCTGCGGTCGTGGTGGTCATCACGAAATGCTGATCCCCCAAACGCGCGCAGGTGCCGTCATCCATCACCGTGCCGTCCTCGCGCAGCATCAGACCATAGCGCACACGCCCGACCTTCAGCGTCGAGAACATATTGGTATAGACGAAATCCAGCAAGGCCGCCGCATCCGGCCCCTGAATGTCGATCTTGCCCAGCGTCGACACATCGCAAATGCCAACCGCCTTGCGCACATATCCAACCTCGCGATCACACGACTGCCGCCAGGTCTTTTCCCCCGCTTTCGGGAAATAGCTGGGGCGGTACCACAACCCCGCCTCGATCATCGGCGCACCCGCTTCGACGCTGGCATTATGCGAGGTGGTAAACCGCTGCGGCGCAAAGCCCTTGCCCTGCGCCCCCGCCCCCATCGCCGCGATGGTCACCGGCGAATAGGGTGGCCGGAATGTCGTCGTCCCCGTTTCGGGTATCCCGCGCCCGGTGGCATCGGCCAGCACCGCCAAGGCACCGACATTCGAATTCTTGCCCTGATCCGTCGCCATCCCTTGCGTGGTATAGCGCTTCATATGCTCGACCGACCGGAAGTTCTCGACCGCCGCTTGGGCAACGTCCTTCACGCTCACGTCGTTCTGGAAATCCAGCCAGGCGCGCCCCTTGCCCGCGACGGCCCATAGCGGGGCCATCCGGTAAGGCGCATCCTCGGCCTGCGGCAGCGCCACATCCGGCACCTTCTTGCCCAGCACCTCCAGAACCTTGCCCGCAACCTGCGCCCCCTCGGCCAAACAGCCGTGGGTCGAAAACGTCCCGTTACACGCCCCCGCGACGACCATCCCCGGAATGGCCCCCTCGGTCGGCACAAAGGCCTGGATGTCAGGCCGCCACGTGGGCCGCCCGTTCATGTGACAGGTCAGATGCACCGTCGGGTTCCAACCGCCTGACATCGCCAGACAATCGGTCTGGATTTTTTCGACGCCGCTGATGGTGCGGATGGAGATGCTCTCCAGCTCCTTGCCACCGCCGGTGTTGAACACCTGCGCGCCACGATAGACGGGGAAATCCCCCTCGATATCCGCGTCGGTACGGCTGTCGATCACCGCTGCAATCCGCACACCCGCATCCGCCAGATCACGCGCCGTGCGATGCGCATCGTCATTATTGGCAAAAATCGTCAGCGCCTTGCCGGGGCTGACCCCCCAGCGGTTCAGATAGGCGCGCACCGCCCCCGCCGTCATGATACCCGGGCGGTCGTTGTTCTGAAACGCAATCGGCCGCTCCAACGCACCCGCCGTCAGGATCGAATGCCTGGCCACGATCCGCCAGAAACACTCGACCGGCGCGCCCGCGCTGCGGTCCCCATGATGTTGCCCTACCCGCTCCAACGCACCAAACGTGCCCTGATCATAGGCCCCCGTCACCGTGGTCCGCGACATCAACCGGACATTGTCCATGCCCGCCAACTCGGCCACAGCTTCCGCCGCCCAGACATGCCCGGGCTTGCCGTCGATCTGATAGGTTTCCGCATTCAGCCGCCCGCCCATTAGCGCGTCCTCATCGGCCAAGATCACATCCGCACCGCCGCGTGCCGCCGTCAAGGCGGCCATAAGCCCCGCAGGCCCGGCACCGATCACCAAGACATCACAAAACGCAAAGGCCCGCTCGTAACTGTCGGGGTTATGCGCCCCGCTCAGCCCGCCCAAACCAGCCGCGCGCCGGATCACCGGCTCATAGACCCGCTCCCAAAATTTGCGCGGCCACATGAAGGTCTTGTAGTAAAACCCCGCCCCCAAAAACGGCGAGACCAGATTGTTCACCGCCATCACATCGAAATCCAGCGACGGCCAGGCGTTCTGGCTGCGCACCCGCAACCCTTCATAGACCTCTTGCATGGTGGCGCGCACATTCGGCTCGGATGCCGCACCCGTGCCAACAGTCACCAGCGCATTGGGCTCTTCACTGCCCGCCGTCAAAACGCCCCGCGGACGGTGATATTTGAACGACCGCCCCATCAGCGTCACGTCATTTGCCAACAAAGCCGAGGCAACAGTGTCCCCCGCAAACCCGTCATAGCTGCGCCCGTCAAAGCTGAACGTGACCGTATTGGCCCGATCAATCAGACCCTTGCCCTTGATCCTCATGCCATGGCCCCCTTCACGTCAGATGCCAGCTCGACCGCCGACACCGCATGGGTCACCGTATCGCGCGTCACCACCAGCCACGCGCCACAGCCCGCTTCATGCTGCCACAAATCCCGCGTCTGGCCCGCCGGATTACCCCGCAAATGCAAGTAGCGGTCCCAAGCGACTGCACCCGCATCCACCGCAGGGCGCGCCAACATCACGGCATCCCCCTGATAATAAAACTCGCGCCGGTCACGGTTTCCACAAATCGGACAATCCAGTCTCATGCCAAGCCCCTCTGAACGGGCATCTGCCCCTTCACCCTTTTAAAAATACTCAAATCCAACCCCATCCCCAAAGCGCCATCAATGAAGATTATGCTGGGAACCGGTGCCCTCTTCATCCATTAAACCAACGCCGGTGCGGAACCGGTCCAGCCGGTATTTCGCCGCAGGCGCATGGTGGTTACCGGTTGCCATCAGATGCGCGAAACTGAACCCCGATCCGGGCACCGCCTTGAACCCGCCGTAACACCAGCCGCAATCAATGAACAAACCCTTGGTATCCGTCTTGTCGATGATCGGGCTGCCGTCGGGGGTCATGTCCATGATTCCGCCCCAGCTACGCAGCACCTTGGCCTTGCCGATCATCGGCATCAGGGTCATCCCCGCCTCCATCACATGCTCGGCCATCGGCAGATTGCCCCGGCTGGCATAAGAGGCATAGAAATCCAGATCGCCGCCAAAGACCAAGCCGCCCTTGTCGGATTGCGAGATATAGAAATGCCCCATGCCGAAACTGACCACATGGTCGATACACGGCTTGAGCCCTTCGGTCACGAAGGCCTGCAAGACGTGGCTTTCGATCGGCAGGCGCATCCCTGCCATGGCCGCCACCTGACCCGACCGCCCCGCAACCACGATCCCGACCTTCTTGGCGCGGATCGGCCCGCGCGTTGTCTGCACACCGCGTACCTGACCGTTTTCGATATCAATGCCGGTGACTTCGCATTGCTGGATCAGGTCCACCCCGCGATCCGACGCCCCGCGCGCGTAACCCCAGGCCACCGCATCATGGCGCGCCGTACCACCACGCGGATGAAGCAAACCGCCGTAAACCGGAAACCGCACATTGTCGAAATCCAGATACGGCAGATGTTTGCGCACGCCCTCGCGGTCCAGCAGCACCGCATCATCGCCCTGGTTGATCATCGCATTGCCACGCCGGGCAAATGCGTCGCGCTGGCCGTCGGAATGGAACAGGTTGATCAACCCGCGCTGCGAATGCATGACGTTATAGTTCAGGTCTTCTTCCAACCCTTCCCACAGCTTCAGCGAATGGGAATAGAACTCGGAATTACCCTGAAGAAAGTAATTCGCCCGCACGATCGTGGTGTTGCGCCCGACATTGCCGCCGCCAAGATAGCCCTTTTCAAGAACGGCGATATTGGTCAGGCCATGTTCCTTGGCCAGATAATAAGCGGTGCTTAATCCGTGACCGCCACCGCCAATGATGATCGCATCATATTCGGCCTTGGGTTCGGCATCACGCCAATGCGGTGCCCATCCCTTGTTTCCGGTCAATCCTTCGCGCAGCACGCGCAATCCTGAAAACCGCATCGCATCCCCCGTTTCATCCGCCCTGATGGCAGCGCCTTGGGGCTACTCAATCAAGTCCGATACAAAGGTGCAATGGCTGGCCGCAGGATGGGTGGCGTTTTGCGCCGCGGACGGGTCCGTCCGCGACAGTCTTTTATCAATCTTTAGTCAGTTCGGGCTTTTGCGCTTTTTGCGTTTAGAGCCCTTTGGCACGGTAGCTTGCCGCGACCTTGGTGATGCTGACCAGATAGGCGGCGGTGCGCAAATCGGTCACATCATCCCGGCCATGCCAGATCTCAGCCATCGACCGATAGGCATCGACCATCGTGTCATAAAGCCCCGAGCGCACCAGTTCCAACTCGTCCGCGCCGCGCAGGTATTTTTCCTTGAAGTTCGGGCTGAGCTGCCAGCCGACACCGCTGTCGGCACTCAGACGTTCAAGCTCGTCCACCAACAACTGGTGGCGGCTTTCCTCGTTGCGGCGCTGCATCCGGCCAAAGCGGATGTGGCTCAGGTTCTTGACCCATTCGAAGTACGACACGGTCACACCGCCGGCGTTCGCGTACATGTCGGGGATGATCACCACACCCTTGGCACACAGAATTTCATCCGCACCCGCAGTGACAGGCCCGTTCGCCGCTTCGACGATCAGCGGGGCTTTGATCCGGTTGGCGTTGCTCAGGTTGATCACGCCTTCCAGCGCGGCGGGAATAAGGATGTCGCATTCGCCTTCCAGCAAGGCGGCCCCGTCTTCGATCATCTTGGCATCGGGATAGCCTTTGATCGTGCCGTGTTTGACAATCCATTGATGGACAGCTTCGACATCCAGACCGGCATCGTTTTGCAACGCACCATCGCGCTCGATAATCGCAGTGATCAGGCAGCCGTCTTCCTCGCTCAGGAATTTGGCCGCGTGATAGCCCACATTCCCCAAGCCCTGAACGATCACCCGCTTGCCGCTCATCTTGCCCTCAAGACCGGCCTTGGCCAGCCCTTTGGCATCGCGGAAAAACGCGTGCAGGGCGTATTGCACACCGCGGCCTGTGGCCTCTGTCCGGCCATGGATGCCGCCCGCATTGATCGGCTTGCCCGTGACACAGGCGACGCCGTTGATGTCGGTGGTGTTCATGCGTTTATACTGGTCCGCGATCCACGCCATTTCGCGTTCGCCGGTGCCCATATCGGGGGCGGGCACGTTCTGCGCGGGGTTGATCATGTCGCGCTTGATCAGCTCATAGGCAAAACGGCGCGTGATCAGTTCCAGCTCGTGGTCATCATAATCGCGCGGATCAATGCACAACCCGCCCTTGGACCCACCAAAGGGCGCTTCGACCAGCGCACATTTATAGGTCATCAGTGCCGCCAGTGCTTCGACCTCGTCCTGGTTTACACCAAGACTGTAGCGGATGCCGCCTTTGACCGGTTCCATATGTTCGGAATGGACCGACCGGTACCCGGTGAAAGTTTGGATACGTCCCCGCAGGCGCACCCCGAAACGGACCGTGTAGGTCGCGTTGCAAACACGGATCTTTTCTTCCAGCCCTGGCGACAGGTCCATCAGGGCAACCGCCCTGTTGAACATGATGTCCACACTGTCGCGAAAGCTGGGTTCATTTGCGGGGGTCATAGAGTGCTCCTGTTTGGCAATGTGACCTAAGGTAAAGATTTTGGCGCATCGTCTGTTGAACATGGCCCGCAAGATTTGAGAACCCGTAAAAAGCAAGAAATGCATATTTTTTAAGCAGAATGAAAACTTTTTCCGGCACGATTCGCCTGATTGCGATGAAACGCCACTTCGTTTCCGACCATGCAACAATACTTTGAATAAGGAACATCTTCCCACAAAGCACACAGAATAGCCGCTGATTTTGAACGTTATTGCCGCAATTCGGCCACGAAGCTTTCTTATAAGTAACCAACAGAAGCAGTCAGCGCGGGTCCAAAGGCCCTGTGATGTTCTGGTTAATGAGGAAATAACTATGTCGCATTCTTTTATGACGATCCAACCAATGAAAGACGCAATTGCCGCCCAAACGCGGCGGTTCGCCCGCGAAGAAGACGGCATCATGACGGTATGGGTGCTTTTCGTGATTCTGATGATGGTGACGGTGGGCGGCATCCAGCTTGATTTCATGCGCCACGAACTTGAACGTTCAAGGCTTCAGGCGGTATCTGACCGCGCGGTTCTCGCCGCGGCCGATCTCGACCAGATGCAAGACCCCAAGACTGTTGTCGAAGACTATTTTACAAAGTCAGGCATGGCAAATTACCTGTCGAGCGTGACAGTCGATGACGGCCTCAACTATCGCACAGTCTCGGTCAATGCCTCAAAAGAGCTTGATACACCCTATTTGCGCAAATTCGGCGTTGATACGATGACCGTCCCCGCACATAGCACCGCCGAAGAACGCGTGGCCAATGTCGAGATTTCAATGGTGTTGGATGTTTCGGGCTCGATGGCTCAGGGAACGCGGATGACCGACATGAAAGACGCCGCGGGCGTTTTTCTCGATACGGTTTTGCGCGCAGGCAACGAAGACCTGATTTCAGTTTCCTTGATCCCCTATTCCGAACAGGTGAATGCCGGTCCTTTGATCTTTGACCGCATGAGAATGAATGCCAAACACAACTATTCGCACTGTGTTGAATTCGACAATGATGAATTCAACAGCGCCGCACTGGATACCACCAAATGGCATGACCAGGCCCAGCATTTCCAATGGAACTATGACGGGCGGAACAACTACCGCAACGATACGGTCTGCCCGCGCTACACCGACGAACGTATCAAACCGTTCTCGCAAGACCGCACTGCGCTAAAGACCCAGATTGACGGTCTGCAACCCCGTGCCGGTACGTCGATATTCCTCGGGATGAAATGGGCGGCAGCGATGCTAGACCCGTCGTTCCGCGACATTAACAATTCCCTGGTTTCCGCCGGTGCAGTCGACAACCAGTTCTATGGTCGTCCCGTCGACTACGACGACCCTGAAACGCTCAAGACTGTAATCTTGATGACCGATGGCGAAAATGCCGCCTCTAACCGGATTGCCAGCTATTACTATGACAGCGACAGTGAAGTCGTCCACTGGGATAGATACAACCTCAACTGGTATCTTTATAACTATGTGTCTTCATGGAATCGTTCGAGTTTCTACTGGCGAAAGTATGACCGTTCGCTGGGCAACTCCTTGCTGAGCAACATCTGTACGGCGGCCAAGGCAAAGCGCATCGTGATCTGGACCATCGGTTTTGAAGTCACGGATGACCCGTACAACAATAACGACGGTGCCGACGTCATGAGAAACTGCGCCTCATCGCCAAGCCACTTCTTCGATGTGGACGGTGTTGAACTCTCCGAAGCCTTCAAGGCCATCGCCCGTCAAATCAACCAACTAAGGCTGATCCAATGATATCCTGTATGCAAACTGCCCTTCGGCACTTTCGCAAAGAGGAAAGCGGATCAATCTTCCTGATTGAATTTGTGATCCTTTTCCCGCTGATCTTTGGGATATTCCTCGCCTCGATTGAAATGAGCCTTTATGCCATGCGTCAGGTCCACCTGAACCGCGGCCTGGAAGATGCGGTCCGGTATATCCGCCTGAACACACAGACGCCAATGACACACGACCAGATCAAAACGATGGTGTGTGAGAGGGCCGGGAATGTCAGCAATTGCGATGAAACACTGCGCCTCGAGATGATTACAGTTGACCCGCGCAATTTCCAAACGCTGCCGACCGATATCGATTGCATCGACAAATCGGAACCCGTCACACCGGAGCGCGGATTTACCCTGGGCCAACAGCACGACCTGATGATGCTGCGCGCTTGCCTGAAGTTCGACCCGATGCTTCCAACGTCCCGCCTTGGCTTCAAATATGCGACTGATGGGTCCGGCCAATCTGCAATGTATGCCATCTCGGCCTTCGTACAGGAGCCAGGTTAATGCTTAAACATCTCACCAAAACCCTCGGCTTGCGCCGCTTTGCGGGTCAGGAAGAAGGCAGTGTGTCCCTTGAGGCCTTGATCTTGATGCCAATGTTATTCTGGGTCTACGCGTCGATGTTCTCGATCTTTGAGACATACGAGGAATACAGCCTGAACCAGAAAGCGGCCTATACGATTGGCGACATGATTTCGCGCGAAACCTTGCCCATCGACACCGGATATCTGGACGGTGCGCAGGATTTGCTGGACTACATGACCAATTCGCCGGAACAGTCCACGCTGCGGGTGACCTCGCTCAAGTATAATCAAACCGAAGGACGGTTTTACGTACATTGGTCGCGTGCCCGTGGTGCCGGCGAGCCGGTAACCGATAATGATGTTGCGACTTGGCATAATCGCCTGCCCCTTATCCCCGATGACGAATATATCGTGGTCACTGAAACGGCGACGACATTCAGCCCGCCCTTCAATATCGGGCTTGGGCATCCAACAATTGAAAACTTTGTTTTCACCCGTGCCCGCTATGCGCCCCGTGTCTTGTTCACCGGCACCTAAAGCACAGCAATGACAGCCCATAAAAAAGGCCCCAAGGAAATTTCCATTGGGGCCTTTTTTATTTCAGGAACTCAAAGCCTTCCGGTTTCGTCCGGTTGGTTACGCACGGCAATCATCGTTGAAATGATTTCGGCCATGTATTTGGTTTGATTGCCCGGTGTCATACCGCCCACACCGATGCGCCGTCCCATCCGCCACCACAAACCCGGACGCCAGACCGTCTCGGCCCCCGTCTCCTTTTTCGTGCGCAGCAAAAAGCCGTTGGAGGGTTTGAATGCAAAAACCCCGCGGTCAATATGTTCGATATCTTCGACACGCGCGATCAATGTACCATCGCTGCTGCGCAGGACCGCCGCCGTCAGCTCGATCGTTCCGGCCGTTGAGCGGCGCATGAAATCGGCCATCCAGATCGCACCACCGCCAATCACCAGCAAGAACAGCTGCCACCCCAGACCGGGCGTTGACGTGAACGCCACATAAATCAGGAACACCCCCAGAAATCCGAGCGACACCAGGCCGATCAGCCGCCGCCCCGCAGATGCGCGCGCAGTGGCAAGAACAGTGTCGGTGTCAGGAAAATCGAGCGTCATGGCAAAGCCTCCGGTTTGGGTCGCTTTGCGTACCTTGCCCTGTCCCCGCTTGGCAAGCCAAATGGGTGTTTGCGCGCATTAGTCGTCCTGACGGCTTTTGCGCTGATCCTTCTTATGCTTGGGTCCGCGGGCCAAGACCTCTTGCAGGCGATCGGCATAGGCCGCGCGCTCTGACGCATCCATCGATGCGATCTCTGCCAGCCAGGCGTCTTGAACGGCCTGCTGGACGGTAACGCTGGCGCTGGCCTGTTGATCCAGCACCGACCGGACCCGCGTGACGTCAAACGGGTCCGCCCGAAGGGCCTGCACAACCTCCGAATACAGCGCGCGGCGCGCGGCGCGGTCCAGATGACCTGCGGGCCTGTCCTGCCGCAGCCCCTTGAATATCTCGCGCCTGCGGTCTTTCTCGAGGGCGGCAATATAGGGCGTGCCAAAGTCGCGCGCGCTGCCGCCGGGTCCGCCATGCGGGCCGTCAAAGCGGTATGCAGCCCCAGCGACCAGGCCGACAACCAGCAGATTGACCCCCAGTGATAGCCCCAAGGCCCACCGCATCCACTTGCCGTTTTTTGTCAAATCCGATGCCATGGTCTATCCTTCGTCAATGTCCCAGCCAAAGGCTGTGAGGTCGGGCGTGGCCGTGTCGTCAAGCGCGGCATAGCTCGCACCGGTGATGATCTGCGTCGCAATATCGGGCAGAGTGCTGGGCGGGGCCACCCCGATCCAGAACCCAACAGCGGTCGCCGCGACCAACCCGCCAAAGGCAGGAGCGCCGCCAATGGCCTGCCAGATGCCCCGCCAACCGCGGGATCTGGCATTGGATTGCTGCGCCAGCGCATCCGCCATAATCCGGTCCAACAACCCGTCAGGCAGTGCCGGCGGTGCCGCGCGCGCGTCTTGAAACAGGGTCTCAAGCATATCTGTGTCAGGTTTTGTCATCTTCATATCCTAATGCTTCGCGCTGTCCTGCCAATAGGGCAGTTAACGCGCGTTTGCCCCGCGCTGTCAGGCTTTCCACCGCTTCGACCCCGATCTCGAGGATCTGGGCAATTTCGGGGTTCGCCAACCCCTCGATATGACGCAACACAACCGCCTGCCTCTGGCGTTCCGGCAAAGCGTCCAATGCCGTCTGAAGCGCATCCTCGCGCGCACCGCGCTGCAATTTCGCCTCGGCGCTCTCGGCGGGGTCTGCCGGTTCGGCGATGTCCTCAAGCGGGACGCCGCCGCGACGTTTGCGCAGCCGGTCGGTGCACAGATTTGCCACAACACGGTACAGCCAGGTTGACACCTTGGCTTCTCCGCTGCGCCACTCCGGTGCGATCTTCCAAAGCCGCATCAACGCATCCTGGGTCACATCCTCTGCTTCGGAGCGATCCCCCAAGACCCTGAAAGCATGGCCAAAAGCACGGGGCGACAACTGCACCGTCAACAAACGCGCAGCCGCCGCATCGCCCTGCGCATAGCGCGCCAAGAGCGCGGCATCAGGGTCGTCGACCACATCATCAATGGAGGCATCAAAGCTCATAATCCTAGCGCTAACGGCTGCGGGCGCACCATTCAAGCGCGCCCGTGCCCTTAGATTACTCGGACATTTCGTCGTCATGGCCGTGGCGTTTGCCATAACCGTCGTGCTTGCCGCCATGCTTGCGATCGTGCTTGCCAGCATGCTTGCGATCGTGACCGTGTTTGCCACCCTTCCGCGCCTTGGCAAATTCTTCGACGCTTAACGTGCCATTGCCATCCGCATCCAGCTTGGCGAACATCTTTTCGGGCGAATGGCGACCTGCCATTTCTTCCCTCGACAGCTTGCCATCGTCATTGGCATCCCTCCGTTCTATCATTCTGGCGGTCCGCTCGGCCCTCTTGTCCTGGCCCATCGCTTGCAACTCTTCGGCTGACAGCGATCCGTTGCCGTCCTTGTCGAGCTTTGCCAACAACTGTTCGCTGCGCGCCACACGACGTGCCGCAGCGGCGGCCTGCATTTCGGCTTCGCTCAGGAAACCGTCGCTATCTGTATCGGCGGCGGCAAAACGTGCTTCGGCGTGGGCCTTCATCTCGTCCTGCGTCAGCGCACCGTCGCTGTTGGTGTCGATCTGGACAAAGCGATCCTGCTTCGGCGTTTCTTGCGCCAACAAGGCGGTCCCGCCCAAGGCAATCAGGCCACTCAACAATGCGATTTGAAAATTTGCTCGGTTTGTCATTTGTTTATCCTTCGGTGATCTCAATCTCACACACCGTTTTGGCGTGGTGATACTGGGTCAAACGGCGTGGCCAGAAACTTCCGTCGCAGATAAACAGAAATAATTTCAGTGACCCCGATTTGCGACATCCCGCCGCAAGGGCAGCTTGTCGCCTTTCAATTGACCTCAAACGCCCGCATATGTGACCGACCTCAGGATAGAAATCATGACAGATCACAGCGCCGAAATCACCCATGCCGAAAAAGACCAGCGCCCGCTGGCCGCCTCTTTGCTGCGCGGCTGGCGGCGTAAATGCCCCAATTGCGGGGCTGGTCCTGTGCTCAAGGGATATCTCAAGGTCAATGACAGCTGTACCGTTTGCCGCGAAGAGTTCTTTCACCACCGCGCAGACGATGGCCCCGCCTATCTGACCATTCTGATCGTCGGTCACCTGATGGCCCCGATGCTGCATATCGTGTTTGTGACATGGCGCCCCGAACCTTTGACGCTGTTTACAATCTTTGCTGTTGGCTGTGTCGGCTTGTCGCTCTACCTTCTGCCCAGACTAAAGGGGGCCTTGATCGGCTTCCAATGGGCAAAAGGCATGGGCGGGTTTGGCGACACATAGTCGGCCAGACACCCCGGGCCCTGCCGATCCGCAAGAATAAGGGCCAATACATGACCATCGACAAAAGCCAGATCCGCAACGCATCCACCGTCATTGTGATCCGCGACCGCCACGAAAACCCCCACATCCTGATGGGGCAACGCGGGGCCAAGGCGGTCTTCATGCCGAATAAATTCGTGTTTCCCGGTGGTGCCATGGATGCGGGCGATGCGCATATTCCGCTGGCCCGCCCCCTGCCCGACATGTGCCATGACCGGCTGGCCGAAGATGCGGATGCGTCGCTCGCCCATGCATTGGCTGTCGCCGGCATTCGCGAATTGTGGGAGGAAACCGGGCTGATCCTTGGGGAAAAAGGCACCTGGGATGGCACCCCCCCTGACGATTGGGCAACATTTGCACAGCGCGGATACCTTCCCAACGCGGCACCCATGCAATTCGTGTTTCGCGCCCTGACGCCCCCCGGCAGACCGCGCCGCTTTGATGCGCGGTTCTTTTTGGTGGATGCCGATGATGTGGCCACCGATCTGGATGATTTCGATGCCGCCTGTGACGAACTTTCACATTTGCAGTGGATTGCCCTGTCCGATGCGCGGTCTTTCGACATGCCGTTCATCACCGAGGTCGTGCTGGCAGAAGTCGAAGCCCGCGCCAAGGAACTGGCCCCGCCTGAATCCGTCCCGTTTTTCAAGAACAACGACGAGGAAAGCCTGTTCCTGCGCCTGCGCGGCCGCCCGATGACAGACTAACCCCGGTTGGCGCAGCCGTTTTTTTCCGAAAAAAAACGGTCCGGAATTTTTGAAAAATTCCGCGCCCGCCTCAGGCGACGAGCACCAGCATCAAGATCGACCCGACCAGAACCGCCATCCCCGCCCACTCGCGGCCGGTGATTTTCTCGCGGAAAAACAGGGTCGATGCAGCGACGCTCAGGATCAGCTCGACCTGCCCCAATGCTTTGACATAGGCCGCGTTTTGCAGGGTGAAGGCGATGAACCAGCACAGCGACCCGCCCAGCGACATCATCCCGACCCAGACCGCGACCTTGCGCGCCTGCCACACCGCGCGCATCTGAGCGGGTTCACGCCAGCGCAGCCACACCGCCATAATAGCGGCCTGCATGCAGACCACAGCGGCAAGGGTCACCCCTGCGCGCAACACCGGCATGTCTGACATCACAGACAGCGTCGCGCCGCGATAGGTCACAGCCGAGATCGCGAACAAACCACCTGACGCAATGCCCAAACCCGCAGCCCGGTTGCGCAGATCGCTTAAGTGGAACCCGACCGCGTCTTTATTGCCTGACAGCAAGAACAACCCGACCACCCCCAGACCGATTGCGGCAAAGCCCCAACCGCTGACGCCTTCGTTCAGGATGACCCAGCTGGTCAGGACGGTCAAAATCACTTCGGTTTTCTTGAACGTGATCCCAACCGCAAAATTGCGCTGTTTGAACAGCAAGACGACGCAGACCGTGGCAAGGATTTGCGCTGTGCCGCCCAGCAAGCCATAGGCCCAGAACGCAGGCGCGATCGGCGGTAATTGCGTGCCGCTGACCAACAGATAGGCTGCCAGACCGCAGACGATGAATGGCGCGGAATATAGAAACCTCGAGAATGTCGCCCCTGCGGCTGACAGGGTTGCTGTCGCCAGATATTTTTGCAGCATGAACCGCGCCGTTTGAAAAAACGCCGCGGCAAGGGTGACGAGGATCCACAGATCAGGCAATGCATGTGTCATGCTGCCTCTTATGCGCGTTTCGCAGTCCCTTGCCAGCCTTCAATCACAATTTGGGGTCGGGATTTTCCGTATGCCCGTCCACGGCGATCACCTGCCCCGACACCAGCCGCGCCCCGTCGGACCCCAAAAACACCGCCATATTCGCCACATCGCGCGCCTCGACAAAGCTGCGCATCGAGGTGCCCGACGCATAGCCCTCATAGACCTGATCGCGGGTCATGCCTTTGGCTGCGGCTTCGCGGGCCAGCACGCCTTCCATGCGCGGGCCTTCGACCGAACCGGGGCAGATCGCGTTGGCGCGGATGCCAAAGGGGCCCAGCTCCATTGCGAGGGTTTTCATCAGGCCGATCATCGCCCATTTCGCCGCCGCATAGGGCGCGCGGTTGGGGTAGCCATAGATGCCAGCCGTTGACGAGGTGATGACAATCGCACCGCTGCCCGCCGCCTTCATCAAGGGGGCCGCATGTTTGGCGGCGATAAACGCGCCTTCCAGATTGACGCTGACGCAGGCGCGGAAATCATCCAGCGCCACGTCTTCGATCCGCGCCGTTGGCCCCGCAATCCCCGCATTTGCACATAGCACGTCGATATGGCCCATCTCGGCGATGATCGATGCCATCGCCGCCTCATCCGTGGCATTGGCCAGGCGGTGATGCCATTTGGCCGGACAATGATCCAGCGCCGCGCGGTCGGTGTCAGTCACCCAGACCTCGAACCCCGCAGCGGCAAAGGCATCCCCCATCGCACGGCCAATACCTGACGCCCCCGCCGTGATCAGAACCCGTTTCATCGGGGTGCACCGACATAGCGGCCAACGCCGTCGGGCTTTGGCAGGCTGGCGTGACCTTGGGCAAAGCGCACCAGTGCAGCCTCGATTTCTGGGCTGGGGTCGGACGGTTTGCGGGTCTGCAAGCTGACGTGCAGCAGGAAATGTTCCCCCGTGGCCAGCAGGCGGTCGCCCTCGTACATCTCGTGCCACAGGTGCATCTTTTTGCCCGCCCCCATCAACACCCGTGTGCGGACCTCGATCAGCGCGCCGGCATGTGCCTCGTCCACGTGACGAATGTGCGTTTCAGCGGTAAAATAGCTGCCGCCCGAGGCGATATAGTCGGCATCACAGCCGATCAGTTCCATGAACCGGTCGGTCGCATCGGCAAAGGCTTGCAGGTATTTGGCTTCGGTCATGTGGCCGTTGTAATCGGTCCAATCCAGCGGCACGGCACGGCGCACGGTCAGCACCGGCTGGCTGGCGTCTGCAATGTCATCGGCCCGTGCGGCCAGCACAGTGCCTGCGCGCAACGTCGCCTCGTGTGCTTTCATCAACCGGCCCGCGCCCCAGTCCTGCTGCTTCAGTGCGCGCATCATCGACACCAGATTGTTGTCGCGGATGCGTTCCAGATCGCGGATGCCATATGCGCCGGATTGTTCATCGGATTGCCCCGCGATCAGATCGACCAATTCGTCATTGAACTCGGGTACGTCCATCAGCTTGGTCCACGGCCATTCCAGTGCAGGCCCGAACTGCGCCATGAAATGCTTCATTCCGGCCTCGCCGCCTGCGACACGGTAGGTCTCGAACAGACCCATCTGCGCCCAGCGGATGCCAAAGCCATAGCGGATGGCGTTGTCGATTTCCTCGGTGGTGGCGATGCCATCCTTGACCAGCCACAGCGCCTCGCGCCAGACAGCTTCAAGGAAACGGTCCGCGACATGGGCGTCGATCTCTTTTTTCAGGTGCAGCGGGTACATCCCGATCGACGTCAGGGTTTCCTTGGCCTTGTCCACCATCGGCCCGTCGATGCCATTGCCCGGCACCAGTTCCACCAGCGGCAGCAGATAAACGGGGTTGAACGGATGCGCGACCATGATCTGGTTGGGGCGCGCCATGCCCTCTTGCAATTCGGACGGCTTGAAGCCCGAGGTCGACGACCCGATCACCGCATCCGGATCACAGGCCTGCTGGATCGCGCCAAAGGTGGTGTGCTTGATCTCAAGCCGCTCTGGCACGCTTTCCTGAATCCACGACGCCCCTGCGACCGCGTCGGAAATACTGTCGTGAAAGCTGATCTTGCCCTCGTCCGGTAGGGCCACATCGGTAAGGCCGGGCATGGAACGGCGGGCGTTGGCCATGACTTCGCCGATCTTGCGTTCGGCCTGCGGATCGGGGTCAAAGACCTGCACGTTCCATCCGTTCAGCGCAAACCGTGCAGCCCAGCCACCCCCGATCACGCCACCGCCAATAACTGCTGCAATCTTCGTCATTTCCGCATCCTTAACTGGCTGATGTCATAGCCGTTGAAATCCAATATCTCTTGTGCCGCCTTGATCCGGTCCGCCCCGCCCTTGGGCGCGCGGTCCAGTATCCAGCCGAAATCCCCCGCAGGGTTGCCGATGACCGCCGTGCGAAACCCTTCGTCGACCCAAAGCACCCACAGATCGCGGGTGCTGCCATCAGGCCGGGTCAGGGCAAAACGGCCCTGCCCTGTGGGCGTGGCCAGCCACAGGCCTTCGCAGGTGCCCGCCTCATCACAAAGCTGAAAGGCCGGCCCGCCGGTGCTGTCGACAAAGGCGACCGTTGCCGGTGCCTCCGCCTCAAAGCTGCCGCGCATCACCCACGCGCCTTTGAACCGCCCCGCATCATAGCGGCTGGTTGATCCGATCAGCGCCGCCGGATCACGATACCCTTGGCGCACCTCGGGTACAGGTGCCGCGCAGCCTGCCAGCAAAATTAACGCCAGCAGAGCCCGTTTCACGCAGGTGCCCGTTTGGTCAGGCCCAGCTTTTCACGCACCTGCGCCGGGGTCATCAACCGTGCGCCCATGTTTTCGATAATGCTGCCTGCGCGCTCGACCAGCTGCCAGTTTTCGGCCAGCATGCCTTTGTCCAGCCACAGGTTATCCTCGAGCCCGACGCGCACATGGCCGCCCGCCAGCACCGATGCCGCGACATAAGCCATCTGGTTGCGCCCCAAGCCAAAGGCGCTGAAGGTCCAGTCATCCGGCACGTTGTTCACCATCGCCATGAATGTGTTCAGATCATCCGGCGCGCCCCATGGCACGCCCATGCACAATTGCACCAAGGCGGGGCTGTCCAGCACACCGTCTTTGACCAGTTGCTTGGCGTACCAAAGATGGCCGGTATCAAAGGCCTCGATCTCGGGCTTGACGCCCAGATGGGTCATCATCTGGCCCATGGCGGTCAACATGCCCGGCGTATTGGTCATCACGTAATCGGCTTCGGCAAAGTTCATGGTGCCGCAATCGAGCGTGCAAATCTCGGGCAGGCATTCGGCGATATGCTGGACCCGCTCGGATGCGCCGATCATGTCGGTGCCCGCGATCGGGGGCATCGGGTGTTCGGTCGGGCCAAAAATAATGTCGCCGCCCATGCCTGCCGTCAGGTTCAAGATCACATCGGTTTCAGATTCGCGGATGCGTTCGGTGACCTCGCGGTACAGATCCAGCCGGCGGCTTGGTGCGCCGGTTTCAGGGTCGCGCACGTGGCAATGCACCACCGCCGCCCCAGCCTTGGCCGCTGCAATCGCGCTGTCGGCGATCTGCGCGGGGCTGCGCGGCACATGGTGGCTGCGGTCTTGCGTTGCTCCCGATCCGGTAACGGCGCAGGTGATAAAAACGTCTTTGCTCATGGTAAGTGGCATGGGGTTGCTCCCTTAGATCGGATTAATACGGCATTGGATGCGCTTTATGCGCGGTGGCGATATCGGCCAAAACGTCTTGGCCCAGTTCCAGATCAATGGCACCCAGTGCCACCTCAAGCTGGTCCAAAGACGTCGCGCCAAAGATAATTGACGTCATAAAGGGCCGCTGCCGCGCCCAGGCCAGCGCCATTTGCGTCGGGTCCAGCCCGTGTTTCTGCGCGATGTCCAGATAGGCGGCGGTGGCGTGGAACACGCGGTCGGTCTTGCGCCCGCCCAGATCACCGTTGATCGCCATGCGCGACCCGTCGGGCAGCGCGCCGTTTTGGTATTTTCCCGTCAGCAACCCCGCCGCGAGGGGCGAGAACGACAGCAATCCGATGTCTTCGTTGTGGCAGGCTTCGGCCAGGTCGGTATCGGCCAGACGGCACAGCAGCGAATATTCATTCTGCACCGACACAGGGCGCGGCCCGCCCGTGCGTTCCGCCGCATTCGCCCATTGGGTCAGCCCCCAGGCGCTTTCGTTGCTCAGGCCAAAGCTGCGGATCGTGCCGCGTTTGACCTCGTCTTGCAGCGCGCCCATGCAGTCTTCCATATGGGCAATCACATCGGCACGGTTTTGCGAGGACGGGTCATAGTCCCAGTTCTTGCGGAACATATAGCTGCCGCGATCAGGCCAATGAAACTGGTACAAATCGACGTAATCGGTCTGCAACCGCTTCAACGACCCCTCAAGGGTCTGGCGGATCGTCTTGGATGAAATCCCCGCCCCGTCACGCGGCGCAGCCCCTGCGCCCGAATGTTTGGTGGCCAGCACGACATCCTTGCGCTTGCCTGATTTCGCGATCCACTGGCCGATGATTTCTTCGGTCAGGCCGACGGTTTCAGCCTTGATCGGGTTGACCGGATACATCTCGGCGGTGTCGATAAAGTTGATGCCAGCAGCCAGGGCGCGGTCGATTTGCGCATGGCCTTCCTCGGGGGTGTTTTGCGTGCCCCATGTCATGGAGCCAAGGCAGAAATCCGTCACTTCGATATCGGTGCGGCCGAGTTTGTTCATCTTCATCGCGTTATCCTTGTCTGAATCTTGCGCCACCCTCTCGTTTCGGCTGCGCCATCGCAAGGGGGTTTTCCGCCCTTCGCAACAAAACACCATTTGCGGCGCTTTTTCCAAAACCATGTCGTTTTGACCGTTGGTTTCCCCCCTGATTGCCGACAAAGTAAAAATCATGCGCTTGCTCATTTCATTTGCCGCCCTGTTTTTATCCGTCATCCTGCTGCAACTGTCCTCGGGCGGTGTGGGGCCGCTGGACGTGCTTTCGGGCATTCAGCTGGGTTTTTCCAATCAGGAAATCGGCCTGCTCGGTTCGGCGCATTTCGTGGGGTTCTTTATCGGTTGCTGGTGGGCCCCGCGCCTGATGGGCAGCGTCGGCCACAGCCGCGCCTTTGCCGCGTTCACGGCATCGGGCGCGATCGGGTTAATGGCGCATATGCTGGTGCTTGACCCCTATGCCTGGGCGCTGATGCGCGTGGCGTCGGGCCTGTGCGTCGCGGGCTGCTATACCGTGGTCGAGGCATGGCTGAACGCCAAAGTCACCAATGAAACGCGGGGCCGCACCATGGGGGCCTACCGCGTGGTTGACATGAGCGGATCACTGGCCGCGCAAATGATCATCGGCGTTTTGGCCCCCGCATCCTATGTGTCGTATAACCTGCTGGCGATCCTGTGCTGTGCGGCGCTGATCCCGCTGACCCTGACCACGTTGCCGCAGCCCGAAACGCCTGCCCAGCCGCGCCTGCGACCCCGGCTGGCGCTGGACCGGTCCCCCTTGGCGGTGGCGGGCGTTGTGGTTGCCGCCCTGTCCAGCGCATCGTTTCGCATGGTCGGCCCGATCTATGGCGAAGAAGTCGGCCTGAGCGCGGGCCAGATTGCGTGGTTCCTGTCGGCCTTTGTTCTGGGCGGCGCATTGGCGCAATTCCCCGTTGGCTGGCTGGCAGATAAGTTCGACCGCCGCTGGGTGCTGATCTGGATGTCTGCCGCGTCCATCGTCAGCTGCGCGGTCACGGTGATGACGGCCGGGCTTGGCACCCAGGCGGTATTTTTCGCGGCAACATTTTTCGGGCTGACCACATTTCCGATCTATTCAGTCGCCGCATCCCATGCCCATGATTTTGCCACCAGCGAGGAACGCGTCGAACTGTCTGCCGCGCTGATGTTCTGGTTTGCCGTCGGCGCGATCTTTGCGCCCTATCTGGCGTCGGTGCTGATTGACAGCTACGGCCCGGCGGCGTTGTTCACCATGATATCGGTCGGGCACGGGGTCTTGGTGATTTTCGGCCTGACACGTCTGCGCGCCCGCCCCACCCGGAAAAAGCGCACGCCTTATGTCTATGCGCCACGCACATCTTTCACCATTGGCCGCCTGATGCGCCGCCAGCGCGACGCAAGCAACGACAACGCCCCCTAGCCCTTGGCCCGTCCCTGCGTTAGAGACATGCCAAAGCATTTTCGGGGCCATTACCATGACACGCCACCTTATCACCTCCGCCATTCCCTACATCAACGGGATCAAACACCTAGGTAACCTTGTGGGCAGCCAGCTGCCTGCCGATCTTTACGCCCGCTATCTGCGCGCGCGCGGTCACGAGGTGTTGTTCCTGTGTGCCACAGATGAACACGGCACCCCCGCCGAACTGGCCGCCGCCAAAGCGGGCAAACCGGTCGAGGAATATTGCGCCGAAATGCACGAGGTTCAGGCGCGGATTGCCGAAGGTTTCGGCCTGTCGTTCGATCATTTCGGTCGGTCGTCCAGCATCCAGAACCAAAAGCTGACCCAGCATTTTGCCGGTGCCTTGTACAAAGAAGGCCTGATCGAGGAAGTCGAGCAGCGCCAGATCTATTCCGAAACCGATGGCCGCTTCCTGCCCGACCGTTATGTCGAAGGCACCTGCCCCAATTGCGGGTTCGAGGATGCGCGCGGCGATCAATGCGACAATTGCACCAAGCAGCTGGACCCCGAAGATCTGATCAACCCGCGCTCCACCGTGTCGGGTGCCACCGATCTGGAAATGCGCGCGACCAAACATCTGTTCCTCAAGCAGTCCCAGATGAAAGACCGGCTGTCCGACTGGATCGATTCCAAGACCGACTGGCCTGTGTTGACCACCTCCATCGCCAAGAAATGGCTGCATGACGGCGACGGGTTGCAAGACCGTGGCATCACCCGCGACCTAAGCTGGGGCGTGCCCGTCAAACGCGGCGACGAGGACTGGCCGGGCATGGAGGGCAAGGTGTTCTATGTCTGGTTCGACGCCCCCATCGAATATATCGCCTGCGCTCAGGAATGGGTCGATGCGGGCAAAGGTTCCGATTGGGAAAGCTGGTGGCGCACCGACAAAGGTGCCGACGACGTGCGCTATACCCAGTTCATGGGCAAGGATAACGTGCCCTTCCACACGCTCAGCTTTCCCGCCACGATCATGGGCAGCAACGAGCCATGGAAGCTGGTCGACTACATAAAATCCTTCAACTACCTGACCTATGATGGCGGGCAGTTCTCGACCTCGCGCGGGCGCGGGGTGTTCATGGATCAGGCGCTGGAAATCCTGCCCGCCGACACATGGCGCTGGTGGCTGCTGAGCCATGCGCCGGAAACATCCGATGCCGAATTCACCTGGGAGAATTTCCAGGCCTCGGTGAACAAGGATTTGGCCGACGTTCTGGGCAACTTCATCAGCCGGATCACGAAATTCTGCCGCTCGAAATTCAGCGAAGACGTGCCGGCAGCGGGCGAATACGGGCCCGCCGAACATGCGCTGATCGCGGACCTGACCGAACGGGTCGCGCGGTACCAAACCGCGATGGAGGCGATGGAAGTCCGTAAATCCGCCGCTGAATTGCGGGCGATCTGGGCGGCGGGCAATGAATACCTGCAAGCCGAAGCACCCTGGACCACCTTCAAGACCGACCCGGACAAGGCTGCGGCCCAAGTGCGTCTGGCGTTGAACCTGATCCCGCTTTACGCGGTTCTGTCCGCGCCCTTCATCCCCACGGCCGCGGCCAGCATGTTGGAAAGCATGCATGTGGAAAACGCTGGCTGGCCCGATGATGTGCCCGCGGCCTTGGCCCAGCTTGCACCCGGTCACGCCTTTGACGTGCCAGAAGTGTTGTTCGCGAAAATCACCGACGAACAGCGCGACGAATGGGCCGAAAAATTCGCAGGTGTGCGGACCTGATCCACGGCGCGCTACCAGCGCTAAACCAGACTGGCGGCGCTGCAAAATATTAAACTCGCACTCCGGAAGAGCGGAAACCCGCCCTTCCGGAATAAACCTTGATGAATATATTACGCTTTAGTTCCAACGCCCTACGCCCGTTTCAGGGCTTTATTATCTATTGATAATCAGGTTTTGCGATCTTCGCATTGGACAGATCGTTCCCGCGGCTTACCTCTCATGTGATTCAATGAAAGGGCGTGGGGATTTCAATGCCTACAAGATCTATTGACGAGATGGCAGCAGAACTTGTGCACCTGCAAGGCGCATTGGCAGCCAAAGAAGCGCAAGCAGCCGGACATGGTTCGGGGGCTACTTCCAACCGCCTGACTTTTCTTGAGGCGATGATGGAAACCGTGCCTGTGGGCGTGGTGATGGCCGATGACACAGGCAAGATCATCTATGGCAACAGCCATGTCGAAATGATGGTGCGCCACCCGGTGATCCATTCAGAAGACACCGAAGATTATGGCGATTGGGTGTCCTTCCACGAGGATGGTTCTCGGGTCGAAAGCCACGAATACCCGCTGTCGCGCGTGATCCGTGATGGCGAAGCCCATGCCGAGATTGACGTGCATTACCAACGAGGTGACGGCACGATGTTCTGGATGCGGATCATTGGCAGACCGGTGATCGACGCCAATGGCACGCGCATCGGCGCGTCGGTCGCCCTGATCGACATCGACGAAGAACGCCGCCTGCGCGAGGCGCAAAATATCCTGATCGCGGAACTGAACCACCGCGTGAAAAACGCCTTTAGCGTGGTAAAATCCATCGTCAGCCAGTCCCTGCGCAAGATGAGCATCCAGCGCGGATTGCGCGAAACCATTGATCAACGGCTGAATGCCTATGCCATGGCCCACTCCAAACTGGTTGGCACGAAATGGGACCGCGCCGATATCGGTGCCGTGGCCGCAGACGTTCTGGACCCGATCGGACATGGCCGCATTATTCAGAGCGGCCCTCAAATTGAAGTCCCCTCGCGTCAGGCTTTGTCCTTCTCGATGGCATTTTACGAACTTGCCACCAACGCGATGAAATACGGCGCGCTTTCGGTGCCCGATGGCTGCGTCAATTTGACGTGGGAACAATCGGACACGGCGGATGGTTCGGTTATAGAACTGCACTGGATCGAGACAGGCGGCCCCGCTGCTGAAAAGCCGGACGAAACCGGCTTTGGCAGCTTTATCACAGGTCGCGCCTTGCAGATGGAGACCGGCGGCGAGATCACTTCGGATTTCGGGCCCCAAGGATTTAATTGGCATCTGCGGATGCCCCAACACAGGGAAGACCGAGCAAGCTAATGGCCAATAAACCTCAAAATATTTTCATCGTAGAAGACGAGGTCGTTGTGGCCTTTGAAATGACCGATATCCTTGAAGACATTGGATTTAACGTCGTTGGCCCGTCCATCCACCTTGAGGATGCCAAGATCAAGGCACGCGAGGGTGACATTGATATCGCCTTTCTTGACGTGAATTTGGGGCATAACAAAACGTCGAAACCGGTTGCCGACATCTTGCGCGAACGCGGCATCCCCTTTGTGTTCATCACCGCCTATGATCGCGACCAGATCAGCTTTCTTGGGCCAGACGACCGTGTGGTAAAAAAGCCGGTGAGCAGCCAAAAGCTGATTGAAACCCTGCGCCGTGTGTACCCCAACCTCGAAACCTGAGGCGTCAGGCGGGTCCCACTGAAATGTGAGCGTAAAAAAGCGGGCTGCGGCGACTGATCGCAGCCTATTCACATGACACAGTCCAAAAAAGAACATACAGTGAACGTATGGTTAAACATACGGTAGAACAAAAGCTCGCGATTCTAAGCGACGCGGCGAAATACGACGCATCTTGTGCCTCGTCAGGCTCCACGAAACGCGACTCGCGGGATGGCAAAGGGTTGGGGTCGAACGAGGGCAGCGGCATTTGCCACGCCTACGCGCCGGACGGGCGCTGCATCAGCTTGCTGAAAATCCTGATGACCAATTTCTGCATCTACGATTGCAGCTATTGCATCAACCGCGCCTCATCGAATGTCGCCCGTGCACGGTTCAGTGTGGACGAGGTGGTGAAGCTGACCATCGAATTCTACCGCCGCAATTACATCGAAGGGTTGTTTTTATCCTCGGGCGTGATCCGGTCGCCGGATGCCACCATGTCAGATATGGTGCAAATCGCGCGGAAACTGCGCCACGAGGAAAACTTTCGCGGCTATATCCATCTGAAAACCATCCCCGATGCCGCCCCCGAACTGATCGCCGAAGCAGGGCTGATGGCGGATCGTCTGTCGATCAACGTCGAACTGCCCACCGATGCCGCCGTCCAGCAATATGCGCCCGAGAAAAAGCCCGACCAGATCCGCAAGGCGATGGCCGATTTCCGGCTGCGCAAAGAGGTGTCAAAAGACACTTCCCACACGGGCAAGCGCCCGCCGCGGTTTGCGCCTGCGGGGCAATCGACACAGATGATCATCGGGGCCGACGGGTCGAATGATGCCACCGTGCTGGGGCAATCCACGCGGCTCTATTCCAGCTACAAGCTCAAGCGGGTGTATTATTCCGCCTTCTCGCCGATCCCTGACAGTTCCTCCAAGCTGCCGTTGATCCGGCCACCGTTGCAACGCGAACATCGGCTGTATCAGGCAGACTGGCTGCTGCGCTTCTATGATTTCCAGCTGGACGAGATTACGTCCGTGACCGCCGACGGGAACCTTGATCTTGAGGTTGATCCCAAGCTGGCCTGGGCCTTGGTCCACCGCGCGGTCTTTCCGCTGGACGTCAACCGCGCCAGTCGCGAGATGCTGTTGCGCGTGCCCGGCTTTGGCGTGAAAACCGTCAACCGCATCCTGTCCACCCGCCGCCACCGCACCTTGCGTTTTGAGGATCTGCTGCGCATGGGTGCCTCGATGAAAAAGGCGCGCAGTTTCATCACCGCCGAAGGCTGGTCCCCCGGCAGCCTGACCGACAGCGCCGATTTACGCGCCCGTTTCACACCACCGCCAGAACAGTTGACCCTGTTCTGATGCACCGCGCCGTCATGCCACAGATCGGCACCGCGCAGGCGTGGCGCGATGCGGCGCGGCAGTTTCTGGCCGCCGGTATCCGTCCCGAAGACATCCTGTGGGGGGATGCCACCACCGCGCCCGACCTGTTTGGCACTGACGCGCCCCTGCGGCCAAACCGCCAGGTCACCGTGCCGCGCAGCTTTGTCAGCATGGCCAGCAGCGTGGTCTGGCACGGTGATCCCGAACGTTTTGCGCGGCTTTATGCGTTTCTCTGGCGGCTCAAGGACGCGCCGCATCTGATGACGGATCGCGGTGACGCCGACTTGTCGCTCTTGCGCAGGATGGAAAAGAACGTGCATCGCTGCCAGCACAAGATGAAAGCCTTTGTGCGTTTCCGCGAGATCGGCAGCGCAGACGCCCCGCGCCGGTCTTTTGCCGCGTGGTTCGAGCCGACCTACCACACGGTTGAGCCCACGGCCGATTTTTTCGTGCGCCGCTTCAGCGATATGGACTGGCGCATCCTGACACCCGATGTCTGTGCGATTTTCGAAAACGGCAAGCTGTCCTTTCGCGAAGGGCAGGAAAAGCCGCACCTGCCCGAAGACGCCAGCGAACAGCTTTGGATCACCTATTTCCAGAACATCTTTAACCCCGCGCGGCTGATGGTCAAAGCCATGCAATCCGAGATGCCCAAGAAATACTGGAAGAACATGCCCGAGGCGGCGTTCATCCCCCAGATGATCGCCGATGCCCCCGCCCGTGCGCGCGCCATGGCCGAAGCGGCCCCGTCGCTGCCCCCCGCCCGCATGGCGCAGGTTCAGGCGCAGCTGGCGGCACATCATTCGGCGTGGGACGGCCCCCAAGACGCGCTGCCCGCCGCGATTGCCGCCTGCACCCGCTGCCCGCTGCATTGCACCGCGACCCAAGCGGTCGTGGGCGAAGGGCCGATGGATGCCGACCTGATGATCGTCGGCGAACAGCCCGGCGACCAGGAAGACCTAAGCGGTCGCCCCTTTGTCGGTCCTGCGGGGCAGATGTTCGACCAGATCGCCGCGCAGGCGGGGCTGGACCGGACACAGGCCTATGTCACCAACGCGGTCAAACATTTCAAATTTACGCCACGCGGCAAACGGCGCATCCACCAGCAGCCCAACAGGTCCGAGATTGACCATTGCCGCTGGTGGCTCGATGCGGAAATCGCACAGGTGCAGCCCAAGCTGATCCTTGGGATGGGGGCCACCGCCGCCGAAGGGCTGACAGGCCGCCGTGACGCGATCCTTGCCCGCCGTGGCACGGTTGAGGCAACGCCAAACGGCACACCCGTTCTGCTGACCCTGCACCCGTCCTATCTGCTGCGCCTGCCCGACCCCGCCGCCAAGGCAGATGCCACTGCGCAGTTCAGGGATGATCTGGAAACAGCCCTGCGGATGTTGGCCTAAAAGCGGCTAAATCGAAATCGCCTGTTGCAATGCGGAATTCGGCATCCATATACCATCCACATGGATGGAGAAACATCATGACCAACGTCAGACAGATCCGGGACAAGATGCCGGAAAACGAAAAGGTCACCATCAATCTGGGCTTTGTCGATCTGGGCCGGATTGATCTGCTGGTGCAGGAAGGCTTTTATTCGAACCGTAGCGATTTTATCCGCACGGCCATTCGCAACCAGTTGGACCACCAATCCGACACCGTGCGGCAATCGATTGACCGCCACACGATGGAACTGGGGTTGCGTGATTACTCCGTCGCCGATCTGGAAGCCGTGCGCGCCGCGAACGAAATGTTGCACGTCAAGGTCGTGGGCCTTGCCCGCATCGCCAGCGATGTCACGCCCGAACTGGCGCTTGCGACCATCGGGTCAATCACCGTGCTGGGCGCGCTTCAGGCCAGTGCCGAGGTGAAAAAGGCCCTTGGCGCGCGGATCAGCTGACCCCGATTTAATCCCTTAAAGGAACTAAGAATGACTGATGATTTCAAGTCGGCCATGCGCCGGGCCAGTGAATTCGTGCGCAAGGGTAACCCTGCTGACGCGACCAAGATGATACAGGCAGCGCTTGCCAAGGGCGGCGTGTCCGGCCCCAGCACGCCCCAAACCCCCGACGCTACAGCCTTCGGCACGGCCAAGATCGGTCGCAGCCTGCGGGAAACTCTGGCGCGGCTCGGCACCCTATCGAGATCCCGCATGCCGGCCGCCGATGTGACCGAACCGCCCCTCCCGCAGGGGGCGCGTTTTGACGGGGACACCTTTGCCTGTGCGCAAGGCAGCCGCGATTATCGCACCTATATCCCCGATCTGAGCGGTGCGCCCGCCAAGGGCCTGATCATGATGCTGCATGGCTGCAAACAATCTCCGGTGGATTTCGCCAAGGGCACGGGCATGAACGCGCTGGCCGACCGGCACGGGCTGATCGTGGTTTACCCTGCGCAATCACGCAGGGCGAACATGCAAAGCTGCTGGAACTGGTTTGGCCCCGCCGACCAGATGCGGGACGCGGGCGAACCCGCGATCCTCGCCGGTCTGGCGCAAAAGATGCAGCGCGACCATGCAATCCCCCACGGGCGCAGCTTTGTCGCCGGTCTGTCGGCAGGGGCGGCGATGGCGGTGATCTTGGGGCAAACCTATACGGATGTGTTCAGCGGTGTCGGTGCCCATTCCGGCCTGCCCTACAAGGCTGCGCATAACGCTCGTTCAGCCTTTGCGGCGATGGGCTCCGGTGGTCCTGATGCACAAAAAGCCCGACCGATCCCGACGATCGTCTTTCACGGCGATGCCGACAGCACGGTCCACCCCGCGAATGGACACCACATTGCCGGTGCCGCCGCCACTGGCCCCCAAGTGCAAGAGGACGGCAACGCTGGCAAACGCAGCTTTACCCGCAGCAGCACCCTGTCGCCCCACGGCCATCCGGTGATGGAGCATTGGACCATCGCGGGCCTTGGCCATGCGTGGTCCGGTGGCCACAGTGCGGGGTCTTACACCGATCCCGACGGCCCCGATGCCAGCGCCGAAATGGTGCGGTTCTTCCTCGATCTCCCTATGAAAAGCGCATGACATGACCCATTCCCTGACCTTTGATGCGATCAGCGAAGCCACCCCCGGCCCCAAATGGGCCGCCCGCTGGCAACGATCCTGGCCCGCCTACGAGGCGTGGTTCGTGGCAAATGGTGGCGACACCGGCCCCGACCGCGCGGCTTGCGAGGCCGCCTTGCACGACTACATGCCCGAATTGGTGCCGGTTCACGCGGAACTCACCGCTTTGGCGGGTGGATCGGACCGCGCCGCGCGCTTTTTGTCCACATGGTGCCCGCCCAGCTATCTGGGGGGCTGCTCGCTGGCTGTGGCCACCTCACGCGACGACATCCGCCTTGTGCGCAACTATGACCTGTCGCCTGACCTGAACGAAGGGTTGCTGTTGCACAGCGCATGGACCGGGCGGCGCGTCATGGGCATGGTCGAATTCCTGTGGGGCCTGTCCGACGGGATCAACGATGCGGGGCTCAGCATCGCGCTGGCCTATGGCGGGCGGCAGGAAACCGGGCGCGGGTTCGGGATCACCACGATCCTGCGCTATGTGCTCGAAACCTGCGAGACCGTCCCCCAAGCCTTGCGTGTCTTGCAACGGGTACCCTCGCACATGCCCTATAACGTGGTGGTCGCCGATGCATCCGGCGCGGCCGCAAGCGTCGAGATTTACGCAGGCGGCGGTGCAAAGGTGCAGCCGCGTCTGGTTGCCACCAACCACCAGACCAACGGGACCGCGCCGGACCGCGGTGGCTTTACCCGCACGTTCGAGCGCGCCGACCATCTGGTGGGGGTGCTTTCAGACGCGCCAGCGCCATCCACCCTTGTTGGTCAGTTCACCCAAGCCCCGTTGAAACAGGACCGCTACGCCGAAGGGTTCGGCACGCTTTTCACCGCCGAATACGAACCCCTGCGCCGCCAGATGACCCTGCATTGGGACGGCGACACCTGGGCGCAGTCGATTGAGGCCTTCGAGGAAGGCACGCGGGAGGTGATCTATGGAGGCGGGGCTGGCGGGGCCAGTGCGCAGGCCGGTAACATCGACTGGGTCAGGATCGGCATGGACTATGCCGCCGGACGCCACCCCGACTGGCGCAGCTTTGTGCCGGACTGGGTGGATGTGGCCTGAGCAGCCCGCGCGAAACCGCAGAACCCACCGTCAGACACGGGCAAACCGACCGGAAGGCGGTGGGGCCTGTGAGGTAGAAAAAGTGGTGCGGGCGGTGGGACTCGAACCCACACGGGCACAAGGCCCAACAGATTTTAAGTCTGGTATGTCTACCATTCCATCACGCCCGCAACGCCGCGCACAATAGCCAGCTTGCGGGCAGTGTAAATGGTCAGATGTCTTCTCCGACCGGGCCAAGGGGTGCGCCCTTGGCCAAAAGCGCCGCTTCCGACAGCCAGGGATTGTTTTGGACAGCAATCAGCAATTGCGCGCGGGCCTCTGGTATGCGCCCGAGCTTCATGAGGGTGAGTGCCCTGCCCGATTGCGCAGCCACGTGAAAAGGTTGCAATTTCAACGCGATATCCAGATCAATCAATGCGGCGTCATAGTTTTCGCGCAGGAAATTGATATAGGCGCGTTGATTGAACCCTTCGGCGTAGGTCGGGCAATAGCTGGCAAGCCGGTCAAACTCCGCAAGTGCGCCAATAAAATCATAAGCATCCCGTTTGCGAATGCCCCGGTCCAGCACCTCTTGGGCAGCAGCATCAGGCGCGCGCAGCCAGACCAGCCACATCTGACTGGCAACCGACGCGCCTTCGCGGAAATCTGCGGCGGTTCTGGATTTTTCGAAAAGATCGGTCAGCTCGGCCGCCGTATCCGCAGGCGCAGGGCAATCAGCCGCAAACGCGGGGCTGCAAATCAGGGCAAGGACACAAAAGATACGCATACCCCGATGGAGCGCGGTAACCCTGTTTCAGTCAAGTCACATCTGCGAGCATGATTTCCTTGACCGCTTCCATCGCCACATAGGTCGACGTGTTCGACACATAAGGCAGCGTGGTAATCGTTTCGCCCAGGAAATTCCGGTACGCCGCCATGTCGCGGGTCCGCACCTTCAGCAAGTAATCAAAGCTGCCTGCGATCATATGGACCTGTTCAATCTCGTGCACCTTTAACACCGCTGCGTTAAATGCCTTGAGCGCGACTTCGCGCGTGTCGCTTAGCCGGACCTCGACAAAAGCGACGTGATCCAACCCCAGCCGGATCGGGTCAAGCAACGCACGGTAGCCCAGAATAACACCTGCGATTTCAAGCCGGCGCAGACGCGCCTGAGTGGGGGATTTCGAGAGCCCGATCTTTTTCGCAAGGTCGGTAATACTGATCCGCCCATCCTCGGCCAACACCGTCAGGATAGCCTGGTCAAAGCGGTCCATCTTAAAGTCGTCGTTTGTCACGTGGTGTACCCAATAATAAACCGGTTTACCTATGAAACAGGCACCAATCAGTCACTATTACTTCAAAATCGGGACTACGCTAGCCCAATTAACAAAGGAGGCCGATATGGCACGTGATTCTTCCCCGATTTTGCGTCATCAGATTGATGCAGGCACCTATACTGACCAAGATCACGTCTTGCGCGAACTCGTCCGCAATACTCAGTTGTCGCCTGAAGATCGGGTAAAGATCACCAAAGACGCAGCAGACATCGTGCGCGCCATTCGCAACCACACCGCCCCCGGCATGATGGAGGTGTTTCTGGCCGAATATGGCCTGTCCACAAACGAAGGCGTTGCCCTGATGTGTCTGGCCGAGGCGCTGTTGCGCGTCCCGGATGCCGAAACCATTGATGCGCTGATCGAAGATAAAATCGCGCCCTCCGATTGGGGCCGTCACATGGGCCACTCGACCTCGCCGTTGGTGAATGCGTCGACATGGGCATTGATGCTGACAGGCCGCGTGCTGGATGATGCACAACCCGGCCCCGTGCGCCACATCCGCGCCGCCATCAAACGTCTGGGCGAACCGGTTATCCGCACCGCCGTCAGCCGCGCGATGAAGGAAATGGGCCGCCAGTTTGTGCTGGGCGAAAACATCAACGGCGCGATGGACCGCGCCAAAGGCATGGAGAAAAAGGGATATACCTATTCCTATGACATGCTGGGCGAAGCCGCCCGCACCGAAGCCGATGCCAAACGGTATCACCTAAGCTATAGCCGTGCGATTTCGGCAATTGCGATTGCCTGCACCAACAAAGACAGCCGCAAGAACCCCGGCATCTCGGTCAAGCTGTCCGCCTTGCACCCCCGCTATGAGGTCGCGCAGGAAGCATCGGTGATGCGCGATCTGGTGCCGCGTTTGCGGGCGCTGGCGCTGCTGGCTAAATCTGCCGGCATGGGCCTGAATGTCGATGCCGAGGAAGCCGACCGTTTGGGTCTGTCCCTTGATGTGATCGAAAAGGTGCTGTCCGAACCGGCCTTGTCGGGGTGGGCCGGTTTTGGCGTGGTTGTGCAGGCCTATGGGCCGCGCGCCGGTGTCGTGATCGACGCGCTTTATGACATGGCGATCCGCCACGACCGCAAGATCATGGTCCGTCTGGTCAAAGGGGCCTACTGGGACACCGAAATCAAACGCGCGCAGGTCAAAGGTGTCGATGGCTTCCCCGTCTTCACCCAAAAAGCCGCGACCGACGTGTCCTATATCGCCAACGCGCGCAAATTGTTAAGCATGACAGACCGGATCTATCCGCAGTTTGCCACCCATAACGCCCACACCGTTGCCGCCGTGTTGCACATGGCCGAGGACAAGGAAAAATTCGAATTCCAGCGCCTGCATGGCATGGGCGAGACCCTGCACAACATCGTCATGGAAAAGCATGGCACCCATTGCCGGGTCTATGCACCTGTCGGGGCCCACAAGGATCTGCTGGCCTATCTGGTGCGCCGTCTGCTGGAAAACGGGGCGAACTCCAGCTTTGTGAACCAGATCGTCGACGAGGACGTCACCCCCGAACAAGTGGCCGCCGATCCGTTCGAGAGCCTGTCCGAGACTGTGCTCCAGATCCCGACCGGCCCGGAATTGTTCCAGCCGATGCGGGTGAACTCGATGGGGTTTGACCTGATGCACACCCCCACGCTGGATATGATCGAATCCGCGCGCGCTCCCTGGAAGGCCCATCGCTGGGCCGCAACCCCGCTGATCGCCGGAGAGGCCAAGCCGCAAAAAGCCGTCCGCCTGCAAAACCCCGCAGCCGCAGGGCGCAGCCCCGGCACCGTGTGCAATGCATCCCCGGCCGATGTGAAAACCGCATTTGACCTCGCGAAAACCTGGGACGCGCCCTTGGAAGAGCGGCAGGACATCCTGCTGAAAGCCGCTGATATGCTGGAAGCACATTACGGTGAAATCTTTGCGCTGCTGACCCGCGAAGCGGGCAAAAGCCTGCCAGACTGCGTTGGCGAACTGCGCGAAGCCGTTGATTTCCTGCGCTATTATGCATCGCAGGCAACCGATGTCCCCCCCGCTGGCATCTTTACCTGCATCTCGCCGTGGAACTTCCCCCTGGCGATTTTCTGTGGACAGGTCTGCGCCGCTCTGGCCGCTGGCAACGCCGTTCTCGCAAAACCCGCCGAACAAACGCCGCTGATTGCCTTTCTTGCGGTGTCGCTGCTGCACGAGGCGGGCGTCCCGCGCGAGGCCTTGCAACTGCTGCCCGGTGGCGGGGATGTGGGCGCGGCGCTGACCTCTGATCCGCGCGTTGGCGGTGTGGCCTTTACCGGCTCGACCGCGACGGCCCTCAAGATCCGCCAGTCCATGGCCGATCACTGCGCCCCCGGCACCCCGCTGATTGCCGAAACCGGCGGCCTGAACGCCATGATCGTGGACAGCACCGCCCTGCCCGAGCAGGCCGTTCAGGCCATCGTGGAAAGCGCGTTCCAATCTGCAGGCCAACGCTGTTCCGCCCTGCGCTGCCTTTATGTGCAGGAAGACATTGCCAAAGAAGTCATCGAAATGATCGAAGGCGCGATAGAGGTGATGGTGATGGGCAACCCGTGGGATCTGTCTACCGATATTGGCCCCGTCATTGACGAAACCGCCCGCAAAGGTATCGCCGATCACATCGACAAAGCCCGCAGTGAGGGACGGGTGATTGCGGAAATGACCGCCCCCGCCCAAGGCACGTTCATTCCGCCCACGATGATCCGTATCAACAGCATCTCGGACCTCGAGCGCGAGATTTTCGGCCCGGTGCTGCATATAGCGACCTTCAAGGCGACGCAGCTGGACAAGGTGATCGATGACATCAACGCCACCGGCTACGGGCTGACCTTTGGCCTGCAATCGCGCATTGACGACCGCGTGCAGCACGTTTCTGAACGGATCGAAGCGGGCAACATCTATGTGAACCGCAACCAGATCGGGGCCATCGTCGGCTCGCAACCCTTTGGCGGCGAAGGGATGTCAGGCACCGGCCCGAAAGCGGGCGGCCCGAACTATCTGCTCCGCTTTGACGTGCCGGACATGAAATCGGTCGATGAGAAATGGGAAGGCACACAATCCGATCTGCCCGAATTGCCGGACCACATCGGCGTTGTGATTGACACGGTTACCCTGCCCGGACCAACAGGCGAGACAAACCGCCTAAGCTCTATGCCGCGCCCTGCATTGTTGTGCATGGGGCCGGGCAAGGACACCGCCACCGAACAGGCCCGCGCCGTATCGGCGCTTGGCGGTGACACGCTGGAACTGACGGGTCAGATCGACGTTGCAGCGCTGGCAGAGGGGCCCAGCTATGGCGGCATCCTGTGGTGGGGCGACGAAGAAACCGCCCGCGCCATCGAACAAGCACTCGCCAAACGCACAGGCCCGATTGTGCCGCTGATCCGGGGCTTGCCTGACATGGCCCACGTCCGCGCCGAACGCCACCTGTGCGTGGATACCACGGCCTCGGGCGGGAACGCGCAGTTGCTGGGCGCTGCGGGGTAACTGCGGCTATCGGCGGGCGACCTGGATTGCCCGCCGCACCGCCAACATAGGTGTGGTTAACACCGGTATGCCCATATCCATCAGATACGGGGCCGCCCCCTGCATGGAGGCCTGCGCCAGAACGATACACGCCGTTTCAGGGGCACTGATCATCGCGGCCCCGACCGACTGCGCCACAGCGCGGTTGAAACCGGACATATCGCCTGCCTCGAAATGGGCCCATGCCCCGTCACATAACACGACCACGGGTTCGCGCCCCTTGGCGCAGTCCTCGAACAACGCGACAGTCGGGGCGCGGGTGCTTTCCAGACAAATCGCCAGCATAACGTTGCGATAGGATGCCGCTTGCTCCATCGCTGGCCGGTCGATCCGCACCGCCTTGCCTGTGCCCGACGCCTCGACCAGCGCGCCCAAGGTCGAGCAGGTACAGAGCACCGCATTAGCATCCGCACAGTCCGCCAGCACTGCGCCGACATCCTGCGCAACCGCATCAATCCCGTCCGATTGTGCCCGTGCCAAAAGGTCAGGACGCACGACATGTTCCAACGCGCCATCCCACCCCTGATTGGCAAACAGGGCTGTCATCCCCTCAACATGGCTTTGTGCCGTGTGCAAACATGTGATCTTCATCTGAAACCCTGCCCTTTGACGCCTATTGACCCGGCCCCGGCGATGGCTAAGGGTCACGGCATGTTTCCAATTCGCGACCATAACCCGTCGGGGCGCACGCCCTATGTGACTTACCTGCTGATGGCGGTGAACATAGGCGTGTTTCTAAGCTATGTCAGCCTGATGAGTGATGACCGCGCAATCGGCATGTTCTTTTTCAACTGGGCGCTTTTGCCTGAAAGGGTCACCACAGGCGGTGGCTATACCGGTATTTTCACGTCGATGTTCCTGCATGGCGGCTGGATGCATCTGGCCGGTAACATGCTGTTTTTGTATATTTTCGGCGACAATATCGAAGACGAGATGGGCCATTTGGGCTATCTTGCCTTCTACCTTGCCTGTGGTGTCCTGTCGGCCGCGGCACATGTGATATCGGCCCCCTATTCCGGTGTGCCCACGGTGGGTGCATCAGGGGCGATTGCAGGGGTAATGGGGGGCTATCTGCTGCTCTATCCCAAAGCCAAAGTCGACATCCTGATTATCTTTATCGTGTTTTTCCGCATCCTGCCGATCCCGGCCTGGATCATGCTGGGGCTTTGGCTGGGGATGCAATTCATCGGCAGCGTCGGCACCGACCCCGAAACGGGCGGCGTGGCCTATTGGGCGCATACGGGCGGGTTTATCGTGGGGATGATCCTGACCATACCGATCTGGCTGCGCTTGGGCGGCCCGCGGTTCTGGTCACAAACTCATGGCCGGCCACCGCATCCAGATGCCACCTATCCAACGGTGCGCAGCCGCATCCCAAAGGTACGGCGCAAGTAACCATGGATAAACGCCACACGCCTGTCAGTGGCTTGCACAATACAACGTTTTAATTCCAAATGGTCTAAAATCCTCGCCGAAGGCATCCCGTCCCCGGCAAAGCACTCAACCGCGTGCGATTTTCGCAAAGCCCGAGAACAACGCCTCGTTCGCGCAGACAATCTCGCCGTCTGCCAGAATGTCGCCATTCGGGTTCATCGGTTCAACCATGCCACCCGCTTCGCGCACAATCAGCATGCCTGCCGCCAGATCCCATGAATTCAGGCGACGTTCCCAATATCCGTCATAGCGGCCCGCCGCAACATATGCCAAATCCAGCGCCGCAGAGCCCCAACGCCGCACGCCCGCACAAACCGGCAAAATGCGCCCAAGATCGCGCAGCGTGTCAGGCAAATCGGCACGGCCGGCAAAAGGCAGGCCCGTGGCAAAGATGGATTCGATCATCCGGTGACGGCCCGAAACACGCAAACGCATGTCGTTCATCCAGGCACCGGCCCCTTTTTCGGCAAAGAACATCTCGTCCTTGGCGGGGTCAAACACCACGCCGGCCACGATCTGGCCTTTGTGTTCCAACGCGATGGAAATCGCCCAATGGGGCAAACCGTGCAAGAAGTTGGTTGTGCCATCCAGCGGGTCCACGATCCAGCGGCGTGTGGGGTCCTGACCCTCGTCGCCGCCACCTTCTTCGGCCAACCAGCCATAGGTGGGGCGGGCGCCCATTAATTCTTCCTTGATGGTCTTTTCGGCCTGTATATCGGCGCGGCTGACAAAGTCGCCTGCACCTTTCATAGACACCTGAAGGTTCTCTACCTCACGGAAATCCTTGACCAGCCCGCGGCCTGCGCGCCGCGCTGCCTTGATCATGATGTTTAGATTTGCACTGCCAACCATTTTCCGCGCCCTTCATTCAATCAGCCCTCCCTTTAAGCCCGCAAGCCCCGATTGCCAAGGGCCAGATTGCCAAAGCCCGATCGGTGCAACCCGGCCTCTGACGCAACGTGTCGTCTGAACGCCGCTTGCGCGCCAATGCTTTCCAGATACGGTGCCCCCAAGGAAACAACCGGAGGACCCCGAAATGACCGATACAATGAAACATATCGTCTTGGCATCGCGCCCTGATGGCGCGCCTACAGCCGCGAACTTTCGCCTTGAGGAATCCGCCGTCCCAACGCCGGGTGACGGCGAAGTGCTGGTGCGCGTCCACTACATGTCACTTGACCCCTATATGCGCGGCCGCATGGATGATGCGAAATCCTATGCCGCCCCCGTGCCCATCGGCGGCACCATGGAAGGCGGGGCCGTAGGTGAGGTCATCGCGTCCAACAGCCCGGATTTCAAACCGGGCGATTTCGCCTTTGGCATGTTCGGCTGGGCCACCCATGGCGTGCAACCAGCCAAGATGCTGCGCAAGGTCGACCCCGCGCAGGCCCCGATCACCACGTCGCTGGGCGTATTGGGCATGCCCGGCTTTACCGGCTGGCAGGGTCTGATGGAATATGGTCGCCCCAAAGCTGGCGAAACGCTGGTCGTTGCCGCCGCCACAGGTCCGGTCGGGTCGATGGTGGGCCAGATCGCCAAGGCCCATGGCTTGCGTGTGGTCGGCATCGCGGGGGGCGCTGATAAATGCGCCACGGCCAAGGACCACTTTGGCTTTGACGAATGTCTGGACCACCGTGCCTATCCGGATGCCAAATCCCTGAGCGCCGCGTTGAAAGAAGCCTGCCCCAAAGGCATCGACATCTATTTCGAGAATGTCGGCGGCAAGGTGCTTGAAGCCGTGATCCCGTTGATGAACCCCTTTGGCCGCATCCCGATCTGCGGCATGATCGCATGGTATAACGCCGGTGGTCTGGGCGCGAATGCAGCCGAACAGGCGCTGACCGCCCCGAAACTGTGGCGCACCATTCTTGTGAACTTCCTCAGCGTGAACGGTTTTATCATTTCGAACCACTGGGCGAACTTCCCCAACTTCCTGAAAGAGGTCGCCCCCAAAGTTGCAGACGGGTCGATTGCGGTTCAGGAAGACATCACCGAAGGTCTGGAAAACGCGCCACAAGCGTTCATGGATTTGCTGACTGGCGGCAACAACGGCAAGGCCATCGTCAAGGTCATCTAAACCTTCAAGGTCGGGGGCAAATGGCCCCCGACAATTTTAGCTAATACGCTAGAATTAATCATTTTTTCAGGAAAACCAGTACATAAGGGGTCAGATCACCCCCCACTTGACCCATGGTCACGCGCGGATCGCGGCGGAAATCGGATATCAGCCCAAATTCCGCCCCATTTTCTCGTATAAGGGGAATTGAAGATAGCCGATTCCGACGAGTGAAAGTTTTTAACAATGATGACAATCATCTCATGCATTGCGATGCAACATGATGTCAGCCTGGTCATTCTGGCCGCTATTTTATGTGCGTTCGGAAGCTGGGTGACCTCCAGACTGTACCGGCACGCGCGACATAGATCGCATCACCATGCGATATCATGGAATTTTTTGACCGCCCTTACGGCGGGCATTTCGATATGGTGCACGCATTTTGTGGCCATGCTGGGGTTTCAACCCGACGCGCCGGTTGATTTCGACCTGACGCTCACCCTTGTCTCGTTTCTGATCGCAGTCGCGGGCAGTGCGGCGGGGATATTCCTTTCCACAACCACCCGGATCCGCTTTGCCCCAGCCATCGGCGGTGCCGTGCTGGGCCTTGCGATTGCCAGCATGCATTATGCGGGCATGATCGCATACCGCGTGCAGGGGATCGTGTTTTGGGATTACGGCTATCTGGTCGCCTCGGTTATTCTTGCGACGGTTTTCGCCTCTGCTGCTCTTGTGTTCGGACAAAGGGCAAAACAATCCGGCGAATACCTCATGGTGATCGCACTGACCTGCGCCATCATCAGCCTGCATTTCACCGGCATGACGGCATTCAATGTGGACCCGATCAATATTACCGGCGACTTCACCAATCCCGAGGCGTTCAAGATCCTTGCTTTGGCCATCACGGGCACGGCCATGATCATCGTTATGGGCGCGCTGCTGGGCTATGTGATTGAAAACCGCACCTTTACGGAAAATATCGCCGAACTGACCGAAGCCAGGAATGCAGCAGAAAGCGCCAGCCGCGCGAAATCCGAATTTTTGGGTATCCTGAGCCATGAACTCAGAACACCGCTTTCGATCATCATCGGCTATGCGGGCATCTTGGCCAAACTCAAAGAGGTGAACGCCAAGAAATCGCCATCCATCGAAACTGTGGTCTCTTTCAATGACAACCGATTGGGGGATCAAGCCGAACTTTACGGCGAAAAGATTTCAGTCGCGGCAAGCCATCTTCTCAAGATGATAAACGAGATTCTGGACTACACCAGTCTTGAGCTTGGCGATCTCAAACTGGAGAAACGATCATTCCCCATAGGGTCGCTTTTGGAAAAGGTCCGGGATCAGTTCTCGATTATGGCCGCAGAAAAATCTTTCGCCATCAAGGTCGAGTGTGACGGCGTCATCGCATTTGCAGATTACCAGCGCTGTCATCAGATACTTGTCAATCTCGTCGGGAACGCATTCAAGTTTTCAAAGGCGGATGAAATCATTCTGCGCGCCTATGTGACGGAAAACGGTTTCAATATCGAAGTCCAAGACAATGGCTGCGGCATCTCTCAAGACGCTCAGGCCCTGATTTTCGGCGCATTCCAGCAGCTCGAACCGCAAGACAACCGGCTTGAAGGCGGCACAGGCCTTGGCCTTGCCATGTGCAAAAGCCTGGCCGCCGCTCATGGGGCCGAATTGACGGTCCAAAGCAGCCCCGGCGCTGGCGCAAAATTCACCGTCGCCATGCCCCAAAGCGCGGTTGATCCCACACCGCTAAAGGCAACCGCCTGAACGACCCCGCCGCCGCAACCAGTTGCCCCGACGATCTTAGGGCAACATGGCCGCGCCTCCCCGCAACCGACAGGTCAGCTTTGCTGGAGCTTGCGCGCTTCTTGCCCCGCCAGCTTGAGCAGCTTGTCCATATAGGGCTTGCCCAGATCGTCCTGCCGCACCGCTGCATAAAGCCTGCGGGTGATCCCCTTCTCGGTCAGCGGCCGGGTAACGTAATCATTGCTGTATTTGACCTCGCGCACCACCCAGTCGGGCAGCACCGCCACCCCACGATTGGATGCAACAAGCAGCAAGATCACCGCCGTCAATTCCACCTGCCGGATCGCCAAGGGCTCGACCTTGGCCGGTATCAGCAACTGGCTGAACACATCCAGCCGCGTCCGTTCCACCGGATAGGTGATCAAGGTCTCTGTCCTGAAATCCTTGGCCTCGATGAATTTCTTCTTGGCCAAAGGATGGCTGCTGGCTGCAACAAACACCGCCTGATAGTCGAAAAGTTCGACAAATTCGACGCCCGGCAACTCTTCGGGGTCAGACGACACCACCAGATCGACCTCTTCGCGCAACAAGGCAGGCAGGGCATCGAACGCAAGACCGGGGCGAATATCCACATCCACATCCGGCCACGATTTGCGAAACTGCTCCAACACCGGAAACAGCCATTCAAAACAGGCGTGGCATTCGATTGCGATGTGCATCCGCCCGGTGCTGCCCGCCCGCAACCCCATAAACTCGGCCTGCGCGGCCTCAAGCTGTGGCAAGACCTGCTGCGCCAGCTTCAGCAAACGCAGCCCCGCAGGCGACAATTTCAGCGGCTTGGACCGGCGCACAAACAGCTCGACCCCCGCCTGATCCTCAAGCCCCTTGACCTGATGCGACAGCGCGGATTGCGTGATGTTCATCTGCTCGGCAGCACGGGCCAACCCGCCCGCCTCGTGGATGGCCTGAATGGTACGCAGGTGACGGAACTCAATATGCATATGAGGCGCTCCTCATGTTGAAGATGAAAGTTATGAGTTTGTTTCACAACTCCATCTGTGCGACAAGAGATGAAAGCCAGAATAGGATCTTAAAAATGACCAGCCCCGCCGTCTCCTTCGAAGTGTTCCCACCCAAATCTGTCGATGCGTCTTTCCGTCTTTGGGATACAGCACAGGCGTTGGCCCCTCTGGCACCACGCTTCTTCTCGGTCACCTATGGCGCTGGCGGCACGACCCGCGATCTGACCCATGATTCCGCCCATGTGCTGCGCCGCACCTCGGGCCTGCCCGTGGCGGCCCATCTGACCTGCGTCGGGGCCAGCAAGGCCGAAACCATGGAAGTCGCCAACAGCTTTGCCGAGATCGGCGTGACCGATATTGTTGCCCTGCGCGGCGATCCCGAAAACGGTGCCAAGGTGTTCACCCCGCACCCCGAAGGTTTTGCCAACAGCGTCGAACTGATCGAGGCGCTGGCCGCCACCGGTAAATTCACCCTGCGCATCGGTGCCTATCCCGAACCGCACCCCGAAAGCGCGGATCAGGCGCAAAACATCGAATGGCTCAAGCGCAAGTTCGACGCCGGCGCAGACGAAGCGATCACCCAGTTCTTTTTTGACGCCGATACCTTCCTGCGGTTCCGCGATGACTGCGCGGCGGCTGGCATCACCAAGACGATCACCCCAGGCATCATGCCCATCACCAACTGGAAATCCGCCCGCGGCTTTGCAACGCGCTGCGGCACCTCGGTTCCCGCATGGCTGGATGACGCCTTTGAAACCGCAATCCGCGATGACCGCCACGATCTGCTCTCCACCGCCCTGTGCACCGAAATGTGCAGCAAACTGGTCGATGAAGGCGTCGAGAACCTGCATTTCTACACGCTCAACCGCCCCGAACTGACCCGCAGCGTCTGCCGCGCCCTTGGCGTCACAGCACAGACCGCGCTTTCGGACGTGGCGTAAGACCAAACTCGCCTTGCCCTCGGGCGGCAAATTCAACAAGCTTCTCCGGCACGCAATTGCCGGAGATTTTTTATGCCACGTGTCGCCCAAGGCCCCCAAGACCTGCTGCCCCAAGCCGAAGCGCTAAAGCTTTCAGGCCTTGAATTCATGCAGAAAATTCTCGACGGCACCAACCCCGGCCCGCCCATCGGTCAAACCATGGGCTACGTGCTTCACGACGTCTCCGAAGGGCGCGCCGTCTTTCGCGGTGCTCCTGAATTCAACGTGACCAACCCCTTGGGCACAGTCCACGGCGGCTGGTACGGCACGCTGCTCGATTCCGCGATGGCCTGCGCTGTGCAAACAAAGGTTCCGCGCGGCTCGATCTACACAACGCTGGAATATAAAATCAACATCCTGCGCGGCATTCCCCTGGGCACCCAGATCGAATGCATCGGCACCACCGACCACGTTGGCCGATCCACAGGTGTCGCCCATGGCGAAATACGCGGTGTCGAAGACGGCCGCCTTTACGCCACAGGCTCCACCACCTGCATCGTTATGCAGATCGTGAAATAACCCGCAGCTTCTCTGGCTCGAAAATATCCCGGGGGTGGCCCGTCAGGGCCGGGGGCAGCGCCCCCTCCCCGCCTACACTCGGACAGACCAACAGCTATTCAGCAGCAATCGCCTGATTGTTCAGCAATTCCCAGACCTTATGCGGTGTGAATGGCATATCGGCCTGACGCACCCCCTGATCCCACAGCGCGTCCTGTACCGCATTCGAAATCGCGGCCAGGGCACCAACAGTGCCGGCCTCGCCACAGCCCTTCATCCCCATCAGGTTCGCGGTCGAGGGCACCGGCTCCGAATTGAACGTGATAAACGGCACATCCGCCGCACGCGGGATCGCGTAATCCATAAAGGATGCCGTCAAAAGCTGGCCATCCTCGTCATAGACCACATGCTCCTGAATCGCCTGTCCGATGCCCTGCACAACCCCGCCATGCACCTGGCCCTCGGCCAGCATCGGGTTGATCAGATTGCCGAAATCATCCACCACCGTATAGCGGTCCACCACGACAACGCCGGTTTCAGGGTCGATCACCACCTCGGATACATGCGCGCCATTGGGATAGCTGCGCCCTGGCAAGGTCGCGCGTTCGTGATGGACCAGCAGATCGTTGCGGCCCTTTTCACGGGCCATATCAGCGACCTCCAGCATGGTGGGGGTCATGTTCGACCCTTCGGCGCGGAACCGTTCATCGTCAAAGCTGATCTCGGAGGCAGGCACCCCCATTTCATCGGCCAGAAACGCGGTAAAGGCTTCGGTCATCTTGGCCACCGTGGCCAGTGTCGCCGTGCTCTGCGTTGTCACAGACCGTGATCCGCCTGTCCCGCCACCTTGGGCGATCAGGTCGCTGTCTCCCTGGATCACGTGGATCAGATCAGCCGGAATGCCCGTCATGTCGGACAGGAACTGCGCATAGACCGTCTCGTGGCCCTGCCCGTTCGATTGTGTGCCGACATAGATAAACACGGTGCCGTCTTCGTTGAACGCGACCTTGGCCCCCTCGGACGGATCGCCCAGAATGCTCTCGATGTAATAACACAGCCCCTGCCCCCGCAGCAGCCCCTTGGCCGCATCCGCAGCCTTGCGCGCGGCAAAACCGTTGTTGTCGGCCTCAAGCGCAGCGCGGGTCAGCAGGCGGTCGAACTCACCGACGTCATACAATTCGCCCGTGGCAGAGGTATAGGGAAACTGTTCGGGTTTGATAAAGTTGATCCGGCGCAGCTCCCACGGGTCCACACCCAATTCACGCGCCGCACGGTCCATCAGGCGTTCCAGCACATAGATCGCTTCGGGACGGCCCGCACCGCGATAGGCGTCAACCTGCACCGTGTTGGTATAATAGCCCTCGACCTGCAACCACGTGGTCTGCACGTCATAAACCCCCATCAAGACCTTGCTGAACAGGGTTGCCTGAATGGGCTGGCCGAACTGGCTGTTATAGGCCCCGAGGTTGCATTTGGTGCGCACCCGATAGGCGGTGATCTTGTTGTTCTCGTCAAAGGCAAATTCGGCCAGCGAGGTCAGATCGCGCCCGCCATTATCGCTCAGCATGGCTTCGGTGCGATCGGACATCCAGCGCACCGGACGCCCCAGGGCCCGCGACGCCTGCGCGACCGCGAAATATTCGGGATATGCCGCTGCCTTCATCCCGAAACCGCCGCCGGTATCGGGGTTGGTAACCTTCACATGGTCGTCATCCAGACCAAACGCACGTTTCAGGTGCCCCTTGTGCACCCAGACACCTTGGGCGTTGTTGGCCACATGCAGCTTGTCCTTCGTCCATTCGGCATAGCAGCCGCGCGGCTCCAGTGAATTGACGATGATCCGGTTGTCACCCACATCAAGGCTGATGGTCTTGGCCGCCGCATCGAACGCTTTTTGCGTCGCGGCTTCGTCGCCCATGCCCCAGTCAAACGCCAGATTATCCGGTGCCTCGGGGTGCAGCGCCTCTCCGCCCCGTTCCAGCGCCATGTGGGTGGGCAGGTCTTCGACCTCGAGCAGGATCAGTTCGGCCGCATCGCGGGCCTGTTCCAGCGTATCGGCAATCACGGCCGCCACCGGTTCGCCCACATAACGCACGCGCCCCTTGGCCAACAACGGACGCAACGGCTTGGCCCCGTCTGTTCCGTCACGGTTTTTCAAAATCGCACCGGACATGGAAATATCCATGCCTGCCGCTTCCAGATCCTCAACAGTCAGCACCGCGTGCACGCCATCGGCTTCGCGCGCGTCAGATACATCAAGAGATGTAATCACCCCATGCCCGACAGGCGAGCGAAAGAAATAAGCGTGCAGCGAATTTTCAGGCGTGATGTCATCGACATAGCGCCCTTCGCCCGTCAAAAACCGCACATCTTCGACCCGTTTGACCGCCTGGCTTTTACCGAACTTATCCATTTGCGCGCATCCTTTGGAAATTCATCTAGTGTTGCGCCCGACATTAGCCCTGAAACCCGCGATGTCCAGACGACCACAGGCAAAACCCCGCGTCCTGTGCGCGCGCCCAAGTTTTCCACGCGCCAGCCTTCCCCTTTGCGCCTTGCTCGGCTAGATCATCCTCAAGTTTAAAGAAGGACGCTGATCATGGCACTCGACAAGAATTTTGACGCCGCCCAGGCCGAAACCCGTTTGTACAAAGCATGGGAGGCCGCAGGTGCCTTCAAAGCCGGCGCAAACGCCAGCCGCGACGAGACCTATTGCGTGATGATCCCGCCCCCCAACGTCAACGGGTCGCTGCACGTCGGTCACGCCTTCAACAACACGCTTCAGGACATTCTGGTGCGCTGGCACCGTATGCGCGGCTTTGACACCCTCTGGCAGCCCGGACAGGATCACGCAGGCATCGCCTTGCAACTGGCCGTCGAAAACAAGCTGGCCGAAAGCGGCATCAAACGCACAGACCTGTCGCGCGAAGAATTCCTGAAACACGCTTGGGCCTACAAGGAAAGCACCGCTGACACCATCGTGGGCCAGCTGAAACGTCTGGGGTCGTCCTGTGACTGGTCGCGCAACGCCTTTACCATGTCCGGTGCCCCCGGCGACACCCGCGTGGGCCACGAGAATTCGCCAAACTTCCATGACGCCGTCATCAAAGTCTTTGTGCAAATGTACAACGAAGGCAAAATCTATCGCGGCAAACGTCTGGTCAACTGGGACCCGCGCTTTGAAACTGCGATTTCTGACCTCGAGGTCGAAAACACCGAAGTGCCCGGCCACATGTGGCACTTCAAATACCCCCTCGCGGGCGGTGCGACCTATGAATACGTCGAAAAAGACGAAGGCGGCAACGAGACCCTGCGCGAAACCCGCGACTATATCGCCATCGCCACAACCCGCCCCGAAACCATGCTGGGTGACGGTGCCGTGGCTGTGCACCCCTCGGACGAACGCTATGCGCCCATCATCGGGAAACTGTGCGAAATTCCGGTTGGCCCCAAAGAACACCGCCGCCTGATCCCGATCATCACCGACGAATACCCCGACAAGAATTTCGGCTCGGGTGCGGTCAAGATCACCGGCGCGCATGATTTCAACGACTATCAGGTCGCCAAGCGCAACGGCATCCCCATGTACAACCTCATGGACACACGCGCCGCCCTGCGCACCGATGGCAAACCCTATGCCGAAGAAGCCGCAACCGCCCAAAAAATCGCGAACGGAGAACTGGAATTCGACGAGGCCATGATCGCCGCGATGAACCTTGTTCCCGACGACTATCGTGGCCTCGACCGGTTCGAGGCCCGCGACAAAGTTGTCGCCGAAATCAATGCCGAAGGCCTCGCGGTCATGCACGACGTGACGCGCACGGTGAAGGACGAAGACGGCAACAAATCCGAAGTCACCGAAACCGTTCCCTACGTCGAAAACAAACCGATCATGCAGCCCTTCGGCGACCGCTCGAAAGTGGTGATCGAACCGATGCTGACGGATCAGTGGTTCGTCGACACCGACCAGATCGTCGGCCCCGCGCTCGACGCCGTCCGCAATGGCGACGTCAAGATCATGCCCGAAAGCGGCGAGAAAGTGTACTACAACTGGCTCGACAACATCGAACCCTGGTGCATCTCGCGCCAGCTGTGGTGGGGTCACCAGATTCCGGTCTGGTTTGACGATGAAGGCAATGAATATTGCGCTGAATCCGAGGCCGACGCACAAGCAATGGCTCCGAACAAGTCGCTGACCCGCGACCCCGATGTGCTGGACACGTGGTTCTCCTCCGGCCTCTGGCCGATCGGCACGCTTGGCTGGCCCGAAGACACGCCGGAACTGAAAAAGTACTTCCCCACCTCCGATCTGATCACGGGTCAGGACATCCTGTTCTTCTGGGTTGCCCGCATGATGATGATGCAGCTTGACGTGGTGAAACAGATCCCCTTCAACACCGTCTACCTCCACGGCCTCGTGCGCGATGCCAAGGGCAAGAAAATGTCGAAATCCGTGGGCAACGTGATCGACCCACTTGAAATCATTGATGAATACGGGGCCGATGCCCTGCGCTTTACCAATGCGGCGATGGCATCCCTGGGCGGCGCGCTCAAACTCGATACCGCGCGCATCGCAGGCTACCGCAACTTCGGCACCAAAATCTGGAACGCGCACCGCTTTGCGGAAATGAACGGCGTGTTCGAAGACAACGTGCCAGCGGTGAACTACACCAGCCACACCCAGGTCAGCCACACCCTGAACAAATGGATCATCGGCGAAACCGCCCGCGTGCGCGAGGAAGTCGATGCGGCGCTGGAAAACTACCGCTTCAATGATGCCGCCAACGCGCTTTATGCCTTTGTCTGGGGCAAGGTCTGCGACTGGTACGTGGAACTTTCCAAACCCCTGCTGCAAGACGATGCACCGGAAGGGGCCGAAACCCGCCAGACCCTGAAATGGGTGCTGGACCAATGCCTGACCCTGCTGCACCCGATCATGCCCTTCGTCACCGAAGAGCTGTGGCAAAATACCGATGCGCGCGGCAAAATGCTGATCCACGGCGATTGGCCAACCTATACCGTGGCCGACATGCTGGACGCAGATGCCGACCGCGAATTGAACTGGGTGATCGGACTGATTGAATCGATCCGCTCGGCGCGGGCGCAAATGCACGTGCCTGCAGGCCTCAAAGTGCCCATGCTCTGCACCGCGATGGACGCCGCTGCCAAAGCGGCATGGGATGGTAACGAGGCCATGATCAAACGCCTCGCCCGCGTTGAAAGCCTTGAAAGCACAGATGACTTCCCAAAAGGCACCGTCTCCATCGGGACCCCCGGCGCGACCTTTGGCCTGCCCCTGGCCGGGCTGATCGACATCGACGCGGAAAAAGCCCGCCTGCAAAAATCACTGGACAAACTGGGCAAGGAAATCGGCGGCCTCAAGGGACGTCTGAACAACCCCAAATTCGCCGCCTCGGCCCCTGCCGATGTCGTCGCCGAAGCCCAAGGAAATCTGGATGCGCGCCAGGAAGAAGCAGACCAGCTTCAGGCCGCTTTGGATCGTCTGGCCGAATTGGGATAGGAACCGGTCTTAATTCCAAATGGACTTAAATCCTCGCCGAAGGCATTTTTCTCTTCTGGAGCCCCAAAAGAGATTTTTTGCCTTCGGCGAGGATTTTTTACCATTTGGAAACCAAGATCAGTGATCTTTGATCTGCGGTCCTAGCTGGGAAGCGAAGATCGTCCATTTGGAAGGCCCCGTCTGTTCGTTCAGGCGGGGCTGCCCGTTTTTTGGTCTTTGAATGTTTTCTAGTCTTTGAAAACCGCGGGGCGTTTGCCGAATTCGGCGGCGATGACTTCCAATTGGTGTGGACGGCCCAGCAGATCTGCCTGTTCGCGGGATTCCTCCAGCAGGACCTCGTCGGCACCGTTTGTTTCGGCAAAAGCCGTCAGGCGTTTTGCCGCTTTGATGGCGCTCGGGCTTTTGCCGGCGATGGTCGCGGCCAGTTCCATTGCGGCGGCCAGCGGGTCATCGGCAAGCTGGGTGACCAGCCCCCAGCGTTCGGCTTGTGCGGCGTCAATCGGCTGTGCGGTATAGCTCATCAGCCGCAAGACATCGCCGCGCACCAGTTTGGGCAGCAGCACCATGCCGCCCATGTCGGGCACGATGCCCCATTTCATTTCCATCACTGCCATTTCGGCATCGGGGCCCGCGATGCGGATATCGGCCCCGAGGGCCAATTGCAGCCCTGCGCCGTAGACCTTGCCATGCAGCGCAGCAATCACCGGAATACCCACGCGGGTCCAGATCATCGGGACTTCTTGCCATTGGTTGGTGGTCCCGTTGCCATGGGTGCGCGGCATCATCTTTTCGGACGGATCGCCCCCGGCCAGGCCGCCCATCGCGCTGATGTCGATGCCGGCGCAAAATGCCTTGCCCTCGCCCGACAGCACAACAACCCGTGCATCAGACGCGGCGACTTCGGTTCCTGCCGCGATGATGGCGTCGATCATATCCTGATCCACGGCATTCATCTTGTCGGCGCGGGTCAGGCGCACATGGGCAATGTGGTTTACATAAGTGACTGTTACGCGGGCCATAGGTTCCTCCGGAGGTTTTTCAGCATCTGGCCCTATATCAGCCGGCGTGCAAAGCAAAACGCTACGGCACCCAGCGTTCGACCGCGCGCATCATGCCAAGCGATTTATCGTAGACCAATGTGAGGATACGCCGTCCGCCCAGCTTGGCCCCGGCAAGGGGGACCGTCCGGATGGCACCGGCGGCCAGCGCTGTCACGACAAAACCGCGACGGGTGAGTTTGGCCATCATCTAGCCCTCCAATTCCGAATGGTGAGAAGCTAAGCGTCTCGCGCCGGTTTTTCAATGCTTGCCCAAGCGGCCAGGGATGCAGTAATCGGGTGGCATGACACATGTTCGCCTTACCCCGCTTGCCCAATCCCTGCCCTCGACCGTGCCGTTTGTGGGCCCTGAAACGCAGGAGCGTGCCCGTGGCAGTGCCTTTGTCGCGCGGCTGGGTGCCAATGAAAACGTATTCGGCCCCTCGCCCCGCGCGGTCGAGGCAATGGCCGCGGCCCAGCAATGGATGTACGGTGACCCCGAAAGCTTTGATTTGCGCCAGGCGCTGGCGGCCCATCACGCGGTGACACCCGACCATATTATCGTGGGCGAAGGCATTGACGGTTTGCTGGGCTATCTGGTGCGGTTGATGGTGGCGCAGGGCGATGCTGTGGTCACCTCGGATGGGGCATACCCGACGTTCAACTATCATGTGGCCGGATTTGGCGGCGTGCTGCACAAGGTGCCGTATCGCGGCGACCTTGAGGACCCTGCCGCGCTGTTTGCCAAAGCAGCCGAGGTCGATGCAAAGCTGGTCTATCTGGCAAACCCCGACAATCCAATGGGCAGTTGGCATTCCGGCAGCGATCTGGTCGAGGCGATGGACGCGCTGCCCGATGGCTGTCTGCTGGTGCTGGACGAAGCCTATGTGGACTGCGCGCCGGAGGGGACTGCGCCGGTGTTGGAGGCAGATGACCCGCGACTGATCCGGATGCGCACATTTTCCAAGGCATACGGGCTGGCGGGTGCAAGGGTCGGCTATGCGATTGCGGCCCCTGATCTGATCACCGCCTTTGGCAAAGTGCGCAATCACTTTGGCATGAACCGCGCGGCCCAGGCTGGCGCGCTGGCAGCCCTGGAAGATGGCGGTTGGCTGGAGCATGTGAAAGCGCAGATTGCCACATCGCGCGCCCGGATTGCCGAGATCGCGCGTGACAACGGCCTGGTGCCGCTGCCCTCTGCCGCGAATTTTGTGGCGATTGACTGCGGGCGCGACGGGGTCTTTGCCAAGGCTGTTCTTGACGGGTTGGTTGCGCGGGGCATCTTTGTGCGCATGCCCTTTGCCGCCCCGCAAAACCGCTGCATCCGCGTCAGCTGTGGCACACCTGAAAATCTGGATGCCTTTGCCGCTGCCCTGCCCCTTGCCTTGGCGGACGCGGGCAAGGCCTGAGCAGCCTGCACCCGCAGACCTGCCGGATCGCGCGGCGGCGGGGTTATGCCCCGCCGATCACCCTGGCCGCTGCATCCAGCGCGCCTGAGCCCCGCTTGATGCCAAGCGATGCCATTCCGGCCTCCATCCCGCCGAGCAGGCCCATGATCATCTGGCCATTCACATGGCCCATGTGGCCCAGCCGGAAGAACCCGTGGCTTTCCGCACTGCCCGGCGCGGCCATGCCAAGGCCGATGCCCAAGGTCAGACCGATGTTTGCCTGCACCCATTCACGCAATTGCGTGGCTTGGGGGGCCTCAAGACGCAGGGCCGTTACCGCATGGCTGCGCAGGGCCGGATCGCTGATATTCAAGGCAAGCGTGCCGTCGGTGCCCCATGCCTCGCAGGCGGCCCAGACGGCGCGCGCCAGAACGGTGTGACGGTCCCAGACCCCTTCGATCGTTTCGGCATGGATCATATCAAGTGCGGCCCGCAAGCCGTAAATGTGGTGCGTGGGGGCGGTGCCGCAGTGGTATTGATAGAACTCTTGCGGGTTGGCGCGCGGGGCCCAATCCCAGAACATGCTGACGCGTGGCATCTTGGCGCGCACCTGTGCGGCGCGGTCATTGAAAAACACAAAGCTGACGCCGGGGGGCACCATCAGCCCCTTTTGGCAGCCCGTCACCATGATATCGACACCCCATGCGTCCATTTCAAAACGGTCGCAGGCAAAGGAGGCGATGCAATCGGCCATCAAAAGCGCCGGGTGTCCGGCGGCGTCCAGGGCAGCGCGCACCCCGGCCACATCGTTCAGAACAGAGGTCGAGGTATCGACATGCACGGCCAGCACGGCCTTGATCTCGTGAGCAGTATCGGCTTTCAGGCGTTCCGCGATGCGGGCCAGATCCATCGGGGATTGCTTGCCGAAATCCATCACCTCGACATCTGCACCCAAAGCGGTGGCCATTTCCCCCCAGCCAAGGCCAAAGCGGCCCGTCGCAGGCACCAGCACCTTGTCACCGGGACTTATCACATTGGCCAGCGATGCCTCCCAAGCTGCGTGGCCATTGCCGATATACATGGCAACGTTGTGTTTCGTCTTCGCAATCGCGCGCAAATCCTGCATCAGGGGCGGCATCATATCCACCAATTCACCCGCATAGATGTTCGGCGCGGGCCGGTGCATCGCGTTCAACACGGCCTCTGGCATGATCGAGGGGCCGGGAATGGCAAGATAGCCGCGCCCATGCGACAGATTGGGGTGGGATGACATCAGGAATGCGCCTTTCAGGGACTGTGTTAACTGGCAACTTATCCCTGTGCGCCGCGAGGTCAATCGGACAATCCGATCCCCAATTCAGGCCCGCACGCTTGCCCTGCGCCGCCGGGCTGCGTAAACCATACAGGACCTAGCCCAAAGGACCGTGGCCGCTTTTATGAGTGATGTAACCTATACTTCCAAAGAGCTGCTTACGTGGCTTTGGCACGACTACCTGAAAAAGCACTTGTGGCTGCTGGCTTTGGCCGTTGTTTTCATGTCGGTCGAAGGGTCGACCCTTGGGGCATTGGCCAAACTGATGCAGCCCATGTTCGATCAGGTTTTTGTCGCCGGCAATGAATCAGCGCTTCTATGGGTCGGGCTGGTGCTGGTGGGAATTTTTGTTCTACGCGCTGCGGCTGGCATTGGTCAAAAGGTGCTTTTGACGCGGATCGCCCAGACCTCGGCTGCGGATATGCGGATTGATATGCTGAACCGTATGATGATGCAGGACGGGGCCTTTCATCAGGCCCACCCGCCGGGGTTTCTGATCCAGCGGGTGCAATCGGATGTGAACGCGGTCAATGACGTGTGGCGTGCGATCATCACAGGCACGGGGCGCGACCTGATCGGGTTGTTTGTCTTGCTGGGCGTCGCGATTTCCATTGATCCGGTCTGGGCCTTGCTGGCGTGCGTCGGCGTGCCGTTGATGGTGATGCCTGCCGCCCTTGCGCAACGGTTTGTGCGCGCACGCTCGCGCGAGGCGCGCGATCTGGGGGCGCATCTGTCAACCCGTCTGGACGAGGTGTTCCACGGCATCGTGCAGATCAAACTGAACGCGCTGGAACGCTATCAATCCGACCAATACCGCGACCTGACAAAGACCTATGTGAAAACCGAAGTCCGCGCCGCCTTTGGCAACTCCGCCATTCCGGGGATGATCGACATCATGTCGGGCATCGGTTTCATGGCCGTGATCCTGTACGGCGGTTCCGAGATCATTTCCGGCGACAAGACCATCGGCCAGTTCATGACTTTCTTTACCGCGATGGGTTTCACCTTTAGCCCGTTGCGCCGCCTGGGCGGCATCAGCGGCTTGTGGCAAACGGCGGCGGCAGCCCTTGAGCGGATCAAGGAATTGATGGATGCGCCGGTTACACTGAAATCCCCGAAAAAGCCGGTGGCGCTTCCTGCGGGATCGTCTGACATCGTGCTGGACGGGGTCAGCCTGTCTTATGGCGAGGCAAAGGTGCTGGACGATCTGTCCTTGACCGCTATTGCGGGCCAGACCACGGCGCTGGTGGGGGCATCGGGTGCCGGTAAATCCACGATCTTTAACCTGCTGACACGGCTGATTGATCCGCAATCGGGGACCGTTACCATTGGCGGCGTCGCCCTAAAGGACATGAACATTTCAGACCTGCGCGGCCTTTTCTCTGTCGTGACCCAAGAGGCGTTGTTGTTCGATGAAACCCTGCGCGAAAACATCGTGTTGGGCCGTGAAAACGTGTCGGAGGAAGAATTGCAATCGGTGCTTGAGGCGGCCCATGTTGCCGATTTCATTCCCAAGCTGGAACACGGGCTGGACACCCGCGTCGGCCCGCGTGGCTCCGCGCTGTCTGGCGGGCAACGTCAACGGGTCGTGATCGCCCGCGCGCTGCTGCGCAACACGCCGATCCTGCTGCTGGACGAAGCCACCAGCGCATTGGACGCCCAGTCGGAACAAGTTGTGCAACAAGCGCTGGACCGTCTGTCCCAAGGGCGCACCACAATCGTCATCGCGCACCGCCTGTCCACCATTCGCGGCGCGGACAAGATCGTGGTGATGGACCGTGGCCGCATCATGGACGAAGGCAAACACGAAGAACTGCTGGCACGCGGCGGCATCTATGCCGATCTGTACCGGCTGCAATTCGAGGATGGCAAAACCATTTCGGACCGGCGCAATTCGAATGCCTTGCGCGCGTTGGAAAAGGGGCTCAAGCCGACTGAGCCAAACCTTCTGCAACGGATTGGCCTGCGTCTGTTCGGGTAAATCGGGGCTGCGGGTAAATCGGCGCGGGTTTATTTGCTATAGGCCTTTGCCAGGTCTTGCGGGGATACCCCTGCAAAATACCGGATCAAGCTCCACAAGTTGCGCCCCCCGCGGCGCAGCCACCCCGCCTTGTGATATTTGTCGGCCGAGGTGATCGCAGCGCAGTCGATGCGCGTCAGATGCCCTTTTAGCAGGCGGGCCATGGCCACATCCTCCATCAAGGGTTGATCGGGATAGCCACCCAGCGACTGGTAGAGCGTGCGCGGCAGCAAAAGCCCCTGATCGCCATAAGGCAGCCCCAAGCGGCTGCGCAGATTCGCCCAGCCCGCCACAAACCGCGCGGCAAATCCGGTGCTGTCAAAACGCAGTTGAAACCATCCGGCCTTGCGCCCCTTGAGATGGGCAATCACCGGGCCTGTCCAGCCTTGCGCCAACTGCGTGTCGGCATGCAGGATCAACAACCACTCGCCCTTGGCCTTGGCGCAGCCGCGGCGCAACTGCCCGCCCCGCGATGCCGCCCCTTCGATGATCTGCGCCCCCCAAGCGTCGGCGACGATCCGCGTGGCATCCTCTGACCCGCCATCCGACACGATCAATTCGCAGATCAACCCCGCATCGACCCCTTCCATCAAAGCGGTCAGACAGTCCGTCAGACTGTGCTCCGCATTCAGCGTCGGAATGATCACGGTTATTGGCGCAGGCATGGTTGCCCCTTTCGGCTTTTGGTCGGCCTGATATATGTCATGCCATCAAACGCAAGGAAAAGCGATATGAACGACCGCCGCATCCTGAAACTCTCTGGCGCAGATACCCGCAGCTTTTTGCAGGGTCTGGTCACCAATGACGTGAACAAACTGGATCAAGGGCCGATCTATGCCGCGATCCTGACGCCGCAAGGCAAGTTCATCGTCGATTTCTTTTTGTCCGCGCAAGGCGATGATGTGCTTTTGGATGTCGCGGGCGACAGCGCCGATGCGCTGGTGCAACGGCTGAGCATGTACAAACTGCGCGCCGACGTGAAGATCGAGGCCAGCGGCCTGCATCTGCACCGCGGATTGGGCGAAGCGCCCGCCGACGGCTATGCCGATCCGCGCGATGCGAATATGGGCTGGCGTGCCTACCGCGATGCGCCACAGACCGATGACACGACAGATTGGGATGCCTTGCGCGTGGCATATATGATCCCAGAAACAGGTGCCGAACTGACCCCCGACAGCTTCATCCTAGAGATGGGATTCGAACGCCTGAATGGCGTTGATTTCCGCAAAGGCTGCTATGTGGGCCAAGAGGTCACAGCGCGGATGAAGCACAAGACAGAACTGCGCAAAGGGCTGGCCAAGGTCAAGATCAGCGCGCCGGTCGAGGCAGGCACCGAAATCTCGGCGGATGGCAAACCGGCGGGCACCGTGTTCACCCAAGCGGGGGACCATGCGCTGGCCTATCTGCGCTATGACCGGGCCACAGCGGCAATGCAGGCCGAGGGTGCCACGGTGACGATGGTAACAGACGGCTGAGGCGGGGATCAAAATTTTCCAAAAATTTTGGACCGGAATTTTTGAAAAATTCCGCCCGCGCCTCAGCCGTGCCACCACGCTGAAATCTCTGCTGCGCTGGTGTCGGCCTTTAGTCCGATCGCTACGACCCTGGTGGCTTGCGCTGTCTTGACCGGCTTGATGTTCACGCTGGGCCCGACGCAGTGCACTTCCCAGCTGCTGACCCCATCGTGACCGACGAACCCTTTGAAACGAAACACCCCTTTTGGGCGGCTTTCCAGTTTCGCCCGCAAGGTCGCATGGTCCAGCGCCAGATCACTGTGATCGCTCCACCCCACATAGGCCGCGTGCCGGGCCAGCGTTACAGCGGGGACAGAGCGTTCCGTGACCCCGAAAACAACCGGTGCCACATCATCGACCTGCGCCAGATCAACCACCAGCGCCCGCGACTGCACCCCCAGCCGCAATGCCAGCCCCGGATCGGGCGCATCCTGCTTGCTGATCAACACCAGATCGGCAGCACTGACCTGCCCCGCCACCTGCGCCCCGATCTGGCCATCGCGCAGCAAACGATCATAGCTTTGGCCGTCCACCACGGTCGCAATGCCGCCATAGACCAGTTCCGGTTCCGCCTGCGCCACTTGGGCAATCCGGGCAGGGTCCGCAATGCCGGACGCTTCGATCACCAGATGGTCGGGGCGCTGCGGGCGGTCCAGAACATCCCCGATGGCCATGAACAGATCCGCCCCCATGGTGCAGCACACGCAGCCATTGGTCAGGGTCATCGTATCGTCGCCCGCATCGGCAATCAGGGCGGCATCAATGTTGATTGCGCCGAAATCATTGACCATGACCATCAGCTTTAGCCCGTGGTCCTCGGCCAGCAAACGGTTGATCAGGGTGGTTTTACCGGCCCCCAAATAGCCCGAGATCACGGTCAGTGGCAGCCGTGATCTCATAGCAGGTGCACACGCCCCCCGAACACCGTCCCAAGGACCGGCACGTCTTTCAACGCCATCGGGTCAACGGCCAAGGGATCATCACCCAAGGCGACGAAATCCGCGCGTTTGCCTGTCTCGATGCTGCCGATCTCGCTGTCCAGCTTCAACGTATAGGCCGCCCCCATGGTAATCGCGAACAGCGCTTCTTCGACGTCGATGCATTGCGCGGCCCCCAAGGTGCGCCCCGACATGGTCTGCCGGTTCACGGCACACCACGCAGTGAACAGCGGGGCCATCGGCGTTACCGGCGCATCCGAATGGATCGCGATATTTGCGCCCGCATCAATCGCGCTGCGCGAACCGTCCATGCGTTCAGCGCGGTCAGTGCCGATGGTCAAGGCGGCGTGCTGATCCCCGAAATAGTAGATGTGGTTGGCAAAGATATTGCAGCACACCCCCATATCAGCGGCCCGCGTGAACAGATCGCGGCCCATCATCTGGCAGTGCTGCAAGACATGGCGGTGGCCGGTCCACGGATGCTTGCGCAGGGCTGCCTCGATCGCGTTCAGCGACACCTCGGCGGCCTCGTCGCCATTGACATGGATATGCATCTGGATGCCACGGCTGTGCAATTCGTCAACCAGCGCAAAGATCGTTTCGGGCGGGGTGTTCCAGATGCCATTGGGTTGGCCGCCCACATAACCGGGCGATTTCACCCGAGCCGTCCACCCTTGGATCGACCCGTCGGTCATCAGCTTGACCGCGCCCAGTCGCAGCTTGTCGGTGCTGCGTTTGGCCAGCGCTTGCGCCTTGTCGGCAATGGCTTTCGGCCCGTCCATCGCCCCCAAGGCAGGCACCACACGCAAGGGGAAATCATCCGCCCCCGTGACCCGCAACATGGTGGCCACGTCGTCTTCCTCCATCTGGGAATACAAGTCGGTCACCGTGGTCACCCCCGCCCGGCGCGACACATCGGCATAGGCGCGAATGGATGCTTCTTTCTGGCTGAGACCGCGAAAATCGATCCCCAGACGCCGCATGACCGGGAACATCGCGGCCATTTCCTGCAACTCGCCCGTGGGCAGGCCGTCTGGGCCTTTGATCACCCCTTCGGCATTGGTGGTCTGGTCGAACCCGGCCAGTTCAAGCGCTGCCGAGTTGACGCACATCAGATGAAAATTCGAGAACATGATCGCGATGGGCCGCGTGGGGCTGATCTGGTCCAGATGCTTTTTGCTCAGCCGTTCGGAGGTCAGAAAGATCGGGTCAAACCCCCAGCCGACCAGCGGTGCGCCGTCCTCCAGCGTTTCGGCATATGCCGCAAGCCCGCCAATCACCGCGTCAATATCCGTTAACCCCGGCCACAGCTTGCCATCCGGGTCGATCCGGTCGTGAAAACCGGCATAGGCATATTCCCACATCGCGCCCGCCATCATATGCGCGTGGCCTTCGATGAAACCGGGCATCAGCACGGCACCTTTGAAGGCGTCATCATGGGTGACCACCCCCCATTGATCCGCACAGGTCGCATCACCCACGGCCAAAATCTCCCCATCTCGAACCGCGACATGGGTCGCCTCCATCCGGTTGATGTCCATTGTGATGATCTTTTTGGCTGAAAAAACAACGATATCCGACATGATGCCCCCTATGTTCCGTTCCACAGCTATCGCAGCTTGGTTCAGCGGAAAAATAGATTTACTGTCTAGAAAAGCCCACAATTTTAGGGGAATGACCGATGCGCTTTACCTTCAAACAATTGCGCTACTTCGATGCGGCGCTGCGCTATGGCTCCATCGCGCGGGCGGCCGAGGAAATGAATATCTCGCAATCATCCATCACCGCGGCGATTGACCTGATGGAGGGCAATATCGGCACCGCCCTGTTCCGCCGTATCCCCGCCAAAGGCATCGTTGCCACAGATGCGGGGCGCGAAGTGGGCAAGCGGGTCGTCGCCTTTCTTGAGCACTGCCGCCATTTCGAAAGCGAGCTGATGAGCCTGCAAGGCAGCCCCACCGGCACCTTGCGCGTGGCCTGTTTCGAACCCTCCGCCCCCTATGTCCTGCCGCCGATCCTGAAACGGATCTCGGCGCTTTACCCGTCTATCCGCATCGACCTGAAAGAAGGCGACATGCAGGAAATTTCGCAGCTGTTGAAAGATGGCGGGGTGGATATGGCATTGACCTATAACGTCGGGCTGGCGGCGGATCAGCCGTTCCGGTCCTTGTTCTTTGCCCGGCCCTTTGCGTTGCTGCCCGCGGACTGGCCCTTGGCCGCCAAACCCGGCCTGACCCTAGACGATTTGGCCGACCTGCCCATGCTGATGCTGGATCTGCCCGCCTCGCAAAGCTATTTCAACCGGCTGTTCACCAGTCAGGGCCTGCGCCCGAAAATCGTGCATACCTCAAAATCATCTTCGGTCTTGCGCGGCATGGTGGCAGCGGGGTTGGGTTATACGTTGATGAATATTCACAACCGTGGGGATGCCGAATATCTGTCGGGCTATGTCACGAGACCTTTGTTGGGCGACCTCGAAGAACCCGACTTTGGCCTTGCCTATCGTGCCGGAAACGAGAAATCTGCCGTGCTGCAAGCGGTGCTGAAAATCTCGGACGACTTGGTGCGCGAAGGACAATTCGACAGTCTGGAGCTGCGGCCAGGCATCGCGGGTTAAGTGCCTCAGATCCACTTGGTTCTGGGCGTGCTGTTTTTCGCGGCGGCTATGGTGGTCGTGGTCAATATCATCACCGACCTGAGCGATCGTTGGGCGGAACCCAGATGAAGGGGGCGTTGAGGCCGGTATCCGGACGGGACATTGATTGGGGGGCGGTACCCAGACAAAACGGCCCTTGGGGGCCAGCCCCCAAACCCCCGGAGTTTATTTGGCAAAATGAAGGAGGACAGGCGTGAAATATCCGAATTTTGACGCCGTGGTGCCGAGCGAACAGGCGCATTATCTGAAAGGTGATCCTGCCAACTGCCGCCCCGCCCTTGATCGTCTCGGCGACCCTGACCATCGGTGTTGCGATCCTGTTCGAGGCAGGCCAGTCCTTTTTTGGGTTGGGCACCCCGCCACCAGCTTTGGATGGGCTGGTGGCCTGCCCCTGCCGGGGCGAGGCGGTGATGTATCTGGGGCAGATCGTTGAACCGGCGCAAAAGCCAGGGGTCCGCCCGCGCCATGCAGGTCAAGGGCAACCCGCCCAGCCCGATCAACCCGCTCAAGGGCAGTGCCTTTGCCACGCGCTGCCCAAAGGCGCGCGACAGGTGCCGTCAGGAAAAGCCGGCGTTGCAAAATCGCAACGATCACGGGGGCACCTGTTCTTACCTCGGCTAGGGACGCCTATCCCAGAACGCAAAAAGCCCCGGTTATCCCGGGGCTCTGCGCTGCAGCAAAGGCATGACGATACGTCAATGCTGGGCCTTATGCGCGTTCGGAATATTCCATCGTTTCGGTGTTTACGATGATATCTTCGTCTGGTCCGACGAAAGGCGGCACCATCACTTTGACACCATTATCTAGGATCGCCGGCTTGAAGGAGTTGGCGGCAGTCTGGCCTTTGACGACCGGCTCTGTCTCGACGATCTTGCAGGTCACTTTTTGCGGCAAGGATGCGTTCAGCGCCTCGTCCTCGTGATACTCGACCACGACCATCATACCGTCTTGCAAGAACGGGCGGCGTTCGCCCAAAAGTTCGGCGGACAGTTGCACCTGATCATAGGTTTCGGTGTCCATCAGAACCAGCATTCCTGCGTCTTCATACAGGAATTGTTGGTCTTTTTGTACAAGACGGACCTTTTCAACCTTATCGGCGCTGCGGAAGCGTTCGTTCAGTTTTGATCCGTTGCGCAGGTTGCGCATCTCGACTTGCGCAAAGGCACCGCCCTTGCCCGGCTTCACGTGATCGACCTTGACCGCGGCCCAAAGCCCGCCGTTATGTTCCAGCACGTTTCCGGGACGAATTTCGTTTCCATTGATCTTAGGCATAGGGTGGCACCATGGCAAAATGTTGAAGATTAACTAGCGCGACCTATATCTACTACGACGTGGTCACGCAAGGCGGGCTAGCCCCTGCTGCAGCTGCAAAGAGCCATGCGTAAAATGCATAGGTGATATGCAATAAATGTGTATCCGAATCGCGCTCTTTCAGTCATAAGGAACTCCACGCCTAAATGACAAGAGCAAGAATAATAGAAAGGACGACGAGATGAAAGATTTCGTTGATGGCACTGCCTTTAACAATGAACAAGGCAACCGTGCCCGGAAACTTTTTGCCGCCGTGGTACTGGCAGCATTGGACGATGCAATTGCAGACGATAAGAAATACGGTAATGGCCCTGAACAGATTGCACGCTGGGCGCGGTCGCGCGACGGTCGTGAGGTCCTGAGCTGCGCGGGTATCGACCCGAACGAGCGCGTTGTATCCGGCCTGATGGATTTTGTTGGCAAAGGTGTCCGTACATCCGTTGCCCTGTCTCGTGAAGAGTCAGAGCGTCGCCATGCGGCACAGCAAGCCGAAGCTGCCTAAGTCAGCCCAAGGTTCCAGAATTAAATAACGCGGTCTTCGGGCCGCGTTTTTTTGTGCCGTTTCGGGATTGGGCGTTGGGGTCGGCCGGTTCCGGTTTCACTGGCCCACACGGACGGGGGGTTACCCCAGAAAAAAAAGCACCTGCCCGCGCAGATGCCTTTTCAACCGACCTTAAATCATCTGAACCGACGTTTTATTCCAGCTCTTGTGACGTGAGCGCACGGTGAATTTCACGGCGGACCAACTTGCGCACGTTGCGCGTGATCCGTTCGCCCAATGCGCCCTGCAATTCTGCGCGTACGATCTCTCCGACCAGATCACGCAGCATTTCCTCGTCGAAATACTCTTCCCCGCCCAAAGCCTTGAGATCCTCCTGAACCTCGGATGCGTCCTCGTCCTCAAAGGCATCCGCATCAGCGTAAGACGCAGTTTCAACCGGGGCTTCAACCTGTCTCAGGGGGGGCTGCTTGGGGTCTGGTTTCCTGGATGCAAGGATCGGCGCACCGGTTGCATCCCGTTCCACATCGTCCTCCCATGCCATCGCCAAAGGCTCGGGCACAGAAAATTTCGGCGTTTCGGGTTCTTCGGCGTCCCAGCCGCCGGGGATACGCCCGATGGCCGTTTCAAGCGCCGCAATCTTGGCGCTAAGCAGATCCGACCCGCCGGGCGCTGACTTGCTTTCAACCAATTCGGATGCGCCAAGGTTCAACATCCCTGCGCGCGCAGTGATGCTGCTTACGGTGTTGGGGCGATCTGTATCCCGAAGCGTTTCAGTCTGGCGGTCAACCGCGTCACGATCCGCAGAACGGTCTGACATTGCGTCGCGGATCAGGCCCTCGTCCTCCAATTCATCAAGATCGTGGAACAGCGCCTGATCGTCTTGCCCGCCATCAACCGAAGGATTGTGCATGCTGTCATCATCCGCAGCGCCAAAACCTGTATCAAGGGCATCGCCGCCGACCAGATCATCCTCCACGGCGGCCTGTTCATCGTCCCATTCTGTCGGTTTTACAGGCTCGGGCTTGCGATAGGCATCGACCAAAGGTGCGTCATTGGACACCCGCAAAGACGGTGTCAGGACCAGTTTATCCTCCGAAGGTGCATCGGCCTTGGGCCGGCTTACGGGACGTCTGTCCTCGGACACCAATCGACGGATCGAAGACAGAACATCTTCAACTTCTGCGTTGGTTACAGCGTCAGACATAATTCAACCACCACTCGTTCCTCAAACAAAACCTAGACGACACAAAAGATTCTCACAATGGTGCCGTGAAAATTGTCAGTCTTTTTGCAGTGCCCGCAACACACGGTCCAGTTTCTTGCCCTCTTTCGACAGCTTGGCCGGGCTTTCTTTTACCAGATTGTAATAGGCAGCAGGGTCATAAATCTGCACGGGCAGCTTCAGCTTACTGGCCGTCAGCTGGCCGGTTGCCTGCAACACCGAATAGGCCGCGACATAGATCTGGGTCTGCGCGTTCACGCTGGCAGATTGCGCATCCAGCAAGGATTGTTCGGCATCCAACACGTCAAGTGTCGTACGCGCGCCCAATGCCGCTTCTTCGCGGACACCCTGAAACGCGATTCTGGCGGCACGCACCTGGCGTTGCGACGCTTCGATCTGCGCACGTGCCGAGGCAAGCCCAGCATAGGCATCACTGACCGCGCGTTCGACATCTTTGACCACGACATGCAGGTTGCCGCGTTGTGCGTCGCGCTGCGCACGGTTCTTGCGCACCCCGGCAGACAAGGCACCGCCCTGATACAATGTCTGGCCGATCTGCACACCAACCGCGCCGCTGCGGGTTGAGGCTTCTGAGCGGAACGTATCGGAAATACCCACAGACCCCTGAACAGAAACCTGCGGCTGCATGGCGGCTTCGCTGCGGCGGATCAGAAGTTCGGCAGCGGCGACCTGATGCTGGACAGCCCGGATATCAGGGTGGCTGCGCACGGCCAGCGCTTTGGCTGTTTTGATAGAATTTGACACGGCGGGCAAACGCGGTGGCTTGCTCAGATTTCCCGGCTCGCGGCCGACGGCAACCTTGTAATAGGCTTTCGCCGAAATCAGGTTCCCTTGCGCTCCGGCCAGACCACTGCGGGCTTGCGCCAGTTGCGCCTCGGCCAGAGCGACGTCAGTGCGTGTCACTTCGCCCACCTCGAAACGGTCACGGGCAGCACGCAATTCCTGGATCAAAAGCCGTACGTTGTTTTCGCGCAACGCCACGATGTCGCGCGTCTGGATCACCGTCATATAGGCATCAACAGCGCGCAACAGAATTTGCTGCTCCACGCTGACAAGGCTTTCGCGGGTTGCCAGAACGGTTTCCTTGGTGGCCTCGACCGCATAGCGCGTCGCGCCGAAATCATAGACCAGAAGCGATGCAATCAGGTTCACCGTGGTAGAGAGCGAATTCGTGCTTGTGCGCGTCCCCGCAGGAACGAATGTCGATCCGGCACTGACAGAACGGTTAACGTTCTGCGACAGGCTGCCTGTCCATTGCACCACTGGCTTCAACGCCGCTTTCGCGATGCCAACATCTTCGTCAGCGGCACGCAGTACGGCGCGGTTCTGATCCAGCAAACCGGAGTTGTTATACGCCCCCACCAAAGCATCGGCCAATGTCTCGGCAGCGGAAGCGACCGGAACCAACATGGTAAAGCCCAGAACAGCGGCCACGACCGTACGGCGCAACCCTTGGGTTTGTTTTTTCAGATCCATCTAATCCACTCCGTCAAGCCGGGCCCCGTTTCACCGGAGATAAGGCTAATAAGTTTTAAAGTTGGAATGCCTTTTCGCGGGCAAACCCCTTAAGTACCGGCGCACCGGCATTGAAATCTGCGCGCCAGCTGACGCCATGGTCGTCTTTATATCCGACCCGCACTTCACCCAAGGCACCGTCCATGAAGATACACGCGATCCGGCCGCCTGTTTTCAACTGGCTCAGAATTGCCTCCGGCACCGTCTCTACGCCGCCTTGAATCAGGATCACATCATAGGGACCGTGCTGCGGGGCACCCTCGACCAACGCGCCAGCCTGAACGATCGCATTGTCGGCCCCCGAAGTCATCAGAATTTCCTGTGCTTCTTTCGCCATGGCTTCGTCTTCTTCGACAGCAACCACCGCTTCGGCGATATGGGCAATGACAGCGGACGAATATCCGTAAGCGCAGCCGATATCGAGAACCAGATCACCATTGTTGATCGCCAGCACATCCAGCATTTTCGCCAAGGTCCGCGGCTCAAGCAGGATACGTCCCTCCCCCAGGTTCAGGTTTTCGCCCAGATATGCGGCCTCGCGCTGTGCGGCGGGCACAAAATCTTCGCGGGCGACATGCAGCATCGCGTCGATAATGGGGAATTTTGTCACATCAGACGGGCGAACTTGGGTATCAACCATCATCGTGCGGCGGGCGGAAAAGTCGGACATTCGCGAAACTCTTTCGTTCAGATATTTTTCTCTGCAATGCCACACCACAAGCCTTCCAGCAACGCCAAGATGCCCGTTTACCTTGAACTGAGGCAATTTCGCCCGCGAATGATGTATTATCGCACAGTGTCTTCAATGTTGAATTTGGACACCTTAGCAGATTTTAACAGTTCAGAATTGACAGACATCAAACTGCGGTGAACACAAACACCCCACCACCCGACGCTTCCTTGTCCTCGACAAAGCCTTTGGCAGCGATGCCGTCCCTGATTTCGCGCATGCCGGGGCGGTGATAGATATGGCGGTGCAGCTCGGCGATAATGACTCTGATCCCGCTTAAATCCGCGTGACGAAAGAACTCCAGCTCGGCCCCTTCGATATCCATTAGCAACACCGTCGGTTTGATCTGTTTCTTGATTGTTGCCCATTTCACGACGGGTACGGCGACCTTTTCGGCCCGCTCGATCCCCTTTGTGATCGTCATGCCGGACCCCAGAAAGTTGCCCCGGATATAGAAATCAACCGATTTTGGCGCATCAGGATCAGAGATGACGATCTTGTTGCGCACCTCGATTTTGTTCTTGATGCCGTTATGGGCATAAAGCGCTTTGATCGGGTCTATCAGCTTGTGGTTCGCCTCGAAGGACACGATCTTGGCGGGCGCGCAGTTTTTCGCGGCAACGGCTCCTACAACCCCTGCCCCCGCGCCCATTTCGATGACAACATCGCCTTTCTTGATGAACGCCAGCGCAGACAAGACCTCGCGGCGTTCATAGCTGCCCTCGATCATATTGTTGATCATGGTCGGCCCCAGATGCGGTGCATCCAAAACCTCGACCCCGTGATAGGTCGCAACGACCTTGTTCTTCGTGTTCATGCCCTGCCCTATCCCGTATTTGCCCTGAACGGGCTTGTTTTGGTCAAATAGACCCTAACAAACTCCGTGACGCAATAAATGAATGGCGGCAATGGCAATGAGATACTGAATAGCCCCTAGCGTTGTAGACGCTTTTTTTCCTAATTTTGAGGCAAGGAGGCCGTTATGGGGAAGCCAAATTTCAGTGAAGATTCCAAGCGTGATGCTGTGCATCAGATCACGGTGCGGGGGTATGGCGTTCGTGAGGTCTCAGAGCGTTTGGGTGTCAGCACACATTCGCTGTAAAAATGGATGAAGCTGTACGCGAAGGCCACGTCACAGGCTGTGTCGGTGGATCATGAAGCCGAGAACCGACGGCTCGAACGGGAACTGGCGCGGATGACCGAGGAGCGCGATTTCTTAAGCAAGGCAGCCGCGTACTTCGCCCAAGATGCAAGATGAAGGACGCGTTTGTGGCAAAGCATCGCCCCGTCTTTTCGGTGCGTAGGATGTTCCGTTGCCTCAGCATCATAGAAGGTGTGTCCCACTTTGGGTCACACTCGAGCGTTCAGCCGCCAACCCTTTGATTTAGAATAAAATGGAGGCGAGTAGGAGAATCGAACTCCTGTACACGGATTTGCAAGAGTAAGCATGTTACTGAAAAGTATAGGTAAAGTGATTAGACACCTTCCAAATTAGGGCGGAACAATGAGCGAATGTTTAGACGTGCAGTTCTAGAATAAGTACTCCGCGCCCGCTAAAGTTACTGGTCCTTTAGCCAGTCTGAAATCTTAGCTACAAAGTCAGATAGAGCGATGCCTCTGCTGATCCGTGAATCTAGGAAAGCGAACTCTTCCGAAACAATTGCTGGCCCAGTTTTTTCCAAGGAGAATTCGTAGCATCCACCCTCTGTATCCAAGTTGGGGTTGTACCGGGCGACCCGCCAAAAACCCAATTCTTTCGCCGCCGCGTCAAGTACTAACCCCCATGAAAAGGCACGCTTGTAGCCTGAAGAGAGCCAGCGGTCGTGATCGATCAGGTTAATCTTGTATGGAAGAGGCATTTAATCATCTCTTTTCGTTGAGTCGGGAGTCTTGTTTCTAGCTCTATTTCGTCTGTCGAGGCTAAAAAAAAGGGAACCTCTCGGCCCAGAGCTGCCGTTCGCACCTTCGACCTGCACTGCGGTGCAGCTTCCGAAAAGCGGGCATTCACTCACAGTCCGGCATTAATGGAATGCCAAAATCTGATCGGCGGACTTCATGGCCGCTGAGGTCAGCCCTCAAACTTCACAAGTGCATGTGTTTTTTCACGTTACGGATCGACCAGTAACTGTTGTCAATTCCGGTTCATGAGCCAGATGTTTAAGTGACTAATCCCATAACGTTGGAAACCTTAGAAAAGGCCCTAAAAGCAGGTAGACTGATTGACGTCACGGATCGCTTATTACCAACGTAAAGCCAACCAGTCGAAAAACTTCAAATGCCCGCGTGTTTTAGGCGTTTTGCACGGGCGCAGAAAACTCCTCATCTACTATTTTATCGCAAGCAGACAAAATATGATCTGGTATTGTCTGAAATTTCGTCGGATCCAACTGCATAATGTAATCGTTTTCAATGTGATAAGCTTCATTTACAAACTTGGCAGTGGTCGAATTACTCTTGCTGATCAAACCCATCATTCGAAAAATTTGAAGCTTCGAGTATCCGTTTTCCAATTCGAAATAGAGTTTCCGCAGCTCTGCATCATCTCTAATAAATTTCAGATAAACATCATAATCGAATTGTGGAAATAATCCCAATATCTCCAATCTAGCGGATTGAATGTCATCCACCATCATTTTTACTAGCCCTCCATTATCATCAAACTCTTCCGGCTCATCCTTCTTGTGAATCAAACTTGCCAAGACATTGTATGAATTCCCCTTATTTGCCGTAATTTCAAAGTAGCGACGCAAATGGATCAATTTTACCAAGAAGTGTGCGTTGGAGTTGACAGCGGACATGCAGGCTTGAGATGCTGATACAATATCTGATTTTTCTATTGCGCATTCAGAAATCGTTGAAGCGTTGTTAAAGACAAAGTGTGCGGCAACTTTCTCAAAGTGATTCCGCAAAGTGTAGATCATGTCAATGACAGGTTCGAAATCGTGCGTCATTAAAAGAACGGTCCTATTTTGAAAACTATCAGCTGACACGAAAAGGCGCTTAATAATCGCAAACTTCTTGTTTTTATCAAAGGAAGAGATCGGATCATCAAGTACGATTAGGTCCGGATTTTTTTTCAATACGTCATGCATGAATAAAATTAGGGCAAATGCATTCTTTTCACCAAAGCTGAGATGTTGCGAACCTTGCTGCACAAAAGATTTTGAATCATTGTGCATTAGTCGCATTTTATAGGTTTTATCAACCGTTTCAACAGATACTCTGTAATGGTAACCGGCGTTTTGTAAAAATTCATTGATACTATCTTCATTGGATTTTATAAGAGTTGCTACTTGCTTTTTGTGCTTGGCAACACTTCCTTTCAAAAGGCCAATCTTTTGGCCAATTAAATGTAGCTTTCGATTAAACTCGTCGACAACAGCTCGAGTGGAAGCTGACGAAACTTCCTTCAAAAGATCCATATTAATTTTCAGGTCAATAATCTTGGCGTCATAATCAGTCACATCTTTTAAGCTATAGAAATCAATTTCACGTAGTGCTGAAATTTTCGACTTAAGCAATTCGATTTGATTTTTGATCGCTCCTAAGAATAGCTTTTCCTCATCTGTCAACGCGGTCTTACTATGCGTAATATCGGTCAAACTGGAGTTTGCGTCGTCAGAAAAATAGGTGGACAGATTTTTCAAAATGTCGACTAGCGCATTCAAATGTTCGACTGTTTTCGCATCGTACTCTTGGTCGATCCGTAAAATTGTTTCACGTTTTTCTACTGCTGGCTGAGTGCAGTATGGGCAATCATCGGACAAATCTAGAAATTTCTTACCGTCCATTTGCCACTTTAGCCAAGTCACGTTTTCGTCTGATTGAAGAAATGGAGAGTACGCTTCTAACCCAGCGGGAACATTAGAAATCTTGTTCCCCTTTGATGTCGATTTTCCGATAGCTGACGCTGCTGAGTAACTTGATGTCTTCGTCGCTTTGCCAAAAGCTTTGAGTAACCCGTTCAGGTCCTCAAGCATTTTTTCGATATTCGGATCGTTGGTAAAAACGGATTTCAGTTCGGCCAAATGCATCTCAATCTCGGAAAATTTCTCATCATATTCGTCATTCTTGATGAAGATTTCGAAGCTGTTGGTTAGCAGCTCATCTGGTTTGAACAAGATTTCATCAATATAGGCGCTATCAAATACTGCGACCGATTTAATCTCGTCACCTCCAGATATAGATGGTTGGAAATCACCAAGCATCTTACCGTCATCTAAATATTTGAATGGCGTCAGACTGTTCAGCTTTGCGGGATCAGTGGCATTTAGTGAAATTGCTTTAGCTATTGTACTCTTGCCCGTACCGTTTGCAGCGAACTTGATGTTCAGGAAACTCTCTTTAATTGAAATATTTGCCTCATCGATGTTGTTGCAGTTCTTAATTGTAATATCCAACTGGGTGCCCTCAAAATTTGACGTTAAAAACGCAACCACTAGTTCAACTATAATTGCTTAATGTCAACCATGGCGTGCGTTCGGTGAGCCGGTAATTGAGGGCATTTTGAATGACCGTCTTTCTACATTTCCAGCAAAGTCAGAGCAGACGCAGCGAATGGTGGCTCTCCGCCCACGATGACCATGCGAGCCCACCGGAGTTCTTCGGCAGTACACTCTTCTCGATCTGAGGACCTAAGTTGGTCACTGGCCGGCTAGCAGCCCACCTCAGACCTGCTTAGATCGTGCAGATCGGCTTTCCCGCTAGTGTGGGTGGCGCAAAAAGAGCTGATAGGCATCAGGCGCGCGCTTAGCGAGCGTGGCGCTAATGACCGAATTGAGGCTGGTCTGACTTGACTTGACTTGCGAAGCGGTAGCTGTGCCAATCCCCCGGAGACTTTATGTATCGGAGGGGGATTGGGGCGGCGGGCCAGATACACTCCCCTTGTTCCTGTATACAACTAGTGACAGGAAAAACTGTAACATTTCGCGTGAACAGGGGCGCTTGTTTGACGTCGCTTTCAAAGCAACTGGTTGCTGTGGCGAATAAACAGCGAACATCGAGGCCCGTACTGACAGACAAAACTGTAACATTTAGAAAATTCTTTGGTATGTTGTAGGGTGCCGTCTAACCCACTACCTTTTTTCCAAGCGATTTTGCACGGATCAATATCCGTTCAGACACAGTATGCGCGAATGAGATTGGAACAAAGGGTCCTCAGGGGGGATGGTATGGCGCAAGCAAAAATAGAAGACAAAGCGTTGCGTTTTCTTGCTGCGTTTGAGCGCGCCGGAAAGTCAGTTGGACGTGTCACTATTGATGGAAAGAAAATTGAGCTTGTCTTGATTGAGCATGGCCAGATTGATGAATACGACAGGATAGATATGACCCATGGCAAAGCGTGAGCTTCCAAAGTATATATATCGCCAAAGAAATGGCCTGTACTTTCAAAGGCGTGGTTGGCCGACCCGTAAAATCGAAAATGAGTTTGGAACGGCTGAGTTCTGGCGCGAGTATGCAGATATCCTTGCCGACAAGGATCAAGCGCCAAGAGTCACCACTCGTTCATTTGCGGCTTTGATCAAAAGCTATCGTGCCAATCCGAGATATCGCAATTTGAAACCTCGGACAGGTAAGGACTACGACAAATATCTCGATTTCTTTCAAGAGATTATGGGGGACCGAAACCCGGTCCACCTTAAAAGGAAAGACGTAATTAGGCTGCGAGATGCGAACGCGGCAAAGGCGTATTTTGCGAATTACTCATTGCGGGTTCTTCGCGTTCTTATGGAGCACTGCGTTGACTTAGGTTGGCGCGAAACCAACCCGGTACGCGGCGTTTCTGAGCTCAAGACTACTAAGTCGGAGCGCGAACCGTGGCCGTCTGATCTACTGACGCTCTATCGGGCGGAATGTCCGCTTGGGACACGCGAGAGACTGGTGATGGAACTTTGCGTTGGCACTGGGCAGAGGATCGGAGACGTTCTCGAAATGCGCTGGTCCGATATTCAGGACGGCGGTTTCGTCGTTCGGCAAAATAAGACCGGCAAAGAACTCTGGGTGCCGGTTCTGCCCGAGCTGCAAGCGGCGTTGGACGACGCTAGTCGGCATTCGGTGTTTATCCTTACAAATGAGCGCGGAATTAATCGCTGGTCTTATCGCGGAGCATCGCAAGCGGTGAGAAAAGTCAGGGAGGCCATTGGCGCGCTAGATTACGATATTCACAGCTGGCGCTACAACGCGGCCTGTGAGCTTGTTGAAGCTGGCTGTAGCGATGACCTCGTCGCCTCTGTTACAGGTCAGAGCCCCGCCATGGTCCTGCACTACACCAAGAAGGTGAGGCAGAAGATAAGGGCCATGCAGGCGCAACAAAAGCGGCACGAGGTCAAGAAGAAGCTTTAGCTTGGTTCTCGTTCCGCAATGTGGACTAAAAGTCCAACTACTATGCCCATTGCTACCCACATTAGCCCCTGATCAGCGGCTTGGCCGGGTGCACCGGACCCGATGTAACGGCTCGTCGCGGCCGCTAGGGCTACAGGGTCATCATGTAAGGCAAAGGCCACATACCAAGCGGTTCCCGCTCGAAAAATTCCCAGAACAAGTAATGTCCAAGCGAGTAGCTTGCCGAGCTTTACAAAAATCATTGGTCTTCCCTAAGAATGCGAGAGTCATAACTGGTGGTTCCAGTTCCGTTTTTCGGTAACCGCGTACACGGAAACAGTGAACAGAACAAAAACAGAATGTTTAGACATTTGCTTAGACGCCTACTAAGCGTGCTGTCCTAAAATCCGCTAACTCTTTGAAATTAAATGGAGGCGAGTAGGAGAATCGAACTCCTGTACACGGATTTGCAATCCGCTGCGTAACCACTCCGCCAACTCGCCTCGACCGCGTTTCCGCGGTGGTGCAGCAGGGCTAATGCCATGATGCGTGTCGGCTTATCCCGACTTTTTCGGGCTTTGTCTAGCCCAGTTTACGACAAACCCGTGACGATTTGAAAAGCCCAGGTTTGTCGCCGATCCCGAACCGGTTTCAGACAGACACAACCCGCTGATCATTCTCCTCGGGGGCATCAAGCTGCAGGTGGTGATCTTCGAGGATGAGAATGTTCTCGGACCCGATGATGTCGCTTTTCGTTTTATATCCGATCACGTCTTCAACACTCATGTCCGGATTGCGCGCCATCAGGATCGTCTCCTCGGACGAGAAATTGGTCAGACCGCGGGCGAACTCGTTGCCCTCTTCGTCATAGACATGCAGCACGTCGCCCTTGGAAAACTCGCCCTGGATCGACACAAGATCGTTGCGCGCAAGACCGCGCTCCTTGGCCGAAATCGCGGCAACGGCGGCGTTGGAAACGACCAGCGTTCCCGCCACCTGCAAACGGTTGCTTAGCCAGATCATCAGGGGCGACCCGGTCTTGTCACGGGCCAGACAGCGCGTGTGACGGCGTTCGCGGCGCAAGACCGATGACACGGGTGCCTCGATCACACCTTCGGCGATGATCGTCTCCACGCCTGCGTTTTGCGCCATGTTCGCGGCCAGCATTTTGGTCATCATGCCGCCACTGCCCAGCTCGCTCACGCTTTTGGTGGATTCCAGATGTTCGCTGACATCCTCGATCTCTTCGATGAATTGCGCGCCCGGCTCGGACGGGTCGCGGTCATAAAGCCCCTCGACACTGGTCAGGATGATCAGCTGGTCGGCTTCGATCATCTGCGCGACCTTTGCGGACAAACGGTCGTTATCGCCGACCTTCAGGTCCGTCGTCGCGATTGAATCGTTCTCGTTGATGATTGGCAGGATGTTGTTTTCAAACAACCGCAGCATCGTGTTCTTGATGTTCAGGAACCGGCGGCGTTCTTCCATGTCTTCGACGGTGACCAGCATTTGCGCCACGTCCATGCCATATTCGGACGCCACCTGACGGTAGGCGTTCATCAGCAAGGGCTGACCACAGGCAGCGGCGGCCTGTTTGTCCAGAATGCCCGCATCTTCGGGGCGTTTGCCGATCATGTTCAGACCCAATGCAACGGAGCCGGAGGAGGTCAGAATGATTTCGTACCCTTCCGACTGGAGTTCAGCGAGATCGGCCAGCAGACCGTTCATGAACGCGAAACGCAATGTTAGTTTTTCTTCGTTTGCCAGCAGACTTGATCCGATTTTAACGACAATACGTTTTTTCTTGGCCACGGGGAGTATGCTCCGGTTGTTCAAAAGTTGGCGCAATATGCACGCGCAGCATGATTTGCCGCACAGCAGAAATTCGCGGTGATTCGAGGGGGTATAACATGTGGACAAGTACAAGATGCAACAGGGCAGCCCAGATCAGGGGCCAACACGCGCTGTTTTGCCTATCTTATTGCAGGGCTTCCAGCGCCTCGCGGGTGGCCGATGGCAAGGCCGCCGGGCGGTGGTCCTTGCGGTCGACATAGACATGCACAAAGAACCCTTCGGCGGATGCGATGTCGTCATCGTTGCGAAATAGCCCCAGTTCCATCCTGACCGAACTGCGGCCCAGATTGGCAACGCGCAACCCGGCCGTTACACGGTCGGGGAACTGCATCTCGCCGAAATAGCGGCAGCCGGTTTCAACGACCAGACCGAACACGGGGCTGGTTAATGGGTCAAGCAGCCCGCGTTCGATCAGCCAGCCGTTCACCGCCGTATCAAACAGCGCATAGTGGACGACATTGTTCATGTGCCCGTAAGCGTCATTGTCGTTCCAGCGGGTTTGCAGCGGGTAGAAATCCTTGAAATCGGCGCGGGATGGGGCGACGGGGCGATCTGACATTACCACGCCGCCGTATAGATTGTATGGGCGTCGGCCTGGGTGACGTCGCGGGGGTTATTCACCAGCAATCGCGCCTGTAGCATGGCATCCGCCGCCATCTTGCCGATCGCGTCTTTGGGGATGCCGACATCACGCAGACGGGTTTGCAAGCCGACACGCGCCGACAGGTCTGCCAGCGCGTCGATAAAGGCCGCTGTGCGGGCCTGTGTGCCGTCGACCGCAGCCAGTTCGGGAAAGGCATCAGCCGCGATCTCGGCATAAAGCGTGCTGGCGTCGGGGGCGTTGAAGCGCAGCACATGGGGCAGCACCAAGGCATTGGACAGCCCGTGCGGAATATGGAACGTGCCGCCAATCGGATAGGCCAGCGCGTGCACCGCCGCGACCGGTGAATTGGCAAAAGCCTGACCGGCCAGCATCGACCCCAGCAACATCGCACCGCGCGCCTCGAGGTTTGACCCATCCGCCACGACCCCCTCGATATTGGCCCCCAGCAGGCGCAATGCCTCGCGGGCCAGCAGCTTGGACACCGGATTGTTATTCGCATTTTTCGACGCATAGGCCTCGATCGCGTGTACCATCGCATCGACGCCGGTTGCGGCAGTGATATGTGCGGGCAAGCCCAGCGTCAGTTCGGCATCAAGGATCGCCATGTCGGGCAAAATCACGGGCGAGGACACGCCGCGCTTTTCCTCGGCCCCGACGGTGATGATCGACACCGGTGTCACCTCTGACCCTGTGCCCGCGGTTGTGGGGATCAGCACCAGCGGCAGGCGCGGCCCCTTGGCCTGTGCGACGCCCCATGCGCTGTCCAGATCCTCGCCTGACCCCAGCAGCAGCGCCACCAGCTTGGCCACGTCCTGCGACGACCCGCCGCCAAATCCGATAACCCCGGTGGTGCCAGCCGCCCTGCCCGCCTCGACCGCCTGCATCAAGGTCTCGCGCGACGGGTCGGCTTCGACCGCATCGAATATCGTGACCGTGTGGCCCGCCGCTTGCAACGCGGCAATCGCCGGATCGCACAGGCCCAAGGCGCGCAGGCCCGGATCGGTAATCAACAGGCAATTGCGCCCCAACAGCCCGCCGGCAAGCTCTGCCAGACGCACGGCGGCCCCGTTCTCAAAAACGACGGATTTGGTGGTGTTGAACACGAATGGGGTCACGGGATATCACCTTTGCCAGAAAAAAGGGTGCCTTTGCGCATTCATGCAAAGACACCCGTCATTAAAGGCAATATTACCCGCTTCGCCTAGCCGTTTGTTCGATTAGTTCTTTCACACAGCGAAACGCGCCGCGAATTAGCGATCAGACGTTGCGTCACGCGGCCTGTTTGCCCCCAACACTGCGATCATCGCCCAGCGGATACGCTCCTTCAGGCCGTCCATCACGCTGAACAGGGATGGCACGAACAGCAGCGACAGCATGGTGGATAACAACAGCCCCCCGATCACCGCCACCGCCATTGGCGCACGAAATTCGCCGCCCGCCCCGACGGCCATCGCCGATGGCACCATCCCCGCCGTCATAGCGACTGTGGTCATGATGATGGGACGCGCGCGCTTGTGACCCGCTTCCAGCATCGCCTCTGACCGCGTGGCCCCGTCCTTCATCGCCTCGATGGCAAATTCGACCAGCATGATGGCGTTCTTGGTCACGATCCCCATCAACATCAGAAAACCGATGACAACAGACAACCCGATGGCCGACCCGTTCAGATACAGCGCAAAGATCGCCCCGCCGATGGCCAAAGGCAGCGACAACAGGATCGTGACAGGGGTGACAAAGCTGTGAAACAGCAAGACCAACACGACATAGACCAGCAAGATACCCGCCCCCATCGCAAGGCCGAACTGGGTGAACACCTCGCCCATCACTTCGGCGTCGCCCGCACTTTGGATCGACGTGCCTTCGGGCATGGCTTGCGCAATCGGCAGCGCCATCACGGCTTGGGTCGCAGGCCCCAGCAACCCGTCAGGGGCTAGGTCTGCTTCTACGCTGGTGCGGTACTGACGGTCATAACGTTCGATCTTGCTGGGCCCCGATGACAGCGCCACATCGGCCACAACGCTGATCGGCACAGGGCTGCCCGTAGAGGACGGCACCCGCAATCCTGCCAGACGGCTCAGATCATCGCGCACGTCTTTTTTCACGCGCACAAGGATCGGGATTTGCCGGTCGCCTGCATTGAATTTTGCCACGTTACTGTCGGTATCCCCCAAGGTCGCAATCCGGATCGTGCTGGCCAGCGCCGCTGACGTGACCCCCATTTCGGCCGCCAGTTGCGGGCGCGGGGTGATCTGGATTTCAGGGCGCACCAGAGACGCGGTTGTCGCAGCGTTCACGATGTCAGGCAGATCATTCATCTGATTGGACAGTTCAATCGCCGCAGCCGAGGCCGCCGCTTCGGTATCGCCCAACACGTTCAGCTGCACATCCCGCTGACCGTTGTCTTTCAACACGTTGATCTTGACGTCGGGCAAGTCCTGCAACAGCGCTTTCATATCGTCTTCGATGACAAAAGAAGACCGGTCGCGGGTGTTTTTCTGGCCGTAGTTCACAATGACATTCGCCTTGGTATCAGACGATGTGCCGCCTTCGACAAAGACATTTGTCACTTCGGGGATCTGGCCAAGGATCGCCGACACCTCGCGCCCGCTTGCACGGGTTTGTTCAAGGGTCGAACCGGGTGGCAATTCCAGCGAAACCGCCGACCGGCCCCGGTCTGCGGCAGGCACAAATTCGGACGGCAACAGCGTGGCCGAATAGATCGATCCGGCAAAGATGCCCAAACCCAACAACAAGGTCGCTGTCCGGTTGCGCAGGGTCCACCCCAGCACCGCCATATAGCGGCGCATCAGAAAGCCGTCCTTTTCCTCTTCGGGGGCGATCCCGTCGCGCAGGAAATAGGCCGCCATCATCGGCGTGATCAACCGTGCAACCAGCAGCGAAAACAGCACCGCAACAGCGACCGTCAGGCCGAACTGCTTGAAATACTGCCCCGCGATACCCGACATAAAGCTGACCGGCGCAAACACGGCCACGATGGTAAAACTGATCGCGATAACGGTCAGACCGATCTCCGAGGCCGCTTCCTCGGAGGCCTCATAGGCCGGTTTGCCCATCTGGATATGCCGGACGATGTTTTCAATCTCGACGATTGCGTCATCGACCAGAATACCCGTGACCAGCGTGATCCCCAGCAAACTGACCGTGTTCAGCGAAAACCCAAGGTACTGCATGACCATGAAGGTCGGAATGATCGACAACGGCAATGCGACCGCCGTGATGATCGTGGCCCGCCAGTTGCGCAAAAACAAGAACACCACGATGATCGCCAAAGCGGCCCCTTCATACAGCGTATCCATCGCGGAATGGTAGTTGCCTTCGGTATAGGTGGTGGCGTCATCAATCAGCGAGAAACTGGCGTTGGGATATTCCTCGCCCAGCTCGGCCAGCCGTTCCTTGGCATTGTCCCCTGCGGCCAGATCGCTGGCACCGGTGGACCGGAAAATCCCGAAAGCAACAACAGGCTGGCCGTCCAGCATGGCAAAGCTGCTCGCCTCGGTGGAGCCGTCAAAGACCTTGCCCAGATCGTCCAGCCGCACGGTACGCCCCGGCGACGTGGTGATCGGTGTCGCGGCCAGTTGCGCCACGGTGTCGGCACTGCCAAGCGCGCGGATCGAATATTCCTGCCCGCCCAGATCACCGGACCCGCCGCCCAGATCAATGTTGTTCTGGCGCAGCTGGTTGTTCACTTCGGACGCGGTCAGGCCCAAGGACAGCAAGCGGTCAACGTCCAGCTCAACCTCGATCGCGCGGTCACCACCGCCGATGCGGGTCACCTTGCCCACACCATTTTCGACCTGCAATTCGCGTGCGACGATCTCATCCACAAAATAAGATAGTTCCTGAATGGATTGCGTCGGGTCCGACACCGCATAGGTCAGGATCGCCTGCCCCGTCACATCCAGACGTTTGATGACCGGCTCGGTCGAATTTTCAGGCAAATCGCCCTGCACCCCCGCAACCGCGTCCTTGATATCGGTCAGGGCCGTGGCGCTGTCGGTTTCCAGTTCGAATTCAATGGTCAAAGTCGCGGTGCCGTCAGACGCAACGGCCGTCACATGTTTGACCCCCGTGACATCAGAAACAGCGCTTTCGACAGGCTTGACGATCTGGGTCGCGATTTCAGTCGGCGCGGCCCCCGACTGCCCGATCGTCACGGTGACAATCGGAATGTCTATGTTGGGGAATTGCGTGACCGGCAGCCGGAAGAACCCAACGATACCGATCAGACACAGTACCAGAAACAGCGCCAGCGACGGCACCGGCGACCGGATCGCCCAAGTTGACATATTCATTCTGAAACAACCTTCTGCGGGATCGGGTTAACCTTGTCCCCGTCCGAAAAGAAGGCGCTGGCACGGGCCACCACAACCGCCCCGTCGTCCAGACCGGATATGACTTCGCGGACATCATTCCAGATCAGCCCCGCCGTGATAGCGCGCCGGATCAGCGTGTTGTCTTGCACCTCCAGCAGGTAATCGCCCTTGGCATCGGTCAGGATCGCCGTCGTGGGCACGGTCAAGCCTTCGTGGCGGTCCGTGATGATCCACCCGCCCGCGAATATCCCCGTGCGCAGCGCGTTGCTGCCCTCAAGCGACACGCGCACATCCCCCAGCCGGTTTGTGGCATCCACAGTCGGGGCAACAAGACGGACAGCACCCTGAACCGTACCGGCACCGGGGATATCGACCTGCGCCGGATCACCGATGCCGATCTGGGCCAGCGCCGTTTCGACGACGTCGGCCTTTACCTCGATCACGCCGTCCTGAATCATCCGAAACAACGGGTCCGCCCCACTGGTGGCAATCGCCCCCACCTGCGCATTGCGTGCCGAAACGATGCCGGCGGTGGGTGCCTTGATGGTGGCGTGATCCAGATTAAGCTGGGCAATGTCCAACTGCGCCTGCGCCTGCAACACCTGCGCCTTGGCAACCTCGAGCCCGTCTTCTGCCGATGCTGCTGCGGCATCTGCTGTCTGGCTGTTCGCCACGGCCTGATCCAGCGCGGCCTGGGTCACGTTGCCGGACCGGTCAAGCTGTTGGGTACGTTCAAGAACACTGCGTGCCTGCGCTGCCGATGCCTTGGTCGATGCGATCTGGCTTTGTGCCTGGCGCACACCGGCCTGAGCCCGCACGAATTCGGCATTGGCCTGTGACAATTGTGCTTTCAGCGTGTCGGTGTTCAACTGGGCCAACGTGTCGCCCTTTGCGACCTTGGCCCCGATGTCCACCATCAATTCCTCTATCGGGTAACCGGTCACCTGCGGATAGACCAGAACCTCGCGGTAGGGTTCCAACGTGCCCGAAATCGGGATGCGGTTCACCACCTCCGTCACGGTTGCAGTGGCAACGGTGACACTTGGGACCCGTTTCAAATCAGCCTCTTGGGCCAGTACGGTCTGCGCCGTGACGGCAAGCAAAAGCGCAGCCCCCAAGTGTCGTGCCAATACCAATTTCATTGCAAGCTCCGCCTTTTAGGTCGTGTACATCTGCGCCTTCCAAATCGAAATGCAATGGCGAAGCACCGGATAATCGGTGCAAAAGGGCTCAGTTCCCCTGCATCTTTGCGTCAACGAGCACTTCTTGGGCAATCATCGCCTCAAGCTGGCGGCGGAACCGAAGTTGCCCCGCATCAATGGGCAGGTCAATATGCGGGCTGGTCTTGGCTGCCATCCCGTTTTGCACCGCGTTCAACACCGCGCGATCTTCTTCAAAGGCGTGCTGCACGTCCTCGCTCATCATCTGCGACAGCGCCTCATCCTCGGGTCGGATATTGCGCAGCTGGAACCAGTAATAACGGGTTTTGCCAGCGGTGGTCGGCGTCATGAAATTCATGCTGTCCATGATGAATGTATCGGGGTGCAGCGGCCCGTCTGGCCCGCCCGTCCCCGCAGGTGTGAACACCGCACGGATCAGCGCATGGGACGGATAGCGCACCTCGTAATGCTGAAGCCTGTCGCAGTTGCCCTTGAAACCAATCACCTTTTTATAAAACGGTGCCGGTTCGACATCCATCATCCAGCGGTGCACGATCACACCGTTATCGGTTTTCTTGACCCGCAGCGGGGTGTCCTTGGTAGCGGCCTGCCCAAAGCTGCCGCCATGCACCCACGCCACATGGGTCGGATCCAGCAGATTGTCGCACATCAACAGATAGTTGCAGTCTAGCTCCATCGCCGCACCACGGTTCATCCCCCAATCGGGATTGTCAAAATTCTCGATCTCGAAAATCTCTTCGGGGTCTGCCAGCACCGGATTGCCCATCCAGATCCAGACCAGACCGTATTTTTCATGGGTCGGATAGGCATGAACCCGTGCCTCTGACGGAATGCGCCCGCCGGGGGCCCAAACGCATTGCCCCACGCAATCAAACGTCAGCCCGTGATAGCCGCATTCGACGCTGTCCCCCTGCAAGCGCCCCATCGACAGCGGCAGCTTGCGGTGCGGGCAGGCATCATCCAGCGCGACAACATCGCCGGCTTGGGTGCGAAACATGCAGATGTTTTTCTCAAGCACGGTGACCTGTGTCAGCGCATGGCTGATTTCATGATCCCAAGCGGCCACATACCAAGCGTTCTTTAAAAACATATCGCGATCCCCAGAGTGTGAGGACACCAGACCCTTTTCGACGGGCTTTCGTCAAGGCGGGCGACCGAAATCCGGCGCGATGTTGATAAACGCCCTAAATAGTTCGAAAATTGCAAGATTTAGCGGAGCAACAATGTGAGGCGAGCGCCACTTGGCCTGCTGAGTGAAATAATCCAATCCGATCACTGCATGACGCATACCCTGAACGCAAATCGAAAATCCCGAGCGTTTTCAAAACACTTGCGGCCAGACCTCATGTAAAATGCGGAAAACGGATAATCCGGCTTATCCCCAGACCCTAGGGCAGCTTGCGCACTTCGGCTGTCTGGTGGCGCAGATACTCCATGACGGCTGCGCGAACGGATTGATCGCCACGGTCGCGCGCCTCGTAAATCACCGCGCGGACTTCATTCAGATTGGACCGCCGCAGCAGGTTCTTGACCGGCCCGATCGACGCTGGCCGCATCGACAGGGTCGTGATCCCGATCGCCGCAAAACAAAGCGCCTCTACGGGGCGACCTGCGTCTTCCCCGCAGAATGACAGCGGCGTGCCGGTTTCGCGACAGCGCGCCACAATGCCCTCAAGGAAGGTCAAAAAGCTGACGTTCAACGTGTCATAGCGCCGCCGGACCAATTCGTTCTCGCGGTCAGCCGCAAAGAAGAACTGCTTCAAGTCATTGCCACCGATGGACAGAAACTCGACCTCTTCGAAAAACTTCTTGGGCGCGAACGCCAGCGAAGGTGTCTCGAGCATCGCGCCTATTTCAAGGTGCGACGGCAGCTTGTGACCCAGACGCGCCTCGCGGGCCAAGGTCTTATCCATCTCGGCGCGGGCCGCACGGTATTCTTCGAATTGCGCCACAAAGGGGAACATCACCGACAAGGGCCGCCCGTTTGCCGCACGGATCAACGCCTGCAACTGCATCCGCATGATACCGGGTTTATCCAGGCCTACCCGAATGGCGCGCCAGCCCAATGCGGGGTTCGGCTCGTCGTTGGGTTTCATATAGGGCAGCACTTTGTCAGACCCGATATCAAGCGTCCGGAACACCACACGCTTGCCATTCGCCGCATCCAGGACACGGTTGTAAAGTGCTGATAACTCTGACCTTCTTGGCATCTTGCTGCGCACAAGGAATTGCAGCTCGGTCCGGAACAACCCGACACCTTCGGCACCCGACCCGTCCAGCGACGGCAGATCAGCCATCAAGCCCGCGTTCATGTGCAAACCCACAACCGTCCCGCACAGCGTTTCCGCCGGCTTGTCGCGGATCGAGGCATAGCGCTCCTGCGCCTCGGCCTGCATCGCGATTTTATCGCGGAAAGCGGATGCCACGTTTTCGTCGGGGCGCAGATGCACGATCCCCTGTTCACCGTCCACCATGATCCGGTCGCCATTCAACGCATCATTGGTGATATGCGCGGCATGCACGATCAAGGGGATCGCCAAAGCGCGGGCAACGATCGCCGCATGGCTGCCAACCGACCCGCCCTCAAGAACGATACCGCGCAGGGAACGGCCATATTCCAGCAGCTCGGCCGGGCCGATATTGCGCGCAACCAAGATCGGGTCCACAGGCATTTCCGCCCCCGTATCAGACCCTTGCCCGGTCAGAATACGCAGCAACCTGTTGCTCAGGTCATCCAGATCCGACAGGCGTTCGCGCAGATAGGCGTCGCTTGCCTGCCCCATGCGCGACCGCGCCAGGGATTGCTCTTTCTCGACGGCGGCCTCGGCTGACAGACCACGGTCGATGTCTTCTTCCATGCGCCGCATCCAGCCTTTGGAATTGGCGAACATCCGGTAGGCTTCCAGCACCTGCCGCTGGTCCTTGTCCCCGCCCGCCATCGACATCATCTGGTCCACGCTCACGCGCAGTTCATCAACTGCCTCGTTCAAGCGCTCTTTTTCGCGCACCGGATCATCTGCAACAGGGTTCGAGACCACGACGCGCGGCTCGTGCAGCCAGACATGGCCGTCAGCAACGCCCTCCTGGCCCACCGTACCGCGCAGCAAGACCGGCTGGCTGTGACGGGCCGACATTGCAGCCCCTTCGCCGACAAACGCGCCCAATTCGGTCATCTCGGCCAAAACCATGGCGACGACCTCAAGCGCATAAACCTCATCGGCGGAAAATTCGCGAGCGGCTTTGGATTGCACAACCAGCACGCCCAGCATTTCGCCAAGCCGCTGCACCGGAATACCCAAAAAGCTCGAATAAATTTCTTCGCCCGTTTCTGGCATGAACCGGAAACCGGGTGCCTGCGGGGCGTTGGGGGTATTCACGATCTGCTTGCGCTTGGCCACGCGCCCCACCAGACCTTCGCCCAGCTTCATGCGCGTTTCATGCACCGCACCGGGCTTCAAACCTTCGGTGGCACAGAGCTCAAGCGTGTCCACGTCGCGAAACAGATAGATCGAACAGACTTCGCAACCCATCGACGTCGCGATCAGATGGGTAATCCTGTCCAGCCGCGCCTGACCGGCTTCGTCGCTTGCCATCGCGTCGCGCAACCGCCCAAGCAGTTTGCGACTTTCTGTTTCAAACCCGTCGGCCATGGTAAATTTCTCCTCCGCAAGGCCAGCTTAGATCACAGGCCCCTCGAAAATGAAACGCCTGTTGTCATAAACACTTATCCGCCAGCGTTCATGCCACGAAAAGAAGCACCCTTCCAAAAGGCTGCCTCAATTGCGCTCCAGACCAACAGGTTGCACGGGATTTAGGCAGCTTTGTCCAGCTCGAACGCATCATGCAGCGCCTGAACGGCCAGTTCCATGTATTTGCGGTCGATCAGCACCGAAATCTTGATCTCGGATGTGGTGATAACCTTGATGTTGATGCCCTCGTTGGACAGCACCTGGAACATCTTGGCCGCAACGCCGGTGTGGCTGCGCATGCCGATGCCAACGACCGACACCTTGGCCACATCCGTGTCGGCGATCAATTCGTTGAAATTGATGGTGCCGGCAGCCTTGGCGTCGTCCATTGCTTTTTCAGCGCGCTTGGTCTGATCGACGGGGCAGGACCAGGTCATATCGGTGCGCCCTTCCTCCGAGATGTTCTGAACGATCATGTCCACGTTCACCCCACCCTCGCTCAGCGCGGTAAAGATCGCAGCAGCGATGCCCGGGCGGTCCGCCACAGACACAAGGGTCATCTTGGCTTCGTCACGCGAAAACGCGATTCCCGATACAACATTACTTTCCATGATTTCCTCCTCATCACAGACCAGCGTTCCAGCTTCGTCCGATTGTTCCTCAAAACTGCTCAACACCCGCAGCTTGACCTTATAGCGCATGGCCAACTCGACCGACCGCGTCTGCAAAACCTTCGCGCCAAGCGATGCAAGCTCCAGCATCTCTTCGAACGCGATCTTGTCCAGCTTGCGGGCCTTGGCGCTGACGCGCGGGTCGGTGGTGTATACCCCGTCCACATCGGTATAAATATCGCAACGCTCGGCCTCGAACGCCGCCGCAAAGGCAACAGCAGTGGTATCAGACCCGCCACGGCCCAGCGTGGTGATCCGGCCTTCGGGGCTGACCCCCTGGAAACCGGCAACCACCGCGACCTTCATGCCTTCGCCGAACTTCGCCATGATATTGGCAGGCGGAATTTCTTCGATGCGGGCCGACGAATGCGCCGAGGTCGTCTTGACCGGCACCTGCCACCCTTGCCAACTGCGCGCAGGGATATCCATCTCTTGCAAGGTCAGCGCCATCAGACCGGCAGTGACATTCTCGCCGCTCGATACAACCGCGTCATATTCGCGCGCATCATATAGTGGCGACGTCTCGTTCACCCACCCGACAAGCTCGTTCGTCTTGCCAGACATGGCCGATACGATCACAATCACATCATAGCCCTTGGAGACTTCGACCCCCACGCGCTTGGCGGCGCGGCGGATACGGTCCAATGTGGCCACGGATGTGCCACCAAATTTCATCACCAGAACAGGCATAGGTCCCCCGTTGCAAAACTCCGGCGCGGTTTACGCGCAAGCGCCAGCCTTAGCAAGCCCACGCAGACCCCTCGTTCTCTGGCTTTTAAATATCCTGGGGTCCGGGGCAACGCCCCGGCGCTCTGCCAGAAACACCAAACCGTCAAATTGGCCTAAAACGGATGCGCACGCCCGTCCCAAGTTTCGAAACAACCCGTCGTCCCGATCGACAGCGCCTCAAACCGCTGGACAAGACCGTGCACCGCCTCATCCACGGTGATCGTGGCCGAATTTCCCCCCATATCGGTCTGCACCCAACCGGGGTGGTATATCCCGACGGCGATCCCTTCGGCTTTCAGATCGGTCGCGATATTGCGGCCCAGATTCAACACCGCCGCCTTCGAGGCGCGGTAGATATAGCTGCCGCCCGGGGCCAGTTCCGAGGACGCCATCTGCGATGAAATAATCGCGATCTTGGGTGATTTGGCGCGGCGCAGATGTGGCAGCATCGCCTGAATGCTCAGGAACACCCCTGTCACATTGGTCGCAAAACTATGCGCCCAGACATCCGCACCATATCCGTCGTCAAAGCTGTCGCCCTTGTCCAGATACACCCCGGCATTGCACACCAGCAGGTCCAACGCACGGTCGCCCAGTTTTGCGGCCATGGCGCTGTGATCTTCGGGATGCGTCACATCCAGCTGGATATCGGCCATGGGCGAACGTCCGGTGCCAAACACCTCTTCGCCCTTGGCCCTGTACTGCGCGGCCAGCCCCGCGCCGATGCCGCGGCTCGCACCTGTGATCAGAATTGTCATGTCTCGGCTTCCTTTTGTCGCGCAACGCCTGCCCGGACGGGCCGGCCTATTGCGTTGATCTTTTGGGCCGGAACGGCAGCGCCATCAGTTGCACGCCTTCCTCGACCAGTTCTTTCGCCTGATCCAGCCGCGCTTCGCCATAAATCGACCGCTCGGGCTTTTCGCCCGCATGCATCGCGCGGGCTTCCTTGACGAAATCGGCCCCCACATAATCCGACGAGGCTTCGACCTTTTTGCGCAGGGCGCTGATGGCTTTTTCGATCTCGCTTTTGGGTTCGGACAACACCGGCACCGCCGGATCGCCCGTCGCTTGAGGCTCTGCCAGAGCTGCCGATTTTCCTGTGGAAACACGCGGTGCCATCATGCCTTTAGTGACCTGCGACGACCCGCAAACAGCACAGCTGATATGGCCCGCCTGCGCCAGCGCATCAAAGGCGGCTGCCGATTTGAACCAGCTGTCAAAGCGGTGGTCCTGGTCACATTTCAAGGTAAATTGGATCATCCTACCCGCAGCTTGCCCTTTTCGATCAGTGTAAACAATCAACTCTTACATAAAAAATGGTGCGCCTGCCCGCAGGTTCAAGCGTCAGGCAGGCCCGGACGCGGATCAAAATCGCGGATCATCCGGCGCAGCTCGGGTTCTCTCACCATTTTCATCGCCTTTTTGCGCGACACCCATTTGCGCCGCCGCTGCCCGGCTTCGGGATACTTCTTGGCTTTTGCCTTCACCTCAACAGGATACAGCAACGCGAGCACCGGCAGGACTGAATCCTCGCCCACTTCCTTCGCATAGGAATATACCCCCAGACAGCCCCCGGTGACACGCCCGCGCACGCCCGCTTCCTCCCAGGCTTCCTGCAAGACTGCGGCCTCGGGGGTTTTGGCGTGCATCGGCCAGCCTTTGGGCATGATCCAGCGTTTTGATTTGCGCGAAGTGACCACTAATATCTGAAGCTTGCCCTGCCTGATCCGGTAGCACAGTGCGGCAAATTGCGAACGGGCTTCGCCTTTGCGGGCACCTTGCAGCGATATGGGCAGTTGTTTGATCATCTGGGTCTCGAAAAGGATACAGCCGTTAGGGAATTGTTTAGCGCCTTGCGTTGTCTAAGGCCAGTGATCCCCTTGCGTGCGATATACGCTTGTCGGATAGTGGTGACATGATTTCAAGACTGCTCATCATTCTGGCGGCTTTGCTGCCTGTCGCGGCACAGGCGCAGCCTGCGCCGGTCACGGTCTTCGCCGCCGCCAGCCTGCGCGGCGCGCTGGATCAGGTGGCCGCAGGATACGGCGCGCCGGTTGCGCTGTCTTTTGGCGGTTCGGGCACGATGGCACGCCAGATTGCCGCCGGTGCCCCTGCCGATGTGGTGATCCTTGCCAATGCCGTCTGGATGGGCTGGCTGGTTGAAAACGGCCCCGTGGCCCAAGGCGCGCCGGTTGATTTGCTGGGCAACAGTCTGGTGCTGATCGCCCCCAATGCCACCTCGTCAAACCCCGACCCGTTTCACCTTGCAGGTTTCCTCGGCGACGGGCGGTTGGCGATGGGGCAACGCGATGCCGTGCCCGCCGGAATTTACGCCGCCCAATGGTTAAAGGCCACCGGTCAATGGGATGCCTTGCAGCCCCGTCTTGCAGAAACCGACAATGTGCGCAGTGCCTTGGCACTTGTGGCGCGGGGCGATGCGCCTTTGGGAATAGTCTATCGCACCGATGCGCTGGCCGAACCTGATGTCCGCGTGGTCTTTGATGTGCCCGCAGATCAGCACAGCCCGATCACCTATCCCGCCGCCGCCCTGACCAAGGCCGGAGCCGCCTTTCTGGCGCACCTGCAAAGCCCGGACAGCAGCGCTGTGTTCGCAAGCTTCGGTTTTGCGCCCGTGACCGCCCAATGACCCCAGACGCCGCTGCATGGGACGCGCTGCGCCTGTCGCTTTGGGTGGCGGTCTGGGCGACCGTTCTTGCCATTCCGCTGGCGCTGTGGGTGGCGTGGCTGCTGGCCCGGCGCGAGTTTTGGGGCAAATCGCTGCTGAATGCCGCCGTGCATCTGCCGCTGGTTCTGCCGCCTGTGGTCACAGGTTATCTGCTGCTGATGGCATTCGGACGCACCGCACCGCTGGGCCGCGCGCTGGACGCAATCGGCCTGCAACTGGCGTTTCACTGGTCAGGCGCGGTGCTGGCGGCGATGATCATGGGGTTTCCGTTGATGGTGCGGGCCATGCGCCTTGCGATCGAGGCCGTTGACCCCAAGCTCGAGGACGCCGCCGCCTCACTGGGGGCCTCGCGCGCATCGGTCTTTGGCCGCGTCACCCTTCCCCTGATCCTGCCGGGTATTCTGGCGGGCACCGTCATGGGCTTTGCCAAGGCGATGGGCGAATTCGGGGCCACGATCACCTTTGTTGCAAATATCCCCGGTCAGACCCAGACCCTGCCCAGCGCCATCTGGTCGGCCCTGCAAATTCCCGGCGGCGAAGGTCAGGCCGTGATCATGGTGGTGATGGCCAGCACCGTGGCCATCGCGGCGGTGCTGCTGTCCGAACTGCTTGCCCGCCGCGTTGCTGCAAGGATCGCAGGCGCATGACCCTGTCACTGTCCCTTTCGCACCGCTTTGCGGATTTCGCGCTGGATATCGCGCTTGAAGCCGGGCCGGGCATCACAGCCTTGTTCGGGCGCTCCGGCGCGGGAAAAACCACTGTGATCAACGCAGTCGGCGGCCTGCTCCGCCCCGACAGCGGCATCATTTCAGTCGATGGCGAAGTCCTTTTGGACACGGCCCGTGGCATATTCATCCCGCCCCACAAGCGCCGTCTGGGAACCGTGTTTCAGGACGCCCGCCTGTTCCCGCATCTGAACGTCGCGCAAAACCTGATGTTCGGGGCACGCTATGCGCCCAAGGGCAGCGTCGGGCCTGAATTATCCGATGTCGTGACCCTGCTCGGCCTTGAGGACCTGCAAACCCGTGCCCCCGCCACCCTGTCGGGCGGTCAAAAGCAACGGGTGGCCTTGGGGCGCGCGCTGCTCAGCCATCCGCGCATGTTGTTGATGGATGAACCGCTTGCCAGTCTTGACGCCCCCCGCAAACAAGAGATTTTGCCCTTTCTTGAACGGCTGCGCGACGGGCCGCTTGGCTTGCCCATCTTGTATGTCAGCCATGCCGTCGATGAAATCGCCCGCCTTGCCGACCGGCTGGTGCTGATCCAAAACGGCCAGATCCAGGCCCAAGGTCCGCTGTTCGAAGTGATGTCCAACCCCGCCGCCGTTCCCCTGCTGGGTGTGCGCGAGGCCGGTGCTGTCATCGAGGCCGATGTGATCGCCCACGGTGCAGATGGAATATCCACCCTGCGGATCAGCGCCGGAGAGATCGAACTGCCCGGCGTACAGGCCCCCATCGGCGCGCGGGTGCGGCTGCGGGTGTTGGCTCAGGATGTGATCTTGTCCCTGACCCGCCCAGAGGGGCTGAGTTCGGTCAATGTCCTGCCCGTACGGATCGAGGATATCCACCCCGGTGACGGCCCCGGTGCGGCCATTGCACTGCGCGCAGGAAACGACAGGCTGCTGGCCCGCGTCACCGCACGGGCGGTGGTGGAATTGGGGCTTTCACGCGGAATGCAGTGTTTTGCCATCCTCAAGGCCACGACCGTGGCCCCCGGCAGCATCGGACGCTAGGCTCTGGCGCGTTAGACTTTGGCGCGTTGCGATAACCGCTTGCGGCCAACCTTGTCGCGGAACATGCTAATCAGCTCTTCATGCGGGACATCCGCGTCGATCGCCAACTTGCGCAGACCGAAATGCACATGCGCCATGTCTTCGTAATAACTGGTATAGGCATAATTCGTCGCGGCCCCTGCAACGGCCCCCAGCACCGGCACCGCCTGCGCGGCCAGCTTTTGGCCCAGCACCACAGCCAGCTTTGGCGCGACCTTGGCAATCACGGCCTGCATGGCCCGACCGCTCAGCGCGATGCGGGCTGACAAAAAGCCCAGATCGGCCCCGTCATCATCTGATAAAGGCCCCGCAGCAGCAAAGACCTGCACGCAATCGAACTGCACATTCTCGGCCAGCGGATCAAACCCGTGGTCCACGGCAACCCCCTGGATCACCCGCAACAGCAATGTCGTGGTCACAGGCAGCTCTGCCAGGGCGGTGGGCAAACCACCTGCACCGCCAGCCGCCCCCATCGCGGCACTCACCGCCTGGTTCAGCCAGCTTTTCTGGTCCGGCACCATGGACCGCGACGAAGTGGCCGCCTTCATCGCCTGACCCAATGCCTTGATCGTGGCGGTTTCCAGATTACGCCGCACGGCACCGGGCAGTTTGTCGATCAACCCTTCGGCACTGCCGCCGATCAGGTTCAGCACATTGATGCCCACCCCCCCTGCGCCCTTATAGCGGGCCGCAAGCTGGTCAAGCCGCACCTCAACATCCACGGTCGCTGGCAGGTCGCTTTCGATTTGCATAGGGTCTCTCCGGCTGTTCGCTATAGATGTGGTGCTATTGGCGCGCCGTTTCAATCCGTCCAGCGCCTGACGTCACCCTCGATGCCGTCCCAGGCTCCCTCGACCAAGGCGCGGCCCAAGACGCGGGCGGGGTTGGTCGGCGGCGGCATCACGACATGTTCCAGCAGCGTAAAACCAAAGCGTTCGTAATAGGGCGCGTCGCCCACCAGCATCACCCGCGTCCACCCCAATGGCAAGGCTTGGGACAGGCTGCTTTCAATCAGCATACCGCCCAATCCTTCGCCCTGACGCGTCGGGTGCACGGCCACAGGCCCCAGCAACAAGGCGTCAACCGCCCCGATATGTATCGGCCAATACCGGATCGCACCGGCAAGAATGCCATCCGCATCCCGTGCGACATAGCTCAGCCCCGCAACAGGCGGAATGCCGTCACGCAAGCGGTAGGACGACAACGCCTCGCGGCCCGGGGCGAAACAAGTGTCATAAAGCGCTTCGACTTCCCAATGGTCAGCCTTGGTCTCTGGTCTCATTTGATACACGTAACGCGGCCCTGTCGGCGGTTTTGAGGTAGCAAAGCCTCTAACATGACGCTAGCCATAGGTGCAAACCTTGAGGAGAATTTGATGTTCTATCGCCCAAAAGACGGCCATTCCCTGCCCCACAATCCGTTCAATGCCATTGTCACCCCGCGCCCGATCGGGTGGATATCCACCCGCGATGCCCAAGGGCGTGACAATCTGGCCCCCTATTCGTTTTTTAATGGCGTGGCCTATGTCCCGCCGCAAGTGATGTTTGCGTCCACCGGCACCAAAGCGGATGTGGACGGGACCAAGGACAGCATGGCCAATATCCGTGAAACCGGCGTGTTTTGCGTGAACATCGTGGAATATGCGATGCGCGATGCGATGAACGCGTCTTCGGCGACACTGCCACATGGTGCAGATGAATTTGGCCATGCAGGTGTGGAAAAAGCGGAATGTGATGAAATCGCATGTGCCCGCGTTGCAAATGCCCCCGCGAGCCTCGAATGCCGCATGACCCAGATGGTCAAGATCGAAGGCGAAAGCAATTATGTGGTGTTTGGCGAAGTCATCGGCGTGCACATGCGCGACGATTGCATCAAGGACGGCCGCTTTGACGTGACCACCTATCAACCGCTTTCACGGCTGGGCTATCGCGACTACGCCCGCGTCACAGAGGTGTTCGAGATTATCCGCCCGGACGACTAACGCACGGGCGGAATTTTTCAAAATTCCGGTCCGTTTTCTTTGAAAGAAAACGGCGACGCCGGATTAGTGGCCGCCCAGGATACCTGTGCGCACCTGATAGTTGGCGGCGACTTCGTATTCGGGATCGTCGTCGCTGTCGATCATCAGGTGGCCGGCCTTTTGCAGCAGGCGGTGACAATCGCGGCTCAGGTGGCGCAGTTGAACGCGTTTTCCGGCCTCCTCGTATTTTGCGGCAATCGTTTCAATCGCCTGTAGGGCGGATTGGTCCGCCACGCGGCTGTCGGCAAAATCCACGATCACTTCGGACGGGTCCTGCTGGACGTCGAACAATTCGGCGAAGCCTTCGGATGAACCAAAGAACAGCGGGCCTTGCACCTGATAGACCTTGGCCCCTTCGGGCGTCAGATAGGTTTTTGCATGAATGCGCCGCGCGTTGGTCCAGGCATAGGCCAGTGCCGATACGATCACCCCGACCACAACCGCCACCGCAAGGTCTTTGTACACGGTCACAACTGTCACCAGCAGAATGACAAACGCATCCATCAGCGGCACCTTGCGCAGGATGGTCAGCGAGTTCCACGCGAAGGTCCCGATCACGACCATGAACATCACGCCCACCAATGCGGCCAGCGGGATCAGTTCGATCACAGACGATCCGACCAGAATGAACAGCAACAGGAAGATCGCGGCAGCGATCCCCGCCACCCGCGTCCGGCCCCCGGATTTCACGTTGATCATCGACTGACCGATCATCGCACACCCGCCCATACCGCCGAAAAAGCCGGTCACGGTGTTTGCCACACCTTGGGCAATACATTCCTGGCTGGCACCGCCACGGGTGTTGGTCATGTCGCTGACCAGGTTCAGGGTCAGCAGCGATTCAATCAGGCCGATGGCCGCCAGAATAACGGCATAGGGCAGGATGATGTAAAACGTCTCAAGGGTGAAGGGGGCCAATGCGGTGCCATACAGCCCGATGCCTTCGCCAAAGGGCATGTGGAACATTGGAAATCCACCCTCGATCGAGGCCAGATCACCGACGCGCGGCACGTCCATGCCAAAGGCAATCACCACGGCCGCGACGATGCCAATGCCTGCAAGCGGTGCAGGAACCAGTTTGGTAATGCGCGGCATGACCCAGATGATCGCCATGGTCGCCGCCACCAGCGCCAGCATCAGCATCAAGGGCTGGCCGGACAGCCATTCGCCGCCCCCCATGCCGTGGCCTGTATCCACCATGGTGCCGGGCACCTTGAACTGGCTAAGCTGGGCAAGAAAGATGACGATCGCAAGCCCGTTCACAAAGCCCAGCATAACCGGATGCGGCACCAGCCGGATGAATTTGCCCCATCGCATCACACCAGCAAAAATCTGGATCAGGCCCATCAACACCACCGTGGCAAACAGATATTCAACCCCGTGCTGCGACACCAAGGCCACCATCACAACCGCCAAAGCCCCTGTCGCCCCAGAGATCATGCCGGGGCGGCCACCGATCAACGCAGTAATCAACCCCACCAGAAACGCCGCATAAAGCCCGACCAGCGGATGCACCCCGGCCACAAAGGCAAAAGCCACCGCTTCGGGCACCAACGCCAGCGCGACAGTCAGCCCGGACAGCAATTCAATGCGCAAACGCGAGACCGAGAGACCTTCGCCCGGCATCCAGCGCAGATCGGTCACATCAAGGTTCTTGGTGAAGCTGCGGAAAGTGGTACGCGCCATTGGGGCATCCTTCGTATTAATCGGTCTTGGAGAAGTTTTCCGCTCATTAGACCAAAGCGGCATAGATGGAAAGGCAAGCCCCGCCCAAGCGTCGGGTTTCGGGGTTTCCATCACTGCGAAGCTTGATACTCTGCCTGAAAATCAGTCCAAAGGCTTTCCCATGACCAAAACAAAAATCGCCGTGATTGGCGGATCGGGCATCTATGACATCGACGGGCTGCAAGGGGCCGAATGGCTGACCGTGCAAACCCCTTGGGGGCCCACATCGGACGCGATCCTGACCGGCACGCTCGATGGGGTCGAGATGGCGTTTCTGCCGCGTCACGGGCGCGGGCATGTGCATTCGCCCAGCACCGTCCCCTACCGCGCCAATATCGATGCGTTGAAACGGCTGGGCTGCACGGATGTGATCAGTGTTTCGGCCTGCGGGTCGTTCCGCGAGGCCATGGCACCGGGTGATTTCGTGATCGTGGACCAGTTCATTGACCGGACCTTTGCGCGGGAAAAATCGTTCTTCGGGACCGGCTGCGTCGCCCATGTCAGCGTGGCCCACCCGACCTGTCCGCGCCTTGGCGATGCCTGCGAGACCGCCGCGAGGGACGCCGGCATCAACGTGCACCGCGGCGGCACCTATCTGGCGATGGAAGGCCCGCAGTTTTCAACGCTGGCCGAATCCAACATGTACCGCAACAGCTGGGGTGCCGATGTGATCGGGATGACCAACATGCCCGAAGCCAAGCTCGCCCGCGAGGCGGAGCTTTGTTACGCATCCGTTGCGATGATCACCGATTATGACAGCTGGCACCCTGAGCACGGCGAGGTCGATGTCACCAAGATCATCGAGACCCTGATGGGCAATGCCGACAAGGGCCGCCAGATGGTCGCGCGTTTGCCAGCATTGCTGGGGGCCGCGCGCGCGCCCTGCCCGCAAGGCTGCGACCGCGCGCTGGAATACGCGATATTGACCCAGCCCGAAATGCGTGACCCCACGTTGATGGCGAAACTGGATGCGGTTGCAGGTCGGGTGATTTAAGCAGTAAACGGGCCGAGCCCGGCGGGCCGGGTCATGAGTATTTGTAAAAGGGTGAAGATGAGGGGGCTGTCCTTTGTCTGCGCCTGGTTTTTGGGAGAACCAGATGAAACAGGTTCAGGATTATATCCGCACCATCGAAAACTTTCCCCATGAGGGGATCATGTTTCGCGATGTGACAACGCTTTTTGCCGACCCGCGCGGGTTCCGGATGGCGATTGACCAGATGTTGCACCCCTATGCGGGCGTTGCGATTGACAAGGTTGTGGGCCTTGAGGCGCGCGGCTTTATCCTTGGCGGGGCGATTGCGCATCAATTGTCGGTCGGGTTTGTGCCTATCCGCAAGGCGGGCAAATTGCCCGGCAAGACCATCTCGCAGGATTATGTTCTGGAATACGGGCAAGCCACGGTCGAGATCCATGATGATGCAATCCAGCCCGGAGAGCGGATTTTGGTGGTGGATGATCTGCTGGCCACAGGCGGCACCGCCGAGGCCGGGATCAAGCTGATCGAACAACTGGGCGGCGAGGTCGTGTCTTGTGCGTTTATCATTGACCTGCCCGAGCTTGGCGGGCGCAAGCGGTTGGAAGCGATGGGCATGGATGTTCATGTGCTTTGTGCTTTTGAGGGGATGTAGCGGATTGGGGGGCGCTGCCCCCCGTCCCTGCGGGCCGTCCCCCCGGGATATTTCAGAGCCAGAGAATACGGGTTAGTTTGGTGCGGGGACAATCACACCGGGGTTCATGATACCGTTGGGATCAAGTGCGGACTTGATCGCGTGGATGGCCGAGAGTTTGGCCGGATCGCTGTAGCGTTCGAGGTCCTTGACCTTGAGACGGCCAATGCCGTGTTCAGCGCTGACAGACCCGCCCAATTCATGGGTCAGATCGTGAATCGCCGTTTTGATCAGGTCACGTTCGTTCAGATGATCCTGTCGGGATTTGCCGATCACGGGGAAGATATTGAAGTGCAGGTTGCCATCACCGACATGGCCGAAGCAATTGATGCGGAAATCACCCAAGGCTGCGATTTTTTCACCGGCTTTTGTGATGAACTCGGGGATGGCCCCCAGCGGCACCGAGATGTCGTGGCTTGAGATCGCGCCCACCTTGCGGTTGGCGTGGGGGATCATTTCACGGATCGCCCAGAAATCATCCGACTGTTGCTGGCTTTGTGCGATAAGCCCGTCTGTGACCAGATCTGCCTCTAGCGCGCGTTCAAACAGGGTTTCAAGCGAGGTGGCCGGGTCAAGATCACCGCTGAGGCCCAGTTCGATCAACACGCACCATTCGGGTGGCGTATCGAACGGCTGGCGCAGGTCGGGCATGGTATGGGCAAGGAAATCAAAGCCCATCTTGTTCATGATCTCAAAGGCGCTGATCATTTCGCCCAGCTGATCGCGGGCCAGCGACAGCAGTTTCAGGGCCGCAGCGGGCGAATGCACCACCAGCAGCGCCGTGCCTGATCTGGCCGGACGCGCAAACAGCTTGAGCGCGGCAGCCGTGATCACGCCCAGCGTGCCTTCGGCACCGATCAGCAGATGGCGCAGGTCATAGCCGGTGTTGTTTTTGCGCAGCCGGGTCAGGCCGTTCCAGATTTGACCGTCCGGCAAGACGGCCTCGAGGCCCAGACACAGATCGCGGGCATTGCCATAGCGCAAGACCCCTGTGCCGCCTGCATTCGTGGCAAGGTTGCCGCCAATGCGCGCCGATCCTTGGGCCGCCAGTGACAGCGGGAACAGACGGTTCACCTTTTCCGCTGCATCCTGAACATCAGACAGGATCACCCCCGCCTCGGCCACCAGCACGTTTTCATCCGGATAGACCGCGCGCAGCTTGTTCATCCGCTCCAGCGACAGGATCAGCGGGGTCGGGCCGTTTTCGGCGATTTGACCGCCCACCAGCCCGGTGCCGCCGCCATAAGGGATCACACCGACCCGCGCCGCATTGGCATGGCGGATCAGCGTCGAGACCTCTTGCACCGTGCGCGGCAGCGCGAGGATCGCAGATGTTCCGGCATAAAGCCCGCGCGGTTCTTCCAGATAGCGCGGTTCGACAGGGCGAAACACATCGGAAGGAAGATCGGCACGCAATGCGGCCTCGAAGGCGGGATCGGCGGGGTTCAATTTCATGGTGCATTGATCGCGCCGCTGCGGAAAACTTGCAAGCCGCTTAATCGTCGCTGCGCAGATATTGCGGGCGCAGCACCATGATCGTGGGGCGTGACGGCAGCCGGTCGCGCGACAATTGCAATGACGGCCCTTCGACATGGATCACGGTGAAGTCATCCGACATGGCGGTCAGGAAATCGCCCAACCCGAAATCGGAGAACCAGTGCATGGGGATCACAATCGACGATTTGAGCCGTTTGAGGATGCGGATCATGGTCGGCAGATCAAGGGTATAGCCGCCATCGACCGGGGCCATCACAACATCCAGCCGCCCGATGGCTGCATATTGTGCGGCGTCGGGTTCGTGGTGCAGATGCCCCAGATGGCCAATGCACAGGCCTGCCATCTCGAAGATGAAAATCGAATTGCCCTTTTCCTCGACCCCTGCGAATTGCGACCGGATGTCGGTGGACACATTGCGCACCAGCACCTCGCCCAGATCAAGGGAATGGTCGATCCCCTGCCCGAATTCACCCCATCCGGGCAGGATATGCGTGATTGCTGGGTCGGGGAATTGGGTGAAATGGCTTTCATGGGCGCGGTTCATGGTGACCAGATCGGGGATCATCGGCAGCGTGCCGGTGAAGCCGGTAAAATCCGTGACCATGTTCAGCCCGCCGTGGCTGCGGAGCAGAAAACTGGCGTGGGCGATGTAATGCAGGTGCACGGTTTCCGGCGCGACATCAGGCAGGCGGACAAGGGTCAGATATTCCAACCCCGGGGTCGCATCCGCCAGGGCGATGCAATGGCTTGGGGTGCGCGTTGGCGTTTGCGCATGGGCCATCGGGGCCAGCAAAGACAGGGCAAATATCAAACGAAACAACATCGGCAAACCTCCTTTGATCGCAAAAGGATACCGCAAAATCGCTGTCTGTCGTTAGAATTTATGCCGCAGGGCGACGGGTGTCACCGCAAGATCGGCGGCTTGCTGGGGTCCGATCCCGGTGCCTCCATCCGGGGTGTGTTTTGCAACGGCTCCATCTGGGGCAGATCAAACCGCAGCCCGACCTTTGACAGTTTCTCGACCGTTGGGTCAGAGGGCGCAAAGAAGCCGACATCCATTGCACCCGCTTCGATTCCCGAAAACGTCAACGCCTCGGATGCGGCGCGCACCAGCGCGTCTTGGGCACGCGGGATTGCGCCGACAAAGCCCAGCAAGTGCCCGCGCCCGCCGCCCTGATATTCAACGCCGACCAGCCAGGCCCCCGCCGCCATGCCGGTTGCGGTGGCCAGCTTGGCATCAATCGCCGCGATCAGGGTTTCGGGCAGACCTTTGGGCGGGAGAACACGGTCGATCCGCGCTTCGACCTGACCGGGGGCGTGGGCCAGCGTGTCGCGCAGCCACGCCACGGCACTGTCCGGCAGCAAAATCGCCGAGGCCGCGACATTCATGTTCACCGCCATGCCAAGGGGTTGACCTTCAAGCATGCCCGCAATCGCGCGGCCCGACAGCGCCACATAGGGGGCAGCGCGGCCCACATAGGCGGCCAGACGTTCGATACGGTCGAACACCAAGACATAGCCCTCGTCCAGCAAAACCGGGCTGACCTGATCGGCGTCGGGCTCATCCTCGAGCAGCAGGAACAGTTCCACATCGGCCATGCGTTCATAGAACCGCAACCGCGCCGTGTCGTTGGTTTCGTCGGCCATCATCGCGGCGTGGGCCACATCAAGGGGCGTCTGGTCAGTCATGCATCACATCCTTTACGGCGGCGCGCAGCCGGGGAAGCACGTCTTCCTCGAACCACGGATTTTTCCTGAGCCAAGCGGTATTGCGCCACGACGGATGTGGCAAGGCAAAGACGCCCGGCGGATGGTCGCGCCAATCGGCAACGGCGCGGGTCACGGTGGTGAAATCCGGCAAGTGATAGCGCATCGCATGGCCGCCGATCAACACGGTCAGACGAATATCGGGCACGGCTGCCAAGGCCCCTGCCCGCCATGTCTTGGCGCAAACCGGCGGGGGCGGCAGATCGCTGCCCTTGGCGTCATAGCCCGGAAAGCAGAACGCCATCGGCACAATCGCAACGCGGGTGCGGTCATAAAACGCGTCTTCGTCCAGACCCAGCCAGGCGCGCAGACGTTTGCCCGACGCATCCCAGAACGGCGTATTTGCCTCGTGCACCCGCAACCCCGGTGCCTGTGACGCGATCAACAGGCGGGCACCGGGCTGGAACCAGACCACCGGATTGGGGCGATGGGCCGTTGCCGTTCGGGCAAAGCGGTCGGCGCAAAGCGTGCAGGCGCGCAAATCTGGTCGGATGTCTGTCATGATCCCGAGATAGCAGCGCAGGCACAGGTTTCAATCAGGCCGGGGCGCAATCATTTCGAAACTTATCGAAATGAAACTTGACGCTGCCATTCGTTTCGATATTTCTAGAAACATGGAAATGATTTCACCACTGCCCGCAGACCTGCCCCTTGCTGCCGCGCGCTTTGCTGCGTTGGGGTCCGAACAACGTCTGCACGTTCTGCGCATCCTTGTGCGTGCAGGGCCACAGGGTCTGACGATCGGCAGCTTGGGCGAAAGATCGGCCATCACCGGATCGACCCTGACCCACCATGTGAAACTATTGGTCGCCGCCGATTTGGTGCAGCAGCAAAAACAAGGGCGCAACATCATCTGTGCCGCCGTTGCACACCAAGCTGTCCATGACATGTCGCAGTTTTTGTTGACCGAATGCTGCGCCGACGCGGATGCCCCCTGCCCTGACCATCCCCACCCATAGAAAGCACCGCATGCCCCACGCGCATCATCATCATCATCATCACGTTGACCCTGCCGCAGGCGATGGCAAGATCGCAGCGGCTGTTGCGATCAACCTTGGCCTGACCGTGGCGCAAATTATCGGCGGCGTGATCTCGGGCAGCCTGTCCCTGATTGCGGATGCGTTGCATAACTTCAGCGATGCCATCGCGTTGATCATTGCCTTTGGGGCCCGCAAAATCGCCCGCCTTCCGGCCAATGCCGACATGACCTTTGGCTATGGCCGGATCGAGCCCGTGGCCGCCCTGATCAACTATACCACCTTGATCGTGATCGGGCTGTATCTGGTCTATGAGGCCGTGATGCGCTTTGCCACGCCTGAACCGGTTGCGGGCTGGATCATTGTTGCGGTGGCCGGATTTGCCCTGCTGGTTGATCTGGGGACTGCCGCACTGACCTATCGGGCGTCAAAAACCAGCATCAACATCCGCGCCGCGTTCTTGCACAATGTGGCCGATGCCCTTGGGTCTGTCGCCGTGATCATCGCGGGCACGCTGGTCTTGCTGTTCGGCTGGACATGGGTCGACCCGTTGGTGACGCTGATGATCGCGGGCTATATTCTGTGGCAATCGGCAACCGAGCTGCCTCATGTGGCGCGCATTTTGATGTTGGGCCGCCCCTTGGGGATCAAAACCGAGGATGTAATTGCGGCGATGCGGTCAATTCCCGGCGTCGCGGATGTGCATCACGTTCACCTCTGGATGCTGCAAGAACATGGCAACGCGCTGGATGCACATGTGGTTGCAACCGCTGACACCGATGCCAGCGCCCTGCGAAGCGCCCTTAAATCACAGCTGAAAGAGGCCTTTGATCTGCATCACATCACCCTCGAGCTTGAGACAAAGGCCAATCAATGCATACAACCCGTGGTTATTGGGCACTGATTGGAAACAATCATTTCGACGCAAAATACCCCCCCGCCCTTGCCATAGCGGCCAAGACAGACGCAATTCTGTTGGGCGGCACCCCTAGTCGGTGTTGTACTTCTGTTTCAGGATCGGACATAATATGGTCTAATTCGCCAGATAGTTGGTAGCTATACCTCCAATAAAAAAGGAGGAACCGACATAGAACAGCGCAACCGGAGCAGTCATGCTGGAATTCGACAATGTATCCAAGTCCTTTTGGACGGGCACGCAACACAAGGTCATTCTTGACCATGTGTCCTTTCGTGTGGAGCTGGGGAATTCATTGGGCATCATGGCACCAAACGGCACCGGCAAATCGACGCTGATCAATATGATGGCCGGGCTGGAACTGCCCGACGAAGGCGAGATCCGGCGCAACTGCAACATCAGCTTTCCGCTGGGGTTCATGGGCGGCGTGGTCAGCAAGGTCTCGGCGATGGAAAACGCGCGCTATATTGCGCGGCTCTATGGGCTGGACCCCGACTATGTCGAAAGCTTTTGCCGCTGGCTGTGCGGGTTGGGCGAATATTTCGATCAACCCCTGGGCACATATTCAGCCGGTATGCGCGGGCGTTTTTCATTTGCGCTGTTGCTGGCACTGGATTTCGACATCTATCTGATCGACGAAGGCATGCCGACCACAACGGATGTTGAATTCAACCGCAAAGCAGGCGAAATCCTGAAAGAACGGTTGCGCACCACCACGATCATTATCGTATCGCACCAAGCCGAGACGCTTGAGCAATATGCCCGTTCCGCAGGTGTCTTGCTGGGCGGGAAGCTGCATTTATTCGACACGCTGGAAGAGGCTAAGCAGGTTTATGACTACGAAACCAAAAGCTAGAAAATTTCGCATCAAGCGTAATACGCCAGTTGCAGCGCCCGTAGAAGCAAAGCAGCCGGTGACAGCCGAGGCACCTGTCGAACCGCGCAGGCCTTCGGGGCCTGAGCCTGTGCACCCCCCTGCCCGCCCGCAAGCGGTAAGAACGCAAGAAACACCCCCACCAGCCGCGGCACCGGCACGCCCGGTTGCACCCACAGCACCATCACGCGCCCCCGCAGCACCATCACGCGCACCCGCAGCCGGTCCGGCACCGGCACCCCCGCCGCGGGACGGCGAGGTTGCATCCGCGAGCGAAGTCAGCGGTGAACAGGATATGGATGCGATCCGCCGCGAAGGTCTGACGGGTCGCCAATTGCGCATGGCCCGCCGTGTGGCCCAGAAACACGGGCTTGCCCCGACATCCGACTTTGATGCCGTGCGCCTGTTGCGCGCCGAAGGGATCGACCCGTTTCAACGCTCCAACATGCTTGAACTGGTGGTTCCCCAGGGCGGCAGTGGCGCAGCCCCCAATGATGCCCCGCAAGGCCGCGTACAATTGCCGCAAACCGTGCCCGCAGGCGGCAGGAACATGCCCTCGACCGACATTAATCCGATGGAACGCCGGATGCGCGAAATCTCGGTTATTCAGGCCGACATCACCCGCCGCCGCCGCCGCAAGATGGCGCTGCTTATGGTGCGTCTGTTGTTTTTTGTCGGCTTGCCCACCATCATGGGGGGCTATTATTTCTACAACATCGCAACGCCGATGTATGCCACCGACAGCCAGTTTCTGATCATCCAGAACGAAGGCAGCGGCGGGCTTGGTCCCTTGGGCGGCTTGCTGCCCACGCAATTTGCAAACTCGGCCGACAGTATCGCCACGCAAAGCTATTTGCAGTCCAAGGATGCGATGCTGCGCCTCGACAAGGATGTCGGGTTTGTGTCGCATTTCTCACAGCCCGGTATTGACCCGATCCAGCGCATGGACCCCGATGCCTCGAACGAAGAGGCGTATAAGTTCTATAAAAAGAACGTCAAAATCGGCTATGATCCGACCGAAGGCATGATCCGTATGGAAGTGATCGCCGCCGACCCCAAAGTCGCCGCTGTATTTTCCGAACATCTGCTGGACTACGCCGAAGAGCGGGTGAACGGTCTGTCCCAGCAAAAACGCGAAGACGGGATGCGCGATGCGCGCACGGCCTATGAGCAAACCGTAAAACAGCGCCGCGACGCCCAAGAGGCGCTGATCAAGCTGCAGGTCGAAAACGGTGTCGACCCCGAAGCCGTGATCGCGTCGATCCGTGCCCAGATCAGCAATTACGAAACCCTGCTGCTGGAAAAAGAGCTCGAGCTGGCGGCGCTTTTGGACAACCCGCGCCCGAACCGTGCCAAGGTGGACGGTGTTCAGGGCGACGTGCGCCGGATCGGCGTGCAGCTTGATCGCCTGAACGAACGCATGAACAGCGCCACCGAAGGCACCAATTCACTGGCGCAACAAGCGGTCAGCCTGCAACTGGCACAGGCCGACCTTGCGGCGGCTGACATGGCGCTGCAATCGTCACAGACCCAGATGGAACAGGCCCGCACCGAAGCACAACGGCAGGTCCGGTACCTGACCATCGCCGTGCAGCCCGTTGCCTCGCAATCCGCCTCCTATCCGCGCAAGTTCGAGAACACGATTTTGACATTCCTGATCTTTGCGGGCATCTACCTGATGCTGTCGCTGACCGCGTCGATCCTTAAGGAACAGGTAACAAAATGATCCAAGTCACTGTGGGCAATGTCGTCATCGGGAATGATCGCCCGTTGACCGTAATCGCCGGCCCCTGCCAGCTGGAAAGCGAAACCCATGCGCAGATGATCGCAGGCCAGATGAAAGAAGCCTGTGATGCCGTGGGGGCGCAGTTTGTATTCAAGGCAAGCTATGACAAGGCCAACCGCACCTCGCTAGGCGGCAAACGTGGTTTGGGCATCGACGAAGGTTTGCGCGTGCTGCAATCGGTGGGCAAGGCCATTGGCGTGCCGGTTCTGACCGATGTCCACACCGAAGCCCAATGTGCCGTCGCAGCCGAAGCCGTCGATATCCTGCAAATCCCGGCTTTCCTGTGCCGCCAGACCGATATGCTGCTGGCCGCTGGCAACACCGGCAAAGTGGTGAACGTCAAGAAAGGCCAGTTTCTGGCCCCGTGGGACATGCCCAATGTGGTGTCCAAGATCGAATCCACCGGCAACAAACGCATCCTGCTGACCGAACGCGGTACGTCCTTTGGCTATAACACTTTGGTGGCCGACATGCGCAGCCTGCCACAGATGGCAGCGACAGGATACCCTGTGGTGATGGACGCGACCCATTCGGTGCAACAGCCCGGCGGCATGGGCGGTTCCAGCGGCGGGCAACGTCAATTCGCCCCCGTTATGGCCCGCGCAGCGGTTGCGATTGGTGTGGGTGCGGTGTTTATTGAAACCCACGAAGACCCCGACAACGCACCGTCAGATGGTCCCAACATGATCTATCTGGATAAAATGCCGGCGCTCATTGCATCGCTGATGCGGTTTGACGCCTTGGCCAAATCAGACCCTATCGAAATCTAGGTTTTCGCGGGCTTTTGTGCCGCCTGGCCAAAGCCCGCGATCAACTCTGCGTCCTTGATGCCCGGCGCTGATTCCACCCCCGATGACACATCAACCTGACGCGCGCCGGTCATGCGCACCGCCTCGGCCACGTTTGCGGGGGTCAGCCCACCGGCCAGCATCCACGGTTTGGACCAGCTGCGCCCGGCAATCAGACGCCAGTCAAAGGCCAGCCCGTTGCCACCGGGCAGATCGGCCCCTTTGGGGGGCTTTGCATCAACCAAGATCTGGTCCGCCACCTGCATATAGGCGTCAAGCTGCGCCAGATCATCCGCATCTGCAACGCCCACGGCCTTCATCACCGGCAGCCCATAGCGCGCCTTGACCTCGCGCACCCGCTCGGGGGTTTCATGGCCATGCAGTTGCAACATGTCGATCGGCACAGCGGCCAGCAGCGCATCCAGAAACGCATCATCCGCATCCACCGTCAGGGCGACCTTGCAAATGCCGCCCGGCACCTCAAGCGCCAGCGCTGCGGCTTCGTCAAAGCTGACGTTGCGGGGGGATTTTTTGAAAAAGACGAACCCGACATAGCGGGCATTCGCAGCCACTGCCGCTGCAATATCAGCGGCGCTGCGCAAACCGCAGACCTTTACATGTACATTCATCGACATGGGTTTCCCTCGGGTCGCAGCGACCGTCAGATCAGCCTGCTTGGTCCAGCAAGGCCAGAACTTCGTCCTGCCCTTCGTATTTTTCGCCCTTGAGGCGCGCGATTTCACGCTGAAGGCGACGCATTTCACGGGCCTGACGCGCGGCTTCGGCACGTTGATTGAATTCGCGAATCCATTCCCAGACGAAACCAACCAAAAGGCCTGCGATGATGCTGCCCAGAATGACGATGAACAACGGCACCTGCATTTCAGGGTTCACAGCGAAAAAGCCCGACACCTCAGTTGGCAGCAGCTTGAGCGACACCATAGACCGGTTGGCCAAAGCGACGGCGATCAATGCCACTGCAAAAATAGCGATACAAAGGTAGCGGACATAGCGCATCAGGAATTCCCGTTCAGACGATCACGAAGCAATTTGCCGGTCTTGAAGAACGGCACGTGTTTGTCTTCTACATGAACAGTTTCCCCTGTGCGAGGGTTTCGACCCACGCGGGCATCACGTTTTTTCACGGAAAACGCGCCAAATCCGCGCAGTTCAACACGATCACCCTGCGCCATGGCACCTGTGATTTCTTCAAAGATGGTATTCACGATTCTTTCGACATCACGCTGGTAAAGATGTGGATTGTCGTCTGCGATCTTTTGAATCAATTCCGACCGGATCATCTGAAAGTCTCCCCCGAGATTTATTTTATTATGTCCCCGACTATAACAACTCCCACGCGTTCGTGAAGACATCCATATCGCCCATTGAGACATTTCGCGGCGCGAACCTGCTGATTTAAGGTCGTTTTTTGGCCGAAATGCTTAACAGCACGCGCCCGTCTTGCGGGCGGACGCTGTACCGCCCCCCGCAGCCTGCCCCGATTCGCATAAAAAAAGGGCCCCGCAATCTGCATTGCGAGGCCCGTTATCTAACTTGCTAAACGCCTAAGGTTCAGTCGTCGCCCTTCAGAGCGGCCCCAAGGATATCACCCAAGGATGCGCCGGAGTCAGAGGAGCCATACTGCTCGACTGCTTCTTTCTCTTCTGCGATTTCACGTGCCTTGATCGAAACGCCCAAACGGTGCGCTTTGGCATCGACGTTGGTGATGCGAACATCAACCTTGTCACCAACCGAGAAACGCTCTGGGCGCTGTTCGGCACGGTCACGCGACAGATCGGAGCGACGGATGAAGGCTTTCATGCCTTCATATTCGACTTCGATGCCACCGTCTTCGATGGAGGTCACAGTCACAGTCACAACGGAACCGCGCTTAACGCCGCCCACTGCTTCTGCGAACTTGTCGCCGCCAACACCTTTGATCGAGAGGCTGATGCGCTCTTTCTCAACGTCGACTTCGGAGACAACGGCCTGAACCATATCGCCCTTGCGGTAGTTCTGGATGGCGTCTTCGCCACGTTCGTCCCAGGACAGGTCGGACAGGTGAACCATGCCGTCGATGTCGCCTGGCAGGCCAACAAACAGACCGAATTCGGTGATGTTTTTGACTTCGCCTTCGACTTCGGTGCCTTCAGGGTGTGTTTCTGCAAACACTTCCCATGGGTTGCGCATGGTCTGCTTGAGACCAAGGGAAACGCGGCGCTTGGCACCATCGATTTCCAGAACCATGACTTCGACTTCTTGGCTGGTGGACACGATCTTGCCGGGGTGTACGTTTTTCTTTGTCCACGACATCTCGGACACGTGTACCAGACCTTCAACGCCAGGCTCGAGCTCAACAAATGCACCGTAATCGGTGATGTTGGTCACGCGACCTGTATGCGTGGATTCCAGTGGGTACTTGGCTTGCACCAGATCCCATGGATCTTCTTGCAATTGCTTCATGCCCAAGGAGATGCGGTGCGTCTCTTTGTTGATCTTGATGACTTGAACCTTGATGGTCTCGCCAATTGTCAGGATCTCGGATGGGTGGTTTACACGGCGCCATGCCATGTCTGTGACGTGCAGCAAGCCGTCAACGCCGCCCAGATCAACGAACGCACCGTATTCGGTGATGTTCTTGACCACACCGTCAACTTCCTGACCTTCGGTCAGGTTGCCGATAACTTCGGCACGCTGTTCGGCACGGGATTCTTCAAGGATCGCACGACGCGAAACAACGATGTTGCCACGACGACGGTCCATCTTCAGAACCTGGAACGGCTGCTTCAGACCCATCAACGGGCCGGCATCGCGCACGGGGCGCACGTCAACTTGCGAACCGGGAAGGAACGCAACCGCGCCGCCCAGATCAACTGTAAAGCCACCTTTAACGCGGCCAAAGATTGCGCCATCAACGCGCTCTTCTGCGGCATAGGCTTTTTCCAGACGGTCCCAGGCTTCCTCACGGCGCGCCATCTCGCGAGAGATAACAGCTTCGCCACGGGAGTTTTCGACCTGACGAAGGAAAACTTCGACTTCGTCGCCGACTGCAACGTTGGGAGCTTCGCCTGGCTCGGCGAATTCTTTAAGATCGACGCGACCTTCCATCTTGTAGCCTACGTCGATGATGGCTTGGCCCGCTTCGATCGCGATGACCTTACCTTTGACAACTGAGCCCTCTTCGGGCGTGTCCATTTCAAAGCTTTCTTCCAAAAGTGCTTCGAAGTCTTCCATTGAGTTCATAGCCATGTAGCTTGAGTATCCTTTAGCATTTGGTTTCTGGCCGCGCGGTTGTCTCCGCCGGTCTGTGATTAAAAATGTCTTTCGTGGCCGGGTCCGTTTGCAAAACAAAGAGGGCCGGATGAATCCGACCCTGCCTGATATATCGCGCCCGAAACGTGTATCCGCCCCTTAGACAGTCGCGCGTATAGGCCTGTTTCATGGAAATGGCAAGGGCGGTCAGGCGGCTTCTGGCTGCCTGATCCACCGCTCGCGAAAGATCGCCTGCTGTGCCGTAATCAGTCTTCCGGTGTTAACAAGAAGGCGGCGGCACGCTTGGCGGATATGAAAAACCCCGCCCCCGGAAAGGGAGCAGGGATTGTCACCTCAAGCCTCGGTTGATTAAGCCTCGGTCGGGCCGCCCGCGTCTTCCCAGCCGGGGAAACCGCCAATGTTGGTCACATTGGTATAGCCCATGTCGTGCAGGGTTTTGCCGGACAACGCAGCCTGGCCGCCTGCCCCACAGATCAAATAGATCTCGGCGTCTTTTTGAAAGATCGGGTTATATAGTGCCTCGACCTTTGGGTCGGCGCGAAATTCGATCATGCCGCGCGGTACACGGTGCGCGCCCTTGATCGTGCCGCTGCTGGCAATATCGGATGAATCGCGCACATCGATAAACAGGCCTTGGCCCTGCGCGTGCTTGGCGATCGCGTCTTTGGCGTCCATTGTCGGAACGACGGTATTGGCGGCTTCCAGATAGTCTTGTGCGGTTTTCATAATGGGTATCCTTGTGATCATTGCGCCAGACCGCGCGCTGTCATCGCGCAGCATTCGACACATCAACGCACCGGATCAAAGGACAGTTCCATGGTGGCGAAATATCTTGCAGCCCCGCAACAGGACGGCAAAAGGCCCTAGCGCGCCAAACGCAGGCTGATCAGCTCAATCGCGCGGGCCACCGCCGTGGCGATATCCATGGTCGAGGTGTCCATCTCGACAGCATCTGCGGCGGGCTTCAGCGGGGCCTCGGCACGGCTGCTGTCGCGTTCGTCACGCGCCTCCACATCGGCCAACACCTGTTCAAAGGTTCCGTCAAACCCCTTTGCAGCCAGTTCCGCGAACCGGCGCTGCGCACGGACCTCGGGTGTGGCTGTCACGAACAGCTTTACCTGCGCATCGGGGCAAATCACCGTTCCGATATCGCGCCCGTCCAGCACCGCCCCGCCAGCCCGCATGGCGAAACTGCGCTGGAAATCCACCAAAGCGGCCCGCACTTCCGGGATCGCAGCCGCGCGGCTGGCCGCCTCGGCCACCGCATTGGTGCGCAGCTGGTCATTCTCCAGATCGCCCGCAACCAAGGTCAATGCCGCCTCTTCCGGCGACATCCCTTCAAGCACCTTTGCACCAACGGCACGGTACAAAAGCCCCGTATCCAGATGCGCAAAGCCGAAATGCTCTGCCACAGCGCGCGACACCGTGCCCTTGCCCGCAGCGGCTGGCCCGTCAATGGCGACTGTAAAGCCGTCCATCACGCCGTGCCCCGCGTCACCTTGGCACCCAGCTGCGCCATCAGCGGCTCGAATATCGGGAAGGATGTGGTGATCGGCGCACCGTCATCGACGCTGACCGGAGCATTTGCCGCCATGCCCATGATCATAAAGGACATCGCAATGCGGTGGTCCAACTGGCTGGCACAGGTGGCCCCGCCGGGCACATTGCCATGCCCCAACCCGGTGACGGCCCACCAGTCGGGGCCTTCTTCCACCTCGACCCCGTTGGCGCGCAGCCCCTTGGCCATCGCATCAATCCGGTCGCTTTCCTTGACCCGCAACTCCTTGACGCCGCGCATCATGGTCTGGCCTTGCGCAAAAGACGCCACCACAGACAGCACCGGATATTCGTCGATCATCGACGCGGCCCGCGCGGGCGGCACCTCGATCCCCTTCATATCGGGCGAAAATCTGGCACGCAGATCGGCGACAGGCTCGCCCCCCTCGGTGCGCTCGTTCTCATAGGTCAGATCGGCCCCCATCTCGCGCAGCGTGGTAAACAACCCCGCCCGCGTCGGGTTCAAACCGATACCGGGCACCAAGACATCCGACCCGGGCACGATCAACGCTGCACAGACCGGAAACGCCGCCGAAGACGGATCACGCGGCACGTCCACATGCTGGGCCTGCAACTCGGGCTGGCCCGTCAAGGTGATAACGCGGCCCTCATCGGTATCCTCGACCGCAATCTCGGCCCCGAAACCTGCCAGCATACGCTCTGTATGGTCGCGCGTGGCTTCGGCCTCGATCACCACAGTCTTGCCCGGCGCATTCAACCCCGCCAGCAATACTGCCGATTTCACCTGCGCCGACGGCACCGGCACCACATAGCGCACCGGCACAGGTTCTGCCGCACCGACGATGGTCATTGGCAACCGCCCGCCCTTGCGCCCGACAGCCTGCGTGCCAAATAACGCCAACGGGTCCGTTACCCGCGCCATGGGCCGGCCGTTCAGGCTGGCATCACCGGTAAAGGTCGCGGTGATCGGCGATGTCGCCATCGCGCCCATGATCAACCGCACACCGGTGCCGGAGTTGCCGCAATCAATCACGCCGTCAGGTTCGGCAAAACCGCCAACCCCGACCCCGTGCACAGACCAGTTGCCGCCGCCCAAATCCGTGACGTCCGCCCCGAACGCCCGCATCGCGCGGGCCGTGTCCAACACATCATCGCCTTCCAACAGACCACTGATCGTGGTCTCGCCGACACACATCGCGCCCAATATCAAAGACCGGTGCGAGATGGATTTATCCCCCGGCACCTCGGCCACACCGCTCAAGGGTCCGCAAGCAGACGAAGTCATGGGAATAGGCGTGGCGTGACTGGACATGGGACAACCCTCAATCTGAATTCTGACCGCCGTCATAAACCAGCACGCAAGTGCCGTCCATAACCGAGCGCCCTATCTTCTCTGGCTCTTAAATATCCATGGGGGTCCGGGGGCAATCAGCCCCCGTCACACGCCGTCAACGTTTGCGAAACGTCAGATAATGGGGCACGCGGCCTTCGCGCAGGGCCTTTTGCTCGTATCGGGTGGAAATCCAGTCATCCCACGGCTCTTTCCAATCGCCAGGGCGCTCGGCCAGCCATTCAAAACCGTGGCGCGGCACCTGCTCCAGCGTCTGGCGCACATAATCCTCGATATCTGTCGCCACGCGAAAGATTGCGCCGGGTTTCAGCACCCGCACCAAGGGCTCCAGATGCTCTGGTGTGACAAAGCGGCGCCGGTGATGGCGGGTCTTGGGCCAGGGGTCGGGATACAGCAGAAATGCGCGGTCGATCGACGCTTCGGGCAGGACATCAAAAATATCGCGCGCATCGCCCGGATGGATCGCCACGTTGTCGACACCGGCACGGCGGATCTTGCCCAACAGCATCGCAACGCCGTTGATATACGGCTCGCAACCGATGATGCCCACATCGGGGTTTTGCGCGGCCTGATGCACCATATGCTCACCGCCACCAAAGCCGATTTCCAGCCAGACGGGTTTGCCGCCGAACAGCCCCGGCAGATCCAGCGGTGTGCGCGACGGGTTGGCCTCCCAATCAACAGGACCGGGGGAGAGCGCATCAAGGTCTTCCTCAATATAGCCCTTCTGGCTTTGCTTGAGGGATTTGCCTTTGAGGCGACCATAAAAATTTCGGCGGGGGCGTATAGGATCTGTCATGCGGATGCCTTTAGCCTGACACCTGCGCCAGCGCAACGGGTCGCTTTAATCAGACATTAAGCCGAAGATGTAAGGGTTGGGCGATCAGACGCAATTCAGGCCAGATGACCATGCTGCAAAACAAGACAAATACCGGAACGCTACCGACCAAGTCCCGTGCGTTGGTGCTGGACGACGAACGTTTTGACCGCCACCGCATTGCCCGACTGTGTTCCGGGCTCAAGACCCGCTTTGATGTGTCCGATGTCACCTCCTTGAGCGAATTGTCAGAGATACTCGAGACCGACAGCTTCGATCTGATCTTTGTCGATTACAGCCTGCCTGACGGCACCGGGCTTGAGGCGTTGGAACTGATCCGCCTTTCGCCGCGCAACTGCACCGCCGCGACGATCCTGATCACCGGCATCGCGCGCGAAGATATCGCAATTGCCGCAATGGATGCCGGATGCAGCGACTATATCCCCAAAGAAGCCCTGACCAAGGAAGCGTTCAAACGGGCAGTCTCGAACGCTTTGTACCAGTCCGGCGGGGCCTTGCCTGTTGCCGATGGCGCGCAGCACGACGCCTTGCGCCATTTTGCCCGTGACTGCGCGATGGATCTAAAACCGATGGTCAGCAGGATGATGCGCCAGATCAGGGACCTTCGTGATGGTCGCACCCCCCAACCTGCCGCCCACACCGAACCGCTGGAAATGACCTGCAATCAGATCTGGGATTACCTTGTTGCCTTGCAAGAACAGGAAGGGCACCCGACCCTGCGCGCTGCCGAATTCAAGGCCGCCTCGCTCCAGACAGACAAAATCGCAAAACCGCCCTCGCCTTTCCGGCCTCTTTCCTAGGCCGCCAAGCGGGCGGGCGGTGAACGGCCCGTTACCTGTAATTCAAACGAAAAACGGACCCCCGGCACTGCCGAAGGTCCGTCAAATTGTTTTCAATTCAGCAGCAGATCGAATGCCGCCGACGCGCTAGAAAGATTAAAGCGCCGCTTTCAATGCATCAACCAGATCGGTTTTTTCCCAGCTGAACCCACCATCAGCTTCAGGTGCCCGACCAAAGTGGCCATAGGCCGCCGTGCGCTCGTAGATCGGCTTGTTCAGTTGCAGATGCTCGCGGATGCCGCGTGGGGTCAGGTCGATGATCTTGCCGATGGCGCGTTCAATCGCTGAATCCGCCACATCCGCATCACCGCCAAAGGTGTCGCAATAGATCGACAACGGCTTGGACACACCGATCGCATAGCTCAGCTGGATCGTGCATTTTTCAGCCAGACCCGCAGCAACCACGTTCTTTGCCAGATAGCGCGCAACATAGGCCGCCGAACGGTCAACCTTTGTCGGATCTTTGCCCGAAAACGCGCCGCCGCCATGAGGGGCCGCACCGCCGTAGGTGTCGACGATGATCTTGCGCCCGGTCAGGCCCGCGTCGCCATCAGGGCCGCCGATGACGAATGTGCCTGTGGGGTTCACCCACCATTCGGTGTCGGCCGTGATCCAGCCTTCGGGCAGGACTTCGGTGATGTAGGGCTCGACGATATCGCGGATATCGGCGCTTGTCTGGCTCTCGTATGCGTGCTGCGTCGACAGCACGATCGACGACACGCCAACCGGTTTGCCGTCTTCATAGCGCACGGACAGCTGGCTTTTTGCGTCAGGGCGCAGCGTCGGCTCCGTGCCGTCTTTGCGCACTTCGGCCAGACGGCGCAGGATCGCGTGGGCATAATGGACCGGGGCCGGCATCAGCTCGGGCGTTTCGTTTGTGGCGAAACCGAACATGATACCCTGATCGCCAGCGCCTTCTTCTTTGTTGCTGGACGCGTCAACACCCTGCGCGATATGCGCGGATTGTTCGTGCAGCAGGTTGGTGATTTCACATGTCGCGTGGTGAAATTTTTCCTGCTCGTAACCGATGTCCTTGATGCAGGCGCGGGCAATGTCTTCGATCTTGCCCATATATTCGCTAAGTTTTTCCTGATCAGACAGGCCGACCTCACCGCCAATGACAACCCGGTTGGTTGTTGCGAAGGTTTCAGCGGCAACGCGCGCTTCGGGTTCTTCAGTCAGAAATGCGTCCAAAACGGCGTCCGAAATACGGTCGCAAACTTTGTCAGGATGGCCTTCGGAAACGGATTCCGAAGTAAAGATATAGTTTTTCCGGGACATGTAGTGCTCCAATAGATTTCTTAGCCACGTCAGGAAGCCGTTGTGGCCGGTGAATAGGGCTTAACTTTGACGATACTGTGCGTCAAATGGTAACTTGCGAAAATGCCTTCTAAGTGATCCCGCCAATCCGATCAGCAGCACCAGCAAGAACGGCCATTCGCCAAAGCGGCTGTACAGGGTCGGGCTGTTGGGTTCCGGCAGACGCGCATCCAGAAACCCCGCCGTATTCAACGCAAGACTGGCATTTATCCGCCCCAAAGGGTCGATCATCGCCGACACGCCGGTGTTTGCCACACGCGCCATCGGAAGCCCCTGTTCGATGGCGCGCATACGGGCCTGGGCCAGATGCTGCAACGGCCCCTGCCCTGCCCCGAACCATGCGTCGTTTGTCAGTTGCATCAAGAATGCCGGGCGCTGCGGGCTGGCGTTCACGTCGCGGGCAAAGACCGCCTCGTAACAAATCAGTGGCAGCGCCAACCCAAGGCGGCCCAGATCCATGACGGTCGCGCCGGGGCCCGAAGAATACCCGTTGCCCAATTGCGCGGCAAAGCTGCGGATGCCGATTTTCGCCAGCACATCCCCAAAGGGAATATATTCGCCAAAAGGCACCAGATGGTGCTTGTCATAGGTCTGCGTGACCTCGCCCTGCGGGTCCAGCAACACCGCCGAGTTGTAATATTGCAATCCCTCGCGCCGCTGGACCCCCAGGACAACAGGGGTATCGCCCGCGGCAAAGCTGATCTGGCTCAGCGCGCCATCGGCCAGATCCAGCGTCCACGGGATCGCGGTTTCGGCCCATAAGATCAAATCGGGTTTGGGGTTTCCCGCCGCAGGGGCTGCGCTGGTCTGGGCCAGTTGCCGCTCAAAGAACAGCGGCATTTTGGCGATGTCCCATTTGTCTTTTTGGGCAGCGTTGGGCTGGACCAACCTGACGGTCGTGTCGCTGAGCGGCGACGGGCCTGCGCTGAATGGCACCACAAGTGCGGCCAAGACCACCAGCCTGCCGCCCCAAAGCACGATCCGGTTTTTCAAAACACCCTGCGCCGCGCGGGTGAAAAGAACCGCAGCGGCAACCAGCGCAAGGGTCATGCCGTAAGGGCCGACAAAGGCCAGACCTTGACCGGGCCAGATGTCCACCAGACCCTGACTGAACATGCCCCAGGGAAAGCCCGTGAACAGATAGCCCCGCACCATTTCGGCAGCGGGCAGGCAAAAGATCAACGGCCAGGACCGGGGCGACAGCCAACGCGCCACCCCGAAAGCCAGCCCCCAAAACAGCGCCAGCCCGCAACACATCGCCACCAGCGCAAAAGGGGCCATCCAGGCATAACGCTCAGGATCGACCATGAACGGCGACAGCAACCACAACCAGCCATGCAGGAAATAGCCCGACGCGAACCCCCAGCCAATTGCAGCGGCCTGCCACGGGTGCTGGCTGCGGTCGAACAATTCAAGCGAGACAACGAACCCGAGGAACAAAAGAACAGGGATGTCATAGGGGGCCTGTCCGAATGCCGCCACAGCCCCCGCCAATATGGCCAGTGCAAAGCGCAGCCAAGCCGCCGATTTTGGAGACATTACACCGATCCGGCCACGCGCACCCTCAGGCGCTTGATGCTGCGCGGGTCGGCATCAATGACTTCGAATTCGTGGCCATCGGGATGCACGACGATTTCGCCACGCGCCGGAACACGCCCCGAGAGCATGAACACAAGCCCGCCCAGCGTATCGATTTCTTCCTCGTCGACATCATCGTGATCGGTAAGCGAATGGCCGATCTCGGCTTCGAAATCCACCAGCGGGGTCTTGGCAAGGGCGATATAGCAGCCCGGTTTTTCGAGGGTCCAGTATTTGCCCTCGTCGACGTCATGTTCGTCTTCGATCTCGCCGATGACCTGTTCGATCAGGTCTTCGATGGTGACCAGCCCGTCAACGCCGCCATATTCATCAATGACCAGCGCCATGTGACGCCGTTCAGCCTGCATCTTGGTCAGCAAAACACCGATCGTCATCGAGGGCGGTACAAACACCAGCGGACGCAACATCGACACAAGATCGAAATCCTCCGTCTTGGCGTTGAACCCATAGGTCAAAGCAAGGTCTTTGAGATGCGCCATACCGACCGGGGTATCAAGGGTGCCGTCATAGACAGGCAAACGGGTCAGGCCGCTTTCCTTGAAGACCGCGACCAGTTCATCCATGGTCGAGGTGACAGGCACCGCCGTGATTTCCGCCTTGGGGATCGCAACATCGTCAACCCGCATACGACGCAGGTTCATCATGCCCCGCGTCGACAACGGGTCGGCCTGCGGGGATACTGTCTCGTTCTCCTCGGTGACCTCTGATGCGCTGAGCGCCCCCATCACGCGGGAAAAGAAACCGCCTGATTTAGGGGTGTCTTCTTCAACGATTTCCATGCTGTCAAATTCGTCCGCAAGCCGCGCGCTCTGCGCCGCCTCAGATGATCCGTCTGTATCGCCCATCGGGTCCCGTCTTTGTTGGTTAGGCAAGCGAACCGCTTGCGTTTTCCTTATATGGGTCATCTATGCCCAATTTGCCAAGTATTTCGACTTCGATACGTTCCATAAGCGTTGCATCCGCGTCACGCTCGTGGTCGTAGCCCAAAAGATGCAGCAATCCGTGCACCATCAAATGCGAAACATGATCTGCCATTGATTTGCCTGCGGTCTCGGCTTCTGCTGCGCAGGTGTCAAAGGAAATAGCGATATCGCCCAATTCCAATACGCCGTCAAACTCAGGCTCGACCGGCAGCGGCATGCCGCCGTCGGCTTCGGCACCGCGTTCCTCGGAAGGCCAGCTGAGCACATTTGTCGGCTGCGGCTTGCCGCGGAAATCCGCGTTCAAATCGGCAATGCGTGTGTCATCACAGGCCAGAATGGATACCTCGGCCAGGTCCGGATCAAGGGAGAGATGCGTCAGGCTGGCCGTGATCGCGCGCGTGGCGAGGGCTTCGAGACCCAGATCCTGCCAGCGTGGATCTTCCATGGCGATGTCGAGCGCGTTCATGAGCAAAGGACCGGGGGCCAGCCCCCGGACCCCCGGAGTTTAATTGGCAAAATGAAATACAGGACGGGCATCAGCTGTGACCGGTATCTGCTTCGTAAGCTTCGATAATCGCAGCAACCAAGGGGTGGCGGACCACGTCTTTGGAGGTGAAATAGTTGAAGCTGATTTTGGGGATCGTTTTGAGCAGACGTTCCGCATCTTGCAAGCCCGAGGGCACGCCGCGCGGCAAGTCGATCTGTGTGCGGTCCCCGGTGATCACCATCCGCGAGCCTTCGCCCAGGCGGGTGAGGAACATCTTCATCTGCATGGAGGTCGCGTTCTGGGCTTCGTCCAGCACGACAAAGGCATTCGACAGGGTACGTCCGCGCATGAAAGCAAGCGGGGCGATTTCGATCTTTTTATCCTCGAGCAGTTTGGCCAGCTGTTTGCCCGGAAGGAAGTCGTTCAGCGCGTCATAGAGCGGCTGCATATAGGGATCGACCTTGTCCTTCATGTCGCCGGGAAGGTAGCCCAGTTTTTCACCGGCTTCGACCGCAGGCCGCGACAGGATGATCTTGTCGACATGGCCGCCGATGAACATCGACACGCCCACCGCAACGGCCAGATAGGTTTTGCCGGTGCCTGCCGGCCCGATACCAAAGGCCAGTTCATTGTCGAAAAGGGATTGAACATAGGCCTTTTGCGCGGCGGTGCGGGGTTCGACGCGTTTCTTGCGGGTCTTGATTTCGATACCGCCCAGGATTGGCATTTCGATCTGATCGCCCGCGCGCACACCGGTTCCGGCGGCGGAATCCCCCATGCGCAGCAAGCTGTCCACATCCGCCGGTTCAACCGTGCGCCCCCCTTCGAGGCGGGCATAGAGCGCATTCAGGACGGTTTCGGCGCGCGCTGCCGCATCATCGTCACCGATGATCGAAAGCTGGTTGCCACGGCGCACGATCTGCACGCCGAGCACCTTTTCGATCGATGCAAGATGCACGTCATAGGCACCGCAAAGATCAATGAGCAGCCGGTTGTCTTGGAATTCCAGCAGGCGCGCGCTGTTGGAAGGAAGGGTGTTGGTATCGCTGAGCGTCAATGCCTGATCCTATTTCGAACTGTCTGTTTTACTATATGGGGTTCCAAGACGGCTTGAGTACCCCGCCGCGAGACAAAAAAGGCCGGAGCGTAAAACGCCCCGGCCCGAGATGGTTTATCTGCAAGCCACTATCAGTTCGGATCCCGAACGTTTGACCCGCCTTTGAAGTCGCCCGCAGTATGGGTCGGTTCGGCCACGCCGGAGCAAACTGGCTTGCCATATTTATCCAGACGCTGGCTCAGGTAGCCTTCGACGCCGTCGTCGATGATCCAGTGGTCGCATCCGTTCGGATCAACCCAGATCCCGGCCTGCAACTGGCTGAGGTGCTTTTTGTCAAAGCCGCGGTCCATCGTCTTATCAGCAGTATAGCCACCACCGATACCTTCGAAATCGGCACATGCGGTCAAGCCAAAGGCGCAGGTTGTGACCAATAAGATTTTTGTTTTAAACACTGTTCTGTCCCCTTAGCGAATGCAGATGATTTCGACACGGCGGTTCTGGGCCATGCCGGCGGCCGACCCGTTTGGTGCAGCGGGCATACGTTCGCCATATCCGCGTACATCTGCGATCCGCGCGCCGGTTTGTGCGGCAACAGCAGCAACGGCATTCGCACGGTTGATCGACAGGCGCATGTTGTATTCATCAGATGCGCGGCTGTCTGTGTGGCCGCTGATGATATAGGAAATCGCACCCGTTGATTTAAAGAACTGCGCCAGACGTTGTTTGCCCTGCGCGTGGATGCGGTAGCTGTCTGTTGCAAAGAACTGGTCGGTGTTCATCACACCGCAGACGTTGCCACGGCGGCACACCGGAATGCCCTGACGGCTTACGTTAGGTGTCATATACCCTTCGGCACCATCATCCATGACCCAGTGTTCGCACCCGTCGGGGTCAACCCAGATCGTCGGAATATACTGACCCTTGTCGCGTCCACCTTGTGATTTTGTTTGTGCATCAGCAGCAGATGCTTGGAAAACGAATGTTGCGGCAATAATTATCCCCGCAAACAGGCGCAGACCTTTGGAAATTCTGTTCAACACAGCCCTCGTCCTTTTTTTAATCCCCCGCAAAAGAAACCAGAACTGCGCAGCGCAGCAGGGTCCCCCGCAATATATAGTCAGATTAGGAGGTAAACGAGGGTCTGTGAAGCACGAAAACCGCGGTATTTACTATATTGTGGCCATACTTAGGCAATTATGGGGCGATTGCTTTACAATCTAGGCTTTGTGAATCAGATTAAACGCTGCTGCGGCAACAATCAAAGGGATTTAAAGCTCCACCGCTGTCAAAGAGTTGGTTTTGGCACCAACGATTCTAACGCGGGCCACTTCGCCGACTTTCGCGGTGGCGTTGTCAATATGGACCGAATGCAGATATTCCGATTTGCCGACCATCTGCCCCGCCTCGCGCCCGGCCTTTTCGACCAGAACCGACAGGTCGCGCCCGACCATTGCGTTTTGAATGCTGCGTTGCTGGTCGGTGATCAGCGCCTGCAACCGTTGCAGACGCGCGTCCGCCACGGCCGTATCAACCAGTTCACGTTCTGCGGCCGGCGTGCCCGGACGGGTCGAGTATTTGAACGAATAGGCGTAGCCGTATTTGACCTCGCGGACCAAATCCATCGTGGCCTCGAAATCGGCGTCCGTTTCTTCGGGGAAGCCCACGATAAAATCACCCGACATCACGATATCGGGGCGGGCATCACGGATGCGTTCAATCAGACGCAGATAGCTGTCGGCGGTGTGGCTGCGGTTCATCCGTTTTAGAATGCGGTCCGACCCCGACTGCACTGGCAAGTGCAGATAGGGCATCAGCTTGTCGACCTCGCCATGGGCGGCGATCAACGCATCGTCCATGTCATTGGGGTGGCTGGTGGTATAGCGGATGCGTTCCAGCCCGTCGATCTTGGCCAACTCGCGGATCAGGCGGGCCAGCGTGTAATCCGCCCCCTCGGAGCCGGCACCGTGATAGGCGTTTACGTTCTGGCCCAGCAAGGTCACTTCGCGCACGCCGTTTTCGACCAGTTCGCGCGCCTCGGTCAGCACGCGGCTGGCGGGGCGGGATACTTCGGCACCACGGGTATAGGGCACCACGCAGAAGGCGCAGAATTTGTCGCAGCCTTCCTGAACGGTCAGAAACGCCGATGGCGCACGGGCCGCTTTGCCCCGGCCTTTCATCTTTTCGAATTTGTCTTCTTCGGGGAAATCTGTGTCCAGCGCGGTCTTGCCTTCGCGCACGCGGGCCTCCATCGCGGGCAGACGGTGATAGGATTGCGGCCCCACCACCAGATCGACCGCAGGCTGGCGGCGCATGATTTCGGCCCCTTCGGCCTGCGCGACACAGCCCGTCACACCGATTTTCAGATCAGGGTTCAACGCCTTGAGCGGCTTTAGACGCCCAAGTTCGGAATACACTTTTTCCGCGGCTTTTTCGCGGATGTGGCAGGTATTGAGCAAGATCATATCGGCGTCATCCGCCGACTTTGTCTCGATATAGGTATCACCCAGGGCCTCGGCCATGCGTTCACTGTCATAGACGTTCATCTGGCAACCATAGGTCTTGATGAACAGCTTTTTTGGCGCGGTCATGGCGTGGTCCGTTGTTGTAATATGCAAAAACGCGGTCTAGCAGCGCCAGCGTTCTCTTGCAATGCGTGGCGATTTGGCGGATTTAGATACTGTCGCACAAACACACAGGCCCCAATGCACTATCGCAGCCTTGATCATTTTCTGACCGACGGGAACGACGCGCTGGCCAAAGGGCCCATCGCCATGATTCTGGTCGAAGACGATGTCGAAATCGACACGACATTGCGCCATCACCATCAACTGGGTTTTACCAAGGTGATCGCGTTCATGCCCAAAGAATTCGATCTTCCGCGCGATGTCGATGAATTGCTGATCCGTGTCGACTACAACTTGTTCGAACCAAACGCGATGGAGACGGTCATCAACCGCGTGATCGAGGCCGCCGAGGGGCAGTGGCTCTATTTCTGCTACAACGCGGAATACCTGTTCTATCCGTTCTGCGAGACCCGCAATGTTGTCGAAATGCTCGCCTTTCATACCGAAGAACGCCGCGATTCCATGTTGTCTTATGTGGTTGATCTCTATGCCGACGACCTGACCGAAGTCCCTGACGCCGTGTCGCTGGAAACCGCGCATCTGGACCGGTCAGGCTATTACGCGCTGGCCCGCCCCGACGGCACACCGGCAAACCACCCCAAAGAACGCCAGCTGGATTTCTTTGGCGGGTTGCGCTGGCGCTTCGAAGAACACGTGCCCGCCGCGCGCCGCAAGATCGACCGCATTTCGATCTTCCGCGCCAAACCCGGCCTGAAAATCCGCGACGACCACACGTTCAACGACGAGGAATACAACACCTATTCCTGCCCGTGGCACCACAATATCACATCAGCCGTTTGTTCCTTTCGCACCGCCAAGGCGCTCAAAAAGAACCCTGGCAGCAAATTCGAGATCAAAACATTCAAATGGCACAACTCCGCCCCGTTTGAATGGCATTCACGCCAGTTGCTGGATTTGGGACTGATTGAACCGGGGCAATGGTTTTAGGCGGTGATTTTTGGTGGGTGAGAGATTATGTGGGCTAAAGGTGAGAGTGCTCAATGTCCGGTTTGAGCCCAACGTGATTGATGCTGTGTGGTGCACAAAGGTCCGCTATCAAGAGCGAGTTGAAAACCTTCAGCAACTACGCAGATTTTGGTTGGAGCTGTTTATGCCTGTTCCCAAAAGGATGACTTTTGGAAAGCATTTGATCGGTAGCTGTTCGAGCCTTGCTCGTTTTTGAGTAATTTGGTCAACGAACTCAGACACATTTTTGCAGGCGCTCGGTAGCGAAGCTTAAAGTTGGCTCAATTTTTCGACCTCATCTCGCCAAGCTTTTAAATGGGGCAGGACTGATTGCAGTCTTATGTTTTCTGTTTTTTCGACAAGCGCGGCCAAAACAACCGAGCAAATGTAATCATCCCCAAACCTACCAAAATTTTTCAGACGCGCGACGTTACTCTTGGATTTACAACCTTCAGGCCATGAAATATTGACTCGGCTCATCCCATCAGAATCTGGAGCGTCAATCGCGACGGCCCCTTTCCACCATTCAGCGTCATGTTTCCAATAATTTGCAGCACACCAAACAACCCATGCGAAGGACACATTTCCGGCCAATTTCGGCCCCGCATCAAGTGCTTTCGCTTGCTCAACTTTAAAAAAACAAAACGTCTCTGTCATGTATTTTTGGACAGCGGCAAGGCCAGCACCCATGAAGTACTCGCCAGAGTCAAAATAGCCATCCCCTTCGGGATCTTTCGATTCTGCTATTTTTGCGGATATAGCCGCGATCTCCGCATCAAGAACTTCCAGATGCCTCCGCAAATAATAAATGAAAAGATCGATGTTATCCGTCACGAACAACTCCTAAATTGGTAATCTGAAAAGTTATGCCGTTTTCCCAAATTGGATCTCCTGCACGCAGGCAACGCAATCGGTCTTTTTGCACACACCTTGCAAAAAGACATTATCTTTTGAACGCTTCGCCAAACCGGATATTGATGGACGGGCGGCGAAAGCTCACTCTGTCCGCCCCCCCCCTTCACCCGATCAACATCGGAAACCAATCTTCCCTCAGTTTTTGCCCCTGCACCATTTCATGCCCCGGAAAGGGCGGCGAAGTCGGACCGGGCCGTTGGGTATAGGTAGCGTCATCGCCCAGCAGCCGCAGCGAAAAGGCACGTCTGCGCGCCGTCGACCGGTTGCCGCGCGCGCCGTGCAGGATGCCATAGTTGAATGCCACCGCATCCCCCGGCTCCATCTGCCATTCGCGGATATCCATCCCTTCGGCATCGGGATCGGGCACCGGCATGTAAGGCGCGGGGTCGAAAAACGCATCGCCCTTGACCCAGCGTGTCGGCAGCACCGGTTTTTCCCACAAATGCGATCCGGCCACACAGCGCAGCGTGGCATCGGTCACCGGATCAAGCGGCGACCAAAAGCTGACGTTCTGCTGCCCTTCGACGAAATAATAGGGGCCGTCCTGATGCCAAGGGGTGGCCATCGATGTGCCCGGTTCCTTGACCAGCACGTGGTCGTGAAACAGTTGTACCGACCGGCTTTGCATCAGATCAGCCGCCACCTGTGCGGCAGCAGACCCACGAATGACCTGCGCAAATTCGGGGATACGGTCCCAATTGCAGTAATCGTCGAAAAAGCGCCCCGTCTCGCCTGGCTTGTCGTTGTTCGACGCATAAGGGCCGGGGTTTTCCATGTTGCGCGCGATGCCTGCACGCAAGGCATCCACATGATCTGCAAACAAACCTTTCACCAGCACCACGCCGTCGCGCTGGTACGTGTCAATCTGGTCTTGGGTAATAAGGGGGTGCATAGGGGCGCTCGCTGCTGTTTGGCCCGAGCCTATGCAACGCGCCAGCACCCGTCCAGCGGTTTAGCTTTTGCGGCGCAACCGGATCACAACATCAACGGATGCGATTTCGGCCCCGTCGGGCGCGTCGGGCAATTGTGCGATCACCAACTGGTCGGACGGGGCATCGGTCAGCCGCGCTTCGTCCTCCCAATAGAAATGGGGATGGTCGTGGGTGTTGGTATCGAAATAGCTTTTCGATCCGTCAACGGTGACTTCTTGCAGCAAACCCGCATCACAAAACGCGCGCAACGTGTTGTAGACCGTGGCCAGCGATACGGCTTCGCCCTGCCCTTTGGCCGCGTCAAACAGGCTTTCTGCGGTGACATGGCGGTGCTGACCGTCGCCCACCAGCAACTGTGCCAGCGTCATGCGTTGCCGCGTCGGACGCAGGCCCGCCTTGGAAAGCCACTTGGAACTGGTGTGTTGCATCACTTGGGTCATACCATACTCATTGACTGCTCTTGGATGTATATACAGCGCAAACCGCTCTCTTTTCAAACAAAAACCCAAAATGGTGCGGGTGCCAGAACCCTTGCAGCCATAGCGGGCACAATGCTAGACCGGAACGGACTTTGACAATAGCGAGCAGGAGCCGCAAAACTATGGCCGATTACCCCACCAGTTTCGACAAAGAGGATCTCCTAAAATGCGCCCGCGGCGAACTTTTTGGCCCCGGCAATGCGCAGCTTCCTGCCCCGCCGATGCTGATGATGGACCGGATCACGGATGTTTCCGCCGATGGCGGTGCCCATGGCAAAGGTCACATTACCGCCGAATTCGACATCACACCGGACCTTTGGTTCTTTGACTGCCACTTTCCCGGCAACCCGATCATGCCCGGTTGCCTTGGCCTTGACGGCTTGTGGCAGCTGACCGGCTTTAACCTTGGCTGGCGCGGCTGGCAGGGACGCGGCTATGCCTTGGGCGTGGGCGAGGTCAAGCTGACCGGCATGGTCCGCCCCGACCGCAAGATGCTGACCTACAAGATCGACTTTACCAAGGCGATCCAGACCCGCCGCCTGACCATGGGTGTGGCGGACGGTATCGTCGAGGCAGACGGCGAAGTGATCTATATGGTCAAGGACATGAAGGTCGCGCTCAGCGAAAGCTGAACCGAGAGATGACTTGATTTGTCGCCCCGTTGGCGGCAAACGGAGGAGCAAAGCCCCCTTGCCGCAGTCTTGGCAGGGGGTGCCGAAACAGGGCAATAGGCCCAGTAAGATCAAGGGAGTGCGCCATGCGCCGCGTCGTCGTCACAGGGTTGGGTATCGTCTCATCTATCGGAAACAACGCTGAAGAAGTGCTTGCATCGCTCAAGGCAGGGACCAGCGGCATCGTCGCCAGCCCCGAAATGACCGAGCACGGGTTCCGCAGCCGCGTCGCGGGTACGCTCAAGATCGACGTGGCAGACCACATCGACAAACGCGCATTGCGCTTCATGGGGGGCGGTGCCGCCTATGCCTATATCGCGATGGCCCAAGCCATTGCCGATGCCGGCCTGACCGAAGAGCAGATCAGCAATCCGCGCACCGGCCTTGTCGCAGGGTCCGGCGGGCCGTCGACCTCGGCCCTGTTTACCGCGCATAACGTGGTGCGTGACACCGGCGCGACCAAGCGGATCGGGCCGTTCGCCGTGCCGAAATGCATGTCCTCGACCGTCAGTGCCAACCTGAGCACGGCGTTCAAGATCAAGGGCATCAACTATTCCATCACCTCTGCCTGTTCCACATCCCTGCACTGCATCGGCAACGCAGCCGAACAGATCATGATGGGCAAACAGGACGTGATGTTTGCCGGTGGCGGCGAAGAACTGGATTGGACATTGTCCTGCCTGTTCGACGCCATGGGCGCGATGAGCAGCAAATATAACGACGCCCCCGAAACCGCGAGCCGCGCCTTTGACGCGAACCGCGACGGGTTCGTCATCTCGGGCGGCGGCGGCATGCTGGTGCTTGAGGAACTGGAACACGCCAAGGCGCGCGGTGCCACGATTTATGCCGAAGTCACCGGATATGCCGCGACATCCGACGGTCACGACATGGTCGCCCCGTCGGGCGAAGGCGGCGAACGGGCCATGCGTCTGGCGCTGCAATCGCTGCCCGAGGGCCGCAAGGTCGGCTATATCAACGCGCACGGCACCTCGACCCCCGTGGGCGACGTCGGCGAAATCGAAGCCGTCCGCCGCGTCTTTGGCCAGGGCAGCACGCCGCCGGTCAGCTCAACCAAATCCATGACGGGCCACGCCCAAGGTGCCGCTGGTGCCCTTGAGGCCGTGTTCTGTTTGCTGATGCTCAAGCATGACTTTATCGCCAAATCCATCAATGTGGTCGATCTGGACCCCAAGCTGGACCCGGCTGAAATCGCGCTGGAGCGTGTCGATAACGCAGGGCTTGATTCCGTCATGACCAATTCATTCGGATTTGGCGGCACCAACGGGTCGATGATCCTTTCCAAGTTCATAGAGTAAGGACAGCACATGTCAGATCTACTTAAGGGAAAACGCGGCCTGATCATGGGTGTCGCGAACGAACGGTCCATCGCTTGGGGTATTGCAAAAGCGATGGCCGAAGCCGGTGCCGAACTGGCGTTCACCTATCAGGGCGAGGCCTTTGGCTCGCGCCTGAAACCGCTGGCCGAAAGTGTCGGGTCGGATTTCATGGTCGATGTCGATGTGACTGATGATGCATCCCTTGATGCCGCATTCGAAAAGCTTGCAGCACGCTGGCCCACGATTGATTTCGTTGTCCACGCCATTGCGTTTTCGGATAAATCCGAGCTGACGGGTCGTTTCCTGAACACCAGCCGCGCGAATTTCAAACACTCGCTGGATATCTCGGCCTATTCCTTTATCGAGATCGCCCGCCGTGCGCATCCGTTGATGGTTGATAATGGGGGCACGCTGATGACCCTGACCTATCAGGGGTCGAACCGCGTTGTGCCCAATTACAACGTCATGGGCGTGGCCAAGGCGGCGCTGGAATCTGCCACACGCTATCTGGCCAATGATCTGGGCCCCGACGGCATCCGCGTCAACGCGATCAGCCCCGGCCCGATGAAAACCCTTGCCGGTGCTGCCATCGGCGGGGCGCGCAAGACCTACAAACACACAGACCAGAACGCGCCGTTGCGGGCCAATGCGACCTTGGAAGCGGTGGGCGGCACGGCCGTGTATCTGGCGTCGGATGCGGGGGCCTGCACCACCGGCGAGATCATTCGCGTCGATGGCGGGTTTCACGTGTTGGGGATGCCGCAAGCCGAGCATCTTTGACTTTTCCGGCGGACCGGGGCGCTGCCCCGGACCCCGGGATATTTCAGAGCCGGAGAATAAGGGTCCGTTAGCGCAGCGGTGGGGTTTGGTAGAACCAGACTTTCATGCCGCCATGGGCGATTGCGGGGCCTTGGGGTTTCCAGGGCAGGCCCGTTGCTTTGGCCAGGGGCGGTTCTGAGGTGACCAGACCGACGCGCCAGCCCTTGAAACGGGTCAGCAGTGTTTGGCCCAAAGTGCCGTAGAGCGGATAGAGAAGTTTTTTATTGCCGATGCGACCGCCGTAGGGTGGGTTCACCATGACAAGGCCGGGGGGACCTTCGGGCGGGGTCAATTCGCCTGCGGCGTGGTTTTCGAAATGCACGGCGTTTGCGACCCCTGCCCGTCCGGCGTTGGCCGTGCTCATCCTGATGGCACCGGCATCGCGGTCTGAGCCGTAGAAACGAAGGTCGGTTGCCTGTGGCGGTTTGGCACGCATTTCGTCCCACAGCTGCGGATCAAAGCTGGCAAGGCTTTCAAAGGCAAAGCTGCGCGAGCGGCCGGGGTTCAGGCCCATGGCGATTTCGGCGGCCTCGATCACGAAGGTACCCGAACCGCACATGGGGTCCACGACCGTTTCGGTGCCGGTATAGCCTGCCTGCCGCAGCAGCAAGGACGCCAGCGTTTCGCGCATCGGGGCTTTGCCCACGGCTTCTTTGTGGCCGCGCTTGTGCAGGGATTCGCCCGATGTATCGAGGCTCATCGTCACCACATTGTCGTCGATGCGCACCTTGAGGACCAGCGCTGCCTCGGGCGATATCGCAGCACCGAGGCTTTCGCGCAGGGCTGTTTCGATCCGCTGGGTGGCAGCACCGGCGTGGTAAATTTTCGACGCTTTGGTGGTGACCTGAACGCGCAGGGGCACATCGGCGCGCAGCACGTCCCCCCAAGGGAATTTGCGCGCGCGTTTGTCCAGTTGCGCCAGATGGAATGCCATGAACGATCCGATCCGCGCCAATACCCGAGACGCGCCGCGCAGTTCCAGATTGGCGCGCCAGACCTCGGGCCAGCCGCCCTGCACCGTGATGCCACCGGGTGACATCGTCGGGTTCGCAAAGCCTTTTTCGACGACTTCGGCCAGAAGCATGTCTTCTAGGCCGGGCGTGGCGACAAGGAATATCTCAAAGCTGTTATCTGTGTTCATAGACGCTGCTTACTGTGCTGCGTCGCGCTATTCGAGCGGATTCTTTCGGAGAGCGGCCTTATCGGCTGGGGCCGGAGTTTTCGAAAACGCCGGTCCGGAAAATTCTGGATTTTCCGGTGCCAGCGCAGGGTGCCCCGCGCTGGCATACGAAATCAGGCGATTTTCATCAGCTCGATGTCGAATTGTAGGTCTTTGCCCGCCAGCGGATGGTTGGCATCCAGCGTTACGGTTGCTTCGTCGACTTCGACGACCATGACGGGCATCGCCTGACCGTCCGGTGTTTGCATCTGCAACTGCGTGCCGACCTCAAGCGGGATATCCGCGGGAATGCCTTCGCGTGGCACGGCCTGACGCATTTCGGGGTTCAGCGGGCCATAGGCGTCTGCGCTGCCGATCTTGACGGTTTTCTTGTCGCCAACCGCCATGCCGGGCAGTGCCACATCAAGGCCGGGGATGATCTGGCCCGACCCAACAACGAATTCCAACGGTTCGCGACCTTCAGAACTGTCAAAGGTGCTGCCGTCCAGCAAGGTGCCGGTATAGTGAATAGCAACGGTATCGCCGGATTTAACCTGCGTCATAAAAATCTCCGATCTGGATGGGTATAAATACAAGAGGCCGCGTGTCTGCGCGGGTGCTCTGGGGTTCGGCGCGCAGTCTTTCAAGACTGTGCGGCGGCGTAAACCCCCTAATAGACCAGTTTTCGGCCTTTTCTGTGGCTGCTGCCCGTGGCAATCTCGCCTCCAGCACCTCAGGGGGAGGCCATCATGCCAATCACCACCTGCGTCTTTGACGCATACGGAACTTTATTCGACGTCGCCGCCGCTGCGCGCCAAGCCGCAAGTGAGCCGGATTTCATCGCCCTCAAGGACAGTTGGCCGCAGGTGGCCGAACATTGGCGTCAAAAGCAGTTGGGATATTCGTGGCTGCGCGCTGTTACGGGCGCACATGCCGATTTTTGGGAAGTCACCCAGAATGCGCTGGACTGGGCGCTTGAGAAAACCGGCCATAACGGCGACCCGGCCCTGCGCGCCCGCCTGCTGGCGCTGTATTGGGAACTGCAAGCCTTTCCCGAGGTGCCCGCCATGTTGCGCCGCCTGAAAGACGCGGGGCTGAACACGGCGATCTTGTCGAACGGATCACCGGAAATGCTGAAAGGTGCGGTAAATTCTGCCGGCATCGACGATGTGCTGGATGCGTTGTTGTCTGTGGAAAGCGTCGGCATCTTCAAACCCGATGCGCGGGTCTATGATCTGGTCGGCCAGCATTTCGGCTGCGCCAAGGACGAGGTCCTGTTCGTGTCGTCAAACGGGTGGGATGCTGCCGCAGCAACGGGATACGGCTTTACCACCGCTTGGGTCAATCGCAGCGGCGAGCCCACGGACCGTCTGCCCTGGACACCTGCGCACACGCTTAACGAGCTTACCGAAATTCCAGCACTGGCAGGTATCTGATGCCCCATTTCACCACTTCCGACGGACTGAACCTGTATTACACCGACGAAGGCGCGGGTCTGCCGATCCTGTGTCTGGCGGGCCTGACGCGGACCACCGCCGACTTTGACTATGTCACACCGCATCTGGCGGGCACCCGGCTGATCAAGATGGATTACCGCGGGCGCGGGCAATCGGATTTCGACCCGAACTGGTCGCAGTATTCGCCGCCCGTTGAATGCCGCGATGCGCTGGAACTGCTGGCGCATCTGGGGCTGGACAAGGTCGCGATCCTTGGCACTTCGCGCGGCGGACTGAACGCGATGGGGCTGGCGATGGGGGCCAAAGACCGCCTGCTGGGCGTCGCCTTTAACGATGTGGGGCCGTATATCGACCCGCAGGGGTTGGATTTCATCATGCAATACATTGGCCGCAATCCCGCCGCCAAAACCCATGCCGAAGCCGCCGCCGCCATGCCCCGCGTGTTTCCCGAATTTGACGGTGTGCCCGACAGCCGCTGGATGGAGGAAGCCGTCAAGCATTACACCCAGACCGACAGCGGCCTGCAAATCACCTATGACAAGCATCTGCGCGATGCGGTGGCCAAGGCGTTCGACGGCCCGTCGCCCGATTTATGGCCGTTCTTTGATGCGCTGGCCGGGCTGCCGGTGGCGTGTATTCGCGGGATGAATTCCAACCTGTTGAGCGAAGAAACCCTGGCCGAAATGGAAAAGCGTCGCCCCGATATGATTGTGGGCCGCGTGCCCGGTCGCGGGCATATCCCGTTTCTGGATGAACCCGAAGCCGTCGCCGCCCTGCACACCTGGATCGAGGAAATGTCATGAACATCGAAATGATACGCGCCGCTGCCGCACGGCTTGAAGGGCATGTGCGCCGCACGCCGCTGTTGAACTCACCGTTTCTGGACGAGATCGCGGGCCGCCGCATCTGGGTGAAACCCGAATGCCTGCAACACACCGGCAGCTTCAAGTTTCGCGGCGGCTGGTCGGCGCTGTCCGCGCTTGATCCCGACACCCGCGCCAAGGGCGTGATCGCCTTTTCCAGCGGCAACCATGCCCAAGGCGTGGCCTATGCCGCCAAGCTGCATGGCGTGCCGTCTGTCATCATCATGCCGTCTGACGCGCCGCGTTTGAAGATCGAAAACACCCGCGCCCTTGGGGCCGAGGTGGTTCTGTATGATCGTGCAAATGAAGACCGTGATGCCATCGGTGCGCGGCTTGCAGGTGAACGCGGGCTAACCCTGATCAAACCCTACGACGATGCGCAAGTGATTGCGGGCCAAGGCACCACAGGGCTCGAGATCGCCCAGCAGGCCGCCGAACTGGGGATCACCTCTGCCGATGTGATCGTGTGTTGCGGTGGCGGCGGGCTGACATCGGGGATCGCGCTGGCACTCGAGGCGGACGCCCCCGGCCTGCGGGCGCGCCCTGCCGAACCGGCCGGATTTGACGATGTTGCGCGGTCGCTGGCCCAAGGCAGCATCGCGCGCAACCCCGCGCTGGCCGGGTCGATCTGCGATGCAATCGTCACGCCGCAACCCGGTGACCTGACCTTTCCGATCATGAAACGGTTGTGCGGCCCCGGTCTTGTTGCGACCGATGACGAAGCGCTAAGCGCCATGGCGCAAGCCTTTAACCGCCTGAAATTGGTCGCTGAACCCGGTGGTGCGGTTGCCCTTGCTGCCGCCTTGTTCCGGCGCGACCAGATCCAAGGCGATGATGTGATCGTTACGATTTCCGGCGGGAATGTGGATGCCGATATGTTCATCCGCGCCCTTGCCACCCTCAATTGACCCCGAAAAGGAGCCTGCCCCATGAAGCTTTTTGATACCGGCGATGTTCGCCTGCATTACCGCGTCGATGGCCCCGATGATGGCGCGCCCGTGGTGTTCGCCAATTCGCTGGGCACCGACATGCGCCTGTGGGACCCGATCCTGCCGCTGCTGCCCCAAGGCTTGCGGATCATTCGTTTCGACAAGCGCGGGCATGGCCTGTCCACCTGTCCGCCTGCCCCCTATTCGATGGGGTCGCTGATCACGGACACCGAAAAACTGATGGACTTTCTGGGCGTTAAGGATTGCGTCTTTGTCGGCCTGTCGATTGGCGGCATGATCGCCCAAGGGCTGGCAACCAAGCGTCTGGACCTGATCCGCGCCATGGTGCTGTCCAACACCGCCGCCAAGATCGGCACGCCCGAAATGTGGGCCAGCCGGATCAAGGACGTGCAGGAAAACGGCATCGAAAGCCTTGCCGATGCCATCATGGAGCGCTGGTTCGCCGCCGATTTCCGCGCCAAGCCGGAGCTTGAGCTGTGGCGCAACATGGTCACCCGTCAGGAACGCGATGGCTATGCCGGATGTTCGGCCGCGATTTCGGGCACGGATTTCTACACGCCGACTGCGGGCCTGCGCCTGCCATGTCTGGGCATCGCAGGGGCGGAAGACGGATCAACCCCGCCCGATCTGGTGCGTGAAACCGTTGACCTGATCCCGGGGTCCAAGTTCCACATCATCCGCAAGACCGGCCACCTGCCCTGCGTCGAGAACCCCGAAGAATACGCGCAAGTTCTGACCGATTTCCTGAAAAGCGTCGGACATGTCTGATATCCTTTTGGTTCACGGGTCGTGCCACGGCGCTTGGTGCTGGCGCGATCTGATCCCGGCGCTTACCGCGCTTGGTCACAGCCCCCGCGCCATTGATCTGCCCAGCCACGGGGCGGATCAAACGCCGGTCAACGACGTCACGCTGGACAGCTACGCCGATGCGGTGCTGGCTGCGTCAACGCCTGAAACCGTTGTGCTGGGTCATTCCATGGGCGGCTTTGCCATCAGTGCTGCCGCGCAAAAAGACCCCGATGCCATGGCGCAGCTTATCTATCTATGCGCCTATGTGCCCGCCCCCGGTATGACGCTGGCCGACATGCGCAAACAGGCCCCCAGCCAGCCGTTGATGCCAGCGGTGCGCCTGCGCGAGGATGGCAAAAGCTTTACCCTTGATCCGGCGATGACCGAAGCGTTGTTCTACAACGACTGCCCCGAGGGTGTCGCCGCTTTCGCCAATCCGCAGCTTTGCGCGCAGGCCGTGGCCCCCACCACCGCCGCCTTGCCCGATACGGCCCGCGCCGACGCCAAGCGGCGCAGCTATATCCGCTGCATGGACGACCGGACCATCCCGCCCGCCTATCAGGTGACCATGACCAAGGACTGGCCAAGCGCGGATGTCTATGAGATGTCCACCGGACATTCGCCATTCTTTGCCGACCCCAAGGGTCTGGCGCAGATTATTGATACGATTCTCAAGAGGTAACCCATGGCCGCCAGCGTCTTCGACAGCCCCCTTTATGCGCAGCTTTTCCCGACGGGGGATGCCGGACGCCTGTTTTCCGACACCGCCGCAATCCGCGCGATGCTGCTGGTCGAAGGGGCGCTGGCCAAGGTGCAAGGCGCGCTTGGGGTGATCCCTGAACTGAGCGCGGCTGCGATCCACCGCGCATCGCTGGAAATTCAGGTCGACCCCGGCGCGATTGCCAAGGCGACGGGCGAAAACGGGGTCAGCGTACCGGGGCTGCTGGCGCAGTTTCGCGCTGAAATGCAAGCGCCCGAATTTGCCCAGCACGTGCATTGGGGGGCAACAAGTCAGGATATCATCGACACCGCGCTAATGCTGCGCCTGCGTCAGGCGCTTGGGCTGGCAGAGGCCGATTTGCGCGCCATCGTCGCGTCCCTTGCAGCAGCGGCCGAGGCCAATTCGACCCTTCCCCTGCCCGCGCGCACCTATGGGCAACACGCCACGCCGACCAGTTGGGGCGCGGTACTGGCCGAATGGGGCATGCCGTTGATCGACGCACTTGAGGAGCTTGAAGCCCTGCGTGCCACATCGCTGTTTGTGTCCCTGTCAGGTGCTGCCGGGACCGGGTCTGCCTTTGGCCCCAAAGCAGCCGAAACGCGGGCGGAACTGGCCAAAGCCCTTGGCCTGCATGACCCCAAACGCAGCTGGCACGTGGACCGCGCCCCGATCTTGCGCATCGCCGACTGGCAGGGCCGGGTGATGGCCGCGCTGTCGCATATAGCGCAGTCCATGGTCGGGCTGACCATGACCGGGATCGAGGAAATCGCCCTTGGCGCGTCGGGTGCATCATCCACCATGCCCCAGAAACAAAACCCCGTCGGCCCGTCCGCGATCATCGCGCTTGGCCATCAGTTCACCGGCCAACGCGCCACATTGCAAGCCGCCGCAGCCCATCAGCACCAGCGCGATGGCGGCGCGTGGTTTGCCGAATGGATGGCCGTGCCGCAACTGTCCCTGTGCCTTGCATCGGCCCTGCGCCATGCCAAAATTTTGGTGGATGGCGTGGCCCCGCATCCGGTGCGCATGCACAGCGCCTTGACCGGTGGGTTGGATCTGATCCACGCCGAAGCGTTAAGCTTTGCACTGGCGCAAACCATGTCGCGCCCCGAAGCCCAGGCCATCACCAAGAAACTGTGCCGCGAAGCGCAGGACAAACAGGTGCCCTTGGGCGATCTGGCCCGCGCGGATTATCCGCAGCTTTCAGCCGACCTGTTCGACCCCACCCATCAAATGGGCCACGCAATCGCCGATGCAAAGGCATTTGTTGCGCGCGCGCAGGCGCTCTGACGCGGTGCGACCGGCGGTACTTTTCATCGTCGCGACGGTCATGATCGATGCCATAGGGATCGGCCTGATCATCCCCGTCATGCCCGACCTGATCGAGGAAGTCCGGTCTGCCAATCTGTCGCAAGCCGCCCTTTGGGGCGGGGTGTTGGCCACCACATTCGCGGTGATGCAATTTCTGTTCAGCCCCTTGATCGGCAGCCTGTCCGACCGGTTCGGACGCCGCCCGATCCTGCTGGTTTCGCTGACTGTGATGACATTGGATTACGTTGTCATGGCACTGGCAGGGTCGATCTGGCTGCTGTTGGTGGGCCGCGTGGTGGGCGGCATTTCAGCCGCCACAGGGGCCACCGCCAGCGCCTATATGGCCGATATATCCGCGCCCAAGGACCGCGCGGCACGGTTTGGCCTGATCGGCGCGGGCTTTGGCGCAGGCTTTGTGCTGGGCCCTGTCGCGGGCGGATTTCTGGCCGAATTCGGCACACGCGCGCCGTTTTGGGCCGCCGCCATACTGGCCGCAAGCAACGTCGCTTTCGGCTGGTTCGTGCTGAAGGAAACCGTCGACCGCAAGGCAGCACGCCCGTTTTCATGGCGACGCGCCAACCCGTTGGGGGCCGTCAAACATCTGGGTGAATTGCCCGGCATCAAGCGGCTGCTGTTGGTGTATTTCCTGTACCACCTTGCCTTTGCCGTCTACCCGTCGGTCTGGAGCTATTTCGGCAAGGCGCAATTTGACTGGTCCCCGTCGATGATCGGCGGATCACTTGCGCTGTTCGGCTGTGCCATGGCTGTGGTTCAGGCCGGGCTGATCCGCCCTGTGCTGAAACGGTTCGGAGAACGGGGCACCGTGCTGTTCGGCTATGTCTTTAGCGTGGTGACGTTTTTCCTGATCGCCACGGTGACATCCGGCCCGGTGATTTTGATCCTGACACCAATGGCCGCCCTTGCCGGCGTGATCCCTGTCGCGCTGCAAGCGATCATGTCGCACTCCGTGGCCCAGAATGCCCAAGGCGAGCTTCAGGGGGTGCTGACCTCGGCATCCGCGCTTGCGATGGTGATTGCGCCCTTGGTGATGACCAGCACATTTGCGGCCTTCACAGCGCCCGGCGTGGCGGTGTATTTTCCCGGCGCACCGTTTTTGCTGTCGATGCTGCTGACCTTAATCGCGGTGTCGGTTTTCATCCGCTGGCGCGGCCCCTCTGCCGACACGACGAAAACATAAGGCCGCGGGCAGGTTCAGACTTGCGTCCCGGGCAAAGCCCCGCCACGCTTGGTTAAGGCGGGGGCCAGCCGCCGCACATAGCACCTAGCGGGGGCCATCCCCCACACACGTCAAACAGCGGGGGCCAGCCCCCACATATAATACCTAGTGGGGGCCAGCCCCCACACCCCCGGGATTTTACTCCATTTGGAAAAGAAGGCCGCGCCATGAAGCTTCAGGACCTGGATGTCATCGTCACCGCGCCCCCTGCTCCGGGATGGGGCGGGCGGTATTGGATATTGGTCAAGCTGACGACGGACACCGGCATCACCGGTTGGGGGGAATGTTATGCCTCCTCGGTCGGGCCGGAGGCGATGCGGGCGGTGATCGAAGACGTATTCCAGCGGCACATGCAGGGGCAAAACCCCGAAGATATCGAATTGATGTACCGGCGCGTCTATTCGTCAGGCTTTACCCAGCGGCCTGACCTGACGGTGATGGGCGCGTTTTCAGGGCTTGAGATTGCCTGTTGGGACATTTTGGGTAAGGACCGTGACCGGCCCGTCTATGCGCTGATCGGGGGGCGCATGAACGACCGTGTGCGCGCCTATACCTATCTGTACCCCTTGCCCCACCATGACATTGCCGCGTTCTGGAATTCGCCCGAAATGGCCGCTGAATCGGCGCTGGATTGTGTCGCGCGGGGCTATACCGCGATCAAGTTCGACCCTGCCGGCCCCTATACCCTGCGCGGCGGGCATATGCCGGCGATGACCGATATCAGCCAGTCGGTCGCCTTTTGCAAAGCCATCCGCGAGGCCGTGGGCGACAAGGCCGATCTGCTGTTTGGCACCCACGGGCAGTTCACGACCGCCGGTGCCATCCGGCTGGGCCAGGCCATCGCGCCCTATAGCCCGCTGTGGTACGAAGAGCCGATCCCGCCAGACGCGGTTGAACAAATGGCCGTCGTGGCCCGCAGCGTTGGCATCCCCATCGCAACCGGAGAGCGCCTGACCACGAAGGCGGAATTCGCGCCTGTTTTGCGGTCAGGGGCTGCCGCGATTTTGCAGCCCGCTTTGGGCCGCGCCGGTGGTATCTGGGAGGTAAAGAAGATTGCTGCCATGGCTGAGGTTTATAACGCACAGATCGCGCCACATCTTTATGCCGGTCCGGTGGAATGGGCCGCGAACATACATCTCGCGGTTTCCATCCCCAACATCCTGATGTGCGAATGCATCGAAACACCGTTCCATGACCAGTTGATCAAAGGCTCCATTCGCGTGAATGACGGGTTTATCGAGGCACCAACCGCCCCCGGCTTGGGGATCGAGGTGGACGAGAGCCTGGCCCGCGCGCATCCCTACAAAGGCAGCGACCTGCATTTACAGATGCAAGAAGCCCCTTGCGATTACAAGAACGGCAATGCGTTTCAGGGCGGTGCCCCCGTGGCTCAGCACGAGACATAAGCTTGGGATAGCGCAACGCTAGCGATCAAGATCGGCCCGCTGGCAGCCCGCCCTTTGCCACGAAATGATGGCTAGGGGATAGGGAAGGCCGGGCCAGACACAGTGCGCATTGTGGCCCGCCTGAGGCTCAGTCTCCCAACAACGCCAATGAGGCGGCGACGATCGCCTCGCGTGATGGAAGTGTCGCGGCATAGGCAGGGCCCGTGGCGATAAAGCTGTCTTCGGCTGTCAGCCGCGCGAAACGGGCGATGCCGCGTTCTTTCATCAACGCCATGACCGCTTCGGCCTGCCCGCCCGTGCGGCGGCATTCGTCCACGATCAAGGCCGGCCGGTCGCCGATGGCGTCGATGATCGCATCTTCGGCCAGAGGGGCAAGCCAGCGCATGTCGATGACCCGCACATCCAGCCCTTGTGCGGCAAGATCGGCCTGGGCCTGACGGCTTAGGTAATGGCCATTGCCATAGGTCACGATCGCCAAATCGCTGCCATTGCCGTGCACGCCGATGTCTTGCAACCCAAGCCGCTGACCTTGATCGGGATAAGACGTCATCCACCCCCCGTCGCCAGCATCCAGCAGATCGCGCATGGGATAAAGCGCAATGGGTTCGACAAAGACCACAACCCGCTGTTCTTCGCGCGCAAGACGATGTGCTTCGCGCAGCATCATCGCCGCATCTGCACCGGTTGACGGACAGGCAATAACGATGCCCGGGATGTCCCGCAGAACAGCAAGGGAATTGTCGTTGTGAAAATGCCCGCCGAACCCCTTTTGATATCCCAGCCCCGCGATGCGCAGCACCATCGGGTTGGTCCACTGGCCATTGCTGAAGAAGGACAAGGTCGCGGCCTCTCCGCGCAACTGGTCTTCGGCATTGTGGAGATAGGCCAGAAACTGGATTTCCGGCATCGGGACAAAGCCGTTATGGGCCGCACCGATGGCAAAGCCCAGGATGGACTGTTCGTCAAGCAAGGTATCGATCACCCGTGCAGGGCCAAAACGCGATTGCAGCTTTTGCGTGACGCCGTAAACACCGCCCTTGCGGCCGACGTCCTCGCCCATGAGCAGGGTTTCTGGATGGGCCAGCATCAGATCATGCAGCGCCCAGTTGATGATCTTGGACAGAGGCTGCGGTGTTGCCATCTGGGTCAGTTCACCGCCCATGATTTCGGCGCGTTTTTCGGCAGACGGTCCATTGGTCGGGGCACAGACCCGCTTTGGCGGGATAATGCTGGCCATCACGCCAGCAGCTGTTTTCAAATGCGGGCGGGTGATAACATCAACAACGGCTTCTGCGACGTTGTCCAGTGTGTCAGTATAGATCGCCAACGCCTCGTCCGCGCTTAACGCGCCCGCTTCGATCAACAACCGGACACTGTGCAACAGCGGGTCATTGGCCTCGTCAGCCTCGACCTCAGATTTCGGCAGGTAACTTGTCGCAATATCCGCACCGGCATGACCATAAAGCCGAACGGTGCGCAGGTGCAAAAAGGCGGGCTTGCGATGCTTTCGGACAAAATCCGCCGCCGCTTTGGCAGCCGAATAGGCCGCAAACAGATCCAATCCATCGGCCTCGAAATAGGCAAGACCCGGACGCGCGGACATAGATGCCTTGATCCAGCCTGTCGGGGTCTTGGTCGAAATGCCAATCCCGTTGTCCTCGCAGACAAACAACAAGGGCAAGGGCACACCCTGCACGGCAGTCCAACAGGCGGCATTGATGGCACCTTGGGCAGTGGAATGGTTGGCCGAGGCATCCCCGAAACTGCACATCGCAATCCCGTCATGGGCAAGCAACCGATGCTCGGGCGGATTGCGGCGCGCCAGCCCCAAGGAATGGGCCACGCCGACGGCTTTGGGTAGATGACTGGCGATGGTCGAGGTTTGCGGCGGGATCATCAGGCGACGGCTGCCCAGCACCTTGTGTCGCCCGCCACTGGTTGGATCATCCATGGAACACGCGAATGACAGCAACATGTCGCGCAACATATCCTGCCCGCCAACCTGATCGGCCCGTGCAATCTGGAACGCCGCATCACGGTAATGCAGAAAAGCGATATCATCGGGGCGCAACGCATGGGCAACGGCGGCCATGCCCTCGTGCCCGCTGGACCCGATGGTGTAAAACCCCTGCTTGTTGGCCTGCATCACACGGCTTTGCAAATCCAGCGCGCGTGACAAAACCTGCGCACGGTAGAGCCCGACAGCAGCGTCATTGTCCAAACCGGGGGTCACAGCCCTGCCAACAGGAAAATCCCGCGCCGCAACGCGCCGCAAAAAATTTTCATGAACGATCTGTACGCGGTCCATAGTCACCTTTCCGACTAAACCAAAGGCACTGCCAAAAGATGCCTCCGGCGGGGATATTTAAGAGCCAGAGAAAAGGGAACCACTTCCTTTATTCTCTGGCTCTCAAATATCCTCGGGGGAGTTTGAGGGGGCAGACAGCCCCCTCATTGTGTCTTTAGAAAAATGCCTGAAGGCCGGTTTGCGCACGGCCCAGAATCAGCGCATGGACATCATGAGTGCCCTCATAGGTGTTCACCGTCTCGAGGTTCATCATGTGGCGGATCACTTGATATTCGCCGCTGATGCCGTTCCCGCCATGCATGTCACGCGACATGCGTGCGATGTCCAGGGCCTTGCCGCAGTTGTTGCGTTTCACGATCGAGATCATCTCGGGGGCGGCATTGGCTTGGTCCATCAGGCGGCCTACCTGCAGGGACGCTTGCAGGCCAAGCGAGATTTCGGTCATCATGTCGGCCAGCTTTTTCTGGAACAGCTGGGTTTGTGCCAGTGGCTTGTTGAACTGCTTGCGGTCCAGCCCGTATTGGCGCGACGCGTGCCAGCAGAACTCGGCCGAGCCCAGAACACCCCAGCTGATGCCATAGCGGGCGCGGTTCAGACAGCCGAACGGGCCTTTCAGGCCTTCCACATGGGGCAGCAACGCATCGTCGCCGACTTCGACGTTGTCCATCACGATCTCGCCGGTGATCGAGGCGCGCAGGGACAGTTTGTTGCCGATCTTTGGTGCGGAGAGGCCCTTCATCCCCTTTTCAAGGATAAAGCCGCGGATTTTGCCGCCGTGCTCTTCGGACTTTGCCCAGACCACAAAAACATCGGCGATGGGCGCGTTCGAAATCCACATCTTGGACCCGATCAGCTTGTAGCCGTTTGCCGTTTTCACCGCGCGGGTTTTCATGCCAGCAGGGTCGGATCCGGCGTCAGGTTCGGTCAGGCCGAAACAGCCGATGAATTCACCGCTTGCCAGTTTGGGCAGGTATTTCTTGCGTTGTGCCTCAGAGCCGTAGGCATAGATCGGGTACATCACCAGGCTGGATTGCACGGACATCATCGACCGGTATCCGCTGTCCACGCGTTCGACTTCGCGCGCGACCAGGCCGTAGGACACATAGTTGCCGCCCAGCCCGCCGTATTCTTCGGGGACAGTGACGCCCAACAGGCCCATATCGCCCATTTCCTTGAAAATCGCAGGGTCCGTGCTTTCGTTTGCAAAGGCGTCGATCACGCGCGGTTGCAGTTTTTCCTGCGCATAGGCGCGCGCACTTTCCTGAATCATGCGTTCGTCTTCGGTCAGCTGGTCTGCCAGACGGAACGGGTCTGTCCAGTCAAAGCTGCTCATGTTCGGGGCGTCTTTGGCCTTGAGAATTGGGGCTTCGGCGTTCATTGGATATCCTCCCAAAAGGTCTAGATTTGGGCAGAGTATTGCAAAGCCAGCCACGAAATACTATCGCTGCTTTATCCTAGCCTTATGAGTTTAAGTCATATGATAGCGCCGCGCCGTTTTTTGCCATCCATCAATGCGTTGCTCGCTTTCGAGGCCGTGGCGCGGCTTGGCAGTGCCACCCAGGCGGCGCTTGAGCTGTCCTTGACCCAAAGCGCGATCAGCCGGCAGCTCAAGACCCTCGAGGACCAGCTTGGCGTGGCGTTAATGGACCGGCAGGGCCGGCAGCTGGTGCTGACGGAGGCCGGGAAAAGCTATGTTTTGCAGGTGCGCGAGATATTGAACCGCTTGGCGCAGGCCTCGATATCGGCGCGGACAAACCCGATGGCGGGGGCGTTGAACCTGGCCATTCTGCCCGGCTTTGGCATGCATTGGCTGGCCCCGCGCTTGCGTGATTTTGCCCAGGCCCATCCAGAGGTGACAGTAAACCTGAGCACACGGCTGAACCCGTTTTCATTCCAGAACAGCAATTTTGACGCTGCCATACATTTTGGCAAGGAAGACTGGCCCGGTGCCGCCTATCTGCGGTTGATGCCGGAAACGGTTGTCCCCGTATGTGCCCCCGACCTGCTGGAGGCCCCGCTGGACAACCCGGCCGATATCTTGCGGTTTCCGCTGCTGCATCTTGAAACGCGGCCACGGGGCTGGGCGCGCTGGCTTGAGGCGCTCGGGGTGAGCAGCACCCCGCCATCCGGCATGATCTTTGATCAGTTTTCAACGATGGCGCAGGCGGCGGTGCACGGGCTTGGGGTGGCGCTGCTGCCGACATTTTCCGCAGACCCTTATTTGCGGGCCGGCCAATTGGTGCTTGCGTCGACCCAGACCACGCAAAGCATCGGCAACTACTATCTGGTGTGGCCCGAAGACCGCGCCGAGACTGCCGCCCTTCGGTCGTTCAAGGCATGGCTGGCGACCCAGACCGATCAAATCCTCTAAGAG